>JAFIFT010000013.1 GCA_020831865.1 Legionellaceae bacterium | reverse complement strand
CCTGATAGCGTGAACCCAATAGGACGGCTTCGGCATTCACTCCCTTTTGTGAATCAATGTCACGAATCAATGCTTCTTGTTGTGGGGTCAGGGTTTTAAACTGTTTGATGTTGGTGATTTCATTTTCATCCAGACCAAGGGCAATCCAAGTTTCAATCAACGATAAAATCTTGGTGGCTTTGGCTGAACTCATATCAGCCACATTTTGGGTAACCGGAATCAACCAAAGGCCAAGTTTACGCGCAACTTTGGCGATTAAGGTGGCATAAGAGACAATGACATCAATTTCAAACTGCAAATGCGCTTCATCAATAATCAGAAACATCGGTCTGGGATCATTTTGCGTGCGCTCGGCCATGGCCAGAATTCGGGGTAATAAGGACACCATCACCAATGCCAGCTTGCCCCGATCGTCTTTAATCGCTGAAATATCGATATGGAAAATATCAAAATCATCCAAGGGTTCAGTAGGTACATTAAAAAAACGTGCTTTTGAGCTGTTGATGACATAGCTTTTTAATCGATCCGCCATATCTTGCAGCCGTTCTTTTTTACGTGGGATCAGCTCTATTGCAATGCGCCGTTCAAAGGCTTGCAGTACATGCTCGCTGAGCATCTGCGGGATTTTTTTCTGCACAGAGTCTAAAATCGCATCGCCCAATATTTCAATTAACAGCGTTTCATCAGCCAGGGTAAAGCCTTCTTCTTCCCGATTGTTGGCCTCGGTGATCATGGTTCTTAAGGCCAATGCCAGTTCGGTTAAATAGGATCGGGTTTCATTCTGGCATTGCAGTTCATCTTCGCTGGCAGGAAGTGATAGTTCTTTTTTTAATTGCATCAATTGCTCAGCCACCTTCGATGACTGCTCGGAAATTTCAGGGATGGCTTTGTAGGCATCGCAAAATGGATTAAGCGGAACGGCTTTGTCTTTTTGGTTCGACAGCAATAATTGCTTGGTTTTCAGGCCATGTTTTTGGCAGTGGGTTAATAAGCGATCAAATGAATTGCCCATTTCAAACAGGACAATACGGGCATTTTTTATCGCCAGTAAGGATTGAATCAGCCAGCCCGTCAATACCGATTTACCACCGCCAGAATTGGCAAAGATGGCGCAGTGTGAATTTTGGCTGACAAAATCATGATGCAGCAAATCAAAAAAGACCGGTTCACCCAGACGGTTAAAAAAGGTAAAACACGGCAGATGCCTCGCGCCTTGATTGCGGCCATACACAGGGAGTAAGGCCGCGAGTTCCGTGGCATACATCAACCGGTCATAACATAAATATTGTCTGGCGTATTGTGGGATGAAGTTAAAAGGCAGTGCGTTAAGATAAGAATTAAGCGGATGAATATCAAAGCGTGATTCTATCAAGGGCATTTTGGCTTCAACGAAAATATCATGCAGTCTTTTCTCAATTGCCTGCGTATCATCAGCACGATAAAAAACCGCCTGATTCACCCAGAACAAGCGATTGCCCATGGTTAATTCATTGCGGGCAGTCTTAATATCATCACGCACTTGCTGAGGCTTTAGGCTGGTGCCAACGATGCCTTTTTCCAGCCGGGTTAAATGCGCATCAAGCGCAGTGTCATTGGCAAAGACGACTTGAATGGTGTAAATACTGCCTTCAGGCAGGGTATCCAATAAGGCATAGCGGTGTTTAGGGTTGGCTTGTGGCCGTTCTCTTGAAATAAGGCCAATGGCTGGCACTTCTTTTAGTCCATCGACATATAAAATCCGATGTTTCAGCCCGTCAAATATAAAGCCGTTTGCATCACTTTCAGGTGGGGTAAAAAAGACATTTTGCGCCAGATTAAATCCGGCTGGCTTTGGGTTTGGATAAGGAAACTGTTTGAGTAACTGCTCTGCTTGTTTTGGATTAAACCAACGCAGCCACCATTGATAATAACCCTTGCCCGATAGACGCTTTAACGCCAATCCGGGTGAGCGGAGTTTACTTTCAATTTGAGATAAAACCTCTTGATGCTCTTTGAGTGCCTCATCCCTGCTTGGACTCAAGGAATGATATTGACGATAAAACAACACCCGAATGCGCCGCCTTCTACCACGAAAGGCTTGGCCTGTTTTGGGATCTTGAAATAAGCCCTGAGGGCGCGACATCTTATCGAACAAGTCCTTTAATCGATGCAGGTAATCTTGCGTCATCGGGCTTTGAAGGATTTTATCTTCAATATACTGACCAATGTGTTCCATGACCGGTTCAAGATCATAGTCATCCTGCACAAACATTTGCATCACCCATGGATCAACGGCATGAAGCGGCACCACTGAGGCAAAAGTATCGCGTATTTTGTCAAAGACCGCTTGCAAATGGCTGGGAGCTGCGGCTTCTGCCGGAATATCGCCCAGCTCAAAGCCTGAACCCAGACTTTTACCATCGGCAAATAAAAATATCTGATGCGCATTGTCAAAATCAGCGATATTTAACAGATCAGCAAAAGAGGGCTGTGGATTGACATAGCCTTGTTTGACTGTATTTCCCTTGCCTAATAACCAATCCCATAATGCATTCATAAAACCCCCTAATACCGTTCAGATGCCAAGGCATACTGGTTTTGTTTGTAAAGGAAAAAGCGTGTGGTATAGGCCGGTTTGATGATCTGCTCGTCACCAATATTGGCGACATGTGCAAAGACATGGATGGGTATTTCCGGGTTTGCTAATGCCTTAAAGGCAGGTTGCGCTATTTTAACCGACACTTTTTGAGCTTTCACCGGCTTGATCGGCTTTTGACTATGCTGATACAACTGACTCACTGTTAAGCCCTGCTCCGGAATCGTGCCAGAAGGAACTTTTGCCGTGGAACAGGCGCATAAACTCAGACTAGCGCAAAGCATTATCAAATTCTTTTGGTTGATGATGACCATAATCTAATACTCTCCCGTTAAGTTCTTTATCGATTGTGATGGTTTGATTGATGTGAAGGCTCAATTGATTGGGAATAAAGCCGCTGTTCACTTTGATACTGGCAGGTACAAAGACCATATCGAAACTGCCTTGGATGCGTTTTTCCAACCAGTCTGCAATCTTCTGGCTGCCTTCGCCCAACGCACCGCCGGCAGCATAATGACCTAAATTTCCAGTGGGGGTCGCTATGGCAGTGCCTCCTTCGGCCTGATAGCTCATCTGCCATTTTGACAAAGCCGAACCCGCCCCTTGAATGGCACCCGTAGCCATCATGGAGGTTAAGACTTGCGGTGCGTTGCTGATGTATTGGCCTTTGATGCAGGGATTGCCATATTGGGTGGTGAGATAACCGATGCTGTCGTTATTGATTAATTCAGCGGAACTTTTCATCTGCTCTTTGCCTACGGTTACAAAGTGACCATCGTCAAAAACAAATAAAGCCGAGGTGACATACGCACGCGCACAGGAAATATTATCGAGAAAAGATCCTACACCGATGGAATAACCACTGACTTTCATGCCTATGATTTCATCGGGCAAGTGCATCCCATTGGCGGTCATTAAATCGCCGCGGCTAATGAGCGCAGAAAAGGGAAATAAAGGCTGCATTAATTTACCTTCAACCGGCACTTCACCAATTAAAGCCGACAGCAAGGTGACTTTACTAAAATCACTGCCGGCAGGGATGGTATAAAAAGGCGTTGAGGATGGGGCATCTTCCTTTGGTGTGGATTCAGCCCATAAACGGTTTTCTTTATGGAGCTGACTGGGTTTATCCAGCAAGGTATCCAGATCTTTGATTTGGGCTTTAGCCGTTTCGATGGCGTCACCCATTGGATAAGATTTCGCGGTACTGTGTGTTAAAGCGCTGACTTTCTCTTTTAGTGCCAATAATTCATCTTGCAATGCATGATTAGACTCAATTTTTACTGGTTGCTGTAACCGCTCATATAGGGATTTATTTTCACCCTGCATTTGTTCAAGCTTTTTTTCAGTTTCCTGAAGCCTTGCGGATACATCCCGAATATTGTCATTAAACTGGCTGGCAATGGCTTCGTTAAAGTTGTTAGGGTTGGTTGACGTTTCAGTAACAGGCGTGCTTTGCCGACCATTTATCAAAATCAGTACAACAACCAAAACCACTGATCCAGAAAGTATTTTTATTCCGCTGTTTTTCATCATCGGCTAAACCTCGTGTGCATAGTTAGGGCTTCATGAAAGGATTGAGCCGAAACCAAAAAGACCACGGTACTTTCATGCTGATTTCTTGCGCTCAGTCGAGTACTAGGATAAAAACTGGCGGTTTGCCACTGGCCAATCAAATCAGAAGGCTTTAAGTGAATGGGTTGATTGAGTAAGTTTTTTAATTCGACTGCGGTAACATGTAACGCCCCACCACGCCATGAGCCAATCGGATGCGCTTCAATGCTGGCACCATAAAACAGATGGATGGTTTTATGGGTTTGCATCGGCGTTCGATAGACACCATTGGGGATCTGGCGAACCCGTTCAGGGGCATACAATGCTTGAATGGCAAAGCGGGTTAATTGAATGGCGTTATATTCATAATGGCTGGTGGCAGCCTTGCTATCTCGTTTTGGATCATCGGTTAATATTTCAATCGGGGTTGTGTTGTGAAAGCCCGCATCCGCTTTAAGATTCAAAAGGATGACTTCCCCATCCGGGATCAGCTGCACAATGATTCTGGCGTGTTTAAAGGCATCCTGCGCTTTGAGATATAAACTGCCTTTGACCTTCAAAATATCCAGATTTGGACTTAATTGTTGATCAATAATTTTAATGGTTTGCGGAAACTGGATCAGGCGTTCCTGCTTGATGGGCAGCTCAATGGTCAATGGCACTTTTTCCCACACCAGATGTTCGCTTTGCAGGGCATGGCTGGCACTGGTCAGGATTAAACTGAGTAAAGCAATCTTAACTATCTTCATGGGTTTCCTCCGCTTGCGCCAATAAATCCTTCAATCGCTGCTCAGGTTGGGTATAGCCATCCAGAGCCAATTGAAACGGATTATTTAATTTCGAGATTGTGAGTTTGACCACGCGCAAATGATAGACAACCACCTTGTCCGCAATGATCATGGCCGAGTTATCTTTTAAGCGTTGGGTAATGCGCAACACCAGTTTGACTTCCCATGCATTGGGGCTGATTTTTTTGATGTCCTGCGGTTCCATAAATCGATACAGGCTGGCAACCTGACTGCGCTGAAATAATTGCGCATTTTTGTAGGTCGCTAGCGTTTGCTGTAATAACTGCTCATGGCGTGGAGTGAAATAGTAGTGAAATCCTTTGATGTTTCGATTAAATTCTTCTTTTCCTTCATTAGACCAACTATATAAAGTGGGCATCAGAGACGTAACAAAGCCTTGCACATATTCATTGGGAATGTCACTGGCTTTCATCAAGCCACCATTGGCGGCCATGTTAGGACTTAGCCAAAATTCATAGCGCTTGGGGGTTTGAAACAAGGTAACAATTAAGGCCAGCACAATCACCGTTAAAACAGCAATGAAGACCAGTAATAAACGATTATGATGGTGCAGGCTGTCGATTTTTTTCCAGTAGTCAAACATCGCGATCTCCCACGGTTTTGTTCTTGTTCCAGCGTCCTTGGTAATGCATCCAAGGGGAATGCTTGAGCCTTAATCGCACCATTAACTGGATAGCCTGTTTCATCACATAGCCATAAGGCTTGCCTGCTTTTAATCGGGCAATACCTTTAGGCCAGACGGTAATGGCTAAAATGAAACCGACAATAAATCCCACACAGCCACCGGCAATCGGAAAGCCTAAAATACTTCCCAAAACCATAAACACAATGGTGGTAGCTGGTGTGGTGCTGATCACAATCCAGAATAATTCACGCAGGCTTAAGCCCTTCCAAGCGGCAAAGTCATGCGATAAATGGCGCGATGAAGGCTGACTCATCAATCCACCTCCTATATTTTGAATTTGGTAATCATGGAATAACCGACATAACCAGAGGCAATACTAATTGCCAGATAAGTAATACCCATCACCGCAAAGGTGCCAAAGGCGACCATTGAGCCTTCATTTTTCTTCGACTCTTCAATACCGTGTTGTACCGTGGTGATAAATTTAATAAAGGTGACAACCGCAGTAATAAACAGCAGCAAGCCCAAGCCCTGTTTGACGTAATTCCCCGTCACCTTCATCATGCTTGTCGAACCATTCTCGATGTTGTCAGCATCGGAGATTTTTGGAAACCAGCCATCTGCGGCAAAAATGGCAGGTGCGTAAAACACGCTAATAGCGCTGAGGTAAAACGAGCGAAGCATTGTTTTCATGTAATCCCCTTAGACATATAACAATAAAATGAACACCATCAGGCCAATCACCAGCCTGACAAGACGTGATCCAAGGCGCAGTAAAAATCCATCTTGTTCTTTCTCCTCTGCGCCCATAAAGTGGTTGATTGACCACATGACCGCAATGATTACCAGACTAATGGCAATAAAGCGGATACTGCTGGAAAAGACATTCACCGACACGCCTTGGCTGCTTTGTTGAAAGCTGGCAGCGAACAGTCTGGCAATTTCGTCTTTACTCATTAGGGTTTCCTCACAAAATCAAGCGCTAACGGTGTTACCTTGCGAGGGGCAATAGTGGGTTGGTTAATGTAATCAATTAGGCCATTGCGGATAGCCAATAAATCATCCCGAAGCCCAGCATGATAATGACCTTCGGCATCCTTAAAGCCATTGATGTGTAACTGGATGCGCGCATTGGGCGATATCTCGGATTGCGCTTCATCCAGCAAGGGCTTAATCGCATTAATCTGATTGATGATCCGAACCAAGGTTTCATTCAAATTTGAATCATTGGCATGGGTTGTCAAACTGCTGATGAGTAAGGCCAAACATATCAATCGTTTCATAACATCCCCTATAAATATTTCTTAAAGCGGCTGGCCGTCATTGCCACCATCAAAGCCAGCAATAAACTGACAGGAATCAACACAAAAGCCGGTGTCATGCTGATGGGCAAGCCTAACCAAACCATGAGCAAAATCATCAAGCCTCTTTTGAAGTAGTAATTTAATCGGTGAAAACCATAAGACGATTCACGACCTAAACAAGCGGTGCGGATGGCGCGCTGATTCAATCCATCGACCAGCCCCGCCACCATAGCCAGGGCGAATAAGGGCATGGCGGCCAGTAAAATCATTAACTTGATCAACATACATTGACTGGTCAGCACCATGAGATGGATCAATTGTTGGGTTTTTTCAATCAGATCGGCGCTAAACGGATTGATGGCCAATTTGGCAAGATAAGGATGAGCAAGGGTGACATATGGCTTGGCATCCAAAGGTAAAGCCGCCAATAACGAACCTTGATAGACCGGTGTAATGGCTTGCCTTTGCGTATCAACCAACCGTGACAATCCATTAAAAGCAAAGTGATAATCATGCAGCAACCATTGGGCAACCGACCATATCATCAAACAAAGCCATCCCAACAAAAGCACAAGGCTTAACTGTAAGGTCATCTGTCTGGAGTATTGCTTCACTGCCATACGTTCCCCCCGGAAATAATCAATGGATAATGCTGTTCATTGATTAATGCCATCAGGGGATCAATATTGACCGGTAACAACGGCAACTGGCTTTGCTCCTGCAACTGGGCAATGATTTCAAAATGATCGACATTGGTAATAAAACCAATCGCTTGCAGGTTTTGAAGTTGTTTTTGATGCTGCTGCAACCATTGCTGTGAGGCTTTATCAGCACCGATGATGAAAATGGCCGTATCGAATAAATGGCTATCGATTTTCTTGGCCGATACCCTGCCAGCGGTGGCTTTACTTTTAGCCGGTACGCCAATCGGACTACTGAGATTCAATGCCATGGATGGATTACTTGTCACCGTGGTCAAGGGAATGACCTCTAAACAGTAGACATTGAAGGTCAGCATCATCAGTAAGCCCATTCGCAGCATTAAAACCTCCCCAAATCAACAAGCTGAGTTGATTTCCCACGGCTGACTAACAGCAAGGGTGTGTGTTTAGTTTGCAGAGTTAAGCCTTCATACTGCTGATTTCCCTGACTCAGGGTGATTTGCTGACTGGTCACCAAACTCAATGGAATCTGCTGCCTGTTCGCCCACAGTTGAATGGCATCGTTATCCATATCAATCAACAATAAATGCAGGCTGGTATTGGGTGTGCGTGTGATGGCATCCACCAATTGCATGAGGATGGTTTTCACCGCATCATCCGGCTTGATGAATAAAAATAAGGTTTCACCGTGCTGCAATTCAATTGGTTGATGGGCATAGGGTGAAAAAGGGGTGGGATCAAAATCGCCAATGACCGGCGTATCTTTAAAAAGCTTGTTATATGCCTCATAAAAAGCATTATTCCAAGCAATATTCTGCGCCACTTTTTGTGCTTCCTGCTTGGCAGCCTTTTCCGCAAAATGAGCGCGTTCGGTATCGTTTCTGGCGTTTAAGCCCAAAATATCAATCGGACTCATGCGAAGCCCTTTGTAATACAAACCACTGCGGCTTTGCATGAGCTGGATGTATCGCTTTTCTTCAGCCTCGCTTAGATTCCAGACTTTGGCCTCATGGTTTTGGGCATCGGTGAGCTTTATTTCCTGATCATCAACCACTTCATCCTGAAATTCAGCCAGCCCGGCTTTAGATAAGGCATCTTCAGTGCCGTGCAATTGGGGCGTAACAATCCCCGGAATGGATAAGCCCGCCAGCGTCTGCTGACTCAGTAATAGACCAACCATTAAGGCTGTTACTTTAACCATGCGCCACCCCATGTGCATTCATATGAAGTGTGACATGGGCTTGGTCATGGTTTTCAAACACAATCAATTGGTTGGAAAAATCCAGTTGTACCACTGTCCATCCGGCCAGCGAATCCCCCAACTCCAAGGCTTGGGTTTTATAATCATAAGCAACCGAAGCGACGCTGACTTCCTGAATGCTATCAATACTCAATACCTGAAACGGCAAAGCATTTGCAGGCAGTGTTTTGACTGGATGCTTTTGCGCATCGAGTGTATTCAATAAATCGCTAATCCCATCCAGCTGCTTTTTCAATGCCACTTGCCCGGTAGAAAATAACTCGCCCAGCTGGTGATCATCTTTGTTATTTAACTGCTGGATGAATTGGCCAAGCTCCTGAAGATGGTGGTTGATGGGCGATAAATCCGGGGCAATGGCCGGTTGATTTAATTTAGACTCAATCGCATCTAATCGGCTCTCAAGACTTGATACATTCTGTAACTGAGGATAAACCGATGGTTTTTGCACACACACCAGCAAAACCAGTAGCAGATTACAGCCCATCAGGCATAACCATTTGGCATCAAGGTATCTTCTCATGCGTTCCTCCGTTGAATCAGGGTGAAGTTCACTTCCCGCAATAAATCATCGTGTTTGAGGGTGAAAAGCTGTTGACCCACCAAAACGGTCAAGCCATCACTAATGGATACCGGACCGAGGGTGCGATCAACTTGGGGCAGGGGTTGCTTTAGCAGCATTTGCAGGCTTGGGCTTTGCTTGTCTTTGGCAGCCAGATGATACCCAGAATAAGCCAGCCAATGTAGAACGGCCTGACCAATGGTTTGTACGCTTGAAGGAAAATGCACCTGCTGCACGGTTTTTAATGGATTGATTTGCGCAGCCAACGCTTGATTTTTGACGGACGCATAACGCCCGACCTGAGTGATATTGGCTGCATCCAATTGCAGGCTTAATAACGCTAAACCACTTAAAACAAATAATTTCAACATACACACCTCCGCCGGCCAAAGCCGGCTCAACAATTAAGCGGTTGTGCTGTCCGTGGCCATCGATCCTTGGCTGATATGCTTGCGCATAAAAATCTCTTTTCTATCGACTTCAATATGAGAAGGCGCTTTAATCCCCACAGCCACATGGCCATTGCGCTCATACAAAATCTTGATCTGTATCAGCCCCTTATCAATGTAAATCTGTTCCCCAATACGGCGAGTAAGTACAAGCATGACGTTCTCCTTTTATGATTGTCTGGTTAAATCAGCCAACATCGCCTTCAGATGCTCCTGAGCAACTTTGGGATCAGCCGGTTGAATCTGTTTTTTATCGACAGCCGTGAGCTGTCGTCGCGCTACTTTTTCTTTACAGCAGGCAATAAACTCTGGCAGTGTTGGTGGAAACTTGTTGTGCTCCCGGCAATCGATTAGAGCCTGTTTCAGCGCTTGATTATCAAAGCGTCTCAACGCATCAGACCATTCCCATTTCGCAAAATTTAATGAATCAGTTGTTGGATAACTGCTAATCCAGACATGACCATACATCGCAGAAAAACGGCTAAACAGAGTATCCATGCGTTTGTCATAATCTTCCGGGTTTGCCGAACTGGATGACGTTTGTGGCGAATTCCTCTTTTGGTTCGTCGTCTTCGAAGTCGAATGAGACGCCTTTGCAAGCTTCTGAGTGAACGTCTGCGGCAGACTTTCTTCGATGATTTGGTTTACTTGTTGCATGGTCATTCTCCTTGGTGTGAACCATTTCTATTTCTTCCAGCCAGCATTGCTGAGCTATCCAGTTTTCAGGGTATTTCCACTTAGGCACCCACTGACCCGCATCAATACAGGCTTGACGGTGTTCGATTTGTAATTGAAGGTCTGAAAGCATCCTCTCAAATAGCGCATCAGAGGGATTCAGCTTTTCAAAAGCAAGCAAAGCATTGCCTCGATTTACCTTCTGTGGATAACTTTCCCAAAATTTTTCAAATTTGTTGCGCACATACACACACAAGTTATTTGAGTTATGAGGTGTGTCGGGTTTTAAGGTTTCACCTATGTTGGGTTTTTGAGAAAAACCAACGTATCCACCTGATTTATAGGTGTTTTCACTGACCGGGTTTGTGTCGGGTTGCTGTGTCGGCTTTGTGTCGGGTTTATTTTTGACATAATAATTCGAATCAGCTAAAAGACATTTTAAAACAAGGTGTTTATCTAAGGATTGAATCTTAACCAGACCCGCTCGCTCAAGCGCATTAATGATACGCCGCAATTGCTGGCGACTCGGACTACCAGATTGGGTAATCCCTTGATGTGGCTCAACATACAAAGCCTCAGCCAATGATTGATAACTGATACGGCGCTTAACGCCAACCAGAAATGTCTTCCTATCCATATAAGGACGAATCCCCAACAGGTAAGCCGACTGCTGAATATGTGCTAATCCCATCAAAGCAGATAACTCCTGTGAATTGACAAATAAAAAATCCATCTTTCACTTTTTCCTTTATTCATCGGCTGATATTGAGGGTTTGAAATACCAATCAATTTCAATTACTATCATTCAGTTACACAAAATGTGTTTCTTATAATCCATTGTAAAATGCCCGCTTGGGGAGTCAATGGGGTTTTGAGCCGTGTTATTGGATGAACTTAAATGAACTTAAAAAAAATGATCGGCAGTCGGATTACACAGGCTAGAAAGGCAAATGGGTTGACGATTAAGGCATTAGCTGAAAAGACAAATTTAGGTGTCGCCCGAATAGGTAATTGGGAACAAGGCACAAGAAGTCCGGGGCCAGCTGAGACAAAATTATTGTCAGAGGCATTAAACGTTGCTGGTGCTTGGTTACTTTGCCTGACAGATAATCAAAGAGGTGAGTTTATGGAAAATAAAAATATAGAGTTAAATAATGAATAGCCAAATTAAAATAGATGAAATCTGTGACAAAAATATTAATTTTATAATTGGTTCTGGTGCATCTTACGGTTTATTCCCAACATTACAACTATCAATATATGATAAACACTCTGGAAGACAACATACGATTGAAACATTGGCGGAGTCCTTCGAAAGAGAAGGAAAGTATGATTTAAAAACCCTGCTCTTCATGTATTATTTTCAGGATTGTGTGAATCCAGTTATACATTTTGATATCGATTTATTAGCAGATGGAGTACAAAATACCGTTATCAATCAATACAAACAATTTTTGAGTACAATATTAGCGATTTTATATAAAAAACGTTCCCCTGCAAGAAGGTGCAACATATTTACAACAAACTATGATGGATGCATCGTCTTTTCGGCGGATCAATTATTAAGACAAGGTCAGTATGACTTTGCTATAAATGACGGAACTAGAGGCTTTAAGAAACGATATTTACAAGTAAAAAATTTCAATTCATTTATATATCAATCAGGGATTTTTGAGCAAAGCTATATTGATGTTCCTCAAATTAATTGTATTCATTTGCATGGTTCCGTTTATTGGCAAAAAGAAGAAGATCAAATAGCAGTTGATTATAGAAAAACCAATGAATTTGGTGATATAGAGGAAAAATTAAATTCATTAGATTCTTTAACTCAGTTTACTAAGATTGTTACCTCATCCGAAGCCAAATTATTTGATTTTGATGAATTAGATTTTTCTGAATTAACTGATGAGTTAAAAACAGAATTTTGGGAATCGTATAAAAAACTTCCTATTGTGAACCCTGAAAAATGGAAATTTCATGAAACAGTTTTTGATGAACATTATTATCAAATGCTCAGAGCCCTAAGCTATGAATTAGAAAAGCCTAACACTGTATTTATTTCTTTTGGATTTTCATTCGCTGATGAACACATCCTTAATTTGGTGAAAAGGTCATTATCAAATCCAACACTACAATTATTTATTTGTTGTTTTAATGAGCAGGAACTTGAAGTAATGAATGAGCGATTCAGGGGATTCAATAACATTCAGCTTATTAGTTTAGATTCAAATATGAATTTTGAGTTATTCAATAATAAGGTATTCCGTTTATACAATGATAAATCGGATGGAGAGAGATAATTATGACCATCCAAGTCGGCGAAGTTATTGGTGTTCAAGGTGTGAAAATCATTTTAAAAATTTTTGATGAGTCGAGCAAAGATACAATTTTTTATAATGGAAATAAATTTAAAGGTGTGTCTATCCGTGAGCATATAATTATTCAGCGAGGGTTTAAAGATATTGTTTGTATGATTGAAGGTGAATACTTAGATGAATCTCGCTACGAGAAAGACACTAATAAGGTAATTTACATTCGCAAGGTTGAAGCCAAGCCGCTTGGTTATTTTCATGAAGGAAAATTTGTAGAAGGTATAAAATTTTTACCAATGATAAAAGATCCTGTGTTTCTTATTTCTGAAAGTCAAGTGGCAAAAATTTATCATGGCGATCATGATCATTTAGATAATTCTCTTGTTATTGGCAATCTCTTAAAGGAAAACATACCTTTGTCCCTTCCGTGGACTAGGTTGTTTAATACTCATATAGGTATTTTTGGGAATACTGGAAGCGGGAAGTCTAATACATTAGCTAAGTTATACAAAACACTATTTGACTTAAAAAAAGACTCTATTAAAGGAAAGAGTAAGTTTGTTGTGCTTGATTTCAATGGTGAGTATACGGCAGATCAGTTATTGAGTAATAAAGAAAAAAAGGTTTATCATCTTTCCACACGCGAAAACTCAAGTAAGTTTCCTATTAGCCATGAAGAATTGTTGGATTCAGAAACCCTGGGATTGCTATTCAAAGCAACTCCTAATACCCAGCTGCCATTTATTAAACGAGTAGTTAAAGGTTGGAAAAAGTACACCACTAACCAAGACAGTCTAAGTAATTACATTCGGTATACTTTTAAACAAATTTTCACGATCAAAGCTCAGAAAAAAGAAACAGTAGATTTATTGCGCCAGGTATTAAAAATAATCAATGAAGAAGTTTTAGATCAACAGCTAAGTCAAATATCATGGCATAATAAAAATTTCCAATTTTTTGAGGCTCCTGACACATATTTTGATGGTACGGAAGAGCCGTATAATAAAGTTTTTAAAACTTTAGTAGACAAAATCTCTATTGATTCATTGACATTTTTTGATGAACTAGTAATTCGATTTCATTTACAGTTAATAAATGATTTGAATGCTGGTTATGTTCAATTTGACCATATTCAACCCTTATTAAAAAGGATTGAGTCATCGGTAGCTAATTTAGAGCGGGTTATAGAAATAAATGGTGAATTTCCAAAAGAAAAAATATTAACCATAGTTTCACTACGAAGATGTAATCAAGAAATAAAAAAAATTCTCCCTTTGCTATTAGCAAAGCATCTCTATGAAAAGCATAAACAGGAAATAATTACGCCAACAGATAAAACCCTTCATTTAATTATCGACGAAGCGCATAATATCTTGTCACTGCAGTCAATGAGGGAACAGGAAAGCTGGAAGGATTATCGGTTAGAATTATTTGAAGAAATTATTAAGGAGGGTCGAAAATTTGGCGTGTTTTTAACTTTATCTAGTCAAAGACCAGCCGATATTTCCCCAACAATCATGTCACAAATCCATAATTTTTTTATTCATAGGCTTGTTAACGATAAGGATTTATTTTTGTTGGATAATACAATTAGCACACTTGATTCACTATCAAAAGGGATGATTCCTAATTTATCAAAAGGATGCTGTATTATAACTGGTACATCATTTGATCTTCCTCTTGTGCTTCAAGTGCATAAACTAGAAAGATGCTATCAGCCAGACAGTGAGGACGTGGATCTAGAGACAATATGGTCATAGATAGATATAAATGGGTAGTGTTTTAAATGACTCCCCCTGTTTTAATTCTCCACAAGACCTATAAATATTTCGTTCTCCAGATTAAATTTTCAATTTTTACTGATAGAGGAATAGCTATTTTACGTGGAAGATCTCTATAACTTATAGATTTAGATACTTGATTATTTAATTCAATCATACCATCAGGAGATATTCTTATTTTACCGCTATCGTATAGCCTGTGAATATCAACTCTCATGCAAAGTCCATTATCAATAATATCCGTACCACCATGTCCTACAGGCACTATGTGAGCAGCTTCAAGAACATCATTTACAGTCTCATTAGTTAAAATACAAAAACCTTCAGATGCCTCGATAACACCTTTGCGAAATTTGGATTGGTTGGGTCTTCGAATAACACTCATTGCTACTCGTTTTCTTTCTATAATAATTGGTATTTCAGAGTTCCGAGAAATATCTAACTCGTCATTTATTAATTTAATATTTTCAAGAAAAGATTGTTTCTCATCCAGTTTAATTTCATTATCCAATAGTTGATCTAAATAAAATTTCTGATTGTATCTATCCGATATTTCATTCGTTTGGCAGATTTCAAAATTTTCTAGAAAAAGTAAGAATTCACGTGCAAGCCGTTTGTCATTTGCATCAGGAGCACAATCAGGCCAATTGGATAAAAGTATTTTTCCTCCACGAAATTTGTAAATAACTTCTGCCATTTGCGAAATGGCATGCTTTTCACCAGCCATTGGAATAATAACTTTAATTAATTCATTTGGTGTTAAATACGCATTAGGAATACCATAACGTTTGCCCAGATGATCCATTATCGCTATAATCATCTCAAATGGTTTAATTCTAAGCCGAGCATCTACCCATTTTTTCATTTCTACAGAATTGTACGTGAGTGGATTTGGAAGAACGGTATTTCTAACCATTAATGCAGCAAATTCGTCATTAGTAATTTGGCCAAGAGCTAAGCTATTTCCTAAACCAGTTAACCTGATAGTACCATGTAATGGCTCTAATAGACCTGTGCCTCTCCAATATTGACCTGAGTTTCTAAATAAATTTCTTTCAGGTGTTCTTGCTAAATCTATATTAGTTCCTGTATCAGCCTTAACTTGTTTTAGCTCTTGATTTAAATCTAATGAACTATATGACTGGCCTTGATGGTGTTGCAGTGCTCTAAGTACTCCGATAAATACTGGTGCTTTTAAAAGTCCCTCACTAGGCTGTACACTTAACCATCTCCATTTATATGTATTGAAGGGTTTAATAGGTACCTTCATGCTATCTCCATAATTTCACAGAACCTTTTTTCATTTTCAGACAACATTTCACCAATTGCTCGACCAAGCATTGGAGGTACTGCATTTGCAATTTGTCTATATACTGAAGTTTTAGTTCCTTCAAAAATAAAATTATCAGGAAAGGATTGTACAATCGCAAGTTCTCTAGCTGACATACGTCTGTGGTTTTTGGGGTGATGAAGTACAACGACGCCACCTTTTTCATCGCCACGGCCAGTAACTGTTGGTGCAGGCTGGTTTGGATCTATGACACGATGTCCTATGTGTCCATTAAAACGTAGTTTGTATTTTGAATAATCATGATTGGGAATCTCTGGGGCATCTTCTGGTTCAGGTATATGAGATAAAGCCTCACCAACACTTATCCAATTTTTAAGTTGTGTGCTAATTTGATTTGATTTAGGATTTTGATGTGATTTAACTGGAGGGAAAAATGGTTCAGTAGTACAGATATCTTTTCGAACACCTAACATTACAAATCTCATCCGCTTCTGAGGTACACCATAATCCGCTGAATTTAATACACTCCACCTTAAGTCATATCCGACCTTAGAAAAATCATTTATAATTTTTTTTAATACTTCCCCTTTCCCTAAAGAAATAATGCCTTTAACATTTTCAGCAATAAAGAAGATTGGCTTTTTATCCTTAATAACTCGAACCATTTCTTTATAAAGCGTATTCCTTTTATCATCAACAGTTCTCCCCATATTCGCTATAGAAAATCCTTGACAAGGAAATCCGCCTACAACAACGTCTGCTTCAGGTATTTCATTAGAACTAATTTCCGATATGTCCCTTGTGTCAACATGATTCCCTATGTTTCGTTTATATGTTGCTACTGCGTCTGCATATATATCATTTGCCCAAATTATTTTATGCCCAGCTTGGGTTAAACCAAGATCTAAACCACCAGCACCACTAAATAGTGATATAATTTTCATTTCTCTCTCTCGATAATTGTTCAAATATTCTAAAGGTAATACCTAAGTGCTTACCAAATAAGACAGGTACAGCGTTTCCAACCTGTCGGTAGCATGAACTCATACTTCCATGAAATTCAAAATTGGCAGGGAAAGTTTGTATTATCGCTTGTTCACGCACAGACATTCGTCTATGATTTTTAGGGTGCTGTAGCGCACATACTCCACCTTTCCCATTTCCGCGGGCTAATATGGTTGGAGATGGTTTATCGGGATCTGTAGTTCGATGGCCAGTAAAATTGCGGTTAGTGACTTTATACTGAGAGAATATATGATTAGGTAAAGCATGATTACTATCAGGCTCTGGTATTTGTTGAAGGGCCTCACCAACCGAAACCCATGTTTTTAAATTTCCCTCACCTTTTTTACTATGAGTTGGTTTTGGATAGTAATAATTTAGATTGTTAGGCAAATCACTACGTGTACCTACTATAATTACCCGATAACGTGTCTGTGGCACTCCAAAGTCAGCTGTATTTAGCAATTTTTTTTGAACTCTATAACCTGCTAAAGAGAAATCAGTTTCAATTTTTTTAATTGCTTCACCATTTGCTAAGCTTAGAATTCCCCGAACATTTTCAGCTAGGAACCATTTAGGTTTTTTGTCTTTAACAATACGCAAAAACTCTAAATACAAACGATTTCTTTCATCTTTGTCGAAACGTTTCAGATTGGCCAGTGAAAATCCTTGGCAAGGAAATCCACCAACAATAATATCTGATTCTGGAATTAGCCTTGAATCTACATTTTCAATATCACCCGATAATATGTGATTACCAATATTTGCTCGATATGTATCTACACAGTCTTTATCAAAATCATTTGCCCAAATAATTTCGTGTCCTGCTTCAATTAAACCAGCATCTAATCCGCCTGCACCACTAAATAGTGATACTATTTTCATAAATTTTCGCCCTATTATTCAATTTTATTATTCTGAGTATGCAAAACAATATATGATATTTTATATTTTAATCATATTGTTATGATCTAATAAATTTTATATTTATAAACTTCGTATTCATATGTCTTTGAACTAACCCATCATAGGAATTAAATATCTTTTCTTATTTATGTACATACCGCTAATAGCAGCAGAAACCATAGCAAATACTAGCCATGATGGCGAGGATGCAATGCCTGTATTCTTTACTAGAATCAAGGAAACTAATGGCGCCAATCCGGCTGATAAACTAGCTGCGGTTGAATACAAAACCGACAAGACCGTACACCTCAACTTAATTGGAAACATCTCGGCTAACATCACGGGCACCGTGGCATAATAAGCAGCAGCTGGTATGGCGATTAATGCGTGAGCAAGCGCCAACTGATGAAAATCCCCATAAGATAGCAAATAAAAAAATGGTTGCGATAAGACCAAAAAGCCAAGACTGGCAGCAATAACAATTTTTTCTCGATTAATTCTATCGGATAGCCTCCCCACAAGTGGAAAAACACACAACAAAACTGCTAGTGAAATTATATTCGATAAAATGATCTCTTGCTTTGAAAAGCTACCATACAAGCCAGCCTGTATCGGTCCATAAATGTATATCTGAAATGTAGTCGTTACGCCAAGACAGCTTAATATGAATACATAGAAAGATTGTAATTTATTAGCCTTAATATACCGGAATGACTCGCGAAACAAATTTCCAAACTTTGGCTTTGGTCTATCGGCATAATACATGATGTATTCCATGCTTTCAGGGATAAATAACCGTATATACAAACCAATCGTTGATCCTAATAAGGCCAGTACAAAAGGGATACGCCAGATTGCCCATTCTAGTTCAGGATATTGCTGATTAAAATAGATGGCGGCCAAGGCT
The DNA here is from genome assembly GCA_020831865.1 of Legionellaceae bacterium. Taxonomy (GTDB): domain Bacteria; phylum Pseudomonadota; class Gammaproteobacteria; order Legionellales; family Legionellaceae; genus JAFIFT01. The sequence continues at coordinate 38,032 of JAFIFT010000013.1, read as the reverse complement.
ACAAATGATGCGATCATTATACCGGACATGGCACCAAAGGATGCCCAGCTGCCAGAATAGCCTTTGTTGGAGGCTTCGGCATTTTCAATCAGATAGGCTGATGAATTAAGATACTCTGCGCCAGAAGAGAAGCTTTGGATAATCCTCAGGATTAATAGTAAAAATAAAGAAGCAATGCCGATTGAACTGTTTGATGGCACAAATCCGATTAGCGCTGTTGATACGCCCATTGATAAAATGGATGCGGCAAGAATGATTTTTCTTCCATAAATATCCGACATCAAACCCATTACCATAGCGCCCATTGGTCTTGCCAAATAACCCGCACAGAAAGTAAGCAACACCAATAATAATCCTTGGGGAGAGCCGTTCATCAGGTATTTCGCCAAATACACAGATAATAAGCCGCAGATGGCCATATCAAAGCTTTCAATCATATTGCCCAGTGTGCCAGCCATAAGGATTCGGGTTCGATGTTTCATCATTGCTATGCCTTGTTTTGTAATTCTGACAGGGTGGTCAATGATTCTTTATCCACCACACGATCAAAAAATAAATGTCCTTTTAAATGGTCAATCTCATGCTGTATGATTCTTGCTTCGAGTCCTGTGGCGCGTTTTGTGATTGGGTTACCATCGACATCAAAGCCTGAATATTCAATTTCCATTGCCCTTGGCACTTGTCCCAGCATCTCTCCACAATTTAAGCAGCCTTCATAATCCGTTTGAATTTCTTCAGACAGTACTTTAAATGATGGATTAATTAAGGCAGTATCAGGAATTCTGGTTTCTGGATTTCTTCGCTTGGTATAATCAGTTCCAAAGACAATGACTTGTTTACTGATGCCTATTTGAGGGGCTGCCACGCCGACAGCGCACTTATCAGCCATAATAGCAATCATGTCTCGAACTAATTCTTTCAGCCAGCTGCTGCCAAACTCAGATTGAGCAACGGGTTCTGCGTTTTGTCTTAATATGGGATCATCTTTCTGTAATAGGGTTCTCATAATTCGCCTGATTGTTAATGATTAATTCTAAATGGGGTTTGAATCGATGGGGTTTCTGTCTATTGGGTAATGCTATGGCCTGCATTATTTCTCTTAAGCAATATTTACCCATGGCGACCAGCTTTTCTTGTTTGGTGGGTATTTGTTGTTGAAAAAATGGATTGGCAGATTTAAATCCAAATGAAAATACTGCTCTATATTCATCAAAGTCCAAGGGTATTGAAAAGCCTGTTTCAAAACCTTGATCAGCTTGCTTATAGCTATATAAACTTTCGGCATAATCTGGATGATAGAGATCAAACCAATTTCTCATTTCATCTTGGTAGACAAACTCAGGCTGGAAACAGCCATCAAATTGCCAGAGTTCTTTCTCTATCAAATTATATTCGATTGAAGGATCGGAAGATAAAAAAAACAAGCGTCCATTTTTATCAATCAATGCGATTGACAGATAATCCGTTTCCACTTGCCCCAGAACATTTGAAAAAATATAGTTCAATGTCCGATAGTCTTTAAACAGAGCATCCTTTGCCAACGGGTGAAGCGTTATTGTTACTTCTGAAACATCCATATAAAACCAACTTCTTAAACTAAGTGACTTTGTTTATTCCGTGTTTCCTCATAGGAAGAAATAGAGCCGATGGCCAAGTCAATGATTTTTAGTAAATTATCCTTCGAAGTGTCGATGGAACGCACCTCTTTGATTAATCCTAACACAAAGTCAGCATAATCATCATTATTTCCATAGTCATTTCGATACAAATGATGGCTTTGTCTTAAAATATAATGGAGTAATGTTTCATCAATTTGATCCTTGGATGGCGCTGGATGACCTTCATCACCAAATAGCAGCCAACCGGGATTGACCTGAAGATGCTCGGCAACCTTTTTTACCTTTTCATAATCGGGAAGCGCATCACCACGGATATAGCGCCGACAGATTTGTTCTGATGCACCGGTGAATTCAGCAAGTGTTTTAATGCATATACCGTTTGGTGAGCGGGAAGCCGTATAACCTTTCGTTTTTAAAGTGTTAATCAAGCGATTGGCAAATGATTGATAGAGTCCTGTCGCCATATAAATCCATCCTTATGAATTATTCTTCAAAAAATTTAACACATAAATCGATATCATTCAATTTCATATTGTATATCAATCATAATTTCTTTCAGATCGCTATTGATATTATTTTTAATATCGTTTTAATATTGGTTTCGCTTAATGATATTTGATGAACTCAAATGTCGAGCGAGTTGGACTTAATCTGCATGTTTTACAGGAGTACTTTACATGACTAATATTCATTCAAACAAAATCTCTCAAGGGATCGTTCAATATCTATGTGATTTTGCTAAATACACACACCAACAAATCGCGGTTCTATCAAACTTGCCTATTGAAGTTGTCGACTTAATTTATTACCACGAAAGCCCACCAACCCTGATTGACGCTCATCTTAAATTACTCAAGCTCTATGCCGTAGCAATCGAACTCGAAAAAAGCTCGCTCAAAAGCATTTAAATAAAAAATTAAAACTGCGAAAAGGAAATTCAATGATGCAAAATACAAACAAAATTCAACAACAAATTTTATTCATTACTGATCTGGAAAAAATGCTTGGCCGCAATCGTCTAACCTTAAGGAGGTGGTGGACTGATGGAAAATTTCCTGAACCTATTAAGCTCAATGGCACCACTTTGGCTTGGCATACTGAAACCGTCAACCACTGGATACAGCAGAATGTTAATCGAAAAATAAAGGGGAATTTTTTATAATCCAATGCAAGACGCTCTGCATACAGCTCTCAAGCAGATCATGTTATAACGGCAACTTAAAAGTTGCCGTTATTGAAAAATATATCAAATAGACATTATTTCATCATAGGTTTGTTGTAATGTGTTTTTATGTATGCCTTCCAGAGGTGATTTCAAATATTGCAGCCGAGCGATCTCACCGTAAATGGTCAATAATCTCTTGCTTAACCTAAAATATTTCTGTTGTTTAGCGGCGTCAACCTTTGTATTTGTAACCATTACTTTTAAACTAGAAGATGATAGGTACGATTTCCTGCCCAAGTCATATGTCATATCTTTAGCTTTTGCAATAAACTTTAAATGATTTTGGATCTCCCCCTCAACGGGTAAACTGGCTAATTCATCATTCATTTGCTTCAAATGGGCTTTAATCGAGCTAATTTCATTATTTGCTCGTTGCCTGATATTTTTTGTACATTCTGTACTTGCTGTCATTTTAAATCCTTATAAAACGATTAAATACTATGATTAACAAAAATGTGCCAATCATGTTCTAAACGATAACATAAAGATCAAAAAGATCAAAAGGATTTCTCGCTCTCTTGAGTATAAATTACAGAACTCGTGTTAGGGGCTATGTTATTAAGTTAGTGTCTGATAAATAAAAAAGAGCCTAAAAGTGTAGCCAGAAGTGTAGCCAAAAATATTTTATGGGGAAGGGGGGTTCTAATTACAAATGTGAACTTACTGATTTATAAAGAATTTATTTGGTCGGGACGGTAGGATTTGAACCTACGACCACTAGCACCCCATGCTAGTACGCTACCAGGCTGCGCTACGCCCCGAACAGCTGACAATATTACCGTTGTTAGAAATAAATATCAAGTTGAAATTTCGCGCCATCAGGGACATGAGCAGAGCGCCAGCCGAGAAAATCCAAGGTTAGTGTGGTAGCTGTCAAAGACCAATAGCATATGCGTTGGCAAGCAGTTAATATGGTTTCACCACTACTCGTGTACCGTTGCGCATAAAGTTATGGTAGAGCCAGCGCGCATCGGCCACGGGTACCCGGATACAACCGTGGCTCGCATTTCGGTTGGGGACATCATGGTGGCCATGGACAGCGTATAATTTTGAAAAAAACATGCAATATGGCATTTTAGCGCCTCCGCGTCCAAGTGGGTATCGGCTAGATCGACAGTCAGCCCCGCGTTTACTAAAGATCCGGTAGGAACCCGCTGGAGTACGGCAGGCTCGTTTAACATCACGACAATAGTGCGCTCCGCCCGAGGCGCGGCCGCTTCGTACGACTTGGCCTTTATGGTTAATAGCTTGATATCGCAACGTCCTGGGATTAAACACAAAGGTATTATTTGCCGCTACCGTCATCAGAGGAACTGGATTAGTCGCACTGCTTTTCATTGGAGCTCCCAGCAAAAACATGGCAATTATAAGGTTAAAAAGCACAAAAAAACTCTGCCTGATACTATCCATACTCATACCCTTATCAATCACTTGTGTACAATTATAGATCATAAATTCATCTTTATGTTATTTATGAGGTAACTCGTGCACAATGCATTGGGAGAAAAAAACGATGAAATGGGTTATAATAACGGCTCAATCAATAGACAGCTAAACGCATGCTTCAACATCACAATGTATTGCGTTTCATTACGAACGCTAATGACAGTCACCATGCGAATTATTACTATAAGTCCCTAAACGGGAAGTACATTCATGCCAACCCGCGCACAGCCTATATTGCTGGTGTTGAACCAGACACTATTGTGGGAAAAATGGATGCTGAACTCCAATGGGCAAAGTATGGTGAAGAATATCGACGAAGCGATACCAAGGCTCTGAAAAATATTAGCCATATCAGCATAGAAACTGGGCTGTCGCTAAAACAACAGCCAGCGCGGGTCTTTACCTTCAAACAGGTCGTGCAAGATACCGCTGGAAACCCTACGGGTATATTTGGCTCCACGATTTATATTGAGGAAATTTCATTTGCCGAGCTATTGACAGCCCTGGATGGTATGGCGCGCTCTTTAGAAATTACAACAGAATACCTCACCATCCCGCTGTCAAAGCAACTCTGCGCAGAAAATAAACAACATGCTGCGCTCACTCCACGGGAAAGCCAATGCTGTCACCTGCTTTGTCAGGGGATGACGGTCAAGAAAATGGCGCAACATTTACAGCTCTCCCCACGAACGGTGGAGTCCTACATGGAGCAAATTAAAGATAAACTGCAAGTAAAACGTAAATCCGAGTTAATTTCAAAGCTGCTGAGTGAAAACTGGGTAGACAGGGACTGTTTGGGCGGAAGGGACTGAAATAAAAAACCCCCGCTTGCGCAGGGGTCAGAATCACAGTGAACCTGATTTACTTTTTAACTTCGTCCGCTTTTTTTTGCGCTTCTTTCAGCGCGCTGGCCATGGTTTTTTCAAAAATTTTGAATGCTTTTTGCATGTAATCCAGCAATTTATGACTGTTTTCAATCATGACATTCAGGTTTTTCTCAGCAAACTCTTCTGGTTTTTTCAAATTGACCATCTCTTCAGGTTTGACAAAAGACAGGCTTTGAATGGTTTTCACATTCAACTCGGCTATCTCCTGAAAAGGCTGTTGTGCGTTTTTAGCGATCTCGCTCCATTTTTCCAAATACTCTTGATTCATGATGATCTCCTGTTATATGTTGCATTGCACAATATAATAATAGTATATAATTATACTATTCGTCAAGGGATTTTATGATTTTATTGTGCAGCGCAACAACGCCTGAAAGGTCAGGATTTAAACAGATCCTGCCATTGTTTTAATATTTGCTGGGTTTGATCCTGCCACTGTTTTGCTGCGCGCTGATAATTTTGCAGCAAAGGATTCTTTTCCATGGTATCCATTAAAGAATGCAACATGGCTTCGAGAGTTTGCTGCAATGCCTTGTGCATCGGATGATTTGCCAGCAAAATCAACTGACGCAACATGGCGGTAGATAAAAACTGATCGTTCCCCTCCTGCATTTCTACAAAAATCTGCACCAGACTGGAGTTCGTTAAATCCTGTCCGGAAGAAGAGTCCACTACGGTAAAATCAATCCCCTCAAGCACATAATTCTGCAATTCCTCAATGGTAATATAGCAACTGATCTCGGTATCATACAAACGTCGATTTTTATATTTTTTTATTAAGCGACTCACGATTGCCTCATTAAAACATGGAACGTTCAGTGTAAAATAAAATGAATGAAGACACCATGGTGTATTTTTATTGCAGGCGATAAAATCAAGCGACTAAACTGCCTGGGCTGGTATCCGGCACTAAAGTAGCCAGGTCATATTGAGCCGCATATCTTTGCGCTGCTGCTTTTGTGACAAAATTCTCATCGGTACAGGTTAAACCAAAGAGCCAGGACCAAGCTCCTCCACTATTCCCGCACCTTCATGGCCAAGAATGGCTGGAAACACTCCTTCCGGATCGTACCCGCCCAAGGTATACGCATCGGTATGGCAGATGCGTGTTGCCACCAATCGAACGAGAACTTCACCGCGTTTGGGTCCTTCCAATTCGCAGTCTATTATTTCCAGGTTTTCCCTGGCTGCAAAAGCAACGACTGCTTTTGTTTTCATAGGGTATCCCTGAAAAAAAAGCCCCGAAGGGCTTGGCATGCTTACATGTATTGACCACCGTTCATATCCAGGTTTGCACCCGTCATAAAGGCTGCCGCTGGTGAGGCGATAAAAGCAACTGCTTCGGCAATCTCCTCAGGCTTACCGAGGCGACCTACCGGAATTGCCGCCACAATCTTATCCAAAACCTCTGGTTTCATTGCTTCCACCATCGGGGTAGCGATATAACCGGGCGAGATACTGTTCACGGTAATGCCTTTGGCAGCAACTTCCAGTGCCAGGCTTTTGCCAAAGCCGTAGAGCGCCGACTTCGTTGCCGCATAGTTACATTGACCAAACTGCCCCTTACGGCCGTTGATGGAAGAAATATTAATAATGCGACCAAAGGAATGTTCCAGCATCAATGGTAATACGTTACGCGTCATGTTAAACGTACTGTGCAAGTTCGCATCCATGACCTCGTGCCACTGGGATTCTGACATTTTTTTAAAGCTGGTATCGCGTGTGACTCCGGCATTATTCACCAATACATCAATACGCCCATAGCGCTCTTGAATGGAATGAACGATTTGCTCGCAATCGGCAAATTTGGCCACATCTCCATACACGATATCAAAATCAAAACCTGCGGATTTTTGTTGGCTCTGCCAGGTCTTGGCTTCCTCATGACGACCATTTTTGAAATAACAGGCCACTACATGAAAGTTCCGACTGAGGGCTCGACAAATCTCGGTTCCGATACCACCGGTTCCACCGGTTACAACTGCTACCATATTGTCCATAAAATGATCCATTTTTGTTTTTTACTGGATCTATACTTCAAAGTAAATTAAGGTAAATGTCAACCACTTGACATGAAATCGTTTTTTGCATTATTGTTGAACAATACATATTCAGGGAGACGTTGGAATGCATCCTACTTTGCACCAATGGCAAACGCTACACAAAGTTGATTTGCAATCACCAAAAATTGCCTGGCCGACTGTGCTGCTATTTGTGGTTAGCCTGGCTGGGTTTTTGGGTTCAACGCTGCTCGCTCTCTTAGCTATATTCCCACTCAGCCTGGCCTTTTTCTGTAATGCCATCATGCAGTTTATTATGTTTACGGTTTTGCATGACGCCTCCCATCGCTCCCTCTCACAGTACAGCTGGCTGAATGATGGGATGGGCAACATCGCCTCATTTATTCTCACGCCACTGGGTAGCGTCAAAGTCTTTCGTTTTATTCATATGCAACATCATCGCTTCACGAATGAAAACATAAAAAACGATCCGGATTACTGGGCGGCTAAGGGTCCTGGCTGGTTATTCCCCCTCCGCTGGATGGCTATGGATATCCACTATATGTTGTGGTATCGATGCCACTGGCAACAGCGCCCCGCCAAGGAGCGCCGGGAGTTATTATTAAACTTCAGCTTGACGGTGGTATTGCTCGTCATGGCGCTCACGACAGGCTATACTTTGGCGCTCATGCTCTTGTGGCTCCTGCCCAGCCGATTGGCAACCTTACTGCTGGTGTTAGCGTTTGACTATCTGCCACACTATCCGCATGATGTCACCGCAAAAGAAAATGAATTGCACGCTACCAATTTGAAGCCCGAGCTCGCCTGGTTGATGACGCCGGTACTGCTCAGTCAGAATTATCATCTGATTCACCATCTGTATCCCCGTATTCCCTTCTATCGCTACCCGTGGGTATGGAAGACTGCCCGCAATCCCCTGCTTGACTCCGGAGCCCGATTGATGTCATGGGATGGGCAGCATTTACAGAGAGAGGCCTATCGCCGAAAATCGACCTCGAAGCAGAACACACAATTCTCCTGTAAATAGGTTTTGTGACGCTTGGGTCACAATCGAGGTCTATCAGCGCATTTAATCGATAGATGAATTTGGACTACCGCCTGACTGGCTGGTACAATGAAAAGACTGTTGTCCATTATGAACGATATACGAATGCAAAATATAATTATCCGTATACAACCCTTGATATTGTTACTGTTATGTTTTTGCGTTCCGCTTTCCACTACGTTAAAAAGTATCTTGTTGCCAATAACCATCCTGACCATCTTACTCAATCCTGAGTGCAGACGCCTCCTGCCCGCCACCCTGAAAGCATGGCCTTGCCTTTTTGCCATGGCGTTAAGCTTGTGGATTTTGGTTGCCTGTCTGTATTCCCCTGCCCCCTGGGCACAACAACAGATTGTCCTTGGCAAAATACTCAAGATTTTATGTTTGCCGTTGTTTGCGGTTGGTTTTTACCAAAGCCACACACGGAAATGGGCTATCTACTGTTTTCTTGCGGCCATGTTTTTGGTAACAATGATTTCTTTTTATAAATATTATCAATGGATTACAAATCCAGATATTGATCCGGGCTGGATTTTTCACGATCGGATTATGACAGGGCTGATGGTGGCAATGGCGGCATGGATAGCCGCTGATCAGGCAAGGTATCAGGAAAAGCTCAGGCGCTGGATCTTCATCTGCATGGCTATCGTCTTCAGTGTACAAATACTCCTGGTGAATACCTCACGCACCGGCCATATTAGCTACCTCATTTTGATGGGTCTTTTTGTTTTGAACGTGTTGACCTGGCGTCAGGCGCTAACCTGTACCCTTTTTCTGTTTATACTCGTTGCAGCCGCTCTCAGGTTCAGCCCTATTCTGCAAAATAGCCTCCACCAAACCATAGAGGAAATTTCCTATCTGCAAAATGGTGAAAAAGATACCTCTATAGGCTACCGTTTTCAATTTCATGACTATGCTCGCTCGCTGTTTCAACAAAAACCTTACACAGGACATGGCACTGGTGCTTTTGCCTGGCATTTTCAACAAGATAATCCCATACCCACCTGGGGGGAGCGATTATTCGAGCCTCATAGCCAGTACTGGTTGATAGCGGTAGAAAGTGGCGGTATAGGCCTGGCTTTACTACTGACGTTTTGGGTATCACTCTTGTTTAACCTGTGGCAACTCAGGCCCATGCCATTCAGCATTGGCGCTGCCCTTATTGTCTTTTATCTGGCTAATTTGAGTGACTCTCTCTTGCTGTACTCTGCCACTGGCTATCTCTTTTTGCTCTTTGCCGCTCTGGCTGTTGCAGAACATAGGGAGCAAAAGGGGGAAACCGAACGATTTTCAATCGCCCAACAACTGCCTCTCGCAAGGAGCTTCTGATGTTACTGATTGCCATGTATCATCGCATTAGAGCCAGTCATCTTCCCCAGAGCGTAGAGCATTTTCACCATCATTTAAGCAGCCTCGCCCAAAGGTATCCGATAGTCATTCCGGGTGAGACCTTGCATCACAAAACCCTCAATATCTGTTTAAGCTTTGATGATGCCTACTTTGATTTTTTTCATGAGGTTTTCCCTCTGTTGCAAACACTGAAAATAAAAGCAGTGTTAGCTATCCCCGTGGACTTGTTAGCCGAGACGGTCACTTTATCAGCGCAAGAACGCCTGCAATTGTCATGGTCACAACCCTTTGATCCCACTATAAAAAACAATCCCGCGCTGTGCAGCTGGTCTGAAATTAGTCAAATGGTAGGCAGTGGCTGGGTCATTCCGGCTGCGCACGGTGCCCACCATCAAGCACTCCATCACGCCCATATTGATCTGGAACATGAAATTATCCACTCGCAAACACTTTTGGAAGAAAAAACCGGAAAAAAAATCAGCAGCTTCATTTATCCCTTCGGACGTTACAATGCCGATGCTGAGAGGCTGGTCCATCAACATTATCGTTATGCCATGCGTATTGGTTCTGCCCTAAACCAGGGCTGGGAGCAAAATACGTCTTGCCTCTATCGCATTGATGCGGATAACTATTGGCCACAGCAGAAAAATATCGCTAGCCTCCCTTCGCAAGGCTATCATCAACTGCGCTTTTACTGGAACAAGTGGCGGGGGAAATAAGACGGCTGCCCACCACACAGCGGGAAAACAGCTTTCCGAGAAAAAAAGCATTTGCGCGGCCAACCACGGTGGGTTTTTGACCGCACGAAGTGAGAAAGGATCTTAACCTGGAGTATAGGAACGAACTTGTCTGGCAAAATCCTGCAAAACCTCCAGTCCGGATTGCTCTGCCTGCTTACACCAGTGTTGTAGAGCATCCACCAAGTCTTTTTGTGAACTCGAGGCTTTCAGCCAGACACTTTGCAGTGATTGCTTAAAATCATAAGCCAAGCGCAGCTGCTCATAACTTAACAAGACGTGCTGTAGACGGCTTCTGGCACGCTTAGTCAGTAACTTTTCCTGACAACGCAATAAGCGACCCGCGCCACGCAGCGAGTGTTGTGAACGCTTATCGTCCTGAGACTGGCGTTTTTCCATATGAATCAAAGGGCGAATCACTGATTTGTAGTACCGTGCCATAATAACAAAGCGGTTGGCAACCACGGCTCTGACCGTATCCAGATCCACCTGCAGCTTACCTTCATCCATTGCCAGCTTCGGTGGTAATTTTTTTACTTTCGCCAGACCGAAAAAGGACAATATGCAAATATACATCCAACCCAGATCAAACTCCCACCACTTTAAGGAGAATTTAGCGGAAGAAGCGTAGGTATGATGATTATTATGTAATTCTTCTCCTCCAATCCAGAATCCCCAGGGGATAATATTGGTCGCGGCATCCTGGCACTCATAATTTCGATAGCCAAAATAATGACCGATACCATTAACAACTCCGGCAGCGTGTATCGGGATCCACATCATCTGGATAGCCCAGATGGTAATACCAGGCACACCAAATAAAACCAGATTGATGAGCAACATCAATACGATGCCCATGGCGCTAAAACGAGAATAGAGATTTTTCTCGATCCAGTCATTCGGGGTACCATGGCTATATTTGCTAATCATGGCTCTGTCTTTTGACGCTTTGCGGTAGAGTTCCGCACCTTGCCAGAAGACTTTGCCTAAGCCTTCCACTTTGGGACTATGCGGATCGCCTTCCACATCCGTGCTGGCATGATGTTTCCGGTGAATGGCAACCCACTCTGCTGTGACCATACCGGTGGTCATCCATAACCAGAAGCGAAAAAAATGGCTGACGATCGGATGGAGATCCAGGGCTCGGTGTGTCTGGTGACGATGCAAATAAATCGTAACACCAGCAATCGTTATCTGACAAAGCACAAGGGTGGCGATGACATAACCCCAAAAAGATAAATTAAGCAAACCAAATAACATGACACACCTCATTTGTATTAAGATAGCGCAATTATCATACCACAGCTACACAAAAATAGACATGCAATTTCAGCAACACAAATTGCATGATCCCACGCTTTAGTCCATAATCAATAAGAGAAACAAAGAGGCTCGATAATGAACGATAAACTTCGACAATTTTTGGAATCCGTCCTACCCTTTGTGGTCATCGGGATTGCTATTGCCTTTATTATAGCCCTGTTTAGCTTTTTTTCATACATTCTTCTCTGGGGAATCGTGATTGGCGGTGTCCTGGGCGCCATTGCCTGGCTCATCAACCTGTTTTCTGCCAAAAAGAGTACCAAAAGCCGTTCGGGTAGAACTATCGAACACGATGACCCGAAATAGTGCCTGAATTACCGGAAGTCGAAACCACCTGTCGTGGTATCAGTGCCAGCCTGCTGGGACAGAAAATCATAAGCTGTGATGTATACCAGCCGAAACTGCGCCTGCCCATACCAGAGAACCTGAGCAGTGTGTTAAGACAGCAAAGTATTGTACAAATTGAACGACGTGCCAAATATATTATCCTCCGGCTCACGCAAGGTAGCCTCATTATTCACCTCGGTATGAGCGGTCATTTACGCATCCTGCCCCGGATGCAAAAAGCACATAAACATGATCATATTGATATGAGCTTCGCTAGCCAACAAATCTTACGTTATCATGACCCCAGGCGCTTTGGCCTGTGGCAATACTGTGAGCGCGATCCTCATCTACACCCGTTATTACACCGCTTGGGACTCGAGCCCTTGCATGCTGATTTTAATGCCCACTATCTGCACCAGCACTGCCACCAGCGAAAAAGCTCGATCAAAACGCTCATCATGGATCAACGAATCGTGGTAGGCATCGGGAATATTTATGCCAGTGAAAGCCTGTATTTCGCCGCGATTCGCCCCGATCGCCCGGCCGGCAGCCTGTCTGAAACCGAGTGTGAGCGCCTGGTCTATGCTATCAAAAATGTGCTTTTGCAGGCCATTGAAGCCGGGGGAACAAGCCTGAAAGATTTTTTGAGCGCGGAGGGAAAACCCGGTTATTTCAGCACTGCTCTGGCAGTCTATGGCCGAAACCAGCAAGTCTGTCTGCAATGCGAGCATCTCATCGTAGCGCAAAAAATAGCGGGCCGTAACAGCTTTTATTGCCCGGGATGCCAGGCTTAAGTCTGCTCAGTCAAGGCTGCTGGTACTCCACTGGCAGCAGAGATTGCTCATCCTGCACACTGGTAATAGCGTAGCTATTGGGACCAACACGATAATAACGCGCCAAATAAAACACATTCAGTAGCACCGCGCCAGCCATAAGCATCATAATCACTGCTGGTGCATTTAATTGCTGTGTTGTGTCAACCAGCCAATTGGCTAACAAGGGTGGAACGCCAGAAGCAAGACTGGCAGCCAGCGAAAAAATAATAGATAAAGCCGTACACCGAATTTGCAGGGGAAAAAGCTCAGTCAATAACACCGAGGAGACCGAATAATAACACGCGCAGGGAATAGAAATCAGTAATTGCAGGCCACAAAAGGCCCAGGCACTACCAGAATTAATCGCCATCATAAAAGGCAATGAACACAGAAACAGTCCAATACTGGCCATACCCAGCATCCGCAAACGATCACTATAATCCGACCAATAGCCAAAGAGTGGAATCAAAACGCTCACAAATAACAGGGAAACCGCTGTGGAGCGGATAATAAAAACTCGGCTGAGTCCCGAATATTCAGCTGCATGCAGAGGAATGTAGAGATAAAAGAAAAAACCGGTCCCTACGGCTAAAAAGCTGGCGAAAAAAGCATAATTGCACATAAAAGGATATTGCTTGATAAACCGTATTGACTGCCGATAGATACTTTTGGTCGTGGGCTTCTCACGATGAGCATAGTATAGAACATAAGCCAGACTTTCTGGCATAGTATAGCGCACATAAAAACCGACCAGGCTGGTCAGGGCTGCCAATAGAAACGCCATTCGCCACAACCAGTCATAGTCCGGCTGTAGCGTACCGAAATAATGCAGCAGCTCCACCACCAGGCAGGCAAAAAAATAACCGGCCTTGACGCCAACAGATGACCAGCAGCCCCGGAAACCGCGACGCTCCGGAGCGCCGCTTTCTACCAAAAAGGACGCCGAATTCAAAAACTCAGAGCCCAGCGCCATACTTTGGATCATCCGTAAGAGCAATAACAGTCCGGCCGAAGCTAAGCCAATCGACTGGTATGTTGGAATCAAGCCAATACCCGTTGTCGCCGCTCCCATAATGAGCACCGACAGCGCCAGAACGTTTTTTCGCCCATACATATCTGACAGCAGGCCTAAAAGGAAAGCGCCGACAGGCTTCGCCAGATAGCCCAGAAAGACAATGAATAAAATCAGTGTGGGTTTGCTGCCATCATTCCCCATCAGGTATTGATTTAATTCAATCGCCAGATAATAACAGATGGCCACATCGTAGGCTTCCACCATATTTCCCATCAGGCCACCCAGAATGGCCTTAGTTTGATATTTCATAGGTTTTGTGTCCTGAGGTCGTGGGTTCAGCAGTAGCGTCCAATCGTTCAAAGAAGGGTAAGAGGAGGTTAAGGACATACTGGCCGATTTTGTACAGCTCTTCAGTCCGGCTGGCAAAGAGCGCTTGCGTTGCAGGTAAGGCATCCCGGGAAGCAAAGGAAAAAACAAAGTGGTTTTCAGCAAGTTTTGCCGCCAGAGACTGTGTAGTCTGCAAGGCATGTTTGGTTTGTTTCAAATAGTATAACTCGTCATAGCGCTCCGGGGCATAGATATCCTCCCAGCGACTTTGGCCAAGCTCCCGGAACCAGGCCGGTTGGTAACTGCCGTCAAAGCGCCACAATGGGCTGTTAAACAGGTTAAACTCTATGGCCGGGGTGGCAGAGAAACTCAACAGCCTCCCTTGCGCATCAATCCGGCTGAGTGCCATATGATGAATGTCATACAGCCCGATAATATCACGAAAAATACCTGAAACCTGACGTTTACAAGCAAAAAGCGCATCCAGATATTGCGGGTGCAATCTTACATCCTGAGTTAATATTTCCATTCGTACTTCTTATTATTCACTTTCCATACATTAGCGACTAAAGTGATGCACCGAAGAGAATGCCAATTCAATGATTTTTTTGGATTGTTCCTCTGAAGCATTAATCTGGCTGATATCGTTTATCAGCTCCAGAAGAAAATCCACAATCTCCCGCTCATCAACGGCTGAATTATATAGTGTTCCGGCACGCATGAAAATATGCTGCAGTAATTTTCTGCTGATTGTGATTTTTTCACCAGAAAAAGGGCTGTCATTATGGGCATCACCAAACAAAAGCCAGCCAGGCGAGACCTGCAAGTGTCGGGCGATGATCACCAGCTTGGTTGGCTCGGGAATGGCCTCTCCGCGCAGATATTTTCGACAGATTTGCATCGAATAGCCAGTGATTTCAACCAATTTATGAATACATACTCCGGAGGTGGAGCGACCAGAATGCAATCCTGCGGCAATCATTGCGTCTTTTAAACGACAGGCAAACTGTTTGGTGAGATCCACTTTTTCCATAGAGAAGCCAAGTCTGTTTATTATATCATCAAGATTGTAACAAAAGCTTTATAAAGCTTCAAACGAATTTTTTTTCACTACCAATCCTCACTTCACTTACAAGTATACATTGAGAAAGGAAAGTAACAGTTGTTTTTTACGGCGCTGAATACTCGACTTTAGCCATTTTTAAGATGCTGCAAAAAAGTGCCGTCTTTGCGAACTATTTATCATTTTTATAAAAATGGCTAAAGTCCAGGAATAGTAGCTGAGCCCACACGACGGCTCATCCGCCAGGTGAATGATCAATCTTATGCTTAATGTTAATAATATGTTCCAGATTGCTCTCCAATATATTCGCCAACTCAGCAATGCTCTGACGATTCATGGCCAGAAAAATAGCGGCATCCATATCCTCTTGTATACTTACATTCATTAATTTAGCGAGATTTGCCAGTGTGCACTCAACCTCCCTGCCCAATTTTTGCAAGGACGCTCTGTTTTTGTCCTCACAAGAGGCCTCTGGCATGCTGTTGCGCAACTTCTCATCAATATCCGCTTTCAACTCACCTAATTTTTGATGCAAGCCATTGATATTATTTCGCATATCGTCATCGATAATATCAATTAAACGGGCAGCTGGCTCCGCTTGTTTCCCCATGACCCCTCCAATATAATAGCGCAGGGGATCAGATTAATGCATTTGACCTATTTCATCAACTTGTCAAATGATGATATCATTGTCTTTTTTCAGAACATCTGGCTATCATGATATTAGAATATCTTTTTATTCTTGGTATTTGCGTCGAAGCGATTACTGGCGCCATAGCGGCGGGGCGCAAAAAAATGGATTTTTTTGGTGTAATCATGATTGCCTGTATCACCGCTTTGGGCGGCGGAACCATGCGTGATATATTGTTTGATACCCATCCCATGACCTGGATTGCCCATCCGGAATATTTGCTCTACACCACAGCCTTTGCCTTACTCACCATCTTTGTCGCACACTCACTGATCCGAATCATGAAGGTGTTTTTGATTCTTGATGCCTTGGGTCTGGCCGCCTTTGTGATTATTGGCACCCAGAAAATCTTAACGGCCGGATTCCCGATTAGTGTCGCGATTATTTCAGGGATGGTCACAGGCATCAGCGGCGGCATGCTGCGCGACATTCTCTGTAATGATATTCCCTTGGTGTTGCGCAAGGAACTCTATGCCGTCATCGCACTGGGTGGGTCGATATTATTTATTGTACTGGGCTATTTTCATGTTCCGCATAATATTGGGGTGCTCATCACTCTGCTGGTGATCTTCACCACCCGTCTGCTGGCAATATTTTTCCACATAGAAATGCCCAAATTTGATTACGCACACAGTATTAAACGTAGCCAACGCAAATAAACCCAACCCCGGCTCAACCGCCACCCTTATTAGGGCAGCGTCATCGGTATGGTTCCGGTTGGCCCTGCCGTAATGCCACCATCCCCGCCAAACAGGGTAGAGCCGGTGATCCCCAGAATAGAGGGAAGAAACAGTAATGCCGCAGCAATAAACACCAGGGCAATAGGCGTACCAATCGGAATTTGGGTTGGATTATCTTTATGCTGCTTGAACTTCATAATGGCTCCCACCGAAAAGCCTAACCCGGCTAAATAAGAGCCCGCTGTGATAAGACGGGTTAAACTCGAGAAGGAGTCAATGACATTATCCGCCAGAGCGCCGGCGGTATCAGCCGCATGAACGGGGCTGAGGAATAACAAGGCCACAAGAAACATCCCAAAATAGCCAGCGTGGCGTCTACCGATTTTAATGACAGAATGATAGTTCATTTTTTGAGCTCATAAAAGGAAGGGGTCTGCTGTAACTATAGTACACCAAAGAAAATTGTTCCATTTACTCAATGGCTGTCTCGCTCCTTTGACGTTCCGTAGTAATATTGCTGCAAAGTTCTGCAATAACGTCAGCGAAAGCGGGGCTGTCGAGATCATCACGCTCCTCGGGTGGATAGGTCGTTGCATTTTGAAAATCTTGAATCAACTCATTCGCTATGGATTGAGCATAGCGCTCTTTCTCGCCAAGCAAATGTTCTATTCTAGCAAAGATATCACGGGTAATATTAATATCCAGTAGCGCTTGTTTAAAGCGGTCGCTATCCTCAACTAACAGCTTGGGCGCATCCGGCGGCTGCTGTAAATCGGTGAAAATGGTCAGGACCCCGTCATCCACTTTGGAGATCAATTCCTCAGCAGGTTCTGGCTCATTATGAGCATGGTAGGCAATCAAAGCATTGACGGCGCATTCAATAGGATCAGCGGCTACTTGCTCAGAGAGTTTTTGTGTGATTAAGGTAATTTCTTCACTTTCCGCCGCCTGCTGCACGCTGAAATCACCTGATTCCAGTAATGTTCTGAAATCGGTTAATTGGTTTTGCAGGCGTACCAGATACTCATCCGGCGGCGATTCTATTTTAAGAAACTGATTGATTTTCAGTTTCTTGACCGGTGCGGGATTCGCATAGAACATCTTGGCACGTACGATTTTAGACTTGAAGAAAATGTGCGCCTCCCCTTCGGTCTGCTCCTTCAAATCCAGCAGATCAATACGCGCACGCTTTTCAAAAGAAGAGCTTTTGGTATCCATATACGCATTAGACATACTGGTTTCTTTGGTTTGAAACGAGTCTACTTTGGTCACATAGGCCTCGCCGGCAGTTTTGGTAAAGAAATCCCAAGTATCGACCGGATCTTCCAGCTTCATACAGATTTTAATATTGGTGTTAGCCCCAATAGAGGCAGCTTCTTCTTTGGATGCCTTCTGAAAAGCGGGTAAGTCCTGGCCGGCAAAAATAGCGGAAAAGCCAAGGGAGCGCGCCTGGGCAGGCACCACAGCAAAACCCTGCACGGCATAGTAGCCGTACTCGTCAAGAATACACATAAAGGGTGTTGGCGCGGTCGTTGGTTTGCGTTCAATCACATCACGATAATCGCCTTCCACTTCATCCCCAAGACCAGCGGCCATCATTGCTTTTAAGGAAGACACTATCACTTTGCCAAGATTGGATAATTCATCCGGTGATTTTTCCAGCGCCGGCAATAATACCACCAGAATTCGGCGGTTTAAGACC
Organism: Legionellaceae bacterium; assembly: GCA_020831865.1. Taxonomy (GTDB): domain Bacteria; phylum Pseudomonadota; class Gammaproteobacteria; order Legionellales; family Legionellaceae; genus JAFIFT01. The sequence goes on along the minus strand of JAFIFT010000013.1, from coordinate 19,759 downwards.
ACATCTTTAAAATCAACCTCCGCCAGATTGGTACGAATAATATGACCGTAGGTATCAGCCAGTGAAGAAAAAACCCGCACCAGCTGCATAGTAATAAATCCATGCTGTTCCAGCACCTGGGATACCTGCTTGCCCTTTTTCTCTTTGTTATACCCCGGCAAGTTAAAGACATAGTTGCGCAACGGATCGGTCACCAATTTCGGCACCCTATCGAGACTGATACTTTCCTGCTCGTCGCGGGGAAAGACTTTATCGATCACGATCGACTCCAGACGAGCCAGATCAAAATAATTACGGATAGTATTGGCATCCAGCAAAATAGCACCATCATCACGCATGTATACCAGTAGTTTCATGAGCGCTTCCACGAAACTGATGGCGCGTCCTTTCCACATATCCCCATCGGAAGACTGTCCGGACGACCCCATCAGGCTGACAACCAATTGGGTTAACATACTCGATGAACCCTGACAAAAGGGGTTCAGTGTATTGGACAAACGCTTTTCCTGGGGACCGACAATATCACGGGCACCGGTCATAAAATTGATCAGCAGTAAATCATCTTCTCGCCCCATACTGCGAACCATGGAGAACACTTTGGCATAGAGTGAGTTATCCCCCTTACCATCCACATAAATAAAACCACTGGCCTGTACCAACGCATTATAGGCCAGCGAGACCAGAGCTTCGGTTTTACCACTACCGGTTGAACCAAAAATCAGAACGTGCGTTCGCATATCATCATTGGTAAACCAAAGCTCTTCATTGGTGTTGCGGTCATTGCCAAAATAAGCGATGCCTCGCGCCAGATTGGGCAATTTAATACCCGGTTTCAAATCATTATAATCTTTGGCTCTGGAAATTTGTGGCAAGCGAAAGGGCAGGGTTTGCGGGCGGGTATAGGCGTAAAAAAAGGCGCAGGTCCCCATTAAAAAGCAAAGCGTGACCATTTCCGGGTAGTAATAACAGACACCCGCCAACATGATCAACACAATACAAATATTGGTCGAATCTGCAAAAAAGTCCCCCATCCTTTGGGTAAGCGTTCGCGTATCCCTGAGCAACAGACCCGGGTCGATTTCATTCCGCGAATCAATACCACGCATCATGACTCTAACTCCTGCAATTCTTTCGGACTTAACTTGACTTCTTTGACGGCAATTTCAAGCGCGTTGGTGGCTTCATCAACCATCGGTACCAGACAACGCCGCCCCATCACTTTTTCTGCTTTCCAATGGGCGAAAGGTCCCCCCACTTCCACATAAGGCGTTTGCCGCCCCACACAGTTGAGCATAAACCACAAACGACGATCGATAGGTTTGAGCCATAAAAATTCCGCGCTCGGCACAACCCCGTCATCACGGGCTTTCTCCAACAGAGAGGCCATCATCGTAAGAACATAGGCATGTTTGGCCAACACCTCCTGAACCAGTTCTGTTTGTACATATTTTTTGACAATCTCACGACCCTTGGAAAAATCTGGCTTTCCCTGCACATAACTTTTATCAACGGTTTCCAAAATCATCGTGGCCGATTTTTTGTCACGATTAATTCGTGCCATGAAGACGGCAGCGAGGGCGACCACATGGGGGGGGCAGTGATTGAAATCCTGAAAATAAGGGCCAATCTGAAGGGTAAACACACGTTTGGCATCCCCCCGCCGGATACCCGCGGTCATTTCCAGGCCGGGCATGGGCTCATCCAGCACCAAATCATTTTTCTTGAGAAGACCGTGTTTTCGGGCAAATTCAATGGGTGATTGCCCCATTGCCCAGGGTCCTTCGTTAATATCAACATTGGTCAGATCTTCTTTGACAACCGGCATGATTGCCGGCCAATTGTTTTGTTCCTGGGTGCGTAGTGTTTTCAGATTATGCACTCGCCTGAATTTCAAGGTAATATTCGACATGTAGAGCCAAACCCCCATCACAACCAGCAGAATGCCAAGCGGGTAGCGCGTATAATTACCAATATTTCTCGTCAGCGTATTGAGGTCACTCCAACCGACGGCTTCAGGATTGACCGTCTGCATAATGGAAATTTCTTCCGCAAGCGCTTGCGAGTCATAAAAGAACGACACCAGCCGTGCTTCAAATAAATTGACTTGAAACATAAAAGCGACAATGTAGGCGTGTGCAAATTTCCAAATAATAAAGACCGTAAAAAACAACAGTATGATAATCCATACTGGTGCCATCGCATTATCTCCACCGCCACCTTGACTTTGCTGTTGCTGTGCCATCAGTTTTACACTACCCGTTTACATCCTGTAAGTATATACGCAAAATCGCAAAAAGTAACAATTTCAGAAATTTAGCGTCAGTGATAGGCGCCGTAAAATAAAAGGGAAAAGGGTCATATCCTCACCTGATGTGAGGCAAAAAATAGCGAGACGCGGACAGGTAAGAGACCGACGCAACCCGATCTACAGCTCCGATGACTCGGCGCTGCTTTTTTTCAAGTGCCCCTGCTCATACTGATACACACCGCTCCGATGCACAAAACGGCTTATATTGGTTGCCACAATGGCGCGATCTTTCAGCGCAATTAGTGGAACACCGTAGCGATCGTGACTGGTGCGTTCCGGTGATAATTCGAGAATATCATCTTGATTGACATACACCGCGACGTAGGCCTCATTGACTGGATTATCTTTGCCGCGAATTAATTTACGCACCTCCTGCTCATCAGCGTAAATGGGTCTTGAGGTCACCTGGCGCATCAAATTGCTCAAAATGCGCTCCCAGGACGCCAGCTTATCGCCCTCGGAAGTATAAAGAGAGACATAGATTTCCCGCTGACCACTTCTCAAGGCCACACGATGCGCCAAATTGGCATCGGTTCGGACCTGCGAAGCGGTATGATGCTCCACTTCCGCTACAAAAGTATCGCGAATATCCTCGAGGTTTTTTCCAATCACGCGCAGAAAGTTGGATTCTTGCCAGGGGCCATCACTAATGGCCTGGTCTAGCGCTTCTTTTAAGGCATGAATTTGCCCTTCGTTCAAGTCTGGTTTCATGGCACTCGGAAAAATAGAGATTTGTTTTTAATTATACACACTGAATAACCAGTTTGCATGAAATCATGGGGCTGAAATGACAGCTCAGGGAAGCGACGCTTCAGAAGTCGGCGTCTCATCAAGCGCCATCTGCGCACCCTGTAATAGGGTTTGCACCGTTTGCAGGGCTTTTTCGTTCGCAGGGGTTGGATTGTTCTTATGAACCTGCTGTAAACGGGTCAATACCCGACTAATTTCAGCAATAGCCTTTGCCCCGGGCTCATCTGAAGAGCCGGCAGCATCATGACTTGTAAAAAAACTCGTTTTATGAACCATAATATCCGTCACTCCAATTCTCACTACTTTGTCGATTGATACCCCACAACATGCGGGGGTGCCTATATCAGGGCCTATCCCGGGCACCGTTCCGTTAAGAAACATTTTTCTACCTGGCTCTGCAAAAGCGTTATTTCACAGATGGGAGAAGGAAAACGTCCAAAGCCTACCCCACAGGTTTCCTAAATTCAGTATAATAAAATCCTGCAATAAAAAAACGTTTTGCCACGAATCTTTCACTATTTTTACAAATGAACGCGCATCGCTTGCGTTCGCAATCCAGATTGAGCGCATTTTAATCGTACATGAGCTCATCAAGCGGTGTGTAATCTCGGCCAGGGCCGCCCTGAATCAATTCATGCACCACATCCATCAGACATAAAACACGCAGCGCATTGGGCGTAACTTCATCAAAAATAACCGCGTTCCCCAGCAAAGCCCCTTCCCGCTCCTCGAAACTGATCCCCAGGCCATACCCCAGGCATAAAGAACAGAGCTGATCCGCCCGCTTGGCAATAGCAGGCAATAAGCCCGTAACTGAAAACACTTCCGCGTAACTGATGAAATGATCATTTAAGTAAAATTTTGCATTCATCTGAGCCGCCACTCGACTCAAGGCGGTTGAGATATCTACTTTCATCGATGCCACCAGGGTTGAGAAACGCGCAATCTGCCGGCCACAAAACTCCGAATCCATCGCAAAAAAACAGGCACGGTAAAGCCATAATGCTCGATGACCCCAAAAAATACTGCCGATACCACCACCAGTCCCGCCGTCCAGAACCGGATATGCATCAAAAAAATAAAAATGGGAAACGCCGCCCGGGCATCGACCATGAAAAAGCGCGGGCTTCTTGCCGAATCGCGCCAATGCGAGGTTTCTGCAAAATCAGCCATAGCATCCTCTATGTTATTTGTTTCTTACCAGTATAACGCGAGAATCAGGTTTTCGCTAATACCATAGCCGGGAGGCATAGCGCCGTTATTTGGTGATTTTCTTTTTCGGCATGGCGGCAGCCTGCATGCTGGCTAACAGCGCCGGCGTCAAGTCCGCACAAGCCTGCTCGGCTTCCTCGTCAGAAGCCACCGTATTTTCAGCAGATTGAGAATACGCCCGATCGCTCATATCAGCGGCCAGAGGGCTATCGGAACATCTTCCACCCAATCGGTTGATAATTGCTTTCGTATTCGCCATGATATCTCCTACCAAAGGAGTCTGTGAAACCCGATCATCACAGACAAAAAATGTGACTACTACTGCCAGACTAGCACAAAAAACTTAAGGCAAGCTTAAGTGGGGATCTGATAATTTGGCGTCGCGGTTCTCCGCTTCTGCCTGCTGCATCAGACGCATATAATCAATCTTGCCCGAGGCCAATACCGGCACCGCACTCGCTGCCATAATCGCTTTGGGGACCAGTAGTTCGGAATGGCCATGTTCCCGGACATAACGGATAAAATGGCTCTTATCGGCAACCGGAGCGTCAGAATATAAATAAATCTGCTCCCCCTTTTTCTCTGACTGTAGCGCAATAGCGGCATGCAAGCGTTCAGGCCATAATGAGGCCGCAATTGCCTCAATAGCAGTCAGCGACACCATTTCGCCGCCCAGTTTGGCAAAACGTTTCAGTCGCCCTCGAATCGTCATAAAACCATCCTCATCCACGGACACCACATCGCCCGTATCATGCCAACCTGATGGCAACGGCTCGATAATACCCGGTTTTTCCAGACGCAGATAACCGCGCATGACATTGGGGCCGCGGATAAAAAGCCGGGCACCCTCTTCAATACCATCCACGGCATCCAGCCGATACTCCATCTCAGGCAAGAACAACCCCACCGTACCGGCCCGCCACTCCAGCGGGCAATTCAATGAAATCACCGGTGAGGCCTCGGTTGCACCATATCCTTCAAAGATGCGGACGCCAAAACTACCTGCCCAGTGTTGAATGGTTTCCGGTTTCACCCGTTCTGCGCCCGCAAAAATATAACGCAGCGAACTAAACTCATGGCTGGAAGCGGCCCGGGCATATCCAGTCAGAAACGTATCCGTGGACAACATAATCGTTGCTCCGCTCTCATATACCAAACCTGGTATCATCTTGTAATGCAAAGGGGAGGGGTAAAAAAAACAGCGGTTTCCGGTCACCAGCGGCAAAACACAACCGGCCGTCAGACCAAACGAATGGAAAATAGGCAGGGCATTAAAAAAAACATCGCGCCGGCTAAAATCAACACGTGATACAATTTGAAAACAATTAGCAAGCACATTCTTATGGCTGAGTACCACTCCTTTGGGCACCCCCTCGGAACCGGAAGTAAACAACACCACCGCACTCTCATCCGGCGATACGCCTCTGCCGATCAGTTTCCAGGTCCACTGCGGAAAATATCCTTTGAGCAAGCCGGCAAGCTTTTGCGGTAAGCCAATGTTATTTTTGAAATCTTCAAGATAATACACTTCAATGCCGGCTTGTCGCATTTCATCCACCAGCGTTTCCAATTTAGCATTGCTAATAAACTGTCTTGCTGTGTACACTTTGCGAATATTGGCGGTTTTACAAGCTGAATAGATATTATAAAAACCACTGCTAAAATTCAGCATGGCCGGCAAACGCCGATAGGCTTGCAAGGCAAAAAAGCTCACCAGCCCCGCCAGAGTCGTCGGCAGCATCAAACCAATGGTTTCACCGGTCGTCGTTTGCGTTTTGAACTGGCGTCCGAGAATAAAAATACGCATCAGCAGCTGGCGATAATCCAAGGGCTGATGGTTCATATCTTCTAGTTTTGCTTTATTTTTTATCCCGACTCTGGCACCTTCCAGGAGGGCTGGGAATAGGGCTTGCTCCGAGGAATAGTTTGCAAAATTCATCTCCGAGATCAGAACAAATAATTTTCGCGCCACTTTTTGCCGATTCACTCCACCACGTTTTTGCTGTTGCATCGACATGGGAGGCATAATGTGCAATATGATTTTGGGGAAAAGACGAATACTCGTAATATCCTTACTGATAGAAAAAATACTTTTTTGCGCACCCTCAATACGAATCGGGATGACAGGTGCACCGGCTTTCTGCAAAATAAGGCCGGGACCATCATAAATTTTCAAACCGGTTTCATCATTCGCATTTAATCCCTGGGGAAAAATCAGACAACGTTTACCCTGTCGAATGGCGCGAACCAGCACTCTTGCCGCAGCTGCGGAAGAAGGATCAATAGGAATAACTTCCGCAAAAAGCATTAAGGCTTTGACTCGGTGCTTTTTATATAATTCCGGCGGCAAGGCCACCGTTAATGGTTCCGGTAAAAAAATAGACAGCAACAAGACATCCAGCACGGATGTTCGGTTCGCTATCACGACGGCATTTGGTTGTGCCTGGTATTCCCCCCGTACTTCTACGCGAAACCAACGCTTAATCACGTTCTTAACCAACCATCGAGAGCGGTTCGCTATTGTTTCTTGCCAGTTTTTACCCATGATTTTCCATTCAGTCACATACTCAAGCCGATTTTATACCGAATTGCCGCACTAAATTCAAGCATAGCCCTTAAAATCAACACAAGCATTGTTGCAAAGCCTTACAAAAGCTTTACAAAAAATAATCAAAAATTGCGGTATCATCAGTAGATAAGTCACGATACGGAAACACCATGAACCGAGAAGAAATTCACTATAAAGCCAAAGTGCTCGCCTGGCGTGACCGGATTAACCACACGCCTTCTGCCAGAACACAATTAAAAAATCAGCTCTTATATCAGCTTAAGCGACAAGATGCCCGCGATAGCTGGGAGCACATTTACCACCGTTTTGAAAAATTTCGCACTCACTGTCTTGCCCAAGATCACCAGCAAGGCTGGTTCTGGCAACCACGCTTCCACCGCCTGAAGCAGTTTGTCAGCCAATATATTTCACAACGGCTTGGGCATTGGCTGCAGGGTTTCTTTCGCGGCTCTCCGCTTAGAACAGCACTGGACAGCAGCCCGGAGCACCAGATAAGAACCATAGAACAATCAAATCTGACCCTGATCGATACTCTGGAAAATCAATGGGAATCATTGATGCGCCAACCGCAATCCCTGACAAGCGCTGCGCTGCACGATACTCTGCAACGCAGCGAAGAGCATAAATGCATCCTGGGCTTTAGCGCCTATTGCCGTAGGCTGGCCTGGTTGGCGCACCACTATCCAGTCGATTTTATTGCCTTTTATGAGGATAAGCTCCAATATCCCGGTGAGGATTACTGGGCAAGCGTGGTCTTGCACTATTGGGCAGATGCGGTAGTGAACTATTACATGCCATCCACCACTGAACTTCACCCCAAACTCCACAGCGCCGCCCAAATTTTGCTGTTGTTGACCCAGCACCCTCGTGCCGATTGCGCTTTAGGCGCCTTACCGGTTGAACGACAAGACGTTGATAGCGTCTATCATGAGCTGCAGGAAAGGCTCAAAACCTCGCTCAAAACGACGCTGGACCAATACGATTATCTGCGCATTAGCCACAGTCTGGTTGCCAAAACAAACGCCCTGCATGTCCCCGTCCATCTGCTGGCACAAGCGAGCATGGACAATACAGAGCAGGCTATCATTGTCGAAGCCCTGGGCCGTGTCCTCATTTTGGAAATCGCCATCACAGGCAGCCAGCAGGAGGAAACTGACGTATGGCATGAGGACAGTTTTGCAGCACATAGCCTTGCGACTATCCGCAAATTTTGCAAAATTGAGCGGCCGTCTGGCGCAGCAAAACTACACTTGCAATCGGCAGCGGATCATTTGGAGTTCCTAAACCCCTGGCTTTGCCAGCGAAACTCTATTGCCAGCCCACTCAACCATGCCGAATATATCTTCAGTCAAATCACAAAAACCTGGCTCAAAATACCGTCTTGCCCTCAAGACCTCGTGCGCACGCTGGGCGATACTCTCAGCATGCGCTCCACGCTCAGCCCAATCGCCAAAGAATGGTTGCTCCTTCGCCTGCAAACATTCCACCACAGATTCAAAATCCAGGCCCCGCACGTAGAATCAGCACAGCTCGACGAAGGACTGCAATATCTGTGTAGCGCTATTGAGCACCATAAAGGCCATGATCTTGATATGCCGGGCGAGGGAACCCTAAATCATCCCGTCAAACCAGACCAGTCTGCCAGCTCTCTGCCCACACGGCCTGACCACGACGCACAAAGCCTCCCAGACACCAGTGAAAGCGCGCGCCACTTTTTCTCTCAAACCCACACAACATTTCCAGAAACAGAGCAGGGCATCATGTCTCCAAACAGCAGTATCTGAGCCGTTGCCCCAGGGCGACAAAAGGAAACGCCGGCTTGCAATATGAGTTCGCAGCTTTTATAGTGTTCGTTTTTTATATGAAGATAACCACCAGATGAAACGGCTTTTTTTTCCTTTGTTTATCTTCTTTTTTCTTGCAGGAACGATACTCTTCCACCAATATGCGACCATTATTCTCGCCTGTGTGCGCGATATGGGCCACTGGGCCCCCCTGTGTTTTATTGTGTTCTATATTTTAGCAACTCTCTTTTTTTTGCCGACCCTGGTATTGACCTTCACCGGTGGTGTTTTATTTGGGCCACTGTGGGGAACCCTGATTAACCTCATTGGTGCCTGCAGTGGCGCTACCCTTGCTTTTTGTATCAGCCGATACAAACTGGCCCATCAAAATCCTCTCCAGCACCATCGTAAATTTCAACAACTGATCCAGGGCATGGATCACTACGGCTGGTATTTTCTGGCGTTAGTTCGAGCCCTCCCATTGCTCCCCTTTAATCTGGTCAATTACGGTATGGGATTCACTAATATGCCATTGCGAACCTATATCATCGTCAGCCTGATTTTTTTAACACCGACTGAAATATTGTATACCTGGTGTGGTTATGTCGGACGGCAAGCCTTGATGATGCCCGATATCAGCAGCCAGCAACTGGTACTGATTGCCGGACTATGTGTGCTGTTCCTCAGCGTAGTGGGTAAATGGTTCCGCAGCATCCAGCGCAAGCGACAATCGCGCTAGACCCGGATGCGTCAACGGCAGGGGCCTGCCTTCCACAACGGCTACCGGCCGAATGTATTGCAGAGCATTGCTGATAAACAGCATTTCTGCCCCTTGCAGATCGGCCATGCCTAAGGGGCGTTCCGCTACCGCTAATCCCGCTTGACGGGCACCATCCAGAATAAGGCGACGGGCAACACCGGGCAGTACGCCTGAGGCCAATGACGGCGTACAAAGACATTGATCGATAAAGGCAAAAATATTGGCCGTCCCCGTCTCAGTCGCCTCTCCGTCCATATTCAGAAAGAGGCAATCATCAGCCTGCTGTGCCAAGGCATAGCGTTGCGCCATAATGGCTTCGAGATAATTGATACTCTTATGCTGATAAACCGGGTTGCGTGCATCTCGTTGCCAGGGAGCCGCTATCAAACGCACAGGCTTTGTCGCAGCAGTGTGAGGGAAGGTTTGAAGCAGCGCATCGGATTGCAGGGCTTGCTGTTGCAACCCTCGCTCAGCCGCTCCGTTCATCAACACCAAACGCAGCCCGCCGCTGGCCAGAGCACTGGCCTCTACCGCTTTCCGTAGAGCGACTTGCCAGTCGGAAAAAGACAGCGCAAAGGGTATGGCAAAATCCTGCGCTGACATCTTCATTCGTTGCCAGTGCAAATAACTGGCAAACACCGTTGATCCCGCAAAGCGCATCGTTTCAAACAAGCCTTCTCCCAGCAGCAAGCGGCTGGAAGACGGAAGCACAACGCAGGAGTGTATCGAAGAAAAATACCAGTTCATCCCTGCCATGAGCGCCGGTCAATCCAGAAAGTCATCCAATTCTTCGCGCAAACGTTTTTCTTCCAACAATTGTTCCAGACGTCGGCGAGCACTATCAACCACAGAGGCGCTGCTCAGGCTATGGACTTTGTTCCTTGGCCCATCTCCTAATAATTGATCGGCATCGACAAATTCATCTTCATCGAGCAATTCAACCTCATCATACAAATCACTCATTGGTACGCTCTCACTACAGTTAAAATGAAAAAACGCCCCGGAAACAGGGCTTGTTAGGAACAACAAGTGGCTATATAACATTGCCCCTGGCAATTGGCAACCCTCATGGCATCTTTTTGCATTTTTACAACGCTTTTTTCTCCCTGAATTTAGGGGTACAATGAATTTTTACCCCAGATAAAACAGCACATGACGGAACCTTCTCTGGATACCCTGCGCAACAGTATGCGCCAGATTCGCTCGCAACTGAGCAGCCGGATTCAGGATAAAGCCAGCGCAGCGGTGGTGCGGCATATTAAGTCCTTAACGTCATGGCGTTATGGCAAAAAAATGGCCTTATATCAGGCGGTGCAGGGGGAGATCAACCTTGCCGCCCTCTGGCGCAGTGCACCCTTACAGGGCAAGCACTGTGCCTTTCCAGTCTTAACCGAAGAAAAAAAACTGCTCTTTATACCCGCCACTCCGGCAAGCCCTTTTACGTATAATCGCTTTGGCATTGCTGAACCGGATATTGCCCACGACACCGCCATCCCTCCGCAGCAATTTGACCTCATTTTTTTACCTTTGGTGGCCTTTGACGGTGCGGGCAACCGCCTCGGCATGGGCGGCGGCTACTATGACCGCACACTGGCGGAAGAACGGGGGAAGTTGTTAGTCGGGCTGGCCTATGATTTTCAAAAAGTTCCGCAATTACTCCCCCGGCCCTGGGATATCCCTCTGGATCTGATTATTACGCCAAGCGGCATCCTCCACGTATCGACCTAACCACAGCGCTTATCCCAACGCATCAACACCCAGTTCACCGGTCCGCACCCGAACCGCCTGTTCCAGCGAGGTAACAAAAATCTTCCCATCGCCAATTTTTCCAGTATAGGCTGCCTTACAAATCGCATCAATAATCGGCTCGACCATATCATCGGGCACGGCGACTTCAATTTTTATTTTAGGCAAAAAATCAACCACATACTCTGCGCCGCGGTAGAGTTCTGTATGTCCTTTTTGCCGTCCGAAACCACGTACTTCCGATAAGGTAATACCCGGTACCCCCAACTCAATCAGCGCATCATGCACATCATCAAGTTTGAACGGTTTAATTATGGCACTGATCATTTTCATGGATTAGTCCTTGGGTTTAGCAATAATAAATGCTACATTTATCCTGGTCATTGAACGCTTGAACATTTCACCAAAAAGGAACCACCATGTTTGATCCCAAACAATTTGATGAACTGGCGAAAACGCTGTTCCAAGCCCTGCCTGCCAGTGTACAAAATCTGGAAAAAGAGGTACAGGAAAAATTTAAAGACGTTCTGCAAAGCGCCTTTCACCAGTTGAATCTGGTGACCCGCGAGGAATTTGATGTACAGGTGAAAGTGTTGGCTAAAACACGCGAAAAACTGGATTCACTGCAAGCCCAATTAGATGCCCTGCTCATGGAAAAAAACCGCAAGGCAACGACTACGCCCGAGCAGAAAAAACCCTAGTCCCGGACGCAGATCATCTACGTCTGAACACCAGGTACCAGCAGTCCAACAATAAAAAAGGAATCACTATGCACCTCGCTTTTAGCAAGACGCGGAGCGCTATTGGCATTGATGCCAAAGCGGTTTCCGTAGAAGTTCATCTTTCCAATGGCCTGCCCGGCTTTACCATCGTCGGTTTACCTGAAACCGCGGTCAAAGAAAGCAAAGACAGGGTCCGCAGCGCCATTATCAACAGTCGTTTTGAATTTCCCATGAAACGGATCACCGTGAACTTGGCTCCTGCCGACTTACCCAAAACCGGCAGTGGTTTTGATTTACCCATTGCCATTGGCATTCTGGCTGCCTCACAACAAATTCCCGCAGAAAAACTCAGCCATCATGAATTTATTGGCGAATTGGCTCTCAGTGGCAATCTGCGTGGTGTACATGCCATCATACCCTCCGTCCTGGCCGCCAAACATGCCGGCCAAACGCTGATTATCGCCCGTCAAAACGCCGAAGAGGCCGCCATCACCCGTTATGACAAAGTATTCGCAGCAGAGAGTTTGCGCGAATTAGCCGCCTATCTTGCACAAGACGAACCCTTGGCCCGCCTGCCCGAACCTGTCGCGCGGACAACAGCGCCAGACCACCTGGACTGGTCTGATATCAAAGGCCAGGATTATGCCAAAAATGCCTTACACCTTGCCGCCTGCGGTGGCCATAGTGTCTTGATGAGTGGCCCCCCCGGCAGCGGCAAGACCATGCTGGCTAAACGCTTTCCCACCCTCCTGCCGGAATTAAGTGAAACAGCCGCGCTGGAATGTGCGGCCATCCAGTCGATTCGCGGCAAACTGCCGCATTTTCAACAATGGCGCAGTCCGCCTTTTCGTGCCCCCCATCACACGGCCTCTCCTGTAGCGCTGGTTGGCGGAGGCAACCCTCCCAAACCCGGCGAGATTTCTCTGGCTCACCATGGTGTTCTTTTTTTGGATGAATTACCGGAATTCCACCGGCATGTGCTGGAAACCTTGCGAGAACCGATGGAATCGGGACAAATTTGCATTTCAAGAGCGGCCACCCAAATGGAATATCCCGCTCGTTTTCAGCTGATTGCAGCCATGAACCCCTGCCCCTGTGGTCAGTGGGGCAATCCTCAGGCAGAATGTCTCTGCAGTCCTGAACGGATCAACCGCTATCAGGCAAAACTCTCGGCGCCGCTTTTGGACCGGATTGACATGCATCTTCAGATCAAGGCATTAGCACGGGAGGAAATATTACAAGCCAACCCCAATCGCTGGGGCGAAAGTCAGCGCTTGCGCGCCATCGTACAAACGCTACAGGACAGACAACGGCAACGACAAGGCTGCCTGAACAGCCAGCTTTCCGCCCGCGACATCGAAACGGTTTGCGCCCTGGGGCCAGAAACACGGGTCTTTATGGAACAGGCTTTAGCCCGTCTCAAACTGTCCGCCCGCGGCTGTCATCGGGTATTAAAAGTGGCACGCACCATTGCTGACCGGGCTGGCAGCGACATGGTGCTTCGGGAACATTTGGGACAGGCCTTTGGGTTTCGTCAAACAGCCGGTAAATTATAGGCAGGGATTGGCGTCCATGACCGTGGCTAAAATCGCCATGCGCATCCAGACTCCATTGGCCACTTGCTCCAGAATTTTCGATTGAGGACTATCAACTACAACCGTATCCATTTCCACCCCCCGATTGACCGGGCCGGGATGCATCAAAATGGCATGGGGTTTTGCCAGGCGCATCCGTTCCGGCGTAATGGCAAACTGTGCCCGGTACGTGGCCAAGTCCAATACCTCATCGGCGGCCAAGCGTTCATGCTGTACCCGTAAGCCTATCACCACATCGGCGTCTCTCAGCGCGTCGGTCAAATGCTCGGTGACCTGACCAAAATAAAGATCTGTCGGTTGCCACACAGGTGGTGCCACCAACACCAGCTCAGCGGCGCCGCTTTTTTGCAAAACCTGTTGCAGGGAATTGGCCACACGCGAATGGCGCAGATTACCGACCAATACAATTTTGCAGGCTGAAAGCCTCGGTTGATAGTCACGTATCGTCATCAGATCCAGCATGGCCTGACTCGGATGGGCATGCTTGCCATCCCCGGCATTGATAATATGCACATCCCGGGAGACAAGCGAGTGGGCCAGTCGATGCAAAATATGCTCTTGTGCATGACGAATCACAAAATAACGAATCCCCATGGCCCGCAAATTTAACAGGGTATCTTCCATTGACTCTCCCTTCTTTTCAGAAGAGTGGAGCACATCCACATTCACAACGCGTGCACCCAGATTTTTCGCAGCCATTTCAAAGCTGATGCGTGTGCGGGTTGAGTTTTCATAAAATAATTGGGCAACGGTATGTTGTGCATAATCCACAGCGGGCCGCCCCCCTCTGAATTGAGAAGCCAGATGCACTAACCGCGCAATATCATCACTGGTCAACTGCGCTATATCCAAAAAATGCATCATGAGTCTGATCCTGTTGATTGCGCCAGCCATTGCTCCAAAATCAGCACCGCTGCCAGGGCATCGACCTGCGCTCGCTTGATTTCCCGGTACCCGCCTTGCGCAAACAATCGAGCGCGAGCTTCCTTGGTGGTAAGGCGTTCATCCACCAAATGCACCGGGCAATGATAACGCTGCGCGAGAGCCTGCGCAAAATGACGCGCGGCAGGGGTAGTATATTGTTCAGAACCATCTAGACAGGTCGGGAGCCCCACAATTAGGGCCGCAGGTTGCCAGGCTTGTATTAATTTATCAATTTGCGCCCACTGCGGCTCACCTGCCGAGGCATTAACCGTCGTCAGTGCGCGTGCACTGGCGGTTATCGATTGGCCAACCGCCACACCTATGCGCTTATAACCAAAATCAAAGCCCAAAAAAACATCGGTCGGCATGGTTTTTCATGGATCCTCAAGGGTCAGGCATGGCCGCTTTGCGCCCCCAAATGGTGCATATTGACACCGATGGAACGGCCGGCCATTTCCCAACGTTTGGCAAAGGGAACATCATACAATAATTCGGGCGCATAAGGACAGACCAACCAAAGATTATCCAATAATTCCTGCTCCAGTTGCCGGGCATCCCATCCAGTGTAACCCAGGGTGACCAGCGCGTCCCGCGGTCCCGTATCAGCGGCAATAGCCCGAATAATATCCTGTGACGTCGTGACATTGACATCCTCTTGTAACACCAAACTGGAGGTCCAGCTCCCGGACGGACGATGAATGACAAATCCTCTCTCCGGTTGAATAGGCCCTCCAAACATCAACGGCAAAGCATTCTTATCATGGCTGACCGGTTGGATATGCATTTGCTCAAAGACCAGTCCCATTGGCATTTGCAAGGGGCGATTAATAATTAAACCAACTGTGCCCTCTGGCTGATTCTCACAAATATAGACCACCGCCTGGTGAAAATTGGGATCTTTAAGCTGGGGCATGGCAATCAATAAATGGTTGCTGAGTGATGGTTGCTGAATCATGTGTGCCTCCCCAGAATGCTGCGCTTGTTTTAAGTATATACTATGGCTCTGAAATTTTCCTTTGTGAAAAGAGAATGCACAAAAAACACCTCTGCAATAATTTTTTTTAATAAGCTATTGAGTCTTACCCGTTTTTTACGTTATGTTGAAAGGGTCCTGGTTTGAATCGGGTCATGACAATTGACATTTAAGGACGAATGCAATTGATCGGCTGCAAGGCAGGCGATTAATAGGCTTTAGCAAAAGGAGGATGCAATGGCTACAGGCGAAGTCAAATGGTTTAATAACGCCAAAGGTTGGGGGTTTATCATCCCTGAAGGCGGTGGCGAAGATATCTTCGTGCACTTTTCCGCCATTCACGGTACGGGGTATAAAACCCTCACCCCTGGCCAGCAGGTCAGCTATGATCTGGTCAAAGGCGAACGGGGGCTGCATGCGGCCAATGTCGTTGCCCTAAACGAAGTAATAGAAGAAGAAGCAACAGCATAATGTGCACCCCATTATACCTGGGTTTGTTGACATTTTGTCTCTAGCACCTACGTGCTGCGGCTTGGGGTGAAAAGTCAACTGACCCGAATGAAGGCGCTATACCAGCGCCTTTTTTTATACTTTTCCACTGCGCGACAACTGCAAAAGCAACACGAAAGGACATGAAAAAGTTCGCAAGGTACGCTATGCTATGCTCCCTTTCTCTCAAGTATCAACGCCATGAAAAAAGGTCTGCTATTGCTCAATCTTGGTACTCCGGATAGTCCGGAGGTTCCGGCGGTTCGCCGTTATCTGGCTGAGTTTCTGTCCGATTATCGGGTCATCGATCTACCCGCGCCGCTGCGTTATCTCTTGCTCTATGCCTTTATTCTACCCTTTCGGCCTCGTCAATCAGCGCATGCTTACCAGGCCATTTGGCGCCCGGAAGGCTCGCCGCTGCTCCTATACAGTCAGTCTTTGAGTGAAAAAGTACAGTCGCAACTCGGCTCACAATGGCAGGTTGCACTGGGTATGCGGTATGGTACCCCCTCCATTGCCTCTGCTGTTGCAGCTTTGCAAGATTGCGCCTCTATTACCGTACTGCCTTTGTTTCCCCAATACTCATCCGCCGCCACCGGCTCGGCCATCGAAAAAACCCTGCATACGATTCAACAACAGCGTATCCTTCCCAACCTGCAGATTATCCGCGATTTTTGTACAGCGCCAGCCTTTATTGAGGCGCAAGCGGCTCTCTTGCGGCCACTGATAGCTCATCATGAGCACCTGCTGTTTAGTTTTCACGGCATACCCGAGCGCCATCTGACCAAAGAAGGCTGCCAACCGGTGTGCCCGCAAGCATGCCCGGCCCTGACCCTCGCCAATCAAGCCTGTTATCGGGCGCAATGCTACGCTACCGCCCGGGCACTGGCCAAGGCATTGGCACTCACAGAAACCCAGTATAGCGTTGCGTTTCAGTCACGCCTGGGCAAAACGCCCTGGATTCAACCCTATACGGATGCATACCTACCTGAACTGGCCCAAGGTGGAATAAAGAACATTCTGGTAAGTTGCCCTTCCTTTGTCGCCGACTGCCTGGAAACGCTCGAAGAAATAGGGATGCGTGCCAAAGCACAATGGCAAAGCCTCGGAGGGGAAAAACTGACTCTGGCCCCCTGCGTCAATGATTCCGCGCTGTGGGTTGAGGGGCTGGTGAAACTGGTTACGGCGGCTCAGCTTGATAGACAGGGCGCATGACGCACCGGATAAGCTATGGAGAGTGACAAGATGTCCCGCAATTGCCCCACAGGGTAAACACATCTCAACGAAGAGTGTAAAATCAAAATGCCTCGATTCCGCGCTTTAGGCGCGGAATCGAGCTACGAGCATCGTCCAAGATCATTTGGATACCGTGCATAAAGCACGGTAGGTAGGCAAAAATGAGATTTCCAGTGTTTAAAATTCAGATACACGTATCCCGCAATTGCCCATATTATTAATATTTCATTAAGAAACAGGTGGTAATATATGCCACAAAGTGATTTTGGAGCACGCATATGTTTACAGCCAACCAGGTTCTTGGTCATTTTTATCAAGGCTTAAAACTGCTCGTAGAATTTGAAACCCAAAAGACGCCAGGTTCCCCGCAAGCGCTTCGCGGCGCAGTGGAAAAAATCGCAGCCTTGTTTGAATCCGCTTTGGCAGAGGGTGACACCATAGCGCCCTTCTTCCTATACTACCTTGCCGAAAAATATGATGGCGTTATCGATACTGCCCGCTTACCAGAGCTGAGTAACATACCTGCACTCCGGGAGACAGGACGTGATTGGCGAGAAGCCTATGAGGAGTATCTTCGAATACACCAAGAGATAGAAGAGATTACGCAAAAACTCTCCTGTCCAAGCGCACACAGCGCCAGCAACAAGCAGCACGCCCGGTTAAAAAAAGTATCCAGGCAAAGAAGACTGGAGCAAGTGGTGACGGACATCCAGCAATTAGTTAAAAGCCCCTGCGGCCTGTCAGGCCTGCTGGCCGCAAGGTTAGTCCAGAAATTTGGCACCATCAACAAAGCAAAGAGCAGCAAGGCAATAGACGCCGAAACACAAACCATCGCCCATTACTACGAACAATCAGCGTTTCATCCAAACCCATGGGCGCTATACGAATACTGGCATTATTTGTCCCACACCCAGCAGCTCAAGCGGAATAATAGTGCCCATCAACGAGTGCTGACAGAACTGGAACTCCTGAAAAACAATCAAGCCGACATCATCGCGGTCATAGCGCACTACAAAAATACCAGCCAGCCTGAGGATGCCTCCCCCTGTAGTCGATGGCAACTCCTTAGTGCCCTACATGGCCATATTGACAATATTTTTCGTGTCATCATCGCCTGTGTCAATGGTAATGTTCAAAGGAACATGCCTATCTCGCGTCAGGAAGAATTAGACCAGGCACTAAAATGGTTTGACTGGCTGTATAACAACGCGCCGCAACACCAAATCGATAGAGTCTGGAAAATGGTGGCCGGGCTCTGTCAAGACCATCATAAGTTTATTGGCAATACCCTCAACAAAGCCATTCTTACGGCCTACAGCCTCTTTGCAATGGAGTGCTACCTCTCTGCGCTTCCCGACTCCCTGCCCTATATCGCTCAGCTTGACTTGCTGCCCGCACTCCGCTGTTCTCACGACATTATCGGCCGTGTCCTCGAGTTGAATGAGGGGAGCTTACCACTGCCACTGTCTGAAATTCCCAAGCTCAATAATGAGGCTGGTCAGATAGCGTTAAAAAACGGCAACCACGCGCAGGCAGAAAGATTCTACCGCCAATCCCTGCTCTTGGCACCCACAGACGCAATTGTTCAACATAACCTGGCCAATATTCTGAATATCCAGGACAAGGAGCATCCGGAACAACTTAAGCTGTATTTCCTTGCCGCTGAACAGGGCTGCCTTGATTCGCTGAATCAATTGTTCATAAAAACCATTGTAAAGAAACACGAGAACTTGGGCGATCTGGGCCGACTTCTATCCCTGTATGAAAATAGCGCTTCAGAATCCAACTTCCCCGTACCCAGGGAATTATTAATTCTGATGATTAAAATTACCATTCAGCAACGTTCGCAGCCTGAGGAAGACCAAAACACCCTGGTATGGACCATCATTGATGAGCCGATGGGCAACACCAGTTATCAGGCCCACTTTAGATCCGGAAACCTGGATATTCACTCAGACTCCGAGGACTATGGTTCGGGCTCAAGCTGCTCTTCTGACGCTGATGACGACCCCCTCCCCGAGAAACCCAGAGAACTGGACAGCCGAGAACCAGCTGCGCCCATGACAGAGGCCGCTCCATCCGCACAACCATCTGAACAAGTCAGCAAGCAGGCACTACCCACAGCAGTAGAGCACCTCCAATGCCACGCAAGCTTTTTTAAGCCCTCCCCCAAAGAAAACACGGAGACACTGCCACCAAAGCAACAAAAAGCGTTGAAAAAAATCAGAGAACTGAGTGAAAAACCGACCAAGTCACTGACACTACGTGACCTGATCGAAGCAAAAAAAGCTTATAACATTTTTCAGGCCAAGTCAGGAGGAGTCCCTCTGTCTTCTAAAGGCAAAACATCCGGCTCACGCATCGAGATTGACGGTATTTGCGTTCATCTCGCTCACGGGAAAGATCGCTCATCGCCAGGAGCTCAAAAGGATATACAACGTAATATTAACAAATTGAATGATGAATTAAAGCATGCGCTTCAGCCAAAGGGGTGATCACCGAAGCGTTGCAATCCATGTATAAATGAGGTGTAAAAATCTTTCACCTTTATCATACAACCTGTCTCGAAGAGACCGCAGGCTTTGTTTTATCATTTCAGCGCTCATCACCAAACTCAACTCCTCAAAACCAGATTACGAGTTAAAAAATCCCGGCCCCCGCGTTGATGGCTCATCACCCCCGATGCGCTCT
>JAFIFT010000012.1 GCA_020831865.1 Legionellaceae bacterium | reverse complement strand
TGGTTGACTTGTTCGTAATAGTTAAAAAACCCGGCGTACAACTGTTAGCAACCAAATCAAGGCCAGCAGGATTTACCACAATCGCCGCCTGCTCTGCTGTTTCTTTGCCAATATTCAGAATATAGGCCGCACTCGGCTGGTAACACTGATTGGGATTAGGGCTGCCGTTTGCGTTGGCCTGACACACGTTGGGGCCGCCATGAACTCCAGCTTCTGGCAGGGCGCTGCCGGTAATGGCAAGATTTAAAATGCAGCTACTGCCTGCCTGTCCTTTGGGGGCCAGCTGACAGGTTGTGGTTTGGACAATACCGGGTAGTGATTGAATCACTAGCTGCTTTGTTTTGCCAGATTGATTTTGTACCACATACTGCACGGTGGAGGTGCTGTTTTCCGGCACCGTTTGAGTGGGATTACTTCCGGGCGTAGGGACGATAGTCCACAGCGGCACTGCGGCCTGGGCGCCTGCCCATAGCAGCGACAGTAACGGTCCTGTCAGAACGGTGTTGATTAACCCTCTTTTGATGGTTTCTTGCATGTTGTTATCCTTAAGTTACGTAGGTAAGATTGAATAAGACCCCGTTGGTATAGATGTGATTAAGTGCCAGTCCGCTATTTAAGCTTTGGCCTGCCGCCCTGCCCAGCTCGCTTTTGCCCCAGTCAGCAAATTCATAACCGACACCGACTTGCCAGTTCGCATTCAGTGCTTTTTGCACCCCAGCCCCCAGTGTGTAGGTAAAGGCGGTTTTGCTGTTGTTGCTGAAGTTGGCATTGGGGAGCGCTTCAAAAATCAGCGGCGTATTGGTAAAGCTATGGGCGCGGTTAAAGCCAATGCCCGCACTTGCGCTCACCCAGGGTATCGCCCAATAGCCTTTATCGAGCAGAAGTTTTCCTTTGAGTGCTACGCGTGTGTTGCGGACTTTATACTGATAACGGTGGTTATCAAATTCCGGGTCGGCATCGTCCCATATCGCCCCTTGCAGTTTAGCGTTACCGGCAGTAGCCACCGCCAGCCCCAATTGTCCCAGCCATTGGGGTGATAATGATTTTTGCAGGCCAAGAAACAGTTCACCGAAGGCCTGCGCATTAGTGGATTTTCTCGCCACATAGCTCTTTTCAATCTCCGGCGCCAGATAAAACCCCTGCGTCTCACCGCCTCTTGCCCAAACAGGACCCGCGCTCACAGAGCCTACCCAGGCCCAGTCTTTGTGGGTCGCAACAGGGCCCATGGTACCCGCAAAGGCCGCACTTCCCAGCACACTGGCCGTGACTAAAGAAAGAACTAAGCGATGTTTCATACGCGCTGCTTGTAGATTACAAATGATTGATTAAATGGATTGAAACTACAAGCAGCGTCAATCCATTGCCATAACAAAAGAATCAATGGCTTGGCGCGCTTCATGGGATAAAATCCGAGCAAAGGAAGTGTGCACAAAAATAATGGAGAAAAAGCAGGAAAAATCGAGCGCCGATTACTGGCGCCATTACCCTTCAAGAGCAAGGTTGTATTGATATCGAACGCTAGGTAAGCCACTCCCTGCATACAGTAATCCAGTATTTTTATTTCACGTGATTTGACATTGAAAAACCAATTGAAATTATGATACGCTGCTATTATTTTAAAATCAAAGATTTTCCTCCATTTTTATTCCTCAAACTTGCCTAAAACATTTGGCCACACCGACGAAAGCACTGGAAGATGACTCTTACGCAGCGGGGGCGGGGTGTGGAGAGAAGCGGGCACCACATTGCCGTGGGCCGAAGCATATTGCGGTCCGATGTTTGGCTTGAAGCCTGGCAGCGCGCATAAGTAAATGCCGTGACGTCATCCTGCTTGCCCACATCGCTCCCCAAAAAACACGGTGAGTCTCACGTGGCAATACTGCTGTTGTTGGCCGAATTTAGGGCGCCCATCTGCGCATCAAGCGGCAAAACATCATTCGTCGCCATGGTATTTGGCCATACCTCTTGAAACATCTCGCCCAGTTTATGATACAGGGTAGCTTTAGGTACCTGCAGCTCAGCTGGAATAGCAAAGACGACCTGGTTTTTAAATAAACACATGTGGTATAATCTTTGCAGATGCACCATGTACAGCTCCGCATTGATTCGACCCTGCCGCCATAACTCAGCTAACTGATGAAAGCTGGCTTCCGCATCGGCAACACTTTGCGTGACCGCGTGATAGAAGGAGCACAGCACCCCATCAAGATGCCATGTTCCCTGTAACTGATGATGTTTAACTTTACCTGACACAACGCCTCCCTTACGGCTATTATCGACCATATCATACAAATTAATCGGCACCGTAAACACCGTATAAAATACGGATAGTCCAACACAGAGGCTTGGCCATATCGCCAATATCCGGTCATCGTCTGGTCTGAGTAATACATATATCAACTACCCTGAATCTTTTCACAGCTAATCTAACTTGCCGGTGACAGGAAGGGCAACATCCCAGACTAACCCACACCCTGAGAACAATCGCCTGTTGAAACGATTCAATAAAAGGCCAATATTTGCTATAGTGTGAGTCGAAAATCACAGCCGTCAGCCTTGCGCTTGCACAAGCATCAGCGGGGAGCTGTCCGGAACGGCATTAGAGAGAATGCAGCCCTCAATAAAATTGAATCATGAAATGAAAAATAGACGTTCTTTAGATGAGTTTCTTAAAAACGGCAGACGCCTTCCTGAGTTGGATAACAGCTTTCACACGGTCTACTTCAAGGATATATGCGGTAAATATCTCGCGGCTAACGACACCATGCTACATATTTTTCAATTGAATCAACATCAACAATTACTGCAATACCAGGACAACGAATTAATTTCAGATGCAGGCACCGCAGAACGGGTGACTCAAAACGATATTTGCACCCGCAAAAGGCAGCAAACCCTGGTCTTTACCGAATATGGTATTATTGGTCAGACCCCATTTACCTGTCTGTCTGTCAAAACCCCATTATTTGATGAGCAGCGGATGACAGGTTTGTTTGGTATTTCGCTTTACATGATGAATGATATCCGCTACGCCGATTTTTTTAGTATCAGTCGCTTGATGCAATCATACTTTGAGGAGCCGCTTGCCCTGTCGCAAGCCCAATCCTCGGCCGTGCAACGCCCCCGCCTGACCACCCAGGAACAACATTGTCTGCGCCTCTATATTCATGGCTATTCAGCAAACCAAATTGCCCATCACCTCGTTTTATCCAAACGTACCATTGAGTCGTACCTGATTAACATTAAAAACAAATTAGCCGTGACCAAGCGTCATGAGTTAATCAGTAAAAGTTTATACCTTTTCCCGGAATTGCTGCGACAGGAAGCACCAGCCGTTTCAACGGCGTAAACCTCTGCCAGATGCCAAAGTTCTATGCCACGTCGTTCACTCAGGCGGCGCAAAACTACAATCGACCAGATGGTCATTCACGAGGCCAACCGCTTGCATATAGGCATACATAATAGTGGGCCCCACAAAGGACATCCCCCGCTTTTTTAAATCACGGGACAAGGCTTCAGACTGCGGACTGACGGCAGGAACGTCCGCCAAACACCGGGGACGGTTGATGATTGGCCTATGATTGACGAAACCCCATACATAGTCAGCAAAACTCCCCTTTTCTTCTTGAATGGCACAAAAGACCCGGGCGTTTTTTCGCACCGAAAATATTTTAAGCCGGTTGCGAATGATACGGGAATCCTGACATAAACCTTCTAAAGTCTCATCAGACATAACGGCAACCTTGTGCGGAACAAGATCCAGAAAAACCTCCCGATAGGCTGTGCGCCGTTTCAAAATGGTTTCCCAGCTCAGTCCCGCCTGCGCTCCTTCCAGAATCAACATTTCGAATAAATGCTGATCATCATACACCGGCTTTCCCCACTCCTGATCATGATAGGCTTCATAGTGTGGTTTATTCTTCCCCACCCAGGGACAACGCGTTACAGTGGTCATGGTCTTTCTCTCCTTCTAAAATAGCCAGCCGCATTGGTTTCTTAACTCAACCACTTGTTATTATTTGAAAAGCTGCGATATTATATCCCAATTGAACCGAAAAGGATTCCAGGCATGCGTCGATTCAGCCAATGGATTTTATATCTTTGGGGATGGAAAATCGTAGGCAACTTACCACCGATAAAAAAATTCGTGCTCATTGTGGCGCCACATACCAGCAATTGGGATTTGATTATCGGCTTGCTGGGGCGTTTTTCAGAAAACAGGATGATCCATTTTCTCGCCAAGCAAGAGATTTTTGTCTTCCCCTTCCGGGGATTATTAAAAAAGCTGGGGGGCATACCGGTTGATCGCAGCCACCCTCATCATCGCGTTGAACAGATTGTCGAGCGTTTTCAACAAACGGACGAGCTCATCCTGGGAATCACACCTGAAGGCACCCGTAGTCCGGTAAAACGCTGGAAATTTGGTTTCTATCATATTGCCCACCAGGCGGGGGTTCCGATTGTGATGGTTGGGCTGGATTACGGCAGCAAGGAAATTCGCATTGCTCCCCCGCTGCAGTGCAGTGGCGATTTAAAAAAAGATTTCACCCCCATGCTGGCCTTTTTTAAGACGATAAAAGGGCGTCATCCGAAAGATATTCCCGATGCAGGCAGTGACTAGCGGAAAAAATCCAGTGCTCCGCTTCTGATCTCAGGCATCAATCAATTCAATTTGTTGAGAAGACAAAGGCTCTCCTAAAAAAGTGGCTCCCACACGTGCAAAACGGTCAACCGAGTCGGTTACCAAAAACCGGGTAGGACGGTGCGCGCCCCCGCTCAGGCAGCCTTTGTCTTCCAGTACGTGCCGCACCGTAGCTGCCGTTGCCTCAGCAGAGTCAACAATCTGCACAGCGGCGGGTAAGAGCTTTTGCAGCAGCGGTTTAAATACCGGAAAATGCGTACAGCCCAGCAACAAGGTATCTGCGTCTTTAAAATCCTGTAAGTAATACAAAAAAGCTTCACGCACAATGCGGTTATCCGTCATGCCCTCTTCTGCCAGGGTGACCAATAAGCTGCAGGTTTGTACTGAAATTTTAGCCGCGGGCAAACGTTTGAGAATATTGTGCTGATAGGCTTGTGAGGCAATGGTGGTTTCCGTGGCAAAAACGGCAATATGTTGATTTTTCGTCACGGAAACCGCACTATCCGCCCCCGGCTCAACCACTCCAATCACCGGCATATAATGCAAGAGCTCCTGCAAATGAGGTAAGGCGGCCGTCGTTGCTGTATTACAGGCAACTACTAAGGCTTTAATGCGGCGCTCAACCAGTGCCTTAGCCATGGTTAACGCATAGTGCTGCACGGTCGCCGCGCTTTTGGTACCATAAGGCAAACGAGCCGTATCACCAAGATAAATAAAAGACTCCTGCGGCATCTGATCTCGCAGGGCTTTCAAAACGGTCAAGCCCCCCATTCCTGAGTCAAAAACCCCAATCGGTAAATTTTCTCTGTCCATTGCCATCCCAAAAAAGTTAAATTATTGTAGGCTTCGTACGGCGACATACCAACAACTCGCCACCATCCATGCCATCATCATGACACGCCCATGGTATGCTGCAGGCGGCCTGTCTCTCAGCTTGAGAAGGATCATAATACAAAACGAAGGCAGCAGAGTCATGAGCCAAATCCCAAGCAAACCGATAAAAGGCCGCCCCAGGCTCCCCCATTTGAGCTCAGCTGCCAGAAATAGCATGCCATCACGATAAAGCCTGAGTAATGTTTGAAAAAGCCATTCGATGTTCCTGAAAAAATCAATAAATACCGTTGATGCTATCAACAAGGGTAAGAACAGTTTCATACCCCAGAGCGCAAAAATTTTTTTAATCAACTGAGCAAAATTATCCGAAAACAGGACAATGATCGCCGTCAAGAGCACAAAACCGACCAAGCCGATTGACATACTTACTCCCTCTCTTCCAAAGATTCCCAACGGGCAAAAGCAGCGGCCAACTCTTGTTCCAGGGATGCCAACTGCTTTTGATCCGCAGCTATAAGACCCGCATCTTGCTGGTAATACTCACTTTTTGCCATCGACACATGCAATGCCGCAATTGCATGTTCTATCGTTTCAATTTTTGAGGGTAATTGCGCCAGTTCCCGTTTTTCCTTATACGTTAATTTAGGTATTTGCCGTTTTTTTCCCGGCGTTGACTGAGCGGGCTTGCGGGAGGACGGCTCACTTTTTTTCTGTTTTTTTACACGCAAATAATCATCAAAACCGCCCACATATTCCTGAAATTTTCCCGCACCTTCATAGACGAGGACACTGGTCACCACCTGATTAATAAATGCCCTATCATGGCTAATGAGCAACAGGGTTCCCTGATAGTTCACTAAAATATTTTCCAGTAATTCCAACGTTTCCATATCCAGATCATTCGTGGGTTCATCAAGAACCAATAAATTCACCGGTTTGGCAAACAAACGCGCCAGAAGAAGACGATTGCGCTCTCCCCCGGAAAGAGTGCTCACCTTTTGGTTGAACTTCTCGGGAGGAAATAAAAAATCCTGTAACCAGGAGGTCACATGTTTTTTCTTACCCTCCACCTCGATAAAATCCGAACCTTGTGCCACATTCGCCATTACGGTGGCATTTTCATCCAGCTGGGCACGCAATTGATCAAAATAGGCCACTTGCAAATGGGTTCCCTGACGGACAGTTCCGGAAGTTGCCTGTAATTCTCCCAACAACAAACGCACTAATGTCGTTTTCCCACAACCATTGGGACCAATAATCCCCAGTTTATCTCCCCGCATCAGCAGGAGCGATAAATCTTCAATAAAATAAGGTACCGCCTGAGTCGAGGCAGCTGCATCCGACAGTGGCGTTGTGGACTTCGGCTCAGGTGTAGCGCTTGCCGGAAACGCATAGCTCAAGTTTTTGGTCTCCAAGACAATCTGACCCGATTGACCGCCGCCTATATTGCCGGCCTGAATCTTACCCTGTTCTTTTCTGCGCTTATGGTAGGCTGCACGCATAGCCTCAAGCGCTCTGACTCGCCCCTCATTACGCGTGCGGCGTGCC
The DNA here is from genome assembly GCA_020831865.1 of Legionellaceae bacterium. GTDB lineage: Bacteria > Pseudomonadota > Gammaproteobacteria > Legionellales > Legionellaceae > JAFIFT01. The sequence goes on along the minus strand of JAFIFT010000012.1, from coordinate 17,859 downwards.
TTGACGCCCTGGCGAATCCAGACTTCTTCATCGGCGAGACGTTTGTCAAACAAAGCCTGCTCTTTTGCTTCTGCCAATCGCAGAGCCTCACGCCGATCCAGATAGTGATCATAGGTACAATCAAACGTCAGCAAGCGCCCTCGATCAATTTCTACGATTTTATTAGCGACTTGTTGCAAAAAGGCCCGGTCATGCGTCACCACCACCAGGCTGCCGCGCCAGGTTTTCAAATACGCCTCCAACCACTCAATACTGGCAATGTCCAGATGGTTGGTCGGCTCATCAAGCAACAGCAAATCCGGCTCGGCAATCAAGGCGGCCGCCAGCAAAACCCGCCGAATCATCCCTCCCGACAGATCACCCATGCGAGCCTCGATATCCAGACCCAGTCGGCTGGCCATGAGTTCCACCCGAGGCAGTAATTCCCAGGCTTGCGCCTGATCCAGTTGCTGTTGGCAATACGCCAGATCTTCAACTTGTTCTGCGCGACGCAAATGATGAAAGCGTGCCAGTAATTCCCCTGTTTCACCCAGTCCCTGCACCAGAAAGTGGTAGACTGACTCGTTCTCACCCGCCGGTACCATCTGCGTGAGTCCGCCTACCCGCAGCTGATTCACACGCTGCAATTTACCGCTGTCAGGACTAAGCTCTCCCTGGAGCAGACTCATTAAACTTGATTTACCAGCACCATTGCGCCCAACCAGGGCGATCCGATCTTGCCTCTGGATATGCCAGTCCACCTGCCGCAAAATAGTATTGCCTGCGATATGAAGTGAAACCTGATGTAGAGAAATGATATTCATTTTATTGTCTATAATATGGGTCAGCTTAGCGCTGGATAATGAGGGTCCTGTCTTTCTGGGTAATTGAAAAGTGGGACAAGATATTCATCCCTAACAGAACCGTTGTACTCTGAACTTCCGGCGGCATAATAACCACCTTGACATCGGTAAAACTAAATCCGGCAAAACGCAGTTCCTGAACACGCGATAATTGCCCCTCCACCCGGCCGGCAGCGGTATTTAACTGCAGGGGATAACGTCCACGAATCCCCAAATCACGAGCCAGTGCCTGCGGCAACGCAACATAAGTCGCGCCAGTGTCCAGCATGAAACGAACCGGTTTGTCATTAATATGACCATCCAGCCAATAATGCCCCTTGCTGTCTGCCGCGATAGTCAGCGTACCATGTTCTTCGGAATACGAAAAAGAGCCAGGTTCCTCACCATAAAAGTGAAAAAACAACAAGAGCAGCACCAAGACAAAAATCCAGGCCAAGAATACCATAATCCGCCCGGCTTTTCCCGTATTTTGCTCAGCCATTGTCTCGTTTCCGCCTAGCTGCGCAGCACCATAACCGCCTCTGCTTCTATCTGGGCATTCCGGGGTAGCGCCCTGACGCCCAGTGCCGCACGTGCCGGATACGGAGCCTGGAAGTAGCGACTCATCACCTCATTGACCAGTGGAAAATGCGTTAGGTCGGTGAGATAGATATTGATTTTAACAATGTCAGCCAATCCCCCGCCTGCGGCCTCACATACCGCGGCCATATTTTTAAATACCTGTTCAATCTGCTCACGGATTTCCTCTCCCACCAGGAGCATCGTTTCCGGAACCAGGGGAATCTGACCTGAAATATAGACGGTGTCTCCCACTTTGATGGCCTGGCTATAGGTTCCGATGGCCTGCGGCGCCTGCTCTGTATGAATCACTTCGCGCATCATTACTCCTCATATTTTTTACGGAAAAGCCGGGTGACCACCTTATTGCTGCGCAGTCGTCGCATCACGCGCGCCAAATGGGTACGATCACGCACCCCTATGGAAAAGGTAACGGCGTTATGGCGGCCATCCTTCGGATCCACATGAATATTACCGATATTGGACTGGGCTTTGGCAATCGCTGAAGCAAGCGCTGCCAAAACCCCCCGCTGATTGGTGACTTCGACAATAATATCCACCCAATATTCACCTTCAACCTGCTCATCCCAACGCAAAGCGACACACTGTTCAGGATGTTTGTCTTTCCGGGTGATGACCGGGCAATCGCTGACATGTACCAAGATCCCTCGTCCCCGCTGAAAACGACCGACAATATTATCGCCGGGAATGGGCTGGCAGCAATCGGCAAAATGCACCACCATGCCTTCGGTCCCCTTAATGGCCAAAGCCTGACCTTTCGTGTCGGCATGCAACAGATGGTCTGCGCTGTCATGATGGGCTATCAAGCGCTTGGCAATCACCATCGGCATCTGATTTCCAATCCCAATGGCATACAGCAAATCCTCTTCCGTCTTATGATGCAAATCATGCAACAGGGCTTGCAATGTTTCGGGTGGAATATCGTCATATTCCGCATCCAGCTCTGCCAATGCCTGTTCCAACAAGCGTCGACCCAGTATGACCGATTCCGTATGCTGCTGGCTTTTAAGGAAATGACGGATATTACTGCGTGCCTTTCCGGTGACCACAAAATTCAGCCAGGCCGGATTTGGTTTGGCGTTGGGCGCGGTCATTACTTCAACGGTTTGGCCATTGATCAAGGACATACTCAGCGGAACCAGACGACGATTGACCTTGGCTGCAACACAGCTGTTTCCCACATCCGAGTGCACCATATACGCAAAATCAACTGGTGTCGCTCCCTTGGGTAACTCCATAATGTGCCCCTTGGGGGTAAAAACATAGACTTCATCGGGAAATAAATCGATCTTGACGTTCTCAATAAATTCCAGCGAGCTCCCGGTACTACGCTGCATCTCCAGCAACCCCTGTACCCACTCCCGGGCACGCAACTGCGCTTCATTCACCTCAATACCGGAGGACTTGTAGATCCAATGGGCAGCAACACCATTTTCCGCGACCTTATCCATATCACGCGTACGAATCTGAACTTCCAACGGGACACCATAGGGACCAAACAGGGTCGTGTGTAGCGACTGATAACCATTCGCTTTGGGAATACCGATATAATCTTTAAAACGCTGAGGAACCGGCTTATAGGTCCGATGCAATGCCCCCATGACTCTATAACAGGCATCAATATCTTCGGTAATCACACGAAAGGCGAAGACATCGGTAATTTCGGTGAAAGAGGCGCGTTTATTGCGCATTTTTCGGTAAATCCCATATAAATGTTTTTGTCGCCCAAAAACATGCTCATAAGGGATTCCCAGAGATTTCAGAGCTTTTTCCAGATCCTGCTCAATCACTTGTGTCAGTTCACGGCGATTGCCGCGCGACTTTTCAACGGCGGATTTAATAGCGCGGTAGCGCATGGGGTACAGCGCCTGAAAACCCAGATCTTCCAGACCGATATAAATGGCGTGCATGCCCAATCGGTTGGCAATGGGGGCATAAATTTCCAGTGTTTCCACCGCAATCCGGCGGCGTTTGGCAGCAGGCATCACCCCCAGGGTTCGCATGTTATGCAGACGATCGGCCAGCTTGACGATAATGACCCGAATATCCTTGACCATCGCCAAAACCATTTTTCGAAAATTTTCAGCCTGTGCTTCGGCGCGGGTTTCAAACTTGATTTTGGTCAATTTGGTGACGCCATCCACCAGGGCAGTTACTTCCTCGCCAAACTGCTGCATCAAATCATCTTTAGATACAAGCGTATCTTCCACCACATCGTGCAGCAGCGTAGCCATAATCGTTTGATAATCAAGCCGCATCTGTGCCAAATACAATGCAGCGGCTACCGGGTGGGAAATATAAGGCTCACCCGAGCGACGCATCTGCCCCTGGTGTGCTTTATCGGCCACCATAAATGCCTGATAGCATTGCTCTATCTTGTCCTGATCAAGATAGCACTTGAGTTCTTCATCCAGATCTTTAAAGTAACTCAAGCCCATCCTCCCTCAGAACCCAGACCACCTGTCCTCATAACCGTGAATGCTGATTTACTCTTTATCCAGAATATCAGGGCCAATCAAACCTTCCGCAATTTCGCGCAAAGCCAGTACGGTTGGTTTGTCATTATCCCATTCCACTAAAGGCTGCTCGCCACGTACCGCAATTTGACGCGCGCGTTTGCTTGCTACCATCACTAACTCGAAACGGTTGGCTACATGATCAAGGCAATCTTCAACGGTTACTCGCGCCATTTTACTCTCCCAAATACAATTCAATTTCACAATACCTGCACGGTTACAATTTGTGATTTTAGATGAGCACGTTAAGACAGCTTGCTTAGAACAGTACAGGACAATAGTTCAACGATTGTCAGACTGAGGAAAGATAGCCAGACTCATTATAAAACGCGCAAAATGCAAGCGTGCAAAGTCTATACAGCACAGAACGGTATTCCCGGTTTCCCGGTTTCCCGGTTTCCCGGCAAAACCGTCCTGCTACAATACGGCAAAATACAGCCAGATATTCTACATTTTACTCGCCTGTCAACAGGAAGGAAAGTAATTTTTTTTGTTGCACCGACTGTCGAGCCGTTTTAAGGCGTTGCGCCACGATAATAGCTTTTAATTCAGCCACGGCCTGCATAAAATTATCATTGACGACCAGATAGTCAAATTCGCCGTAATGTTGCATTTCGTCCTTCGCCTGCTGCATGCGTTTTCGAATGACGCGCAAATCATCTTGTTTGCGATTTTGCAAACGTTCTTCCAGAACATGCAAGGCCGGTGGCAACACAAAAATACTGATGGCGTCGGCAAATAAATGACGAATTTGCGCGGCACCTTGCCAGTCAATATCCAAGACAATATCAATACCATCCTGCAAACGGTCCGCAATTTGTTGTACCGAAGTACCATAGTAGTGATTAAAAACACGCGCATGCTCGACAAAAGCACTGGCATTGATCATCTCCACAAAAGTCGCCTCATTAACAAAAAAATAATCAACACCATCAACTTCACCGGGACGCATGGGGCGCGTGGTATGGGAAATCGATACCATAATGGTATCAAGCTCTGCCAGTATCGCTTTTATCAGACTGGTTTTGCCGCCGCCCGAAGGGGCTGCCACCACAAATAATTGTCCTTTCGCTTTCTCCATCGGGCCTCTCATTCAATATTTTGGATTTGTTCTCGCATTTGTTCGATCAGCACTTTCATTTCTACCGCATGCCGGGTCAGATCGACATCGTCTGATTTTGCACTCAGAGTGTTCGCTTCACGATGCAACTCCTGCATCAGAAAATCGAGCTTGCGACCAACCGCCTGTGTGCTGCCAAACAGCGCAGTCACCTGGGCACAGTGCGCCTGCAATCGATCCAATTCTTCGCTTACATCCATTCGTTGTAGTAACAGCGCTATCTCCTGTTCTATACGCTGACTACCCACTTCCAGCGCCAAACTCTCCAATCGTGCTAATAATTTAGAGCGTAACTGCGGGGCGATCCTGGCAGATTGCCTCTGCAAGGCATCCAAGTGCTGTCCCATCGCGTCAATGCGCGCTTGTAACATCTGAACAATAGCCTGCCCTTCCTGTGCACGCAGGCGACTGAGCTGAGTGACCGCCTCCATAAAACCCTGCATAATTTCGGTTTCGAATCCATCCTGAGCCGGCCATGGCACGGCTAAGACTTCTGGCATCTGCAAGAGTTGGCTGGCGGTCAGATCCATACTCACACCAAATTCCTGATGCAACGCTTCTGCCGCCCGTATAATAGTACGCACGCGCTCCTGGTTGAAAAGCAGACTACCCTGGCTCTCGGCAGGGTAGCTAATTTTTAACTGACATTCCACTTTCCCGCGAGCCAGCTTTTGTCGCAAATGCTCACGGAGTTGCGGTTCCATTGAGCGAAAAGGCTCAGGCAAACGCCAGGATGGCTCCAAATAGCGGTGATTGACCGAACGAATCTCCCACACCATCAGACTGTGCCCCAGCTGGCGCTGGACACGGGCAAAAGCAGTCATACTCTGCATTGCTACTACTCTTTCGCATGAAATGCTGCTGACTATAACGCAATTTTCGAGAATTGCAACTCAATCGCCCGCCCTGGAGCAGGAACGAAGTGCGCTATTCTCCTTTAACACCTGCTGATAGAGCGCCAGAATCAACTCGCCGCCATGATCATTTTCAGCGTTGGTCGCACTATTAAATAAAGCACTAATGATCACCTGATTACAGGGAACATACATGTAGAAGGAACGAAAACCCAAGGTCTCACCTTCATAAAACCAAAAGCGGCCAATCTCCGGATCGTAACTTTGGATAATCCCCAACGCAAAACCACGCGGATGCTCAGCATCGGTTTGTTTGATAGCTTCTCCTGTTTCCGTAGATACCATTTGCTGCATTTTCGTCTTCTGTGCGGGAGTTAACAGGCGATCACCAATAAACAAAGCCTCGACCCAACGCACGACATCCGCACTATTGGCCACAATACCACCAGCAGCGCCCCCCCAACTTAGATTATTAGCCTTCATATTCCGACCCAGCAGCTCTGGATTGGTATAAACATTATAGCCATATCCAGCAATGAGCCGTTTTGCCACCGCAGGGCTGACCGCCGGAACAGGATAAAAACTGTTCTTCAACTGTAGTGGTTGAAAAATCTGTTCCAGCAGTAAGGTGGCATAGCTCTTTTTCGTAGTTTGCGCCAGGATCATATCGAGTAACACATAACCAGTATTAGTATATTCATAACCCGTTGTTAAAGGAGGGCTGAACTGTTTTGAGTACACTAAATCGATGATTTCCGATGTGGCCCAAACATACTCAGGATTATGAGCAAAACGGTAGTTCATGGTTGGAGAATCAGAATAATTGGGCAATCCACTGGTCATATTCAATAGCTGCGATACCCGTATACTTCCCCAGTGTGCGTAATGGGGTAACTGCTCGCTCAAACGGTCGTCCAGACTCAGCAGTCCCTGTTCCTCTGCCTTCAGCGCCAAAACAGCCGTAAAAGATTTACTGATACTACCAATTTCAAACAAATGCTGCGTGTTAATCTGTGGCGCGGACTTGTCTCGTTCGGTTTTACCAACGGCATAATCTTGTCTTTTATCACCGCCTTTGATGGAAACCTGGATCGCGGAAAAAAACTCCTGGTCGACATATTGAACATAATGCCGGTTGATAATGTCCTGATAGGGGTCAGGTTTTGCCGCCATCAAAGGTAGAGCCGACAGGCACAATGCCGCTGCAGAGCAACATCTGGCCACAGCATCGATAGTTATTACTGGCATCTTAAACATATTCGCATCCTTTCATAGAGTAGTAGTTAATCACCGGCAATCATCATGTCATTGATCAGCAAAGACCCGCAACGCACCGAATAGTTCGGATTCACATCAGAACCAATGGCTTGTATGGAGAGAAACATTTGCTTTAGATTCCCGGCGATCGTGACCTCTTCTACCGGAAACGCAATCACACCGTTTTCCACCCAAAATCCACTGGCACCGCGAGAGTAGTCGCCCGTTAGCCCATTCACCCCCTGCCCCATCAATTCGGTCACCAAGAGTCCCGTTCCCATTTGCTGCATCAATGATGCCAAATCACCTGCAGTGGCCTCCACAGACAGGTTATGCACGCCGCCAGCATTTGCCGTTGTCTGCAATCCCAGGCGTCTGGCCGTATAATGACTTAAGACATATTGCTCCAATACCCCATCGACGACAATCTGATTATTGCGTGTTTTTACCCCATCGGCATCATAACAGGAGCTATTTAAAGCGCCTGGCAAATAGGGTTGCTCATGAATATGAACCATATCAGGGAACACCGCCTTTCCCTGCGCATCGAGCAAAAAAGAGTTCTTGCGATACAGATTGCCACCACTAATAGCAGAAATAAAATGCTTCATCACGCCGGCTGACACCCGATTGCTAAAAATCACCCCAGCTTTTTGGGTTTTGACCTTACGCGCACCCAGGCGCGCGATACTGCGCTCGGCTGCCTCAATGGCAATATGGTCCGCCGTTTTCAACTGCTCTGCATAGCGTGACAGGCTGTAATCATAATCGCGCTGCAACTTCCCCTCTTTTTCCGCCAAAACGCTGCAGCTCAGACTATGGCGGGTCGATAAGGTCACGCCAAAAGCGCCATGGCTGTTTGCATATCCATGACAACCCCTGTGGGTAGAAAGTGCCACACCATCGGAATTGACGATACGCTTATCATAAGCCAGCGCCTTTTGCTCACAGGCAAGCGCCTGTTCTATAGCCGCCGCCGGCGTCAGATCCCAGGGGTGGTATAATTGTAAATCTTCCTGATGACGACTCATCAAATCCGGCTCTGCCAAACCAAAACAGGGATCGGCGGCACTGACTTTTGCGATATCGCAGGCGGCTTGCAACATACTATCAATAGCCGGCAATGCCGTATCAGTGGAACTGGCCTGCCCCATGCTCTGCCCTATGAAAACCGTTACGGAAATTCCCTTGTCTTCATTAAACTCCAGCGTATCCACCTCACCCATTCGGACCTCAACGGAAAATCCCCGATCGAGACTGGCGCTGACAGCCGCATTGCTCACGCCCTTTTTTTTCGCACGCTCCAGCACTGTTTCCAGTAATTGGCTGACTTCCTGACTTGACTTGGCAAAGGAATCATTGGTATTTTGCAGGGATTGCTTCATGTTTTAGCCCCTTTGTTTATGGTGATACAAAACTTCCCAGGCCTTTTCCTGATCCGGCGGCACAACCGCAGCCTAAGGCTGCAGTGTCACTTGTCTGAGAAGTGAAATTTAATAATAAAAGGATACATGAAATCGATGTATAAGCCCAGCCACTTGAAACCCGTACGAAAACTGCTTGCCCTGACGCTACTGTGGTCTGTCGCTTATCCCGGTTTGGTGCATGCATGGAAAAACATCGGGCCTGGCATAGACTATCTGGATGTGAATTATAGCTACCTCACCCCCTGGTCACATATTCACGCCTTTAAAATCGATCCGCAACAATACCGCTTTCAACTGGCGCTGGCTAACTCGCTCGATCAACGCAATGCCTCCGTTGACAGCCTGGCACGTGATACCTCGGCTGCCATAGCCTTTAACGGCGGTTTTTTTGATAAACAGTATCGCCCGCTGGGTTTACGGATTAGTAACGGCCAACGCATCAACCCCATCAAGCAGGTGAGCTGGTGGGGTATTTTTTATCTGAAACATCAGCGTGCGTTCATCGCCAGTCCAAGAGAGTATATTCCCTCACGACAGCTTGATTTTGCTCTGCAAAGCGGACCTCGTCTGATTATCAATGGCCGCATCCCTCCCCTGAAACCCGGACGAGCGCAACGTACAGCATTAGGCATTACTCCCCAGGGTCAGGTCATTGTGGTGGTCACGGATAATGTCGCATTATCCACTTCCGAATTGGCTACACTGATGCAAAGCCCTCCCCTGTCCTGCCGAAATGCCTTGAATCTCGATGGGGGCAGTTCTACTCAACTCTGGGTCAATCTGCCTGATTTCAAACTCAATGTACATGGATTTTCCAATGTCAGTGATGTCGTACTGCTGGTTCCGAAACCGCGCTAACACAGACGGATATCTGCCCGGACGTCCCTTCGTTTGTTCCAATTTTTTTTACACAACTTATCCACAGCTTTTTCGCAGGATTTGGGCTTGATCAAAAACGCAATATACATTATCTTGTTATTTCAAACCTAATGAAGCACTACATATTGGGTTTTTTGCTATACTTCAAACAACAGCGACATGATGTCGCGTCTTTGTTGATAAACCCGATTTTTTTCCGCGGAGGAACCATGTCTCTTACTATTGACCCAGTAAAAGAAGTATCCAGACCCAGCCAAATGGAATTGAATGTGAATGCGCCTGGAGTTTTGAAAACCATAAAACGTAATGGTAAAGTTGTCTCTTTTGATGAAAATAAAATCAAAATCGCCATCACCAAAGCCTTTATTGCCGTTGAAGGCAGTAATGCGGCCGCTTCCAACCGAATTCATCAGCAAATTGATGACATCAGCAGCCAAATCACCAAAACCTTCAAACGCAGACTGCCCTCTGGTGGCACCGTCCATATTGAGGATATTCAGGATCAGGTTGAATTGGCTCTGATGCGCAGCAGCCATCATAAGGTAGCCCGTTCCTATGTTTTGTACCGTGAGGAACACCGTAAAGCTCGTGAAAGCGAATTGCATCAACAAGCCGTTGAAAAGAATATTCCCCTGATCACCCTGCCCAACGGCGACATCAAGCCGCTGGATCAGGAACGGGTCGCCACGATCGTTGCGGAAGCCTGCCGAAATCTGAGTGATGTAGAGGCACAGCCGGTCATCAAAGATGCGCTGCGAAATCTCTATAATAAAGCCAGCCTTGATGATGTCCATAAGGCTCTGATTATGGCAGCCCGCGCTTTGGTGGAAAAAGAACCCAATTACAGCTATGTCAGCGCCCGTTTATTACTCGACAGTCTGCGCTGTGAAGCCCTCAATAAACTGGAACTGGCCCAGGAGGCCACCTTTGATCAAATGGCAGAGCTCTATCCTCAGTATTTCAAAGCCTATATCGCGCAGGTGATAAAGCAGGGCATGCTGGATCCGAAAATGGCGGATTTTGATTTGGATAAGCTGGCAGCCGCACTGGAACCACAGCGTGATATGCAATTTAACTATCTCAGCCTGCAAACGCTTTATGACCGCTACTTTATTCATGAAAACGGTGTCCGTTATGAATTGCCACAAGCTTTTTTCATGCGTGTTGCGATGGGACTGGCCATGCGGGAAGATCAGCCTGAGGAGCGTGCCATTGAATTTTATCGCCTGATTTCTTCTTTTGATTATATGGCATCCACCCCGACGCTGTTTAACTCCGGCACCGTGCGCCCCCAACTCTCCAGTTGTTATTTGACCACCGTTCCCGATGATCTGGATGGCATTTACAGCGCGATCAAAGATAATGCCCTGCTCTCCAAATTTGCCGGCGGCCTGGGCAATGACTGGACCCCCGTTCGCGCGATGGGAGCACACATCAAGGGAACCAATGGTAAATCCCAGGGTATTGTACCGTTCCTGAACGTTGCGGATGCAACAGCTATCGCGGTCAACCAAGGCGGCAAACGGAAAGGAGCGGTGTGCGCTTATCTGGAATGCTGGCATCTTGATGTCGAGGAGTTTCTCGAGCTGCGTAAAAATACCGGCGATGACAGACGCCGCACCCACGATATGAATACCGCCATCTGGGTACCGGATTTATTTATGCAGCGCATGCAGGAAAACGGTCAATGGACCCTGTTTTCACCCAATGATGTACCGGAGCTGCATGACTGCTATGGTAAAGAGTTTGCGCAATATTATCAGCAGTATGAAGAGAAAGCGCGCCGCGGTGACATCAAAAACAGCAAGACGCTGTCTGCGGTCAAAATATGGCGCAAAATGCTATCGATGCTGTTTGAAACCGGCCATCCCTGGATCACGTTCAAAGATCCCTGCAATCTGCGCTCGCCTCAACAACATGTGGGAGTCGTACACAGTTCCAATTTATGTACGGAGATCACCCTCAATACCTCCAGAGATGAAATTGCCGTGTGCAATCTGGGCAGTATTAATCTGCCAGCCCATATTCAGGATGGCAAACTGGATGAGCGCAAATTGCGAAAAACCGTGCGTACCGCTTTACGAATGCTGGATAATGTCATTGATATTAACTACTACTCTGTACCCCAGGCTCGTAACTCCAACTTGCAGCACCGGCCGGTCGGGATGGGTCTGATGGGCTTCCAGGATGCCCTGTATGCCTTGAAAATAGATTATGCGTCGCCAGAAGCTGTCGAATTTGCCGATCGCTCGATGGAGCTTATCAGCTACTATGCTATTGAAGCCTCTACCGATCTGGCACAAGAGCGGGGCAGCTATCCCAGCTATGAAGGTTCCTTATGGAGCAAAGGTATTCTCCCCATCGACTCGATTAATCTGCTACAACAGGCACGTACCCAAAGCTTGGAGCAAGACCGTTCGCAAAGCCTGAACTGGGAGACCCTGCGCGTTAAAGTGCGCACACAGGGCATGCGTAACTCCAATGTCATGGCCATTGCCCCGACTGCGACTATTTCCAATATTTGCGGTGTATCGCAGTCTATTGAGCCCACCTATCAAAACCTCTACGTCAAATCCAATTTGTCCGGTGAATTTACCGTGATAAACCCCTATCTGGTTGCCGATTTAAAATCGCTCAACCTGTGGGATGCCGTCATGGTCAATGATCTGAAATACTTTAACGGCAGCCTACAGCCCATTAACCGTATCCCAGAGGCGCTGAAACGCCGTTATGCCACCGCGTTTGAGATCGACCCAAACTGGTTGGTCGAAGCTGCCTCACGGCGGCAAAAATGGATTGATCAGGCGCAGTCACTCAACATTTACATGGCCAAACCCTCTGGTAAAAAGCTGGATCAATTATATCAGCTTGCCTGGAAACGCGGCCTGAAAACCACCTATTATCTGCGCAGTCTTGGGGCAAGCAACGCTGAAAAATCAACGGTAGCGGATAGTGCACTGAATGCCGTCAAGGTCAGTGCCGAAGCCAAAGCCTGTTCCATTCTCGACCCAGACTGTGACGCCTGCCAATAAAAGGAGAACACGATGACCACAACATATACTGAAAGCAATACACAAGCCCTGCCTACGGGCGCTACCGGACTGGAAGCCCTGGAAATGGGGGCGGCTCGCATTCAGGTGGATGATAAAAAAATCATTAACTGCCGTGCTGACCTCAATCAACTGGTTCCTTTCAAATACGGCTGGGCCTGGGATAAATATTTAACGGCTTGCGCCAACCACTGGATGCCCAATGAAATCAGCATGAGCGCGGATGTGGCGCTCTGGAAAGATCCAGAAGGCCTCACCGAAGATGAACGCATCATTATTAAACGCAATCTCGGCTTTTTCTCCACCGCTGACTCCCTGGTGGCGAATAACTTGGTACTGGCTGTCTATCGTCACATTACCAACCCTGAATGCCGTCAATATTTGCTGCGACAAGCCTTCGAAGAAGCCTTACACACGCATGCCTATCAATACATTATTGAGAGCCTGGGACTGGATGAAGCGGAAGTATTCAATATGTACCGTGAAATCCCCTCTGTGGCGACTAAAGCCGCCTGGGCCCTGCCGTTCACCCAAAGCCTGGGAGATAATCACTTCCATACCGGCACGCCAGAAAATGACCAACGCTTACTGCGCGATCTGATTGCCTTTTATGTGGTGTTTGAAGGTATTTTCTTTTATGTTGGCTTTACCCAGATTTTATCCATGGGGCGGCGCAATAAGATGGTCGGTACCTCGGAGCAATTTCAATATATTCTGCGCGATGAGTCCATGCACATGAACTTTGGTATTGATGTCATCAACCAGATTAAAATCGAAAACCCCCACCTGTGGACCGAGTCCTTCAAAAACGAGATGATTGCGCTTATCAAAGAAGGCGTAGAGTTGGAGTGTCAATATGCCTGTGACACCATGCCACATGGCATTCTGGGCATGAATGCCGAGATGTTCACGGAATATCTGCATTTTATTGCCAACCGCCGTCTGGCACAAATAGGTCTTGCCGAACAATATCCTGGCGCCGAGAATCCTTTCCCCTGGATGAGTGAAATGCTGGACTTGAAAAAAGAGAAAAACTTTTTTGAAACCCGGGTCATTGAGTACCAGGCCGGCGGCACACTCGACTGGAATGATGAAGACTAAACTCACCTGCAACGGTAACTGACCTCTACAATGAGAACCCAAAGGTGGCATACCACCTTTGGGTTCTCTGTCCTCACCATGCCGGGCTTTGCCTCAAAAACCTCGGCCGCATAAAAAAAAATCGGGCATCCCCCTAAAATAATGCAGCAAAAAATTTGGATTTTCGCTATGATGAAAGAAGCCAGTGCCCTCGGGAATTGGAACGGAACTAACATTGTAAGGATACAGGAGGTTTTCCATGTGTTACAAAACCATACCAGCTCTGACATATATACTGTGTTGTCTGTGGGCTACCGCGGGACTGGCCAAGCAAAATGAACCAAGCTACCCTCTTCCGGCAAAAACCATGTCGCAGGCCAAGCAACAAGACTTAACACCACAACGGGCATTACAACGTTTAAAAGACGGCAACAAGCGTTTTTTAACCAACCAGGTACTACAGCGTGATTATCTGGCACAAGCCAAAGAATCCGCCTATGGCCAATTTCCTTTCGCGGTGATACTCAATTGCATGGACTCACGCAGCGTACCGGAATTTTTCTTTGATCAGGGTCTGGCGGATCTCTTTACCTTACGTGTCGCCGGAAATGTAGTCAACGACGATATCCTGGGAAGCATGGAATTTGCCACCAAGGCTGCCGGCGCTCGCCTGATTGTCGTATTGGCCCATACGTCCTGCGGTGCGGTAGTCGGTGCTTGCCAGGACGTGCAATTAGGTCATCTAACGCAGGTATTAGACAAAATTGAGCCTTTCGTCAAACCCGCGATGGAGGCAGAAAAAACCAAAGACTGTAGCAAACCCGTTCTCATCGATGCCATCGCCAAAGCCAATGCGCAATCTGCCGCTCAACAAATCAAAGCGCAAAGCCCCATCATCAAAGCATTAATTGACAGCGGAAAAGTAGGCATTGTCGCCGGGGTTCACGATATCCGAACCGGTCACGTGCGTTTTTTTGAAGAAAAAGAGCTCATGGTCGAGGAGTAGATAATACGAGGCACACCGTAAAACCAGTCCATATTTTCCATCAAAGGTGAAATGATGTTTTTAAAAACATGCAATATTGACAAAACCGATCGGATCAATCGTATTGTGATTGGAGCCCTGTTATGTATCGCTGCTCTCATTGGCATGGGTAAGATATTTTTCATGGTAGTTGGACTGGTGTTAGTGGTCGAGGGAGTCATTGGCTGGTGCTCTATCCCTTATCTAAGGGATAAAATAAAAAACCGATCCTAAAGCAGCCTGACGCCCTCCAAAACAAAGTTTGTTTTTTCTCATAATGAACACTATAGTAAATACACTTACGCCCAGACAATTTAAAAAGGACTTTATCATGCTAACGTTGGCCAAAAAATCCATCATGAGCGGCGCACTTCTAGCGTTGCTGCTCACCCCCCAGGTCAATGCCTGCACCCGAGCCCTATACACGGGTGATGCTAATACCGTCATTACCGGACGTTCCATGGATTGGGCTCAGGACATGCAGACCAATATCTGGGTATTACCACGGGGAATCGAGCGCAATGGCGAGGCGGGACCTGACTCGCCCAAATGGACAGCCAAATATGGCAGTGTGGTCACAGTAGCCTATCAGATTGCCAGTGCGGATGGGATGAATGAAAAAGGTTTGGTGATGAACATGCTGTACCTGGCTGAGAGCGACTATGGCCAGCCACAGGCAGGGCATCCGCCGATGTCCATCAGCCTGTGGGGACAATATGCCCTGGATAATTACGCAACGGTTGACGAGGCTGTTACAGGCCTTCAGGACAAACCTTTTTACCTGATAGCCCCTGTTCTGCCCAATGGCGAGAAAAGCACCATCCACTTATCGTTATCCGATCCAACCGGGGACTCGGCGATATTGGAATACATCAAGGGCGAGCTGGTGATTCATCACGGTAAGGAATATCAGGTTTTGACCAACTCCCCTATTTACAGCAAACAATTAGCCTTGAATGAATATTGGCAAAGTATCGGTGGCACCGTCTTTCTACCCGGCACCAATCGCGCGGCAGATCGCTTCGCACGGGCTGCATTTTTTCTAAGTGCCGTGCCCAAGCAACTGGATAAAAACTATATCCAGAGTGTACCCGATCACTCTTATGCCAATCAGGCAGTCGCTATCGTCATGAGCATTATGCGCGCTGTCAGCGTTCCTCTGGGAATCACCACACCGGGCGAACCCAATATTGCCTCCACCCTCTGGCGCACGGCTGCTGATCAAAAAAATATGCTGTACTTTTTTGACTCTGCGACTACACCAAACACCTTCTGGATCTCGCTCAATCAACTGAACTTTGAAGCCGGCGCCCCAACCATGAAACTGGAAATGGATAAAGGACAAATTTACTCCGGTGATGCCACCAAATCCTTTAAGGCGGCAAGCCCCTTTAAGTTTTTACCAGCAGCAGGCTTCCCCCCGGCACAATGACAACTAACAGGGTGTCACCTGACAAAAGATACACCCCATTATTAGGCTTGTCATGCTGTGAGTGATGCCTGGCAATATTGGAGATTACAGGCATCACTTCATGGCTGTCAAAACTATCACGAACGTCTACAATACGCTTTTTTTTGCGTTTAAAGATTTCTAGGCTGCCTGTGCGGCATTGAACACCCCGATACGCACTGGGAACGCATTTCATATTTTCTAAGCTGCCTATACGGCAGTGAACTATAAGACTGAATATTGTGCAGTAGCTACAGATTTCTAAGCTGCCTATACGGCAGTGAACGGATGCAAAAGCCCGTCACGAGGCTCTCAAGCTTTCTAAGCTGCCTATACGGCAGTGAACTATTATGATCATGAATTGTCTTTAAGTACAGCTTTCTAAGCTGCCTATACGGCAGTGAACCTATGTCAAGTCCGGCTATGCGAGCGCCGGATGTTTCTAAGCTGCCTATACGGCAGTGAACCTGGCGTGCCGCCATCATAGCTGTGGTCAATTTTTCTAAGCTGCCTATACGGCAGTGAACAGCAGGCTTATAATATGCTGATAAAGATGCGTTTTCTAAGCTGCCTATACGGCAGTGAACGATGACAGTTTAGAGCGGCAACATAATCTTGATTTCTAAGCTGCCTATACGGCAGTGAACATCTCTCTCTGGTTGATGTTTACTTGCTGAGTTTTCTAAGCTGCCTATACGGCAGTGAACAAGCCGGAACCACGCTACAAAGTTGGCCAAGATTTCTAAGCTGCCTATACGGCAGTGAACTATCTTGCGTCACATCAATGCAGTATTATCTCTTTCTAAGCTGCCTATACGGCAGTGAACAAAGGCGTTCAGTGCGGATGAAGTACATGATTTTTCTAAGCTGCCTATACGGCAGTGAACGCATGTGTTTCGGGAGGCAGTGATTTGGATGTTTTCTAAGCTGCCTATACGGCAGTGAACTCTCCTATGGTGTTTCTAAACTTTCCCCTAGTTTTCTAAGCTGCCTATACGGCAGTGAACTTCTGCTGATGATTCAAACCTGGCTCCCGTCTTTTCTAAGCTGCCTATACGGCAGTGAACTAAAGCTTTTAGCGCAGACGAGGTGCACGATTTTTCTAAGCTGCCTATACGGCAGTGAACTGTCATTTGGTTCTTTCAGGTCATTGGAACCGTTTCTAAGCTGCCTATACGGCAGTGAACTGTGATGCTCGAGTCGTGCGGCAGAAAGTGATTTTCTAAGCTGCCTATACGGCAGTGAACAGCTGACTGTAGACGATACGAGAGACAATAGCTTTCTAAGCTGCCTATACGGCAGTGAACGCAAATACCCAAACTTTAACGAGTGCGAGCTAATTTCTAAGCTGCCTATACGGCAGTGAACGCGCCAACTGCGAAGGCGCTGACGGTAACATCTTTCTAAGCTGCCTATACGGCAGTGAACACTTATCTGCGTGGTCAAGAATTAAATCCTCTTTTCTAAGCTGCCTATACGGCAGTGAACATGTAAAAGCCCCTTATAAACAAAGGGGCTTCTTTCTAAGCTGCCTATACGGCAGTGAACGGCAAATCAAGGACTGTCGAAGACAAGCTAGATTTCTAAGCTGCCTATACGGCAGTGAACAAAGATAAGCCTGGAGAGCACTCGATGGGCATTTTCTAAGCTGCCTATACGGCAGTGAACAGTCTTGTTGACACCCCCTCTGGCTCCCATGTTTTCTAAGCTGCCTATACGGCAGTGAACGCAAGTGTTACCGCCCCATCGACAATGTTAGCTTTCTAAGCTGCCTATACGGC
>JAFIFT010000009.1 GCA_020831865.1 Legionellaceae bacterium | reverse complement strand
CTTTCAGTGTTAGCTCAAGCGCCTATATTAAAAGCAGGCGGACTTCTCTATCTGGAAACGCCCCAGGCAATCACCCCAGCGCCCGAGCAGTGGGAAACCCTGCGCCAAAACCAGGCAGGACAGGTGGTATACGGCTTGTTTCGTAAAAAGCCGGGCGTAAGCAGATCAGAAGATAATCCCGGGCAAAAGCACTCATGATGTTCAACAGCAACGTATACGCACGTACAGCAATTCCCGATCATTCTGGTGTGTCCTCCTCCGGCGTTTCAAACCGGGTGACGGGGCTCTGGAGCAGGGAGCCAAACTCGAGCCCGGAGCGCTGAAACCTTATATTGTTCCAGCAATTCTGGGTGAATAGATAAGGCAAATACTGTAGCGCGTTTCATCGTTTTTTAAAAATATTCTTTCGCACAATTTTACTATCCTTGAAGCCAGATTATCGATAATATCGACGATGTGGAGATGCACGCAGCGTTAATGCCACCCGTTCGGTTGTAGGGTGGGCAAAGGAGCGCGAGCGACGTGCCCACCACAATCCAACCAACCACGGACGAGTTTTAAATCATGAGCGAATATCATCGTTTGTTTGTAAAAGGCGGCACGTATTTTTTTACTGTGGTCACTTATGACCGTCGGCCGCTGTTATGTGAGGAGCCTGCATTAATCCGTTTGAAAGCCGCATTTCGATATGTGATGGACAAACACCCCTATCGCATGGATGGGCTGGTTGTTTTACCGGATCATCTCCATTGTATTTGGCGACTTCCAGAAAATGATGGTAATTTTTCGATCCGCTGGAGTATGCTGAAACGGTATTTCTCGATTGGTATGGCTAGCACAACGAATAAACGGCGTGAGAAGATGATTTGGCAAAGACGATTTTGGGAACATCTGATTCGTGACGAAGATGATTTACATCGGTGCCTTGACTACATTCATTACAATCCTGTGAAACATGGCTATGTGGAAAGGCCATACGACTGGGATAGCAGTACATTTAAGCAGCACGTCAAACGAGGATTTTACGACATGAATTGGGGATGTAATGGTGAAACAGATGCGATAAAAAACAGGCTGTTAAACGAGTAAATGCAGGGTGGACAAAGGGGTACGGCGACTTGCCCACCATTACATAAAAACGATATGTAGAGGGTTGTAAACGGCATGAAGCCAAAGAAACACTTGGGATTTAACGGGATGCGGACGATGTTATCGTCTTGCTTTAATCAAATACCGGAACACAGGCAAAGCAATAAAATCATATATAGTGCGCACGATGCATTAATGAGTGGTTTCGCCTGTATGCATTTTCAGGATCCATCGCTCCTGCAATTCCAGAAACGACTGAAAAAAAAACACCACAAGAGCAATTTGCAAACTCTCTTCGGTATCAAATCAATTCCTGAATCAACGCAGCTTCGCAGCATCATCGATGGGGTTGATAGCGATTATTTTGGTTCGTTTTTTGATGAATACACGCACTATCTCCAACGCGGCAAGCACTTGACTCAGTATCAATTATTGGATGGGCTGTACTACATCCCCATGGATGCCACAGACTACTTTTCGTCCTATGCCTGCTCCTGTGGCCGCTGTCTGAGAACAAAATCGAAAAAAAAGCCTGCACGTGATTTATCTGTTGAGCCGAGCATGGATGAGCTGGAAGAGCTCTACTCAGGCGAAGAGAACTCAGGGGTAAGATACTCGCACAAAGCGCTGCAGATAGCGATTATGCATCCAGATATGAAACAGGTTATCCCTTTAATGCCGGAAGAAATCCGTAATACGGATGGAGCCACCAAGCAAGACTGCGAGATGAATGCTGGCAAACGGTTAATTCCAAAGCTTCGGAAAGCTCATCCGCAGCTTGGCATCATTTTGGGTGGGGATGATCTGTTTTCAAGACAACCCATTATCGAAGACACATTGGCCTCCCGGATGCATTATCTGTTTGTTGCCAAGCCTGAAAGTCATGTCTACCTGATGGACTGGCTAAGTGCCTATCCGCAGCTGAACCAGTATGAGGTAACCGACCCAAAGAAATCGAATGTTCGTTATGTTTATCAATGGATGAACAATGTTCCATTGCATGGTGGTGAAAAGGCAATCCGGGTCAATTATCTTGATGTAAAAGTGTACTCTACAGACAAAAATGGGAAAGAAAAGCGTAACTATCACAACAGCTGGGTCACTGATATTGAGCTCGCACAAAAAAATGTAGACATACTGGCACGAGGTGGTCGATGTCGCTGGAAGCTGGAAAATGAGTGCTTTAATACCTTGAAAAATCAGGGGTATGCCATCGAGCATTCCTATGGCCATGGCGACAAAAACCTGTGTTTCAATTTTTATTTATTAACCTTGATTGCCTTTGCGTTTCATCAAGTTTACGAACTAACAGATAGGGTATATCAGGCTTGCCGTCAACACTTCGGAAGCAAAAAGCATCTATGGGAAAATGTGCGTGCTAACTTACGCACGTTCATTTTTGTGAGTTGGGATTATTTGCTGGCATTCACATTGGATCCGGAAAAATACATTACTGGCGAATTACCAGCACCATCTTAGGTATGAGGATTATTGTTACATTCCAGGTGCGTATTCCTGGTTTGAAACTGTTTTACAATCGAGACCGTACATTGGTGGGCACGTCGCTGGCGCTCCTTTGCCCACCCTACGTCCGAGCATTTTTAAGGTTATTTTTTGTGCAAAAAAGCAAGCGCCGTTTGGTGTGAGGTGAATTGCGATAGATGATTTTTTTTAACCGGCTAGACCATAAATGCTTTTTTTTGATCACATAAGGAGTTAACACCGGCATCAATGGGTTCGCCCAGAATTCCTGCGAAAATAGCTTATCGCTTTACGGCCATGTTTCTTGACTTTGATTTCCTTTTGCTCATTTCGCCATTCAACCGTTTTGTAACCCCAGCAAAAGGCAATATTCAGCAAAGCAAGTAATTGTGTGACCGGCATGGTCCATAGCGAGTCGGTGGAAGTCCGACTATAGCCCTGAAAGGAGGGAAT
>JAFIFT010000002.1 GCA_020831865.1 Legionellaceae bacterium | reverse complement strand
CAAAACTATTTCTATTCCTTGGGTCAAAGCATAAAAAAACAACATTGGGATCCAGGAGTGAAGCCATTGTGCTTCCAGGGATGGCTTCCACACCGGGAGTATCCCAGAACATCGCAGCAAACTCAGCTCCTGCTCTCGTTGAGAATTTTTTGGTGGAAAAATCGATTCCGAGCGTTTTACGATAGTGCTCAGAAAATGTATCAGAATCGATTCTCAGTATTAGCTGAGTTTTACCACTTTCCGCACCTCCTAAAACGCTCACCTTAAATGGTTTCAAGGGAGCTGGTGGCTGAGGAGCGGATGGTGGCTGTGTAGACGGCAAAGAAGACCATTCTTGCACTCCAGCCTCCCTGTCTTTTCCAGAAGACCCGAAAAGACTTGATACGTGCTGGGAACGCTCTAGCAACTGCGCTTCTTCTTCTACCTGTTTCTGTGCTACCTGCTGCAACGCGTCGATTACCTTGTCAATGCCTGTGTCTGCTTTGGCACTAGTTTTCACATGACGGGTAATACCATATTTGTTTTTAAACGCTTCAAGCTGTGTTTCAGATACAGCTATAGCCGCATCATCTAAGTCAGACTTGGTTTCAATCAGTACGAAGTCATAGCCAGCCCCAT
The DNA here is from genome assembly GCA_020831865.1 of Legionellaceae bacterium. Classification (GTDB taxonomy): domain Bacteria; phylum Pseudomonadota; class Gammaproteobacteria; order Legionellales; family Legionellaceae; genus JAFIFT01. The sequence continues at coordinate 31,225 of JAFIFT010000002.1, read as the reverse complement.
TGTTAAGTTGTGCATTTATCTTTTCTTCCAGTGCATCAAAGCTTTCTTGATTTCTGGGATCAAAACACAAAAACACCACATCAAACTCTTGACTTTGCAGCTTAGACTGAAGTGTACCCGGAATTTCCCAGAGCATGGTCGTAAGCATAATCGGTTCTTCTGTTTGGAGCATCCTATTCACAACTGCAAGACTTTGTTTCTCCGATGCCACGTAGTCATCAGAATATCCAGCCGCTTTTACTCTATTCATCAACTGAGTTTTGCCACTTTTTGGGGCTCCCAACAATGCAGCTTTTAATACCAACATAACAGACTCCATAAAATACAATGTGTGCGCGTACTATAACGACTTATCACTAAAATGTCTCTGTGTTTTCTTTATTGTTACAATGTTCGCTTAATGCAATCAGTCCGAGCCATCGTGCGTGAAAGCGAGGAGCCTCTCAGCAGTGACACCATTCAACCGGGTTGGGCCGGGAACGTTCTCCAGTGAAGGGGGGACTTACCAAATGATCCCTAATACCACCTTGCGTTCTTCTGATAATAAGATATTAAAGGTTCGGCATGCGGCCGTGATAGACATGGATTCCAATCCAATGCGTTTTTTTGCCAACTCTGCCATGAGGGCCATTGGCGGAAAGCTACCTGGCTCCTGATGGCCAATAATAATAATCTCAGGTTCATATTCCAGCAGGTCAGGGAGGTGCGCTGTATCCAGCAAACGGATGCTTTTTACGGGCCATTCGGTTATGATAGCCTCGCGATGGAGGATAATGTTTTGTCGGTACCACTGATGGTTAATTCTCAGCCCCTCTTCTGAGTAGGCTTGAATGCTGTGTACCGCGCCCTGTTCCAAATGAATCTGCATAGTTACCCTGTTGCGCCAGTCGAATGCCTGCCAGTATAACAAAAGGTCTTATTGATGGATATTGTTGTTGATGAAAAGAATATGCTCTGTGATGATACGACCCCCATACCTGTCGCTCCCTTTTATGAAGCACTGCTGCGGGTCATCGCACCCACTGCCACGAACCAGCCCGCACTTGCCCAGCTTTTAACCCATTATTATCAATTGCCGGGACAGTGGATTGCCATTACCCCCATCCATTGGCGCGCCACACATAATGACGCAATGATAGTGGCCTACGGCGCCGATTTACAATTGAACGCCCATCAGGCACAAGCCTATTTCAAGCAATTTCGTCAGTTCTGGCAAGACGATGCGACACTTTTTTACCACAGCCCGGAACTTTGGCTTTTGCGTGTAGATAACAAACCCGCGATTCACAGTGTGCCGCCTGCTATGGTCTGTAATCGCTCTCTAATGCCCATACTGGCCGCATGGGATGAAAGCTTGTACTGGCAGCGCCTGTTTACGGAAATCCAAATGTTTTGTGCTTCTGCCCAATGTGAACATTTTACAACGGAGGCACCCGTCTTAAATGGACTATGGTTTTGGGGAGAAGGGGAGATGAAACCCACCGCGCGCAAATTAGTCAGTAACAGTCCTGCACTGCTGAAAGCCCTGACTCCTTTTTTATCATGCAGCCTGCTCGAGGAGTCGCAATTAAGGCAGTTGCCATCCGACAGCATCATAGCGCTTGCGCCTCATGATCCCGATTGGATACAATTGCTGAGCAAAAAATATCAGTCCCTGAACTGCCGCTGGCATTGGCATAATGGGCAAATTGAAACAAAACCCCGCTTCTGGTGGCAACGATTATGGAGGGCATTACGATGAACACGAAACCACGAGCCATTCCCTCAGACCTCATGCCTCTGGACGGTATTCCTGATTTTTTACAACCTATTTTTCACGCGCGAGGTATCCGTACTCCCGCTCAGTTGGATAAACGCTTACAGGCACTGCTCGCCCCGGAACAACTGATTGATCTGGATAAAGCGGTCTATCGTTTGGCGCTGGCTTTGCAACAACAGCAACGTATCCTGATCATTGGTGATTTTGACGCCGATGGTGCGACATCAACTGCTCTGGCGGTTAGCGCCTTACAGGCGATGGGCGCTAAAAATGTGGATTACCTGGTACCCAATCGTTTTGAATTTGGCTATGGTTTAAGCCCGGAGATTGTCGAATTGGCGGCGCGCTCCTGCCCACACTTACTGGTGACGGTGGATAATGGTATTTCAAGTATAGAAGGGGTGGCCTGTGCCAACGCTAAAGGCATGGATGTGGTGATTACCGATCACCATCTGGCAGGCGAGCGTTTGCCTGAGGCTTATGCCATTGTAAATCCCAATCAACCGGGCTGCCCTTTCCCCTCCAAAGCTATTGCCGGGGTGGGGGTTATTTTTTATGTCATGATTGCGTTACGTCGATATTTGGCGGAACAAAACTGGTTTGCTGAACCACAGAGGGTAGAGCCCAATATGGCGCAATTTCTCGATCTGGTGGCTCTGGGCACGGTAGCGGACGTGGTATCGCTGGATCAGAATAATCGTATTTTGGTGAGTCAGGGGATTGCCCGTATTCGTCAGGGAAAAGTGCGTCCGGGAATTAAGGCGCTCCTGAGCATAGCGGGTCGTGACCTTTCTCGACTGCGTGAAACTGATCTGGGATTTGCTATTGCTCCACGCCTGAATGCGGCAGGGCGCCTGCAGGATATGTCTCAGGGTATTGCCTGTCTCCTGGCGGAAAACATAGAGGAAGCCAATGAGCGCGCAGCGCAATTGGACCAGCTCAATCAGGAACGCCGACACATTGAATCAGAAATGAAAGCGCAAGCCTTTGAACGGATTGAAGCAATTCAAAAAAAGCTGCCGCAGGGGGGGAAATTGCCGTTGGGAATTTGTTTGTTCGAGGAGAGTTGGCATCAAGGAGTTATTGGGATATTGGCAGGGCGCTTGAAAGAAAAATTACATCGCCCAACCATTATTTTCGCCCAAGTCTCAGAACTGGAAATGAAAGGTTCGGCGCGCTCGGTCCATGGCTTGAATATCCGCGATCTCCTCGCAACCATGAATAAAGATCATCCCGGCCTGATTAAAAAATTTGGCGGGCATGCCATGGCCGCGGGCCTGAGCATCGAGCCACGTTTGTTCGCGGAATTTAAAACGGCGTTCGAACAGGCAGTAGCCCGGGAAATTGATCACGCCCATTGCGAAGGAGAAATTTTAACCGATGGCGCCTTGCCCGATTCGGCACTGACGCTTGAAACCGCTCGCTTGATTCAGGAGTACGGCCCTTGGGGACAACATTTTCCCGAACCCTGTTTTGAAGGATGTTTTGAAATCATTGAGCAGCGTATTGTGGGGCAAAATCATCTGAAATTAAGTCTGGCACATTCCCAGCAAGCCAAACCACTCGATGCCATTGCCTTTAATGTGGATCTGCAAGCCTGGCCAAATCACCGGGCCAGTCATGTTCGCCTGGCCTACAAACTGGACATCAATGTTTATCAGGGACGTGCAAAATTACAGTTAATGGTGGAAGGTTTGGAGGCACAACACCAAGAACCGCCGGTGCTGCAAATTAACGATACGCTTTCGGAATACTCCTGGTAGACCATGCTTATGAATAATGTGAACCACGGCAGAGCGCCTTTATTTTCCCCTTTATCTATAGCCCCGATGATTGACTGGACCTATCCGCAGTTTCGCTATGTTATGCGTCTTTTGGCACCCCGGGCATTGTTGTACACCGAGATGCAAACCACAGGAGCTATTTTGCATCAACCTCAGCGCGCCCTGGCCTATGATGTCACCGAACATCCCATTGCGCTTCAGTTGGGTGGCTCTGACCCTGAGGAGCTGGCACACTGTGCGCAAATGGCGGAACAGCAAGGATTTGATGAAATTAACCTCAATTTGGGATGCCCCAGCGATCGGGTGCAATCCGGTCACTTTGGGGCCTGCCTGATGGCGGATGCCGAGCGTGTTGCTCGCTGTATTGAGTCGATGAAAAAAGCGGTGTCCATACCCGTGAGCGCAAAAACCCGAATCGGCATTGATGAACAGGACAGCTATGAGTTTTTTGCAAACTTTGCACAAAAATTAATAGAGGCTGGTGTGGATAAACTGGTAATCCATGCGCGCAAGGCCTGGTTAAAAGGCTTGAGCCCAAAGCAAAATCGTACCATTCCCCCGATTAACTACGAGCGGGTCTATCAATTGAAGCGCCAATATCCTCAGATCCCTATGGTGGTAAACGGCAATATAGACAGCGTAGTAGACATGCAAGCGCATCTGCAAACGGTCGATGGGATTATGCTGGGCCGACTGGCGTGCAAACATCCCTATGCGCTTTGTGCCTTCCATCATCAGCTCTATCCTGATGATGTCATTCCCACGCGAGCTCAACTTATAGGACAATGGGTGAGTTATGCGCAAGATCAGGCTGCGCAAGGGATCTCGCTTTCGCTGCTGGTGAAACCGGTTCTGAATCTGGCGCACGGTCTAGCCCATGCCCGCTTGTGGAAATCTGCTCTGGCCAATCTGATACAGTGCGGCCATTCGGCACAGTGGGAGGAGCTAATTGAGCTAATGCGGCAATTAGAGTCAAGCAATCATGGTATTTTGACGGATTTTCTAGTAAATTAGAACCTTTTGAGCATCTTGCATCAAGAGGATTGAAATCGCCATGCTGAACACCCTAATGAAAAAAATGTTTGGAAGCCGTAATGAGCGCACTTTACGCGGCATGCAAAAGTCAGTAAGTATGATCAATGAACTGGCAGCGGAGTTGGAACTGCTGTCCGATGACGTACTGGCCGCCAAAACAGAAGACTTTCGTGCTCGTTTGGCAGAAGGTGCCAGCCTGGACAGTATTCTTGTAGAAGCGTTTGCGGTCGTACGAGAAGTGTCTCGCCGAACGCTGGGGTTACGCCATTTTGATGTGCAGTTAATTGGCGGTATGGTTTTACACAAAGGTAACATTGCTGAAATGCGTACCGGTGAAGGTAAAACGCTGGTGGCAACGTTGCCGGCCTATCTCAATGCATTGAGCGGTAAAGGCGTCCATGTGATTACGGTAAATGACTATCTGGCCAAACGAGATAGCCAATGGATGCAACCCATCTATAATTTTCTCGGTCTGAGTGTGGGCGTCATTTATCCGGATATGCCGCATGCGGAAAAAAAAGCAGCCTATGCTTGTGATATTGTTTATGGTACGAATAACGAATTTGGCTTTGATTATCTGCGCGATAATATGGCATTCAGTCTGGACGACAAAGTCCAGGGCGAACTTAATTTCGCAATTGTCGATGAGGTCGATTCTATCCTGATTGACGAGGCGCGAACCCCCTTAATTATTTCAGGAGCCGCCGAGGGTGGCGCAGACTTGTATGTGCGTGTAAATCAACTCATCCCGCAACTGAAAATGCAGGAAGAAGAAGGGGATAATGGCGACTACACTGTTGATGCCAAACAAAAGCAGGTGCACCTGACTGAAGCGGGCCATGCGCATGTTGAAGAATTAATGGTGTCGGCCGGCTTGATTACCGAAGGGGACAGTTTGTATCATGCCAGCAACATTCAGTTAATGCACCATGTGAATGCGGCCTTGAAAGCCCATGTCATGTTTCATCGTGATGTAGAGTATATCGTGCAAAACGGTGAGGTGGTGATCGTGGATGAACATACCGGCAGAACCATGCATGGACGACGCTGGTCAGATGGTTTGCATCAGGCTGTCGAAGCTAAAGAAGGGGTTGCTATCCAGAAAGAAAACCAGACTCTGGCCTCGATTACCTTTCAAAATTACTTCCGCATCTATCATAAATTGTCAGGCATGACCGGAACTGCTGATACAGAAGCCTACGAATTTCAACAGATTTATAATCTGGAAGTGGTGGTCATTCCTACCAATCGTGCCATGATTCGTAAAGATGAGTCGGATTTGGTCTTTCTGAGCCTGCAAGATAAATATCAGGCCGTGATAGAAGACATCAAGGACTGTGTCACCCGTGGTCAGCCCGTTCTGGTGGGTACGGCATCGATTGAAGCCTCAGAGCACCTGAACCAGCTACTGAAAAAGGAAAAAATTCCCCATCAGGTACTGAATGCCAAATTCCATGAAAAAGAAGCGCAGATTATTGCCGAGGCCGGACGCCCTGGAGCAGTCACGATTGCCACCAATATGGCAGGTCGGGGTACCGACATTGTCTTGGGAGGCAATTTAAAAGCCGAGCTGGCAGAATTACCGAATGATGCCGATGAAGCGCAAATTGAAGCCGTAAAGCACACTTGGCAACTTAATCATAAAAAAGTGATTGACGCCGGCGGTTTACGGATTATTGGTTCTGAGCGTCACGAGTCCCGAAGGATTGATAATCAGTTGCGGGGACGCGCTGGTCGGCAGGGTGATCCTGGCAGCACCTGTTTTTATTTGTCGCTGGATGACAATCTGATGCGTATTTTCACTTCAGAGCGTGTATCCAATATGATGAAAAAACTGGGCATGAAACCGGGTGAACCTATCATGCATCCTTTGGTGACGCGAGCGATTGAAAATGCCCAGCGTAAATTGGAAGGCCACCATTTTGATGTTCGTAAACAATTGCTGGAATATGATAATGTTGCCAATGATCAACGCAAAGTCATTTATACGCAACGCGCGTCTATTATGCGTGAAGACGATGTCGGTGAGTTGATTGATCTGATGCGAGAAGAAGTGGTTGATCAGCTGATCAATACCTATATTCCGCCGCAGAGTCTGGAAGATATGTGGGATTTGGACGGACTAACGCAAACATTACAGGATGAGTTTCAAATCCAAGCCCCCATTGCCAGTTGGATTGAAGCTGATCATAGTTTGCAGCCTGATGATATACGGGAGCGTGTTTTTACGCTATGCGTGGAGCAATACCGGGCCAAGGAAGCGGAAGCTGGTCGTGCTGTCATGGCGCAGTTTGAAAAGTCACTTTTGTTGCAAACCATGGATAATCAGTGGCGAGAGCATTTGGCGGCGATGGATCATCTCCGGCAGGGAATTCACTTGCGTGGTTATGCCCAGAAAGATCCGAAACAAGAATATAAACGGGAAGCGTTTGGATTATTTACCGAAATGCTCGACAGCCTTAAATATGAGGTGATTCGGATTTTAACCGCAGTTGAAATCCAATCGCAGGACGATGTCTCTGCTGTTGAAGATCAACGTCGTGCTGATCAGGCCTTTGACCGGCAATACATCCACCAGAGTGCAGCCGCATCTGATGAGCAAGAACAGGCATCAAAAGAGGGGCACACCATGCGACGGGCTGAGCGCAAAGTAGGCCGCAATGAAGCCTGTCCCTGTGGCTCAGGGAAAAAATACAAGCAATGCCATGGGTCACTGGTGTGATGAAGTGGCTGGATGTAGCGGTAGCGGTGATCCGAAAACGTGACAGCGTCCTGGTATCACAGCGGCCGCTGCATGCCACACATGGTGGCATGTGGGAATTCCCTGGTGGCAAAATTGAGCCGGGTGAGTCGGTAGAAGAGGCCTTGCGGCGAGAATTGGAAGAAGAAATCAATATCCAGGTACAATCTATGCGCCCCTTGCTGGAAGTGCAGCATGATTATGGCAGCTGGGGAGTGACCCTTTGGGTGGGAGACGTATTGACTTTTTCAGGGACCCCTGTGGCCCGAGAACAGCAGCTTCAACTTATGTGGCTACCCTGTCAGGCGCTGCCACACTATCCCTTTCCGAAGGCCAATCAAGCCATTATCCAATACCTTTGTAACAAAACCTATAGCCCCTCCGCCGCAGACCTGATCCCTGAATAAAGGGCTTCGGTTGGAGTGAGAGCCAAAATCCAACTTCGAGCACAGCACTGAAGCGCTCTGGAGGCTGATGACGTGGCAAATGACAAAAAATCACTGATTTATCACACAATTATGATTGACAGCAAGATAAAAATGCCCTATTAGCTATCCACATAGTGATCAACAGATAGAAGGGTAGAGTCATGTGGTTACAGGAACGTGTGCGCCAATTCAGAAAGCGAGATTTTAAACTCAACCAAAAGCTCTATGAAAGCTTGGTTGAAGGGCAAGATCCCGAGATCCTTTTTATCACATGTGCGGACTCACGTATTGTGCCGCATCAATTAGTCCAGGCAAAGCCAGGGGAAGTCTTTACCCTTCGTAATGCCGGTAATATTATTCCTCCGTATCCAGATAATGGCGGCGAGTGTGCCACTATTGAGTATGCTTTAACCGCACTGAATATAAAACATATTATTATCTGTGGGCACTCCCAATGTGGGGCGATGCAAGGTTTACTTGATCCCACGCTAACCCGGGAGATGCCGATTTTAAATGCCTGGCTCAAACACGCTCCCGCCAAAGCATGTATTGAACAGCAGTTTAATCCCGAAAAAGACCACAGTTTATGGGATAAGGCCATCGCTGAAAATGTACGGACGCAACTGGAGCACCTGAAGCAGTACCCCTGTGTACAAGCGAAGCTTGCAAGAAATGATCTCACGTTACACGCCTGGATCTATGTTTTTGAAAAAGGGACCGTGTTTTCTTTGGATCACCAATCTCGGCATTTTCATCCCTTGTTAAGTGAAGATAGCCGCTCCACACCGGTAAAAAACCGATTGAACGGTACTTTTGTGCTGACGGTGCTGGCCGTATTGGCGGTCGGATGTGGTGGTGGCTTTGCCCTGTTGAGTCTGGTTTTAATGCAGCTTAGCTACTGCGTGGCTGCAAGCACGCTCATGTTGGCCGGGGCAGGCTATCTCAGCTTTCAACATGGTTTTTTTGCCGGCAAGGCTGCTGAGGCAAATCCTGCGGTGGATAGCGAATATAGCTATAGCGTACCAAGCTTTGAGTAGATGGACCCATTTGTTGCCATATCCTGCACAAGGATGGCACGTGGTTGAGCGTTGGTATATGCAAAATAGCATAGCGCTATTTCACATGCGAATCCGTTGATTTGCAGGTGAACCGCATTCAAACGACCCTTTTAAAATCAAAATGCCTGCGTTCCGCCCTTGATGCGCGGAATCCAGCTCCTAACCTCGTCCAAGGTCGTTTGGATACCATGCATAAAGGGCGGTATGTAGGTAAAGAGGTGATTTTTGGTGTTCAAAATTCAGATGCGTTTACCCTGAGGTCGATTCGACAAACCATGTCAGCTTGATATGAAGTATGCTATCATTAGGTGCTGCACTTATAACATGCGCGCGCTTTCGGCGGCGAATGCTGATAACCCATTGAATGATTCATGATTGACAGTATATAAAAAAGGTTAACCCATGCATGCAGAGTCTGTGTTTTATACTATTTTCCTGATTTTTGCCGGGGCGTCAGTTTTAGCGACTCTGGTGTTATATACCAAGCAATCCTTGTTAGTCGCCTACATTATGCTTGGGGCATTATTGGGCCCCTGGGGACTGCGCATGGTCAGTGATGTGACTGTGGTACAACAGGTTGGAGACATGGGAATTGTTTTCCTGCTCTTTCTGCTGGGCTTGCATTTGCAACCACAAAACTTAATCCACATGCTTAAAAAGATCACCTGGATCGCCTTCCTCAGTTCTGTGTTATTCGCGGCTATATCCTATGCTATTGGCCGATGGTTTGGCTTGTCGGTCAACGAATCCCTGGTGTTAGGGGCAGCGATGATGTTTTCATCCACCATCATTGGTTTGAAATTGCTTCCCACGACCATCCTGCACCATCAGCATACCGGGGAGGTAATGATTTCGATTTTATTAATGCAGGATTTAATCGCAATTATTGTTTTAATCCTGATTAACGGGGCGCAAACAGAGGATGGCTTGGGTATTCGGGATATTCTGTTGGTTCTGGGCGAATTACCGGCTTTAATTATTTTTGCCTTTGCGGTGGAACGTTATGTGCTGGTTCCCTTACTGGCACGTTTTGACCGGACTCAGGAATATGTTTTTTTACTTTCTATCGGCTGGTGTTTGGGCTTATCGGTTCTGGCCAGCAAAATGGGACTTTCAGAGGACATTGGCGCTTTTGTAGCAGGTGTTGCGCTGGCTTCCAGCCCGATTTCATTATACATTGCCGAAAGTTTGAAACCCTTACGAGATTTTTTCTTGGTCATGTTCTTTTTCTCCATTGGTGCCACGTTTAATTTTGGCTATGGTTTGCAAGTGGTCATACCGGCCTTGATTCTCTCATCCCTCATGCTTCTGTTAAAACCGCTGATCTTTAGTTGGCTGTTGCAATGGTCAGGGGAAAAGAAAGGGGTGTCTCGTGAAGTTGGTGTACGCTTGGGGCAGGCCAGTGAGTTTTCTTTGCTCATCACCAGTATTGCATTGAGCGGAAAGTTGATTGGTGATATCGCGGCGAATTTAATTCAAGCTACCACTATTTTGACATTTGTTGTATCTTCTTATGTCGTTGTTTTAAAATATCCAACTCCTATAGCTTTATCCGATAATATGCGCAAGGATTAGTGATGAAACTTTTAGTGATCTTGTTATGTTTGTTTAGTGAGCGATTTTTGGTGCACGGTCTTTCGCATGTACGTTTTCGATGGCTTGGCGCATATACGGAAAAAATGACCACGATGCTGCCTGATTATGCGGTACTAAAAAAACCATTATCACAGTGGATCATCGTACTGCTGCCCTTACTGCTGGCCCTTGCGGCCGTTTTATACCTCACCGATGCCTGGCTGTGGGGCCTGGTTGGCTTTGTAGTGAATCTGATCGTCTTCTATTATTGTCTGGGGCCCGATAACGCCTTTTATCCCCCGGCAGCGGAATTACTGGCCAGCGGCAATGAGCCGGCGTCTCCTTATCTGGCGAACGTCAATCCACAATTATTTGCCCCTGTATTCTGGTATTTGCTATTAGGACCTGTTTTTCTGTTGTTTTATCGACTAAACGACTTATTGCGACACTATCCGGCTTATAATCCCTATGCATCGATCACTGCCGCTGGCATAGAATGGCTACCTGCCCGGATAACGTCTTTATGTTATGCATTGGCGGGTCATTTTCAAAAAGGCTTTTCTCCCTTTCGTGAGCATCTGTGGACCCCTATCGGCAATAATGCGCAGATTTTACAGGCAACCGGTCTGGCCGCGATACATCCCGATGATCCGGATAAAGCCGTTAATCTACCCCAGGCAGAAGAATTGGTGGAGCAGGCTTTGATGGTCTATCTGGTGCTGTTGGCCTTACTGAGCATTGCAGTTTGGTTATAGTTGAAACGCTTTAAAATAAGAAGGTACAGGATGAAAAACTTCTATGGTATTTTATGGCTTATTATAAGCCTTACTCTGCTATCCGCATGCACCCATCGCCATGTCACCAGCGGAAAACCGCCGGAAAAAGATACGCGGGCACAATGTTTGTGGCAGTGTGAGCGTCATTTTAATGCCTGCCAGCAGACCTGCCAAAACAGTTGTCCCAAATGCCAGAAAACGGCTAACAAAAAAGCCTCGAATAGCTACGATGATTATCGCAATCAGTTAAAAGTCACCGGAGGATATGATATAAGACAGTTGAATTCTTATCGTGATCCCTTACAATGCCGCAAGACCAGTTGTAACTGTCCGGCCGATCTGGTGGTTTGCCGGCAATCCTGTAAAGGCACTATCTATAAAACGCTGCGTAAAGCACCATTTTGTACTTGATTAAATTAATAAAGAGGACATCTTTATGAGTGATGCATCCATCAATGATATTGACCCGCAAGAAACACAAGAATGGCTTGACGCCCTGCATTCCGTCTTGCGCAATGAAGGCCGTGAACGGGCGTCTTTTCTTATCCAGCAATTAATTGAGCGCGCCAATGTGGAGGGGACCAAATTGCAATCTGCGGTTAATACGCCGTATCGCAATTCCATATTACCGCATGAAGAAAAATTGATGCCGCCGGACGAAGGCTTAAGCAAACGGATCAATGCGCTGATTCGCTGGAATGCGGTGGCTATGGTACTCAAAGCAGGTAAATATGCCCCTGAACTGGGTGGACATATTGCCTCTTATGCTTCGGCCTCCACGCTTTATGAGGTTGGTTTTAATCATTTTTTCAAAGGCCCTAATGGTACGTTTGGAGGTGATTTGCTATATATACAGGGACACTCCTCTCCCGGTATCTATGCCAGGGCATTTTTGGAAGGACGTTTAAGCGAAGAGCAGTTGGGGAATTTTAGGCAAGAAGTTGAAAAGAACGGGCTGTCGTCTTACCCCCATCCTTGGTTAATGCCCGATTTTTGGCAATTTCCAACCGTATCTATGGGACTCGGTCCTCTCCAGGCGATTTATCAGGCGCGTTTTCTCAAATATCTGGAAAATCGCAGTTTGATCAAAGCGGAAGGACGAAAAGTCTGGGCGTTTCTCGGGGATGGTGAAATGGACGAGCCTGAATCCGTAGGTGCCTTATCTATTGCGGCCAGGGAGCGCCTGGATAATTTGATTTTTGTGGTCAATTGCAATCTGCAACGTCTGGATGGTCCGGTCAGGGGAAATGCCAAAATCATTCAGGAGCTGGAGGGGGTGTTTCGTGGTGCCGGTTGGAACGTGATCAAAGTGATCTGGGGTTCGCGCTGGGATCATCTATTCGCCCGTGACGAGCAGGGGATATTACTGCGCCGTATGGAAGAATGTGTGGATGGGGACTATCAGGCCTATAAGGCACATGATGGCGCCTATGTTCGTGAACATTTCTTCGGCCAATATCCTGAACTGAAAAAAATGGTGGAATCCATGAGCGATGAAGACATTTGGCGTCTGAATCGTGGCGGACATGATGCGCAAAAGGTCTACGCCGCTTATGCGCAAGCCGTTGAGCACAAAGGCAGACCAACTGTTATTCTGGCCAAAACGGTTAAGGGCTATGGAATGGGCGCTGCCGGTGAAGGACAAAACATCACCCACCAGCAGAAAAAAATGACCATTGAACAGTTACGCGCCTTCCGAGACCGCTTTAGCATACCGGTCAGTGACGATGTGATTAATGACATTCCCTTTTATCGACCGGAAGAGCATAGTCCAGAAATTCAGTACCTTAAAAAACAACGGGAAGAGCTTGGAGGCTATTTACCGGCACGCTCAACCACCAGTGATGCCTTGAAAGCGCCGTCACTGGAACAATTTGCAGCGGTGACCAAAAGCAGCGGAGATCGTGAAATTTCAACCACTATGGCGTTCGTGCGTATTTTATCGGTTCTTTTAAAAGATAAAATTCTGGGAGAACGCATTGTGCCAATCGTGCCGGACGAATGCCGGACCTTTGGTATGGAAGGTCTGTTTCGGCAAATTGGTATTTATTCCCCTGTGGGGCAGTTGTACACCCCGGTCGACCGGGATCAGGTCATGTATTATCGCGAAGCGAAAGATGGCCAGATTCTGGAAGAGGGCATTAATGAAGCGGGTGCCTTTTGTTCCTGGATGGCAGCGGCCACGTCCTACAGTACTAACAAATTAGCCATGATCCCCTTTTATATTTATTATTCGATGTTTGGCTTTCAACGCATTGGCGATCTGGCCTGGGCTGCCGGTGACATGCAGGCACGGGGCTTTTTACTGGGAGGCACGGCGGGTCGGACCACACTGGCAGGCGAAGGCCTGCAACATCAGGATGGCCATAGCCATTTGCTGGCTTCGACTATCCCCAACTGTGTGACCTATGATCCAAGTTATGCGTATGAATTGGCGGTTATTATTCAGCACGGTCTCTATCGTATGTTTGAACAGCAGGAAAATGTCTTTTTCTATATCACGGTCATGAATGAAAACTATCTGCATCCAGATATGCCCAAAGGGGTAGAAGAGGGTATTCTCAAAGGAATCTATCGCTTGAAGTCCACGAAAGCAAACGAGCGGCATGTGCAGTTACTCGGTTCCGGTACGATCCTGCGTGAAGTGATAAAAGCGGCGGAAATGCTGGAGAACGATTTTGCTGTAAGCGCTGATATCTGGTCTGTTACCAGCTTTACCGAATTGCGCCGTGAGGGTCTACAGGTTGAGCGGCACAATCGTATGCATCCTGATCAAAAGCAGCAGGTCCCGTATGTGCGCAAGGCTTTGGCTAAAGCTAAAGGACCGATTATTGCGGCAACCGATTATATGCGTTTATATGCCGATCAAATCCGACCTTTTCTGGAGGCACCGTATACTGTACTCGGTACGGACGGCTATGGACGCAGCGACACCCGAGAGCAATTACGGCATTTCTTTGAAGTGGATGCCAAATTTATTGTTTTGGCGGCATTGGACAGCTTGGTATCTGAAGGCAGTCTCTCCAGGGATGTCCTTAAAAAAGCCATGAAAAAATATGGCATAGACGAAAACAAAGCAGATCCGATGCATCATTAAAGGCTGTGCCTGTTGGAAATGCAATCAGATACCGGGTATTGAGGAAGAGATATTATGGCAGATCAAAAAACGGTTACCGTACCGGATATCGGCGGGGCGGAAAATGTTGATGTAATTGAAGTGATGGTGAAGGAAGGAGATATTATTGCGCAGGATGACTCGCTGATTACACTGGAATCGGACAAAGCGAGCATGGAAATTCCCTCGTCTGCTTCCGGTAAGGTGCTGAAAGTGCTGGTGAAAGTAGGAGATAAGCTGAGTGAGGGGGCACCAATCATTGAGCTGGCTTCTGCTGAGGACGTATCGGCAGCGGATCATGATGCCGGGCCAGCGGATTCCGCAGATACTGTGGAACAAGAAACCCGAGCTGAAGAAAAAGCAGCACAACCTCCCAGCGACAGCACACCCATTGACATTTGCATTCCGGATATTGGCGGTTCTGAACAGGTGGATGTCATTGACATTCTGGTGCGGGAAGGCGATAGAATCACAGCGGAACAACCGTTATTAACGCTCGAGTCGGATAAAGCGACCATGGATATTCCGGCACCACAAGCCGGAAAAATTGCCAAACTTTTGCTGAAGGTCGGGGATAAAGTCTCGCAAGGAAGCCGTGTGTTGACCCTCATTCCACTGGAGGCACCTGTAGCGAAAAAAGACGAACGGCAGGCCGTATCCGCCAGCCCCGTGAGCCAAGTCCAACCGTCGAGCCTGGCCCCATCGGCTGAAAAATCGCAAACACGGCCGGCCCAACCTGCCACCAGTGATGCGCAGAACATATATGCGGGTCCCGGCGTGCGTCGCATGGCGCATGAATTAGGAGTCGACTTACACAAGGTCACGGGCAGTGGTCGAAAAAACAGGATCAGTAAAGAGGATGTCCGTGCTTACATTAAACAAAAACTGAGCCAGCCTGAAAGCACCTCCTCCGCATTCACGTTTCCAAACGCGCCTACTATTGATTTTAGCCGCTTTGGAGCGATTGAGGAGAAAACGCTCAGCAAGATAAAACGCTTAACCGGCGAAAATGTTCACCGTTCCTGGCTGAGCATTCCGCAGGTGACACAGTTTGATGAGGCGGATATTACCGAACTGGAAGCATTTCGCAAGCAGGAGCAAGCCAAACGAGAGGGCTATAAGCTGACCCTGCTGGCCTTTGTCACGAAAGCCGTGGCTCAGGCACTGAAAGCCTATCCCCAGTTTAACAGCTCTTTAGATAGCCATAACCATCAGTTAATTTATAAAAAATATGTCAATATTGGTATTGCCGTCGATACACCCAATGGGCTGGTGGTACCGGTCATAAAAGGGGTGGATAACCTGTCGGTAGCGGATATTGCCAAAGAAATGGGACGCTTAAGCAGCAAGGCACGGGACAAGGGCTTAATGCCAACCGATATGAATGGCGGATGTTTTACGATTTCCAGTCTTGGCGGCATCGGGGGTACGGCCTTTACACCGATTGTGAATAGTCCGGAGGTTGCTATTTTAGGTTTATCCCGCTCCCAAATGAAACCCGTTTGGCAAGGCGATAGTTTTGTACCGCGTTTAATGCTTCCCATGTCCTTATCGTATGATCACCGGGTGATCGATGGGGCAGAAGCGGCGCATTTTAGCCGTTATCTGGCTGAGTTATTAACGGATATACGTCGGGTGCTGTTATAGGCAGGGTTTTATTTAAGCTTTGATGCTCTCGCCCAGGGTAACCACCACACTGAGAAGTATTTAATAAAAAAATCAATGTATAAGAGGATATTATGACCAAGTCAATAAAAACAGACGTTGTTGTTTTAGGCAGTGGGCCCGGCGGCTATACGGCGGCCTTTCGTGCCGCCGATCTGGGGAAAAAAGTCACGCTGATTGAGCGTTACGCGACGCTTGGTGGCGTGTGTTTAAATGTGGGTTGTATTCCTTCCAAGGCGCTCCTGCACATTGCCAAAATGCTGGATGAAAGCAAGGAAATGGCGCATCAGGGGGTAAACTTTGGCAAGCCCAAGCTTGACAATGCCAAAATGCTCGACTGGAAAAACTCCGTCGTTAAGAAATTAACCGGCGGCCTGAATGCACTGGCCAAGCAACGCAAAGTAGACGTGGTTCATGGTAGCGGCACCTTTAGCGGTACCCATCAGATACGGGTTGATACTGCCGATGGTACTGTCGATATTGACTTTGAGCAGGCCATTATCGCAGTGGGCAGCGAGTCTATTCATCTGCCATTTATCCCGGAAGATCCGCGAATTTTCAGCTCGACGGGTGCGTTACAACTAACAGATATTTCTGGCGATTTATTGGTCATTGGTGGTGGGATCATTGGTCTGGAAATGGCAACCGTGTACAGCGCGCTGGGTGTGAACGTGACGGTGGTAGAATTTATGGATCAATTGATGCCCGGTGCGGATAAAGATCTCGTGATGGTTTTGCAAAAACAGATGGCCAAAAAGGGCGTGGAATTTTTATTGAAAACCAAAGTAACAGCTGTTGAGGCGAAAAAAGATGGCATTTATGTTGCGATGGAAGGAGAGCATAAAACAGATAAACCCCGTTGTTTTCAACAAGTATTGCTTTCCGTCGGTCGGCGCCCGAATGGAGCACAAATCGCGGCAGAGAAAGCGGGTGTCAAAGTTGATGAGAAAGGCTTTATTGCCGTGGATAAACAGATGCGTACCAATGTTGAGCACATTTATGCCATTGGCGATGTAGTGGGTAATCCCATGTTGGCACATAAGGCTATCCCTGAAGGTAAAGTAGCGGCGGAAGTGATTGCCGGTAAGAAGCATTATTTTGATCCCCAGTGTATTGCCAGCGTAGCCTATACCGATCCGGAACTGGCCTGGGCTGGATTGACCGAAAAAGAAGCCAAAGAGCAGGGGGTTGCGTTTGAAAAGGCTGTTTTCCCATGGGCTGCCAGTGGCCGGGCACTCAGTATGGGGCGTGAAGAAGGAATGACCAAGCTCCTTTTCTGCCCTGACAGTAAACGTTTATTGGGTGCTGGAATTGTCGGGGTCAATGCCGGTGATTTGATTGCGGAAACGGCTCTGGCTATTGAAATGGGGTGCGATGTGGAAGATATCGCCTTAACCATTCATCCGCACCCTACGGTTTCTGAAACGATAGCACAGGCGGCAGAAATCTTTGAAGGCTCCATCACCGATCTGTACCTGCCCAAAAAGAAAACGAAGTAAAAACCTGGCGGGCCATTATTCGTGTGATGAAAATGGCCTTTTGGGATCCCTCATATGCGTCTTGCAATGCCTGCGATAGATAAAATTTTTGTGCAAATTTCCTCAATCGAAAATCGGGTGGAATTGAGGTAGGGAATATTTTCCTTTTGATACAGCGTTTCAATTTCGGCAATTTCAATGCGACATTGCTCCGCAGAAGCGTAGCGGCTGTCGGGTCTGCGTTCATGGCGAATTTGCTGCAAGCGTTCCGGATTAATGGTCAAACCAAATAGCTTCTCACGATAGGGGGTGAGGCACTTGGGGAGAGACTGATGCTGCAGATCGTCGTCGGTAAATGGATAATTAGCCGCGTAAATACCAAACTGCAAGGCCAGGTACAGGCAACTGGGTGTTTTTCCGGAGCGCGATACGCCAATGAGAATAATATCCGCTTTATCATAGCCCCTGACTTTAACCCCATCATCATGCATCAGGGCATAGTCTACAGCCTCTATCCGGTTGGAGTAGCGCTGCGCGTTGACCACCCCATGGGACTTTCCAACGGTATACGAGGATTTTACCCCAAGCTCCACTTCCAGTGGTGCCAGAAAAGTGTTGAACAGATCAAAAAAAACAGCCTGGGCTGATTTTAAGATTTGGCCAATACGGGGGTCGACTACCGTCTGAAACACAATCGGTTTAATACGATGATCATCATAAATATCATTGATACGGATGACAGTTTGTACGGCTTTTTCGGCTGTATCGATATACGGTAAGGTTATTTTATTAAATTCAATACTTTCAAATTGGCTAATCAGGCTATTTCCCAAGGTTTCAGCGGTAATGCCTGTACCATCGGATAAATAAATAATATTTCTTTTCATGAATAATCAACTATAATTAATGTGAAATGAGCACGGGCGGTCAGATTACGAATACCTTGATTGTAAATGAATTTATTAATGATAACCATGTTAAATCACAGCCTGTTGGGTGAACAGCGCTCAGTAACCCTGTTTCCCATAGTCGGTTGCCAAGACGCTGTGCCATAGGCTCTACTGTGGCGGGCAAATCGGCAAGGTTAGATTGACGGTCGTGCAAACTACAGGTTACAGGGAGTGGCAGATGAGTGAAGCACCAGTACGAAATCGAGATGTCCTTAGCTGGTCAACCGAGATACAGGCTATCGCGCAAACGGGACTGGCCTATGCCAAAGACCGGTTTGATTTGGAACGTTATCATCAGCTCATGGATATTGCCGCGGAAATGTTAGCCTCAAAATCCGGACATAGCCTGAACCCGATTCAGTCGACCTTTTTGCAGCAAAAAGGATATGCATCGCCCAAAGTGGATGTGCGTGCGTTTATTATGCGGGATCAAAAAGTTTTGTTGGTTCAAGAACGGCAAGATAAAAAATGGGCGCTACCCGGCGGTTGGGCGGACGTCAACCATACCCCCTCTGAATCGATTATTAAAGAAATCCATGAAGAAACCGGTTACCGGGCGAAAGTACACTATTTGCTGGCATTATGGGACACCGCATTGCATGATCACCCCCCCCATTGGCCTTATATTTATAAATGTATTTTCGCTTGCGAGGTACTCGATGGGGGCTGGGTTTCTAATCATGAAACCCTCGCCGCTGATTTTTTTCCGATCGATGCCTTGCCGGAGTTGTCAACGCATCGTATTACTGAACGGCAACTGCAACGTTTGCATACCCTGTATCAGCACCATAACCGTATGACCGAATTTGACTAAGGAGTACCCGTTCATGCTCAAACAAAATAATGATAATGACAAGAAACACCTCTACATCATTGGCATGGGGAGCATGGTGTTATCCATTCTATTTTTGATCTTTGGTTTATATTGCCTGCCGCACTTTATCTGGGGCTGGTATTATGACATTCCATCTATTATTTTTATCGCGGAAGCCAGTTTGACCCATGATTATGGCTTTAGTGAAGGCGCAGCAGCCACGATTATGTTTCTGACGCTCATATCAATAGGCGTATTTTTTGGCTTTATCGCCTATATTTGCTCATGGAAATTAGATAGAGAGCTGCTCTTATCGGAAAGGCCCGACAGCGAAACGCAAGTGACCAAACCAGCCGCCAAAGGAGCTCGAATCGCGCTTCTCAAACAGCTTGGTACCATTTTTTTGATATTGCTTGCGGTGCTCACCATTTTATTTGCGGTGGAATGGCTCATTTCAAGCCCTGCAACCCTTTGAGACCAGGGGCTGTTGATGACCGTTCACCCCAAGATGCCTATGTGTCGCGGTTTTCCGCAGCATCGATGAATTCCGTGGACAAGCCGCGGGACGTAGATGTCGGAGTCGAAATGCCAACAGTCCCTAAGGAGCTATCATGTTATTTTTTATTAAACGTTATCAAATCAATCGTCTGAAGAAAAAAATTCGTGCCCTGCAGGCGGCCCGCGAACACAATCCGCCCGAGGAAGCAAATCTGATGAAAGAGCGTCAACTCTATCGGGAGTTGGCGCGCATTTATCAGAAGTATATTGGTTCTAAAAAAATACCCTTCGCTGATGTTTGGGAAATGGCATGCTATCGAGCCGCAGCTGATATTGATGATATCGATGCCAAATTTTGGATGGCCAGCCGCTTATTAGAGGAAGCCAAAGTCCGACAGACACTGGAAGATGAGGCCCTGTTTGCCAATTCAATCAATCATCGCAATATGACACAGGATTTCGAAGAAGCGCATGCCTGGCTGGAGTCTGCCAAGCAATTTCACCATGTAGAGGCACTGCGCCTGAGCGGTCTTTGTTATATTAATGGCTGGGGGGTACCGGTAGATCGCGATAAAGGCTTTGATATGGTCGTCAGCAGTATTGATCTGGAAAACAGTTGGGCAAAAGTACCTGAAATTTTCGCCAAAATTGGTTTAAACAAACCCGAGTTTTTCTCCGCTTTGACCGCGCATCGCAAACAAAATAAACCCCATCCTCATTGATGGGGAGTGAATAGGGCAAAGCTCACAAAGAAACTGCGGCAAACAAAGGGCGTCCGGATCTTGAGACGTGCCATGCATCCAGGCCCGGATACCAAGGCCAAAGTATCATAAGTTGCTTTTTGCTCCTCTTCTGGCATGCCATCATGACACTACGGCGAGGTTGGTGAGAGGCAGTTCGCTACACTGCCTCGGGAGAAATGGGAAAGGCTTTAAAAAGCCCTGATACAGCGAACGCGAGTTGTAGTCTGACCCTTTGCTGAATTGAATGGGAGGAACTCGAAACCTGAGAAGTTCAGACTCAAAGCAGCGTTCGTAGGGGTACTGCTATCCTCGGTAGAGCTCCAGTATTGTCCCAGTATGAAACCGCCAACCACAGCCCTCCGGACATACAGTTGAGCCAGCTCAAAGAAGGAGGGTAGATACCAGTCTGCATAACAGCTAGCTCCAGGACTTGGTTCAATTGCGACAGCTATGTTAGGGCAACTGGAGGTACCATTGGCCTGGATACGGTAATCTGCGCACACTTTGGCAGCAAACGCATCACTGGCACCCGAGGTTTGGATCGCCATAATTTGTGCGGTGTTTTTGATGCCGGCAAAAATACCATCACTTGTACTGGTTCCTGTAAATTGATCACTACCATTGTTCCACCTAATACCAGTACTGTTATCTACTCTTGCCGCAATCAAGCCATGCTGACCGCTTGCATCGACCCAAAAGACAATCCCCCCCATGACCTGATCACCGACGCTGTAGCTGCCAGGACCACCCGGGGCATTCACCCATTCGGTGTCAAAATCATCATCTGAGGCTTTGGCGAGAAACTGTCCCGTTGTGCCGCCTTCAGCCACTCCGGGACCTGCTGGCCCAGTTGCACCAGGTGAGCCAGTTGCGCCAGTTGAGCCAGTTGCACCAGTTGGGCCAGGTGCACCAGCAGGGCCAGCTGGACCTTGAGGACCCATGGGTCCTGCCGGACCGGCAGGACCTTGCGTGCCACCAGAGATCGAAGCGATTTGCGATTGTAACTGCGTGACTTTCGCGTCCACATATTCTTTCGAGACCGGACTGGCCGCATACGCTGCGGGTGACAGCGTGGCGGTTAACGCGAGAGCAACAATATAGGGTTTCATTTTCATGAAGATTTTCCTTATCCAAGAGTTATACGTTGACGGTTAAACCAAGCAACACGCCATTTTGCACGGGGATGTGAGACACCCGTCCGGTCGCATTATCGACATTGAGGCGAAAACGGGGATTGCGGCCAAAAACACCCTGGTAAGACAGGCTTAAGCTTGCGCGCTGACTGATAGAGTAACCGAAACCTGCCTGCACTTCACCGGCAATTTGCGATGGATCGTTAATGGTATTGCGATCATTAAACTGCCAGCGACGATAGGCAATTCCGCCTTTCAGCTGGGCAAAAATGGGGCTTGCGCCAATGGCAGTGGTTTTTAACGTGGCCAGCAGATCAAGCATGGGTTTTGCGGTCGTTTGCATGGGAAGGCCGCCCAGCGCATCAACCGCTGCCCGGGATGGGTAATAACGCATGGTATTGCCGTTTTGCACACCCACTTCAAGGCCCCAGATCATAGCGTGACCGACGTGTACATCACGGCCAATGGCAAAGCGTCCCAGAGCAGTTTGACCATCGCCACGGTACATATTGTTATAAACTGTGTAGCCAAGACTGCCTGTCACCGACCAGGGGGAAGTAATACCCAGCGTTGGTCCCATGGTACCGGAAAATGACGGACTGGCCATGCAGACCGTCATACTGGCCGTTGCGACAAAGATAGAAATACGGCGTATCATACGTGCTCCTTTTGTTATAAAAATAGTTTATCTCAGCAAAGGTATAAGGTGGTGGGCAGCTGTTGATTTGAGCAAGTCGGAAAGGGTTGCGGGAAAGTGCATCCTGCGATTTAGAGAGAAAAAAGAGAGAAAGCAACACTCTGAATTATAACCCATTCCCTGCATTAGAAATCCTGTATGTTTAGCTGAAGTACGTGAGTATTGAACAATCACTTTGAAATATCATACTTTTTTCTTGATTTAAAATCAAAAAGTTCATCACTTGCCAGGGTAAACGCAGCCAAATAAACTCATGACGACAGCCTTTAAGGATAGAAGGCCCAATATGCGTTCAACATATCTTGTCCCCAAAATAGGGTAACCAAGCCGGAAAAACATAAAAATGGGCCGAAGGGAATCGGGGTTTGATGCGACTGGGCGGTTGTGCGAAGATAAATCATGCCACTTACCGCCCCAACAAAGGAAGAAAGCAATAAAATCAACGGCAACATGGTCCAGCCAAACCATGCCCCCAAGGCTGCAAATAATTTAAAATCCCCATTGCCCATACCAATTTTACCGGTCAACCAATAAAAGATACGAATAAAAAGCCAAAGGGAGAACCAGGCTCCCATGGCGCTATAAACAGCAGTCTCAAGGTTGACAAACAGATGAAAACTGCTGGCTACCAGTCCAGACCATAGCAAGCTATAACTCAGGCTATCGGGTATAATTTGTTCGGCAAGATCAATCATGATAATGGGCAGAGTTACCCAAATAAAAATCAGCGCAAAAATGAGCTCGACACGAAAGGAGAAGTGCCAGATAGCCAGCGCCGATAAAAGCACACTCAGCAGTTCAACGGCTGGATAGCGCAGGCTGATGGGATGCTGGCAGTGATGGCATCGTCCCTTCAGAAAGAGATAGCTGAACAAGGGGACATTATCGCGGAAGCGAAGTGGAATATCACAGTGAGGGCAGTGTGAACGTGGCCCAATCAGATTGAAAGCCCTGCTGTCCGGGACCGGCTCAATGCCCAACAGACATCGGCACTCTCGTTCCCATTCCCGCTTGAGCATTTGCGGCACGCGATAAATCACGACATTTAAAAAACTGCCAATGCAGGCAGCCAGTATGAGCAGGAGCGCCCAAGCCCAGGCAGGGTGAGTCAATTCCACAGTTTTGTCCTTTTTATACAGCGGCACCGAGTTTAAAGATGGGCAAATACATGGCAACTACCATCGCACCTACCAAAACGCCTAATATAGCCATAATCATCGGCTCAAGCAAACTACTTAAGGCGTCAACCGCGTTATCGACTTCTTCTTCATAAAAATCCGCAACTTTAGTAAGCATCTTTTCCAATGTGCCAGACTCTTCTCCAATAGCCACCATTTGGATGACCATATTCGGAAAGAGACGGGTATGTTCCATCGCGCTCTGCATTGGTGTTCCTGTAGACACTTCCTTACAAATTCTTTTTGTACCCTTGTAATAGAGAATATTTCCGCTAGCGCTCGCTACCGATTGTAAGGCGTCGACCAGGGGCAGGCCGGCAGCAAAGGTAATAGACAGGGTACGGGCAAAACGGGCAATACAGGCCTTTTCAAGAATAGACCCAATGACGGGTAATTTGAGCATGATCCGATCGACTCCTTCGGCAAAGGGGGTTGAATGGTTTTTTACATAGATAAAACCATAGATACCCGCCCCGACGAGCCCCAAAATAATATACCAACAGGCTTGAAAAAACTCGGAAATCGTAATGACCATACGGGTCAGGGCAGGAAGGTCGGCACCAAAACCCTTAAATAATGCTTCAAACTGAGGCACGACAAAAATCATGAGTCCTGCGGTTACCAGAAACGCAATTGCCATCACCGCCATCGGATAGGTCAGTGCTTTTTTAATTTTCTTTTTAATGCGTTCGATTTTTTCCTGATAGCTGGCAACGTTATCCAACATGATTTCCAATGCGCCTGATTTCTCGCCAGCATCAACCAAATGACAGAACAGCTCCCTAAAATGAGTGGGATGTCTGGCCAGGGACTCAGCGAGGGTCAAGCCTGTTTCAACATCGGTTTTGACGTTCTCAATCAACGCTTGCATCCGTTTATTAGGTTGGCTTTTTGCCAGAATATCAAAGGACTGAATCAAGGGAATGCCCGCTTCAATCATCGTGGCCAACTGGCGACTGAACACCGCGATATCGGCTTGTGTGATTTTTTTATTGCTTTGATCGAAGAGGGGTTTTCTTTTTTTCAGTATCTTCCGGGTGATAATGCCTTGTTTTCGCAAATCAGCCTTGGCAATGGCCATACTACGTGCCTGCATTTCGCCACTGCATTTTTGCCCGGTGCGGTTGACGCCCTCCCATTGAAAGAGGATTAATCCATTTTTGCTGCTGGCCATGCGCGTTTAATCAACGGTTACCCGGTTGATTTCCTCAATGCTGGTGATGCCTTGCCGTATTTTCACCAGTCCGGATTGGTAAATGGTGAGCATACCATCTTGTTGAGCCTGTTTCAGAATATCGAGAGAGTTTCCGCCGCTCATAATGATTTGCCCTATCGCTTTGGTCATAGGCATCACTTCAAAAAGACCAACACGTCCCCGGTACCCTTTATTGCACTGATTGCACCCTTTGGCGCGATAGATAGTGGTGCTCTGTGCTTCTGTTTCACTAAACCCCAGATCGAGCAGGCTTTGTGCTCTGATATCATCGCGTCTTTCTTTACATTGTTCACATAAACGCCGCACCAGACGCTGCGCGATAATCAAACTGACTGAACTGGCGATATTAAACGAGGGGATGCCCATACTAACCAGTCGAGTCAGGGTTTCCGCTGAACTGTTGGTATGTAGGGTCGATAATACCAGGTGACCGGTTTGTGCGGCTTTGACTGCAATTTCTGCTGTTTCCAGGTCACGAATCTCTCCCACCATGATAATGTCGGGATCCTGTCGTAAAAAAGAGCGTAAGGCGCCCGCAAAGGTTAATCCCACTTTCGGGTTAATATTCACTTGATTAATACCCGGTACCTTGAGTTCGACTGGATCTTCGGCGGTGGAAATATTACGCTCCAGGGTATTCAGAAGATTCAAAGCGCTATAAAGCGTAACCGTTTTACCACTGCCAGTTGGCCCTGTGACTAAAATCATACCCTGTGGACGCTCAATGGATTTGAGAAAGTGCTGTTCCTGTAGGGCATTAAAGCCCAGCGCTTCGATACCCAGTTTGGTAGAAGCCGGATCTAAAATCCGTATCACCACTTTTTCTCCCCCTACGGTAGGACAGGTACTGACCCTGAAATCTATGGCACGGGTTTTTGACAATTGCATTTTGAAACGTCCATCCTGAGGTACGCGTCGTTCTGAAATATCCAGACTGGACATGACCTTAATTCTCGCGGTGATTCTTCCGGCAAGCGCAATAGGGGGAGTGGCTATTTCCGTAAGCATGCCATCCTGACGATAGCGAACGCGATATTCCCGCTCATAGGGTTCAAAATGAATATCAGATGCACCACGTTTTACTGCATCAAGCAAAATTTTATTCACAAATTTTACAACCGGCGCATCATCGCTCGCAGCGGACGTTGTGTCGTCTTCAAGCGCTTCGTGATCCGCACTGATCTCCAGCACATCGAGCTCACTGCCAGGTACATCAATATGGGCGCCCAATTCCTGACTAAGCTCTTTTCGGTTTAAGAGTTGCTCTATCAACAAAGTAAGTTTATCAGACTCCACCACAATGGAATGAGGATGGAGCCCGGTATGAAACTGAATCTCTTTTAAGGGCAGCTGCCTGCTCGGATCATCAGTCGCCAGATATACATGATTGCCACGGCAATGGATGGGGAGCATCATGTGGCGTCGTATCAGTTTTTCATTGACGATATGGAGAGGAATATTTTCAAGGGAGAGACTGGTCAAATCGAAAAATGGCATGCCGAAACGTTGCGCAACATGACGAGCAATCACTGGAGAAGCCAGGATGTTGTGGTCAATCAGATACGTTAAAACACTGGTCTTGTGTTCTTTCGCACACCGTTGATAGGAGAGTGCATCGTCTCTGGTGAGCAGGTTCTCATGCACCAGTAATTGGGCAATACCTTGCAATGGTTGTTCTTCTGTGATTAAACGCATTCTCTTTGAATTTTTATGTAATTGCTAGTATAACTAGAGGCAACGAGTTAGATTACGAACTCCAGGCGATACTATTTTAGAATACCAACGTATCTTGGTATCATGTGCGATAGAACATCAGGCTAGCTGATAGTAATTAAAATTGGTGGCGAATGCAAATACCGCTCGTACAGCGACAGGGCAAAATCATTTTATGCTCTTAATTAAATCATTATGAGGTCATCCAGAGCGAAGCGAAGGATCTCCTGAATCAGGCAGATCACTTCCTTCGCTTCGCTCTGGATGACGGTGTTACAGTGTTTTTTATACTGGGGGCTGTTTATGAGCACTAATTTTTATTTTGGTGGGATGGATTTTGAAAGATTATACGCAAGCACATACCGAACTGGCACACTGGTTTACTACTCCTGCCGGAGTGGCGGTAGGTGACGCATTGGCTCAACAAATGATGCCGTACCGCTCAATTTTACATGGTGAATGTTTACTGCAAATAGGCTCCTTTACCCATAATCCCTGGCTCGAACATCTCAGGTATCACCACCAATGGTTGCTTTCACCGCACAGTCATATGAATCAACAATCCCTTTCTGCCTCCCTGTTACAACTTCCCTTTGAACAAGAAAGCTTGAATGCGGTTGTTGCGCCTCTCGCCCTGCATATGTTACCGCATTCGCAGTGGCCACTGGATGAATTAGATCGCATTATCAAACCGATGGGATATTTGGTTATTTTTGCCATAAATCCACTCAGTCTGTGGGGAGCAGGGTTACGGCTGGGGATTCTGCCCGGTTTTATGGGACAAGGTCTGTCCAGCATGTCGGCTTTTAATTTGCAGCGCGTTATGGAACATAAAGGCTATACACAATATCATCTGGACTATTTTTATTATATGCCGCCCATTCGCAGTAACCGTTTATTGCAAAACCTGTCCTTCTTAAATCATGTAGGATCATTATTCCCTTTATATCCGGCTGCATTTTATTTGCTTATTATGCAAAAATACAGACCTGCTCATCCGGATGTTGCTGTCGAGCCACTCAATGAACCCGCTTTAGTGTCGTCTAATTTCTAGTCGAAACGATAGGCGATAGGCATTCCCCCCCGGTTTCACGTTATATTTTTTCGTCAACAGTCTCGGCAAATACCTTGAGTGCTATCGCTTAACGTCCTATAATGGAGTTCGTTTTATTTACGGTTCATAACATGCCAGCCAAGTCGCTTTATCGAATCAAATTCTCCGTGCAGGATGCCGTTTATGAAATTTATGCCCGCTCCATCTATGAAAGTGATATTTTCGGTTTTTTAGAGGTGGACGAGTTGGTTTTTGGTGAGAATTCGTCTTTATTAGTCGATCCATCGGAAGAAAAGCTTAAAGTTGAATTCAAAACCGTAAAAAAAACGCTAATCCCCCTACATAATATTTTTCGCATTGATGAAGTGGATAAAGAGGGAACTGCCAAAATTCATGAACGAAGTGGTGGCGGCAGTAATACCGTGTCACTTTTCCCGCAGCGTGATAAACGTAACGATTAATGTGTTATACAAAAGAGGCACATCATGACCATTCCGGCCAAAATAAAAAAAGTGTATGAACAATCCTCCTGTCTTTATACGACACGGGAAGTAGAAGCGGCCCTGGATCGTATGGCTATTCATATTCATGCTGATCTTAAAGATAAAAATCCTGTGATCCTGTGTGTGATGATTGGGGGGCTTGTGCCTATGGGCAATTTATTGCCCCGGCTCGATTTTCCCCTGGAAGTGGATTATGTTCATGCCACCCGCTACCGTGGTGATATTCGTGGTGGAGAGCTTATCTGGAAAGTCAGGCCCAGCCTGGTTTTAAAAGATCGCACCGTTCTGATTGTTGATGATATTCTTGATGGGGGAATTACCCTGGCGGCCATTTTGGATGAAATAAAAAGAATGGGCGCAGCGGAAGTCTATACGGCGGTATTGGTCGACAAACATCAAAAACGAGTACCCGAGGGATTGGCGCATGCCGATTATGTGGGTCTACAGGTGGATGATCATTATATTTTTGGCTATGGTATGGACTACAATGAGTATCTGCGCAATGCGCCAGGTATCTTTGTCGTTGCACCGGAGCATGATAATAAATAATGCGCATTATAAGCGCGCAATAAAGCACCCCTTATAAAGCGGCGCTCATCCTGAGCGCTGAGAAGCTTAATTTTATGTATTCTGAACTCGACTTTAGCCATTTTTAAAATGCTGCAAAAAAGCGCCGTCTTTGCGAACGAAGTGAAGCAATCCAGATCGATATTTACTAAAAACTCCGGTCTGGATTGCTTCGCTAACGCTCGCAAAGACGAAGTATTTACCATTTTTAAAATGCTGCAAAAAAGCGCCGTCTTTGCGAACGAAGTGAAGCAATCCAGGTTGATATTTACTAAAACTCCGGTCTGGATTGCTTCGCTAACGCTCGCAAAGACGAAGTATTTACCATTTTTATAAAAATGGCTAAAGTCCAGCCTGAACTTTCTCAGATTTTTTGATGTCATGGTAGTCTATAATTAAGTAAAGTTTAGAGTGCGGCGGGTAGACAACATGAAATTACTTTCTTTGATTATGGGACTTATGATGAGCAGTCTGGCAATCGCGGATAGCGAAGATTGTTATATTACCCTCATTAAAGACAACTGTTGGCTCAATTACACTGTGGCCGTCACCGTTATCGATCAAGACTCAAAGAAAACCGTGAGCTCGATAACCGCAGAGAAAGGGAAAGCCTGGGCACGTGAAAAATTTAAATGCACACCAGGAACCACGATCAGCTACATCGCTACCTTTTCACCTGTTTTTTGGACAGCAGATGCAGACAAAAAATACTATTCTATAACCTACTGGCATATTAACCCATTACTGGAAACGGCTCAGGTTGCGCAGGGTGTGAACCTGTGTTTTCCGCGTGATTTTCGGAACGTTCCCTTACCCCCTGACGCAACAGCTGCTTGCCGTTGCGAACCCTCTCTGGTCCCTCCCATTAAATTCGAGCGGCAATCTTCCTGATCCCTGCCGTTTACGGTATGCTACCCTCTGTATCACCGTGCAGGGTACTCGCGTAAACCACAAACCTGTATGTTCCTGCCCCTGTTGAATCAAGGAGAATGCTTTGCAAAGTTTGTGTCATAAAATTGCCCAGTTATTGATTCTGGGCTTTGATGAAACCAGTTTAATGAACAATGTACCCTTTTCCAGATTTATCGAGCAATACGGCGTAGGAGGAGTGGTCTTATTTGACAGGCCAGTCACTGGTACGGGTGGTAAAAAAAATATTGATACCCAGGAACAAATCCGCGCCTTAACCCAATCCGTTCATGAGCGTTGCCGCAACGCCTGTGGTGAGACCCCGTTGATTTGTATTGATTATGAGGGCGGCCGGGTTGATCGGCTGGCAAAGGTAGCAGGAGTACCATCCACACCATCAGCACAAGAAATGGCCACTATGGATTGTAGTGACTTTGAAAATACGGTACGCCGTATGGCACAAACGCTACGCGATTTGGGGTTTAATCTTAATTTTGCGCCAGTAGTTGATCTGGCTTTATCGTCCGAGCAGGGAATCATTGCGCCATTGCAACGCAGTTTTGGCTCTGATTCCAAACAGGTTGCGCATCTAGCGAGCCAGTTTGTGCAACTGATGCAAGAATATCACATTGCAAGTTGTCTGAAACATTTTCCAGGGCATGGCAGTGCCAGCGGTGATACCCATACCGAGTTTGTTGATGTGTCTGACAGTTTTGTCCCAACCGAGCTCTGGCCGTATCACATGCTGCAAAACATGTCCCATTTGCCGGTTAGCGTCATGACTGCGCATATTATTAACCGCCAACTGGACAGAGAAGGGCGTCCTGCCACCTTATCAGCTCCCATTATTCAAGATCTCCTACGCAAAGAATGCGCGTTTAATGGGGTGGTCATTTCAGATGATTTGCAAATGCACGCCATCAGTCGTGCCTATTCGATGCCTAAGGCCATGGTTGCCGCGATTCACGCGGGCTGCGATATGCTGATTATTGCCAATCAAATTGACCGACACACCCCGGAAGAGCTCTTGCATTTTGTTGAAACAGCGGTGCATAACGGGCAGCTGACAGAGGCACAACTGGATGAGGCCATTTATCGTGTACAGCGTTTAAAGCGCTGTATAAATACAGCTCCGCTGGCTGAAAAAGTGTAAGGCGTATCGGCACTAGTGACTTTGCTAAAATGGGTACTATAAAGGTAACATAAAACGGTAAACTATGCGTGGCAAGGCTTATACCTTACGTGGATTGGGTGTTCCATTGCTCCCCAAGGGCGAATTTCAAATTGCTGTTCCAAAAATAATAAAGTATCGAAATGTTTGTTTATGCCATACACTTCTCAATATCTTGCATTTATTGCTCATTGTGATACAATTAAGACCAATCTGCTGTTTGTGAGGTTAATATAAAATGTTAAAGAGAACGTTTAAAAAGCTTCTCCAGAGAATGACAAACAATGATTCGAGACTCACTAAAATTGACCTTGTGGTCAATGGCATCGGCAATGACGGCGCAGTAAAAATTGCCGAGGCATTAAAGAACAATACCACGCTCACTACGCTTCACCTTGGCGCTAATAACATTGGTGCCACCGGCGCAAAAAAACTTGCCGAGGCATTAAAGCAAAATACAGCGCTTACTACGCTTCACCTTGGCTCGATTAACATCGGTGATGCCTGCGCAGTAAAAATCGCCGAGGCATTAAAGAAAAATACCACACTCACTACGCTTCACCTTGGCTGTACTAACATTGGTGAATCGGATACAAAAAAAAATGCAGAGCAATAAAATAAAAATACAGCGATGCCCGAGATTCAACTTAGAAGTAATAACATCGG
>JAFIFT010000021.1 GCA_020831865.1 Legionellaceae bacterium | reverse complement strand
CCTTACAACGCTGCCTTGTATCAGGGAGCACTGAAAAGTGTTCTACTAGTGAATCACGCATAATTTTACACCCAAAAGTTAAAATAGGTGTATTTGATCATATTTCGTGACTAATTAATAGTCACTCGTGATCTTGCCCTGTTTATGAGCACCTCTGCGTTTACCCTGCGGAAAAATGTTATGATAGGCAACTTACCAAAGAAATGTGATATCATTAGAGCATGAAGCCTTATTTTGACTACCCCATTTCATCTGATGATATTGCTATACGCAAATACCAGAAAGGTATGATGTTGTATGATAGGGGGCGTCAAAAACACGATTTATTACTGACGTTTGATGAGCTTTTTGCATTGCCGTACAGCGTCTATTTGCTTGATGCAAAGGGCGTCACCATAAAAATCAACGAGTTTGGCGCAAATATATGTGGTTTTCATGTGGCAAGCAATGCCACGGGTAGAACCATATTTGATGTTTCCAAGGAAAATACTTCTCAATTATTACTGGATAACTGCAAGTCGGTATTAGAACAAGAGTCTGTCCAGATTTTTGATGAATTTAATATGAGATTTGATGGCAGGTCTTTGCAATTTTTGTCTATTAAGTTTCCCTGCTATGACCACAACGGGCAATTACAAGGCACTTTGGGTATCTCTATTGTTTTAGGCGAGCATTCTCTTGCCGATGCCATCACGGCTCTACCCATTTAGATATTCTTCCGACGGGCACCCGCCCTCGTGCGGCACAAGCGATTAGACTCCATTTAGGCGATGTTATTTTAACCACGCGAGAAAATGAGTGTCTTGAACTGACCATAAAGGGTTTTACGGCTAAAGAAATCGCCAAAAAACTGTCGATTTCACCGCGAACCGTTGAAGAGTACCTCAACCAGGTGAAATTAAAAATGAGGGTGTCGAGCAAACAACAGTTGATTCAAAAAGTCCTGAGAGCATAGTTTGCACGCTGCCCCGTAAGTATTCCATCTGTGTTCATAACGGAGATTTTCCAAAAAGCCACGTTACAGCCGTGGCGACAGCGCTTTTATTAGTGAGTTCAATTCAGTTGATATCGCTATTCATCCTCACGATAAAGACCTCATAACCGATAACGAAACAGCTACTGGAACTAGCTTGTGCCAGGCCGCTGACTTTATCCGGCGCAACAGGCATACCCCGTAAAATTTACGGGAGGGGTCTTTACGGATAGTAACCGATACACAGAAATTTATAATGGTTTTGAATTCGTTTGATGAGGTTATCGTTATGAAAAGTATTCTGCTTATTGGGGCTCCTGGCGCGGGGAAAGGTACACAAGCACAGCGGTTGGTTGAGAAATATCCCGAGCAATTCCATCCTGTCAACTGTGGTGAGATCGTCCGAAATTTTTTAAAGTCTCCTGACCATCCAGTCACCATAGAATATCAAGATGTGATTGCCCGGGGTGAATTATTACCAGATGAGGTTATTCTGTCTATTTTAAAGGAACATATCTTTGCATTGGAAAAGAGTTTTAGGGCAAAAGGGCAACACAAAACGCTGCTTATAGATGGATATCCTCGAACTATCCCACAATATAAGGATTTTATACGTCAATTCGGCAAGCCCAGCGGTGCAGTCGTACTGGAATGTGATAAGCAGGTGCTGAAAGAGAGAATTTTAACGCGAAATCAATTCCGTAGTGATGATCATGAAGCCGCACTGATCCGTCGTTTCGATGATTTTGAAAAAGATACCGTTCCATTAATAGAAAAAATCAAGGAAGAAAAAAATACCTTTTGTTTGTTAACGACAAAGGCAATAACGGAAACCTTCCCCCTGTTTGAGCAATCGGTGCATGAGATTATGCATAGTTTTAGTGAAGTGCCCTGGTATACTGCTTTGCAAACTATGTATCAAAGTGGCGGGAATATTACCGATTTTACCCAGTCGATTCGACAGAAAACAGGCGCTCATAATTTCTTGGTTTATTTGCCTTTTATGTCCCCCGTTTGTTTTATAGAAGACAAAAGCACGATGATCAAAGTACTGAATGCCCCCACGGCATTAGGGGATGTGTATCAGCAATTTAGTAGAGCTGCCGGACTGACATTTGACTTTACAAGTTTGAATGCAAGTGGCGAAAACAGCATTCAATGGCGTTGTTTACATAAAGCAGTCTTCCAGGTTTTGCAAAACAAAAATGAGACAATTCAGCAACTCATTGTAAAACATATCTCTATGTTGTTGAATACCCAGCATTTTCAGCTTGATAAAAATCTCGACCGTTTTTTTGATCATTTTTGGTGTGAGTTTCTCACGGGTAATGCCGAGCAAGTAAGCGCCTATCACGATTTAAGAATGGCTGTGCAAAAGTTTATGAAACGGTGTTTCTATGAAAACCAATGGAAGAGTTTGGATATAACCGGTCTAAGCAGCGTGTTGTATGCCCTTCCTTATTATCGTGAGCTTAATGAACTGAAATTAAAAATGAAAAAGATGATAGCGGATTCAAACCATGGGTTAATTGATCAGCTGAGATCGCAGTTGGATCAATATAATCAAAGTTTGAATGCTGGTTTGGGTGATGAGGACTTAGGGAAAATGTTGGAAGATGCGGTGTTTAATTTGCTTTTTATTCCAGATTTTCTGAATGGCACCATATACCAAACTTTGGTTTATGGCTTGAAAAACAAGGTGGATTTTGCAGATCCTGCCGCTTGTGATCAAGCGTATCAGGCAGGATTGAATCAGGCATATTTATTTCCGTACAGAAGCAGGACGCTGTGTGAACCGGTCACACTGCCAAATGGCATGATACTACCCAAAGGGACTACGGCAATTTTGCAACTTAAAGAAGCCGGTTTATACCATTCCTGCGGACCAAGGATGTGTCCGGGAATCAATGTGGTACAATCCTTTAAAGCCTCTTTTTTTAAGGCATTAGCGCTTGTTGAATTATCGCTTGAAAACGTAGGGGGATGCGCTGAAAACTTACCATTTTCAGGCGATGAAAATAGACCCGTTGATGTGAATCATTATTTGCTGAGCTGGTCTCTGAAGCGTGATGCCTTGGACAAGATGCTGCGTTCGCACCCGTATCAGGGGCTGGCATTTTTCGATGTATTGGAGGCTTATGAAAAGCCTTTATTGAGAAAATTAGTGACCAGCTATATTACACAACGCATAGAGGCCATTTTGCTGGAAAATCAGCTTGAATCATCCGAGGTGGTGATTGCCGCGCCGGAGATGAGAGGTATTCCTCTAGCCGCAATCCTGGCTGACAAATTGAATGTTCCCCTGGTTTCGATTCGTAAAGCAGGCGGATATAAAATGGAACGCTCCGATTTGGTCGTGCAAAGTTATGAGAAAGGATATGGCCAAACCGATACCTTGGAATTACCCAAAACGAAACAAGATGTTATGCAAGCTAAAAAAATAATCTTAATCGATGATGGCATTGCAAGTGGACAAAGTATTTTGGCCTGCAAGAAGCTGGTGCAGTCCTTGGGGGGGAACGTGGTTCACATTATATCTATGATTAATCATCAGTATGCCCAGCGCGCAAAAGCCTTTGATCAGCATCATGCGATCACCACCTTTTTTGATTGCAACCCGCAGCATACCAACGTGATTCCGATCAGAAAAGAAAGCTCTCATCATAGGCATGAGGAGCCAGCGATCGAAAATGTGGCGGCATTTGGCCGCTAACGGCCGCTTTGTGATTAGCGAGGGTGGCTCAGGGTGAGGCAAAAAGCGATTGTTCTGGCGTATTACATGGAGCATATTCGTCTAGTATTTCAAGAAATATCTCAGGTTGTTTTAAGACAAGACTTACTGACTTTAGAAAGGTGTTGTCGTATTCTTATAGTAAGAGGAAAGACAATGGATACGTCTGACAAGGATAGCTCTATCAGGCATCACGGATGATGCCGAGCCGCAAGGATGCGGCTTTTTTCCTCCAGTCTCACATGTCTGCCTTGCAATTTTCCCTCATCTTTGTCCACAATATCAGAAATATCGTTTAAATCTTCCTTTTCAGGATGAGATTTTCCCTGTTTTTGATGTTATAGCCTACACGTTGCCAGCCGATGTGACGTGGTAATATACTGGCGTGAACATTTGGAGAGGACATGAGGTTTGCAAAAAAACAGCTGTGGGAGCATGATCTGAAATCATGGCTCTTGAAGGCTAAAACTCAGGCTATTGTTCAAGCGATTGAACAAGCTACGGCAGATCGGCCAGTTGAGCTATTCAATGCCTTGCCGCGAGAAAAACGTGAAGACGTTTTCAATTTTCTCGAATCAGACAGTCAGGCAAAAATCATCCAGAGCATTGACAATAAAAAAGCCCTGTTCTTGATGGAGAGCATGGAGCCCGATGATCGCGCACGTTTGTTTGACGCTCTCCCCGCTGAGCTGGCTGATCGATTTCTTCGTCGCTTGAGCGCGAAAGAACGCCGCGCCACCTCCTTGTTGCTCAGGTATCCCCTTGAGACCGCAGGGCGGATTATGAGCCCTTTTTTTATTGCTTTATCTTCGCAATGGCGTGTCGAAGAGGCTCTGGAGAAAATCAGACAGGCCGGGGAGGAGGCCGAAACACTGTATGTATTGCCGGTGGTTGATGAGAACATGGTCCTGAAAGGGGTGGTTGAGTTGGACAAGCTGGTCCTGGCTTCTCCGGAAAAACACATTGCCGATTTGATGCATAAAGACACGAAAAGCTTTTATGTTTATGATGATCAGGAAAAAGTCGCACGTTTTATTCAGTCCAGTGATCGCCTGGCTGTTCCGATTGTGGAGGCGGATCACCAGCTGGTCGGTCTGGTGACGATGGATGATGCGATGGATATCATGCAATGGGAAGAAACAGAGGATATTATTCGAGCGAGTGCCTCCGAACCGCTGCGAAAGCCTTATTTTTCAGTGTCTGTATTACAGCTGATGCGCGTCCGGGTGATTTGGCTGTTAGTGCTTGCTGTGGCCGGTACTCTGACGGTCAATGTCTTGCACACCTTTGAGGCAACGCTTAGCCAGGAAATTGTTCTGGCGCTTTTTGTGCCGCTTTTGATTGGTATTGGCGGGAATACAGGGGCGCAGTCCGCTACCACGATTGTGCGCGCTTTGGCAATGAATCATGTGTTCAACAGTGACTTTATGCGAGTGGCGCTGCGAGAGACCGCGGTGGGGATGTTACTGGGGATCGTGCTTGGATTCATTGCCTATGTCATTATCTGGGTTTTTTTTCAGCAAAGCGTTGCCTTAATTGTGGCACTCAGCCTGATTGCTATTTGCAGTATGGCAACGTTCACCGGCTCACTTATGCCAATTTTAGCGTGTGTCTTCAAACTGGATCCGGCTGTAGTCAGTTCGCCCTTAGTTGCGACATTCATCGATGCGGCCGGATTATTGATCTACTTTCTCATTGCCAGAATGGTGTTGGGCATTTAGCTCCTCTGCCATGCACAGCCGTCGTCTCCAGTCTGGACACGCAGTGTTGGCGTGGTTGAGCAAGCCAATAACCATACCACCGTATTGTGCAGAGACTTTTATTGTCCATCGTTTCTATCAGCGTAGCTTTCTCGTTGAGCTATCATCCTGGCTGAACAGCTGTTCTTTCTTTTCGGCCCAGGGGACAAAGGAAACGCGCTCTTTTTTCGGCATATTTAATAGGTAGTTCCGTAACCCACCCTCAGTAGCATATCCATGAACAAAATCACGCCAGGCTTTTTCTTCTGATGCTTCTGACGAAGCTTGGTTTTTATCCGATAGTGCTTTTCTAAAAAATGACTGTAATGTCCTTGTGGCTTCTTCCTCTCCATTGGGTTTATTTCTCATAATCATTACCCGGATATCTGAAGAAAGCTCTTTCAGCTTCTTCACTTGCGAGACCAGTTCTTGTTGATCGATGGGCTCGCAAAAAGTATCACGTTTTGTCATAAACTTAGTATAAGCGTCTTCTGATAATTGGCGTAAACTATCAAGATTGGTATCTATCTCGGTGAGCAGGGTCTCTCTTTTTTCCATACGAGCCGTCCAAAGCACCGAGTCCAGTCTATCCATTAAATCGTCTAATTCCTCTGATTTGCCACTGCAGGTTATCCTGCAATAGCCTAAATTAGGAGATAAACCAAAATACTGACCAGGCGCCAGCATGATGTTTTCACTAAACAACAAACTGTATATTAATTCCTCACTGGTTTTGACAGTGCCACCATAGCCTAGCGCCCTTTCCGCTTCTTTGGGTATGTTTATGCCAAACAAATCGGATAAATCTGCCATGACATAAAAGGTTCCCTCTGGCTCATAGCTGCTATCCGGCATGCTGGCCACCATTTCTTTTAAACGCTTACTGACATATCCTAATTTCGGCTGATAAAACTCCTTGATTTTCTTGCTGGTGCTCTCATCAAAAGCATGCATGGCTTCGGCATAGGCATACTGAGAAGATCTGGGGGCATGTCCTACCATTCCGATATTTTTACTTAGACAGGTATTCCTCAATTGCTCATTAAAGCTCATCATGACCGCCATTCTTTCGCCAGCAGCAGAGTGGCCCTTTGTTGCAGAGCGTATTATGGTTACTCTGTCTTTTAGGTCTGGTGCAATCCGGTAGATTGAAGGAGGCTGTGCATCGCGCCAGTTCATCTCCGCATAGGCTTCATCAATGACGACATGCAGGTCAGGATACTGCCTTAAAACGTCTGCCATGTCCGCCAGTTCTTGTTCCGTCAAAATGGTCCCCAGTGGATTACTGGGGTTTGAAAGTAATATCATTTTAGGAGCGTTACCATCAGTTTTAGCTAATTGATAAGCCTCTTTAATACTTTTTTCCAAGGCAGTTTTGGTTAGTCTATATCCTTCTTGGCTCATCACATCAATGGGATGGAGCTTATGACGATTATCGGAATACAGCGTATAATGAGGGAAGGGGGTAATAACGCGATAATGCGGGATATTCTGGTTTAACTCATTGAATGATTCAAAGATAACCCTTAAGGCTCCAGCGCCCCCAACGGTAAAAAGTAGTTCTTCGGGACTTAACTTCACCCCGTACCATTTTGTTAAGGCCTTGGCCATACGTGTGGAGGGGCTTTCGTCGCCAGAGGGATTGCCATAATCTATAGCCTTGCCTGCTGTGGCTTCATCGAAAGCCTTACCTTCTGCAGCTGCTTCATCGAGTGCTTTTTTCAGCGCTGTGCTGATATCGGTCCAATATTGCAAAAATGCCTTAACCGTGTGGGAATCGATGGGAAACGTCGGTTTTCCCATGCCAGCAGAAATAATAGCTTTACTGACAACTTCCCGCGCTCTTTGTCTGGTCCACATCGCTAGAAGCATTATTTTATCGATCTTATCCGCATTTAATCCTTCTGGAGTAAACATAAATTTCCACCCTATAGACTTTATAAAAATTATAGACCATATGCTAAAATAATATATAATAACACAAAAATACGCAAGGGTGCACATTGATTAAACAAGACTTGGATGCCATTGGAGAGTTTTTGTCTAAGTACGCTGAAAAAAGTGAGCATGTGTACTGGATCAGCAGTCATGACTTTATGCGTATCAAATATATTAGTCCTTCTTATGAAAAAATTTGGGGACGCTCAAGGCAAGAGCTCTATGATAACCCAGAGGTATGGATAAGCTTCCTGCACCCTGATGATGCCTCCGATCACCACCCCATCCATAAAATGGCTGAAAAAATTGCAATTGAGGGCGAACATGCAAGATATGAAGAGGATTATCGTATCGTTCGTCCTGATGGCTCGGTTCGATGGATCTTTGATAGGGGCTTTCCCTTGATTGATGAGCATGGCAATTGCTACGGGGTTACCGGCATTGCTATTGATATTACGGAACAAAAGCAACAATTGATACAACTGCAAAAAGCCAAACAGGAGGCCGAGGCAGCCAACAGGGCAAAATCAGAGTTTATTGCTAATATGAGTCATGATATCAGAACCCCTCTTGCTGGAATTATCGGTATCTCAAGCATTTTAGAAGATGAAGCGTGTGATGATGGCATCAAAGAGTATGCGCATATGCTCAACCTGAGTGGTGAACAGTTATTATCCTTGCTCAATAGTGTTCTGGATCTGGTATCGGCCGGTTCATTGGGTGAGAAAAAAGTCAATCTTAAACCCTTTAGCGTCAAAGAGCTCCTCAATAATATCTATGAATTGGAACGCCCCTCTTTAACGCTCAAAGAGATTGATTTCATACTGAACATGGGACCTGAAGTGCCCGATGTTGTGGTATCTGATAAAGAAAAAGTGTATCGGATATTGTTGAATATTTTATCAAATGCTATTAAATTTACCTACAATGGCAGCATCACCATACACGTTAGCCTGGCTGCTCAAAAAGGTGATGATATCGACTTGTGCTTTAAAGTCATTGATACCGGTATAGGCATCCCCAAAGAAGATATTCATAAGGTGTTTGACCAATACTACCGCGTCACTTCATCCTATGAGGGAAATTTTGATGGCTACGGGGTTGGACTTCATATTGTGCGTGAATACCTTGATAGACTCAATGGTAAGGTTACCATTGATAGTGAGGTAGGCGTTGGCACGACCATTGCGCTAACGATTCCCATGAAGCAGGCAGCAGCCTCACAAACCCTTGAGTGTGAGCTCGAAACGGCTTTTCCCCAAAAAGATGTGAATATTGATACCAAAGTCAATCCTAAAAATGAAGATGCTTTTGTTTTACTGGTAGAAGATAATTTTATCGCCAGAACCACCGCAACGACCATTTTAACGAAAGCAGGATGCCGGGTCATGCAGGCAGACACGTCTCATTCCGCATTTGAGCTATGCCAAAAACATCGTTTTGATTTTATATTGACGGATATTGGCTTGCCGGATTACTCGGGGCTGGTTCTTGCCGAAAAAATTCATGCCTATGAACAAGACCATAACTTACCTAAAACACCTATCATTGGGCTTTCATCCCATGCGAAGAGGGATGTTATCCAGGATGCCAAAAAGTCTGGAATGTTTGATTTGGCGGAAAAGCCACTGAAAACTGGATTGGCTGAAAAATTGATTTATAAATTTGGTCATTCCGATGCAAAACAGTCGTCTCTTTGCAATAATACCAATAAATCGCCAGAGCCAGAGAAGGACCATCCACCACAATTGCCGCTCCTGGATGTTGAAAAAGCGTTGTCTCAATTGGGAGATCTGGGTGTTTTAAAGGAACTTTTACAGCATATGGTTCATGAAAGTATGAACATGGATGTTGAGGCGGTTGATGTCCATTTTAACGCGCAGGACTGGGATGCTTTCAAAAAGTCGGTTCACAGGTTTAAAAGCAGCTGTTTATATTGTTGCACTACGCAATTACTGGCAGCTACCACAAAACTTGAGGAATTGGCGCAAAGCAAAAATATGGATGAATTAAGCCTGGCGTATCCTGAATTTAAACAGAGCTGCAGTGAAACCAAAGCGTATATTGAGCAATGGCTCATAGATAATCATTAATCCTGGTGGATACTATTTTGTGCGGAAATCAATCTCCGCACGCTATGTCATGGGTTTATTTGGTATAATTTTGTTACTTTTTCTTCTATATTATCACTATTAGACGCAAGGGGCTGATGTGAACCTGGAGGAAAGATACTGAGCTTACTTACTCGAGATGCAAGTTTCTCGGGCTTTAATTCATGGGCTACTTGCTTTTCTATTAACACGGAAGTGGATACATAATGACCTAACAGCTTGCGTCCGGTTTCTTGAAGTTCTGGTTCCAGTACAGGATAAAGCCTTATCACTTCATCGAGCGCCCAAAAAATAAATAAACTGGTAGATAAATAGGTTTGGGATGTATCACAACGCCCAATTGCCTCGCCTAAATCCAGGGTTAATTGCCGGAGGGAACGAACGGCATCTTGAGGAGAAATTTTTTCAATGTGAGCGAGTTGCGCCGTTATGGATGGATTTTTTGCTGCTCGATCCAGGGATTCTATTATCATCCTTGTACAATCAGCCATTGTTTCAGGCAGCATGACTTGCTCTAATTGCGGCTGCAAAAAACAATTTTGCCATTTTAGTAAATGTTGAATAAGGGATTGCTCTTTCATTTCCCGGATGCGGTTTCGCCCCCATTTTCTAATTTCTTCGTGACTATCATCATATAAAATCAAATCAAGTGGACCATGTTTGTCCATCATCATCATTTTTTGCAGTAGCTCAACAAATTCCTCTTGCTCAAGTATTGCACCTAAAGGAAATTGTAATTTTTCTTTCTTGATATCTTCTATGGTTGGAGCAGAGGTTACGGTCTGCTTCCATTGAAGAAGCTCTGCTTGAGACAGTTCTCTACTTTGGGGAGTAATAATAGCGGTAGTGTTTGCTAGTTCGCTTCTTATTTCTTCCAATTTTTTGGCAATAATGCCTGCTTCTTCCGAAAGAGCCTCAATAAATAGCAAATCAGACTCAGTATTCTGAAAACCAAACAATAATCTATTCAGGGAGTTTAGTTTTGGTAAAGTGTTGATATGTGAATGATCAATAAACTGACCTGGATTATCTCCTGAGCGATGAAACGCGAGAATCATACAACTGCGTGAAAAACCGCTTTCAGTACGATAACGATGATGCACCAGAGAGCCAGCTGCAAAAAGGGTTGTTAATGGACGTTCTCTATCGCACACTTCAACGACTTGAGGAGTCTTGCTCCCTAACATTTGCTGTTGGATATCAAAAACTTGTTGTACTGTGGCTTCATGAATAAAAATGGAACCATTCTCGGTAGAGAAAGCGTTATCATTTTTTACAAAACAATTACGAACTCCTTTATGAGTTCCGGGAATGATCACAAAATTTTGACCTTTAGGCCCACTGGCTTTATGCTTTTCCCATGTCACAATCACCTTAAATTCTTCATTGAAGGGCGTGTTATCAATATGCAGCATATTATCTTGGGCTTTAATCGAGATAGGCTCTGCATTTTTAGCTCTTGCATCAACTATTCTAATGGCGCCGCCAATTTGATAAGCAATCACTGCGATGATTAAAGGATGTAAAAAAGCTTGACGAAAGGACTGATCATTTAAAAAATCGGGATGGTTGCCTAAATTTACATAAGAGTGCAACCAGCTTTTATTACCAAAATTTTCTAAAATTTCATCATATCGGTTTACCAGCATCGAAAAGTCTGTCCTCTGGATGAGATCAGCAAAAATCATCGCTCCTGATTGCTCTGTCATTTTGACCGCGTCTAAAAATAACTGCTGTGTTGTTTCGCCTATTTCTGCTCCAAATTGTGCCGTCCATTGATGTGTTAAAGCCAAAAGTAATTTTTTACGAAACTCTTCTTTGATGTCCTGGTTTAAAAATCGTTTATAAACACTCGGCTTTTTTAGTTTGTCAGGAAGGGTAAACTCAGGGGTAACAGCAAACATTTCATTTGTAAGTTGCTGCAACACCAAAAGGAGCTGATCCGAACGCTGATCGGTAAAATCCAGATGAAATTTTGGCACGGTAACCTCAAAAAGTTTCATAACTTGAAGATGAGGCTGATTTTATCATGGATTTCATTTAATGGTCGATATGTTTGTATGTTGATCTATCCAATGGGCGGCGGCTAAATTTACAAGGGTATAACTTATTTGTCATGAATAGGTTGAACGAGCGCTGGATGTTTCTAATGGAGGTCACGGATTGTCTGTATTCTGCTGTTAGGTGTGATGTGGTGTATCATAAGAAGGTATCTTGTTGGAATCTGGTGAACAGGTTTTAAAATTGCAATTTGAGATAGAGACAGAATGCGTAATTTTATTGCTTTAGTTGCTTTATTGATTTATAGCACTTCAATATATTCTTGGTTTTTTGACCATAAGTCCAGTGCCTGTTTGAATAAACCTACGGGCAGTTATGGCGTAGGTTATAGACAACTACATTTGGTTAATACAACAGCTTGCCCTAATGTTTTTTTACGCACCAGTAACAAGGGTACATTGAGCTTGGGTAATACTTCCTATTGTAATGAGATAGAGCTGGCCGTTTATTACCCTTCAAATCAATATGGTTATAATCATTATAAGTCCATTCATTCTATTGTTGAGGACGTCAAAGCGTTCAACAAAAAGGTGCCAGATGAAGATATCAAACTGATTAAAAAAATTAAAACTTATGCAGGCTATAATTTGAAACTGGTGGATGGTCGCTTTCCACTGATTATATTTAGTCCAGGATATGGGGTTCCTGTGCAAGAATATGAAAATACAATTACTGATTTAGTCAGTCATGGGTATATCGTAGTTGGTATCAACAGTCAATTTATCAATGGCAATTTAAATATGAATGATAGTAGGATGTCCAGGACGATAGAACCAAAGACTGCAGAAGATAAAAAAAACCTTTTCCGAAACACTTATGCCGATTTGTCGTTTGTTTATCGTTATCTCAAACAAAATACGAATCAAGAGCCCGTTTTCAAACGGATCAATTGGCAAAAGGTGGGTTTGTTAGGCCATTCTTTGGGGGCTGCTGCTGTCGCGCG
Organism: Legionellaceae bacterium; assembly: GCA_020831865.1. Lineage (GTDB taxonomy): Bacteria > Pseudomonadota > Gammaproteobacteria > Legionellales > Legionellaceae > JAFIFT01. The sequence continues at coordinate 69,566 of JAFIFT010000021.1, read as the reverse complement.
CTTTTCTTACCAACCGGGTATTTCTGCTGTTGCCGCTGAAGATTTGACCATTGATTTGGTTCAAGGTAATCAATGCCATCTAGACTTGAAAAAGCCATTTTTACACCTTTTTTCAATGCAGTTGTATCGTCAAATCCGAAATCAATCAGTACCCTATTTGTGTAAAAAGAACATAGGGTCGCCATATAAAAAAGTGGTGGTTGTAGGGGAAGGGCAGGATGTAAATATTAGCCTGCATATGAACTTTACTGATTATTCAACACTGCAATATTATCCTCCTATAAAAAACGCAATGGAGATTTTTGTTGAGAATAACCCGGATGAATTGATTTTGGGCACCGGGAATGGTTATAACATCACTTCTCAAATAAATCGCGAACTTAACAGGTTTTTTGCTGCTCATTTAAAATGATTTCATCTTTGTGTATTGATTTATAAGCCAGATGGACAATGGGCGCAATAGCAGGAGACAAAATTCATGCTGCAGATGATGAATAGCTGCCATAATTTTAAATTACGGCTTTGGGTGGCAACAGTTATTTACTTCAAAGAGTGGTGATTTACAACATCATATTCAAAGAAGAAGAAAATAAATTATTTGAAAAAGCGAAAGTACATCTTTCACAAGCTGAAGCAAATAAAATGAAAGAAGAAATGGATAAGGAAAAAATGTTCTTCGCGAAAAAACAAACATAGAGTAAAAAAACCAGGTGAAATAAATAATTTTCAGTCAGTGCGCTATGCTGAATTGGATGACATCTTGGTTATGAGTAAACATTACAAGAAAGCAGTGATATACTAAAGGGAGATAGATATGCCAAAACAACCTAAGCCACCTTTCCAGCCACAGTCCATTGCTCCTCCTGGAGTTGAAGAAAAGATGGAACCCAAACCGCATTACAAAGCACCTGAATATAAACCTGCTGGTAAATTAATTAACCAGGTGGCTTTAATTACAGGAGGAGACTCAGGAATTGGACGCGCAGTGGCTTATCTCTTTGCTCGTGAATGAGCCGATATTGCTTTGACATATTTAAAAGAAGAAGAGATGGATGCGCAAACCATTAAAGATGACATTGAATCTTTTAATAGAAAAGTACTTCTTCTTCAAGGTGATGTTCGTGATCCAGAATTTTGCAAACATAGTGTGGAAAAAACAGTTGATGTGTTAAAAGGACTAGATATTTTAGTCAATAATGCGGCATTCCAGAAGCATCAACCTAATTTGGAAAACCTATCTTTTGAACAATGGGAGCAAACTTTTAAGATAAATATTTTTGGTTATTTTAATATGGTCAAATATGCAGAACCCTTTTTAAAATCAGGAAGTTCTATTATCAATACTGGTTCAATCACTGGCTTGGAAGGGAGTAAGAAGCTTCTGGATTATTCTGCTACAAAAGGGGCCATTCATGCTTTCACTAAATCACTAGCCCAAAATTTATTTGAAAAAGGGATTCGGGTTAATTGTATCGCCCCAGGCCCCGTCTGGACACCCTTGAACCCTGCAGAAAGAAAAAAAGAAGATATCAAAGATTTTGGAAAAAATACTCCCATAGGAAGGCCTGCTCAACCAGAAGAGCTTGCGCCAGCGTATGTTTTTTTGGCATCTAATGCTGATTCCGGTTATATTAATGGCCTTGTTTTACCTGTATTAGGTGGTGAAACAATAGCTGGATAAGCGATTGAAATTGCTAATAAATTGCTTGAAGAAGAGTACGATGAAGGTCGCGCCATAGCAATTGCAATCGATAGGGCGAAAAAAGAACAAAACTCAAAGTAAGTTAGGATTTACAGCAATTTGATGAAAATCACTGGGTCAGGCCTTTGGCCTGACCCCATTTGCTGCGTTTCACTTCATCCGGGCTAGCTGAGTGACTACGTTTAAAAAGCATGATCTTTGAGATGACTAATTTAGAAGTCCTGTAATTTTACACAGATGTGTTCTTATATTATACTTCGGATGCTTTAGCGATTGATAAGCAAGTTAGCCCCTAATTGGGCTATAAAGTTATTATAGAAGGTTCTTGAGTTAATCAACGTCCACTATTCTATAGCGGTTAAAAAACTGATAACTGAATATAAATTGAGGTAAGACATGAAAATTAGCTTAGATAAAACATCGAGCATGTTTGGACTTACATATAGAAACCTGCACCTTCCGGCTATGCAAAAATTCCTTCGCGCGCAAGGCATATCCATTACGTTCCCAGATCCAGAGCATGCAGTCATAGAATATCCTGGTTCAATATTACTTAATTCATCATTTCAGGAGCAAGTTAGCAAGATAGATAAGTCTGCTACCAATAATGTAATGAATGGTTTGGACTCTGAGCTTAATCAATGCTCTTGGTCGGTTTTAAACGGTTTTTTAACCGTATTAGGATCGGCAGCCATAGCAACCGCTTTTGCTATATTAGCTGGCGCCTCTGGAATTGTCGTTGCGGGTATCGCTTGTGGTGCAGGTGTTGGCGCGCTTGCAGCTTACAGTCTGTTTCATGCTTGCTCACAAGACGAGTCGGATTTTTCTGTAGGAAGACTATCTTCGAGCACTATCTAATAAGCGAACTTCATTAAATACCTGGCGCAAATCATTGTAAGCCTGGAAATTAAAATTTCTCCGAGCGCTGTGCCTTATGGCTATACTTTTCTTGCACAAGATCCAGATGGTAATCGATTACGGGTTGCCTCGCTTGGAAAATCATAATGTCCAATTGGATCGCTGTTGCAAGTGCTGAGCACGTCCAAAAAAGTCGAACAGCTGGCTTCATGCAAGTTTGCCATGGCAAAGGGGCGCCATTACAACGCATGAAGCCGAATGAAGTATCCTGGCGATTTTTGTTCCGCGAGAACAATCCGCCGGATACGCCGTCTAAATTAATTTTTCATACACTAGGAATCACTATAAGTTGAGTTTCTATAAAATCAGGCTTAAAGTTTTAGGCGGGTTGATTCCGATATGGTTGATTCATTATATTGTGTAATAAAGCGTTCAAGATCATCTTTTTGTTTTTTGAATTCAGCCAACTTTTCCTTCATGACATTAAGGGTCTCAACATATTGTTTTAACAGTTTATCGCATGTATTCATGCGTTCAATAACTTTATGGCTTTCAGGATATTTCACTTTTAATCGAGCCAAAGAACGTAATTCTTCCCTTAATTCAATCATATTCTCAAGCGTCTTTTTCTGCGTTCGTTCTGCTTCATAAATGAATCCTTGCCATTTACTTTGCTGTTCCAGCAGCTTCTCGTATTTACCCCTGACCATTTTTTTCCCCTATAAGTTGGCTGAAACTCACGCATTGTATCATAAATCGTAACAACATATTATTTATCACATTTTATTTTTGCTGTTTTGCAACGCTTGTGTTTCACTTTCATCTTTCTTTAGACTATCCAATTTCTGTTTAAATTGCTCAGTAAGGGTGTTCACTCTCATGTGTAATTTGGTTTCCTTGGTTAAACTGTCGCCGTACTGAACTAATTCAGACACAGCATGCTGTAATTCTTCAAGCTTTTTATCCAGTGTAAATTTTCCTAACTTGGGTTCTTGAGAGCGTGGCTTATCAAGTTCTTGTAGTTGTTGATCATTACAATACATTGCTCCCGTGTTCATATTGATGTCATAATCGATTTGAGCAGGAACACCATCAATCATCATTTTAACTGATAATTTAAAACCTTCATCTTCATAGCGATCGCTTTTATCAAGAGTAACTGTCTTGAACAGGAGCCGGGTGTCATCCGGAGAGTTTTCAACAATAGATTTTTCCAGGGAGGACAATAGTTCTCTATAAGTGTCTGCTTGATTGACTTTCAGGAATAACGGTGAGTGAATGCCTCTATTAATCAAAGAGTAATCTTTTATTTCAAACAGGATACTCTTGTCTCGATAATGAAATTTTTCATTGGTTGCAAGATTTAATTTCGGTGGAACATCCCAATCCATTACGTGTTGAAAATGTGCTGAAGCTGCTTCCGAGGCCGCTTGATATACTTGTACGGATCGTTGTTCATTGAAGGAGTGATTTTTTTCGCATTGAGCAAAATAGTGCACCATTTGTAATTTTGTTTGTTCGCAATAGGTTTGGAATGCCTCCCAATTATCATTTTTGACTTCTTCAGGTTTACCCATTGATAAAATGTTACTAAAGAATACGGACAAAGCCTTATATTTTTCTTGTGGTGTTGTTATTTTATTGTCGAGTATACCAGTAATTTCGCGCATTTCTTTTGTCTTAATGCCTAAGGAAGCGGCTTTCTGCAAAAAGTCTTTGACCTTATTTAAGGTCTCTTCAGTATGGGCATCCAGCTCCGCAGGGGACATTGCTGCCTGAACTTTAAGCTCCAGTTCATTCAGATATCGATATAAACGACCGTGAACGCTACTTTTCAAAGAACGGGATTTTTCTATATCTTTATTAAGCAAATCCCCGCGAGCTTCGGCAATAACCCTTAAAATTGCTTGAGGGCTTTGATCGTTTTTTAACTTACCAAGCAGATCAGTAACCACTGTTTTGCGATCCGAACTGACGTAACCTCGGGTCCACCATTTGTCTTTATAAGCATTTAACCAGTCTTCAGCCTGGGTTTTTATGCCGGGCTGTTGATTACTTCCATTCCACCATGTTGTAAAACTGTCTTTCTTCCATTGGGACGTCTGTTCCGGAAGCAATCTGCGTCCTTCAGTCATAAGAGTACTCAGATACTTCACTTTTTGAGATTCATGTTCACCACGGTGATGCGTCAAGGCGTTAAAATGTTCCTTTTGAGCGTCAACAACAGCACTAATCAGAGTATGGTTCTTACTCCAGATCATTTTTTGTTCAAATTTGTGGCACTCGTGACTTAAACGCGCATGGGCAACAGGATTGCCATCCCGATAAGCTTTGTACCTTAAATACAGCACTGCCCCCATTATTTCTTTGACATTCTTTTCAGACGCATCATCCCGAGTTATGTTAAATTTGTCCCTTAATTTTTTCTGATGAGCCTCAGTACTTAACCATTGGATTTTACTCAGGATAAACGCATTGGTTGCCTCAGCTCTTGCGTCATTTTCCACGCCTCGCATCGTAGTGAATTTAGAGGTCGATATAAAATCGCTGTAGACAGCAGCCTCGGAAACGGAGGGATCCACTTGACCATATTGCTGGCTTCTTTTTACATAATAGCGTTCCAGGTGAGGTTTTTTGTCTCTGATAGTTTCTACCAGATCGAGAGAATCAAGCGGGGTTATTGGGGGAAGTTCCAGCCCACTCAGTTTATTGTACTCAGCCCATGTTTTTACCACAGTTCGCAAAGCACCATTGTCTTTAGCCTGTTCATTCCATTGCTGGCATGCAAATTCTGCGATTTCTTCCAACTGCCTAACCATGTTCCCTTTAAATTCAGGATCATGCTGCAATGTTTCCCAACGGTCATCAATACGGCTTAATACAAGATTCCATTGTTTGGTCAATGTATCACGAATTGCTCTTTTGGGAGCATCAGAATGATTTGAGTTAATGACTTGAATGAATTTGAAAAATTCTTGGTAAATAATGTCTTTCACATCATCAAATGATTCACGCAACTGGCGCTCTACTACTCGTTTTTCATTACGTACCCGATTTAATTCAGAAATAGCGTGATCAAGACCTTCTAAAGTTTCTGGAATTTTGTGCACTTGTTTGGGAGTGTAAATATCTGAAAACTCACTACGACGAACAATCAATCGTGTAAAACCTACTTGGCCAGCACGTCCAGCACGACCAATTTTTTGGCGTTTGGCTCGCTCCAGGTCTTCAGAAGAATATGGGTCGGTATCAACAAAGGTATCTATTGTATACAAGCCATTGTCATGTTTTGGTTTAATATCGGTTCCCCGACCAAATACCGTCGAAATGGTGATCATTCCATTCTCGCCAGCCTTGTCCTTAACGTCGATTTCTTCTTTATTCCTCGCTTCAGGAGAGGTTTTCTCACTACTGTAAAAGCGCTGGATTCCTTGAGGCAAGCCTTGAAACTTGGATTGATATTTTGGGGAATTTTTATTCATGGCGTCTTGCAGGGCATTATAAATTTGCTCTCCTTGTGCTTTATCAGCGCAGTGAATCAATATGGGGCCAGCTAGCCCAGTTTTTTGGCTGCTTAAGTAATAGAGCGTTTCCCTCACAATACGATTCAGATGATCACGACTTTCTGCCTCCGGGTTCGTGACATATTTTGGATTTGTCAGAATGGGTTTTAAATCCTGACGTTGGGACTCTGTGAAAGGCGGTATATCTACAAACCGAAACCCATATTTCCCATATTGCTCTTGAATCTCTACTCTTGAACCGGCAGTTCCACTCATCCCAAAGCGCTGTTTGTACGTATTTAGCAATATTTTACTATTCAGCGTGGTAATATACGTTTTTTCAGGCTCAACCAGGAAATCAGGAAGCTTGCCTCCATCAATTTCTTTACGGTATCTTTGACGTAGGCGCACATGCAAAAATTGCTGAATGGAGTCACTGAACTCAGCTTGGATATTAGGACGTCCACCTGTTAGAATACATGCTTTAGAAACCGAGCCATATTTTTTATGTTCTAAAGGGACAACGCGGAAACGTACCTGTTCCATTTCAACCAGCTGATTGGTTTTACCTGCAGCAACCAACCATGTTTCCAGCCGTTTTCGATAGACTTCTGGCTGCTCTTCCAGATCTCTAAGCTGGGTTTTTGCTTCTCTGGTTTTAGCTGAGTTTATCAACCAGCTTTTCGCTTGTGCTATAAAGTCTTCATCACTTTTCGATGCATTCTGAGTGTCAACAAATTGTACCAGTGACTCATATATCCAGGTATATGGACTTTTATAAGGATCGGTTACGGGATCAAGAGCGGTTGCATAACGATAACGAGTACTATCATCCAAAGTTGAAAAATCAACTTCATCAGCAATCAAAGTACAATCATCCGGGAATACTGTACCTAATAACCGCATTTTGGAGCGATGCAGAGCCAGTTCCGACATGCTGGAATAATGAATCGCACCTGTTTCATATTCTTCCTTCCCGGAATTAGCATGAATAAGCTTGGCTTTCATTCCCAAATAATTGAAAAAACTATAATTTTCTTCCAGTCCTTCGTTTGCCAAAAATAGGCTGCTTGTGCAAATATCTACCGTTTTCCCTTCGATGTTTGCCATTGCTGCAGCCAGGCCCGCTGTCATTGACTTACCCTGGCCTGTCTGAATTTGCGCTATAAAATCCTGGCCGCTCTGCATGGCGGTCAATAAATAAAGAATTTGGGTGGGCCTTGGGAACTTACCAGTACCTCGATACATTGCTTCGCGCAATAGGGCAATGGTTTCAAGGCGTACCTTTAAACGTTCTTCTTCCGGGAGATTCGTATCGTTTAACTGGCTCCGGTACTGTTTTAGCAAGCCTTGTATTTCCTCATGCGACATCTCTTTAACAGGCTTGCATGCGCCTCCTTCTGTCGTCCATGGCTGTGTTGGAATCCCTCTATTGTTACCGATGGCATGAATGTATAAAAACCAACGTTGCAGCTCTTCTCGTTGTGAAAGCAATAACGGGCGCTCATAATTCATATCCTGAAGATTGTTCAGATACTTGGCGAGCTGGCTGGAATCAAAGTTCCTATCCATTCCCTGCGTTTTCAGCCAGTAATCACGATCATACTCAGCCTGCAAAGTTTCTAAGGCTGTTTCATCCAGAGGTTTTGTATCATTGGAAATCAGCTCGTTTAAAGAGGACAATTCAGGATGCTTGGGTGAACGATACAAAGCATCCAGTTGCTTCAGAATTTTTGGGTCAAGTTTATGAAGATTGATGATGACTTCACGAAGCAGGTCACCCTTATATTCCTTAGGATTCTGTTGCGCGGCTTTCAATGTAATGGCCAAAATCAGCGAACGTTTTAGTGTGTCTCCTATCTTGCCAATCTCAGTCATGGCGGGTAGAAAATCTTTTTCTCGGTTCTTTGTTTCCGTGAAAAAGCCAACAGCATTTGCACCAAGCTCCGGATTGTCCAGCTCTTTAAGGACATTAAACGCGTCATCTAACTCTTTTTGGGCTTTGTTATCGACTTTGTCACTGGCAGAAAGAAGTTTCAGCCGGGCAATAAACAAGTCACCGTCTGTAGTCTTTAACCCTAATATTTTACTTATATATTTAGGAGCAGTACGTGGATCTTCGGCAGTGTCACAATAGCGGAGCCCCAATTCACAAAGCAACGTTTTCTCAGTATTGGTAAAATGGCTCGTTTTTTCTATATCTAAAATCTCATCAACAATACCTTTTAATGCAACCTGGGTATTCTCATTAACGTCCTGCGGCGCTAAGAATTTACGCAGCAGATCGGTCGGGAAAGGTGCATTTTTATCAAAATTGTTTACCAGTGCCCCGGTGGTGTGAGCCAGTAAGGGTAAGGGGAATGCGTTAAGTTTAGTGCTGGTATCCAGTGCATCCTGAATGCTTCTGAAATCAGCAGGCCATGTTTTATGGATAGTTTGCAAATTACCAAGAAATTGGTTAAAGGACTGTAATTCTCCAGCAAATAATTTGCAAAACTCCTTAAAATCATCTTCTTTTTTAATCCGGTGATTTATTTTATGATTTAAAACTTTAGACAAGCGATTATTGGCTATTTCATCTTTGATACCAATGCGAGCGATACCATCCCTGGTCACACTGTCATATACTTTAAGCATTACATCCTTGATTTTTCCCTGGATAATTGAGCCTAGAAATCCACTCATGTCTCCTATATTATCCAGGCTGTCTAATAAACTTTTTGTGCCTTCAGGAGTGGCAAGTGTATCATAGAACTCTTCACCCAACTGGGATTTGTAGGGCTCTAATTCTGCTCTGATCTCACCCATATATTTGGTAATAATCGTATGTAAATTACCTGGAGGCTCGACAGGGCTTGCAGTAACCTTTTCCATTTGGATGACGCAGGTTGAAGGCAATTTGCTTTTAACCTTTTGTTCAAGCGCATTATACTCTGGTTTGGGATTTTCAGCTATTTCTTTGACAAGCGCAGTGAGTTCCTTCAGGGACGGTAAATCAGTTGATTTTTCCACATCAATGTTACCCAGCAATTCAAGTAAATCACTGGTCGTTTGAAGCCCATGAGTTTTAACGCATTTTTCTACTTCCGCGTATAAAGCTTTAGCGAATGGCAGTGTATTCGACTCATCGATGTCTTTTGCATGACATACTGCCAGAAGTTTAGCTGTTGCAGATCTTATTTTAGAAGGTAAGTCAACTTCTGGTGTAACCTCTTTAATATCTCTGAAATAGCTATTTAACCCCTCGATCTGGGATACAATATTTTGAAAATTGCCAGCATCCAGAGCGTTCTTGTTCTTCGAAAGTGTTAATAAAGATTCGATGTAGTTTTCAGCAGATTTTATACCTTCTTCGCCCTCAAGCTTAGTGTAAGCTATAAGGTTGGATTGTAGCAGGCGTATGAAATCAACCGGATCCTGGGTTTTAAGAGCCAGATCGGAAATATCTATTATCTCTGTAATACTAGGGCGAATAGGTTGCATCCTTAAGCCGCGCCAGATAGTGAGTATTTTTGTAATATTCCGGTATTCTGTTGGGTGCTGATCCGGGTCGAATGTATTATTCCACTCTAGAAGACGTTTTATATCTTCTTCTTTGAAATGCTTACCGCGTTTTCCAGTTCCAAAGACAGCAATCATCATGAGTAAATTCACTTGTCTGGTGGGATCAGCGTCTGGACTTTTTACCAGGGAGAGCTTTTGATATGCATCAAGATATGCAGATAAAGGAGCTCGATGATTAAAAGTTGCAATATAGCGCAGAAATATCGATTTCTTTTTATCGTCTGTATTAACGTTCGTGTCAGCAAAATTTCCTCCCATGTTTGCTTTATCACATCGGAAACAAAAATCCTTTGGAGAAAATCTTTTGTTTTCTTTTGCTCTTTTTAGGGAATCTGAGCGATCCGAATAGCTTTTATCCAAATCCAACAGCATGTCATGAGTAACCAATTTATACCCTTCGTAACGTGAGGCATAAAAAGGTCCCAAGGGGGCAAGAGACAATCTTGATAATCCTTGGTAAAATTGTTCATCCACATCCAGAGCATTGGGTAAAATAGTCGTTAGCAAACGATCCAGGGCCACCTGCATATCGGCGACATCAGTCAAAGGACAATATTCGGGGAGCGCCAGACCAGGACTCACGTCATCCAGTTGGCCGCAAAAATGGAGAAAGCCTTCCGTGAGTTCCGTTAAATTCGCCCACCGTTTTCCAGGGAGCTGGAGTACGGTGAAATCACTCTGATCAGATTCGGGTTGATACAAAAGATTACTGGTATGTTGCTCCGTTAATGAGAGCCACCAGGCAGTTTGGGCAGAGGACAACGTTAACAATTTCTGCATCGCGACACGAGCGCTGTCAGTGGTCAATTCATTTAGATTCTTGGAGGGGTCGATAAAACAAGTCTTGAAACTTGCAAAAAACGTCTCTCCTTTTATTGTTTTAATATGACTCAAGTCTTCTAACAGAGTTGATAAACCATTGGGACCTTGCTCATAAAGCACTTCGCTTAGTGCTTTAATATTGGATGACGTCAGTTTCGAGCCAAAAATGTTTTCCATTTGTTTCTGGATAGCGCTGGCTTCCACGTTGCTGGTCATTGCAGCAATCATACCGTGTAAAATTTTAGTGTGTTCTGAATCTGTTAACGCTATCTCCTTGGAGCCTACAGTGAATTTATCATTTTTTAAGAAGAAGAATTCACGGATGCAGTCTTCTAAAGAAGGTCGTGGCTTTCTCATCGGCTCGATGACACTTTCATAAAGACTCTCAGCCTGTTTGCGGGTCATAAACTGTAACGAATTACCGGACCATTGGTTAGGAGCCATTGGCTTGCTGAAGGAAATCGTCAGTGGGGATTCATTTGGATTAATTGCCGGATTAAAGGCCGTATAGGAAAGCACCACCCCCCCATCTTTGTCTTGCTGCAGAGAAAATCCTCGGGGCAAATTATCGGGATGCAGTCCATATTGTACATCTTGCAAATTTTCAATCAAAATTTTGGCTGCGGAAACCGTCATTTTCTTAATGCCGTATTTAAATACATCGGCATGGACTCCAGTAATCAAGTCCCAACATTGTTCAGGGAGCAAATGAGGATGGCGCAGAGAAACAAAAAATTCCAGTTTGTTAATGGTTTCTCTGGTGAGCAACTCATCCGTTCCGACATAAGGCGTAAAGGCTTCCTCACTAATCTCATCTTCTTCTGGAAGTTCCTCATCATCAAGAGCCGTTTGTATTTGCTGTTGTACTTGTTGTTGCTGTTGTTCTTGAATCTGAACTTCAGTATTTAATCCCTCCAATCCCTCTGTGTTCAGAATGGCCTTACCGATTTTGCCGAGAAAAACAGGTTCGTTAGTTTTGGGAGACGAAGGGCTCGGACTTGTAGTAGAAGCCAATCCCTGACGTCGGTTAGATAATGCAACATTCTCCAATTCTTGCAGTTTTTCCTGCAGAGTAGGACTAATAGATTCCTTTGGTGCAGTAAAGGAAAGAACGGTTGGATAGTGTTGCTCTTTGATAAGAGCGATTAACCTGTCTATTGTTTTTTCCGGAAATGCGGCGAGCGATTGGGTATTTATGATCAGTTTTTCAAGTCCAGGTGCTTGCATGGCTGCCAGAATGCCCGCAAGCTCTGTCATCAGTGTCTCCTGATCAACCGTAGCCAAATTCTGTATATCAAAATTAAATTGTTTGAAGGGAATAAAGGGGGCTTCAGATTGTAAATGTTCCCTTAGGGTACTTAAGAAGCTAAGACCAGAGTCCTTTACACTCACGTCATGCATAGTATTGATATGCGTCATATCGAATTCTTTGAACGGAAAGTCAGTGTCCACAAAACGCTCTTCATGAGCAGCCATGTAGTGTAATAATTTGGAAAATCCTGCCACACCCAAAGCAGCTACAGCTTTTGAATTCGTTTCGAAGTAGTGATTCATCCATTCAAATCGTGATCCAGTCGAATAATCAGGAGGGGTAAACAAGAGATGGTCAAACAAAGAATCCCAAAGGTCTGCGCCTTCGGCTACTTTAATCATCCTGTTATCTAACAATGTATTGCGGGCATTCACAATCTCCAGATAGCTCTTTAAATTAGGCTCATCTGAAGTCAATGTAATTCGCAGGGGCAAACTATCGATTTTTTCATGTAAAAGTTGCTGATCCAGTTGCCCCGTTCCTGCAAGCCTCAATTTGTTCAAATCATTGTTTTTAGCAATGTGATCAAAAACAACCTGCAATATCAAGTCAGGATCTTTCTCATGTACGGTTACAGCATCAAGAATGTTTTGTAAATTTAATTCAAGAGGATCATCTTTAGAGCTAGTGATCTGTTTGATTATCTCAACTTCACCTAAGGCAACGATTTTTTTATTCTGTTCTACTAACGTTTCCAATGCCTGCAATTGCTCGCCGGTGAACTTTCCTTTTTTTCCTTCTTTTTTCGCTGTGGGTTTAGAGAACGCGAGTAATTGTCCTTCCACCAGGGTGGGATTTACAATAAACTGTTCTTTTTCAAGGCTTTCTTTGAACATGCGTTCAGGAACATACTGTTGCAGCACGTCTTTTGTCTCATTCGAAATTCGTTGGTGTCCTAATAAAGAACGGTACACGAAGTTACGCAGACTCTTGGTGTCATTGCAATTCAAGAATTTTTGATAATCCTCTTTCTCTTCTGGTTCAACCACCTGATTTTGGATGAGATCCTGCAGTGTCCCTTTTAACGTGCGGTAGCCGCATGTGAATCCATCTCTTTGCTCACCGGAACCCGTAATAGTAATTGTTGGATGATCACACTCCGGATAAGCTTGATAAATTTTAAAATTCTCGTCTTCGGAATACCCACCAAGCTCTGTCCGATACTTTATTGCCTCTTTTAGAACTTGATTAATTTCCTTTTTGCTGCTTTCGGGTAGAAACAATTCATCATTGTAATTCATGTCAATACTGGGTGGAATATTCCTGGGATCAACGGTAACCAGTATTCGTGTCCAGTGCACTCCTCGAGAATCAATGCGGCTGTGGCCATCTTCGCCCAGGTTCACGATTAAAGGGATCGCATAGGGTTCTTTCGGATCGTCCAGTTCATGCTTCTGTCTTTCAAAATGCAGAGCCAATCCGATATCATCTGCTTTAAAAGGGACAATATGCACGAGTTTTTCTAGCCCCAGTAGAGTTAACTCACGTCGAATATCCAGATCAGAAAGCCATTCATCTCTCTTTATCTGACCCGCCAGAAATTTTTCAAAAAGACCTGGATGCTCAATTTTAGCCGGATCAAAACGAACATGGGTTGGTCGAGTACTTTGCCATCGCAACCAATCCGTTCTTGCTTCCAGAGCATCAAAGTTGAGTGCATACAGATCACCCAGTTCCCCATGTTCTATTTTGTAACTCATGTGTTTGATAAACACATTGTAAAATGTTGCTAAATCATTGAGGCTTACGGCAAGGGTTTGATCATTCTTTGTTGCCAGAGGGGTCAATGGTAGATAATCACCGTGTTCCATATCAAAACGCTTGAGTCCCGCTATCAAGGGAGAAGCATCTTGTATCGACAGCGTGGGGGCTTTTTTTATGACATCATATAATTTTTTTAGGGCATCATTAGGTGAAATAGTGATATCAATGTCACCCTTTACCAGCCCTTCCCATTTGCTTTCTAAAGATGGGGTTGATTGCTTGCTAATGGTTTCCATTTCTTTTTCTGATATGGTGCCTTCTTTCACCGCTTGGGAAAGGGCTACCATACGGCTAATTAATGTTGTGCTTCTGGATTCAGCGCGGTGATCATCAAAAAAAGGCATACGTATCTCTATAATGGTATATCCTTGTTTAAACAATAGCACAATTACATTATTCCAATATTAACAGGACTGACGAAAAACTCGCTGATATAGTTAAAATATCAAGCTAGATTGAGATATTTCTTACAAGTTAAATGTCTGAAAGATAAAAGCGCAAATCACAAAGATATTTTGAAATAGAGTCAATTTTAAAATATGGTAGGTTACCTCATGATCTTCCTTATCTAAATCAAACACGTTTGATGTATTGCCAGACTGATTCCTATGCATCATGTCAATGTATTTCTGAAACGATTAAACACCGACAGACTCAGCGGAATGAGGATGGCCCAGCTGACGCCCAGCACCACATACAACAGAGAAGCAGAACCTGTCGACTCGGCTGCACCGATGCGAATACCCAGCCAATATGCCAGAGGAATGGAGAATAACGTCAAGACGCTTATAGTCATATAGCGGTTTAAATATGCTGAGTAAAGTAGAATGAGGTTAAAGCCGAAGCTCAACCAAAGCGTTATGATCCACAACGGTGCAAAATACATATCAAAAGGATTTGCCTTAAAATAGATAAGATGTAACCAAATCCAAATACTGTCGGTTATCGCACCAAGAGCGGCAAGCATCATGCCATAGCAAAATGCGGCTTTCCAGGAAAAGCCATGGCGCATTTGCCATATAATCTGAAGCATAAGTAGAGCCACAATAAAAAGTGCGCTTAAATAGGGGTGATCCAGGCTGGCAAAATAAAGACAACCTATCCATGATAGATAATAGGCTGTGAAATGAACAAGCCAGGATATTGTGTTATTCACGACAGTTGCTCCGATTTTGCAAGAGGGCGTTCTTTTAAATAGTCAATTGTGTAACCAGACGGTGATACCAGTGCTCCATCCCCATCATACCATGCTCATGTTCTAGCCTTTATTTTGGGGCGAGAAATATAGCGCGTTTACGTCCGTGAGCGTGAGCCGGGCTTAAAAGAGAATACCCTTTTGCGGTTGCAGGGGTTCTGGCACATTCGGTTCGTTGAGTTGCTGTAATAAATCTATTTCAATCGTGCGGCATAATGCACTGATTGGGGTGTCATTAAATGAATGCTCGAAGGGGTTATCCAGGTTCCTGCCAACTTGTTCTATGGTTACGAAAACGGTAGAGATAATGGCACATATCATGATGTTGGCCCATTCAAGACCACGAACCAAACCCAGGGGAAGTAAAAAGGCAAACAGCCAAACCAGGCGATAGGTATAATAGGCATAGCCCCACGGAAAAACCGTATTTTTTATACGCTCAGACATGCCTTGAATAGTGTGAAAAGTTGATAGGAGTTGCATAAAATGCAGATAGCGTAATTCCCGGTCGGGTTCCTTGGTAAAAAAAGCGGATACTTTATGATTGATCAAGCTCAGGATATGCAGCGGTTTGTTTGTTTTTTGTTGCATTCGCTGACATTCTTCTTCGGAAAAAAACGTCATGCCATTGATTGTGCGTGTCCATAGCTCGTGATCCCAGTCTAATGGCGATTGGCGGCGAAGATGCAATCTGAGGGCATTAACATAGCCTATAAAATTATAAATAATTTCTTTTTGAAACTGTTTTTCTTCTGCGCTCATTTGGGTGAAGGGGTGGTTGGTCAATGCGGCGCTGACCTGACAGCCAAAATTCCGCGCTTCATTAATCAGGTTTCCCCAGATGATCCGCGCTTCCCACCAACGGTTATAGCCGCAGTTAATTCGAAATGCCAAAAAAATGCCAACACCGGAACCAAACACCATCATGGTCGCGGTATTGGGATGAAATAACTCGAAATAATAATGCTCAATAACCCCAAGACTAAGGGTATAGATCAGAAAAAGCAGGAAAACCCGACCCGTCACCCGCAAGGCTTGAAGCTCATTGTGTCTGCAATTAATTAGCATGGGCTATCATAGAAAAACGATCATAATATCATGAGTATAGATTATGCGTTATCATGAGTCTACACTGTGCGCGAGTGACTCCCGGGGATGCGCCAAAATTACCACTGAAGAGGTTTGATGCCTCCCGTGGTTGTGAGACGGTCTGGGACGGTTTGGACGTCATGCCCATGCTATCGAATGGGTAACGCATATGAGCTAACGACTGAAATGATATGATTAGTAAAGACAAGTGGAACAAATTGGCCGAAAAGATGGAAAAACTGCACATCCACGAAGCGGAGCTCGTTGAAAAATTTATCGTGGGCAGTGGCAGGGGCGGTCAAAAGTTGCATAAAACAGCATCAACAGTCTACTTGAAACATCAACCATCTGGCGTGGAAATCAAATGTCAGGAATCCAGGAGCCGCGAAGATAACCGCTACTTTGCCAGAGAGCGGCTTTGTGAGAAATTACACACCGCACAGAGTGACGAAAAATCTAAAGCGCAACAAGCAATGGAAAAGATAAAGCGCCAGAAGAAACGACGCTCAAGGCGCTCCCGGCAAAAAACGTTGGATGACAAATCGAGATTGGGTCAACGCAAGCGATTGAGAAAAAAGCCGTTCTTACAGGATCCATCGTGACGGTGGTGTGTAAGGAGTTTCACTATTTGAATACTTGATTTTGCACTGGCTTTTTTACCTATTATTTTCCTCAAGCCACTGTTCGATATGCCTTTTTGTAGCCCTACAGCTTCGCTTAAAGTCATCATAAACGGAGCTGATTTTTTCTGTTTCCGGGTTCGCGGCCATATGTTCAAGTGTTTGAGTGAGAGTAAGCAATTGTGGGGTCGCGCAGTAGAGACAGTTACTTTTAAATTTATGGATGGCCTTTTTGAAGGCTGCCCAATCCTTGCTGTGATAGTGCGCATCAATATGTTCCATATCCGTGTCGATACTTTCCTTGACAACGTGCTCTAAAAGCTCCTTTAGAATTCGCCTGTCGCCAAGTTGAGCCAGTGCTTGTTCTGCATCAAAGAGTGGTTGTTGGGATGTCCCATCCTGTTCTGGCGTTGGGGTTTTTTGAGCGGAAGCAGGGGAGGGTGAAGATTTGGTTTTGGAATGGCCAAACTTATAAATTAATTTTTCAATTAATCTGGTTTTAAGGGGTTTTTCAGCCAAATCAAGCATGCCGGATGCCTTGGCATCGGCGATCGTTTCACTTTGTGTATGGGCGGAGAGACCAATGATGGGAGTCTGTTCCAGGTTATTTTCCTCCTCATAGATACGAATCTGTTGAGCCAGCAAAAGACCAGAGTAATCTGGCAGACCAATATCAGATAATATGAAATCAAAACGATGGTTCTGGCATAATTCAAAGGCTTTAGCCGATGTATCTGCCTGCATGACACGACAACCGGCTTTGGTCAAAATATTGGTTGCGGTTTTTCTGGCAATAAAATTATCCTCAACCAGCAAAACAAAGGCGTCTTCATCTTGGGGGTTGGTTTTAATTTCAATATTGGAATCTTTTCGTGGGGAGACGGTTTCAAGCTCACTTTCAATGGGTTGGGACAGCGCGGCCTGTTTCATGGGGATCGTTAAAGAAATAGCGGTACCAACACCGACTTCACTCTCAATCTCAATGTTACCGTTAAGCCGGTCAAGATATTCACGAGCGATATGCAACCCAACACCATAGCCATCGAAGTTGCCCTCATAGGATGACGTGGTACGATAAAACTGGTCAAAAACCTTGTGGATATCGTCTTTGGCAATGCCAATACCGGTATCAATGACTTTAAAACACAGTTTGATATCATTCTCTTTTGCTTCAACCAGGTTGACGGTAATACTGATACTGCCATCGTGCGTAAATTTAATGGCATTTGATAGAAGGTTTAATAAAATTCGGTAAATCTTTTCTTTATCGGATATCACAATATCAGGCACCTTTGCTCCGATATCTATTTTAAAAGCAATATCTTTTAGCGTTAAAGAGGGGCGTTCCAATTCCAATATATTGTTGAGAAGTTCTTTAATGCTAAAGGGGTTGAGATTAAGTTTTTTCTTCCCTAATGAGCCGGTTGAAACCAGCTCAAGCACACTATTTAATAAAGACAGCAACTGCTCCCCGCTAATATTTAGCATATGGGCATATTCTTTGATGCTCTCATCCGGAGCTTCGTCTTCTAAAATACTGGCGATACCAATAATGCCGGATAGGGGCGTTCTGATATCGTGGCTCATATTGGCGATAAATTCAGATTTGGCACGACTGGCTACTTCTACCTTTTCCTTGGCAATTTGTAATTTTTCAGAGAGCTCAACTTGCTCGGTCACATCTACGGTAATCCCAACAACACCAGCGATGTCTCCTGATATTCTTTTGATAGGGGCTTTGCTGACCAGAGTATGCAGGGTTCTTCCATCCCGGGTGATTAAACGGCTTTTTTGATTTAAGATAGGAATACCTGTTTTTAAGACCTGTGCATCATCCTTACGATAACTGTCAGCCAGTGCCTGGTCATCGAAAAGTTCATAATCTGTCATACCAATGATGGCATCGCGAGAGGGGATGTCAACAAACGTTCTTGCCATGTCATTGCAGCCTACGTATTGTAGCGCCTTATTTTTCCAGTAAATAATGCAGGGGATTTTATTGATAATGCTGGTAAGGTAATGCTCCATTTCTTTAATATATTCGGCATCAGAGATGCTGGCATCATATTCATGACCTGTAAAATTAAAGGCAAAATTTTGAATGGTTTTATTGACCCGGGGATCTTGCTTTATGAGTTTTCCAATTAACAAAGTATACTGCTTCGAGCTACCATCGGTCGTGATGGGGTAACTGGACCAACCCCACATTTTATCCGTAGTTGTAATGGTATCGCTATTTAAACAATTGCCTTGTAAGTCTATTATTTGAGCAATGTGTCGTGAGTTTAAAAGTTCAGGCAACGCCTGCTGTATGATGGGGTTGGACTGGGGAAGATGAAGAAAGTCATAGGCGGCATCTCCGTGTTCGATGATGTGTAAATGTGCATCCAGTAAAAAAACGATATCCCCCATCTTATTACAGATTTTAATGATCCCCTGAAGCTCGGCGCGGGTAAAGTGTGATATATCGCCCATTTAGTGATCTACTCTATTCTATTGATGTTAAGGATTTCCAAGAGCTTGAAGCCTATCGTTTGACTGTTTACTTTATTGAGCATGGTCTCATGATCGCCATCGACCTCCCAAACAGAGATCGCACCGGAATTGACACGATTCCATCCATTGGTAGGATTCTCGACTTCTTTATAAAAATCCAATAGTTTGTTTGCCTTCAATAATATCAATGGTTGCGCTAAATTAGTAGGGTGGTAATTTTTAAGCATTTGTACGCGCTGCCAGGCCTGTGTGATCAATCTTTCCGATAAATAAGATTGATAATCCTGAAACAGGCTATGAAATGTTTCTTTTTCGTCAAAAACATTAGGTAAGGTTGCCCAGCTATCAATCAGAATAAGAGTGTCTATTTTTTCTCTTTGCTCCATGAGCAAATGTGCCACTTCATATAATACCGAGCCACCAAAGGAATAGCCTACGAAATGATAGGGGCCATGTGGCTGAATGGATTGTATGGCGTGCTGATAGGCTTTGGCCATATCGTGGATATTGTCAAAAATAAGCGTATCCTTACTAATGCTGGGGTCTTGTAAGCCATATACCGCAATATGATCCGGGAAATGTGGTACAAGATGCTCAAAGCATTGCAGCATGCCACTAATAGGATGACAAAGAAACACATTGGATACTGCGCTGTCGGTTTTCTTCAGGTTGACCACGATCTCGGATTTATTTGGTGTTGCCAGGGACCTGCGTATTAATGTCGCGAGAGAGGCTGGGGTTGGTGCTTCATAGGTATGGTTAATACTGATGGTACTGTTAAATTTTCGATTTAATTTTTCTATTATCGCTAATGCTTTTAAGGAATGCCCTCCTAAGTCAAAAAAATTATCATGTCGGCCAATGTCGTCAATTCCGAGTTCGACTTGCCATACAGTGACGATTTCTTTTTCAAACTCGTCTTTTGGTGGTGACGCCTGGCTGCTTAAATTGAGTGTAGAGCGTGATACATTCGTTTTATTAAAACGGGGGGGGACGCTCTTTTGATGGATGGCGCGGTTGAGTTTATCAATGGGTTTGTTCGAGACAATGACTTGGGCATGATGTTGTTTTAATACCTCTAAAAATTTTTGTTGTCCTGTCTCCGGGCTGATATCGTTTCCTCTCTCAAAGTAGCCCATATCATCATGTCCCTTCTGCCAGGCCATGCCAATATCACGCCAAGTGTTCCAGCAGACACTCATCGTGGACTCACTATTAAACAGATTACTTTCCGCAAATGCATCGAGACAAGCATTTGCTGCGGTGTAATCGGATTGGCCTGGTTCTCCAACAATACTCACGATAGAAGAACACAACAGCACAAAGTTTGTTTTTACCGGTTTGAGGGCACGTGCCAGATTAATAGTGCCTTGAACTTTTGCTTGAAATACTTTAGATATGTCATCATTTTGTTTGAGTTGAAGCAAGCCGCCACCGGGCAAACCTGCCGTATGAATCAGCCCGTTAATGGTGGGATATTTTTTTAATATCGTTTCGATAACGGGATGGAGCGAATCCGGTGCTCCGATATCGGCATCATAAAAATCAACAGTCGCGCCTAGATCCAAAACCTTTTTTAACAGTTTTGCATGGGTGAATTTCGGATGCGTCTCATCCTGCAACCACTGATGATAGTGCTTTGCAAACTCAGTTGCATTTCGGGAAACGAGAATACACACAGGCGATTGCACTTCTTTGGCTATCGAGTGACAAAGACTCAGCGCTATGCCGCCTGTACCACCAGAGAACAAATACACGCCCTGGTGGCGTAATTTTGTTTTTTCTGAGGTCATCGTCAATGGGATGAAGTCTTTACGCCAGAAATGGTTTTGTCGGTAGGCCAAGACACGCTGGGTTTGTGTTTTACCCTGCTGCTGTGCATTATAGTGGTAAAGTGCGGGCAGGATAGGAGCAGGAAAAGCGGCATGGTCTTCGATATCGACAACAAGGCAGTGATAATTGGCATGCTCTTCGCCTATGACCAGGGCTATTCCGAGCAGGCTGGCGTTTAGTGGCATCATGTTTTCCGTACCGAAAATACGTTGCGTCCCGCTGGTGAAAAAAAACAGGTGTAAGGGGATGCTATCACCAAAGGTTTGATAATAGGATTGGGTGAGGTACAGGCCGCTGTAAAAACTAAAATCAAGATCTGCGATATCAGTGCCATCGGTATCTGAGTGAAGCGACGCGGTATGGAGAATGTAGACTTTTTTATAATCCCCTTTAATCGCCTGCAACAGGGTTTTGTAATGTTCTTTGTCTGCAAAATTGATGAGATAGTGATGGTTGTTTGTGTGTTGAAAGGCCGCACCATGTTCTACGATAATGGGTTGGATTTGATGATCGCCTAATTCAAATTGTATTTGTTCGCTAATACCCTGATCAGTGGTTTTAAAAATAATCCAGCAACATTCCTCTTTATCCGGGATGTCAAAATCCCTGCAACTCTGATTTTCTCTATACCAGACCGCATGGTATAAGGAGGTTTGGGCGGGCAGCAGGGCATCAGCTTCGCAATCGGGCTCAAGCCAATATCGCTGCTTATCAAAAGCATAGGTTGGCAGGGAAATCAGTCGGCCCTGCTGCTGTCCATGCAGTTTTGACCATTCGATATGGCATCCATGCTGCCAAAGCGTACCTATTGCGTCTAGCACGCTATACCACTCATCCTTTGTCGATGGTTGGCCAGGCAGTGTACTGAGGGTTATCGGTGTTTTTCCCAAATGTCGTGCGCACTGACGGAGCAGTACACTCATACTGTTGCCGGGACCGATTTCCACCAAAAAAGGTTGTTTGTCTTTGAGGATATTTTCAAAGCCCTGGTATAACTGAACCGTTTGCCTGAGGTGCTGGAACCAATATTGCGGATCCATCGCTTCGGAGCTGGATATCCAATTCCCGGTAACATTGGAGATATATGGGGTATGGGGTGGGTGTAGCGTGATGTTATCAAAGAGTTCAATAAACTGGGCTTCAATCGTGTTCATCAAGCGACTATGAAAGGCGTGGCTAACGTTGAGCTTGTGCGCTTTTTTCGCTTTTTGCTGTAGAAACTGTTTCAGTTTGTCTATCTCGGCAAAGGAACCTGCCGCGACACATCGGTTAAATCCATTATGCAGGGCTAAATCAACATCATGCGTTTTCTGGAGTGCCAGAAACTCATCACGGGTGCATTCGATGCTTAGCATGGCACCTGGTGACGCACTCGACATCAGCATGCCGCGTTGGCAAACCAGGGCAATGGCATCTTCCAGACTAAACACACCTGACAGGCAGGCCGCCACATATTCACCGATACTATGACCAATGTAGGCGGCGGGCGTTAAGCGATAATGAATGAGGAGTTTGGCAAGGGCATACTCCATAATAAACAGAGCGGGTTGCGCATATTGCGTTTGATGGAGCGCGGGGTTTTTCGGATCGGTAATCAGATCCCAAAGGTTTGTATTTAAATAGGGATTGGCCAATTGAACGCATTGCTCAACGGTTTGTGAAAACAGGGAGTTTTTATTTTTCAGTTGTGCCCCCATGCCATAATACTGCATGCCTTGTCCCGGGAACATAAAGATTAACTCGGAAAAGCGGGCATCAATGGAGTCGGTAATCTCGCGTTGCTGGATGTCCTGCTCACACTCATCCAGGGTTCTCCCTATGCCAAAGGTCCGGTATTTAAACGCTTTTCGTCCTTGTTGTAAGGTATAGGAAACATCATTGAGGTAGGAGGGGCTTACCTCGTTTTTGCCTGACTTTAAAAAATGCAACAGCCGCTCTTTATTGTGTTCCAGTGAGGGCAGGGTTTTGGCAGATACGGGCATAATATGTATTTCCGTATCATTGATCTTGGCAGGGGGGGGGCGATGCTCCCCAATAATAACATGAGCATTGGTCCCACCCATGCCAAAAGCACTGACCGCAGCGTAACGATTTTTTTTCTTACTGCGCCAGTTTACTAAGTCTGTATTTACATAAAAAGGGCTTTTATCGAGGTTTAAATCAGGGTTGGCTTCGTTAAAATGCAGGGTAGGAGGGATTTGATGATGATAAGTACAAAGCACGGCTTTTATAAATCCGGCCATACCGGCTGCAATATCAAGATGACCAATGTTTCCTTTAACCGAGCCAATGGCACAATAGTTTTTTTCGTTTGTAAAGGCACGATAGGCTTTGGTTAAGGACTCGATCTCAATCACATCGCCCAAAGCAGTAGCAGTGCCATGGGCTTCCACATATTCGATGTCTTCGGCTGCGACTCCGGAAGCTTCTATTGCAGAGATAATGCACTGACTTTGTCCCGATACACTGGGAGCGGTGTATCCCAGTTTATCGGAGCCATCGTTGTTCATTCCATAGCCCTCAATGACCGCATATATCGGATTCTGATCGCGTTTCGCATCTTCCAGGCGTTTGAGCACAACCACTCCCACTCCATTTGAAAAAACGGTTCCATTGGCCTCGCTGGAAAAGGGGCGGCATACCCCATCAGGAGAAGTAATGCTCCCTTTGTGATATGGATAGCCTTGTGCTTGAGGAACCGCGATGGAAGCCGCTCCCGCTATTGCCACGTCACAGGCGCCATTCATGAGATCTTCGCAGGCTTGAATGATAGTGACCAGACCTGTCGAGCAGGCGGTATTGGTATTGATACTTCTGCCCGTTAAATTCAGGCGGTAGGACAGTTGGGTAGCCATGACTTCTGTACTGGTTGCTAGTCTTTGATGAAAGGCATCGACATGCTGCACAAACCAGTTGTTTTTTAGTAAATGGCTTTTTAAATACGAGCTTTCCAGCATGCCGGAAAAGACACTAATGCTGGTTGGTTGGTTGTCGTCAGGCACAATACCCGCCGATTCCAGGGCTTCCCAGGAGCATTCTAAAAATAAACGTTGCTGGGGGTCGGTAATGGTTGCATCTGCTGGATTAAAACCAAAAAAATGCGCATCAAACGATTCAATATCTTTTAGGATGCCGCGACAGGGCACATCATTATCCGCAGTTGGGCGTGTTTGCAAGGCC
The DNA here is from genome assembly GCA_020831865.1 of Legionellaceae bacterium. GTDB lineage: Bacteria > Pseudomonadota > Gammaproteobacteria > Legionellales > Legionellaceae > JAFIFT01. Next base: position 45,628 of record JAFIFT010000021.1, on the reverse strand, counting down.
TCTTGATCAAAACGGGTAATTGAGTGTTGTCCTGTGCAGAGATTATTCCAGAACTCCTCGACAGAGTCAGCTCCGGGAAAACGGCAGCTGAGGCCTACAACGGCCAGTTTTCGATTCAACACTTTTTCTTGAGGAGCACCGCGGCCTGAGATTGTGGTGTGGCCTTCAATGAAATCACTTAATTTGCGCGTGGTGGGATAGGCCAGCACATCAGAAATTTTAATCTGCGTTTTCAGAGCCTGATTAATTTGGTTGGTAGCTTCAGCCAGCAGTAGCGAATTGGCGCCAAGATCAAAAATGTTTTTGTTGACATCAATAGATGCCACCCCTAAAAGGCGGCACCAAATCGTTTTGATACTCTTTTCAATTTCATATTCTTCAATCGTATCAATGTGACAGGTTAAGTCGATATGGGGAACTTCGTTGAGCTTTTTTTTATCCACCTTTCCAATGGAAGTAAGGGGGAAGCTTTCTAATAGCACGTACTTGACGGGCAACATGTACGGTGGCAGCTTATGACTTAAATATTCCCGGATTTCCTCGGCATGTATACTCTGGTTTTCCTGATTGGCGATGAGATAGGCGGTTAAAAGTTTGTGCTGGCTTTCATTGGTTTCAACGCTAACAGCGGCTAAATGGATCATAGGATGGCTTACCAGACACTCTTCTATCTCATTGAGATAGATTCTAAATCCTCCAATTTTAACTTGCTCATCAAGACGCCCTAAATAGAAAAGCTTCCCATCATCCAGGCGTCGTACTTTATCCCCTGTTTTGTACATTTTCTGAAACAGGCTTTCTTCTGAGTAGGGGTTATCGACAAAGGTCTTTTGATTGAGTTCTGGGCTTTTGTAATATCCAAGTGCTAAATTGACGCCGCTGACATAAAGTTCTCCCTCATCATCCAGTTGATGGTCCGCATTAAGAATATAGGCTTTGGCATTTTTAACCGGTTCCCCGATATTGGTTAAGGCATCATGCGAGAGATGTGCGTCTTTTTCCGTAAGAATATTGCGTGTGACATAACAGGTCGCTTCAGTCGGCCCATAGCCATTAATCAAGCGCAGAGGGTGGTTTATCGAATTTCTGTATTCAAGAAGTGCGACCACCAAGTCTGCCCGCAATGCCTCACCGCCCACCATAATGCTGCTCAGGGGGTTGAGTATTTCCGGCGAGATGTGGATGAGGTGGTGAAAAAAACTGGTGGGTAAAAAGGAAAAATTGATCTCTTTTTGACGAAGAAAGCTGGCAAACTTTTCCGGATTGATTCGCTCTTCCTGATCGACAATGACCATCGTGGCGCCATTGAGCAGGGCACTCCATATCTCAAAAGAGCTACCATCAAAGGCCAGAGAGCAGGTTTGCGAGCTTCGGTCGCCGGGCTTGAGTTGGACCGTATTTTCAATCTTCATCAGATTGAGGATGGCTTGATGAGGAACCACAATCCCTTTGGGGCGCCCGGTCGTTCCAGAGGTATACATGGTATAAAAGGCACTGTCAGGAGTAATGATGACCTGGGGATTATGGCTGGAATAGGCAATGCTTTCCAGATGAATATTTTTATTTAAAAATTGTGCTGTAGGCGTCTCAAGCCAGGGCAACAGATGAGAACCAATGAGAGCCGCTGGCCGGGATTCCTCCAGAATGGTTTTTTGTCTATTGGGAGGTGCGGCAGCGTCAATGGGTAAATAGGATGCGCCTGTTTTTATAATCGCCAGAATCATGGATATAAAATCAATGCCGGGTTCTAACAAAACGGCAACGATATCACCATGCTGAATTCCCCGCTTTTGTAACCAGGCCGCAAGACGATTTGCGGAAGCATTCAAGGACGCATAAGACAAAGACTTATGTTGTTCCTCAACGGCAATCGCATTCGGGTTTTTTTTAACCTGTTGCTCAAACACCTGGGCAACCGATGAGCTTAGATATTTATTTTTGTCCACTAAATTTCCGTTTCAAATAATATGCCTATTTTTTAACATTATAGCACTCAATTTGGGTTCATTTTTACTTGTTCTGTAAATTGGCTTTAAAAAGTGCTAAGTAATTGATAAAAAAGATATTTTTAGCGTGTTTTTTGTTTTTTTGAGCGAATAATGCGCAAAGTCATACCCTGTTTTTCGTCTCAAAAAGGCCCTCTCTTGAATGGACCAGGCTAGCAGGGCGTGAATAGCAATAAAATTTGAAAAGCGATATCATATTCAATACACACCATGGTCATTTAAAGTTATGTTGACGCAAAAGAAAGTATTACACTTCATTCACACCCATCGTAGCAATACGATAGGAGCCTGTAATTTTTTTTACAAAGCTTCCAATGGAACCTATATCGACGCGGATCTGCGTACAGCGTATATAGCTGGTGTTGATGGGAAGGAAATTGTGCACAAAAGCGATGCCGATCTGCGCTGGTCACACTATCATGAACAATATCAAAAAAATGACCAAATTGCCTTTTCCCAGAGTACGCCAATTCTAAAAATTGAGGAAACGATTAATCAATATGGACAATCGGCATCCATGCTTTGCCTTAAACAGGCGGTTGCGGATCATGATGGACGTGCTGTGGGTATTTTCGGAGCTGCGCTTTACACCGATGAAATGGCCCCTTTCGAATTATCGAAAATTTTGGACTTTATCCATCATGCTTTAGGGATAGGTTCAGAAACATCAATAAGCCCACTATCAGCCTCTCCCAGCGCTATAGAACTGCTCACCAAAAGAGAAAAAGAGTGTGCGCATTATTTATGCCTGGGGATGAATGCAAGAGAAATTGCATCACAGCTTAATCTTTCAAAGCGTACCGTTGAAACTTATATGGCTCACATGAAAGATAAATTGCAGGTCAATTGCAAGTCAGAGCTCATTAGGGCATTGCTAGCCATACAGTCCGGTCATTGAATAAGAAGCCCCGACAAGGCGGGTTGCCTGCCGCCTTGTCGGCCCATACGTGCTGTGCAATGCTTATGGAACATAGAGCGGGGCACTGTCCAGCCATGCTATAGATCAGTACCATCTTGTTCAGGCTTTGTCGTCACCCCGTGTATCACGTCATAGTCGTTACAGCGCAAACCAGCATTTTCTGCCCAATCTTTATGGACGCGTTTTATTTATTGGCGCGAAGGGGTGGGCGGTGCAGGGGATCAACGCTGTGGAGCTTTTCCCAGTAGCGTTCTTGATGACATTTTCTGTTCCAGAACGAGGGGAGTAACTTGCGGGTGTAGAGATTGGTAGCTTTAATTGGTTCGCTTGGCGTGGGAATCGCGTTGGTTCTGTCGCCAGAGTCGAGGGATTTGCTCCGTTTCCTTTGATGTCCTGTGCCTTCATCCGCCAGGATGGACTCGAGTTTGGGGAGTGCAGCGTCCGCTGAATGGCGTCGCGGTCTTGAGGCCGAGCGCCTGCTACTGTGCACCGCCTGATATTGCTCGGTTAGCAACGTATAGGTTTGGCTGAGATGCGGCTGCAATTTCTTTCGGTTTTGTTTCTTTATAGCAAAAAAGTGCTCCAGCATTTTTTCTTTTATAATCACATTCTCATAGGCATCGTCACTGGGTTTCAGCGCTTTGCTTTTGCTGCGGGCGTGAACGTCACCAATGGCTTCATTAAGGAACATCATATCTTTTGCCAATAAAAAGGTGGGCGAAAAATTTCTCGGGTGAGGATGAGCCGCTATATGTGAGCGAAGTGCTTTAAAATTTTGCGATGGAAACAGCAGGGAGCAGAAAAGATGATAATCGCTTTGCGTGCTCTTGGGTAATTCATTGCTGAATTGCCATTCTGCATCTATTTGCAAGAGACGCATGATAACCAGACTATTGGCTTCATAATTATGATGTTTGGTCAGTAAGAGTTTGGCAATTTCAATCCATCGCCGAAAGGCATGTAATTGCGCGTCTCGTTGAGAGTGTCCACAAATATCATCATTAATAAAGTTCTCCAGGGTGCTGCGGCAGGCAAAAAATCGTTTAAGGGCCGCACTGCCTTTGCGCAAATCGGAGAAACCGGAAGGATCGGCAAAGTCTTTGAGCTTTAACCGCCTGACAACCTTCCGCAGCTGTCCATCCAGCAAATCACTGTAGTCATGCACCAGGCGAGCCTCAGTAGATTGGTATATTTTTTGGGCTTTCTTGCTGCTTTGCAGGGCTTTTTGACTGAGGGGATCGGCTATTTTTTTATCCCACTCCTGTGAGGCTAAAGGCTCCTTCAGAAACAAGCGATGGGCATTATACCAATTTAAGAAACGGTGTTTTGCGTTCGTCATAGTCGCTCATCATTTATCCGCATAAGTCCATTATGCTGATTTTGCTCAAAAAAGCAATGCCCGCACAGGGCCAGCTCATCTAATAAGGAGAAAATTCAAAAACGTTGCCTGGTATCGCACAAAGCCACCATAAAGCGTAATCAAAAATCCATACTATATTTAAGATATAGGGGAAACGCGATGGTTATTGGCGCATCAGCGCGCCTTGTGACCGAGTCGTTGTGTAGACCCAGTGGAGGCGAAACAAGCCGGTTAATACGCAGCAGCAGTGAGAATATCAGGATGGGGTTATGAAACTGGATACGTTTCAATATGTGGCTCATGGTAAGAAAAAAGGGTGGTCGGTATCTGCATTTCCCGATCTGGATTCTGCGAACACGCTGGTTCTCATTTTTGCGGCTCCAGAATACTTTCATTGTCCCGAACCGATTATAGAGCTATCGCAATATTATTCCCAATCTAAAATTATTGGTTGCTCATCCGCCGGAGAGATAGCGGGACGGAATATTCAGGATCACAGCCTGTCGGTCGCCGTGATTCAATTTGAAAAAACCCTGATCAAGACGGCGTGCAGGACGTCAACTTCCCCTCTGAATGCTTTTGATTCCGGCAAAGCGATTGCCTCTGCACTATACGACAAGGATTTAAAAGCTATCTTTGTCTTATCGGATGGGCTGAACATCAATGGTTCAGAGTTAGTCAAAGGACTCAATACGATGAATGGACGGGATATCCTGATTACGGGCGGGTTGGCCGGCGATGGCAGTGACTTTAAACATACCTGGACCATTTATAATGGCGAAATCCTGGTCGATACGATAGTCGCGGTCGGCTTTTACGGAGCGCATATTCATTTCGGGCACGGCTCGCGCGGAGGCTGGGATATCTTTGGACCCGAGCGACGCATCACGCGTTCTAAAGAAAATCTGTTGTATGAACTCGATAACAAACCAGCCCTGTTGCTCTATAAAGAATACCTGGGGGAAAAAGCGTCTGAGCTTCCGGCCAGTGGATTGTTGTTTCCACTTGCCATACGTAAAGACCCGGGCGATCCTAAAATTGTACGAACCATTTTAGGTGTCGATGAGGATAAAAACGCGCTCATTTTTGCCGGAGACATGCCAACTGGTTATTTAGCACAGTTAATGCGCGCTAATTTTGACCGTCTGATTAGTGGGGCAACGGATGCCAGTCAACTGGCTTTAAAACAACATGAGGCGGTTTTAGAGAAAGATGTACCAATTTTACTGCTCGCGGTCAGTTGTGTCGGACGACGCTTATTGCTTGGCGAGCGTGCGGAAGAAGAAATCGAGTCCACACTTGATATTTTTCCTGCGGGCACAAAACAACTGGGTTTTTATTCCTATGGTGAAATTTCACCTTTCTCCAGTGGTATCTGTGATTTGCATAACCAAACCATGACTCTGACCAGCATGAGAGAGGAGTGTTAAATCGTGAGTACTCACTCCTTGCATCCTCAGCTTACCCGATTGTTGGCACGCACCCAAATACAGAGCGATGATATTGCGCAGGATAAACAGGCTCAGTGGCAGGAATTGCTGCAGCGTATCAGTGGAAGTTACTATGATCATGAGCAGGGTCAGTATCTGCTTGAACGTTCAATGGAGATTTCTTCTCGTGAAATGCGGGAATTAAATGACAAACTCGAATATGCCCAGGCAATAGCCCACTTGGGGTATTGGTCTTACCATCGGGAAGGTGACTATCTGGTATGGTCTAAAGAAATGTATAAGCTTTCGGGTATTGACCCGTTGCAAGGCACGCCTAAAATTTCGCAATTGCTGCGGCATATCCATCCCGATGATGTCCAAAATTTTGTGGATCGTTTTCACAAGGCCTTTGCCGGCGAAACGGTAGAGATTGAGTTTCAATTCAAGAATGTCAAGGACAAAAAATATCATTGGCATTATCTGAAATGCCATCCGGATATCAGTAAGAAGAATAGCCAGGTATGCTCGGTATCGGGTATTTTAATCGATATCACTGAGCGCAAACTTTATGAACAAAAAACGCAAAAAATACAAGACAAACTGCTGGTAGTATCCCGCCAGGCGGGTATGGCGGAAGTGGCAACCACCATTTTGCATAATATAGGCAATGTTCTGAATAGCGCCAATGTATCTTTGAATATTTTAAAGGCAAGTCCTGTGCCCGCTTATGTTGCCAGATTATTCAAAACGGCTTGCATGATTGAAGAAAATCGGGCGCATTTGGCGGTATTTTTAAGCGATGATCCAAAAGGTAAGCTGATTCCGGATTACCTTGTGGAACTGGCACGTGTTCTCAAAAATGAAGCGGAAAAAAATGTAACGGAAACTCAAAATATGGATGAGCATTTGGACCATATCAAAGAGATTGTAGCGATGCAGCAGATCATTAGCGGTAGTCCTGGCATCCTGGAGAAAATTTTTATTCCGGAGCTGATTGATACCGCGTTAAAAATGTCCGTGAATCCTGAAAAATACCATGTGGCAGTACACAAAGAATATGATGATACGCCCTTTATCACGACGAACAAATCCAAATTATTACAAATTTTGGTAAATGTACTGCAGAATGCGCAGGATGCCGTAGTCAAAAACGTGCATGAGGAAAGTAAAACGATTCGCATCAGGGTCAAAAATACACAAGCGGACATTCGGATAAGCATTATTGATAACGGTGTGGGTATCGCGGCCGAACATCTTGCGCGTGTGTTCGCATTTGGCTTTACGACCAAAGAGTATGGCCATGGTTTTGGCTTGCACAGCAGTGCCCTGTCGGCAAAAGACCTGGGCGGCTCTCTCACGGTGGCAAGTAGTGGGATGCACTGTGGCGCCACTTTCACGCTTCGCATACCGAAACGAACGAAAAAACAGAGACAGTAAGGATGTTGGAATGCAAAATGACGCACTCAGAATTATTATTATTGATGATAATCCCAATATTCATCAGGATGTGATTAAAGTACTTACGGTAAAACCAGAATCTGAGGCTTTTGCACAATTGGATACTGCCTTATTTGGTGAAGAAAAGGAGGATGCTGCTGATAAGAGCTATTTGCCCGAATTTCAGTTTGATACCGCATCTCAGGGCTATGAGGGTCTTGAAAAGATCAAAGCCGCACTTAAGGAGGGAAAGCCCTATGCCCTTGCGTTCGTTGATATTCGGATGCCGCCTGGTTGGGATGGCGTTGAAACCATTCAACGTATCTGGAAAGTTGATCCGGATATACAAATTGTCATCTGTACGGCCTATTCTGATTATAGCTGGGAGGAGACCGTACAACAGCTCGGCATGAGCGATAATTATTTGATTTTGAAAAAACCCTTTGATTACATTGCCATCCGCCAACTCGCCTGCGCGTTGACGCGTAAATGGCTGTTGACCAAAGCAACCAAACGTCATACGGAATTACTCCAGAAAACGGTGCAGAACAAAACAGAAAACCTGCAACAGTCGTTATCCTTGCTGCGTGCCACTCTGGAGTCCACCAAAGATGCGGTTTTTGTTGTGGATCTGGATGACCATGTCATTGATTACAATCAGTTATTTGTCAAAATGTGGGAGATTCCACAATCGGTGCTCAAAACCAGAGAGGAATCGCTGTTTCAGGAACATATGACGGGTAAAATAGCCGGTTCGGAGAAATACCTAAGGGCGCTGAAAACATTAAAAGCAAACATTAATAACAAGGTTCAGCTCTCCTTGACCTTACAAAATGGTAAGGTATTGGAGTGTTTTTCCCACCCCCATCGACTGCAGGGGCGTACTGTAGGGCAGGTCTGGAGTTTTCGCGATGTGACTGATCGCACCTATCTGGAAAAAGAATTAGAGTATCAGGCGACACATGACATTGTGACGAAACTACCCAACCGGGTCTTATTAGCTGATCGATTGAAACAGGCTATCAGTCAGGCGAAGCGCTATAATAATGGCTTTTGTGTGTTCTTTATGGATTTGGATCGTTTCAAGCTGGTCAATGACAGTTTAGGCCACGAGGCTGGTGATAAACTGCTTTTGCAAGTGGCTAAACGTCTGTCTATGCTTATTCGACAGGAAGATACCTGTTCTCGGGTTGGCGGTGATGAATTTATTATGATTTTTCCAAAAGTCTCTCAAGGGAAAGACATTGAAAAGCTGGCGCGTAAGGTTATCGCTGCCTTTAAAATGCTTTTTGATGTGGATGGCCAGAAAGTATCTATTACCACCAGTATTGGCATCAGTATTTTCCCCGAGAATGGTAAGACAGCATTAACCTTGCTGAAACACGCTGACCTGGCGATGTATGAGGCCAAATCACGTAGTGGCAATCAGTTCCATTTTTACACAAAAGTGTTGAATCTCCATAGCCGACAGCGCTATCAAAGAGAAATGGAGTTGAGGGAGGCGATTCAGAAGAATGAGTTTTTTCTTTTATTTCAGCCACAATTTGATATAGATAAGAAAACCCTGTTGGCCGTTGAGGCATTAATCCGTTGGCAACATCCCCGCAAAGGGGTCATTTTGCCCCTTGATTTTATTCCCGCGGCAGAAGAGTCCGGATTAATCATCAGTCTGGGGGAATGGGTATTGCGTGCCACCTGCAAGCAAATTGCTGCCTGGCATCGGGCAGGGATGCCTTATATTCGTGTCGCCGTTAATGTGGCGACGCAACAATTAAAGCAAGCCAACTTTGCTGAGGTTATCCATAGTCTTCTTGCAGAATATAGCGTTCCGCCACGTTATCTCGAATTAGAGATTACAGAAAATGTTATTATTACCCACCCCGATATTCTTTATATGTTAACCAAACTTAAAAAAATAGGGATAAAAATAGTTCTGGATGATTTCGGTACAGGCAATTCAAGCTTGAATTATTTAAGCAAAGCGCATATCGATGGCTTGAAAATTGATAAAGCGTTTATTTCAAATATTGCCTGTTGCCGCAGTGATGAAGCTATTATTGAAGCTATCATTACCATGGGAAAGAGTTTGGGTTTTAAAGTCCTCGCCGAAGGCGTGGAAACCCAGAAGCAAATTAACTTTCTCAAAGACAGGGCCTGTCAGGAAGTCCAGGGATTTTATTATAGCCACCCGGTGTCTTCCAAAAAACTCGCGGAGTTCGTCCAGTCGAATGCCATTAAGGTCAACGCCAATGGTCATGCAAAAAAACAGGGCAAACATTCCTGAAAAAGCCATGCTTGCCTTAAAGGGCGTTTCAAATATTACCATGCCATCATCACCTTCGGCGTTTTTGTGCCTGTGGGCATCTGAACCATATCCGAAGCGGAGTTGTCAGCGCTTCGCATCGATTTATTTTATTGAGGATGGGGCTTTCGGGAGTTGACAAAGCCGGTGTTGCATTCTACCTTTGATACTATCACACGGTACTTTAGTTTGTTCAGCGAAAGCACAGACAGCAGCGGTGGCTTCTGTCGATCCGGACTGTTTTCATATACGATGGCGTATCTGCCGTATACTCCGGGAACAATCTAAAATACGGACTACCTATCCACTAACCCGGGCTTCCTATGATTGATCTGACTATCCATACCCAGCCTGATGATGAGTCTTGTGGTCCTACCAGCTTACATGCGATTTATAACTATTACGGTCTGTCGCTGAACCTTGATGACTTGATTCGTAATATTGAGCGTTCGCACTCGGGCGGTACACTTGCTCCTGTCCTGGGTCTGCATGCCTTGGAACGGGCCTTTCAGGCCAAGATTTATGTCAACAATCTCACTATTTTTGATCCAACCTGGTTTGTTCATGGGGTAGCGGATTCGGCGACATTACATGCGAAACTGGAAGAGCAACTGCGGTATAAACAAGACAAGAATACCCTTCAGGTCAGCCGTGCGTACCAGCGCTATTTGAGCGCCGGCGGGCAAGTGTGCTTTCGAACGCTCAGTGTGGCATTACTCAAGCAGTATTTTGATCAAAAAATACCAATATTGACAGGATTAAGCGCGACCTATTTGTACCGCAGCGCCCGTGAACGTTTCACCAGTGCAGGCGAGTCTATTTACGATGATATTCGGGGAACGCCCTGCGGCCATTTTGTTGTTTTATGTGGCTATGATGAGCAAAAAAGACACGTTGTTGTTGCCGATCCCCATCGTGAAAATCCATTGTCCCATGATAATTATTACAAGGTAAGTTCCCATCATCTCATTAATGCTATTTTATTGGGCGTGATTACCTATGATGCGAATTTATTAATAATTCAACCCGAGGATACCGTATGCAAACCCTTATCGTAACGGATGATCCCCTGAGTTGGGATTTTTTAGCCAAAATTGCTCCGATTGTGCATGCTTCCGATTATTTATCCAATGAGAGCAGCTACCACAATCTGTCCATGCGGGTCATGAATCTTTGCCAGTCTTATGACTATCAGAGCATTGGTTATTATGTGTCTTTACTGGCTCAGGCCCGTGATCATAAAGCCATTCCCTCAGCGCTTAGTATTCAGGATGCCCTCACGGCCAGTTTATCCAAACAAATCTCACACGATATTGATGAGGAAATTCAACATAGTTTAAAAACCATTAAAGCAGACGCTTTTGTCTTCAGTCTCTATTTTGGCCAAAATTTAGCGAAAAAACATGCGGTTTTGGCAAAAAAATTACATGGGCTGTTTCCCCTGCCCTTGCTGCGTTTTAGTTTTGAAAAGAAAAAAAAGTGGTCCATAAAAAAAATAGCACTGCTGTCGCTAAAGGAAGTCCCCGAAGCGCATGTTGATTTCATGCAACATGCGGCAGAAACGTACCTGTCTAAAAAACGGTTCCATCAGTGGAGCAAAAAGCAGCGTTTTCACGATGTGGCTATGTTGGTCGATCCGTCTGAGCTCAACGCACCTTCTAATAAAAAAGCTCTGGAGGCTTTTTTAAGTGCTGGTGATGCTCTGGGTATCAATGTAGAGATGGTGGATAAAAATGATATCAAGAGTATTGCGGAATATGATGGCCTATTTATTCGTGCCACAACCGCAGTTGAGCATTATACCTATCGTTTTGCCAGACGTGCGGCACAGGAAAACATGGTGGTTATTGATGATCCCCAGTCTATTGTCAAATGTACTAACAAGGTCTATCTTGCCGAGCTTTTGCGCAGCCATGACATCCCGACTCCCCAAACTTTATTTGTCAGCAAATTTGATAACCAACTACCGCCACTTGAATTTCCCTGTGTTTTAAAAAAACCAGACAGTGCCTTCTCGCATGGAGTGATTAAATTGCAGGATAAAAAATCGCTGGAGAAAGCGGTAGCGAAATTTTTCAAAACCTCTGATCTCATCCTGATCCAGGCCTATATCCCCACCGATTTTGATTGGCGCATCGGCATCCTGGATCACAAACCGCTTTTTGCCTGCCGCTATTATATGGCCAGTGGGCATTGGCAGATCTACAATTGGGATGCGACCCACAATAGAGAAGGTGACGTTGAGACGGTTTCCTTGCATGAGGTGCCGGAGGCAGTCATTAAACTGGCCTTAAAAGCGACTCGGCTGATTGGTAATAGTCTCTATGGTGTGGACATCAAAAGCCGGGGCGACCAACATTATGTCATTGAAGTGAATGATAATCCCAGTATTGATTTTGGAATAGAAGATAAAATTCTCGGCGAACAACTTTATCATGATATTATGCGCACCTTTTTACAACGTATTCGCCGGAAGCATGGTTATGTCTGATTATCCGCTGTTTTCTGTCATCGGGATAGAAATTGAGTATATGTTGGTTGACCGTGATACCTTGGCGGTCGCTCCCCGCAGTGATCGGGTTTTAGAGGCTTTGGCCGGTAAGCTGGTCAATGAAGTTGCGCTTGGAAACATTGCGGCCAGTAATGAACTGGTTTTGCATGTACTGGAATTAAAAAACAATGGGCCACAATTGCCGCAAGCACGCATTCGTGATGATTTTCAACAGACCATTGTTGCCATGCAGCCGTTGTTGGCACAACATCAGCTGCAATTGTTGCCAACAGGAGCCCATCCCTGGATGAACCCTGTAAGCGATACGCAACGCTGGCCGCATGGAAACAAAGCGATTTATCAGCAGTATGACGCTATCTTTAACTGCCAGGGTCACGGTTGGGCCAATTTGCAGAGCATGCATGTCAATTTACCTTTTGCGACGGATGACGAGTTTTGCCATTTGCATAACCGCATTCGTGTCCTGCTGCCCCTGTTACCGGCACTTGCGGCCAGTACGCCATTTTTAGAAGGAAAAGCCACCGGATTGCTGGACTCACGTTTAGACTACTATGCCAAAAACCAACAACGCATTCCCTCCATTAGTGGCCAGGTCATCCCGGAGTTTATCGCGTCTGAGGCAGAGTACCATCGCCGTATTTTAGCGCCCATGTATCGTGATATTCGCCCTTATGATCCCCAAGGCATATTACAGCATGAATGGTTAAATTCGCGTGCGGCCATTGCCAAATTTGAAATGATGGCCATTGAAATTCGTATCATTGACTCCCAGGAATGTGTGGGGGCGGATATTGCCATTGCCCTTGCTATTCATGCGCTGCTGAAAAAATGGCATAGCCAGTCTGATTATATTCTGGAGCGTCCCTGTGACACTCCGCGTTTAAAAGCGCTGTATGAGCAATGCATTAAAAAGGGCATGTCGGCTTGGGTCGATGATCGCGAATTATTACAACAATGGCAGTTACCCTGCCGCAGCATGACGGTCAGGGAGGTCTGGTCCATGTTGCTGGAAGGGATAGGCCCTGATCTGGATTTGGTGAGTCAACGGCATCTGGAACATATCTTAAGCCAGGGCAATATCAGTGAGCGCTTATTGCGTGCCACTGATGGCCAATATCATCAAGCACGCTTGCGTGAACTTTACCGTCAGTTGGCCGATTGCTTGTTAAAGAACCAAAGTTTTAGTGTGCCATGAAACGGCCAGCGCTGGTGATTAGTTGTGAACATGCCGTCAATACTATCCCGCCGGCCTATCAGGCTTTGTTTCAGCAACAGGCTCATCAGCTACAGACCCATCAAGGAATCGATTTTGGAGCCTTAGAGATTGCGAAGCATTTAAGCCAGGTGTTTGCCTGTGATTTCACGCAAGCCACAGTCAGTCGGTTGCTGATTGACTGCAATCGTTCGCTGCAACATGCCCAGTGTTTTTCAGCGGTGACCAGGCCGCTGCCGGCGGCAATAAAACAGGAGTTGATCGAGCGTTATTATCTGCCCTTTCGGCAAAAAACCACCCATTGTATCCAGCAGCATATTCAGCAGGGGCATCTGGTATTGCATTTGTCTATCCATAGTTTTACACCAGTGCTCGATGGGGTCAGGCGGAATGCTGATCTTGGTTTGTTGTATGATCCGGCCCGTGCACTGGAAAAAAAAGTGGCTCGGCTCTGGAAACATTTGTTGGTTCAGGAACAGCCGTCATACCGCATTCGGATGAACTATCCCTACCAGGGCAAGAGTGATGGTTTTACTAGTGCGCTCAGAAAACAATTCGATGAAAAATGCTATGTGGGCCTGGAAGTGGAACACAATCAGGCGCTGGTGCAAAGTGATGCAGGGCGGGCGCCAATGCTGAGAATTTTGTCACAGAGTCTGCAAAAATTACTTCCCTTGATTGCCGTAAATGATTACTATCCCTAAGACTACACCAGCAAGCGGCTCAGCCTTTACACCATAGCAGACAGGTTTTTATTTATGCAAAAATTGCTTTTTCTTACATGTACCCTGATGGTGTTGCTGACCGGGCAGGTACTGGCGACATCCCCGTCTTTGGTGCCAGCTATTACGGCATCGCAATCGGAAAATCAGTTGTTTCGTGATAGCGTTATGCAATATGTCCAATATATTGCCGAAAAGGAGGTTCAGGGCCAACCCCCACTAGCATCGGCAAGCGCGCTGGTGGAGCAGTGGGGTAGCAATTATGCCAAGGCGTACTGGTCTGTTCATCTTACGATCTATGATGCTGGACAAGCGATAGCACATGGTGATGCGACTGCTCATTACCTGGCTGCTGCGTTGCGGGACGTCACCCGCTCGGCACTAGCTCAGGTGCCCCAAAATAGCCTAAACCTTAGTAAGCTCAGACAGTTTACCTTTGTGATCACCTTTGATTATCCGCCCTATCGTTACTACTCGTTTGTTAACTATCAAGCACAAGCGTTGGAGCTTTTGGGTAACAGGCTTGCGCTGCGACGGCTCAGCAAAGAAAACATACGGCGGCAAATCGATGCCAGCGAACATTTTTTATTGCACATCATGCATCCGGAGCACCATGCGTTTATGCAGGTGTACGATGCCGAAAACGATAAGAAAGACTCAAAATTACGCACCATTTACTCAGCCTCGGCCTTATATACGCTGTTAAAAATACAGCAGTATTCTCCTCGTCCGGATTTGGAAAAGCAGTTTCAGCCTATCGTCGATTTCCTTTTATCAATGCAATTACAGGAGGGAGAGAATCGAGGGGCATTTTATTATGCCGTTGATGCCCTGAGTGGGGAAAAAGAATGCCGTGTTGAGACGGGAACGGCATCAAAAACCATTTTCACCTTGCTCAATCTTTATGCGCTTCAGGGCAATACAAGGGATTTACAAGCGGCCCAAAATGCTGGTGACTGGTTAGTTACCAAAATAAAAGCAGATGGTCAGGTGACGCATACGGGGAGATGCCAGCAGGGCACATGGCAATACAGTACCAAACAATCTTTTCTCTATGCCGGGCAAATGCTCTCGGCCCTGTCCCGACTGTACTCGGTGACCAAGCATCCGGCATACTATCAGGGCGCTACAAAAATTGCGCAACGTCTGCTTGCCCAGGTGGAAAAACAACAGGCATTTGTGGGGGATGATTTCCGGGCGCCCAATACGATTTCCACCAGCTGGGCAACACTGGCGTTAATGGATTATGCGAAAATTAATCCCGCTCCGGTGTATCGCCAACGAATGGAGCAAACGGCCGATGCCCTTTTAGCCCGTCAAATGACAAACCAGCAGGATGTCTATAATTATGGCCGTTACTGGGATACCATGACCAGCAGTGGTAACGGCTGGATCAATGAAGTGATGGGGGAGTTGTACCCTTTTTGTGTGCAGCAAAACATGTCCCATTGCGGGCGCTATCGCGAGGCGATGATACTGACCACCCGGTGGTTAATGCAAAATGCCTATACTGCGGCGAATAGCTACAATATCCCCAATCCGCAGCAGGCGATTGGCGGTTTCATCCGCAATTATATTGATCACAGTGTCCGTATCGATGCCGTATGCCATGGGGTTAATAGTTTACTGAGCCTGATGCAGATAACCTCTGACCAGCCAGAAGTACTGGTGGATTTGGCGGAAGAGCCACTGGATGCACGCATTGGTTTATTGCGGATTGGAAAAATTTAGATTCAGACGGATGGTGGAGTGCGAGGCGTAAGAATACTGCTCAAAAGGATGGGTTTTGTCTAAAATAAGAGCATAAAAGTGGGTGTTTAATCTTTTCTTAATCTGTTTTCGCTATCATGGCACATTATTTTTATGTATGAGATGCATAGTATGCACGTAAGCCCTGAACAACAATATCAGTATTTACTGGCCGCGGTAGAGGAAGCGCAACGTTTGGCAATTAAATTCGGTTTAAAGACCGGTCTTTGCCCATTAGATGTATTGCAACAGTCCCTTCATATGACGACAGAACCTCACGGCTTGGCTCACTTGCTCCAGCAACTTGTTGAAACGGGTAGTGCTCATAAAGGCAAAAACACCACAGAGAGTTTGTTTCAGAAAGCTTATGATGAGAAATTAACGGAGTTTGCTGCGGCACTCCGCGCTGTGTTTGTCATCGAGATAGATGCGGACAAGCTTAAAAAAATACTAAAATCCGGCCATAAAGAAAGTAAAAAATTATCTGCGCAAGAAGAGCCTGTCCGTCTGATGCAGATGAAAGCGCATTTGCGCGAGGTGATCAAAGAAGAATTTGGGGTCAGCCATCATCGGATACGAGACGCACGGGCGATCCTCCATACACTCCTGAATCCGGTGACATCGGAAAATCACACGGAAGTACAGGATACCGTATCCAGACTGACTAAACTTTTTCCTATTCTTGCAAAAGCCCATGGCCCCAAGAACCAGAATTACAATGGTATTACGGTGAATGGTTTATATAAGTTCATTAAAATAGCCAATACGATTCATCATCCGCTGCTGACTGAGGCTTGTGTTGATTTTTTCACACAGGACCGCCCAGAAAACCGCACAATAATAAACGCATTTTTTGCAGCGGAAACCACCTCAAACTATTGCCGGAGTACCACGCTTTTGACCAACACGTTGGCGGCCTTGGTGCGTAATCACCCACAATGTCAGCGGATGAGTGAGAGTTTTGTTGCCATAATTGCAATGCAACCGACAAAATCGGCTGTCGATAGTATATTGGCGCTGCCCGCTGACCATGAGCTCAAAGCCGCTGTGCGAGAACTGATGGTGCAGGGGTTGAATTTGGCGGTGGAATTTGAACCTATTTTAGCGGTCGCCAGAGAGGATATGGCACATCGAACGCAAAAAATTGCGCAACTGCAAACCTCCCAGGACGCGTTATTGAAGTCTGTCTTTTATTTTTGTTTTATTTCACCATTACTGGAAGTGATGGCAACGACCTTACAAAGGCACTGGCCATCAGCCGATTGCCAGGCCTTGCGACTGGAGTTATCCATGGCCTTTGATTTGATGTTGGGTTTGAAAGCGCCGGAAAGCTTCACAAAAATAAAGCAGGAAGGGGAAATTGCTTCGACATTAGGCGATATGGCCCTTGATAGTCACCTGCAAGCCAGAGTGGCGTCTCTTTTCATGCGGGCTGAAAAGTCCGAACCTTTGCGGGAAAAAAGCATGGAAGACCGGGAGACAGATGCGCGCCCATCCGGCCAGCGTCGCCGTTCCCACACTTTGGGAAACATAGGTTACTTTGCGGCTACTACCAACAGAACCATCACCTTTCATGGCGCTACCCCTGAAACGCCCTCAGTCGTGGGAACGAGAAAACACTCTTTGCCAGGGGTAGCGAAAAAACAGCTCCCAACACTGCCCAGGCTGCAATGTAACACAGCGCCGAAAAAAGACAGTCTGGAAAGTTTTTTTAATGATCTGTTTTCCAATGATAGCGAGAAGACAACTCAGTTTATCCTGGCATTGGTTCGAAACAGCAGTCCAGCCCAATTGTGCTGGGGTGTACAGGTTCTGAATCAGGCTTGCGGAAAAACGAATAAACAGATAGCGGAAGTCTTACTGAAACATCTTTCAGACACAGAGTTAGCGACTGTATTTGAGGTGTTGTTCAAAGAGGAACAAGAAGAGAACTGGTGTCGGGGCAATACGCTTTTGGCTATCCTGATACAGCAATTTCTGGCACAGCCTGAGCGCAAGGAGTTTAAAGAAACTATTTGGAAGCATATCGCATCACTCGCCGAACCCATGTCTAACATCAAGCTGCAGCAACGCAAATCAATGCCGATGATGCTGGAGGGCTTTACGGGAGAGCCAACAGACTTTACGGTGTTACAGACGCGTTTTTCAGAAAGCTTGCAGCAGATATTGGCGCCTGCTGATTTTCCCCCGTTGATGCAGACTATCCTGCAATTGGCCTACGCTGATTTGCGACGGAGGGCTCCCAGCGATAGCGAAACAGCGCCGGTGATGCGCAAATGGCTGGGGTTTTTATTGTTGCGCTTTCTGAACCCCATTATTATGGAGGCCGCGAGCGCTCATCTGCACGATGACACCTTAAAAATGTGGTATTGCAATCTTTTGATGCCCGCGATACAGACTCTGGCGTCGCCCCTGGTCACAGGACAACCGTCTGATAACCGCAGCTTACAGGGGATGGTTTTTACCCCCATTACCAAAAACGCAGACTATCGGCGTGTGCTGTTTGAGCGATTTCAAACGGAACTCTGTCTCGTGGAGAAAGTGGTTGAGACCGTGGATGCTCAACCCCAGCCCATTTTGGATATTCCACAATGCATACAAGATTTAAGTGAGATATTGAAACGAGAAGAATTTTCCGGTCTGAAGTTTAAACCCGACGGCAGCGTGACAACGCCACGAAAAAAAGAGGTCAAACAGCATGTGTTGGTATTTTTTGAGCCATCACCCGGAAAGGATAGTGATTGTTCAGGCTCAGAAACCAAGTCTGGTTCTCAGCTGCATTGCTAGTGTTGCTCGGCTGCCAGGGGCAGTTACAACTTACGTGCTATGGCTTGTCCGCGGTATCCAGCGCATGTTCAGCATAACGCGCACGTTTAAATGAATTGCTAACCCATGAATTGAGGTGTGCAAACTCATATTATGTAAGTGGTTAATTACCTCTCACATTGAGCCCCTGAAATAAAAAGATGATTTTTTGGAGTAAAATTAGCAGATCAGGACTTACGAAAAACCCACTGATATAGTCAAAAGATCAATAGCTAACTGTAGAGTGATACCAAACAGAGTCACATGGTATTTCTTCCAAATAATTTTTAGTAGAAAATGCCCGAAGGTATTCTTCTAATGCTGTAAGAATGGTTGCTCTCTCTCTCATTCCTTCGAAATGTCGATCATCAACTACCGCACATATTGTTTTTAGGCGACCTAAGGATTCTACTAACCAGTCAACTGAGCTGAAAAAAATATTTTCTTCACCTAGAACCCCCGGGATAACATTAATGGCTGCCCCAGATAAAAACAGAAAAATGACGGGAAGGACAATAAGCGTTTCTTTAATAATTCGGAAAATCGCATCTTCGCTTTCTGAGGTAAAATGTTGCACTGATTCAAACGATGAAATCCCCGGGATGCGAGAGGCGAGATTCAAGGGAATAGCAGCAGCCAGAAAAACAGGAGTTATAACAATTGAAATAGCAATTAAGGGGATAGCATACAAAGCAGCAAGTAAAAAAGCCCCCGCAGTTTCTATTCTAGCTAATAGAATATTGGCCACTCCCTTTAAAAAAAAGCCTTGACAGAAAGAACGATACCCATCAGAAGTTCTTATTACCGAGTCGTGCAACAAGCGCTTCGAATTGTAAGACGAAAAAAATAAAATGTTATTGTCTGAATATATGTTCATTCTTATAAGAAATATTATTAAAAATACGAGACTATAATTCAGTAGTAAATTGAGGTCAAGTTCAAAAAGTGCTGTAAATTCCCATCAATCGAGGTGACACAGTTGGATGAACACTCTCGCTTTTACTTTGGCCAAATTAAAGCCATCTATGTAATGTTTTCATAATTTATTGAAACATATTTTTGATAAGAACAGCTATCTATTATCCCTATACGCAGTTTTTGGCAGCAAGTATTTTTATTAAACAAGCATCCAAATATTACCAATACCCAATAAAACTTACGCATATTTTCCAACCTGAGGTCTTGCTTCAAAACAGATTTCTTTTAAAGCAACCCGTTGAGGTAAGCTTAAAATAAAATCCATAAACTGTGAGATATCTTCAGGCTGAATTAACAAATTTCTATGTAGAGGGACGTCTGAAGTCATTTGGGTATTCACGAAACCTGGCACTAGTGCTGTCACTTGAATACCATATTCACTTAATTCTTTGTATAGCGCCTCATTATAGGCTAATACTCCTGCTTTAGTTGCAGCATAAATACCTAAAAAACTGCGGGGGGTTTTAGCATTTCTAGATGACATGTTAATAATACGACCATGCCCTTGTTTTTTCATGAATGGAACTACTATATTCGTTACATTAATTAACCCTTTTAAATTGACTTCAATCATTTCATCTAAATCAGACGGGTCAATTTCGGATGTTCCTCTTTTTACATAACCCGCATTATTAACCAAAACATCTATAGATTTTTGAGCTTCACAATAAGATTGTAAAAACACCTGGACTTGCTCTCTATCCGTAATATCAAGCGCCTTATAGTTAATACAGGATTGAGGGATTTTTTTTTCAAGTTTATGCTTTAAAGCATGTAATAATGTTTCATTTCTAGAGAGTAACAATACATTGTATTTTTTTAGAGAAAAGTAGTAAGCCAACTCTTCACCTATGCCTTTACTAGCGCCTGTAATAATAACTGTTTTATTTGCCATCATCCCTACCCCTAATAATGATGTACCCTCTTTTTTTCTGCGCCCATGTATCGAGAGTATTCATTGATTTTTTTGAATTGTGTGATTTTCAATAAGTTTTAAAAAGTTGTTGTTCATTGGACTCGTGGCAAGATACATTTGCCCTTCCTTCGAATCCAAAGGAATAACAACGGCCTTTTGACAATAAATAGGCTGCTCGAAAAGCAGAATAAGCAAGATAAAACAAATATTATATTTATAATTCACGACTAACTAAGGATGCATGTTACATCAATTTGACGACATGCTAATAAAAAAATCAAATTTAATCAAGATAGTGGGTGTGATTAAACGTGCTGGAAAAATGGAATCACCCCATGCACAATTGGGCGCTCATCATTTCCCAATTGCAAATCTACTTCAAGGGAAGATTAAATCTCGGGCTTAAATGATGAGCGGGGTGACACCGTTCGTTGAACACTCTCGAAAGTTCCGGGTTTAGATGAAACTCCATTCGATGATCTGGTACAATACGCATACACTCCTAAAGGTATACCCCCAAAACTTAATCCACTGAGGACATCACAAATGAAATATAAAAAAGCACGTGACATGCTTGAACAAATATGTGAGCGTTATGTTGCACATAATGAATCTCAATTGAATGCACTACCCGAAATAAGTTATGCGCTAATTCATGGAGATTTTTCGTTCAATACAGTTTATCCCCGATCAGGCTTTTGTGGGTGGGTAGCCTATGAATATGTTGGATTATTTAATTGTATTCGTGGTTTACGTATGCCCGTTTCAAATGCTGATCAAGACGCTTATACGGATTGTATTTCCAAACATGCATTTTTCCCGTTTGAAGGTCGAACGGTTAACCCCCATTATTTCAATGAAAGAAACTATGTTGCTCCTTCACTGTTCATTGATAGACTGAACGCCTTATATCAATTAATGCAGCAAACTATGATTAATATCAATAAGGAGTCCGATTTTAATCAAAAATTCGAAGAATACAAATCTAAAAATGAAATCAATGACTTGTATCCAGAATGCGATAAGCCTTCAGTTCAAGCCTATAAAGCCTTAATAAATTTGAAAGCGCTAATTGGCTTTGTGAATACATTGCCTCAATATCATTCAAAGGGAATACGTTCTGTAGCGCATTATTTTAATAGATTACTTCCTACGTTCGAAGGATACATTAAAGGGATTGCCGTACAGGAATTGCAGAACGTCCTCAATGATGCCACTTTAAATGATGAAGAAGCAGTAAAACTGTTTGCTTCACAACTAGAGAACCCAAGCACTGTAGAGATTTTAGAAAAAACTCGCCAATCCCAAATAGAACACCTATTAAAAGTATTTTCTGTAGCCTTAATTGCCGTGGGCATTGGGGTTATTCCCACTTTATTTTTAGCAGCCAAACGCCTATACAATACAGGAGGAACCAGTATTAACTTTTTTAAACCGCTTTCTAAAAATCTATGTGAGGATAGCAATGTTATTGCCTCGGATATAAATCAATCTCACTACTAAGCTTAACAGATAAGGTTAGACTTAGGTTAAAATACCCCCAGCGATGGGGGTATATTCAAAGCGAAGACAATTAAGACTCAGTAACAAGCGCAAACATGGGCATTTCCCTCCCATCACATCGAACAATATTTGCGGTTAAGCAAGATCGTCTGGATACTGTGGACAAGCTGCAGCACGTAGGTGGGGAGAATGGTCAACCGTCCCTGGCCACTCCGTACTGACGGGCGCATCGCGATGCGCATACTGCCAGTATTGTACCAACAGGATGGTAAGGCAACACAAACCAAAGCTGGATCCCAGTTTTGAGGGGGTGGGCCAGTCCAGAGCAAAAGCAGCTATCAGGGAACAGGTGTAGCACAGGCCGTTCAGAGCCAGATAGTTGGGGCTGAGCCCCCGCACGTCTTTGGTGCGCCAGTTTTGGTGGAGTGCCGGTAACAAATACAGGAGCGCGCCTGCCTGGGCCAGGTAACCCATCAATACATAATATGGATGGGACAAAGGCCGTACCCAACTGACGCAAAACAGAAACAAGCCGGCCACTAGTAAAAGTCCATAACGACGGAAAACCGGCGCTTGCGCATGAATGTTTTGCAGTTGTCGGTGTTGTATCAAGAGACAAATAGTTCCCGTCAGACTCACTAAACGGTATTGCCAGGGCAGTTGCAGGCCAAAACCATAACTTAGATCTGCCAGATAGCTAATGCTTAAAAGGCCATGGAAATGCACATTGACTGCGCGGAGTTTTTCAGCATGCATGTTATGCACAAGTTGCGGTAGATAATGAATGAGATAGAGTACAATGGCGATATTCAGGGCCGTTTGTCCAATGAGAGTAGCCATGTCCGGTAGTCTAATCAGTGTCTGTGCATGCCACTATAACAATCATCAAGACAAACTGCCATAGCGATTGGTTGCTTCCCGCCAGCTCCGTTCTGCCTTATGGGCTACTCGCCCCGTTTTGAGGCTCCGTTGCGCGAATCTGTTCCATAATAATGCCCGGACTGAGCAATTGAGGGAGGATAATGGGGGCGCGCTCCGGTGGGTAATAGACATATAAGGGCACCCCGGCCCGGCCAAAAGATTGCAGATACTGCAGAATATTGGCATTTTGATTGGTCCAGTCCGCCTTCAATACTTGAATTTGCTTTTTTTTGAAAAAATCTTGTACGCGCTGCGTATCCAGCGCCACACTTTCATTCACCTGACAGGTGATGCACCAGGCGGCAGTCGCGTAGACAAAAACCGCTTGTTTGGCTTGTCGTAATTCCTGCAGACGCTCCATGGAAAAAGGTTTAACAGCAATGTCCGAACCGGGTTGTAACAGTTTTTGCTCATACATAATATAAATCGGATAGACGATAAGGCTAAGGGAGAGCAGGCCTATCAGCAGTTTGCTGCGCCTTTGCCGCAGACGCTTTCTCACCCAGAACGCAAAGAGCAGAGCGCAAAGTGATATCAACAGTAAAATAATCGCGTTAAAGGCGACCTGTTGCCCCAAGACCCATAATAACCAGATAACCGATAACAACATGGGGAACGCCAAAAGCTGCTTCAGGGTTTCCATCCATGCACCGGGTTTGGGCAGCAGGGCAGCCAAGGCAGGAATAAAACAAATAAAGACATAGGGCAATGCTAAACCAATGCCCAAGAACACAAAGATGAGCAGGGCGGTCAGTGTGTTTTGACTCAGCGCAACCCCAACGGCAGTTGCCATAAAAGGAGCGGAGCAAGGCGTTGCAACGACGCAGGCTAAGATGCCCGTAGCAAACGAATACAGATATTGGTGATTGTTCTGCCAGCGCAGGTTGGTATTGAGGGAAAAGGGGATATCAAAAAATCCAAACAGATTGAGGCTGATTAAACTGAACAGAAAAATCAGGCTGATATTAAAGGCGGGTGACTGCAGTTGAAAGCCCCAGCCGATATTTTTACCAAAGGATTGGAGCAGCAGCATGAGCAGAGCAATGGCACAGAAGGTCACCACCACACCCAAGGTATAAAACAGCCCCTGCAATCGTTTATTGCTGGTTGAGCGTAAGGCCAGTATTTTCAACGATAATATCGGAAACACACAGGGCATCAGATTCAGTATCAGGCCGCCCAGGAGGGCAAAGAGCAGCATCAGGGGAAGAAAACTCTGGTCGGTGGGCACCTCCAAGGGGGCTGCAATGCGATAATATTGTCGTTTACCTTCCTGCTCTAATTCTAAAACGCCCTTGACCGGGTACTGTGCCTTGGCACTACCGGCAGGCATCGTGAGCAAAGACTGTTGCCCTTGCACGGTTAAGGCTTGTGTGGCTTCGGCTTTGATCAGGTTTTTTTGTTCGGGATAAAAATAAGCGCTGCTATGTCGTGCATTGGGAAACACGAGATGCAAATGACCATCGCTTGGATACATAGTACTGTCCATGGAAGGTAATTGAGTTTGGCCTACCAGTTTGTGGATACGGTCAAAATTCGGGCTGGGCACATTGTGGTTGCCCTGTTGCAGGCTGAAGGTCAGGACGGTATGCTGCGGAATGCATTCTTGTTCGCAAACCAGCCAGGAGGCATCGATTTCGATGGGTATAATGGGGGATTCAACCGGATATTGAGGATGGATCTGAATCAGATGCCAGGCCTTATCCGCATAACCATAATTAATAAATGAGCCGCTAGGAAAACGACTGGGAGGCAGCCAGTGGATCGCAGAGGCTCTAAATCCTTCAGGGAGATTGAAGGTGAACGCAGGGGCAAGGCCGGATGCTCCGGGATTGCGCCAGTAGCTATGCCAGCCGGGTCTCATTTTAAATTCAATCAGCAACCAAAACGGATCCTTCCCGTTGATGCTTTGATAATCGCTTTGTACGCGCACAGAACTGTAGTCCAGTGTCAGCCATTTCGCTTGTACCGGCAGAAAAACCGCACTTAAAAAGAGAACAAAAATAAAACGTTTCATCGCAGGACTGGCCCGTTGACATGTGGTCATGATAAAGCAATTTGCTGCGATTTGACAGCAGCAGTATTCTCACCTTCCAGGGGCGCGCCTATCCCAGGTTGCTCTGTCTTGTGGCGCCATGATGATCGGTTTTCAGGAGGTATCAGGAAAATAAGCGCGTTTTTCCTTCAGATAACTCCGTATTTCAGGTATGATTTCTGGCAATCGAAAATTTTTTAAAAAAAATCGAGCATGTCTATCCATAACTGGAAGGCTGAAATAAATTAATTCATAATCGAATGTGAAGGCCATGTTCAAGGGTGAATCCGGGGGATGGCTTCTGATGCAACAACCTGAAAATATTTTTGTCTCAAGGGGTCGGGAAATGACAGTTTCGGTATATATTCCACGAGTAACCCATGACTAAAATTTATTATATATGGTATGGTGTTCAACGTTTTTTTCGATACTTTTTCGTAACAGCGTTAGTCGGCTGTGTGACTTTCCTTCCCTTTTTTATTGCTTTTATTTTACCAACCATCATTATTATGAGTTTTGTTTTAGCAATATATGATGTCATTCTTGCAAAAAAATCTGAAATATTTTTACCTTCCTTTAGTCCAATGTATCTTTATCTGTTGAGTTGGGGATTTACCATTGCAATCGCTTTATTCATTATCAGCCTATTAATCATGGCGGCTCAAGGGGTCTTATGACATCTTATCATCACTATTTTTTCTTAGGTTTCAAACGATTTATACATTATTGGTGTGTCGGAGCCATTTGCAGTACGGTCACTTTAATTCCGGGAGTTTTTCTTTGGAGTCTATTCATAATTAGTCTCGCAAGCGTATTGCTATCAATCGATGACCTGGCAACTTATAAACGTTTAAACTATTATCCAACCAGCGTGTCATGGCTCTATCCAGGTGCTTGTATGATTGCGGCTACTTTAACTGCCATGATACATGTACTGCTTTATTTTCTATTTTATTAAAGATAAAACAAGGGAATATTTTAAGTTTGGTTGGATCCGCTCCCGAAAAGTTCGTGCATTTTTTAAATAAATTTGGTATCATGGTGCTTGTTTTTGGGAGTCAGTTTTATCTCTACATGACCATTCATTTGCGCCTGAGACATCAGGGAGGCGTTTCCTGTCAATGACATTGTGGTTAAGCGAGAGATGAGGTGCGTTGGAAGCATGAAGCCCACCGTTGCTCGCTGACCTTTTTGTGTTGTTGAATCAATAGGAAATACTATGAATGAAGCCCCTGTCAGCTTTGCTGACCTTAAACTTGCGCCTGCTCTTTTGTCTGCCCTGGAATCCATGCAGTTTGTTACCCCCTCACCGGTACAGGCACAAACTATACCGCTGATGCTGGCGGGACAGGATGTGATCGCGAAAGCGCAGACCGGAACGGGAAAAACCGCCGCTTTTGCCTTGCCTGCCTTGCAAAATATTGATATCCAGGCACGATACCCACAAGTATTGGTTTTGGCGCCAACGCGTGAGTTGGCGATTCAGGTCGCGGCTCAGTTTAGTCTGCTGGCGAAAGATATACCGGCAATCCGGGTAAGTGTGCTTTGTGGGGGGCAGGATTACCGCCGCCAGTTAAAAGAATTACAGGACGGTGCACAAATTATCGTGGGTACGCCCGGTCGTATCCTCGATCATATCGAGCGCAAGACCTTGCTCTTGGATAAATTACGTACTTTTGTCCTTGATGAAGCTGATGAAATGCTCCGCATGGGCTTTATTGAAGATGTAGAAACCATTTTGGCCCAGTTGCCGGATAACAAACAGATGGCTTTGTTTTCAGCCACCATGCCGTCGCGTATCAGACAGATTGCCCAGCGTTATTTAACGGACGCGCAGTCGGTTGAAATCCGTAGTGAAACGGCGACCGTCAAGGCCGTTGAGCAGCGGTTTTTATTTGCCAGCCAACATCAAAAGCCCAATGCCTTGGCACGTATTCTGGCGGTGGAAGATTATCAGGGCGTCATTATCTTTGTGCGCACGAAAAGCAGCACCGAAGAAGTGGCGAACCTGTTGCAGCAACAGGGACATCGCGCGATGGCCATTCACGGTGATATCACGCAAAGCTTGCGCGAGCGCATCATTGCTCAATTTAAACAGGGCGCTATTGATATTCTGGTAGCGACCGATGTCGCGGCTCGTGGCCTGGATGTGGAGCGAGTGACGCATGTCATTAACTATGATGTACCGCAGGACTGTGAAACCTATGTCCATCGTATCGGGCGAACAGGGCGTGCGGGACGTAGCGGGGTGACGGTGTTATTTGTTACCCAACGGGAAACCCGCCTGTTGAGTATGATTGAGCGTCATACCAGACAGTCTATTGAAAAAATACAAATTCCTAATGACCATCAAATTTCCCAGGTTCGGGAGCGTTTGTTGTTTCAGAAGATTCAGGAGCGGTTAGCTGATGACAAACGTCGCTCATATACCAAAGTATTGGCGAGATTGATGAGCGAACAGGAACTCGATCCCATGGAGCTTGCTTCTGCGCTGGCGTTGATGTTGCACCAGGATAAGTCATGGCAGGAATCGGTCACACTGCCGCCGGCAGAAATCAGCCGCGACGATAAGCGTGAGCGAGGCGGAAAAGAGCGGGATCGAAATGGTCGGGGACGGGAATTCACCGGTCGAGATCGTGAGCGAAGCCCCAAAGTCCGTGACGGTCAGAGCCGGGAGCGCAATTTCAACGATAAATTGAACTATGCCGATAGCAAACAAGAGCAATTTCGTATTGATGTGGGCCGTATCCATGGTGTGAAACCAGGCAATTTGGTGGGAGCTCTGGCGAACGAAGGTGGCTTGCAATCACGGCAAATTTCAGCTCTGAAAATACATGACTCCTATTCCACCGTATGCTTGCCTGAAAACCTGCCGAAACAAGTGGTACAGAATATGGCTAAAGCCTGGGTTTGTGGTCGCCAACTGAGTTTGACTCCCCTGGCGGCAAGCGCACACAAATAAGGTTTTTATGGCTATGCAGCTCAAAAATCTGCTGTTGACACAACTACGACGGGGCCGTTTTCAGCCCCGTCGTCATTTTGATGAACCGGCGTTGCAGGAATTGGCACAATCCATTTTGCATCAGGGGGTGATTGAGCCTTTGATTGTGCGCGCTCTTGTTGGTCAGGAGGATTTTGAAATTATTGCTGGTGAGCGCCGCTGGCGGGCGGCCATGCTGGCCGGACTGCAACGAGTGCCGTGTGTAATCCGCAGCTATACGGATGAGCAGACTGCGGCGGTTAGTCTGATTGAAAACATTCAACGGGCGGAACTCAACCCGGTCGAGGAGGCGTATGCATACCAACGTTTGCAGCAAGAATTTGGTTTGGCTCAGGAAACCATCGCCCAACAGGTGGGGAAGTCACGCAGCCATATCAGCAATGTGTTGCGGCTGCTCACTTTGATGCCTTTGGTGAAAGAACAGCTCATGCAGGGGGCGTTAAGCTTTGGTCATGCACGAACACTGGTTGGGCTGAGCCCACAGGAGCAATGGCAGTTAGCCTCGCAATGTTTACGGCATCAATGGTCGGTACGTAAACTTGAGCAACAGATAAGACAGCGTAAGTCGGCGGCGCAAAATACGGAATCCGAAGTGGGCGCCAGAGCGGATTCCCGCTATCTGGAAAACCGACTTGCGGAGTATTTGGGTACCCCCATTGTGGTTGATACCGATAGCAAAGAAGGGGGGTGGCTGAAAATCCGCTTTTATGACCATGATACGCTGAACGGGCTGCTTGCCAAAATGGGGCTCAGCCCTGAAGACTGTTCCTGAGCGATGCTGAGGCGGCGATTGGTGCAGGATTACTGTAGCACTATTTTTCAAGTCTCGTTATAATACCGCAAATAATTTTGGGAATGCTATCTATGGGATCCATTTTTAATATGTTTGGCCCTTCTCCGATTCGGCCGATAGAGCAGCATATTCACAAATGTTATCACTGTGCCAAACAGCTCTACCCTTTTTTTGAGGCGGTTATTGCCGGGAATTGGGAAGAAGCGGCCAAAATTCAAAAAAAAATAGGGGCGTTGGAGAAAGAGGCGGATCATATCAAACGCAACTTACGTCTTCATTTACCAACCGGCCTGTTTTTGCCTGTTTCCCGTACCGACTTGCTGGAATTGTTGAGCGCCCAGGATCGGATTGCCAATAAGGCAGAGCATATTGCCGGACTGATTATGAGCCGGAATATGGTGATTCCTGAGTCCATTACTCCTTATTTTTTACCCTTTCTCAGCCGCTGCCTGGATGCGTCCAAACAGGCCTGTAAAGCCATTAATGAACTGGACGAATTATTGGAAACGGGCTTTCGGGGCAGCGAGGTCAAGATTGTTGAGGATATGATTATGGTTTTGGATGAGATTGAGCATGACTGTGATGATATGCTTGCGGATATCCGTCATCGTATCTTTGATTTGGAAAAAGATTTGCCGGCCATCGAGGTCGTTTTTTTATACAAGCTGGTGCAATGGATTGAAGATCTGGCTGATTACTCCCAAACTGTTGGGGGCCGACTACAAATTCTAATAGCCAGGTAATATAACTGATGGATGTGACAAGTATTTTTCTGATTGCGGCCATTTTTTTGTGCTTTTTTATGACGTGGGGGGTTGGAGCCAATGACCTTGCCAATGTCATGAGTACGACGATGGGTTCCAAGGCAGTAACCGTACGCCAAGCTATGGTGATTGCTATTGTTTTTGAGTTCGCAGGTGCTTTTCTCGGCGGTAGCGGGGTGACCGAAACCATCCGTGACGGCATTATCAATACCAGCGAGTTATATGAGCAGCCCCTGATGATTATCAAGGGGATGTTAAGTGTCTTGCTGGCCTGTACCATCTGGATGAATTTAGCCAGTTATCTGGGCTTGCCGGTTTCCATTACCAATGCGTTGGTAGGGTCTATGGTGGGTTTTGGCGCACTGGTGCTAGGGATGGATGCTATTCATTGGCAACAAGTCTCGCATATCGCCATCGGCTGGGTGACTTCGCCGCTGATTTCAGGCATCACGTCCTATATTTTATTCAGCAGTATCCAGCAGACTATTTTTGTCCGTAGCGATCCCCTGGCGAAAGCCAAAGTCTACTTTCCAGCCTATTTATTTCTGGTTGGTCTGGTTTTATCCTATATGATCGTGTTTAAAGGCTTGAATCATTTTGATATTCAACTGGATCTGCGCCAAGACTTGGCGGTGACCCTTGGTACCAGTATGGTGATTACGTTGGTTGGTATGTGGTTTATTCGCCGTATTCCTGAGCACCGTTCCATGCGTCGTCGCGATCGTTTTTTGCAGGTAGAAAAGTATTTCGCCGTACTCATGGGGCTGACTGCCTGTGCCATGGTGTTTGCCCATGGTGCGAATGATGTGTCGCTGGCAGTGGGGCCGTTGAGCATTATTTATAGTTTGGTCGCTCACTCGGCTGATAGTTTTGCGGCCGATAATTACCCAGCCTGGATTATCTTGCTGGGTTGTGTGGGGGTCGTGACGGGTTTGCTGATGTATGGCCGAAAGGTTATCGAAACCGTGGGTAGCTCTATCACAGCCCTGACACCCAGCCGGGCTTTCGCGGCGACCCTGTCGGCAGCCACTACCGTTATTGTGGCAACCAGTACCGGTATTCCGGTATCGGCTACCCAGACGCTGGTCGGTGCGGTCCTGGGAGTGGGATTGGCCCGGGGTATTGGCGCCTTAAATCTTATTGTCATTCGTAATATATTTACTTCCTGGATATTGACCTTGCCTGCGGCGTCTCTCTTGACCATTCTCTCGTATAAAATACTCTATTTTTTTCTGGGATAGGGGGGGGGAGCCTGCGATCTCACAAGCTCCTCACCTCCCCGTGCCGGATGGAACGGGGTTTTATCCTTTCATATAATCGTGGACTACTTTGCCGTAGGGCAGAGTTAAGTCAGATTTGATATGCACCGCTTTGACGACTTTGCGAACCGGTAAACTGGCAACGGGCGCCAGGGCATGATGGAAGAGCTCTAATTGTGCCGGTCCGCTCCAGGCACCATGCACCTTGATATCAGCCAGTTCGTATTCCACCAATTCACAGATACGGGTTGTTCCATCAACATGTGGAATAATTTTAAGTAGATAATTAGCACCAGACATCGACTGTTCCACGCGTTTGTGCTCCAGTTCCTGGTATTTATACCCCATGGTGCCTGTGGCTACCCGATTGCAGCCGTAATTGAGTGTTCCCAACAAGGTTTCTTTTTCAACTTGTAAACGGGGCTGCGCCAGTTTTTTGGGAAAGCCCCAGATTTCACGGCCGCCGGCAATCGGGGGATGATCATCAAGATACATTGCCAATGTGTAGGTGCCTGCTTTGCCGGCATAGCGTACCGGGATGACTTGGCCTGATTCGGTATAATCGCCAAAGCCGGTGGAGTCTGGCATGCGAATGAATTCAAAGTTCACTAACGCTTCGGTGACTTCAAGTGGTTCTGGCACTACCGCTTTTAAGCAATCCATATCTGTTTCATAGGTAATGATAAAATATTCTCGATTGATGAACCGATAAGGCCCTTTGGGATACGATGGGCTGAGTAAGGGCATGGCAAAGGCGTGTTGCCTGATCTCTCCTTGTTTCATAAATACTCTCCTTTATTGATGATCTCTACTCATATCATACAGCGCAATGCCCTCGGTGTCGGGCACGGGTTGCTGCCAGGGGGATTGTTCGATAGCATCAATGGCGGCGCGATAGCCTAAACTCATATGCCGCTCAATGCCGCGTTGTGAAAACTCATAATCCTTGGATGATAATTCGCTGGCGTCACTGTGGTATAAAAAACGGACCAGTGAGACTTTATGATTCCAGGCGGAGTCCAGGCATTGCAGTACATCGGCATCTTTCAGTTTTTCTTTCGGTAATAGCTGTTTCAGATAATGAATTTGGTAATGCAGTTTGTGGTTTTCCTGAAGCAAGCTCAGCAGATTTTCAAAACGGCTGGAAAACTCGATATCTTTTTTTCGAGCCATCACCGCATCGAGAGACTGGGGCAGCATCCCATAGGAGTCAAAGAGGTGTACCATAAAACATAAACGGTTTTTGGCATTGAAATCAATCAGGACATGATTCATGGGCGTGTTACTTGAAATGCCGCCATCCCAGTAGAGCTGACCATCGACTTCCACTGCCGGGAAGCCGGGGGGTAAAGCCCCGCTCGCCATAATGTGTTCGGCGCGAATAGTGGTGTCATTTGAATCAAAGTAGGTTATTTTGCCGCTGATGACCTCAACAGTACCAAGGCTTAAACGAATTTCTCCGTCATTGAGCCTATCAAAATCAATGAACCGCTCCAGGGTATTTTTCAATGGGCTGGTATCATAAAAACTTAAGTGACGCGGGTCGTCATAACTGCCAAACAACGGGGAGGGGAAGCGTGGATGAAAAAAGCCGGGTTGTCCCTGCCAAAGGGACAGTTGGGCAGAGACGGCATTGAGCATCTGAGTGAGACGGGTATCTTCCATTAGGGGTAAGGCGTGCCAGGGATTGTGTGTGGCAATGCTGTGCCAAAATTTGGTTAACTGCTCGATGCGGGTTTCCGGTGGGTTACCGGCAAAAATAGCCGCATTAATGGCACCAATAGAGGTGCCAACTAACCAGTTCGGATGATAATCCGCCTCGACCAGGCCGCGCAGAACACCAACTTGATACGCCCCTAGCGCTCCTCCTCCCTGTAGCGCGCAGACCACGCTGTCGAACTTATGTCTTACTGTTGGTTTTCGAGATTTTCGCATGGTGCTCTACTCCATAAACCAGCCGTGGCTCACGACGATTGATTGCCCTGTGAGAGCATTACTGGGAAAAGATGCAAAAAACAGCGCGGTCTGGGCGACATCCTGCGTGGTTGTGAATTCCCCATCAACAGTTTCCTTGAGCATGACATTTTTCACCACCTCATCCTCTGTGATACCCAGCTCTTTGGCTTGTTCGGGGATTTGTTTATCCACCAGGGGGGTCCGGACAAAACCAGGACAAATCACGTTGGCACGTACACCGTACTGTGCCCCTTCCTTGGCAACCACTTTACACAGGCCGAGCAGGCCGTGTTTGGCGGTGACATAGGGAGCTTTTAACACAGACGCTTCTTTGGAATGTACCGAACCCATGTATATGATACTGCCGCCCTTGCCAGCCTCATACATATGTTGTAAACAGGCCCTGGTGGTGAGAAAGGCGCCATCAAGATGAATGGAGAGCAGCTTTTTCCAGTTTTGATAGGTGAATTTATCAAGCGCTTCGATGATTTGTATGCCGGCATTACTCACCAGTATATCAATCCCTCCCCAATGCTGGACAACTTGATCCACACCCTGTTGTACCTGCTCTTCATCGGTAACATCCATGGCTACCGCCATAGCTTGCCCGCCTGATTGTTGCATGGCTTCAGCCGTGCTTTGCGCCTGTGCCAGATCGCGATCGGCAATAGCGACGCGGGCGCCAGCCTTGACATATTCCATTGCAATTTCTTTACCAATACCGCTCGCGGCACCAGTGATGATGGCTATTTTATTTTTGAGTATCATATCGACTTCCCTGTTGTGTAGTGGTATTCAAATGAGAGTTTGGATCTGAAGTATAGCAGTTAAATTGATTTTGCAAACAAAGCCGCTTTACCGGCAGGGTAAACGCATTTAAATTTTTCGCACAAAAAAGCTCATTTTTGTCTACGTTCCGTGCTTTACGCTCGGTACGTAGACATTTTTATCTTACAACGTTCTTTTCGATGCACATGAATTTTAATAATATCGGTAGCGGTAATATCGGCGTCGATCACTTTCGCGGCCAATTTCACTGCCGATCAAGGCGCCAGCGCCAGCACCGAGCACCCCACCGAGTGCGCTTCTTCCGCCAACCGCATACCCCAGACCCGCTCCCGCGGCAGCACCAGTTGCTGTACCGACTTGTTGTCCCGTACAACCTATCATGGCGAGAGAGGAAACGAAAATTATTCCTGTCAATAATTTTTTCATAACTTATCCCTATTTAAGTGATCGTCTCCCCTTTATTCTAGTTCATAAAAAAGCAGTTTGCAGAATTAATTTCCATAATGATTGTGGGAAAACATGTCGGTTGGAGAGCCGAGGCTAAACACCGTGCCTGTCATGGCTGCTCTTGCTATAATACAGGTTTTCTATTGTAGCGAATTAAGGCAGGATAAAAAATGCGCATTATCAATGTTCAGGCAAGAGAAATTCTTGATTCCCGTGGCAATCCAACTGTCGAAGTTGATGTGTATTTAGAAGAAGGGGCGTTCGGACGTGCCAGTGTGCCGTCTGGCGCCTCTACCGGTAGTCGTGAGGCCTGTGAATTGCGGGATCAGGACAAAAAACGGTATTTGGGAAAGGGGGTATTGCGAGCGGTCGCTCATGTGAATACGGAAATTGCCGCAGCACTGCAAAAGACCGAGATCGCCAGCCAGGAGGCGCTCGATAGCCTGTTATGTCAATTGGATGGAACGGAAAATAAATCACGTCTTGGTGCCAATGCTATCCTGGCCGTATCCCTGGCATTTGCGCGCGCCAGGGCCAATCACCTGCAAAAACCACTTTTTCAAACGCTGTTACCCGAGAACAATCACATGGTCATGCCGGTACCAATGATGAATGTTCTTAATGGTGGGGCACATGCCGATAATAATGTGGATATTCAGGAATTTATGATCATGCCCATTGGTGCGGCTGATTTTTCTGATGCCCTGCAAATGGGGACAGAAATTTTCCACCATCTGCGCTCTGTACTGAAGCACCATGGGCTTGCGACCTCGGTAGGAGATGAAGGAGGTTTTGCGCCCGATCTCAAGTCCAATCGCCATGCCCTGGATATGTTGTCGGCGGCTGTGGAGAAAGCGGGCTTCATTTTGGGGAAAGATGTGGTGTTTGCCTTGGATGTGGCAGCGTCTGAACTCTACCATGAGGGCCAATATCATATGGCTTCGGAGCAGTTAGTGTTACATTCCGAAGCTA
The DNA here is from genome assembly GCA_020831865.1 of Legionellaceae bacterium. Lineage (GTDB taxonomy): Bacteria > Pseudomonadota > Gammaproteobacteria > Legionellales > Legionellaceae > JAFIFT01. The sequence goes on along the minus strand of JAFIFT010000021.1, from coordinate 10,839 downwards.
TGATTGATTATTATGAAACGTTGATCAATCACTATCCCATTATCAGTATTGAAGATGGTTTGGATGAGCAGGACTGGCAAGGCTGGAAACAGTTAACGGCGCGTCTGGGGCAACAGCTGCAGTTGGTGGGGGATGATTTGTTTGTTACCAATCCGGCTATCTTGCAGCAGGGGATTGAGCAAGGGCTGGCAAATGCTATCTTGATTAAATTAAATCAAATTGGTACTTTAACAGAGACGCTGACCGCAATAAAGTTAGCGGCGGCTCATCAGTACCGCGCGGTCATTTCGCATCGTTCCGGGGAAACCGAAGATAGTTTTATCGCTGACTTGGCGGTTGCCAGTGGTTGCGGTCAGATTAAAACCGGTTCTTTATGCCGCAGTGACCGGTTGGCCAAATACAATCAGTTACTACGTATCGCCGAGATGGGGCCTTATCCCTATGTTGGTGCAGAATTAATGCAGGCCATCGTTTCTCGTTAAATATCGATAACCATGAACAGGAGTAGGCAATGTCAGAGAAATATAAAGAAATCACCAGTAATGTGAATCAACAACTGGGTAAATTGCGCAAAGAGATACCGGAGGTCATGGCAGGCTTTCGCAGCCTGGCGGAAGCGGCGACAAAAGATGGGGCGCTGGATAAAAAGACCAAAGAACTGATCGCCTTGGCTCTCGGTATTGCCAATCATTGTCATGCCTGCCTGGGGTTTCATGCGCAGGCTCTGGTGCGTTTGGGAACCAGTCGTGAGGAATTTGTGGAGATGCTGGGCATGGCGGTTTATATGGGGGGTGGTCCTTCTCTGATGTATGCTGCGGACGCATTGGAAGCCTTTGAAGAGGCCGGCGCCTAGCGCTGGTCGTTTTATAGTGATAGGGAGGAGGGGCACCCCGACCTGCTCTTTATCGCTTATTCGTCTTTGGGCGGACGATTAAAAAGAGTATAAACCATTTGCGGCAGGTCAATTTTATTTTGCAGGAGCAGGTTGATTTGCTCGCAAATAGGCATCTCGACTTTTTGACTGGCGGCAAGGGCACAGACTTGGTCAGCATTGTGTTTCCCTTCCACCACTTGTCCGATAGAACGCTCGGCGTCATCGATGTTGGTACCTTGACCTAAAATGAGGCCAAATCGCCGGTTGCGGGATTGATTGTCGGTGCAGGTTAATACCAGGTCACCGACCCCTGCCAGCCCCATAAATGTCTCTTCCTGCGCACCCAGTGCCGCACCTAAACGGCGCATCTCTGCCAGGCCACGGGTAATTAAAGCCGCCTGCGCGTTGGCACCGAACCCCATTCCTTCACTGATGCCGCAGGCAATGGCTAAAATATTTTTTACCGCCCCGCAAAGCTGGACACCTGTCATATCCTGGCTTAAGTACACCCGCATATGATGGTGGTGAAACAGGGGATGCAGTTGCTGTTGGAGAGCGGGATCATTGGCGGCAATCGTAACGGCCGTGGGCAGTGACAGGGCTACCTCTTTGGCAAAAGAGGGGCCGGATATCATCGCCATTGGTAGCGTTGCACTATAGCGCTCTTCTACAAGGTCACTTAATAAACTATGACTGGCCGGATCAAGACCTTTGGTAAGCCAGGCGAGCTGTTTTATATTGGCGGGTAGTTGGCATAGTACGTCTTTAAAGGCATGCGAGGGTACTGCTATGATGGAATAATCAGCCTGCAGCACCGCCGTTGTTAAATCACTCGTTAATTGCAGCGATTCAGGAAAAGGAATATCCGGCAAGTAGGTTTGGTTTTTCCGCTCCTGCTGCATCCTGTCGATGTGGTTGGTTCGATGCGACCACAAACAGACAGGATGCCCTGCCAAAGCGAGGTGAACTGCCATCGCCGTACCCCAGGAACCTGCACCGAGGATACTAATACTTGCCGGGTTTTTCATGGCTTAGTGTGCCACTGCACCGGATGTCTGCTCCGCTTCTTGTTCTTTTTTCTGCATATACAAGGCATCGAAATTGATCGGCGCCAAGACCAGCTGCGGGAAGCTGCCACGGAGGACTTCCGAGGTAATGGCCTCTCGGGCGTAGGGATACAGAATATTCGGGCAAAAGCTACCCAGCAAATGTTCCAGCTGTTCGCCGGCAACGCCGCTGATAGTAAAAATGCCAGCCTGCTTGATTTCCGCCAGAAATGCCGTGGCCCCTTGATTTTTGACTGTAGCAGTAACGTGCAGGGTGACTTCGTAAATATCATTTTCCAGTTTGTTGTTTTCTGTATGCAAATCGAGAGCCAGATCGGGTTCCCATTTTTGTTGGAAGGTTTGCGGCGCGCCAGGTGCCTCAAAGGACATATCTTTCATATAAATACGTTGAATGAGAAATTGGGGTTCTGGTTGCGAGCTGTTTGCGCTTTGTTCGGTCATAAGATTAATCTTCCTGTTGTAATAGTTTATCCAAACGCCCTTGAGCTTCAAGAGCATGTAATTCATCACATCCGCCAATGGGCTGATCATTGATGAAAATCTGTGGTACGGTATGGGATCCGGCTTTTTGCGTCATTTGGGCACGCAGCTGCGGATCGTTATCTACCGCTATTTCATGGTAGGCAATCCGTTTACGTTCAAGCAATTGTTTGGCCCGAATGCAATACGGACAGGTTTGAGTTGTATAGATAATCAGCTTTGCCATTTATTTTCCCTTGATTAGTGGCAGATCGCTTTCTTGCCAGGCGCGCATGCCGCCATTGAGTACCATGATTTGGGTAAACCCTGATTTTTTCAGGTTTTGTGCCAAACTCCCAGAACTGATGCCATTGTCACAGACCAACACAAAGGCTTTATCCTTTGACTGGCACAAAGGTTTCTTATCAAAATCATCTTTGTTCACCCGGTGGGCGCCGACAATATGTCCTTCTCGAAAGCTCTCCTGCGGACGGATATCATAAATGGCAAGTTTATCGTGATTGATCAGTGTCACCAGGCTTTGTGGGCTGACTTTCGCGGCCTGTTGCTTTTTCGCTTGGTGTTCATTCAGGACGATAAGCAGCAGTACCGCCAATAATGCGGCCCAAAGTTGCCAATGGTTTATTACAAATTCACTAAGTTGTGCCATGAGGTACCGTGTTTATAAAAAAAAGCAATTATGCAAAGATTCGTTTGATAACGCAAGTCATCTTCGCCAACTGGGTACGCTGTCATCCTTTAAAACAACTTAAAGGGCGGGCGTTTTCCAGGGGAGATGGATGCCGTTTCACAGCAAGCCAGCATCCAGTGTTGTATAAAATTCAATAAATCCGGGTTATGATATAGCGGTTCGCGTTTTTCGAACTCTAATATCTTTGCCAAGGGTAATTCAAGGGTCTTCGTCTCGTTAATAACGATAACATGAGCGGCGTCAGGAAATCGTTGCTGTATTGCCATGCAGTGAGGCACACTGAGGTATTGGAGAGCCGAATAAGGCAGCAGCAGGTGGCTCACATGAGGGGGGAGTATTTTGAGTCTTGATTCCAATTGTTTGGCATTACCGGGCAGAATGTCCCCTTGTTGTAAATAAAAGCAGCGAAACTTTGTGCTTGCCCAGTGACTATAGAATTGATGTAAACCCTTGACCACGTTTTCTTCGTTACCCCGTTGATTATTGGAGGCCCTCAGCTGTACTCGTTGCAGATATTTCTGATTAAAAAAGTTATGTCGGCTGGGTTCACTCAGGCTATGCTTGCGATTATTAAAGATCAATTCAATATTACGGGTATTGACGGCTTCGGCCAGTATTGCTTTTGCGGTCGTCATCAGTTGACGACAGGCCCGTTTGGCATCAGAAGAATACCAGTCACTGGCTTCAATAGCGACCAGTTTGCTGTTACTCTCCAAAAGAATATCCTGCTCGGTGAACACTGGCCAGTCTTTTGAGGTCGCACCGGAGGTCGATTGCGATGGAATTCCTTTTTTAAAAAAATGATGTTTTGCGTTTATTTTGTTCTGGGTAAACGAGCGTTGTAATTCCTTTTGTCCCGTTTCATCATTGCTTTTGCGCTCAATGACCACATATTGTTCTGTGTACTTCTCTTTTCCGCTATCGATATCCGAGGTGGAAAAGCGTCTTTTAGCGATTCCATCAAATTCCTGATAGGCAAGGCCCTTGTCTTCCTGCGGAATCCGAACCTTAAAGGATTGATGCATATGTATCGCCAGCTTATAGGCATAGGTTGTAACGCATTGTGTGTATAAGCTATGGCTTATCTTGTGGTACGGATATTTTTTTTGACGCTGCGCAATTTCCTGGTCAAGGCCACTTTTTACCAGAATATCATGGGCTAATTCCCGCACAGTATCACTGACTTCAGGCTCGTCCTCCTCCAGGAAGTCGATATGCTTGAGATCGGAGCAGTTCAGGCTGTTACTGGGGCCCAGATCATAGATGAGAGGTTTGGCAGCCCGGAATCTGGATAAGTTATTGTAACAGCCCTGTAAACCGCAATTAAAAAGCAACTTGCTCATGCTGCCGTCCTCTTTTTTAAAAGAACTCAGATAATGTTGACTCATTTTATTAAAGCGCTGCAGTTTCTCTTGTATCCGTGCGTTTTGATTTCGCGTTATGCTCTCTAGTAAATGCTTGATTCTCTCTTGCACCATGGGAATATTTTTTTGAAAGCTGTTGATATGGTCCTCTAACTGTTTTACTTCCTGTTTTTTGATAGCCCGCTTTAACGGGTCTAGTTGCTTTTGTTGTATGTTTTGTATCAGTTCCATGACGTCATGCCGTGAGTATTTTTTTTCTTTGAATATTTCTTTATCGCGGTCTGCAAAATGAGAAAAATACTCAAGAAAGGCGGTGCCGGTCTTTAAAAGGGTTTCAGTCGGGGTGGAGTCCGAGCCTGAATTATATGCCGTGCCGACTTCCTCGGAAGCCAGGTCTAACAAGCTGAGCCAACGGTTTTTTTTCGCTGTGAGCTGATCCAATACACCGTTGTCGAGATTTTGGTATTCTGCGGTATTGTGCCAGACGAATCCCTGCATGTTTTCAATGTTGATGAGGGTTTTCTCTATCCATGCCAACTCTCGGTTTGCATCAGTTAACTGCCTCAGGTTGCTAAGCTTTGCGGCCGACAAGATTGCCAGTGCCTGAGCGATATTCTCTAAAAGTTGTACTGAGCATTGATCGATTTCAATGAGAAACGACAGCTCTTCCATGGCCATGATGCTTGCGCGAGTAGGCAGGCTGGCATCCACGGTCTCTTGAATCGTTTTTTCTTCCTCTTCTGCATACTGGATGGAACGATGAAGTTCGACAGAATGGTTAAGCTGGTATGGTTCTTGCGATTGTTCAAATGCCCTTCGAAGGCTCTCGCCATCCTTGGCTCCAGACAGCACGTCATTCCAGTCCTGGCCGGGAGTGGCTGGGGTCAGTATAAACAAATTTTCGCCCTCGTTAAAACCAGCCTCGTGAAAAAGCACTTTGGCTTGCTCAAAGTCGTCTTTTGCGCTCTTGGCAGCTTGACGTAATCCGACATCGTGACATTCATCGGGCAGCTTATCGTTATCGGCGAGCCATACTACTTCGGTGTACGCGTAAAAGCATGCCTGAATATAGGGAATTGATTTGGCAAGTTCCGTGATACCCAGAGACGCTACCACTGTAAATTCCTCTGGAATGACAGAAAGCAGGGAGGCTGCTGTTTCCACTCCTTCTGCAATGTAGATGCGGCATAAATTATGGCCTTGGCGTACCATGGCAACGCGACCAAACGTATCGATCATGCTTCTGTTTTCCAGGACTTTTTTCGATTCTTTTTGTCCCTCTGTATTTAGGCTTATGAACTGAACGCCAACGATATCCTGTTTGGCGTTAACAATAGGGGTAATCAGCGCGTTATGAGGCTGTGAAAATTGAAAGCTGGTGTTGTGCAGACTGGCCAGCGGGATTTTTCGATGCAACGTCAGATAGTCCTGGGCCAGAGTATCCGCGATAGGTTGAGCATATTGGTATACCTTTATAGCTTGTTGACCTTTTTGATATTCTTTCTCATGATCCGCTAATTTTTGGGCTTGTTGCTTCAGTTTTTTCTCTAGCATGGCAGGCTACCTCCGGTAAAAATAATAAGTCAAGGTTGACCACAAGGGGCAATGCATCACTTCGGTAGTTCTCATTGTGTTAATATAATAACCTTAATGTTAAACTAGTGAGCTTAACCAAATATTAAGCCAAGGCATGTATGCGGAGCGTAGCGTTGAAATGTTGCGTGAATTTGAATGGCAGTCGTTTATTTTGAGGCTCGTGTGCGGTGTTACGCTACGATTTCCCTTCCAGACTTTGATGGTTTCGGTTTTTTCATACCGTATGCGTTTCAGTTACAAATTTGTTACAAAAAAACCATGATTTTTGATGGTATTTTAAGTAGACTAAATTTGGTGAGTGAATCACCAATTTTTACTAATGGAGTTAAAGGAGTACATCATGGGATTTGAATGTAAATCGTTTTCCGACCTGAAAGAGGCTTATGCAAGGGAACTGAAAGGATATCTGGACACTAAAAAGGTGGATGATATCAGCAAGATACCCAATCCGAAAAGACGGCAGGAATGGGCAAGTGTCGGCGCAATGATTACGATCATTGAGTCGGGTGTAGCCAGTAAAACGTGTGCGGCCAGTCAGAAGCACATCATTTTAACCGGTTATTTGCTCTATCTGAGTTCTCAGATAACGTCAACGATTTATTCTGCGACCACCCAGGGCGCTCTCCTTAAAATTGCCGGTGTTGAGGATAATAAACCCGATGATGCGGATAAATTACAGCTATACAAAGCGCTGCAAGGCTTCTTTCAAAAATCGGTCTACAAGTACAGTCCCACATCGGCCGACTGGGAAAAATCCGCAGAGCCTTTGCTTGCCGCTACCTCTGCTGAGTATCTGCGTGATTTTCTACAGAAGTTTAACGCGGAGGTGGACGCCTTAAATAGCAAGAATAAGCAAAGCAAACTGGCAACTTTGGGAATGTTTGCTGCGCCGGGTGCTGAAAAAACAGACAGTCAGACAGCAAATACGCACGCATTCGCAGGACAGTGATACACAGCGACTAGGAGTGGATGTTGGGCCTTGGCCCAACATATCATCCTTCCTCTACATCATAACCTGATTGCATCCAGTCTTTTATACCGCCATCCACAGAGGTGATATTGGTATATCCGGCTGCCAACAGACATTGCGCGGCATACAAAGACCGCATGCCGCTATGGCAATGCAGATAGATGGGAGTTTCCTGGCTAATATTGAGTGCTTCGATGCCTTGGCAGATGGTATCTTTGGGTATTAATACGGCTCCCGGGATGCGCATTGCCTGCCATTCTTTGGGTTCCCGCACATCAATCAGATGCAGGTTCGGGTTTTTCTGACGCAATTGATGCAACGTATGGACGTCAATAGTCGGTATATCAGTGGTTCGGTTCATAGTGTTTCTCTCGTTTTTGTGGACGGGTCAGATTGGAATGATGGATAAACCAGTAAATAGCCGCAACGAATACTCCGCCGAGCAAGGTGGCAAACGCCCAGGTGGTGGGGGAGACCAGCGCCGGTCGTAAGCCCAACTGAAAAAGACCACCGGCATCGCGTGCAACGGCAGCGGCAAATAGAAAATGCAAAACAATATTGGTCAATAACAGCAATACCTGGAAGGTTTCAATCTGTGTACTGAATTGTCGTAGCAGCTCGCCTATCATGGTTCCTCCGCAGTGGCGTGTGGTGTGGTCGCAGGCCAGGTATCAGAATAGCATTGATAATCCGTAACATTCCAGTCCCATCGTTCTCCGCCACCGTCTTGCAAAGGAAAGCCGGCCACAGAGGCTCAGAGATCGTGCAATGCAATGCGGCAAACCATTCCGTCTTTCCTCCGCTCAAATACCATCCGGGCTATTCGCATCTGCCCCCTAAACATTGTAAGATTGCAGTTTTGCATGATCATCGGGAGAGACTATGATCCAGCTTGAGAAGATGCCGGTTCCACGACTGGGTATGGCACAAAAGGGACCGTTGCATGCGGTGGAAGAAATCATTATCCGTCAATTTTCCCGTATTGAACAGTGGTTTCGTGAGCAGTGGCTGGAAACGCCGGCGCCGCTGACATCTTCGGTTGACTTACGGCATGCCGGATTTAAATTGGCTCCTGTGGATACTAATTTGTTTCCAGCCGGCTTTAATAATTTGAATCCTGATTTTATGCCGTTGTGTATTCAGGCGGCACAAATTGCGCTGCATGAATATTTACCTACCTGCCAACGGGTGTTATTAATTCCGGAAAGCCATACCCGCAATCCCTATTACAATCAAAGCTTGTCTGTTTTGCAAACCATTATCTACAAAGCCGGCTTTGATGTGCGTATTGGTAATTTGGATCCTGAGGAAAAAAATCCTGTTTTTCTGCCGGTTCCGGAGGGAGAGCCACTGGTGGTTGAGCCTTTGATTCGCCAGGATGATCGCGTCATGCTGGAGGGCTTTAACCCTTGTTTTGTGCTACTGAATAATGATTTATCCGCTGGCGTGCCCGAGGTGTTACAAGATTTGCAACAGCGCATTAAGCCCACCGCCAAGCTGGGTTGGGCCTCCCGTCTTAAATCATCGCATTTTTCGTATTATGATGCGGTGACCCGTGAGTTTGCCGAACTGACCGGCATGGATCAATGGCTGCTTAATCCCCTGTTTAGCAAGCTCGACGGTCTGGATTTTATGGAAAAAGAAGGTATTGAACCCTTGGCCGAAAAAGTGGATGTGTTGCTGGCTGCTATTGAACAGAAGTACCAGGCACTGCAAATCAAAGAAAAGCCTTTTGTGGTTGTTAAATCAGATAATGGTACCTATGGCATGAGCATTCTGATGGTGCATGATGGTGACAGTTTGCGCCGCATGAACCGGAAGCAGCGCAGCAAAATGTCCTCTGGCAAAGGGAGTCAAAAGGTATCGCGTGTTTTGATTCAGGAAGGTGTGCCGACACTGGAAAGTATGGCGGATGGGGCGGTTGCTGAACCAGTGGTCTATATGATTGGTCAATATGTCGTCGGCGGTTTTTACCGTGTCCATCAGGGACGGGGCCGTGAGGATAACCTGAATGCGCCGGGTATGCACTTTTCGCCATTGGCTTTTGAAAATGCCTGTAATATGCCTGATCATGCGTTAACCAGCAGTGAAGCGCCCAATCGTTTTTATACTTATGGGGTGGTCGCCCGTCTGGCGGCATTAGCCGCAGCCCGTGAAATTCAAGCGATTGGAGAATAAATGATGCGACTGGCTATTTTAATGGATGCTCCGGGCCGTTTACAGCCTAAAAAAGATACTACTGTGGCGATGATCAAAGCGGCTACGCGTCGCGGTTGGCTCTGTCATTACTTTACGTTGGCAGACTTATATTGTATGCAGGGGCAGGCTTTTGCCCGCATGCGCTCCATCCGGGTACGGGATGAGAGTAGCGCCCTGTGGGCTGAAGAGCTTGAGCAGGGTGAACAAGCCCTGGCTGCCTATGATATCGTGCTGATGCGAAAAGATCCGCCCTTTAACCTGGAATATATTTATGCAACCTATGCTCTGGATTTAGCGATGGCTCAGGGAGTCTTGGTGGTCAATCGTCCGCAAAGTCTGCGCGATGCCAACGAGAAATTTTTTACCCTCCATTTCCCGCAGTGTTGCCCTGAAACCCTGGTAAGTCAGGATCCGCAGCGTTTACGGCAATTTTGGCAAGCGCATCAACCCTGCATTTTTAAGCCTTTGGAAGGTATGGGCGGCAGCTCCGTGTATCTGGTTGATGAGCAAGGGCAAAATTTATCGGTGATTCTGGAAAACTTGACGGCCAAAGGAACGGTGTCGGTCATGGCGCAACGCTATATTCCGGACATTAAACATTCTGGTGACAAACGAATACTGATGGTACAGGGGCAAGCCATACCGTATGGGTTGGCACGCATACCGGCAAAAGGAGAGTTACGCGGCAACCTGGCTGCGGGCGCGCGCGGGGTCGTGAGCGCGCTCACCGAACGCGAACGTTGGATCTGTGAACAGCTGTCTCCGGTACTGATAGCGCGGGGACTTTATTTTGTGGGCCTGGATTTGATTGGCGGTTATCTGACCGAGATTAATGTGACCAGTCCCACCTGCTTGCGTGAAATCGAGGCAGAAACGCAACTTGACATTGCCGGTGATTTTTTGGAGGGATTAGCTGAAATGGTCGGTAATACACCTTCTGTGTAATGCTTTGACTGGCATGGCTGGTCTATCCCGGTTATTGTGTTTCTATCCTGACTTCAGGGGCTTATTTCATTTTTTCACATAATAAATCGTTTTTACTTTGCAAGGAGCGCTTATGAAGTATCGTTTATTTCTTTCTCTCGCTGCAGCCAGTGTGCTGGGAAGTACAGCCTTTGCGGGCACCATGGGGTCTGCTATTTCCTCCAAAGACTGGACCTGGGTTGGTGCTGTGAGTGCAGGGCCCGTTTGGGCCAGGGGTGGTGAGACACAGACTTTTTTTCTGGCTCCAGAACTTGAAAAGACCTATACAGCCAGAAAGTCGACCAATGCTATTGCCTCTGGCGAGCTGTTTGTTGGCTTGCAAACAGCTTTGTCTTCCCCATGGCTGGGTCAATGGGGACTGGCAGTGGCCACCACTGGCAATGCCAAACTTCAGGGCATGATATGGGACGATGCTGACCCTCAATTTGATAATTACAGTTACCGATACAAGATGCGCCATAGCCGCATAGCGATAAAAGGCAAGCTGTTGCTTGATAGAGGTGCCTGGCTTATCCCGTGGGTGAGTGCAAGCGCGGGTGTTGGTTTTAACCGCGCCCATGATTTTACGAATACGCCCTTAATTTTTGAAGCACTGCCCAATAGCAACTTTACAA
>JAFIFT010000006.1 GCA_020831865.1 Legionellaceae bacterium | reverse complement strand
GCTTCTCTTCTACTTCTCGCTTGCACTCCTCTCAGAGCGCCCACACAGTTTGTCTCTTTCTCTTAATGACTTCGCCCCGAAGGCGTGATGCGTATTCTACCCATTTTATTATCCTTGTCAAACCTTTTTTTTAAGTTTTTTAAATTTCTTTTGTAGTTCGGTGCTGGCATGGTCAGCACCACGGTGCTACCAGCCAGTGAGCATCAGCCTAACTCTCTGCATCCTGTTGCCGGCACCTCGACCACCTGTCCTGCTGTTTTGCCTACCCAACGGTTTAGCCCCGGTGGCTTTTACCAGAGGCAAACGGATGATAGCGTCCTAAAAATAGCCTTTTTAAAGAACCAGGGTATATACTTGTACTCAGAGTACAATAGTGAACAGGCACTTAGTTCAGGGGAGCGTATCATGTTGCCACAGCTGGAAAATTATGAAGTGAGCAGTCCTTTGGTTTGGCAGGGACGCAAAGATAGTTTACCGCATGAGCGCTTTTATCAAAACGTCCGCTTGATCGATCTGCGAGAAGATGAGCTGGAAGAGGGGAACGGCTCCATTGTTCTGGCTGGTTTTTGTAGTGATGAGGGTATTATCCGGAATGCGGGTCGACCTGGCGCCTGCTCTGGCCCCTTGCAAATACGAGAACAATTCGGCCGTTTGGCCTGCTACCAGCCGATATCGCTTCTGGACGTTGGCAATATCCATTGCCGAGAGTCAGATCTCGAGAAAGCGCAGGATGAGTTTGGAAAGCTCATCCATTATTGTCAGCAAAAGGGAAAAATAACCCTTGCTCTGGGAGGAGGGCATGAGATAGCCTGGGCTCATTTTCAGGGAATTGCTCCTCAGCACACTTCTCTGGGTATTATTAATTTTGATGCCCATTATGATCTAAGACCCTTGCTCCCCGGGAACAAAGGCAGCTCCGGAACGCCTTTTTACCAGATTGCCGAGTATTGCAGACAACAACAACGCCCCTTCCACTATTGTTGCATTGGTATCCAGCAGCATGCAAACCCTCGCAGTTTATGGGAACGGGCGTTAGCCTTGGACGTTGCCACCTTAAGTGCCGATGACATATTTTCCACCAGTTTTGCCTGGCAAACCGCATTTATCGATCAGTTTATCCTGAACCAGGATCATCTGTATCTCAGTCTATGCCTGGATGTATTTGCCCAATCTATTGCACCGGGCGTAAGCGCTCCTCAACCGACTGGTTTAACGCCCCGGCAAGTGTTACCCTTATTGAAATACATTATGCAAAGTGGCAAAGTGGTAGCTTTGGACATTGCCGAACTGTCACCACCATTGGATCGTGATCATATGACCGCGCGTCTTGCGGCAGTTATACTGGCAGAGTTATTGAACATGAACTAAGCTGCTGGCAGCTAAACCGTAACTCTATTGAAAAACCAATACCTATCGTTTAATTAACAAGGAGCAAGAACCCATGAAAAAAACTGTCCTGATGGCGATGATGATCGCAGCAGCAGCATCAACGACCGCTTATGCCGATGTCCCCGCGGATGCCGCAAGCCCTCAAACTGAAAATACAGCCAATACCACCACTGCTGCAACGCCACAGAACGATAGTGGCAATACCGGACAAGATGCGGCCAATACGGTACCAGCCGGTGAACCCGCTGTAGCCCAACCGGCAGAGGGAGCAGCTGCAGCAACCCCGGAAACCGTAGTGGGAAAAATTGATTGTAACCTGACCTATCCCGCCGATAAAAAAGACATTGCACCGGAAGTCATCCAGCGTTGGGCAGAACAGGCGACCCTGCAAACCTTTACCATGCAACCTGATCAGCTGGACCAGCAACTGGCAGCCCTTGAAAAATGCTTTACAGTCACCGGATGGCAAGGTTTCAAAAATGCTCTGGAAAAATCAGGCAACCTGAAAGCCATCAAAGAGGAAAATTTAAACGTCAGCGCTCTTGTGAATGGACAGCTTGCCATACAAGATAGTCAGGACGATCAATGGTCGGTCGTGGTTCCCGTTGATGTGACGTATAAAAATGATAAGACCGCAATTAACCAGGCTTTGACCGTTAATCTGACCATTACCAGAAAAGAAGACGGCGGCTTTGGTATTATGCAGGTCATTGCGGCACCAAAAGAAGACTTGCAACGCGCCCAACAACCCGCAGCGCAACCCCAACCAGCAACGCAAGCCCAACCCGCCACCGAGCCAGCTCAGGGCGCACAATAGCAGGCCTGCTGATAGTCTTTCTTTGCGCAGTCCGAAACCAAAACTCAGGACTGCGCGAAACCGACAAAGCCTCCTTAACCCACTTCACTTGCTGATGGCGCATAATCCATTACGATCACATCGGTTTTATAATCGATGAACTGCTCATTCAACCACTTGGCCGCACTCGGCAGAACCCTGACACAACCATGCGAACTGTTTGCCCTTGGCACTTCATACGCCGCATGAATAGTTATACCGCGAAAAAAATACATACAGTAGGGCATTTTCGCACCGCCCCCTTCTTCCAAAGGATATTCTCCCGAGCGACACTCTTCGCCTTTTTTACGGTAAACCCGAAAGGAACCACTGACTGTCCGACAGGACTCGCCAATATCCTCACAAAAATCCTTACCGCCCGATGCCGCACCCGTTAACAGACGCTCCCCTTCTGCATCATAGGCCGCCCAGGAGAAATCCTGGGGATCAAAAATAAAACGTTTTCTCCCTGTGGCAGCTATTTGCAATGGAAAATGGTTACGACCTCGCCGATCACTGAGATAGTGTTGTGTCCGGTGCGCAAAACCCTGATCGTCGAGCACAATGGTCGACTCATCAACAGGCGTGCACGCAGTCAGGGAAACGGCAACCAGAACAGGAGCACTCCAAAGCTGACGTTTCCATAGAGACATAAGCCAAATCCTAAGCTTCCAAGCGACGAAACTTGATGCGTTGCGGTTTTTCAGCATCGCTGCCAAGTCGTTTTTTTCTTTCCGCTTCATAGTCAGAATAATTTCCTTCCATAAAAACGACGTTTGAATTGCCTTCAAAGGCCATGATGTGCGTACAAATCCTGTCCAGAAACCAGCGGTCATGCGAAACCACAATGGCACAGCCGGGAAAACCTAAAATAGCTTCTTCCAGAGCACGCAAGGTCTCAACATCCAAATCATTACTCGGTTCATCCAACAAAAGCACATTTGCGCCACTTTTCAATAATTTTGCCAGATGCACCCGATTTCGTTCACCACCAGACAAGGTACCCATTTTCTTCTGTTGATCTGCCCCTTTGAAGTTAAATTTTCCCACATAGGAGCGCGAAGGCATCTCAAAACTCCCCACGCGCATAATATCCTGCCCATCCGATATTTCCTGCCATACGGTCTTATTCGGATCCAGATCATCTCGCATTTGCTGGACAAAGGCCATATGGACGGTTGAACCAATACGAATATCACCACGATCAGGCGTTTCCTGCCCGGTCATCATTTTGAGAAAGGTCGATTTTCCAGCACCATTGGGCCCAATAATTCCCAGGATGCCTCCTTTGGGTAACTTAAAATTGAGCTCATTAATGAGGAGACGATCAGCAAAACCCTTGCACAAATTTTCCGCTTCAATGACCAGCTCTCCCAATCGCTCACCCGGGGGAATATAAATTTCATTCGTCTCATTACGCTTTTGAAATTCGCGAGAATTTAATTCTTCAAAACGGGCTATACGTGCCTTGCTTTTCGCATGTCGTCCTTTGGGAGACGCCTGCACCCATTCCAGTTCCGCTTTAATCGCACGTTGGTGCGAGGCTTCCTGACGGGACTCCATCGCCAGGCGGGCTTCTTTTTGCTCCAGCCAGGCGGTGTAATTTCCCTTGTAGGGTATCCCTTCACCGCGATCCAGCTCCAAAATCCATTCCGCCGCGTTATCGAGAAAATAGCGATCATGGGTAATAGCAACGACCGTTCCGGGAAATTCCTCCAGGAAACGCTCCAACCAGGCGACGCTCTCCGCATCCAGATGGTTAGTTGGCTCATCCAGTAACAACATATCAGGGTTTGAAAGCAGTAAACGGCATAAGGCCACTCTGCGACGCTCTCCACCAGAGAGTTGATCCACCACAGCCTCCCAGTCCGGCAGGCGCAGGGCTGCCGCTGCCACATCGAGCCGCCTATCGAGCTCCCAGCCACCACAGGCCTCGATAGCGTTTTGCAATTCGCCCTGCTCTGCCAAAAGCTGATTCATCGCCTCATCGGACATCGGCTCGGCAAAGCTGAGGCTGATTTCATCAAAGCGATGCAACAACTGCTTGGTATCCGCCACTCCTTCCTCAACAATCTCGCGCACGGTTTTACCAGCAGCCAACTGCGGTTCCTGTTCAAGATAGCCAATTTTTATGCCCGGCTGCGGACGCGCTTCTCCATCATATTGTTTATCCACACCCGCCATGATACGCAAGAGGGTAGATTTACCTGAACCGTTCAGTCCCAAGACACCAATTTTGGCTCCAGGATAAAAACTTAAGGAAATATCTTTTAAAATAAAGCGTTGTTCTACGCGTTTACTGACCCGGTTCATTGTAAAAATATACTGTGCCATATCATCCTCAATACTTTAAAATTATGCCGTCCAGTCCAAAATCACTTTACCCGATTGGCCTGAAGCCATAATCTGGAAGGCATCCTGAAAGTCATCTACAGAAAAGCGATGCGTAATAATGGGTTCGATCTGCAAACCACTTTGCAACATGGCTATCATTTTATACCAGGTTTCATACATTTCACGGCCATAAATACCTTTCACCACCAAACCTTTGAAAATAACCTGATTCCAATCCAGTGGGGTCTCTGCCGGCGGTATGCCCAACATGGCAATATGTCCACCGTGATTCATAAAACGAACCATATCATTTAAGGCCATGGGGTTGCCCGACATCTCCAGCCCCACATCAAAACCTTCGCTCATCTGCAGTGCATCCATAGTGTCTTTTATTTTTTCATATTTGACGTTAATGGCTCTGGTAGCACCCATTTTACGGGCCAGATCAAGGCGATAATCATTGACATCGGTGATCACCACATGACGCGCACCAATATGCTTTGCTAATGCGACCGCCATGATACCGATGGGACCGGCACCGGTAATTAAGACATCTTCTCCGGCCATATCAAAAGCCAGTGCACAATGCGTTGCATTACCAAGCGGATCCAGGATGGATGCCTGCTCTCCGGAGATATCATCAGGCATCACCAAAACATTGGAAGCGGGCAAAGACAGGTACTCGGCAAAGCAACCGGGGCGGTTGACCCCAACACCCAGAGTATTACGGCACAAATGACGTTTTCCAGCACGGCAATTACGGCAGTAGCCGCACGTAATATGTCCCTCACCGGAAACACGCTGTCCAACCTTGATTCCCTTGACTTCCGAACCGACGGCAACAATTTCACCAAAAAACTCATGTCCAACGATCATGGGAACCGGAATGGTGGCCTGCGCCCAGTCATCCCAGGAATAGATATGAATATCCGTACCACAAATTGCCGTTTTGTGAATTTTAATCAATACATCATTCACGCCATACTCAGGGATCGGCATATCCTGCATCCAGATACCAGGTTCGGCTTTCGCTTTAACCAGAGATTTCATCATGTTCACCTATTTAAACCCCATTAAATGATTTGTAACGCTTTACCGACTTTATGGAAAGCAGCTATTGCTTTATCCAAGTGGTGTTGATCCAGCGCAGCCGACATTTGTGTGCGGATGCGGGCCTTCCCTTTGGGTACTACGGGATAAGAAAAACCAATAACGTAAATCCCTTCCTGGAGCAACGCATCAGCCATGCATGTCGCCAGGGCCGCATCTCCCAGCATAACGGGAATAATAGGATGCTCACCTGGAATCAGATTAAATCCTGATTCCGTTAAAGCAGCACGAAAATACGCACTGTTATGCTTGAGTTTTTTGGCCAAGACGTCATCTTTTTCCAGCAGATCAAGAACAGCAATGGAAGTCTCGGCGATGACCGGCGCCAAGGTATTGGAAAAAAGATAGGGGCGTGAGCGTTGGCGCAGCCAATCTATGATAGTAGCATTCGCCGATGTGTACCCGCCAGAGGCACCGCCTAAGGCTTTGCCTAGTGTACCGGTCAGGATATCAATCCTGTCTGCGACTCCAAAATGTTCTGCCGTACCGCGTCCCTCTTTTCCCATGAACCCCACGGCATGCGAATCATCCACCATGACCATCGCATCGTATCGATCCGCCAGGTCGCAAATAGCGGGAAGATTGGCCAGTAAGCCATCCATTGAGAACACCCCGTCTGTTGCAATTAAGCGAAAACGTGCGGTTTGCGCCGCCTGCAATTGTTGCTCCAAATCTGCCATATCATTGTTAGCATAACGATAACGGGCCGCTTTGCATAAACGCACACCATCAATAATGCTGGCGTGGTTCAGGGCATCACTGATGATAGCATCTTCCGGTCCCAGCAGTGTTTCAAAAAGCCCCGTATTGGCATCAAAACACGAGGAATACAAGATAGTATCCTCCATCCCCAAAAAGCGGCTTATTTTTTTCTCCAGACGGCGGTGGGGCGTTTGTGTGCCACAGATAAATCGTACCGAAGCCATACCATAACCATAGGTTGCGATAGCTTTCTGGCTGGCGTCAATGAGCTCCGGGTGGTTAGCCAGGCCCAGATAATTGTTGGCACATAAGTTAATCAGGGGCTGTTCATTGACAGAAACCACCGCCTGCTGTTGACTGGATATGATTCTTTCGGACTTGTAAAGCCCTTCTTCTCGTAACAGTTCAAGTTCTTGCGCCAGGTACGCAGTAAAACGATCAGACACGATATCATCCTCAGCGAGTAAAAAAGAATAATGATAGCAAATCATACCAGTTTTCACCAGCAAACTGCTTTAAAAATAATCACTGATTGTCTGGGATATTCAAATTTTGCCAATAGAGTGAATTTTTCCCTTCGCACCCACCCTGATTCTTGCTAAAATCACCGCAACGTTTTACCCTAAGGTACTAAATTCTGGATGAACCACCATGATAAGCGACGATGCAAAAAAAAACATGATTACCCAACAGTTAAGGACAGGCGATGTCCTTAACGAAAAAGTCCTGCAGGTTTATGCTGGGCTCAATCGTGAAGACTTCGTGCCATCCGAGATGCGCCCTTTTGCCTACTCCGATTTGCAAATCCCGCTTGGGCATGAGCAACGGATGCTAACCCCTCTCGAAGAAGGAAAAATTCTACAGGCGCTGGAACTGCAAGGACATGAAACCGTTCTGGAAATTGGCACAGGCAGCGGCTTTATGTCCGCACTGCTTGCCCAAATGGCAGAAAAAGTGATTTCGGTAGAATATTACGCGGATTTCACGCAAAGAGCACGCAACAACCTCAAACAAGCCGGAATCTACAATGTCGAACTGATTCATGGCGATGGCTCTGCCGGCTGGATGGAAAAGGCTCCCTATGATGTGATTGTCTTTACCGGCGCTATCGATGCCGTTAGCGAAGGTCATAAGTTGCAATTGATGCCGGGAGGGAAACTCTTTGCCGTGGTTGGGCAGAAACCCATCATGCAAGGCCAACTACACCAGCTGAATCAGGATGGACACTGGTCGCATCAGTTGCTTTTTGAATCCTGCCTGCCGCCATTAATCAACAAACTGAGGCCAAAGGCTTTTATTTTTTAGGAAAAAGGTTATGCGTAAATTGCTGTTGGCTCTGGTTTTGTCTATTAGCGCGATGGCTTCGACTTACGCTGTTGACCTAATGGATATTTATGAGCAAGCACTGGATAATGATCCTGAGTTTAAAAATGCCTACGATATTTATATGGCCAACAAGGAAAATATTCCGATTGCCTTTTCTGCCCTTTATCCACAAGTCTATGCCGGCGCCAGTATCGCGCGTAATGTTTTGGATGTCGCTGTTGCAAGTAATATAGGCAATGTTGGAACTTTCAACAGTTATGCATGGACGGTTACTGCCAGCCAAACTGTTTTTAATGTACAGGCCTGGATGCTGGTCACCCAGGCCCGAGCGTCGGTAAAAGCCGCATTGGCGCAGTTTAATGACGCAGCTCAGAATCTGATTTTACGTACCGCCCGAGCCTATTTCAGCATCCTCTTGGCCAAAGATACCCTTGATTTTGCGCAGGCTAAAAAACGGGCCAACCAGCGACAACTGGATCAGGCAAAGCAGCGCTTTGAAGTAGGTCTCGATGCCATAACCTCGGTATACGAAGCCAAAGCGGCCTACGATCAATCCGTTGCGGAAGTCATTCAGGCTCGCAACAATCAGATTAATCAGAATGAAAATCTGCGCAAATTAACCAATCACACCTATGAGCAATTGGCTCCTCTGCGTGATGGGCGTATTCCGCTGGTAAAACCGGAACCCGATAATGTCAATGAATGGGTAGATAAAGGGCTGCAACAAAATTACCTGCTTTTGGCTGCCAAATACAACTTTGAAGCGGCAAGAGACTATATCCGGGTGCAAAATGGCGGCCATCTGCCCACCATAGCTCTACAAAGCAATACGCAAAATATCCGCAATGTTGAGGGTACCGGCGGCAGTTTTTTTGCGCCACGGAAGCAGCTGACCACCAATTTGATGCTGGCCTTTAATTTTCCTATTTTTCAAGGCGGGCTGGTGGAGGCCAATGTCCGTCAAGCCCAATACCAATACCAGTCAAGCGGTGAACAACTGGAAAAAACCAGTCGCGATGTGGTAGTGAACAGCCGGATCGCCTTTAACACGATTACAGACGGCATCAGCAAGGTGAAAGCCGATCGTGAAACGGTTATTTCACAGCGCCAGTCTCTGGAAAGTACTGAGGCACAATTTCAGGTTGGCACTCGCACCATGGTTGATGTAGTGAATGCCCAGCAACGTCTGTTTGAAGCCCAACGACAACTCGCAACCGACCAGTACGATTTGCTGTTGGCGATTCTGGACTTAAAATATCTGGCCGGTACCCTGAACGTCAATGATCTGGAACAGATTAATGCCGTGTTGGCGACCATGCGCATTAACGGTTTTGCACCCGATCCGCAAGCTGATAAAATTAGCAAGTAAGCGTAAGGCGACTTCGCTTCGCAAGGAGCTAAGAGCCGGCAGGATCTCTGGTTTATTAATGCACGATTTGAAATAAATCCGCATTTCCCGTATAATCGCCTGTAAATATTTCCCACATTGTCCAGCATGAAAACTCGCAAACATTATCTGATTCTGCCAGTAGTTCTTTTTTTGGGAGTATTGGCGCTCACCGTGTATCTGAGAAACATGGATAAAAAACCACTGCCATCCCCTCCCCCTTTAACGGTAGAAACAACAGCAGTACAACAGGTGATGGTTGCCGAGCAAGTGGAAACCGTCGGCAATCTGAAAAGCCTGAACCAGATTAATATTAGCTCGGAACTGGCGGGTCAAATTAAAAGTATCCACTTCACACCCGGCAGCTTTGTCAAAAAAGGAACCCTGCTGATTGAACTCGACGATAGTATTTTGCAAAGCGAATTAGCCGCTGCGAAGGCCAGTCTGGCACTGAGTCAGAATAATTATACTCGTATAACGGAGCTGGCAAAACGTCGCATCTCCTCCGCACAAGCCGTGGATGAGGCTCTGGCAGATTTTGAAGACAAGCAAAATCAGGTAGCCATCAAAAAGGCGCAGCTGCAAAAAATGAAATTGGTGGCCCCCTTTAGCGGGGTGTTGGGTTCGCGACAAATTAGTGTGGGGCAATACGTTACTGTAGGCCAGGGGCTCGTCAAGTTGGTCGCCAATCAAAAACTGCGCGTTGAATATCGATTGCCCGAACATTATTTGTCAGACCTGGCCGTTGGACAGCAGGTCACGATGGTATCCGATGCATATCCCGGCAAAGTCTTTCATGGCCTGGTGAATTATGTCGATCCGGTCGTTGATGAAGACACCCGTTCAATAGCCGTTGAAGCACTGATTGATAACCCAAAGGCCCGGCTCTCGCCAGGACTTTTCGTGAAAGTCAATCATCAGTTTGGGCGTGAAAGTGCCCGTTTACTGGTTCCCGAAGAAAGTCTCATCCCCACCATTAGCGGCCAGAAAGTGTTTATTTATAAAGACGGCAAAGCCACCCTGGTCTCGGTAGAAGCGGGCGCGCATCATGCTGAAATGACTGAAATTCTGCGCGGATTGCAGGTCTCCGATATTATTATCACCCGAGGCCAGCACAAGCTCAAAGATGGCGCGCCAGTCATTGATATACATCAAGGATAAACGTTTATGAATATTGCGCAGCGTTGTATTCAGCGCCCTGTCCTGACCCTGGTGGCCATGTTCTTATTGATCATTATCGGCATGATTTCCTTTCAGAAACTAACGGTACGCCACTTACCGAACATCAATCAAGCCAGTATCAGCGTGGTCACCCGCTTTAGTGGGGCAGGTCCGGAGCTGGTTGAAAAAGAGATTACCATTCCCCTTGAAAATATTTTAGCCGGTATTAGTGGTGTCAGTACCATCCACTCCAGAAGCGTACTTAATAAAAGTCGCATTACCATGCGTTTTAACTTGGACACGGATATCAATGAAGCCATTAATGACATTCGCAACAAGAGTGCCAGCTTCTTTCGCAAGCTGCCGGATGGGGCTGAAATGCCGCAAGTCTACCGTAATGATGACGACTCCAATCCGGTGGCTATCATCGGCTTTCAGGATGATAAACGAAACCCTCTGGAAATCACAGATTATGTGACCCGATATATCAAACCGGTCTTACAGGAAACCTCCGGTGTGGGGGAAGTCAGTTTTTTTGGGGCCCGCGACTATGCCATTAAAATTGCCCTGGATCCGCTGAAAATGACCGCCCATAATGTAACGGTAGCCATGATTAAACAGGCCCTTAAACAACAAAATATTGATATTCCAGGCGGCCAGATTAAAAGCAAGAATCGGCACTATACTGTCGTCGCCCAAGCCCGATTACCCAATCCTAAAGCGTTTGGACAACTCGTTGTAGGACACCGTCAGCAGCAAGCCATTCATCTCCGAGACGTAGCACAAATCAAAGTAGAAAGTGATAATGAAGACAGCCTGCTGCGGATTAATGGCAAGTCTGCCATTGGGGTATCGATAAAACCCCAATCAACCGCCAATCCGGTAGACGTGGCCCGTAATATTCATCAAACGCTGGCACAACTGCGCCTTAACTTTCCGGATGGATTTGCTGCGAATGTTTTTTTTGACGCCACCGAATACATTCAGCGCTCGATTCATGAAATTTATAAAACCTTTATCGAAGCCACCTTATTTGTGGCCATCGTGGTGTTTTTATTTCTGGGCAACGTACGTTCTGCACTCATACCCATTGCAACCATCCCGATTTGTATTATCGCCGCCTTTGCCCCCATGTATTGGCTGGGCTATGAGCTCAACACCCTCACCATGCTGGCTATGGTACTGGCTATCGGCCTGGTGGTTGATGATGCGATTGTCGTATTGGAAAACTGCCATCGCCACATGCTGCATGGCATGGGTGCCATGCAGGCGGCGATTCGCGGCGGCAGTGAAATTAGTTTTGCGCTGGTGGCCATGACCATTACCCTGGCCGCGGTTTATTTACCCATGGGATTTGTTGAAGGATTTACCGGCAAACTACTGCAGCAATTTGGGATCACCCTGGCCATTACCGTCCTGATTTCAGGCGTGGTAGCCTTGAGCCTGTCCCCGCTGATGTGTGCCAAACTGCTCACCCGAGAGGAAAATCGCTATAGTCAATGGGTTCACCAATATTTTAATCGCTTAAGTAGCGCCTATGAAAAAAGCCTGCGCCTTGCACTACAGCATCGCAAATGGCTGGCTGGAATCTTAACGAGCTGTCTGCTGGTCGGTATTCTTTGCTATGTGAACATTGGCTCTGAATTGGCACCGACTGAAGATCAATCCTATATTATAGGTCCTGTTTCCGCGCCAACCAATACCAGCACCCAATATGTCGACCACTATGTGAAACAAATTGAAAAAATTTACGCTGACGTACCGGAACAGGCCAACTGGTTAACCTCCATCACCCCTGGCTCCGCGTTTACCCTGCTCAAATTACGTCCCTGGGAACAGCGCACACGCACACAGCAAGCAATCGGACAGGACATTGATCATAAATTGAATGGCATTACCGGTGTCAGCGTCTACCCAGTAAATAGTAATCCGCTCTCACAACGAGGGGGAAATACCCAATTTGGCATAGCGCTGCTCAGTCATCACAGCTATGCGAAGATTAATGAAGCGGCAAAAATATTTGCCCTGGCCATGGAACGCGGCCCCTGGTTTAGTAAAGTAAAAAATAACTTCAGCATGGACAGCGAACAAATTGATCTGCAAATCGACCGTCAGTTGGCCAATGATCTGGAGGTTAATCTGGCCGATGTCGCCGAATTAATAGCCACAATGGTCGGGGGCAATAATCCGGTTAATTTTACCTATGACGGCCAATCGTACAATGTGGTTTTGCAATTGGAACAGGACTTGCGCCGAGATATCAGTATTCTTAACCAACTGTATGTCAAAAGCGAACGGGGAAAGATGATCCCGCTCACCGCTCTGGTACGGGTATCACACAGTATTGGCCCTGATAATTTTCCCCATTTAAATCGGTTGCGCAGTATCACTCTTTCGGCAGAGTTAAATCCCGGAGTCAGCCTGCATAGCGCCATTGAAGCGGTTGAAAAACTGGCGAAAGAAACACTGCCAGAAGGCATACAGTATCATTTCACCGGCAGCGCGGAAGAATATCTGGAGTCATCAAACAGCACGACCATGGCGTTTGTGCTTGCTTTGGTCTTTATTTATCTGGTACTCGCCGCTCAATTTGAAAGTTTTATCGATCCCTTTATCGTGCTGTTAACAGTTCCCCTCTGTTTATTGGGCGCCATATCTACCTTATACCTAGGAGGCATCAACCTTTCCATCTACAGTACGCTGGGCCTGATTACCCTCATCGGTTTAATTACCAAACACGGTATCTTGATCACAGAATTTGCCAATCAACATGTACAGCAAGGCGTTAATCGCCATGATGCCATTCTCAAAAGCGCGCGCCTGCGTCTGCGTCCCATACTTATGACCACCATGGCCATGCTGCTGGGCGCCCTGCCGCTGGCACTTGCCAGCGGTGCCGGAGCGGAAAGCCGGCGTCAACTCGGTATTGTGATTTTGAGCGGTATGAGCCTCGGTACTTTATTTTCGCTCTATATCGTACCTACTGCCTGGCTTTTGTTCAGCAGAAAAAAAGTCGCTACACCAGTAGAGGAATATAGGCCGACGTCTAGTCCTGCATAAATTGCAGCAGCGCCGCTGTTACCCGTTCATCCAATATAACCGTCAGATGATTGAGATCCGGAAACAGCAACAGCTCACTGCCTTCAATCATCTCGCAGAATACTTCCGACTCCCGAGGAGCAACCACAGTATCCTCCGCACCGTGCACGCATAACCATTTCAGGCACAGCTGCTGTTTTAACAAATATTGCAGACGTAAACGCTGCGGGTCGACCGCTGTCTTGGATAAGATAGTCTGGCGGAAATAACGATAGGCGGATCCACTAAACCGAAAGCGTTTGGCGAGTTGATAGACTGGTGTGCGCATACGAGTAGGCGAAGCCAATACCACCAGGCGCTCTAATGGACGCTCCAGAGCGAACTCCGCGAGCTGCCCACTGAGATTCATGGTATTAATGAGCATGGAGCCGCCAAAGGAATGCCCCACCGCCGCCCAAAAGGGACCGAATCGGTTCAGGCTCGCGTGAATCACCCGTACGGCGTCCTCCCAGGTAATCTGCAACCCTTTTGATTCACCATGAGCTGGGAAATCCAGCGCATAAACCTCATATCCCGCCTTCTGAAAATCATGGATCAATTTAGACATCCAGATGGCACAAGACATCCAACCGTGCGTAATCAACACCTTTTTGCCATTTGCATTGGCAGCTGGCGAAAAATAATGAACCACATGCTCGCGTGGAGTCTCACAAACCATGCGCTCACTCCGATTACGATAAAACCACTCCTGCGCCAGATGAGCCGAGTCATGGTATTGGCTGGGTGGTTTCAACCGCATGGGGGTAACAAACAGCTGATAAGCCAACCAACTATATAATCTGTCGGTCAGCACGCTCAATCCATTAGTGACCATCTTTCCTCCCGAAACAGTAGTGATTTTTCCGCTTATCTTATTCCTAACTTTAGGTGCAAAATGATGTCAATGCAAACAAACCAACCAAAATATCCACAGTTTTTTCACATACAATGCTATTGGTAGCCGTTGCCCTTGCCAGCAGACTTCATGCCATGTATGGATTTCATGACAACCGCAGGCTAAGATAGCGCATCGCCCTCTCGTGGAACCACTGCTATGTCCTTTTGCGTGGATGAACGTATTCGCAACAGCTCCTTTTATCTGTGCCGTTGGCCCTTATCTGATGTATTTTTAAAAAATGATGCCCATTATCCCTGGTTGATACTGATACCCCGGGTTGCCAACGCAGAAGAAATATATGCGTTATCTCCTCATGAGCAAGCGTTGCTCATGCAGGAGATAACCAAACTGGCCCAACTCTGCCAGGATTTTTTCAAAGCAGATAAAATCAATATTGGCAGCCTGGGTAATATCGTCAGCCAATTACACGTACATATCATTGCCCGCTACCGGACAGACCCACTCTGGCCGCAAGGAATCTGGCAATCCGCCTGCCATAGCCAACCCTATGCTGCCGACACCGCCAGGGAATTATGCCATCGACTCCAAACGATTCTCAGCGAGGCAGGGTAGCGCATCCAGCACTTAACCGATTAAAAGAAAGTCGCATTCTGCCAGCCCGGCATCGCAGACATAGCCACCAAGCGTGGCCACCCAAAAGGGCGTTTGCCGAGCAGGAAGTTTGGTGCGAGCTTGTCGCCAGATAGCGTAATCCCCGACCCGGTTGCGATAATGGCAGCTGACCCCTTGCCCATACCCAGCCTGTAAAATATGCGCTTTGGTAAAATCGGTTTGTTCATCGGCCTGCGGACAACCAGCAGAAAAAGGACTAACTTCCCAGTGGGGAGGGACCTCTCCCCAGGCTAACGAGGATTGTTGCGGATCAGGACACTGCTCTGCAAAGGCAAGCGTTATAGTCAACAGCCCCAAAAAAACCATCACGATAACACGCATCACCCACCTCCTTATTGTGTAATTCAAGACCAAATATAACGAAGCCGGGAGGAGAGATCAATGGACTTGCAAAAATATATCAGCAAGCTATTGTTTCCCCTTCCGGTTTTGTTATAATTTCAAGCCTGTGCCGGGGTGGCGGAACTGGTAGACGCGCCGGATTCAAAATCCGGTGGTGGTGACACCGTGTGGGTTCGACTCCCACCCTCGGTACCAATAAGAAATTTTACAACCGTTCTTCATGGTACGTAAAGGCACATAACGTATTGGTTTATATTGCATTAATACAGACTTTTTCTTCTCAAGTCATTCCCAACTATTCGTTATTTTTCGCATATAACCGCGCGCACTTTAGGTAATCATCCCTCTCTCTAAGTCTTGCAGAAGCACGCAATCAGGCTAATACCTGCTTTAAAAGGGGTTCTAGCCGGGAACCTGACGGCCCAAGTTCACCCAGAATACGAGTGCCCTTGATCTACAACTGTTTTTGAGACAGTATCTGCGGTGGTGTTGTCAGCTGGTCTGAAAAACGAAAAGGCTGGCATGTAACGGTCACTATCCTTATCAATTAGGGAAAACCTACGCTTCATGGTAATCAAGAAATGATAAATGTCCTCGG
>JAFIFT010000005.1 GCA_020831865.1 Legionellaceae bacterium | reverse complement strand
GCTTCTCTTCTACTTCTCGCTTGCACTCCTCTCAGAGCGCCCACACAGTTTGTCTCTTTCTCTTAATGACTTCGCCCCGAAGGCGTGATGCGTATTCTACCCATTTTATTATCCTTGTCAAACCTTTTTTTTAAGTTTTTTTTTCACGAGCAGAAAGCTCCGCAAGCCTAAGGCGAAGACGCAGTCTCGTCTAATGACCCGGCTATCCGTTGGTATAGGACAATATCAAAGGCATGGGGATGTTTTTCATCTGCGGCAAATGCACGGCTATTCATTCGTTGCCATTGTGCACTCTCCCAAGGAGGGAAAAACACATCTGCCTGAAACGTCGCTTTGATATGGGTGATCAGCAAGTAGTCGGCCAGAGGGAGAAATTGCGTATAGACTTGTGCACCGCCGATAATCATGACTTCAGGTGCATCTTCGCACAGGGAAAGCGCTTCCGGCAGCGATGAGGCCTGCTCGATATCCGGCAGGCCAATCGAGCCGCTCGTCAATACAATATTTCTTCGCCCCGGTAAGGCCCTTCCCAGCGACTCCAGGGTTTTTCGACCCATCACGATCGGCTTGCCCATCGTATGGTGCTTGAAATGTTGCAGGTCAGCCGGCAGGTGGCAAAGGAGCTGGTTATTTTTACCAAGACCAAATTGGCTGTCTATTGCTGCAATTAAACTAATGATGGGTTTGGGCATCCTGTCTCCTTTTTACCATCTGCCAAGCACAATCTATAGCATAGCGCATGCTGCCGGCATCAACCTGTCCCTGCTTTCCTGCCCGCTCCAGTGCAGTACCGTGATCCACCGAAGTTCTCACAATGGGCAAACCCAGGGTAATATTGGCCGCTTCTCCAAAAGAGGCATATTTGATAACCGCGAGCCCCTGATCATGGTACATGGCCAGATAAGCGTCACATTTGCGGTTATTGTCGCGGCTAAACATGGTGTCAGCCGACATCGGGCCCACCACATGGATGCCGGCATTGCGGCACTCGGTCGCAACAGGCGCAATCAGGTCGATTTCTTCACGACCCAGATAGCCGTTTTCACCGGCATGGGGATTTAAACCAGCCAGGTAAATCACCGGCTCGGCTATGCCAAAATCGCGCTGTAAGGCCTGGTGCAGAATCTGGATGGTTTTTTGCAGCTTTTGCCGATCAAGGGTGCTGGCAACGCAGCGTAAGGGCACATGGGTTGTCGCCAGCGCTACACGCATCTGTTTGCTCGCCAGCATCATGACCACCTGCTGCGTGGCGCAGTGCTGTGCCAAAAACTCCGTATGCCCGCTAAATGGAATGCCGGCGTCATTGATGATGGCTTTGTGCACCGGTGCGGTTACCAGAGCACTAAATTGCCCGCGCAGGCAAAGTTCGGCGGCTGTTTGCAGCATATCGTGGACGTAGGGGGCATTGCCAACCGCCAGTTGTCCCGGGACACAGGCTTCCGGCAAGCGCAGGGGGTACACCGATAGCGTGTTGCTCTCTGGCCGAAGAGCATCTCCTGCTGTGTACTCTTTGATCCGCACCGGGAGTTTGAGTTGTTGCGCGCGTTCAGCCAGCAGTTCCGGATCAGCCATCACCACCAGTGGGAAGGGCAGACCCGTCAATTGTAAACAAAGATCCGGCCCTACCCCCGCTGGCTCGCCACTGCTGACCAACAAGGGTTTCATGCCAAGTCCTTGTCCATAATTTTAATGTAGGCTTGTGTGCGAAGATGGTGCTGCCAGGTCTGCAGGGCCTCGCTAAACTTTCGCTGGAAGAGAAATTGGCGAACCTGCTGCTTTTGCCAACTTTCAGAGTCATCCACCTGTTTGCGATCCAGAACCTGGATAAGATGCCAGCCAAAGACCGACTTCACGGGTTGGGAGATTTGCTGTGCGGCCAGTTGATCCATCGCCTGTTCAAATTCTGGAACCAGTTCTCCTGGCCCTACCCAGCCTAAATCTCCCCCCTTACTGGCAGAGGCCGGATCTACCGAGTATTTCCGGGCAATCTCGGCAAAATTCTTACCGGACTTAAGCTGCTGATACAGGTTATGCACCCTTTTTTCCGCTTCCAAAAGCGTCGTGCCGGCATTTTGCTTAATCAAGATGTGCCGTACATGGGTTTTCGTCACAATATGTTTTTGGGATTGCTCTTTCTTATCCATCAGCTGAATCAACTGCAAACCATTCCCCGCCCGTATCGGGCCTCTGATCTCGCCTTTTTGCATCTGCGTCACTTCCCGGGCAAAAATTTCCGGTAATTGCGCAAGATGGCGCTCACCCAAATCATGGTGCTCCAGTAGCCATTGGTCATTCGATTCGCTCAAGGACAATTGCTGTAAATTAGGGCTGTTTTTCGCCTTGGCCAGGATCGCTTGCGCTTTTTCCCGCGCGGCACGCAGCTGCTCGCTACTGGGCTCATCAGGTAGCGGAATGAGTAGGTTGGTCAGGACGTAGACGGCGTCATTGTTTTGGTTTTGCTTATTTCCTTTGATAAAATCCTCAACCTGCTCATTAGTCACGACGACATCACGCGCCACGGTCTTCTGTTGCAGTTGATGAATCAGCATTTCTTCCCGAAAATTTTTGCGATACTCATCCCAGGTTAATCCTTCCTTGCTAATTGCCTGTTTCAATTCCTCAAGCCGCATATGATTGCTTTTGGCCACACGCTCCAGGGCTTCATTCAGTTCGGTATCATCAATATTCAGATCATTGGCTTTGGCGAGCTGCCGCTGTAAATCCAGGAGAATGAGCTGTTCCAATACTTGTTTACGTAAAATTTTATCCTCAGGCAGGGGGATATTCTGGGCTTGCAGTTGCCCTTTGGCTATGGCCAGTTTTTCCTCAATTTCCGACTGCGTGATGACGCTGTCATTCACAACTGCCACCACCTTGTCCAGAGGTTGGGCGGCCCATAGCAGATTAAGGCAGAATAAGCTTATAGCAGACACAGAGGCTAATTTCATGGATACTTCCTATCTTTCTGGTAAAATATTACACATCACTCACGGAAAGACCATAGGGGGCCCAGCGGACTTTTCGCCAATATTGCAAAGCAGCGATGATGAGATACGCTTCATTTTAAGAGGCAATGTAGGAGATTTTTAATCAAAAATCAAGCACCGCCTCCCTAGCGATGAAACATATCCTGATAGCCGGGCACAAAGGTTCGGATCACACCGGAGGGATCGCCGTTCGCCACCGAACCCAAACCTTTCAGCAAAAACTGCACATAAATATTGTTATTGTAACGCGGCCTGAGCTGCTCATTGAGACTGATAAAGGTTTGTCCGGCCATCAGCCGCATCGCCCAGCAACAGCTGTCATATTGCACACCCAATAAACGCATCATACTATAATGCTTGCTAATGTTGTAATTGACGCCCCCCAGAGTGCTCCAATGATCATTGAACGGCCAGGCATAGGAAACATAGGCCTGATGCAGGGATTTATCGTTGTTGAAACCGCCCAGCCCCGGGCTGGCATCGCCATTAATCAAATAGTTATACCCCAAATTAAAAACCCGCGTCGGCCCCGGTTGATAGCGTAAATTTAAATGGCCGTTGTTTGTCGCGCGGGTGGCCGGATCCCAAACATAATCACCACTGAGAGACAGGGGACGAAACCAATGATAGACGGCGCGAAAGACCACGGGAGATGACGGAGAGTCCAAAGACAGATACCCCAGCCGGTTAGGATTATCCTGGCAAGGCGCTCTGCCCAATCGATTGCGGCACAGTTGCACGCGCCGATCGCTAAAATAATGCGACTGGCCAACTGCCATCATCAGCTTTTCATAGCCTGTCTCACTAGACAGTATCCGGGAACTTAACGCATAGGACAATTGGTTGGTGTCACCAATGCGATCCAGGCCGGAAAAGCGGTTAAAACGGAACAACTGATCATAGTTGAATATTAAATAGCCAGAGTCAAAAACCGGGAGGTCACTTTGCTCCGTATAGGGCACATAGAGATAAAAAAGGCGCGGTTCCAGAGTTTGGCTGAACGACTTCTGTTGCCATGAAAAGTAGCGGTCAAAATACAAACCACTGTCCAGCGCCATGCGCGGAATAGCATTACTGTAATGGGTGGCGGGACTCGTAGACAAGGCTTCCAATTGATAATCACGATAGACCACATCCGCCTCTGGTTTGATATAGCCCCAGGGAAAATACTGGGGCATGGCCCAGCCCGGATTGATGGCCGCGCGGCCACCCTGAACACGTTCGATCTGATTATCCGGCCAGTGAAAATAATTGTATTGTCCCATAAATCTCAGCTGGCTGTTCCCCGGCAAACCATGATACTTCCCTTGCGCCTGTAGCTGCGGCAGCTGCTCATACACCGAGGCCACCCGCCGCTGGTTAATGGGGTTTAAGGTTTGGTAGCGTTGTAGCATCCCGCTGAAACGCCAGTTATCAGTGTTAAATACCAAATTGGCGCGCTGATCGAGCTGCCGCTCGGTAGCCGTTGACAGATTGGGGACAAAATCCTGAAGATAGTAGGGATCGGACACCTGGTTATAGCTAATATTCAGACGCAGATTGCGCAGCAGCTGGCTTTGATTGTGCATCATGATGGCCCAGCGATTCTCTTTTTCATTAGAAAGCTGCGGATATTGCGCTTGATTGTCAGTAATAAACTTGCCAAAGGCCCGATCGGAAGGTAAAAAATGCGTTTCCAAGCGCCCTTGCGTATGCGGAAACAGGTAACGGAACTCGCCGCCCAGCATCATGCCCCGTTTGGAATAATAATGCGGCATCAGGGTGGCGTCATAATTGGGCGCCATATTCCAATAATAAGGCAGCGCCAGATCATAGCCGCCCAGCTTACTGTAGCCTTTTACCGGTAATAAAAAACCGGACTTGCGCTCATCGGTGGTGGGAAAACTAAGGTAAGGGGTATAAAGAACCGTCCGGTCGGCAATTTGAAATTTCGCATCTCTGGCCACCCCTTTCTTCTGGGCGGCATCCAGCTTCAGGCTTTTGGCCAGCAAGCGCCAGGCTGGCCTTTGCGGATTACAGGTGCTATAGCTCACTTCCTTCATCAAATAATCTTCATTGGCATAGCGGCGAACACTGCTGGCCCGGCCCCAGGCAGGCAGTATGGCTGCGGCACGATCACTGTCAAAGCGGTAGAGGACATCACGTACTTCGCCAGCCTTGTCATTGGGGTTAATGCTGGCATACGTCGCCCACATTAGGCGCCCGGGCTCGACATAGCGCACCTGTTCCAATAATTCTATGCGATTGATTTTGTTACTTTTGGCATCACGGTAGACATAAGCCGTTTGCGCACTGACAATGCGTTGTGATTGTTGTACCTGCACATTCCCTTTTAAGTAGGAGCGCTCCTGCTGACTAAACGACACTTCATCAGCCTGAATTCGCACTTGCTGCGCATCGGACATGGCCGGCAGTTGGAGTTCGGTATATGAGCCTGCACAATATTCAACGCCTCCATAAGGCCGCCAGCCCAAACAAGTGGCTTGCGCCAGTGGCGACATCCTGTCAGGGCTGCTAAAAACACAGGCCTGAACCGGCTCACTTTGCTCCCGCTTTGGCGATGGCGCACGGCTTTGTAGCGCAAAGACCACCGCAGCCATGGCGAGTAACCCGATGAGCGCGGTGCCTTGTGCTTTTCTCTCTGAAAATCTGATTTTCACCAACACCAAAATGCCTTATGATGTTACACAACATCGTGCAAATAAACCAATCATCCCTAAGCGGACAAAAAATGACGAGCCAGTATAGCATGCAAAATCGAGAAAACGCACTCTTCCATTGGGTTTGCCAACAACTGGGCGACAGCGCGACCACACTGGTTCCCTTGCATGGTGATGCCAGCTTTCGCCGCTACTACCGCTGTCATCATCAGCAACACTCGTATATTGTCATGGATGCGCCCCCGGATAAAGAAGCAATGGCTCCGTTCATACAAACCGCCGCTCTCCTGCGCCAATGCGCGGTGCATGTTCCCAGAATTTATTCGGCAAATCAAGCCTTGGGCTTCGCCCTGCTGGAGGATTTTGGCGATAGCCTGATGGGGCAGCACCTGCACGGTCAGGCAGCGGATATCTGCTATCGTCGCGCCATGGATCAGTTACTGCTCCTACAAAACTGCCCGGCCGAGGCCTATGCCACTCTTCCAGCCTTTGACAGGCCTTTCATGCTGATGGAAATGCAGCTCATGCCACAATGGTTTTTAGCCGCGTACCTGCGCAAACAACTGACCACAGCCACCAAGACCATGCTGAGCGACACATTCAATGATATTGCCCAACAGATTGGCAATCAAAAACGCAGTTTAATCCATCGAGATTTTCACTCACGCAATCTGATGATGATGGGCGAACCGACAGACGGCCAACTGGGGGTTATCGATTTTCAGGATGCCATGATCGGCCCCCATAGTTATGATCTGGTTTCCCTGCTCAAAGACTGTTATATCGAATGGGAGAGGCCGCAACAATTGCAGTGGCTACAGTACTATTTTCAACAAAGTCCACTGGCAAAACAAAGCACGTTCAGCCAACTCACCGCCGACTATGATTTGTGCGGACTCCAGCGCCACTTGAAAGTTCTGGGGATCTTTTCCCGTCTGTATCTGCGCGATGGCAAAGCTGGCTTTCTCAAGGATCTTCCGCTCACCTTAAAATATATACGACACTGTTTGCAATTAAACGGATGGTATCCTGAGCTCTTAGACCTATTAGAAGGAGTTGAACTACCGTGAATAGCGCCATGCTTTTAGCCGCCGGTCGAGGCGAACGACTCAAACCGCTGACAGACCGCTGTCCGAAAGCACTCTGCCAGGTCGGTCATTTCCCGCTGATTGTGCACCATATTCAGCATCTGACCCAAGCGGGCATCACACATCTGGTGATTAATCATGCCTGGCTTGGCGGACATATTCGCCGCTACCTGGGCAATGGCAATGCTTTTGGTGTCTGCATTGAATACTCTGCCGAACCTCCGGGCGGCCTTGAAACCGGAGGCGGCATCTATCAGGCACTGCCGCTATTGGGCAGTGCCCCTTTTATTTGTGTGAATGCCGATATTTATAGTGATTATGATTTTTCCCGCCTGTTTGATATCCCTTCAACTACGGCAGCCCATGTAGTGCTCGTGCACAATCCTAAACACCATCCAGGTGGTGACTTCGGCCTTTCGGATGCAGGCTACGTCCTGAACCATAGCCGTCATTATACGTTTAGCGGCATTGCTCGCTACGCACCCAGTCTGTTTCGCCAACAGTCGACAGGTCGGTATTCCATTGCCCCCTTGTTACGGGAACAGGCGGAGCATCAGCAAGTCACCGCATCGCTGCATGAGGGACTGTGGCTGGACATTGGCTGTGCCGACCGGCTGCAACAGGCTCATCACCACGCCCTGACCACAGGATAAAAAGAGCCAAGGCTTTGCGCGCAAGATGGTGCCAGGCTCCGCGAATGCAGGGGGTACGGCAGGGTAAACGCATCGGAATTTTGAATACTAAAAATCTCCTGTTTGCCTATATACCGCACTTTATGCATGGTATCCAAGCGACCTGGGACGAGGTTAGGAGCTGGATTCCGCGCATAAAGCGCGGAATCCAGGCATTTTGATTTTAAAAGGTTCACTTAGATGCGGTTACCCTGGGGGCTGCAGACAGTTTAAGAAACGCCCGCACCGGGTGTGCTATCTTGCGAGGCTGTCGGCTCTTCGGCCTGGGGCTCCGCGCGGGGCTTTGTGGACGGGGCATCCGCGGGCGTCTCGGGCAAGGCTGCCTGCGCGGCGCTGGGCGCTGCCGACTGTCCGGTCGATGCCGTGTGCTGCACTGCCGGGTCGGGCGCCGTGCGGGAGTCAACGGCGGCATTTAAACCGGATGCGTGTAAATAGGCTTGCAATCCACCCTCCGGAGCTTCTATTTTTTTCATAAAGTCCTGCGCATCGAGCCGTATATCCTGCCCCTGACTATCCTGTTGTATTTTACCATTGTCATCCGCCTGGTAGAGGACACTATTTTTGTAGAAAATATTATTCTCCGCCATCCATGCCTGCACCAGTGCATCCATTTTTTGTATCTGTTGCTTGCCCTGTTCACTATCGTTTTTAAGTAACTGGCCATCTAAAAAATAGGCCCGCAACATTTTTGCATCCTCATCGACCTGACATAACATGCGCACCTGCTGCTGCTCTGATGCCACCGTCTGCAGATCATCGATACTGCTGACCTGACGTGCATGCTGAAACGCCTGAAAGGGGGTGGGCGGATCCTGGCCATCAAAACGTGCGCCATCCTCCAAAAAGTCACGCATCTTTTGCACCACTTTCTGAATGTCCGCAATTTCTTGCTGTACTTGCGGTACGATACGATCGCCCGCTTGTTGCAGAAAATAGGCCAAAGACTGGGGGTTATTCTCAATCACTTCCAGCGCTTTTTGGATAGCATCACCATCCGGTACCGGTTGTGCCACTTGCGCCGCAGGAGCTGTTCTCAGTTTAGACATAAGGCATGACTCTCATTCGATTGCATAACATGACTATAGTATACCTTTCTAAGTATAGAATAATAAAAGACGCTCAGCAGCAGACGAGGTGTCTGCTGAATTTTGCAGATTTTTTACAACTCAGACCATGGCTGCTATTATCCCGTACTGATATGGTGCCAAAACCGGGAGGGCCGCCGCAATGCACAGCAGCTCATCCCCTGGCCCACACCGCTAATCGAGGGGATTGGCCAGATCACTGGTCACGGAATGAAAACGCGCTTTTTTCATGGCGTCAAAGGCAAATTCATCCACTTGCACCGCATCCCAGCGGGCATGCTCTACCGCCACCAGCTGATCCATTTCTGCCTGACTCAGCTCGCCCCGAGCGACCCTTTCGGCCAGTTTTTCTTTCAACTCGGCAAATTTAAAGCGTTTTAATTCCGGGATTTTTTCATATAGCGCCTGAGAGGCTATCATTTTTTGCAAGGTTTCCTCCATGCGATCAACTGGTTGCTGTGCATCCCCGCTAAGATAGACAAACTGCTTCATCCAGTCCCGGTAGTGATTGTTACCCATCATCAGGCGCGCCAGCTTATGATCGGCAACATCGGTAGGATAGGGCATGGTTTGACCCAACGGGAAAGCCAACAGGCGGATCAGAAAACCAAGGCCAGGCCAGGGAAGATTTTGGCAAAAATCCAGCATCGCTTTTTGCGCCCGATACAGACTATAGCTCACCGCCCACTGCGCATGCTGTTTTTCATCCGCATGCTGCTCATTTTGTTCATACAAGCGCAACGCAGCCATCGCCATATACAAATACGACAAGCCATCGGCCAGACGGGCAGACAGCCGTTCTTTACGCTTTAAGTCCCCACCCAGCACAATCAGCGATAAATCAGCCAGCCAGGCAAAGGCATAACTCAAGCGATTGACCTTCTGATACCCGCGTTTCAAAGGGTTGGCCGGCGCAGGACTCAAGTAGCCTGCCGTCCAGGTCGACAACAGAGTTTTGGCCATATTGCCCATGAAGTAATGAATATGCTGCCACATCAGACGATGAAAACCGGCCTTGTCCTGCGCTCTGATAGCGCCAATCTCCTCGCGGACAAAAGGATGACAGGCGATAGAACCCTGGCCAAAAATCAAAAGATTACGCGACATAATATTCGCCCCCTCCACCGTAATGGAAATGGGAATCCCCTGATACAGACTGGTGAGGTAATTACGTGGCCCAACGACGACACTGCGACCGGCATGCACATCCATGGCATCATTGATCACAAT
The DNA here is from genome assembly GCA_020831865.1 of Legionellaceae bacterium. Classification (GTDB taxonomy): domain Bacteria; phylum Pseudomonadota; class Gammaproteobacteria; order Legionellales; family Legionellaceae; genus JAFIFT01. The sequence continues at coordinate 230,754 of JAFIFT010000005.1, read as the reverse complement.
ACGAGCCAGCTCCGTATTAAAATATTTGGTAATGACCGAGGCAACTGAAGGCTTTTTATGTTCCTGAACTGCCGCTACCGTTAACAAACGCAGCGCATTAATCAGATAACTCAGACCGGCAATTTCAGCCAGCTTTTCTTCAACACCTTCAAACTGGCCGATTTCCACATTAAACTGACGGCGAATGCGGGCAAACGCGCCCGTTGTCAGATAAGACACCGAAGAAGACGCCGCCGCCAGAGCCGGCAGTGAGATAGAGCGGCCAATAGACAAACACTCCACCAGCATACGCCAGCCTTGTCCTGCCATTTTTTGGCCGCCAATAATGGCATCCATGGGCACAAAAATATTATCACCACGGATGGTTCCATTCATAAAGGGTTGATCGGCCGGCAAGTGGCGATTGCCAATTTCCAGATTGGCGGTATCCCGGCCAATCAGTAGACAGGTGATCCCTTCTTCGCCTTCTCCCTGTAATAAACCGTCCGGATCTTTGAGGCTGACCGCCAAACCAATCAGGGTCGCTACCGGTGACAAGGTAATCCACCTTTTGTTTAAGGTCAGTTCCAAGCCCAAAATACGCTTGCCCTCCACTTTTTTCTGCACAACCCGCGCCTCAGACTTGATAGACGTGGCATCACTGCCGGCACCGGGTTCGGTCAGGGCAAAACAGGGAATATCGGTACCATTGGCCAAACGTGGCAAATAATGCTTTTTCTGCTTTTCCGTTCCATAAAAATGCAACAGTTCACCCGGCCCCAGAGAATTAGGCACCATCACCGTTACCGCCGCGACCCCACAGCGGGTGGCAATTTTCATCACCACATCCGAATGCGCCCGGGCAGAAAAACCCTTGCCGCCATAGTCTTTGCTGATCACCAGACCAAAAAAGCCTTTTTCACGTAAGAACGTCCAGACGTTTTCCGGCAAATCCTGCTCCTGCCGGGTCGACCATTCATCGAGCATGCCACACAGTTGCTGGGTTTCATTCTCCAGAAACGCGCGCTCTTCCTCGGTTAATTCTGTACTCACCGTGCTAACTTTCTGCCAATCCGGATTACCGGTAAAAATATCCTTCTCCAGCCAGGTATCACCGGCGTTTAACGCCTCTTCTTCCGTTTGCGATAATTTGGGAATGCTGTTTTGCGCTCTTTGATAGAAAAAATCACTCATCGCCTGGCGCAGGGGCTCAAAACGATTCACCAGCACCGTCACCAGAACAAACAGCCACAGCAACAGACCCGGCACCATGGGCAAACCCACTATCCAGGTGGCCGTCAATAAATACAATACGGAACCGACTTCCCAAACCTCTTTCCCCAGAGCTCGTGCAAGCACCAATAATGTGAATATCACATAGGCAAAAAATAAAAGCAGCGCCATAACCATCCCTTTTTGTTAATGTTATTCAATTCAGTATAACGGTAAAACCGCCTGAATGGCGAGGAGAAATTTTTTTACTGGCAGTGCGGCAGGAATACCCGCACGCATCGCTTAACAGAGTGTTTTATAAGGGGCTCCCGCTTCTTCTCTCACCAGGCGTGGCACCAAATATCCTGGCAATTGCCGACGGATTAATTCGTGCAGCTGCAGCGCTCTTGCCAGCGGCAGATCAAAGTGCGCACTCCCCCGTACTTTATCCAATACATGCAGATAATATGGCAATACCCCCATATCGAAAAGACGATGGCTCAGTGCCAGTAGGGCGGGTACCGTATCATTAACCTGGCGCAGCAACACCGACTGATTCAGAACATGGCCGCCGATGGCCTTAAAATCGGCTACCGCGCGGGCCACCGGCTCGCTCAGTTCATTCGCATGATTACTGTGCAAAACCATCACCTTGTGCAGCGGAGATGCCGCCAGCAGCGCTAGCCAGTCAGCGCTGAGACGTTCGGGCAACACAACCGGTATTCGACTATGAATGCGCAGGGTTTTCACGTGTCGAATCCCGTGCAGTTGCTCAAGAAAATCCTGCCACTGGGCATCCGCCGCCAGCAAGGGATCACCCCCGCTTAAAATCACCTCATGAATACTGCTATCCTGATGAATATAAGCCAGCAGAGCGGCCCAATTGTGGCGGTTGACACTATTGGCCTGATAGGGGAAATGTCGCCTGAAACAATAGCGGCAATGCACCGCACAGGCACCAGCAAAGGTAATCAACACCCGCCCCTGATATTTATGAATCAAGCCGGCAACCGGATTATGCGCTTTTTCTGCCAGCGGATCCTCCAGGTAGCCCTCAGTCTCAAGCATTTCCTGCCCCTGGGCCAAGACTTGCAGCAGCAGCGGATCCCTCCGATTCCCGGCTTCCATCCGCTGTGCGAAGCCGCGGGGGACCCGGGTGGGAAAGGTCTGTTCGGCAAGCGCCGTATCATCGGCCGGGACGATATGTAAATACTCCAGCAGGGCGCTTGCGCTGCCAAAACCATCCGCTAAAATTTGTTGCCAACGTTGCACAGTATCTCGCAATCTGAAAGGGTTCTTGATAAACTGCGCGAACTGTAGCGAAAAAGCGGACAAAGCTCAAGACAGCGCGCCGCATAAATGTTGAGACCCTTTCGACAATGGAGAAGCAATGGCAAATTACAGCACCAATGAATTGAAAAATGGCCTGAAGATTATGGTGGATGAGGCCCCCTGTTCCATTGTGGAGTGTGAATTTGTAAAGCCGGGTAAGGGGCAGGCCTTTACCCGCTTGAAAATTCGCAATCTGAAAACAGGCCGGGTAGTAGAGCGTACCTATAAATCAGGTGAATCCTTTCCTGCCGCCGATGTGATGGATGTTGAAATGCAATTTCTCTATTATGACGGTGAACTCTGGCACTTTATGCAGCCTGAAAATTTTGAACAGTATGCGATAGCCGAAGCCGCTATCAGTGAAGCGAAACCCTGGTTAAAAGAACAGGATATCTGTGTCGTCACGCTGTGGAACAATCAAGCCATTCAAGTATCCCCGCCCAACTTTGTCGTCTTAAAAATTACCGAAACCGATCCGGGGGTACGGGGTGATACCTCCGGTGGGGGCGGAAAACCGGCTACTCTGGAAACCGGAGCCGTGGTGCGCGTCCCACTGTTTGTGCAAACCGGTGAGCTTATCAAAGTCGATACCCGAAAAGGTGAGTACGTAGCACGCGCAAAAGAAGCATAGACCTGACATCAGAACGCTTGCCCCCCCCTGTTTCCTGATAGGCTGCTGTTGGCGGAATCAGTAAGGGGGTGGCGCCAATGCGCATTGGACCAATAGGGCCTAAAGCCGTAATATTTTACCGCATAGACCTGATCCGGAACGGGTCTCAATTGTGACAGCTCATCACTGGGTGCCCGCAGACAAGCTGTAGAGAGCGCGCCGAGACTGATTGCGCACATCATGATCAGTACTGATTTCACCATGAGCCCCCAGCACGGAGGATGGCCGATGGCATCGGTCATCCTGGTCAAACCAAATAAGCAGATAGCAATTGCCTGTTCGTCTGAGCCCTAACTTCACTCTAATGCGGCGATCTGTGGGAGACTTCAGGTTCCCTGTTTACCAGGTCTACACACCGCCTCTCAACAACGATCTCCTCCTTATCATCACTTGTTTTTGGTTCAGCCAGGACAATCACTACCTATACGTCTAATCATAGTATACTTTGCGCATATTACAAACATTTAGCGGCTGCCGTATGGGTCAGTACAGGGGCAGATTACCGCTCAAGATGCCACAAAAACGGGGCTCAGTCGCGAAAGTTCTCAAACTGCAACGGCAAACTCTGCTCGCTATTTTTTAATACGCTAATGCAGGCTTGCAGATCATCCCGTTTCTTTCCGCTCACCCTGATCTTATCCCCTTGGATAGCGGCCTGTACTTTCAGCTTGTTCTCTTTGATTATTTTGATAATTTTTTTAGCTTCAGCGGACTCAATTCCTTGTTTGAAGGTCAGGCTAAGACTAAAGGTTCTTCCGCTATGCACCGGAGCATCTTCCATTTCCACCCCTTCAGTACTGACATGACGGCGGACACACTGATTACGAAAAATATCTTCCATTTGCCTGACCTGAAAATCAGATTCCGACTTCAGATGCACCGTGAGCTCATTGAGCTCAACCTCCGCCAATACATTGCGAAAATCAAATCGGGTGGCAATTTCCCGCTGCGTATTTTCTACTGCATGGCGTAACTCGACCAGATTGACTTCACTTACCACGTCAAAAGATGGCATGCCCTTCTCCTTTTATGAGACTCAATATACCTGAAACTACGCCTTGTTATCTCCGAGCGAACCTGAATATCCTGACGACCGCGAACAGGCGTAGCGTTAAAACAGACGTTCCGGACCCAGCGGTACGATCTGCGTCGGATTAATCGTCGTATGACTGTAATAGTAATGCTGCTTGATATGATCCCAATGCACCGTGTTGGCCACAGCCGGATGATGGTAGAGCCGGTTGACATAGGCACTGAGTGCCGGATAATCGATAATCCGGCGGCGATTAGTCTTAAAATGGCCAAAATACACGGCATCAAAACGAATCAGAGTCGTAAAAAATCGCCAATCGGCCTCGGTCAGGGTGTCACCGACCAGCCATGATTGATGACTCAAGCGATGTTCCATCCGATCCAGGGTTTCAAAAAGTTCCAGAAAGGCTTCTTCATAAGCTTCCTGGGTGGTGGCAAAACCGCACCGGTACACCCCATTATTGACTTTATGATAAATAATCGCATTGATCTCATCAATGTCTGCACGCAGGGCCTGGGGGTAAAAATCCTGTTGATCACCCGTCAAGCCATTAAATGCGTCATTAAAAATGCGAATAATGTCTGCCGACTCGTTATTGACAATGGTTTCTTTTTTCTTGTCCCACAACACCGGAACCGTTACCCGACCAGAGTAATCCGGCTGCGCCTTGCAGTACAACTGATGCAGATAATCAAAACCATAGAGGGCATCACTGCTTTGTCCCCGCTCATCCTTGAGCTCCCAACCCTGTTCACGCATATGGGGATGCACGACAGACACGGAAATAAGCTCCTGCAATCCTTTTAGTTCACGAAAGATCAAAGTTCGATGCGCCCAGGGGCAGGCATGGGACACATAAAGATGGTAGCGATGAGGTTCAGGCGGATGCGCGGAGTCCACTGCTATCTGCGCACGAAAACGCGAGGCATCACGCACAAATTTCCCATCGTTTTTTTTCGTGTCATACCATTGATCATGCCAGACACCATTGACTAATAAACCCATTGAATTGTCTCCTCATCCCTGCCAAGAATAGCGTATGCAGCCTGAAAGGCCGGTCAGGGGAATACTGTAGCAAAAATCAGCGGCGAACAGAATAGGCCCGCTGCCTAAGACCAATAGTCCGGATGCAATTCTAACGGCATTTGATCGAGCAGACGCTGGTGTATGTTCAACAGTCGATGGGCAAAAACCTGTAATTGCTGTGGATTGTCCCACAGGGCGTAGTCAAGCGCTTTGGCAAAGGCTTGCTGCTGACCAAGCTGTTTGAGCAGCTCGCGTTCTTCCCGTGACAATTCAAGCCACTCCGCCTGTTCATACCAGTTCAACAAGCCCTTAAGCGGCGGCAAACGTTGATAATCCTGCAACACGTAGGCTTTTAAGGTCAGTTCGATTGCCAGATAGAGCAAACTGGTTACTGGCATGAGCGCCTCAGCCTGCGCCACATCCGGCTCAGCCAGGAGGTGCCTTGCTGCCTTGCGGTGGGCCATGGCAATCGTGATCATCTGTACAGGACTCAAATCATATTTCTCAGGCTTTCTGTGCACCCGTACTCCCTTATTGCTGACATTATGCTAGACTAGCGAAGATTGAGTCCTGATGAAAGTCCTATGACAAGCTTTATTCACCAATCCTGGCATATTGGTTCACTCCAACTGCCCAACCGCCTGATCCAGGGGCCTTTGGCAGGCTATAGCTGCGCTCCCTTTCGCGCCTTATTCGCTCAGTTTCACTACCCAGCCTACTGTGTCAGTGAAATGATGTCCGCCTATGATGTGGTGCACAAAGACCGCCCAGGCTCACGCTTTCTCTATCGTAGTGATAAAGAACCGCGCCTGGCCTGCCAAATTGCCGGACAGGATCCGGTACTGATGGCCGATGCGGCCCAGAAACTGGCCGAATGGGGAGCAGATCTCATTGATATCAACTGCGGCTGTCCCAAGCGTAAAATTCGCAAAAAAGGGGCCGGCAGTGCCTTGCTTGACGAACCCGCCAAGCTGCTGCGCATCGTCCAGAGCGTCAAACAGGCGCTAACCATTCCGCTTAGCGTGAAAATACGTCTGCACGGCCCGGATCACTCCCTGCGATTGGCACAGGCCATTGCCGAGGCCGGCGCCGATGCCCTCATTGTGCATGGCCGCTCCGTAGCAGATGATTACGCCCAGGCCTGCCGTTGGCAGGCCATAGCCGCTATCAAGCAGCAGCTCAGCATTCCTGTGATAGCCAACGGGGATATTGCCTGTGCCCAAAGTCTGCAACACTGTATTGCCCAAACCGCCTGTGACGGCTACATGATAGGCCGGGCCGGCACCGGAAAACCCTGGCTGTACCAGAGCTTGCTCACCGGCCAACCAGGCGAAGTCAACTTGCCGCAACGCATCACACTGTTTCTGGAACATATCGATGGACTAGCCTGTCTGGAGAGTGAACACAAAGCGCTTTTGCAAAGCCGTTCACTGCTCAAATACTACTTTCGCACGATTTTAAGCGACACGGCCATCCTTCAGGCCATGCAGGCTGCAAATATTGTCCAACTTCAGCAAACTATGATGCGGTTTATTGAAAATTCCTGTACAATCTAGCCCAACCAAACAACGCAGCCACAATCACCACACCTGATTGTACCCGAAAAATAGGCCCTTTAATGATTGAAAAAATTCGCAATATCGCGATTATCGCGCACGTAGACCATGGTAAAACCACTCTGGTCGATAAACTCTTGCAACAAACCGGTACGCTCAATGAACGTGCGCCCCATGTGGAACGCATGATGGACTCCAATGCCCTGGAAAAAGAACGCGGCATTACCATTCTGGCGAAAAACACCTGCGTACACTGGCAGGGCTACCAGATCAATATCGTAGACACACCTGGCCATGCGGATTTTGGCGGCGAAGTGGAACGCATTCTGTCGATGGTCGACAGCGTATTGCTCCTGGTTGACGCCGTGGATGGCCCCATGCCGCAAACCCGCTTTGTCACCCAGAAAGCCTTTGCGCAAGGCTTAAAACCTATCGTCGTGGTGAATAAAATCGATCGCCCCGGCGCACGGCCGCACTGGGTGATTGATCAGGTCTTTGATCTCTTCGATAATCTGGGTGCCACAGATGAGCAATTGGATTTTCCCATCATTTACGCATCCGCGCTCAATGGTTTTGCCCAGTTAGAGCTGGAAGACGAAAGCACGACCATGGATCCCCTCCTATCGACCATTATCGAGAAAGTCGCACCGCCGGCAGTCGATGAAAACGGTCCGTTCCAAATGCAAATTACGTCACTGGATTATTCTTCCTACGTTGGCACCATCGGCATTGGCCGCGTGAACCGCGGACAAATCAGCAGCAAAGCGCCCGTTAAAATCATCGATAAGAATGGCGAAACCCGCAGTGGCCGTCTGCTGCAAATTCTCGGCTTTAAAGGGCTGGATCGGGTCGAAGTCAGCAACGCCCGCGCTGGCGATATTATCGCCATTACCGGTATTGAAAAACTTAATATCTCCGATACCATCTGCGATCCGCAACAGGTAGAGGCGCTGCCGCCTCTGACGGTAGATGAACCCACGATCAGCATGACCTTTCAAGTCAATGACGCCCCCTTTGCCGGCAAGGAAGGCAAGTATGTCACCAGCCGCAAACTGCGCGAGCGTCTGGACACTGAACTGCTGCATAATGTTGCCTTGCGGGTAGAGGAAACCGAAGATCCTGACAAATTCAAAGTCTCGGGCCGCGGCGAATTACACTTATCGATCTTAATCGAAAATATGCGCCGCGAAGGCTATGAACTGGCGATTTCCCGTCCTGAAGTGATCATGCGGGATGTTGAGGGAGAAAAACAGGAACCCTATGAACAGCTCACCGTCGATGTTGAAGAACAGCATCAGGGTTCGATCATGGAAAAGCTGGGAGAACGTAAGGGCGAACTGCAGAATATGATACCGGACGGCAAGGGACGAGTGCGTCTGGACTATCTGATTCCCACCCGGGGGTTGATTGGTTTTCATACCGAATTTCTCTCCTGTACCTCGGGCACCGGTTTGAATTATCATGTCTTCGATCATTATGGCCCTGCCGTCAAGGGTCGTATTGGCAAACGCAATAATGGCGTCCTGATTGCCAATTGCAACGGCGCGGCGCGCGCCTTCGCGCTCTTTAATTTGCAGGAACGCGGCCGCCTGTTCATTGATCCGCAAACCGAATGCTATGAGGGGATGATTGTCGGCATTCATTCCCGGGACAATGATCTGGTGGTGAATGTCACCAAAGAAAAACAATTAACCAACATGCGGGCGTCCGGGACGGATGAAAATATTTTGCTCACACCACCGATCAAACTTTCCCTGGAACAGGCGCTGGAGTTTATTGATGACGATGAGCTGGTAGAAGTCACGCCGGTCAATATCCGTCTGCGTAAAAAAGAACTCAAGGAACACGAGCGCAAACGTACTTCGCGAGCGCACAAAGAGGAATAATCCGCATGAAGCAGCTTTTTCAACGCGTCATACTCTATGCCCGGCAACACCGGGCTAATCAGGAAGTGCACGAAACTCTGCTGCGACTGACCGATTTTCTGCAAAAACAGAACATAGAAGCCTGGCTGGACGAAGATACCGCCGATCATTTTTCCATCAATATACCCACCCTCAAGCGCGATGAGATGGGAAAAAAACTCGATTTGATTGTGGTCGTGGGCGGAGATGGCAGCCTGCTGTCTGCCGCCCGTATGGCCATCAAAGTCAACGTCCCGGTCATTGGCATCAACCGTGGCCGTCTGGGCTTTCTCACGGATATTCTGCCGCAAAGTCTGGAGCAGCAATTATTGGCGGTTTTGCAAGGTCAGTATCAGGAGGAGCATCGCTTTTTGCTGCAAAGCCGTCTCTCGGGTGACGCCAATGGCTTTTTTCGTGGCGATGCCCTCAATGATGTTGTTTTAAGCCGGGGTAATGAAACCCACCTCATTGAATTTGAGGTATTCATTAATCAACAATTTGTCTGCCGCTATCGCTCCGATGGCCTCATCGTCTCGACCCCGACTGGCTCCACGGCCTATGCCTTATCGGCAGGAGGGCCCATCATGCACCCGCAACTGAATGCCCTGTTACTGGTCCCCATGTTTTCCCATAGCCTCAGCTCACGTCCCCTGGTCGTCGATGGTGACGCACAGATAGAGCTTGTGATCAGTGAGCGCAATGAAAGTGAGCTGCGGATCAGCTGTGACGGCCATGAATCGCAGATCGCACGCCCCGGACAAATATTGACGGTCACCAAAAACGCCCAGCAATTACACCTCTTGCATCCGCTGGATTATGTCTATTATGATACCTTACGGATTAAACTGGGTTGGGAATCTAAACATCAGGGGTAACCTATGCTCACCTCGCTGAAGATTACGAATTTTGTCATTGTCAAAACACTGGAGCTGGATTTTAAAGAGGGTATGACGGCGTTTACCGGGGAAACCGGCGCCGGAAAATCAATCATGATTGATGCCCTGACCCTGGCAATGGGTGGCCGTGGCGATGCCTCCGTCGTCCGTTCTGGCGAAGAAAAATGTACGATTGAAGCGGTCTTCACCCTGGGGGATCAACCCCAACCGCTGGCTTGGTTGGCAGAGCAGGATATCAGTATCGAAGAGGGCGAAATCATCTTGCGGCGCAGCATTAACACCGAAGGCCGCTCCAAATCCTGGCTCAATGGTCAATGGCTCCCTTTGCAAAAAATCCGTGAATTCTCCGAGTTTCTGGTCCATATTCATGGCCAGCACCAGCATCAAACCCTGCTGCAGCATACCACCCACCGTCAACAACTGGATCAGTTTGCCGGCCATGAGGCTTTATTGGCGCAGATGCACGACTGTTATAAAGCCTATACCCACACCCAACGCGCCATTGAGAAACTGCAGGAAGGCCAGCAGGAAGCGTCGCAGCTACAGCTGCTCGAATTTCAACTGAATGAACTGGAGCAACTGAATTTACGTGCGGGAGAACTCGAGGAGCTCGACCAAGAGCACCAACTGCTGCACCACGCCAAAGATTATCTGCACAACGCCCAGACCATTCACAGCCTGTTACATGGCGATGAGACAGAAAACCTGTGCCAGAACCTGCATCAGGTATTGCAGCGTCTGCATAAACTGCCCGCCAGCCACTCCGCTGTTCAGACCAGCATGGACTTGATACAGAATGCCATTATTCAATGCGAAGAAAGCGCACACGAGATGGCGCGTTTTGCCGAAGCGGTTCAGCTGGATCCGCAACGGCTGCAACAGCTGGAAGAACGCTTGAGCCAACTGCATACTGCCGCGCGCAAATACCAGGTAACTCCCGATGCTTTGCTCGCCCTGAAAATCGAACTACAGCAAAAGCACGATGGTCTGCAGCAACGCCAGGCTCAGCTGGCTCAGTGGCAACAGCAAGCCGCCCGGCAAGCCAAAGACTGCGAACATGCCGCCGCGGTTCTGCACGAGGCACGGCAAAAACAGGCGCAAAAACTGGGTGCGGCCATCACCGCCATTATTCAGCAACTCGGTATGCCACAGGGCAAGATAACCGTCGAGCTGAGCCCGCTCGAACGCATCCATGCCCATGGCAACGACCGGATAGAATACAAAGCCTGTACTAACCCGGGTACCCGGCCTGATAGCCTGGCCAAAATTGCCTCCGGTGGGGAGCTGTCTCGTATCAGCCTGGCCATTCAAATGATTACGGCCCAACAGGGCGCTACCCCCACCTTATTGTTTGATGAAGTGGATGTGGGGATTGGTGGCGCCACGGCCGCCCTGGTGGGCAAACTCTTGCGGGAATTAGGTCAACGGCTACAAGTATTTTGCGTCACCCACCAACCCCAGGTAGCCGCCTGTGCTCATCAACACTTTCGGGTGGAAAAGCACAGCGAACAGCAGCAAACCTTTTCCCGTATTACCGCCCTGCAGGCAGAGGAGCGTACCGAAGAAATTGCCCGGATGCTGGGCGGTTTACACGTTTCGGAACAAAGCCGTCATGCCGCAAGGGAAATGCTGGCGCAGGCAGGCAGTGATGCGATACCAGAGCAGGCCCGTGCCGTTGTATCGTTAACCGATGCGCTGTGATCCACACTGCCCCATAGAAGATAAAAATGCGATACTGCAAAGCTGGCTTATGCTCCATCGAAATATCCATAGACCACCGGCAGAAGACGCACCGGAACCTGGCGGCGGTTGTTCCCTCATGTAGAACGACCGCTATGCTGGTTTTTATACGCACAGGCCCTGTGCAGTCTGGATGTTCTCCCGGGCAGCAGGGCGTGCAGACAACCGGTGACGAGGAGAAACTGAGCCAGGTAGTAGGTCAGCATAATCCAGAAAAAAAAGCGCTGACCGGGCCAGACAAAGGTTTCCAGCGCAATCATACTATCGGACAATACAAACAGCAGCGCTCCTGCCCCGCAGCGCACACCAACATGCAGGGCCAAAAGCGCCATGACACTAATCACCAGCATATATAAGCCGACCAGAACGCCTTTTTCGCCCAGATAAGGCCAAAGCAGCAAAGCAAAAGCTGTGATAGCGGCAAGCAAAAGCGCAGCCAGGATGCCTGGCCAACCTGTATTTGCCCGAGCTTGGCCTTTTTTGAGCACAATGCGGCGCAATACGGCAATATAGCACAGGTGTGCCAGTAAAAAACAAAGCAAACCGGCGTCTAATGATGACTCAAACGGTAAGGTCAGCACGATATCGCCCAGGCTTGCCAGACCCAGCGCCATCACCAGTGCTGCCTTTGCGCGAGAGGGCAGGGGAGCAAGGTAGGCCAGCGCGATTAAACAAAAAATAGGCAGCGGTTTTAAAACCGTCGTCAACGGGTAATCGATGCCGGATAACAGGCTCATAAACAGCATCGCCAGTAGCGCAAACAAAAGGGACAGACGATTTTCAACGTGCTGTGACATAGATCCTCAAAATGGCTCAATGATTCATATCACTATAGCCTGATTTCATCAAAATACCAGAGCGTTACCGCGCTCGCGTGCACCCTCTCACAAAACAGTTTTCACTGGCCGGCAAATCCGGTAGAATATGGCTTAATTTTGTTCACAGATAGATAGGGCATGCCAAAAATAAGGGGCTATTGGGCAATGATGTGGGGCGCACTCCTGCTGAGCGGACTGTGGTCTGGCTCTGCAGTGGCGTCGCATAAGCCACTGGCCCATGCGGAAGACCGACTGGCAGAGGCGATCCGCAATCCTGAGTTCATGCTCCAACACTGGATTGACTTACCCGTTGCAGATACCGAAACCGGCCAAAGCGCTCAAAAACTGTCCCTGCGGGATGCCATATTACTGGCGCTGCGCTACAACCCTAATATTCAAAGTGCCGAGCTGGATCGCATTATTCAACGTTACCAGCTGCGTCTGGCTGAAAATGCCTTTGAATTGCAATATGCCCTGGCCGGCTCAGCCAATTTTAATCAGGATCACTTCCAGGGGGTTGGCCGCCAGCAATCGAAATCTGCACTCGCCACGCCTGAATTACGCCTCAATGGCAGCCTGGGCACGCGCCTGTCTCTTACCATGGATAATCAAGTGGATACCTATGACAATTACCATCCCATGCTCAATTTCTCGCTGACCCAACCGCTGCTGCGCGGCTTTGGCCGCGAGGTGAACCTGGCCAGCCTGGCCGACAGCCGTGATAATGAGCAGTACAATCAACTGGCGCTTCACCAATCCGTTGCTGATCAGATCACCAATGTCATCAACGCCTACTACAGTTTGGTGCAAAGCCTCAACACCTATCACATTCAACAAAAACAGCTGGCGGAAGCGCAAAAAACCTATGCGGATAATCGCAAAAAAATTAAAGCTGGCCAGTTAGAGTCCAGTGCCAATATCCAGCAATCCTACCAGATTGAATCGCTCAGTCTGGCGGTAGAGCAAGCCCAGAACGATTATCACAATGCCCAGCAAAATCTCTTGCAAAGCATTGGCCTCGATCCACAAAGCCGGATTCGCATTGAACAACAACTCACGGAACGTCCCATGACCATCCCCAATCTGCCAGACGCCATCGCCATTGGGCTCAAAAACAATCTGCAATATCAGGCACAGCTTCTGGCCCTGCGCGCCGATCGGCGTGCCTTGCTGGTTGCCCAGAATGAGCAACGCTGGCAGCTGGATGTCAGTGCCAATATTCACAGCGGCCTCACCACCGATGTGACCACCAATATGTCGGGTTTGCGGGGTATTTACAATGGCCGCAATATCAGCCAGTCCGCCCGCATCAACCTCACCATTCCCCTGAATGATGTGGCGCAGAAAAACAAGTTGATTAGCGCCAAAGTCCGTCTGGAAAAAAACCGGATTCAGCTGCTTGCCAGCAAACGGGCCCTGATGACCAATATTACCAATCATGTGCATACCATCCATAGCCTGGCCAAACGCTATCAACTGGCACAAAAGCAGGTTAAACTGGCCATACAATCCTATGAGCTGGAAAAGAAAAAACAACAAGCCGGTATTGCCAGTTCACTGGATGTGAATAACACGCAAAACCAACTGATTCAGGCTCAGAATGGCCTTATCAGTGCGAAAATTGCCTGGTTAAATCAAATTGCCGCCCTGGAACGCCTGCTCGGAACCACCCTGGCACGCTGGCAGATTCATTTACGTTTTGGAGACAAAACATGATGCGCTACCGCTTCTTTTTTCCCTGCCTCCTCATGATTGCCCTGCTGCTGTCTGCCTGCGGCTCAGAACCCGGCAAAACCGCCAGCCACAGCTATAGCGAAACGGTACAAAAGCATGCCCTGCATAAAACATTGCATTTTAGTGGCACGATACAGGCGCTATCAGAAAGCAGTCTGATTAGTCCGATTGATGCGGTCATTGAACAAATGCCGGTCCGCTATGGCGAAGCGGTTGCGCAAAATAGCCGTGTGTTCACGCTCAATTCCAACGAGCTGCAAAAACAATACAATGAGAGCCTGACCGACTATCTCAAAGCCAAGGACAACTTCAGCATGAATCAGGCCAAATTCCAGGGGGCTGAAGAACTCTGGCAGGCTGGATTATTATCAAAAAACAGTTACTTAAGTGAAAAATCCAACCTGGATAATGCGCGGGTGACCATGCTGCAAAGCCGTCGAAAATTTACCGAGCTACTGGACAAAATCGACAATAATCCTGAAGCGCTGGCCGAACTAAGTCTGGCGGAATTTGATAAGGTGCGGCAAGCGCTGGCGGTGCAACATAACCGAATACACCTGAATGCCCCCAGCGAGGGTATTTTGCTCTATCCTCCCAAATCAGGAGAGGATAAAACACAACGCCTGACAGTCGGCAGCGCGGTTAAAGCCGGGCAGGTGTTGGGCTTGATTGGCAATTTATCGGGCGTGCGGGTTGAGATTGATATCCCGGAAATTGATATCGATAAGGTCCACCGCGGCATGAAAGCCAGTATTCGCGGCCTGGCGCTGGGAGAAGAAGTCCTCCAGGGCGAGTTGGCTGCGGTGAATGGTCAGGCCTCCAGTGCCGGCAGCAACAGCCTGCCGGTATTCAATGCCACCGTAATCGTCAAGGAATTAAGCCCAGAGCAGAAAGAGCGCATTCGCGTCGGCATGAGCGCCACGGTTGAACTGGACTTGCAGTCCTTTACGCAAATCATGATCCCCATTGCCGCCCTGCATCTGGAGCAGGGGCAAAGTCTGGTGGAGGTTCGCAAGCCCAATGGCCACTCAGAAATGCGCATGGTGCGAACCGGTGCGGCCCTGCAGGATAAAGTCGCTATTGTGAGCGGCCTGCAAGAAGGCGAGGACATTATCATTCATGAAACACGATAAACTCATTCACATGCAGGCCCTATCGAAAAGTTATCAGCTGGCAGGCCAGAAAGTACCGGTACTGCGGCATATTGATCTGGAAGTCAAAGCAGGAGAAATGCTGGCCATACTGGGTGCTTCCGGTTCGGGGAAATCCACCCTGATGAACATCATTGGCCTGCTCGATAATGCCGACAGCGGCAGCTACCGCTTGAACGGGGATGAGGTCTGCCTGCTATCGGAAGAGGAGCAGGCCAGCCGACGCAATCGTCAAATTGGTTTTGTCTTCCAGCAATTTAATCTCTTGCCGCGTCTCAATGCCGCCCGCAACGTCGCACTGCCACTGCATTATCGCCACCCGGACAGCGACAGTCTTGCCTCCTCAGTCGCGCAAGCCCTGGACAAAGTTGGCATGGCCGACTATCACCAGCACTTGCCGAGCCAGCTGTCGGGAGGACAACAACAGCGCGTTGCCATCGCACGGGCCCTGGTTGGGGAACCGGAAATCATCCTGGCCGATGAACCGACCGGAGCACTGGACAGCACCACTGGTAGCGACGTGATGCGTTTGTTTCATCAATTACACGCCGAAGGTCGCAGTCTGATCCTGATTACCCACGACCCAGCCATTGCCGCGCAATGCCAACGCCGTCTTTTGATGCATGACGGCCAGCTCAGCGAACGTGCCTCATGAACCTGCGGGCACAGATAGAACAGGCTCTGGTTAATATCCTGGCCGCCAAACTGCGCTCATTTTTAGCCTTGCTGGGGATTTTAGTGGGCACCGCCGCAGTGGTCACCCTCATCAGCAGCGGGCAGATGGCGACAGAAAAAGCATTGCTGCAATTTCGCGCCCTGGGTACCGATCTGCTGGCCGTCAGCCTCTTCAATAAAAGAAGCCAATCGGCGACTCGTGAAGGCGATGTCAGCATGACTTTAGAGCGTTGGCGGCAGCTTCCGCGCTATCTGCCGGACATTCAAAAAATTGCCCCTTACGCGACGACCTATCAATCCTTAAGTTTTGCCGGCAAGGAATTGCAGGGGCCTATTATTGGGGCCGATGAATCGCTGGCAGACGTCATTCATATTCGCATGGCCGCTGGCCATTTTGTTTCTTTTGTCGATACCTATGAACATTATGCCGTGATTGGCGCCGCTCTGGCCAGCCAGATTCGTGAGCAAACGCTTGATAGCCCTGTTGGAAAACTCCTTCACATTGGCAATAGTGTGTACCGCATTATTGGCGTTGCCGAAAACTGGCCTGAAAATGCCTTTTTTAATGAGGATATTAATCAGGCGGTAATCGTACCCATCCAGGGTATTGCGCTGATTAATCAAAGTGCCCAGATCAATCATGCAGTAATTTTACTACAATCGGCTACCACCATTGACCCTTTTATGGAAAAACTGCGTCAATTACTGCAGCAACAGGTCCCTGATCGCAATATTTTTATGCGCTCGGCCAAACAAATTATTGCCGGCATGGAAAGTCAGGGACAAATTTTCACCTTGTTATTAGGGGTCATTGGCGGCATTTCATTGCTAGTGGGCGGTATTGGCGTCATGAATGTGATGCTAGTGGCGGTCACAGAACGCAAAAAAGAGATTGGCATTCGCAAAGCGGTTGGTGCGCGTAACCGCGATATTCAAACCCTTTTTCTGACCGAGTCGACAATCATTGCCCTCCTGGGCGGCTTGCTGGGTGTCAGTTGCGGCCTGCTGCTCAGTTTTGTGGTCGCACACCTGAGTCACTGGCCTTTTTTTATCAGTCCGATCCCGCCGCTCATTGGCTTTGTCATTTCCGTTGCTACCGGCATCTTTTTTGGTTTTTATCCCGCCCGGCGAGCGGCGCTCCTGGCACCGATTGTCTCCTTGCGCGGAGAGGGATAAACCGTGACCCTATCGGCGCTGGATTTTGTGCAAAAATTAAACTATACTAGGGGGGTCAATTCGAGTAGGAGTCGGTAGCATGGAATGTAAGTGCAATCAATGCGGTATGGCCATTAAAGGTTTAACCTGCGGCAAGTGTGATAGTTCGTTGGTTGTCGATATGATTACCACCGAAAACCATCATAAAGTACAGGTGGCAAAGTGTCCCAAGGGCTGTGGGAAAATTAAATCACCGACCTGCTGTGGGCAGGATATGGCTTGCGCACGCTAGGTTCAACGGCGAGACGAAAGACGCCACCAGCCGTTTTATTCTCATCGATCTTTTCCGGTCGTTGCAGCACTGGTTTGGGTTGCGGCAGCAGGCAGCAAAGCCCGATCGGCGGTTTGCTGAATGACGCAGGGTGCGCATGATTTTGAGCGGTTACGCATGAGGGAGGAACTTGCCGCAGACAAAGCCTCCGTCTTTGGCAAGGGCAGGCTATTAATGTTTATGGGTCATCTTTTTTAGCTCTTTCTCGGCTTCTTCACGGGTCATACCGTAATGTTTTTGTAACTTTCCAAAGATTTCCTGATGATTACCTTCGATTTCTCTCATATCATCATCTGTCAGTTTACCCCAGACCTGCTTCATTTTTCCTTTTACTTCTTCCCAACGTCCTTCAAAAATATCCCTGTTCATGTTTGTATCCTTAGATTAAAGGTTAAATAAAAGTACAGACAATAACGACACCTGTCGATATTGTACAATTAATTGTAGTATAGATTTTTAAAAACTCAAATTGTGTGAATAAAAAATAAAATTATGCGTTGCCGGCCCCTGGCGCGCAAAGCTCTCAAAAAAAAGACCAACTACGCATAAAACCAATATATTGTCTATAATAACCACACAAAGGATAATTAGAGGCAAGGGAATGATGCTGATACCTATCAAAGTGAGTGGACGCTTTTTCAGTGAAAAACGGCACCAGATCACCAAGCTGAACGAGTTGATACAAAAAATTAACACTCATGTGCCTTCTAATCTTGAGAAAGCCAAAGAGTACGCCAGCAAACTTTTGGCGTACCAGTTTAAATTGACGGCTCAAGATAAAGCGCACTACCTGGTCGAGCAATGGTTGATTGAAAATTCCCCACCAGAGATTCTCAAAAAAATAGAAGGCATGATCGAGAATAACCGGTTACGCGAGCGCATTACCAGCCTGTCTGCCAGTGCCAGATTGCCAGACATTTATTCTGATTATGATGGTAAGGATAGTTTTCGAACCTTGATAGAAAAGCAATTGCGTGGTATTGATGAAGAATACGAAGTCATTTCCCTGGGCGGTAACAACAATCCTGTAGTGCAGGTTAAAAAGAATGACGCCATTTTTGTTCTACGCTTTCTGCGCATGAATTGTACCGAAGAGGAGCTGGGCTATTCACCAAGAATCACACGTGAGTTGCTGGAAGGCGTGAAACAAATCCCCCAACCGTATCGCATGGAAGAAGCAGCAAATGATCGACAAGAAATAACCTATATTGAATACAGCCCCTATTATCAACGGGGTAATTTGGAGGATTGTTTCGAAAAATTACGGCATCAACAACGCAAAAAAATTGTTTCTCCTACGGATTTTTATCAGGCTGTCTTGCACTATACCATCAAAATAGTGGAATTTTTGATGGCCATCAATGAGAAAAACATCTGGTTTACCGACTTGAAGCCCAGCAATATTTTACTCAATGAAGATGATGAAATTGTCATTAGCGATATCAAGGGACTGCTGGTCTCACCAACGGAGATCATAGCCAGTAATCGTGCCAACACCACCAGTACCTATCATCAATCGACGGTATACACGAATAAAAATACACTCAATTTAAAGCTGCTGCAATGTCAAACTTTGGCCACTACTATCTACCAGCTGGTCTGCGGAACATTGCCGGAGCAAGTGGAAGCCGATGATTTTTCCTGGCACAACAAATACACATTTAAGCAAAAAGCATTTCAAACGGAGCAAGGGGCTTTTTTTAAGACGATTATTAAACGCTTAAATTGCGACAGGAGTCTATCCATGCGGCGGTTGCACGGTAGGCTCGCTACCCAGTTAGCAGACATAACCGAGCCCCATATTACCCTGGACGAGCCACTACAACATCTTTCGCCTATGAACCGGTATCGATGATCGTTTCCCGCAACGGTCTAGTTGACCGTTTTCTTCGCAAAAATAGCTGTTATTTTCCATGCAATAGGCAAAGCTGGTTACGCGGCACGGTGGTTCGGATGTACTCTGAAAAATCACCGCCAGACAATGCCCTTGGCTTGGATACTGAAAACCAGGCTCGCAATGCTTGACTTGGGCTAACGGAGTGCAACTCAGACTCTCCATATCCAGACACCAGGCTGTATTGGCGTGGACTGTATGATAGGGAATGCAAAAACAATGTTGCGACATTGCCTCCGAACAGCCATCTTCATCCGGGCCACAGAGAAAATAGAGTGAGTTGCTGTAATGCACTTGAGGAGAAAGCTGCAATGTGGCGGCAAAAATAAGAGTGCTTAACAGCCGTCGGTATATCGCGCTGAAGGCATGGCCCCAAGCCATAGGCCGTTTGTTGAGGTCTTGTGTGTGACTTAAAGAGTATTCCATAGCAAAATTCCATTGATGACGAGGAGCGAGAGAAGTATATTCCATTAGCATGGCAGGTGAACCACGACGCAAACCACAGGTCATTACCACGCCGTTTAAAAAGTCGCCTTCCACAACAAGAGACAATGTAAAGGATGATGGTGCAAAAGACAAGCCGTGCCGCAAAAATAGCACCGGAAAGGTTTCATAGCCCTGCCTTACCCCCGATAGCGATGCGCCAGAATGATCTGTAGCCCGGCCTCGGTCAGGGAAAGATATTTATACTCCGGATCAGCCGTTGTGCGCTCCAACCATTCATTAGCTAGGCAAATATCGGCATACTGGTGCAGTTCTTCCAGTGACAGCTTCTCGCCCAGCTTTTGCTGTAATATGGCAACCACCGATTCATCAAGGCTCATAAAGAGGGTGTTGCGCGTTTTACTTTCAGCCTTTAGCGTATCATAAAACACATCCAACACATCCATTTCATTCATAACAATCCTTATTCATAGCGCCTCATTTTCGACTGGTGTGTCAATTTATCCTTCCGCGAGAAACAATCGACACATATCACTAAATATAGCCTATTCTGGCCACTCATCGCTCAGATTGTAGCGCGCCATTGATACAAGAATCGCAATTTTCTGGTTACTATATCTGTTTGGCCGTAAAACACATCACGCTGAAAAGCGGTATTGGCTCGTTCCCACAATAAAGGCATAGCCTATTTTCGCCTTATTATCCCTTGAGTAATAAGCGATGAACAGGGTCTTATGTTTATCAATCAAGCGATAATGGGGGCTCTTAGAGTTTTGCAGGACTGTGGTATACTGCCTCTCTTGATCTTATGAAGATATATTTTACAGCATGCCAAAAAAAATTTGTTTATTGAAAGTATTACCTCCGGAAAACCAATTGGCTGTGGTAGAACATTTATCAACCACGGATATAGGCAAGCTGGTACTACTCTCAAAGCATCATTACCGCTTTTTTAAACCCGTGCTTGCTATCCACAAGCTGTTGGCGCATGTGGTCAGCGGCGCGCATGAACGCGTGCAAGAGATGTTGCATCAGGATATCAGCTTATTGTATCAAAAAGGCGCTGTAACGGATTATTCCAATCGTCAATTTGGGAGTGTCAGTGCTTTTGAATATACCCTCTGGGCTCTGGATAGGCACATGTGGACCACGATGATGGCCTGCCTGAGGGGCTCCAATCAAGACAGTGAACACATCTTTGGCATCTTGCGTGCGCAATACCATAGCGTCAAAACCAAAGGGGTGAGGTATGCCCTTAATGGAAACACCGTCGTTGAAAAACATTTTGATTTTGAGGACACTATGATCAAAGCGCTGCAATCGCAGCTTGATGCCTTACAAGCGCCGGGACCAAAGGATGCGGCAGCTCTGGAGAAACAATGGATAAGTGGTGTGGGTGGCGCGCAAAAGTGCTTGCCTGTACATGTGGTGCATGAGTATTGTTCTCTTGAGCTTCCCTTTCATCCGGTACCTGAGTTTAATGTGCCGCCAGCACCAACCATGCAGTTTTTCAATGGGATAACTGAAGAGGAAGAAGATTGGTTTGGGGTTGACTCCAAGCTCGGCATCGATTTTGCCATAGATAAGACTCTGGTGTGCGTGGCCGTCGGACGGGGGACGACCGTCACCCGGTTGCCTGGAACACGCCAGGTTTTAGCTGCCATGACGGCATTATGGGAACGAAGAACGGAGGACTTTATCAAGCTCGAATCCCAACTTGATGCACAGGTTGAGAAAGCAGTATCTTCAGTAAACCAAACACAACAACCCCCATAGCGCTTAACAATGTGGAGCAGCGCCTTCAAAAGGTCTTTGGCGCTGCAGACAATTTTTATATCAAATCCTACCTGAACGGCAAAGGGGTTTGCATGGGATTTGCGTTGAATCCAGCTGTTGCTTCGATTAGCGGCTATGACGCACGGTTGAAAACGGCCGCCAGAGAAACCACCTCTGACTTAAGCCGCCAGGCTATTTCAGAATGTACAACAGATTACGGACATAACCTCTATGAGCTGGAATCTCGTGACGACATTCCCCGGGAGCACAGCCTAATTATTTTGTAACTAATAGCCAATAAACAGTGCAAAATTAGTAAAAAACAGGTCACTACATAGAAGGTCTCAATATTTCCTAAAAATGGGACGACCGTGTAATAAGGAAAAAATTGCCCCATCGAGATGAATGTTATGATGATAAGGGAAAAAACCATGATATATATTTTATGATTTTTTATTAAAAGAGCTACCACTGAAAAAAATATAGAAAAGAGCAAACCATATAGGGTGATGAAGTAAATAATCAACGGCCACCACCCCTTCACGTCGCTATTGTTGTATGAAAATATTAACGAAAGGAGACAGGCGAACAAGAAACTAAAGCTTAATATAAATAAATTGCGTGTAAATAACTTGGATTTTTTTACGTTTTGCTCAGGCTGGTTGACGAGTGGAGTTAATGTCTCAGAGTAGTAGACTGCAAGAATAATTAAGGGCAATGTTTGAAGAATGCCCGTAAAGGAAATATTCGCCGTATTATAATGCATTGCAAATATTGCCCAAAAAAACGCTAAAAGCATCGACCAGGAATACCCATTTAAATTTTTACGTTTATTTTTTTGAGCGTTGGCCATGTACCAATCCGTAAACTATGACGTACTTTCCGATAACGGTAGCCCCAAACAGTGGGGGACAAATGGAGCGTTTATTAAAACTCTGGCTGTATGTGGCTCCCCGGGACGGGCTCGACTCGCCGACCTAATGATTAATAGACAATTTTTTTTCGATATCATTTAATTTCATAAAATATCACAAAACCTTATTTAACCTTGATAATATTGTATTTCAAGCCTATTGTAAATATCATATAGTAACTTTAAACTGCATTACAGCACATAAAAAAGTACCCATTAAAGTACCCACTGAAATGCCATAGGAAATGCGTATGATTAAGTTTACTGATATCTTTATTAAGCGATTATCCCCTCAAGAAAAACGAGTTGAAAAGTTTGAAGGTGGTGGGTTTGGTGTATTGGTTTATCCTGCTGGTACGAAAAGTTGGATATACCGTTATAAAATTGATAACAAAAAAGATTACATCATCTTTGGCCACTATCCTGAAATGGGGCTTGCCGATGCCAGAAAACGATTTAACGAACTCAGGGAGATAAGACGTTCTGGCGATAATCCCAAGTTGCTTTTAGAACAGGAGCGCACCCGCGAAAAACATACGGTTACCAAACTATTTAATACTTGGTATACCCGGTATGTGGAAAAACACCATAAAAAGCCATTACAGATCAGAAAACAAATAGACCGGGATATTATTCCCTTGCTTGGTGATATGGAACTCAATGATATTCAACCAATGGATGTCACTAATGCACTGGATAGCATTGTTTCTCGGGGTGCGCCAGTTCATGCCAATCGGGTGCTCAGCTCTTTAAAGCAAGCCTTCAACTATGCCGTAAGTCGTGGTGCTATGCTTACCAATCCAGCCAACAATATTCGCGCACGAGATATTGGCGGATTGGAAAAGCCAAGGGAGCGGCATCTCAATCTTGAGGAAATTAAAACCATCTGGCAATACTTGGATAGCTCTGCCTGTCAGATGTCTTTACAGACTAAAGCTGCGATTAAGATAATCATCCTCACAGGGGTGAGAACGGCTGAAATACGCTTGGCCACTTGGGATGAATTTGATTTTGATAATGCTTTGTGGACAATACCGCCAGAAAATACTAAAGGTGGGGTTGCGGTTAAAATTCATCTGTCTGCCCCAGTGTTATTGATTCTTAGAGAACTGAAGGATGCAGGCACAACCAAATATGTGATGCCCGGTATGGTACCGAACAAACCTTTAGATGAAAATGCACTGCCAAGAGCCATTAGAAGAAGCCATGAAAGAATTGGCATTCCTGTATGGACAGCGCATGATCTACGCCGAACCTTTGCCACCCAGCTTGGTGAAACATTGCACATCGATCCTGTTGTCATTGAAAAATGTCTTGGCCATAAAATGCCAAGAATTATGGCGACTTATAATAAAAATGAAATGCTGCCCCAACGACAGGAAGCCCTTGAAAAATGGGCGGAATGTGTTCAGAATCTGGCGCAGCAAGACCAACAAGCGATACAAGGGTAATATTCATATGACAAATTTAAGCAATTCAAATGCCGAACTACTGAGTGCCATCAGGCATATCCTCAATGACACCAGAACAAAATTGCAAACCACGGTGAACAATGCCATGGTGCAAACATACTGGAATGTTGGTCAGGTCATTGTTGAATATGAACAGCATGGAGAAAAAAGGGCTGATTATGGATCACAGATATTAAAGGAATTGTCTCAACAGCTAAAATCAGAGTTTGGCAAGGGGTTTGATGAACGCAATTTGTGAAACATGCGGGCATTTTATCTGACCTATCCAAAATGGAACGCAGTGCGTACCGAATTAAGCTGGACACATTATCGAACATTACTCCGAATTGAAAACCCGTCTGCGCGTGACTGGTATCTGAAAGAGTGCATCGATTACAACTGGAGTACCAGAGCGCTTGAGCGACAGATCAGCACATTATATTATGAGCGTTTATTATCCAGCAAAGACAAGCAACCAGTTTTGGCTGAGGCAGAAGAAAAAACGCAAGCATTACAAACAAACCCAAGGGAATATCTTCGTGATCCCTATGTTCTTGATTTTTTAAACTTACCTTATCGTTCGGTATTAGAAACCAATATTGAACAAGGACTGATGGACAATTTACAACAGTTTTTACTTGAACTTGGTAAAGGCTTTGCTTTTGTTGCGAGATAACAACGGCTCAGCACTAATGACGAAGACTTTTACATTGATCTGGTATTTTACAATTTCAAATTGAAATGTTTTCTGCTCATTGACTTAAAGTTAGGCAATCTCACCCATCAAGATGTTGGGCAAATGGATACCTATGTACGCATTTATGACGAACAACGAAAAAGCGTGGATGATAACCCCACCATTGGGCTGATCCTCTGTAGCCAGAAGAGTGAAGCGGTTGCCAAATATTCTGTGCTTTCAGAGAGCAAGCAACTATTTGCATCAAAATATTTGCCATATTTACCCAGTGAAGAAGAATTACGAAAGGAGCTTGAGCGAGAGCGTGCCATGTTAAATCAATTGCCAAATGCCAGTGATAAAAAATAAGCAGGTAAAATACCTGCTTTTCCAAATGTCATTATAAAATGACTTATCAGGCATTCTTTTTGATTTGTTGGTCAATCCAACCATCAATGGTTTCAATATGCCACGCAAGTGTTGTGCCATTTAACTTCACAGGCTCAGGAAATTTACCGCTAGTCCACCACCTTCTTAACGTCCAGCGGTTTCGACCAAGTAGCTTTTCAAGATCAGTGATGAATAGGATTTGTTGTGGGGTCTTATATGTATTTTGCATCATTGAATTTCCTTTTCTCGATTTTAATTTTTACTCAAATGATATGGGATCGTTCTTCAATCTCAATTGCTACAGCATAGAGCTTGAGTAATTTAAGATGAGCGTCAATCGGGGTTGGTGGGCTTTCGTGGTAATAAATTAAGTCGATAACTTCAATAGGCAAGTTTGATAGAACTGCGATTTGTTGGTGTGTGTATTTAGCAAAATCACATAGATATTGCGGACATTCCGCAGCATAAAATTTAAAATTTTAATTTAGTGCAATGTTTTTGCGTTAAATTGAGACCATTCGGTTATGTTTTTTGTAAGAAATAGATCAAGCTAAAATAAGAAATAGATCCGGGAAAAATAAGAGAAAGATGAAGTAAATATACCTGATAATCAGTTATGCTCATGTGCTGTTTTATATTTATTAAAGAGATGGTTGCGCATGAGTTTTAGCAATGAGAATGTCAAAAGTGAACAGTTAGGTCATTTAGGGTTGATTGCTGCTGTGATTCAAGATCTTGGCATTATCGATAAGATTGATGCACGCATAGAGCTCAACGAAAGTAAAGGTGGGATTGTGAGTTATGGTCGGCGCGTTGCTGCCATGGTTCTCAATGGGCTGGGGTTTATGAACTCCAGACTGTGCATGATGGCACACTTTTTTCAAGATAAGCCCGTTGCCAGAATGTTGGGTGATGAAGTCACTGCTGATAATCTCAATGATGACTGTCTGGGTCGCTGTCTGGATAAAATTGCAGAGTACGGAACGACTAAGCTTTATGCTGAGCTTGCTTTTGAAATTGCTCGAGAAAAAAGTCTGCTGGGGAAAAGGCTGCACTTGGATTCAACCAGCTTTACGCTCGAGGGTAGGTATGACGTTGACGTGCCAGACGGTGCTCCGATGCCGGCGTATGGTTACTCCAAAGCGCATCGACCTGATTTAAAGCAGGTGATGATGTCATTGGTTCAGGGTGGTGAGGCCAACATCCCTTTATGGATAGAGTCTTTAGACGGTAACAGTAGCGACAAAAAAAGCTTTCAGGAAACAGTAAGACGGGTCAACTCATTTATGAAAGGGCTGCAAAAGAATTCTGCCCCCCTTTTCTTTGTTGTGGACTCCGCATTTTATGTACCTGAAAAACTAGCCGAGCTGGATGATGTTTTCTGGATAACCAGAGTGCCGGCACAGCTCAAAGAAGCCAAAGAGTGGTTAAAACAAGCGCCATCAACACTGGTCTGGCAGCGTTTGAATGAACACAACCGCGCCTGCGATAAAATAGCGACCATTCATGGTATTAAGCAACGTTGGCTGATGGTTGAATCAAAACAGGCAATTGAGAGAGAAGAGAAAACATTTCAACGCAAGCTGAACCGACTCTCTGAGGAGCTTATCAAAAAGCTCTGGCACCTTGGTAATCAAATTTTTCAGTGTCAGGAGGACGCAGAAAAGGCGGTTGCTGCTGTTGAGAAAATCACTAAAATATCACCAGATTCATTATGATGTCATACCAATCTGGAAATATGCTGGCCGTGGCCGGCCTTCTGCTGGCGCAACTAAAAACTGCGCAGGGTATCGTATTGAGGCATGCCTTGCTTCAGATCTTGATAAAATCAATCAACATCGACAGTCACTTGGTCGTTTCCTGTTGGCTACCAACCAGCTCGACACGGTAATACTCAGTGATGCAGATATCTTAAAGCAGTACAAAGAACAGTCCAGCGTAGAAGCTGGTTTCAAATTCATTAAGAATGATAGCTTTGAACTCGACTCATTCTACCTGAAAACACCAGCCAGAATCGGTGCACTGATGATGGTGATGACTCTGTGCCTGATGGTTTATAATTTCGCACAGTACCAAATATGGCAAAGTTGCCACCAGAAAATATTTACATTCCCTACTTGGAAACTAATATGTCTCATACGCTTTAAAGTATATGGGGGTTCAACCTTCGGCAACCTTGTTAGAAATCCAACCGCAACAGAGTATAGGATATGAAAATTGGAATCAAAGTTCATGATGATTTATTTGATAAAGGAAGATTTAGTCATAATGTTCGGACCATTCTATCCTTAAAAGCTTTCATCCCTTTGAAGATTGGTTCTGCTATCTTTTCTGGGAAGTGGTTTGGTAATTGTGTTGAGACCTCATCGATAGCGGAATCGATACGGTCAATAACTTGTTCAAAAATCTTAACAGCTTTAATTTTAGAATATTTAACGTATTTTGCTGTTTCAATAAAGTGTCTTTTTTGAATACCGTCAATCTTATAATGACTATTTTTACCATATAAAGCCATTGCCATTTTCAATTTCTTAAACTGTAGCTGTTTTTGTTCAACGAGGGGGTAGGCTGATATAATGTCGTATAATGGGGTGAGTTTATAACCACCTTGTGGTTGTATACTTATACTGAAATTCTTGGCATGCGCATCAATAGCACCAAGGCACCAGTTAACGATCTGAGCTCTGAAAAAATCATCTCTGTCTTTTTGAGGCTGTTGCGAACCATTAAGTAGCTGCATAATGTCTTTAATACCCGGCCCACCATCAGACTGATATTTTAAATTTGGTGAGTATCCCAATGACTGGCATAGATCTTCCTGTGGTAGTCTGAGAATATACTGATGATCTCGACTCCATTTTCTATCAAATCTTTCAACAACCAGTACTTTTACATCTTCGAATTGTAAGATTTCAGATTTCGCAACATCTAAACCAAATTTGCTGGCCAGTAGTAAACAGAGATGTTCATTTTCACAACTCTCACTTAAATCAATCCCTTGATGAGATAAATATCCAATAGGTAGTTTGAATATGTGAGTTGTTGGTGTAGGTCCAAATGGTTTATGCCATTCATTTTGATAATATAGAAAAGCGGTTTTTTCCTGAGCGCCTGCTATCGATATTCTAAACTCATCATCTTCTTTATCCATCCCCAGTGGCGAGATCTGATAAGAACGTAAAGTATGAGCTATCTCGGCCTCACTAACAATTTTACACTCAATTTTTTTTTCTTGTCTTTCGGGAATTTCTTCAACGATTTGTATTGCACCAACACAATCACTACCAATTAAAGCTAATAAATCAAACGGTCGTGATGAACTTGCCTGAAAACGAGCTTGAATTCTGGCTCTTATCTGCGGATTATCGGGGAGTAAGTTGTCAAAAAAGTTATAAACAACTTCACCTGAGAACTTTTGCGTTATTAATGGTAGCGATAAAGAAACCGGCCGTGAATGCGGCTTGGAAAGCCAGTCAGCAACGTAGGAAAAACTCAAACCGCCTGCATTATCCTGGGTAAGCTCCCCAATGAGCTCATGGTTCATCAATATGTATAATTTACGCATTACCATTCTATCTCTTCATGTGTCACTTGCTCTTTTTCAACAAGACTCATATTTAAATTAAGGGCAGACAATATTCTAAATAAGGTATCAATTCGGCTATTATCAGGGCTATTTTCAAACTTTGATATTGTATCCTGTTTTAAACCGACTAAATCGGCAACTTCAGATTGACTCATTTTGAGTTGCTTACGCTGGTCATTCAAATATAATGCTAAATCTTTTGCTGAGCTGATGATCATCGATTTCCTCTTTTTACCCTCAATCGCCAATAATATCAATTATACCCGCAAATGAGGGTAAATTCAATATTACCCGCACTTGCGGGTAATAAAGTTATTGCTGTGCCAAACTTAAATACTTATTTGATTTCTTAAAAATCGTTAAATTTGATTGAATACTTGTTGAAATCATTATAAAAATGAGCGGGACATTTGGGACAAACGGGACACCTCATAAATACTGGTTTAGATGCGTCCCAGTCAGCCTTTTTCGCTTGGGACAAATGGGACATTGCCAACAGGCTAAATTTTTTTTAGTAACAATCAATAACAATTAGTATCAATTAGTTCACGTTGCCCAAAAGCCCTTGACGGTCTTTTAAATTTTACGCAATACTTTCTTCAAGCGGTAAGACTTATGACGTTTTAGGACGCCATAAAAAAAAGAAGTATGCAATATCACAGACTTTTCCCATTAGGGATCCGGCCGGATAGTCAACTGGTATTCATCAAGCAAGGACGCTCTACCGTCGGCAGTTACGCTGAATGAATAATCAATTGATGAGGTTCCATATGAAAAATAATAAATCACGGTTACATCTCTTAAATGAATTTGAATCTGCACCGGATTCTGCTTTGTTTAATCAATTAACCCTGGCAGCCGTTTTAAATTGCTCTACCCAATTGCTTGAGCGCAATCGCTGGGCAGGCATGGGGGTTCCTTATATTAAAATAGGTCGTAAGGTTTTGTATCGAAAAAGCGATGTGCTTGATTTTCTCCAACAACAAAAAATTTATCGTTCCACCAGTGATGAAGGGCAATGCCTTGCAATGGTGAGTGAATAAATCTGATTGAAGTATGAACCGTTCAGGGAAGGGGTATATTTCTATCAAAGATCTTGCGCCTTTAATGAACTCTGTTTGGAGAAAAATTTATGACACAGAGTCAAATCATAAACATAAAAGCATCAAAACATCGTTTCCCTACCATTTGTGAGCATGCTGGTGGTCGGTTTAGATTAACTGAAGAAGGCATCACATTTCTTGGCAATGATAAAGATGGCAATCCACTGGCACCTCGATGGATATGTTCACCACTCTATGTGGTTGCAAAGACCAGAGATGCCCAAAGTGGAGAATGGGGGCATTTGCTTGAATGGCAGGATGATGATGGCATCATTCATCAGTGGGCAATGCCATTGGCTTTATTGCAAGGTGATGCTTCAGAAATCAGACGAGAACTGGCACGGTTTGGCTTAACTATCTCACCTAATAAAATTGCTCGTGATTTGCTGGCGACCTATCTGCAAGTCTTTCCAGTGGAGGCACGAGCAAGATGTGTTGATAAGCTGGGTTGGTATGGCGATCTTTTTGTTACCCCTACACAAGTCATTGGTGATGCCTCAGAAAAAATTATCTTTCAAAACAGCAATGCGATTGAGTCCGCCATGTCGGTATCAGGAACGCTGGAAGATTGGCAACAGTCTATTGGTCAATTAGCTGTGGGGAATTCTCGTTTGGTATTTGCAATTTCAGTAGCGCTTGCGCCGATATTGGCAAAATTTACCAATGAGGATTCCGGTGGCTTTCATTTTCGTGGCCTGTCTTCCTGCGGAAAGAGTACCGCATTAATGGTAGCTGCATCAGTCTGGGGCAATCCTAAATCGTATTGTCGTTTATGGCGCAGTACAGCTAATGGTCTTGAAGGGTTGGCAGCACTGCATAATGATGGGCTTTTGATACTGGATGAATTGAGTCAGATGGATCCCAATGAAGCAGGAGAAGCGGCCTATCTGTTAGCTAATGGTCAGGGCAAAACAAGAGCATCTCGCCAGGGCACAGCCAAACCCTCAGCACGGTGGTCATTATTCTTTTTATCGGCTGGTGAAGAGTCTTTAATGTCGCTAATGGCTAGAGCAGGACAAAGAGCTAATGCCGGACAAGAAATTAGACTAGCTGATATTGAAGCAGATGCAGGTATGGGTATGGGGA
This sequence comes from Legionellaceae bacterium, assembly GCA_020831865.1. Taxonomy (GTDB): domain Bacteria; phylum Pseudomonadota; class Gammaproteobacteria; order Legionellales; family Legionellaceae; genus JAFIFT01. Next base: position 200,223 of record JAFIFT010000005.1, on the reverse strand, counting down.
TTTTTGAGAATCTACATAATCAATTAAGTCCAGCCAGCATGGCATTGTCTTTGAAACAGTATACCAGTCAATATTACGGTGCTATTGGTGTCGAGTGGTTGAAGCAAGTTGTTGCCAACCAACCATCAATAACCACAGACATTAGCGATTGGATACAAAATTTTGTAGACAAGGTTGTTTGGCCAGACTCCTCCGGTCAAATTATTCGAGTTGCCAGACGTTTCGCCCTGGTTGCTGTAGCAGGCGAGATGGCCAGCCAGTATGGTTTGACTGGATGGAAAGAAGGAGAAGCACTGAATGCTGCTTATGCTTGTTTTCAGGCATGGTTAGACGTCTTTGGTGAAGAAGGTAATCGAGAAGAAAGGGCAATATTATCTCAGGTGCGTGGATTTTTTGAGGCGCATGGACCAAGTCGCTTTGAACATATCAATCATACCCATAAAGAACGAATCTCTAACCGGGCAGGTTTTTATATGGCCGATAAGGAAGGATTCCGCCTGTTTATGGTATTAACAGAAGTGTTTAAAAAAGAGTTGTGCAAAGGCTTTGAACCAAAAACAGTTGTTCATGTGTTATTGAATGCTGGCTGGCTAAAACCCAGTCGTGATGGTCAACCAACCCATAAACCAAGAGTGTCGGGTGTCGGCACACCCAGATTATATGTATTTACTAAAAAAATCTGGGACTAAGACCAAAATTGTCCCAAAGATTTTTCCTTTTGGGACAGCTTGGGACGCTTTAAATCCAGTCATATCAAGGTGTCCCGGATGTCCCATTTGTCCCAGCGATAATTTCAATCTTTCATATATTGCCAAAGCGTATTCCTTGATTTAATCCCCATCTCATTGCGAATCATCAGACAGGTCTTATAATTGCCATATTCCGGTAACAGATAGGCATACATTTGTTTAGCATATAAATAACGCCAACTTTTCGTGCTCGATAAACGGTATTGAGCCAAAGCCGTTCGCCATATGATTCTAAGTTCCTCATAAGACTTAAGTTGGATCAGGTCGTCATGATCCTTGGTTATCCAGTGAAAATATTGTAACGCAGCTTTTTGGGTTTCTGTTCTAACAGGAACGTTGCGGTCGCTGGAATTAAAAGCAATATCACGGGTAATCCAAAGACCATCTTGTTTGACATGAAGATAAGACTTCATCCGTATGGCTTCTTGGAAGGTGAGGCCAAATTCTATTTGTAAGGCCATAATGATTCTGGCATAGGGATTACTCATTGATTGCCACATATCAGGCTCAATGGCATTTTTGCGTCTTTTTTTAGGTTTTGGTCGAGTTAAATCGAGGGATTGATTATCAATTTTGTCAACCTGGCAATCACTCATCAGCAAAAAACGTCTGATAATAGTCATATAGCGCATGATGGTGACAGCATGAATATGCCGTTTTTTCCAATACTGCACTAATTTATAGACATGATCAGGTTTAAGTGCTTGCCATGATGGGGGTACCTGGCGGATAACAAACAAGTCATCAATCATTTTATGAATGACATAGGCACGGTGTTTTCGGTATTGAAACTTTCCTTGTCTGTCCATTTTGATTTGTCGATTTGCAAATTGTCTTAAGGATTGTGTCCGCATCTTCCCACCCGCAGTAGATCAGTAAAATTAAGAATTTGCCCTGAGTAGCGTTTAGTGTTGGTCGAGCGGCTCACGCTTACGGAGTGAAACCCGGCAAATGCCATAAAGCTCGGGGGTTGGGGCAAATCAATCGTTATCAGGCAAACGATCTCGCCATAGAACAGTTTTTCGGTGAGTTTCCTCCTTAATTGATCAAATAGAAAATAAATGAATCTGATAAAACCCAAAGGCTTTATCCCCAATCCATCGTCACTTTGAAAAGATGACTTACCTCTACCGAACGGCAGAGTTCCGTGAAGAGTTTCCCGACTTTACGTCCAGCCACAGGGTTAGGGAACAAGGTGGCTTAACATAAGACGCCTAGGCGTTTCGCCGGACTTCCACCGGCTCGTCAGTTATGCTTCTCTTAAAAACTACCAAAGTGAGGATCCTGGGGCAAGCATTAAAGGCGATTATTTTGTCCTTTCTTATTTTGTGCGTTAGGACAAATGCTCCTTAAGGGCTTGATATAGAAGGGTAAGAAAAGGTGGATGATGCTGCGTCACTGCACAAAATACAGTGACGCAGATATTAATTGTTTTCTAAATTAAAAGTCAGCGATCGTAGTCCGCGTGAAGAGAAGCGCAATGAGAAAATCCCCATGAGCCATGTCTAGCGCATATAATCTCGTAATCCGCTTTGCTCCTTAAGGGCTCCGTCATTAATGTGGTAGATACATTAAAAGCGATGGCAGTAATAGCAGACTCAAGGAACTGTTTTGACATTACTGCTTTGGAAATTGGTATAAATCTCCTTTTTGATGTAAAATCGCGCAAATATTTAATAACAACACAACGAATAGATCAAAAAAATCGTGTTAACAATATAACATTTAATACTACGTTCTTACGTAACCCTACCAATAATAACAATAAATAAAAGGAGTGTATGTAAGCAAATTAATCTTTGCGTGGGTTTCTATTGCCCAAAATTAGCAAAGAGTAAGGCTGTGATTAAAATTGAGGAAATACAATGCAAGATAAGAATGACGATATCAATATCCATGCTTCCAGACAATCATTAATTTTTTCCAGAAGCATGGAAGAAGAACGTCTATTATCTCTTATAGAATTCGCCCAGCAATCGGCTCGTTTAAAACTTAATCCGGTCAAAGACGTAGTAAAACATGGTTTGTTTAATCGTTTTGAGCATGAGCTACTTTCTTCACCCGGAGTTCACATTAATATTGCGGAAAATGATGATGAGCTGTGGTTAAGAATTGACAGATTGGCAGAATCCGGTGGGCGCAACAACTTAAAGAGACTCCATTAGAAAGTACCGTAGATTATTTATTGCCTGATGATTGGAGCCAAGCATGGCGACTTCGTCGTTTGGCTAACTATTTTTATTCAATGAGTCATTTTGATGAGTTTAAAAAATTAACCACTCAACGCTATGAATATGAAAAACAATTAGCAAAGACCTATCAAGATGTAGTTGCCAAACGTACTTGGCTGCAATTGGCTAAGAATGCAACCCCAGACATTCGAGCAGCACTACAAGCTTTTCAATCTGCTATTTCAAAAATAGGTAAAGGAACAGGTAAAAGGGCCATTCGTTATAGACGGGATGCTAAAAATGCTGCTGCACTTACCAATAAAGCAATACCATGCTGGATTATGCCTCATTATAGAATTTCTGAGTCATTACCTCCTGAATTTGGATGCTTTGATTTAGTTATTATTGATGAGGCCTCTCAATCGGATTTGAGTGCCCTGCCAGCCATGTTACGCGCCAATAAATTGTTGGTTGTAGGTGATGATAAACAGGTTTCTCCTGATGGTGTTGGTCTGGAGGAAGAAAAGATCAATAATTTGATGGCTCAATATTTATCTAACCAAGTTGCAATATATAGACAAGCAATGTCTCCAGAGCGTTCAATCTATGACTTATGTAAGGTTGTATTTGCTGATTCGCAAATTATGCTGCGCGAGCATTTTCGTTGTGTCACACCAATTATTGAGTACTCCAAGAGAGAATTTTATAACCATGAATTAAAGCCCTTGAGATTGCCAACGAAATCAGAACGTCTGGATCCACCTTTAATAGACGTGCTTATTGAAGATGGCTTTCGTACCAATAAGGAAAACAACGCTGAGGCAAAATTTATTGTTGAGGAAATAAATAAGATTTGTAATGACCCTGCTATGGCCAATCGAACCATTGGTGTTGTTTCTTTGCTAGGCAATGAACAAGCAAGAAAAATATGGGAAATGATTCAGCAAGATATTACGCCAGATAAAATAACCAACCATAAAATCACTTGTGGTGATGCCCTAACATTCCAAGGCAAAGAGCGGGATATCATGTTTTTATCAATGGTAGCGACTCCAGATAATGTTAAAGCGGATACACGCGAAGCCTCTGCACAGCGATTTAATGTTGCCGCCTCAAGGGCACGAGATCGCATGTATTTAGTAAGAAGTGTTGAGCTAGACAATCTAAGCCTAAAAGATAGCTTAAGACGCGGTTTAATTGAGCATTTTAGCTTACCCTTTGCTCAAGATGAAATAAAGGTAAAAAACCTTAGAGAACTTTGCGAGTCAGGTTTTGAACTGGAAATTTATGATCTATTAACTGAGCGTGGTTACAGAGTAATTCCTCAAGTCAAAGTAGGAAACTATCGTCTGGATATGGTTGTAGAGGGACATAATGATGCTCGTTTGGCTATTGAGTGTGATGGGGATCGCTATCATGATGCTTCAAAATGGGAAGACGATATGAACAGGCAAAGAATTCTTGAGCGTGCAGGGTGGAAATTCTGGCGATGCTTTGCTTCTACATTTGTTATGAATAAAAAACACATTATTCAAGATCTGATTCGTTCATTAACCGAGCATGGTATTGAGCCTATTGGTAGTGATGGGGTACTGAACAGTATTCATTGTGAAACACGAATTATCAGGGCAATAAATAATCATAGAGAAGAGGTATACGGTGATTGATTTAAAAAATATTGAATTGGATATTACTTTACATGAGCTAATTCAGAATAAGCCTAGTAGCCGGTTAAAGCTAATTGCTGCTTGGGATGGACTGTCTATAGAAACACAAGTTAAAATTATAAACATATTAAAAGATAAACTACCACTTAAAATTTTTGAAAAAACTTTATCGAGCACAAATGAATATGTTCGCTTTTTGTCTAACAAATATGGCCAATCATCGGCTCCATTTCTTGAAGCTCCTTGTGATTTAGCAAGTTATTTGGCCAAAAAATCAGTAGAAAATGACTGTTCGTTATTTTTTTCTATGACTCACGAGGAACAAATTCTTACAATTAGCTCTTGGACATCACCTGAAAATTTTGCTGGGTTGGTCGAATGGGCTCTAGAAAATAAACCTATTGAACAAATTCAACTCGATGAATTAACAGAAGAGTTTGTGCATAATGAATCAATTTTAAATTATTTTACTGAAATAGAATGGGATGGCTGGTCTGCATATGAAAAAGGGAAAGAACTTGATTTGTTATGGTCACTTATTCCCAAATTGGGAGTAACAAAATCAGCTAAACTCCTTGTATGTTATTTGCCATTAGAGTCAGGTCTATCCTCAGATAGGACAGAAGAATTTCTTGAATCCCTTAATCTAGAAATACTCACAACTTTTCTTCTCAGAGAGGATTTTTATAATTCTGCGTTCAGAAAAAAAATATTTTTTTCACCGGACGAATCTAGAAATAAATACAAACTACAATTACAAGGCGCTGCTGCTTTTTGTAATTTACAGTTAACTGCGGAAGAGTTACATACCCTCATCCAAGCCAAGAACTTTGACTTATTAGAAGTACTGGCTCGGAGTAATTCATATAGGCCTACCTTATCACCAGCGCTTCTATGTGCATTGTGTAATATTGGAAATGCTTTCATCGATGACTACCATTATTACTCCAAAGACAAGGAACAACTGATCTTGGATTTTTTTAAAACACGTTATGACGATGATATAGATTATACTGAAACAAAAATAATGGACATCATAGAAGTCGCTCTTTACAGCTTTGCCAAAAAAATTGTCCCTTGGGAGAATGCTCCAGAAAATCTTGCATATTTAGAAAACTATTTAGAAAAATTAGATTTTATACTTAAACATATTGTCCCAGGAGATACTTGGGCAACCTATATGGCCTTTTCGAAAGCTTTTAGTCAAAATTCGCATCTGTTTAATATTCCAACCACATTAACAGACATTGGTTCATTGATTGACGATGCTACTGGAATGCCAATAGACTTTATTTTAGATTTATTACACACACAGTCACCAGAGCAAAAGGCCAAAGTAACATTAGATGATCTATTTAAGGGGAATCAGAAAACTCATACAACCCTAGAAATTTTATATTCGAATGCTCAAGAAAATAAACCAATATTAGAGCGGTTATATGAAAAAACACAAGATATGAAAGAAGAAGTAGCAGTCAATAAAATATTGGCAGACAAGCTAACCGAACAATCAGATACACTAAAAACCATATTAGAAAAATCAGAACAAAGGCTATCTAAATTTGAGAAGTTTACTAAAAGGATGCTAATTGCGTTGTTAATGCTGGTTGGATTTTTACTTATGAAATGAACAAGGATACCAGCCGCGCATATAAGCAAATCAAGCAATGTGAAAACCAGACCGTCGGATCATTTTAAAGCATGTTAATTCTGTTATGATAATATGCATGAAAAACTTGCAATTCAACTTTTGAAAATACATCGTTTTTTAAATGTATTTTTGTTATATAACTTGTATCTTCCAACCTAACGCAGAACATTTCGGGCGAAAAATGTAAATGTGGCGCAAACATTATCATAAACCTATATTCCTTCTCTACCGAGTAAGGTACCTGCCGTTTAAAAAAACAGTTTTTTGACTGTACTTGGTATTTGCTATAGAGAGCTTCATGGTCAGTTTTAGGTGTGTAGTAGATCACCTTACCATGCTCGGTAAAATCTGCACGCAATGACCCTGCATTCGGAGCATGATCAACATCTTTTGGAGTTGGCGCTATCCAATTGACCATTTTTTTCACTTCACCAATAGTAGACTCAATTACTGCAACACTACCTTTAAAAAAATCCCAAGGTAACGCTGTACAGATATCTTTCGGCTGATAGCATGACCAACATGACACTAACACCGTATTTAAATTTCGGTTACTAAGCAGTACCCCTGTTTCGGGATGGTGTGTAATAATTTGATTCTCATATCGATCTCCTCGATGATCTTCGAGCCTTCGATAATGATTCAGAGATCGAAACAGCAGTGTTGGATTTAAATCTGTACGGTGTCGCGAGATATCACTTTCTACTCCCAGCGTTCGCAATAAACCTTCTTTATCAAGAAAGCGAACAATTGGATAATCATCTGGATATAGTTCAATTACATCTACTGTCAAAGCTTTCATTCTCTTTAATTATTATGTTAAATCTGCCTAGAAAATAAATACGCGGGAACATTATTTGCAGCAACAGCCCGGAAATGGGATGAGCCAAATAATTTCTCTGATTTTTTATCTCAAACTTCGACACATATTCGACACGTAAATTTTAGAGTTTTGATGAGTCGAGCTGAAAGCCTTGCTGGAATTGGCTCCCCGGGACGGGCTCGAACCGCCGACCTAATGATTAACAGTCATCCGCTCTACCGACTGAGCTACCGGGGAAACTGATTGGCATAGTAATCGATAAATATTGGCTGGTCAAGGTTGGGTGACGGTTTTTTTGCGTATTTATGGTAGGTCAGCCTGGTCTTTTGAATAGGTTAATGGCCCTTGATTATTTTGAGTATGTGCGGGCCGGCCCTTTAAAAAAGGCTTGAATTGCCTGCTCGCAATTCAAGCCCTGTAGCTTGCGAGGTTGACTTGTTATGGTCATACCACTTCCTTTTTTGAGCATAACGGTGTTGTTCCATGAACCGTTATGTCATGGTGCCCCTTGTTCCATCCGGGGCACGTTTTGTTGGACTGCTGAAACGGTTTCCCTCTGCTTCAGGCACTAGTATAAACTAAAAGTATATGATGTCAACTCTAAATTTATAAAAGAAACCAATCGTTTCTATTTGTTTGTTTTTCATTGTCATGGGCGTGCCTTTGGAAAAAAATAACGGCCGCTCTGGCCGCTGCCAATCTAAGGCAGGTATACTGAGTAGAGGTTTTGTCAATGGGAGGTGCTGCGTTGAAACAGTGGCTGTGGTTTTTTATTTTAGTGTTTTTGAGTCTGGCGGCCTTTATGAGCCTGGCTTTGGTGGTGCGTATTCTGGCGCAATGGCTCTATTCCTGAGGGTCTGCACGGGAAACGGCAGGTTGGGCTCGACGGATATCAGGGAATGGGCCTTGCGGCCCGGTTTTGCTGTTGTCTGTTGATGGACGAATTATTTGCAGAAATTTGTCAGTCGTCGCAGGGCTTCGTCTAATACCTCCATACTGGTGGCAAAAGACAGGCGGATGCAGCCCTGCGTGCCAAAGGCTGAGCCGGGAACCAGGGCAATGCCGGTTTCCTGCAGCAATTGTTCGGCAAATTGCAGGTCGTTATCCATGCCTTTGCGGGCGATGATCTCGCGTACCGAGGGAAAAAGATAAAACGTGCCATCAGCTGGTACGACGTGGATGCCCTGTATTTGGTTCAGGCCGTTTACGAGGAAGTCATGGCGCTTTTTAAAAGCCTGTAACATGTCCGACACACTGTCTTGTGGGCCGTTCAAGGCTTGTACGGCTGCTTTTTGCGCAATGGAACAGGGATTGGATGTCGACTGGGACTGAATGGTGTCCATCGCCTTGATTAATGCGCGGGGTCCGGCGGCATAGCCAATCCGCCAGCCGGTCATGGCATAGGCTTTGGAAACCCCGTTCATGACAAGCGTGCGCTCATAGAGTTCCGGGCAGGCATTGAGAATATTGGCAAATGGTTTGGCCCAAAGGATGTGTTCGTACATGTCGTCACTGGCGATGAGGATACGAGGGTGCTGGAGCAAAACATCCGCCAAGGCCTTGAGTTCTTCCAGGCTATAGGCAATACCGGATGGATTGGAGGGGCTATTGAGAAAAATCAGCCGGGTTTGCGGGGTAATGGCGGCAGCCAGTTGTGCGGGACTTATTTTATAGTGCGCTTCTTCCCGGGTTTCCATGATGACTGCTTTGCCTCCGGCCAGCGCTACCATGTCAGGATACGATACCCAGTAGGGCGCGGCAATGAGAACCTCGTCGCCGGGATTGAGTAGAGCCTGGCAGAGGTTATAGGAACTTTGTTTGCCGCCGACAGAGACTAAAATTTGTTCTGGTGTATACTCTAATTGATTATCCCGCTTGAACTTGCTCAGGATGGCTTGCTTGAGTTCTGGAATACCGCTAACCGGGGTATATTTGGTAAAGCCGGCATTAATGGCAGCGATAGCGGCTTGTTTGATATGAGCTGGTGTGTCAAAATCAGGCTCACCAGTGCCCAAACTGATAATATTGTGCCCTTCCGCCTTGAGTCGGGCGGCCTTTGCGGCTACCGCCAGCGTGGGCGAGGGTTTGACTTGTTGTACTCTTTGGGCGAGCGACAGTTCCATCAGGTTTCTCCTGTATTGATAGGTTTACACATGAAAAATGTTTTTAAAATTGTTTCTAAATATCAACCCGCCGGTGATCAGGCGGCTGCGATTGCCTCTTTGCTTGACGGCCTGCAATCTGGCCTGGCACGGCAAATTTTACTTGGGGTTACCGGTTCAGGAAAAACCTACACTATAGCGCAGGTGATTGCTGAAATGAAACGCCCGGCGCTTATTATGGCGCCGAATAAAACCCTTGCCGCCCAGCTTTATGGCGAATTCAAATCTTTTTTTCCGGAAAACGCGGTAGAATATTTTGTGTCCTACTATGACTACTATCAGCCGGAAGCCTATGTTCCCGCCTCTGATACGTTTATTGAAAAAGACGCCTCCATTAATGCCCACATCGAACAGATGCGCCTGTCGGCCACCAAAGCGCTCATTGAGCGCAAGGATGCCATTATTGTGGCTACCGTTTCGGCGATTTATGGTTTGGGCGACCCGGACTCGTACCTGCGTATGGTATTACATTTATCGCGTGGAGAACAATGCGATCAGCGCAAAATATTGAAACGCCTTGCTGAATTGCAATACAGCAGAAATCCGCAGAGTCTGGAGCGGGGGCAATTTCGGGTCCATGGTGATGTGATTGATATCTTCCCGGCAGACTCAGACAAAGAGGCCATTCGCATTGAATTATTTGATGATGAGGTGGCGAATCTCGCCAGTTTTGATCCCCTGACGGGGGCTATTGTGCAGCGTCTGCCCCGGGTGACTATTTTTCCTAAAACCCATTATGTCACGCCACGTGAACGTATCTTGGAAACCATTGCCCAGGTGAAGGTGGAGTTGCAGGAGCGCTTGCAGGAGTTACAGGGGCAGAATCGCCTGTTGGAAGCGCAGCGTTTGCAACAACGGACGGCCTTTGATATCGAAATGATGCAGGAACTGGGCTATTGCTCCGGTATTGAGAATTATTCCCGCTATCTGGCCAGACGGGAGGTAGGGGAGGCGCCGCCGACCTTGTTTGATTATTTACCTGCCGAGGCGTTGTTGATTCTGGATGAGTCACATGTGACGGTGCCGCAGATTGGTGGAATGTATCGTGGGGATAGGGTTCGTAAGGAAACCCTGGTTGAGTACGGGTTTCGCTTGCCTTCGGCATTGGATAATCGCCCCTTGCGCTTTGAGGAATTTGAAAGCCGCTCACCGCAGACTATTTATGTGTCTGCGACCCCGGGTCCTTTTGAAATGGAGCATGCAGATAATATTGCGGAACAGGTAGTGCGCCCTACCGGTTTGCTTGATCCCCAGGTTGAAGTACGACCGATACAGAGTCAAGTGGATGATCTCCTCTCGGAAATTCATCAGGTGATTGCGCGGAATGAGCGCGTTTTGATCACCACTCTGACCAAGCGTATGGCGGAGGATTTAACGGAATATCTGAGCGAACATGGCATTCGGGTACGTTATTTGCACTCAGACATTGATACAGTGGAGCGGGTGGAAATTATCCGCGATTTGCGCCTGGGCGAATTCGATGTTCTGGTGGGGATTAACTTGCTGCGGGAAGGACTGGATATGCCGGAGGTATCATTGGTCGCCATTTTGGATGCCGATAAAGAAGGGTTTCTCCGCTCAGAGCGCTCTTTAATCCAGACTATCGGTCGTGCCGCTCGTAACGTCCGTGGACGGGCGATTTTGTATGCGGATAAAATAACCGGTTCAATGCAGCGCGCTCTGGATGAAACGGAGCGCCGGCGGACTAAGCAGACCGCATTTAATGCGGAGCATGGCATTACTCCTATCGGCATTCAGAAAGCCATTACGGATATTATGGAAGGGGCATACAGCGGACGTCCCGGCTCAAAGGTGGCGGAACCAAAAGCGGCGTATGCCATGCTCAATCCACAGCAGCTGCTGCGAGAGATTCAGCAGTTGGAAAAAGCCATGCTGGCTTGTGCGCAAAATATGGAATTTGAAGAGGCGGCCCGGTTGCGGGACAAAATGCTTGCTATGAAAGAGCAGTTAAAACACAGTTAACAGAAAATAAGCCCGACGGGTCAAGATTTTGAACCCTTGGGTTCAGGTGGGCAACGAATGCGTCGGATCAGGCGTCCCACATCAAGGTGGGCATGCACAACACCGCACGACAGGATGTTTCCCATGTTATGAGTGTTGGTTCATAAATCACTTGCCGTCGGAACACTGTTAGTATAGCAGTTTTGTGGCAGAAAGAAATCTTTGGCGGCGGTCAAGGCGTGCAGTGTTGTGTAATGAAGTTGAGCAGCGCGGCATAATAATCTGGGTGCCAGAGATCGTTATGGCCACGCTCCGGATAGGACAGCAAGCGTTTGGGTTCATTGGCCGCGGCATACAGGCTTTGCGCGTGTGCAAAGGGAACGATGTTATCCCTTTTACCATGCACAATGAGCAGGGGGCTGTGAATCTTTTTGATCTTGCTAAAGGAGTCGTAGCGATCCCAGGGTTTGAGGAGAATCCAGGGATAATGCCAGCGGGCCAGGTCGACCAGCGAAAGGAATGGCGACTGCAGTATGAGCGCGCAAAAAGGCTGCTCTTGGGCCAGCTCGCTGGCCACGCCCGTGCCCAATGATTCACCGTAGAGTACTATTTGAGAAGGGGGCACGCCTTGGGTCTGTAAAAAAGCCAGAGCCTGGCGGGCATCGGCATAATGGCCTTGTTCGCTGGGGGCGCCTGGATTGCCGCCATAGCCGCGGTATCCCATTAAAAACATACCGATTCCTTGTTGCAGCAAGGGTTCGGCCAGCGGCAGGCGATGGGCAATATTACCGGCATTGCCTTGAAAATAAAGCACAGTGGGTTGCCCGGGTTGGGCCGCTTTATACCAGGAGCGTAAGGACAGGCCGTCTTGGCTCGTCAAGAAGATGTCGTCAAAGCCGAACTGCCTGGCCAGCGCCGGATTGGGACGATGGGGATCGGGTAAGTAAATCATTTTGCGTTGCCATACATATAACAACAGCGACAAGGCCAGCATGACGAAAAAAGCAACCACAAGAATCTGTTTTATGGTGATTAGCATGGTATTATTTTAGGATGTCTGCATGGGGTAAATGGGGATGCCGGCGAGTAAGCTTGGCCCGGTTTTGCCCAGGAAACCACTTGCACCGGCTGTCGAAACCGTTTTGTCGAGCGCTGTCATGACGCGGTGTGTTGGCGCAGCCAGTCTAACACCTCATCCACATGTCCCTCTACCTTAACTTTGCGCCATTCCTGACAGAGCTGGCCTTCCGGATTAAAAATAAAGGTACTGCGCTCTATGCCCCGTACCTGTTTACCGTACATATTCTTCAGTTTCATTACGTCAAACTGTTGGCAAAGCTGTTCCTCTGGATCGCTCATCAGGTCAAAGGGAAAGGCGTGCTTGGCTTTGAAGTTTTCGTGTGACTTGAGACTATCCCTTGAAACGCCAAACACCTCGGCATGGCATTTTTGAAACTCAGGGTACTGGTCGCGAAAATCTTGTCCTTCGGTGGTACAGCCTGGGGTGGCGTCGCGGGGATAAAAATACAGTACTACCCATTTGCCTCGATAATCACTGAGTTTGCCCTGAATCTGGCTGGTTGCCTGAAAGTCAAAATCTTGTGCGCTTGCCTTGGACATTGGTCTACCCTTTTATGTTGAACCATAAAAACGATTGTAAACAATTTTCAGTGGCAATACAAAAGGATTCAAGTCAGGGAACGGCCGCCGTCGATCTTGATATTTTCACCGCTAATAAAAGGATTTTCAGCCAGGGCGTAGATGGCTTGTGCTATGTATCGGGGGTGGCCGTGGCACTGCAAAGGGGTGGTGGCAATAATCTGCGCTTTTTGCTGCTCGGTCAGTGCATTGATACCTTCTGGCCAGTCAATCGCCCCGGGTGCGACGCTGTTGACCCGGATGCTGGGCGCAAACTCTCTGGCCAATGCTTTGGTTTGCATCAGTAGTGCTGCTTTGCTTTGGCAATAGAGGGCATAATGTTTCAGTGGTTTTTCCGCATGGATATCAGTCAGGTTAATAATACAGCCTTGTGTTTGCGCCAAAAAAGGCTGTGCCGCCAGACTGAGGCGATAGGGAGCGATGACATTCGCGTGAAACAGCGTCGACCAATCGGCCAGTTCGCTGCCATCCAGTGCGCTGGGCCAAAAGACCGAGGCATTGTTGATCAAGACATCAAGGCGGCCATAGGTCGTAATAGCATGCTCTATCAGCGTCTGTGCCGCTTCCTCGGTACACAGATCAGCACAAAAGCCAGTGGCGCTATCAGGGCGCTGTTGATTGAGGGTCTGGATGGCGCTTTGGGCCTGCCGGGCAGACTGGTGATAATGGATCAGTACATCATAATGCTGTTGGTGAAAATGTTGGGCAATGGCCAGGCCGATGCGGCGGGCGCTACCAGTGATTAAGACAACTTTATTAGGCATATTCGCTATCCTGCAGATCATTCTTCCCACCAGTGTATACCCGGGGCGGAAAAAGCAAAAGGGCGGTGCTCGTTTTGTGGGGTGACAAGGCTATCTGCCCCTGATATTTGCAGGTTGCGGTTTTGAAGGTTTGTTGGTAGCCAGACATCAGCCGGCAGGCACGGATGATGCGCGCTCAGCGGCGGATATCTGCTGCTTTAGCCCTTGCCATCTGCTAGAATAGCAGCCTTGTGTATGCGGCTAAGTGAGTATCGATGATGTTGGACTCTCTCCGACGAGTGTTAGAAGAGAAGCAGGCGATTCCTTTTGTAGAATACATGCAGCATGTGCTTTATGCCCCGGTGGACGGGTATTATAGCTCCCTGCGGCCGAAATTTGGTGCCGGCGGTGATTTTATCACGGCACCGGAGTTGACGCCCCTCTTTGGGCGCACGCTGGCGCGACAGTGCCGGGCGATTCTGGCTGACATGGAAACGGCGGATATTCTGGAATTCGGTGCCGGCAGCGGACGACTGTGTATTGATGTGCTGCGGGAACTGGAGCAGCTTGGGCAACTCCCCCGACAGTATTATATTCTGGAAGTCAGTGCTGCCTTGCGCGTCCTGCAACAGGAAAATATCGGCCGGGATATTCCACATCTGGCGGAGCGGGTGCGGTGGCTTGATGCCTTACCGGCGTCTTTCCATGGGGTTGTTTTAGCCAATGAGGTATTGGATGCCATGCCGGTGCACCGTTTCTTGCTCACCGAAGAGGCTTTGCTGGAAAGCTGGATTAGCCTTGATGGCGAAGGTGGTTTACAGGAAGCGTACCGCCCTCAGGTTGATGCGGCTTTGCGGGCGCATGTGCAAAATCGGTTACCGCCATTACCGACTCCCTATCAGTCGGAGGTGAACTTATGGGCCGGAGCCTGGATACAAAGCGTGGCGGCTATGCTGGAGCAGGGGGTCATTCTGCTGCTGGACTATGGCTTTCCACGGCATGAATATTATCATCCCGACCGACGCCTGGGTACCCTGATGTGTCATCAGGGCCACCGCAGTCATCCCGATCCCCTGCAGGGTCCCGGTACCCAGGATATCACGGCGCATGTGGATTTTACCTATGTTGCGGAAGAGGCGGATGCGGCGGGTTTGCAGGTTCTGGGCTTTAGCAATCAGGCGGCTTTTTTACTGGCCAATGATTTGTTAGGCTTGTTGTCCACTGATCTCGGGCCTGCCGATGCGCTGGCACAGACACAGGCGGTCAAAACATTAACCCAGCCGCAGGAAATGGGGGAGTTATTTAAAGTTATGGCGCTTGGCAAGGCATTTGATGCCGACTTGCAGGGCTTTCTCTTATTAGACAAACGAGCAACTTTATGATGAAAGAACGCTATTTGACCACGGTAGAATTGCAAAAAGAAGTGATGAAGTTTTCTGCCGGGCATACGACTATTTTTTCTGCGACCGAGCGTGAGCCGCTGCACGGCCATATGTATAATGTCTATCTGAGTGTCAGTACCTGGGTAGAAGAAAATGGCATGAGCTTTGATTATCGTTTTTACAAACAAAAAACGCTGGAATTATGTCGGCATTTGAACCAGACCTTCCTTATGCCACAGCACTCGCCCTATTTGCAATTTCGGGAAGATGAAAACTATTATTATTTTACCTTTAATCACAAAACCATGCCCTTTTTAAAAGAAGATGTGACGATTTTGCCCGTTTGTAATATTACCGTTGAAGAGCTGTCGCGCTGGTTTATCGGGGAGTTGATTGCGGATAAGGCGCAGCTGGAGGCGCACCGCATTGAAAAAATGGTGGTGAAAGTCTTTTCCGCCCCCGGCCAGTCGGCCAGTTACGAATGGCGGCGCGGGTAGCGGATGTCGGCTTCTCGTGATGGTCTGGCGGTGGCGCATGTCTGCATCCCCCACACCATGCGTGATTACTATGATTACCTGCTACCGGAACAGCACCTCGCCATCGGCAGTCGGGTACAGGTGTCTTTTATTAACCAGTTGCGCAGTGGTCTGGTGGTGGGACAGGGATATAGCCAACTGTCGCCTAAAAAACTGAAAAAGGTGGTTGCGGTGCTGGATGATGCGCCACTGTTGGATGAAAGCATGCTGCGTCTGCTGCGCTGGGTGGCGCGCTATTATCAGTCACCCTTATCGGAAGTACTGGCGCTGGTATTGCCCAGACAATTACGCAGCGGAAAAAGTCTGCATTTGCCGCAGGAAGAGTATTATCAGTTGAGCCCCTCGGCCGACCGTTTGCGTCAGCACCTGCGAACCAATGCCCGGCGTCAGCATCAGGCGCTCGATTATCTGGCCCGGGCCAGCCAACCGGTGGCGGCGAGAACGCTGTACCAGGCGGTTGGCAAATCTGCGGTACAGGCCTTGTTGGCGAAAGGTTTGCTGACCAGCCAACGCCACTTGCGTTTGCCTCATCCGGTGCGCCCTACGGACTCCCAGGCCTTGACCCTCAATCCTGAGCAGGCAGCGGCCGTGCAGACGATGACCGAAAACAGCGAGCGTTTTCAGTGTTTCTTGCTGCAAGGGGTGACCGGTAGCGGTAAGACCGAAGTCTATTTGCAGGTGATTGCCCGGGTGTTGGCGCAAAATCGCCAGGTGCTGGTGCTGGTTCCGGAAATTGGTTTGACGCCACAATTGATCAGCCGTTTTCAGTCCCGTTTTGCGCTGCCGATGGCGGTATTACATTCCCATTTGAATGACAGTGAACGGTCAGAGGCCTGGTTGTTGGCGCGTGCTGGCGTCTTGCGCTTGATTATTGGCACCCGTACGGCGGTTTTTACCCCTTTGCCTGACTTGGGTTTGATTGTCATTGATGAAGAACATGACGCATCACTTAAACAAATGGATGGCGTGCGCTATTCGGCGCGTGATACGGCCTTAATGCGTGCCAGTCAGGCGAATATTCCCCTGATTCTGGGGACAGCGACTCCCAGTTTGGAGAGCCTGCATAATGCGCAGCAAGGCAAATACCGGCATTTGCACTTACAGCAAAAGGCGCTGCAGAGTTCCCCTTTGCTTTACCGTTTGGTTGATATTCGTAATACGCCCTTGCAGGAAGGTTTCGCGGTACAGACGCTACAGCAGATGGCTCATCATTTGCAGGCCGGCAATCAGGTATTGGTGTTTTTGAACCGTCGAGGCTTTGCGCCGGTTATTTTATGCCATCTGTGTGGCAAAATGCTGGATTGTCCCGATTGTGACAGCCATCTGACCTATCACCACCCTCAACAGCAATTACGCTGTCACCACTGTGGTTTTCATCGGCGCCTGCCGAGCCACTGTCCGCACTGTAAGGCGCATGAACTCATCCGCATTGGCGTTGGAACTCAGCGTCTGGAGCAGTTTTTACAGCACTATTTTCCCGCCTATCCGCCGCTGCGTATTGATCGGGATACTGTGCAGGGCAAGGACGCTTTCGATGCGTATCTCCAGCAGATTCATAGTGGTGCCGCACAGTTGATTATCGGTACGCAAATGCTGGCCAAAGGTCATCATTTTCCCCATTTGACACTGGCGGTAATTCTGGATGCCGATGCCGGCTTGAGCCATGCTGATTTTCGTGCCAGCGAGCGTCTCGGGCAATTGCTGTTGCAGGTCGCTGGACGGGCCGGCCGTGCGGAAAAGCCTGGCGAAGTCATCATTCAAACCCACCAGCCCCAGCATCCCCTGTTAAATACACTAATTCGGCAAGGTTATGATGCCTTTGCCCATTCTTTATTGGCCAGCCGCCAGCAGGCACGACTGCCGCCCTGGCATTATCTGGCACTGCTACGTGGCAAAGATAAAAATCTTGCACGCTTAATGGCCTTTATGCAAGCGGTGCAACAACAGCTACAGTCTACGCCCGTGCAGGTTTTGGGCCCGGCCCCTTCACCATTGGCCCGCAAAGCCGGCGAGCATCAGTTGCAACTCCTGTTCAAGAGCGACTCGCGCGGAACGCTGCAACAGGCATTGACCGGGTTACGACAATGGTTAACAATGAATAAATTGGCAACCCAAGTCCACTGGAGTGTGGACGTTGATCCACAGGAGCTGGCATGACGACACCAAACCCAAACACGGTACACGAAAAAACCTTCGCCATTGCCTGGGGCGATATGGATGCCCTGGGGCATGTCAATAATGCCCGTTATTTTGATTATTTTCAGCAAGCCCGAATTGACTGGCTGGATAGCGTTGAACTGGCGATGAACCCCCATCAAGGTCCGGTATTGCTGAAGATTTCCTGTACCTTTCTGCGGCCGGTGGTCTATCCGGCAACCTTATGTTTGCAAAGCCGCCTGCATAGTCCAGGGCGAACGTCCGTGCGCATGGATCATGCGATCTATCAGGAAGGAGAGCGCATGGCCGAGGCGGAAAGCACTATCGTCTGGATTGACTATCAGCTCGGCCGGCCAGTCGCCCTGCCCCAGGCACTGCGTGCTTTTTTTGATTGAAGTCTCGAATGGTTTTTTTTTCGAAAGCGGGGTAGAATCCCGTCTATTTTGCAGGTTGTTTTTATATGAGTCAGGATGAAATACAGGGCTTCATGCTGGAGCACGAAGATATTCGCGGTGCTATCGTGCATTTGAATGCGACCTACCAGCGCATCATTCATCAACGCCCCTACCCCCCTATGGTACGCTATCTGCTCGGTGAGGCTTTGGTGAGTGCGGTTTTATTAGCCAGCAGCATTAAATTTGCGGGCAGGCTGAGTGTGCAGTTTGAGGGGAGCGCGGCGTTATCCCTGCTGCTGGTGCAGATTGATGAGACATTGGGGCTGCGTGCTATGGCCAAATGCGCACCGGGTTTGACTGATGAAGCGTATGCTGGCGCGTTTTTACAGGGGCAATTGGTGATCAATGTGCAATCTGAGCAACAGAGCGCGGGTTATCAGAGCAGAGTGCCCTTGCTTTCAACCTCAATGAGTGAGAATCTGACCCATTTTTTTGCCCAATCCGAGCAGTTGGCTACCCGGGTTTGGCTGGCGGCAAGTGACGAGCATGCTGCCGGCATGCTTTTGCAGTTGCTGCCGGGCAAGGGGTCGCTTGAACGGGAACATTTCTGGGAATATGCGCTGGCCATGGGAGAAACGGTATCCGAATCCGAGTTGTTGAGCCTGGATAATACCGTACTGCTGCACCGTTTGTACCACGAGACGGATGTGCGCATTTTTGACGCGCGTCCGGTACGTTTTCAATGCCGTTGTGATACGGGGCGCATGCAACAGATTTTAACAACCCTGGGTGAGGATGAACTGCAGCAGATGCTGGCCGAGCAGGGCAAGGTTGAAGTACGGTGTGGCTTTTGTAATAGTCAACATGACTTTGATGCCATAGACCTGGCGCTATTGTTTCGCCAGCGCTGAGCTCAGATCCTGTCATACGGTAGCCACGCGTATCCAACTCGCCCGGATTGACGTATGTTGCGTGGTCTGTGGATATTTATGCCTAAGGACTGCTCCATCAATCTCTAAACCCGGTTTTGTCTGCCTGCCCTTCTCTGCGTTGCCGACCTACAGGACGAGATACCTCTGCCAGCAGAAGATGTGCTATACTCCGCCCCCTAACCAGTGGAGAATGAACATGGTGCAAGAGCCATCCCCGGAACCCGTGAGCAAAACCCGGCAAAAGCAACAGGCCGATGCCCTGCAAAAACTGGGTGTCAAACTCAGCGCGCTCAGCGCCGCCCAGCGGCAAAAGCTGGCACTGCCCGCCCGGCTGGAGCAAGCCCTCATGGAATATCAGGCTATCCGCAGCCACGGTGCCAAGCGACGGCAAAGCCAACTGATAGGCAAATTAATGCGGGCTGCCGATTACGAACGCATTGCCGAGGGCTATGCGGAACTCATGGCCGAGCAACAAGGGCAAAGCCAGGCCTTTCATCTGGCTGAATATTGGCGCGAACAATTAATCAGTCAGCCTGCCAGCCTGACCGCTTTTATTGCGCAATTTAGCCCCACAGATATCCAGGCATTGCGCCAACTCATCAAAAAAGCGCAAGACGACCGGCGGCTGGAAAAAAATAGCGGTGCCGCAAAAGCCCTCTTTCGCATGATTAAGGATCAGCTGGCATGAAGTATTCGCTCTTTGTCTCTTGCCCCAAAGGACTGGAATATCTGCTCGAAACCGAAGTTCGGGCCCTGGGCCTTCAGGTTGAGCGCGTCAGCCCACAAGGGGTCTTCGGTGAAGCCAGCCTCAGCACGCTCTATCAACTGTGCCTGTGGTCCCGGCTGGCAAACCGCGTTCAGCTCCTGCTCTTTCACGGTCCAGCTGATACGCCAGCGGCACTGCAACAAGTGTGCCGCCAATTTGACTGGCAAACGGTTTTTAGCGCCGATAAGCGCTTTTCCGTCGAATTTCACGGCAGTTCCGCACAGTTTCGCAATGCCATGTTCGGTGCGCAGATCATAAAAGACGGTATTGTCGATTATTTTCGTGGCTGCCAGCAACCCCGCCCAAATGTCGATAAACAGCAGCCGGATATCCGCATTCACGCCTACCTCAGGCAGGATAGCATCAGCGTGAGTCTGGATTTATGCGGCTATAGCTTACACCAACGCGGCTATCGACAACAGGCCGGGCAGGCCCCCTTGAAAGAAAATCTGGCGGCGGCCTTGTTAATACGGGCCAACTGGCCGCAACTGGCCACCCAGGGCTATGCGCTGGCGGATCCTTTTTGCGGTTCCGGTACGCTGGTCATTGAAGCGGCGATGATGGCGGCCAATATGGCGCCGGGCTTGCTGCGCCAGGACCAGGCCTTATCCCATTGGTATGCGCACCAGCCGCCGTTATGGGAGCAATTACGCCTGGAGGCACAAGCGCAAATAACCCCGGTGAGCGTTCCGCTCTACGGCAGCGATCAGGATGGCTCGCTGATTCACATGGCCATAGACAATGCCCAACATGCCGGTGTTGCCGATGTAGTTGATTTTCAACAAGCCTCCCTGTCCGACTGGCAAGCCCGCGCGCCCAAGGCACTGCTGATCACGAATCCCCCCTACGGTGAACGCATGGGGGACATCAGCCCCTTAATCCGTCTGTATCAACAATTGGGCCAGACATTACATCAGCAGGGACAGGGCTGGCAAGCGGCCATACTCACCAGCAACCCCCTGCTGGCCAAAGCAATCGGCCTGCGCTCTGACAAACAATACCGTTTCTACAATGGCCCCATTGCCTGTAAATTATATCAGTTTCATATCGGTGCCGATAACCGCCTGCACACGGAGGCACCCGACGCTGACCACGCCCCGTCATCCATGCTGGCTAACCGCCTGCGCAAGAACTGGCAGCATCTGAAAAAATGGGCGAAACGTCATGCAGTCGAAGCCTTTCGCATTTATGATGCTGATCTGCCGGACTATGCGTTTGCGGTAGACTGGTACCAGGGCTATGCGGTCGTTCAGGAATACGCGCCTCCTGCCGATATCCCGCCGCATAAGGCGGAAAAGCGCCGGCTGGAAATGATGCGTATTTTACCAAGCCTCCTCGATATCAGCCCCACGCACGTGATTTTGAAAGAACGCAAGCGACAAAAAGGGCTGAGTCAATATGAAAAACTGGACAAACGTCAGATTGCTATCACGATCCAGGAAGGCTGTGCGCGACTCAAAGTCAATTTAAGCGATTATCTGGATACCGGTCTTTTTCTGGATCATCGCCCCATCCGATTACAATTTGCCAACCTCAAAACCAACAGTCGTTTCCTCAACTGTTTTTGTTATACGGCAAGCGCCAGCGTGCATGCGGCTCTGGCCGGCGCCTTCACTACCAATGTGGATTTATCGAAAACCTACCTCAACTGGGCTGAGGAGAATTTTCGCTTAAATGAACTCGACCCGCATCGGCATCAGTTTATTCAGTACGACTGTCTGGAGTGGCTCGAACGCTGTACGGACAGTTTTGATACGATTTTTCTTGACCCGCCCAGCTTTTCCAATTCCAAGCGGATGCGTGCCACGCTCGATATCCAGCGTGATCATGTCAGTCTCATCCGTGCCGCCATGAAACGGCTTAACCCTGGCGGCCAATTATTTTTCTCCACCAATTTGCGGAGCTTTAGCCTCGATCCGTCGCTGAGTGCGGACTACAAGATACAGGATATTTCAGCAGCAAGCATACCGGAAGACTTCAAACGACGGCCTAACATCCACCGCTGCTATCGTATGGAGTCTTCTTCCTGACGGATATCCTGCTCGAGGTTCTGCATCTTGCCAAAATGAAAATACACTTCGGCGGTAAGGTATAACGGGGCAATTAGCAACTGCCGAAAATGACTGATAAAGGCAGGGCCCTGTCCTTCCCAAAGATGTCCGGCCAATTGCAGGAGCAACCCGGCAATAAAACTGTAGGCAAACACCTGCAAGGAAAAGGAAGTGGGGATGCCCGCACCAAGCCATAGGGCCAGCCACAACAGCAGCAACAAAACCGGCGCAATACTCAATGCCAAACGCCAGTTTAACCGCAAATAGTAGAGAAATAACAAAAAAACCAATACTTCAGCGATAGAACGATCAAGATAACCGGGAATCATCAAGTGCACAAAAGAAAACAGCAGCATCAAGGAAAATAATAATAGCGGCACGCCAAGAAAATGGGTGTAACGCGTCACTGTTTTTGTATGGTACCGGGCATAAATTCTTGCCTGTTCAATAAAAGAGTGCATCCATTTCCCCTTGTTCAATCAACCAATGCTTATTAGTGTAGCCTATTTTGTGGCACAAGAGGGAGGCATGATTCTCATCCCTGAACGTTGGCCATTGTTCAGCGCTCAGCCTAAAAAGGTTGGAGCATCCCCAACCTTCTTCAGCCATACCCCTTAGCGCTGGTATTTTTTCAGCAAACGCTGTACTTTCTGGCGGGACATCAGATCATCAGAAGACACCGCGATTCCCTTGGCATCCGGTTTGGCCGTATCATAAAAACAAATCACAGCATCATCTTCTTCCGCACTGTCAACCGGACCGTTTAAATCGGCAAGAAGCGTGTGTGCTGCCTCCAGAGCCTCAGACTCATTTTCGGCCTTTACCGGTCCAATGGCGAACAACCAGTGACTATCCGTATGGTAATCATTCTCTTCCATACCCACAAAATAGCCGGGAAAATATTCCATTGTACTGGACAATCCCACCGTCTGAATTGCTGCCGCAGACGGGCAGAGCGGTTTCATATCAGAGCCAGCAAACACAGAGGTGGCCAGTGCTGCCCCAGCGACAGCCATTAATACTTTACGTCCTAACTTCATGATTACTCCAAGTTTTATTTTTAGATTCCCTCCCATACCACAACTGCATGGGAGACCGTACGCACGGTGAGCACAGAGGATTATACGCTGCACGACCTTCCTCAGCTCGGGATGCGCCACAGCCCTCTGCCTCAGGGTACCAATTCTGCTGAAAAATTAAAAGCCCCGGACATCATTGCGAACCAGCGCGGGGACTGTGGAATAAAAAGGATGGTATATCGGTGCATAATTTTCTAAGATAGGGAAGATATCACCGAAGCTTAGGCTGACGATTAAGGAAGACAATACCATGGAAATCAATCTTGTGTTTATCTTGACTCCCGTATTTTTTTTGCTCATGGCGATTGAATACCTGTGCTCTTTACAGAAAAAACGATCGCAATACCACCTCAGTGATTTTGCCAATAATATTAACAGTGGCGTACTGGAAGAAAGCATTGGCCTGGTATTAAAAGGGCTGTTAATTTTTAATTATCAGTATGTTTTTCAACATTACGCCCTATTTTCCGTGGATACCGCCTCGCCTTTAGCCTGGTTTGTCTTATGGCTTGGGGTTGATTTTCTGTATTATTGGTTTCACCGTAGTGCCCATCGCATTAACTTTTTCTGGCTCGGCCACTCGGTACATCATCAAAGCGAACATTATAATTTATCCGTCGCCTTTCGCCAGGGTGTTTTTCAACTGCTCACGTCCTGGGTTTTTTATTTGCCGCTGGCGCTACTGGGTTTTCCCACCTGGATGTTTCTCCTGGTTGCCTCTGTCAATACCCTATATCAATTTTGGCTGCATACGGAAATCATTAAGCGCCTGGGCTGGTTTGAGCACCTGTTCAATACCCCCTCGCATCATCGGGTGCACCACGGCACCAACCCGGAATATATCGATAAAAATTATGGCGGCAGTTTAATCATATGGGATAAATTATTTGGTACCTTTGCGCCAGAACAAGCGAAAGTCACCTACGGCGTTACCGAGCCGCTTAATTCCTGGAACCCTTTTTACGCCAATATCAAAGTCATAGTGGATACCTTATACTATGGCAAAGGTTTAAAACGCCTCTTTCATAAGGTCGCTGCCTTTTTTATGCCGCCGGAATGGATCCTGCGCCATCTGGATACGCACAATCTACCCGCCAAACGCATATTGCCCGATAAATACCGAGCGGTTCCGGCCGCTTATATGCTGGGCAATACGCTGATAGTCGTCGTAAGCTCACTGCTTTTTTCAATCGACTTTCATCCGCAGTCCAGCCAAAGCGGGTTACTGGCGTCCTTCATGCTGCTCAGTATGTATGAAATCGGCTGCGTATCGCATGGTAAAAAAGCACTGAGCCCTATCCTGGCCGCACGTGCGGTGTTATTGGGGCTTATCCTCAACATGGTTTACCACCCCCCATTTGCCACCAGCATCATAGGCGCGCTGGTCTTTTTCAGCCTCAATTATGGGCTGTTGCAGCGCAAGCAACGCACCTATTGGCGTTCGGCTGACCCCTCTAAAAAAGTGGCTGAAGCAGGTGTACAAGGTGGTTAACTCCCGGTCGGGTTCTCTCCTTTGCAGCGCTGGGCAGTAGCGGTGAAATGATAGCTCAGGCAGCTAGCTCCCGGTTAGTTGCCATTTTCCGAAAATAAACAGCACATTGCCTGCCCCGGCGGCGCCCGGAATGTAGGTCGCAAACAGGGTGGCTCGTTGCAGTCGCAGCCCCAGCAATGGCAAAGCACCGGGAAAAGGGATGCCTTTATTGATATCGGGGCGTGCAGTCACCAAGGCGGTGACCCCCAGACCGATAGACACCGACCGCGCCAATGCCCAGTTTTTTAAAAAGGCATAGCCTGCGGCGGTCTGTAGGTTTCGATGCGAATCGGCAAAACCCAGCGCATAAAGTCCATGCAGATCGCCATCTTCATCAATAAAACTTTTGCCAAATCCGCCTCCAAAGGCTTTCTCATTATAGCTTTTAATCTTTTCCGCACTGTACGTATAACGGTTATGCCAGGCATAGCCGCTCAGTACCAGATCCACCTCTCCCTCATACCACAATTGCTTGAGCCGTTGGCAGGGACGGCGTAGCAAGCCCGACCAGTCGGCACAATACTCCGCTTGAGTAGACTCGGCAAAAAGGCTTGTGCCAAACAGTACCAGCAGTAACAACAGTGCAGCTTTGCGCATAAATGATAATTTCCGTGACATCGCCCCGGGGTGGCGGGCATCCATTGGTTATAAACAGCTACCGGCGCGCTGTCATCCCGGCTGACAGGCGCGCATGGGTGACAGGCCGCTTAGCGCTGCGCTGCAAGCGCCTCACAACGCATCAAGAACCTTCCCTTCCCGGGCTGGATTCAAACGGCTGTTCCTGTAGCTAAAAATGAAATATATGACCACTCCGCAGCCCATCCACAGCGAAAAACGCAGCATGGTGATCAGTGGTAAATTGTAGATTAAATAGCTGCAACTGAAAATACCTAACAAAGGGATGACGGGCATAAAAGGCGTTTTGAAGGGACGTGGTAGCTCCGGATGGCGATACCGCATCACAATAACCCCGGCACACACTAAGACAAAGGCAAATAAGGTACCAATATTAACCAGTTCAGCCAGATCAGTAATCGGGATAAAAGCGCCGGTAAAGGCCATCACCGTGCCGCATAAGAGAATAATACGCAATGGGGTACGTGTTGTCGGATGGGTCACGGCAAAGACATGCGGTAACAAGCCATCACGTGACATGGCCAGAAATACCCGGCTCAAGCCATAAAACAGGACTAACATGACGGTGGTGAGCCCGGTAATCGCGCCAACGCCAATTAAGCCGGCTCCCAAACGATGGCCCAGCTGCAGGAGGGAATTGGAAATTGGTGAGGCGTTGTTTAAGCTGGTATACGGCACAATACCCGTTAAAAGCGCCGCAACGATGATATAAAGCAGGGTACAGAGCAACAGGGACGTAATAATTCCAATGGGTAAATCACGCTGCGGATTGATGGCTTCTTCCGCTGCCGTAGAAACCGCATCAAAACCCACATAGGCAAAAAAGATCAGTGAGGCGCCCTGCATCACGCCCGTCCAGCCAAAAGGCATAAACACCTCCCAGTTGCTGGCATCAAAATGCGTCGAAGCAATGGCAATAAACAGCAGAATCACAAAAAGCTTAACCAACACCATCATATTATTGAAATAGGCGCTCGATTTCACGCCAATCGAGAGTAACACCGTCAATAGGGCGATAATGGCAAAGGCCATCAGATTAATATAACCACCCAGCAAAGGCCCTTGCTGCAAGACCGCCGGCAGGCTGAAATGCAGGCTGTGCAGCAAATCATTGGCATAGCCACTCCAACCTACAGAAACGGCCGACGTGGCAATACTGTACTCCAAGAGTAAATCCCAGCCGACAATCCAGGCAATCAACTCACCAAAACCGGCATAGGTATATCCATAGGCACTGCCGCAACCACCGACGGAAGCCGCCAGTTCGGCATAGGACAAAGCCGAGAAGGCACAGGCCAAACCGGCCAGGATATAGGAAAAGACAATGGCCGGGCCAGCCTGGGTCGCCGCAACCACTCCGGTTAGTACAAAGACTCCGGCACCAATAATCGCCCCCACCCCCAAAAAAGTCAGGTCGAGCGCACTCAAACATTTGTGCAGACGAGATTCATTGGTGTCAATGTGGCCTACGGCTTTTTTCCGAAAAAGATCCATGTTTTCATCCCGATAGGTTAAAGGCATACTGTAGCATTAGAAGCTCTGCCAAATAAAGCGTGCCAAACAACCTGCCGCCTATGCTGAACTCACTTTGTCTACATTCACCGCCAATGCTGTGACATTCTGCAGCCCACGCGGCAATCGGTTGCCGCGCCGTCCGCGTTCGCCGCGGTAGAATTGCATGTCTTGTCCCTTAAGGGTGAAATGGCGTTTGCCGGCATAAATAGTCAGTGCGTCCTCTTCGCTCAATACGGCAACGGCTAACAATAGTTCTTCTTTAGCCTCTGCCTTGGCCGCCGGAATATTGATTAATTTGTTGCCTTTACCGCGACTCAATAGCGGCACATCGGCAATAGGAAAGAGTAACAGGCGACCGCTGCTGCTCACACAGGCCAGTAACTGACGCTCCCGGTCCTCCACCGGACAAGGCGCTAAAAGCGAAGCTCCGGCAGGCAGTTTCAGGCAGGCCTTACCATTACGGTTTTTAACCTGTAAGTCTGCCAGACGGCTCACAAAGCCATAGCCAGCATCAGACGCCAAGAGCATAAGCTGCGTATCATGACCAGCGCAGAGAGCCTCAAAGGCAATGCCCTCTGCCGGATTCAGGCGGCCGGTCAACGGCTCACCCTGACTCCTGGCAGACGGCAGAGTATGGGCGGCAAGATTGTAGACTTTCCCTTCGCCGTCAAAAAAATACACACTTTGATTTGAGCGGGCATTGCACTGTGCTTTAAATTGGTCACCGGCCTTATAGCTTAAGTCCTGGCCATTGATATCATAGCCTTTGGCGGCACGGATCCAGCCTTTCTGCGACATCACCACCGTCAGCGGCTCATTGGGTAAGATGTCTTCTTCTTTCAAGGCTTGTGCTTCCGTCCGCTGGACAATGGGCGAGCGACGAGCATCACCGTACTGATCCCGGTCGGCCTCGATCTCCTCGCGCAGCAGGTGCTTGAGTTTATGCTCATGAGCCAACAAGTCCTGCAGGTTATCCCGTTCCTGGCATAATTCATCCCGCTCCGCGCTCAGGCGAATTTCTTCTAATCGAGCCAGGTGGCGCAGTTTCATCTCCAAAATAGCCTCGGCTTGCCGCTCGGTTAGCGCAAAGCGGGCCATGAGTTCGGCTTTGGGCTGCTCGGCTTCCCGAATCAGCGCAATCACCTCATCAATGTTCAGATAGGCGGTCAGCAAACCTTCCAGAACATGAATCCTGTCCAGCACTTTTTGCAGGCGAAAATCAAGGCGCCGACGCAGCGTTTGCAGACGAAAGCTCAGCCACTCCCCTAAAATCTCCCGCAGGTTTTTCACCCGCGGACGCCCGTCCAGACCTATCAGATTAAAATTGACCCGAAAACTTTTTTCCAGATCGGTGCTGGCAAACAAATGCGACATCACACTGTCAACATCCACCCGATTGGAGCGGGGGATAATCACCAGGCGGGTCGGATTTTCATGATTTGACTCATCCCGCAAATCCTCGACCATAGGCAGTTTTTTCTGCTGCATCTGCTGGGCAATCTGCTCGATAATTTTAGCACCCGAAACCTGATAGGGCAAAGCAGTCAACACCAGGTTCGGCCCCTCTTTATGATACACGGCGCGCATTTTGATTGAGCCATGCCCGCTTTCATAGAGGTGTGCAATAGCCGCCGGCGGACTGATAATTTCAGCGCAGGTTGGAAAATCAGGTCCTTTGATATGGCGCATGAGTTGCGTGACGTCGCTGTCTGGCTCATCAAGCAACTGGATGCAGGCATTGGCCACTTCCGTCAAATTATGCGGCAAAATATCCGATGCCATGCCTACCGCAATACCAGTGGCACCATTGAGTAAAACATTGGGTAAACGCGCTGGCAACAGCGACGGCTCCTGCAGGCTGCCATCAAAATTATCTACCCAGTCCACCGTCCCCTGCTGCAGTTCAGATAACAGCAATTCAGCATAGGCTGATAAACGGGCTTCCGTATAACGCATGGCAGCGAAAGATTTGGGATCATCGGGGGAGCCCCAGTTACCCTGCCCATCGACAAAGGGATAGCGATAGGAAAATGGCTGCGCCATTAACACCATCGCCTCATAGCAAGCGCTGTCCCCATGCGGGTGAAATTTACCCAAGACATCCCCCACCGTACGGGCGGATTTTTTGTACTTGGCCGTAGCCTTCAAGCCCAATTCCGACATGGCATAGACAATGCGTCGCTGCACTGGTTTTAAGCCATCGGCGATATGGGGTAAGGCTCTATCCAGGATGACATACATGGAATAACCCAGATAGGCTTTTTCGGTAAAATCGCTCAAAGGGCGTTGTTCAATGGCTATACTCATCATGTTTACCAGACTAATTCTCTCATTTCATATCATGCACCATCACCAGTGCCGAAGGTGATGCACTCTCCCCAGCGACTTTGGCAACCAGCTTCTCTGCCGCCTCCGCTGAAAATATTTTGCTCAGCAATGTGCAGGCCTCTTCCCGGCCGCGAATTTTGACCAATGCCGAGACCATACTCTCGAGCAAACGCCCCTGACCCGGACCGATCAACTCCGGGGTTTGTACGCTCACTTTACCAAAAATACTCAAGGTAAAAAGAGGTACATCTGCAGCCGTGCTTTTCTCTTTACACAGGCTGGTATTGGTACGAATTACCCCTTCAATCATCTCACAAACCGTATCACGCACCAGCATCGGGTATTTCTCGTCTTTTTTGTTATAACTGGCAATGCGCTCACCGGCCGCGTGCACTTTCTTAAACAACATCGCCGACTTGTCACGGGAAAGCTCTGGATCTGTGGCCGATGTGTTCTCTATCATCCGGGTGTATTGTTCTGCCAGTTTTGCCCCCTCATAGGCCGCAGCCTCATACACCAACACATGCAAGGGCTGGTCGTTTTTCTCAATATCCAACCATTGATGGTCTTGCAGATGTTCATAAAAATACTCAAGAAAAAGCAACGCCTGCAGCATGACACGACCAAACTGTCCCTCATCTTTGTTCTTCTCCAGCGCGAGCCGGGCTGCGTCCTCGCGTAATTTTCGGATGTGTCCGCGCAGCAATTGATAATTCTCAGCATCACTGTCCGACGAGATTACGCCCGCAAATTTGCCCAGGAACATATCGGTCACCAAGTCCTGCTTCGCCCTGGAAAGTTCGGTATCACGCAAACCGCCCCACACCCCGGCATCCGCATCACGCGAATGGTCGCGGGCTTTGATGGCAAAATCGCGCAGAATTTTTTTGGCTACCGCAAAAAATATCGTTTCCATGGCCAAACTCCTTCGTACTGCTGTTTTCATTACAAACCAATCATTGTATGATAATTGCTATCATAAGGTAAGCATTTTCGGCCGACAAGGTCAAGCTTTTCACGAACTGTTAATGAATCAATAAGAGGAAGCCCCATGAAGCTGCATGTTGTCATTCTCGCCGCAGGCCAGGGCACGCGGATGCGCTCACAATTACCGAAAGTTCTGCATCCGCTGGCGGGTAAACCGCTGCTGCAGTGGGTACTCGATGCCTGTAAACCCCTGGCACCGGCCTGCCGACATGTGATTGTTGGCCACCAACGCGAACGCATTCAAAACGCCATTGGCGATCCGGACATCCACTGGGTCGAGCAAAGCCAACAGCAAGGCACTGGCCATGCCGTTTTGCAAGCCCTGCCTTTTATTCCCCATGATGCCACGGTCTTGATTCTGTATGCCGATGTTCCCTTGATTGATCCCGTGCTGTTAAAAAAACTGCTCAGCGACACTGA
Organism: Legionellaceae bacterium; assembly: GCA_020831865.1. Taxonomy (GTDB): domain Bacteria; phylum Pseudomonadota; class Gammaproteobacteria; order Legionellales; family Legionellaceae; genus JAFIFT01. The sequence goes on along the minus strand of JAFIFT010000005.1, from coordinate 169,921 downwards.
CGCTCCGGAATTTCTGCACTTACTCACTGCCCAACTGGCCGATCCAGGCGGTCTCGGACGCGTTATCCGTGACCGGCAACAACAGGTGTTAGCAATCGTTGAGGAAAAAGATGCCAGCGACCAACAACGACAGATCAAAGAAATCTATAGCGGCATCTGCGCCGTATCAGCCAGCGCCCTGCAACGCTGGTTACCGCAACTGACGGCGCACAATGCACAGCAAGAATATTATCTCACCGACATTATTGCCATGGCGGTTGCCGAACAGATGCCGGTCCAATCCTGCTGCACCGAGGAGGTATTTTGTATTGCCGGGGTCAATAATCGCAGCCAGTTGCATCAGCTGGAACGGCATTGGCAACAACAGCAAGCCGAAAAACTGATGCTGGCCGGAGTCAGCCTGGCGGATGCAAACCGTTTTGATTTGCGCGGCGAACTGCACTGTGCGGCGGATGTGTTTATCGATGCCAATGTGATCATTGAGGGACAGGTGCATATTGCCGAAGGTTGTCATATCGGCGCCCACTGTTTTTTGCGCAACTGCCGTCTGGAAGCGGGGGTTCGCATCCATCCCTTTTCGCATATTGAGGGCGCGTCTATCGGCGCCCACAGCCAAATAGGCCCTTATGCCCGCCTGCGGGAAGGGACAACTCTGGCCGAACACTGCAAGATTGGCAATTTTGTCGAAACCAAGCAAACCCGCTTCGGCGCCCACAGCAAAGCCAGTCACTTAAGCTATCTGGGAGATAGCCTGATTGGCCGTGAGGTGAATATCGGTGCCGGTACCATCACCTGTAATTATGATGGCGTTCATAAACACCAGACCATTATTGAAGATGGTGCCTTCATTGGCTCAGACAGCCAGCTGGTCGCCCCGGTGACCATAGGACGCAATGCGACCATCGGCGCCGGCAGTACCATCCGCAAAGATGCACCGGCCGAGCAGTTAAGTCTGAGCCGGCAACAACAGATCAGTATTCCCGGCTGGAAGCGACCCAAAAAATGAAGGACAACCACAGCCAGGCTGCCAGGGCGGCACCACCCTGCCAGGCATGAGGAAGCGGTTATTCAGACAGCGCGGGCAACGGCTCTGACGGCGTCAATTCCTGCACCACCGTATCCAGACGGCTTTTAATCTGGCAGAGCGTATCAGCAACGGTGGCCGTCGGGAAGTGACGGCGGGCAAACCAGGCCGGTTGGTATCCCAGGCTCAAGACCTTGATACACCAATTGGCCAGCGCTTTCAGGCAATCTGCCAAAATACTGCCCATCCCGGTGGCATCCTGATAGTGCTGGGCCGTTTGCCGCGCTGCATCGGTACAAGCCGTATAAAATTGGGCAACCGCATCAACGGTGAGTTTGGACAGGTCCGGTTCCGCGGGTGAGCCGGGCTCGGCTGGCGCATAAAAGTGTTGTCGTTTAGCCGCATGAATGGCGCCAAGAAAATCCTGCAAAACCTGCTGTCGCTTATCGCCTGCCACCAGCGCCGCCGCCAACGACCGAATCACTGCCTCCAGCGCCCTGAAATGCGGGTGATAAGGCTCTATCCCCTCCAGTTTCTCTTTTTCAGCCAAGCGCTGTTGGGCGAATAGCGCCATACTTTGAATAATAAAGCGCTTGCATTGCTCTGGCTCATGGAGCGGATGCGCTTGTCGTTGTTGTGCGAGCAATGCCGGTAAATGACGGTACGCGCGTTCAAGAATCTGTCGTTCCACAGACGGCATGTGGGCGGCATCCAGGCTCAGCTTCACAATAGTGTGCACAAAATCAGGAGATTGCAGGCAGTCTCGGGGTGAAGACCGTGCCAACTGCTGTTGAACATAGCTGGCAGCTGCCGGGAAACAAAACGCCAGGCGATACAGTACCGCCCACTCTTTGCTTTGTTGCAGCGCTTCTGCCAGTGGCTGCCCGTCAAGCCGCGCAACCAGATAGTCTTCTACCAGAGACAGGGTCAACTCTTGCTCCGCAGGCGTGCCCCTGGCGATTTGCCGCACAACGGCAGGCGCATTGATAATCGCAAGAACAGCACGCGGAAACTCCGCATTGGAGTCTTCAGGGTTCAGGCCTTGTAGCAAGTGACGTTGATACTCAAATGCAACCTCCCTCTGCACAGCTGCAAGCATCTCTTGCCGATCCGGCTGGGAGAGATGGTGCAGAACCTGTGCAAAGACGGCTTGATGGTCTTTGTCTAGTTCCAGAAACAGGGCCAGTCGCTTACTGAAACTCTGCTGACCAGGCTGTGTTATGCTCTGGATAGTATGGTAGAGCCGCCGCAGGCCTGGACGCTCTAGCGCATCCAAAGCATCCAAGGCGTCTAAAGCCGAACCGCACACACTGGCCGATAGCGTCATATCCGATTGCATCGCTCGCATCAGTGCATTGACCATGCTAAGCGTAGCCTCCATGTGGGCTGCTTTGTTCTGTGCCTCAGCAAGGCTGTCAAGAAATTGTACCCATTTCTCAACCCCCCGCACCTTTCCTTCCTGATAATAAGCATGCCCGGTGAGATAGGCTTGCCATACGGCCAAGGCCTCCTCATCCAGCGCAAAAAACTGATCCAGTTGTGTCAATCGCTGCAAAATAAATTGCAGTTGATCAATCCTATCAAGGTCTGGGGAAAAATTGTCCTGCCTCGCCGCTAAAAACAAGGCTTCAGGCGACTGCTCTTTTTTTCTCACACCATCAATACGATCATAGGCTTCTTGAAAGGGCGTAAAAAGAGAAGGATTTCGGCTCACCTGCCAATGCTTACTCTGGCGCATGGCCTGCATGTTAAACAGCGGCGACTGTTCCAATGCTGTTTTAAGCGATTGCAACCTACTGATGATTTGGCCGGCACGAATATCAGGATGCATAAAGGCTCCCGGTTACTGGTAGAGATACTGCCCGGAATAGTAGCAGGAAAGCAAATAATGAGCAAATTATTTTATTATTCACCACAATGCCTGCAACAAAAAACCTGGCTGTGGGCAGAGGCGCAAGGTCAGCATGCTGAAACGGGTTCCGTCCGCAAAGGGGCAAGTGTCCCTTTGCTCCATATTTTGGCACCTAAGCGCGCTATCAGAGCCTTAGCAACGATGAGGAGATATTGGACGACCGATCGTCCTCAGACAAGTGTGGGAGCCGTATCGTACTCATAAGAAAAAAGCGGGCTGAATGGCTTCAACCCGCTTTCGCGTGAGGCAGTCATCGGACCGGGCGATATCATGCCATTTCGTAATCACTTAATTCTGCTTCCAACATCCGTTGTTCATTCAAATCTTCGATAAGCCTCCGTCTTCCCAATTTTGTCGAACGATCATTCTCGTCTGTCAGAGTATCCAGCAACTCGGATACTTCGGTGCCAAACTCGCTTCTATCCCTTGAATTCATGGCAACGCTCCTCTTTATCAACCCGAACAGGTGTTGGATCCATACCAACGCTTTCATAGTAACAAAAACTTTCCCGCATTTGAAGCAGGCACGCCCTGGGTGAAATCATACTTTGCCAATGAGAAAACGTTATGACGTCATCCAGAGCGGTCGGATTACGCTCAGCGCGTATTATCAACCACCAGACGAAGTATGGGCGCTGTCCCGGTCAAAGAATGCGACTCACAGAATTTAAAATGGCGATAGGGCGTATCGCTGTGTTGATCGACCAATTCCACATCCATGCCCTGTGCATCCACCAGAGTCAGTTCAAGTTGTATGGCACGGTAATAGCTGATCTGATAACGCGCCTTGAAGAGATGCAAAACCTCACGTAAACACTCCAGCATTTCCTCCTCATTGTATCGATTTTGCAATGTGATTAGCATGGTGTGTCTCCCCATCGATGTGCTTATCTCAAAGTGTACACCCTAAGGGCAAATCGTGCCAGTTTGCGCCTTCATCAGACGGCGCGCGCCAGACTCCAGACCCGCACCTCCTGCGCGCCGGCCTGATACAAACAGCGGCCGAATTCTGCCACGGTACTGCCACTGGTCAGCAAATCATCGATAATCACCAGGCGACCTCCTGCAATCGGGGCACAGCGAAAACAACCCCGCAGATTACGGCGCCGTTCCCGGCTGCCCAGACTGGCCTGCGCCGGTGTTTCCCACTGCTTGGTAGCCTGCCGGAGTAAGAGTGGGCGCTCTAACTGACGTGCTAAACCTTTGGCAATTTCCGCCACGGGATTAAAGCCGCGTTGCCGCAGTTTTTTGCGATGCTGGGGCACGGGAATCAGAATACAATCCTCTGTGAGAAAGGGCGCTGGCTTTGCCAGCATGAGCTCTATAAAACATTGAGCCAAGGGCAACTGCTGTTGATATTTATAACGCTGTAACAGGCTTTTCAGAGGCTCGCAATATAACAGACTGGCATACGCTTGCTGATATTGCGGCGCCTTGATAAGACAGGAACCGCATATAGGATAATGGTCATCCGGCAAGGGCATGGCGCAGTGCCTGCACTGAAACGATAGGGACTGAAACAAAGGCAAACAGTTCGGACAGAGCGCCCCTGACTGGCGATGCAATGTGGCACAAAGGACACATTGTGCGGATATACGGCAAAATTGTGCTATACTGCGAAACCCTGACATGGCTGGACTCTCTCCGTGATATTGAGGCAATATGACGTTAAAACATGAAATTGGCAAGGCTTTTGATAAAGCCGCTCCGTACTATGACCACAGCGCCAAAGTTCAACGCGAAATTGGTGCCCGTTTACTGGCGCGACTCGATTTTATCAAGCTCAATCCCCGCTATATTCTCGATCTTGGTTGTGGCAGCGGCTTATGGAGCAGCCAACTGCGCAAACGCTATCCCAACGCCACCGTTGTCAGCCTCGATTTATCCCTGAATATGCTGCGGCAAGTACAAAAAAAACAAGGCTGGTTGCGAAAATGGCCTCTGCTCTGCGCGGATATGCATCAGCTGCCTTTTGCCGATGGCAGCTTCGATCTGGTATTTTCCAATCAGGTCGTGCATTGGTCACCGGACAGCAGACTGTTATTTCGGGAAGTGGCTCGCGTGATGAACCGCCATGCCTGCTTCATGTTCAGCACGCTGGGCCCCGATACCTTTAAAGAAATCAGAACCATTTACGCAGGCCTGGATAACTATGCCCATACCAATGACTTTGCCGATATGCATGATATCGGCGATCAGCTGCTCGGGGAAAACATCCTCGACCCGGTGGTCGATATGGAGTGGTTACGTCTGCGCTATCGCAGCGTCAACGATATGCTCTATGCGTTAAAAGCCCAAGGGGTTAAAAATATTCACAGCGACCGGAACCGGGGATTGAGCGGAAAAAACCGGCTGCAATGGTTTAAAGAGCACTATCATCACACCTATTTTGACGGTGAAAAATATCCGCTGAGCTATGAGGTGATTTACGGCCATGGCTGGCGCGGCCTCCCACGGCAAAGCGCGCACGGCAGCGAAACACTCATTCCGATCTCGGCCATCAAAAAGTCTACCCGATAGCGGCGACTCCAGATCAGATGCCCCCTGCTTTTTCGGATAATACGGTATCATCGCAAAACTAGTCTACTATACTACTATAAAGCCCGTTTGCCTTTCTCAAGAGAGAAAAAGATATGATGCCAGAAAAAACCATCTTTCTTTTCAGAGACTTAGATGGAAGCGACCTGAAGAAACTACAGGACATATCCCGAAAAGAACAATATGCTGCCGGCGAAGTACTCATTGAGGAAGGCCAGTGGATACCCGCGCTGTATGTTGTTTTGTCCGGTGATGTTGTCGTACGAAAGCGCCTGGCGTCCTCCGATGCCAGCCACAACATTACGACATTAAGTAGCGGTGATACGGTGGGTGAGATGTCCCTGGTGGAGGAGCAAACGGCTTCTGCAAGTGTCATTGCCCTGAATGAGGTGACGGTACAGGCCTTTCCGCTTCGCTCGCTCAAAGCCATGCAATCTGGTGCGATGTCTGCTGTTTTTCTTACGCTTTGTCGCAATATTGCCAAAGAACTGAACCGGCGCCTGCGCTATACGACCGAGATCACGGTGCAATCGCTGCAACAGGAATTGATGATCAAACAGCAAAACGCGTTGGTGATGCGCTTTTTCATTGTGGTGCTCATCGGCATATTACTGTACACCGTAAGCTTAGGCCTGGCAATTCGTCATCTGCCAACGGTACAAGGCACCAGCATTATTTCGATCCCCTTTATCTTGCTCTTCGCCTTTTTTTTACTGTATTTCTGCAAAAGCAGCCAATTATCCGCAGCATTTTTTGGTATCACCACCCGAAACTGGCGTTTTGCCTTGCACGATTGCCTGCGCTTTACCGTACCGGTGCTCCTGGCATTGACTGCGATGAAATGGCTCATAATTGAAAACATGAGCCAATATGCGCAGGAGCCCTTATTTAATCCCCATGATTTTCTGCACCCTCAGTATCGCACGGATGCTACCCTGAGCTTGATCATGCTTTATGCCAGTCTCTATGCGATATTTGCCGTGATACAGGAGTTTTTAGCGCGCGGAATCCTGCAAAGCTCCTTAGATTATTTTCTGAGTGGAAAATATAAAACCTGGACGGCTATCATTCTGGCCAATGTTATTTTTTCCGTTGTCCATATCCATTTATCGGGCTTATATGCCTTTGTGGTTTTTTTCCCCGGTTTATTATGGGGCTGGATGTATGCCCGTTCGCAAACATTGATTGGCGTATCGATATCGCACATCAGTATTGGGCTGTGGGCCGGATTTGTCCTGGGCTTTAATTTCATTCTTCGACCCATCTAAAAAGGAGCAAGACAACTATGAAACTGATATTTTTAGGAGTGGCATCAGCGTTATCCATAGGAAAGGAGAAATATCAGTCGAACATGTTGCTCATCAGCAAGTCCGGGCACAAATTATTGATCGACTGCGGAGGCGATATCCGCCATTCCTTATTTGCTTTGGGCTACTCATTCAACGATATTGATGCGGTGTATATCAGCCATTTACACTCCGATCATACCGGCGGTCTCGAGTTATTTGGTTTTTATCAGTATTTTGTTGCCCAAAAACGCCCAGCCCTTTATATCAGCCCCGATCAGGTTGACCGGTTATGGAATAACGTATTGTCAGGCGGCATGTCCTCGCTTGAGGAGCAACCCGCCACCCTGGATACTTTTTTTGCGGTACAGCCGATCGCCAATCAACAATTTCACTGGCAGGATTATCGGTTCCGTTTGGTCAAAACAGAGCATACCTTCAGCAATAATGTGCTGTTGCCCAGTTATGGCCTCTTGATTCAGGGCGATAAGCAAACTATTTTTATTACCACGGATACTCGCCTGGATAAGAAGAGCCTGATACCGGCCTATCAGGAAGCCGATCTCATTTTTCAGGATTGCGAAACATCATGTGTACACAGCCAGCAGCATGCCCACTATAATGAACTGAAGGAGCTGGCCAGTCCGGTGAAAGCCAAAATGTGGTTGTATGATTACGATGATCGGCAGCTACCGGATGCCAGCCAGGATGGCTTTCTGGGATTTGTCCAGGCCGCACAAGCCTTTGAGTTTTAGCCATGGACAAAAAAGAAGCAAAAAAACCGTTTTTCAAACCCATCAAAGTGAGCATCCAGTTTAGCATCATAACCTTGTTTCTTTTTTTGCTGCTCACCATCAGTACGGCTATCATTACGACCCATTATGTTATTCTCAATCAAATTTTAACAACCAGCGCCAAAACGAATCTGGAACAAAATGCCATATTGGTGGAAGAACGCGTCAGTCGCTTTATTCAATCCTATGATCGCGATCTGACAAGTATCGTTCATGCCATTGAGCAGGGGATTATTGACCCCGATAAAAAAGAAAGGTTTACCGACTACCTACTGAGCTATCTGCGCCATAACCCCGAAGTGTATATGGTGTATTACGGCACAGAGCAAGGTGATTTTTTTGCCGCCGATCGAGAAAAGGCCGGTGTCGTTGCCATAAATTACCTCCTCGCCTCACAAAGTCCCCCCTCGCGTATCCGTATCCAGCTGGACGAAGACCATCAGCCCATTGCCCAAAAAGACATCCCGCCGTTCGAGCCCCGGACACGCCCCTGGTATATCCAGGCAAAGGATAAAAAACAACCGTACTGGACCGATATTTATGCCTTTCATGAAATGGATAAGGGAACCACTGGCTCCATGGGCATCACCCTTTCCCAGGCGGTATATGATGAGCATGATCGTGTCAAAGGGGTTGTCGGGATTGATATCACGATGGATACCTTCCAGTATTATATTAACCAACTGTATATTACCCCCAATGCCATGCTGTTTATTAGCGCGGCAAACGGTAAAATAGTTGCCTTTAACCATGCCCATACCAAAGAAGATATCCGCGGCAAAATCCTCTCGAGCGATAAGATAAGCCACTATCAGGCCCCCCCTGCAGCGCTGGCGGATAAAGACAAAGAACGTCTGATTCACAAATATCAACAACAGGGAGAAGAGTATTACGGCGCCTATCAAAAAATTAAAGTGGATGCCGAAGACCCCTGGGCCGTTACCATTATTGTGCCTGCCGATGATATTTTGGGCCCCCTCAAGGAACTGAGCATCAAGGCGTTTTTCATCACCCTGGCGGTATTGTTCCTCGGCACCCTGCTGGCACGCTATATCGCCGGCCGCATCTCTTTGCCTATTATTCAGCTCACCAGTGAAGTCAAGGATATTACCCAATTGCGTCTTGCCCCACGCCCTTTTATTAAAACACGTATCAAAGAAATCAGTGATATGAATAAGAATATGGCGCTGATGCGCAGCAGCCTGATGTCTTTTCAGCGTTACGTGCCGCATTCCCTGGTTAAAAAGCTCATTCGCAGCGGTCAGTTAGTCCAGGTTGGTGGCAATCATCAGTGTATTAGTATTTTGTTTTCGGATATCAAAAATTTTACTCAACTGGCCGAGAACAGTACGCCACAGGAGTTAATGCAGTTTCTTTCTGATTATTTTCAAACGATGACCGATGCGGTTATCACTCATCAGGGAACGGTGGATAAGTATATTGGCGATGCCATCATGGCCCTGTGGAATGCTGCCGATAAAGATCCAAACCATGCCTACCATGCCTGTTGCACTGCCGTAGAAATGATTGAGCGCCTTACGGTACTCAATCAAAAAAACAAGGCTTGCGGCAGACCACAATTTACGATTCGCATTGGCATTAATAGCGGGGATGCCATTGTCGGTAATGTCGGCTCCACCGACAGGCTAAATTTTACTGCATTGGGCGATTCGGTAAATTTGGCCAGCCGCTTGGAAAAGATTAATAAAAGCTACCAATCCGAGATTATTGTCAGCTCGACAACCTATGAGCAGGTCAAGCGCCATTTTCCCTTTCGTTTACTGGATGAAGTGGCCGTCAGAGGCAAAACAAAAAGCACCACTATCTATCAGCTGGTCACGGGGCAAGCCACCGAGCAACTGGCCGCCCATCGGCTTGCATTTGCCAAAGCCTTTCAGCTCTACCAGGAGGGGAAATGGGCCCAAAGTCTTGATTTATTTCGCCAATTGCCGCCAGCCTATCCCGGCGATACACTGGCGTCACTCTATATCGAGCGTTGTGAATCTTTTTTAACATCACCGCCCACGGACTGGAACGGTATCTGGTATGTGTGATGCAAAGGCGAAGGGTTCCGGCGCTAATGGCGATGAAAATGTTCATAAATACGCTGAGCGAGCGCGCTGGAAATCCCCGGAACTTTACTCAATTCCTCCGCTGTAGCCTCCTGCAAGGCACGCAGCCCCCCAAAGCGTCGCAGCAGGGCTTGTCGGCGCCGGGCACCTACCCCTTCAATCTGTTCAAGAAGAGAATGATGGCTGCCTTTCTGGCGTTTACGGCGATGTCGACTGATAGCAAAACGGTGCGCTTCATCACGAATGTGCTGTAGCAAATGGAGTGCCGGTGAGTGAGGGTCCAGTCGTATATTTTGCTTTTCCGCTGGCAGAATCAGTTGTTCCCAACCGGCTTTACGATCGGCCCCCTTGGCAATCCCCAGCAGGTAAATGCCATCCAGACTCAGCGCAGAGAGCACTTCAAGCGCGATGGCAACCTGTCCTTTACCGCCATCAATAATGAGCAGATCGGGAGTTTTATTCTCCACCTGCAAGCGGCGCAAACGCCGCCGCAAAGCTTGTGCCATAGCCGCATAATCATCCCCTCCCACAATGCCCTCAATATTAAACTGCCGATATTCTTTTTTCACTGGCCCCTGACGATCAAAAACCACACAGGACGCAACGGTGGCTTCGCCACTGGTATGACTGATATCAAAACACTCCATGCGCTGAATGGGTCGGGGTAAAGCCAGGAGCGCTTCTAAGGACTGAAAACGGCTCTGCAGGTTTTCTTTCGCGGCATGGTATTCACTGACAGAACATTGCAAATGTTGCAGGCTCATGTCCCGCCAGCGCCGCTTAATGCCCCGAGCCTGGCTGATAATACGACAGCTACTGCCACGCAACTGCGTTAAAATAGCGGCGAAAGCCGCTTTATCAGCCAAAGGCTGCGCCAAAATCAACTCCCGGGGAATGCGGCTGGGCTCATCAAAATAATAGCGGCTGATAAAAGCATTCAAAACGGCTTGTTCGCGCTCGTTTTCCGTTTCATCCAGAAAAGGCGAACGGGGAACCTGCGGGAAAAAATGTTGGCTCGTCAGCACTTCGCCGCCACGAATACTCAACACCTGCACACAGGCAAAGCCGGCCTGCGTCGCGATCGCGATGCTATCAGCATCACCTCGCAATTGCGTCACTCCCTGTTGCTCCTGAATTAAACGCAAATGTTTGATTTGATCGCGCAAACCGGCCGCCTCTTCAAAAGCCAGTTTCGCCACCGCTGTTTCCATACGCTGTTCCAAATCATGCAGAATTTTCCGACTCTTGCCTTGCAGAAAATGACGGGCATCACGCAATTGCTGCTGATAGGCTTCCTGGCTCACATAATCCACACAGGGTGCCGTACAGCGCTTGATTTGATATTGCAGACACGGACGTGAGCGGGCGTTAAAATAGCTGTCGCGACAATTGCGAATTTTAAATAACTTCTGAATGAGATTGAGTGTGTCTTTGACCGCATGCGCACTGGGGAAGGGGCCATAATACTCTCCTTTCGACGGTTTTTTTTTCGAGCGAAACAGATCCATCCGGGGAAAGGGATGCTCCGAGAGGTGAATATAGGGATAGGACTTGTCATCGCGCAGCAACACATTGTACTTCGGCTGCCGGGATTTGATGAGATTGGACTCCAGCAGCAGCGCTTCCGTTTCGCTGCTCGTCATCATCACTTCAATACGGTGAATCTGCTGGACCAGTGAGCGAATCCGCGGGTTATCCTGTTTTTTCACAAAATAACTGCTGACCCGTTTCTTTAAATTTTTAGCCTTGCCAACATAGAGAAGCTGTTGTTGCTCATCCAGCATTTGGTAGACACCCGGTGCGCTGGAGAGCCGTTCAATAAAATCGGCAATGTCCGGAGAAGGCTCAACCATTGTCCTCATCAATTCCAACAACGGGTTGATCAATGACTTTGTATTTCATGGCCAGATAGGTTAATTCCACATCGTTTTTAATGTCCAGTTTTTCAAACATGCGATAGCGGTAACCATTAATGGTTTTGGTCGTAAGATACAACCGCTCGCTAATTTCCAACACCGTCATGCCGCGGGTTATCATCAACATTACCTGCATCTCACGTTCTGACAGGACATCAAAGGGCGACTTGCTACCTGGATCCAGGCTGTCAAAGGCGATTTTTTGTGCAATTTCTGCGCTGAGGTATTTTTCACCGCGCGCGACTTTACGGATGGCCTCGGCCATTTCTTCGGCACCGGACTCTTTGGTCAGATAGCCCATAGCGCCCAATTGCAGTATACGGTTAGGCAAGGGCTCGCTCGCCATCGCCGTTACCGCAATCACCTTAATCAAGGGATGCGATTTTTTCAAACGACGGGTCACTTCCCAACCATCAATACCGGGCATTTTCATATCCAGCAACACCACATCCGGTTTGAGCGTTTTCACCAGTTTCAGGGCCTCTTCACCACTGGCTGCGTCAGCCACTACTTCGACGTCTGGCATATCCTCCAGCAATCGTCGAATACCCATGCGTACCAAAGCATGATCATCAACAATGAGTACTTTTACCAAGTGATACTCCCCAGGCTGAAAATAAAGGGATCAGTGCACCGATATTACCAAGCCTGTGCCGAGAATACAATGAATCTTGCAAAACAGAAAAGGCCGTGCCGTTAAAAAATAAGGCCCCCCATCAGGCAACACCGCAGCACACAGCGCCTCACTGGCAACCGCGCAGGGGAAGCGCCTGCTTTAGCAGGCACGAATATGGATACTGGGATTATCCTTGTCCACCGGAAAAAAAGGCGGAAATTCGCCCAGTGAGCAGGCCTGTTCCATGAGAGCGGTCAAATCCAGCTGGGCAAGCTGGTATAATTGCGCATAATCGTGAATGACATAATAAATGGCTTGTTTCCTGTCAATGCGGTAGGGGGTGCGAAAGACGGCCAGGGGATTAAACAAGACCCGCAAGGGCTCATCGCTGTCAATGCTGTATGGGGTTTCCGACAGTGAAGAGAGAATGCCCCCGCCATAGGCACGCAACCCCTGAGCGGTATCAATAAGCCCAAACTCAACCGTAAACCAGAACAAGCGTTGTAGCAAGGGCCAGAATTTTTCCGGAAGACAGAGCACGCGGCGGGCATAGTCTTGCAAAAATTGGGCATAGACTGGCTCACAGAGCATAGGGCAATGACCAAACAGTTCATGAAAAATATCAGGCTCGGTAATATAGTCCAGCTCCTCCATCCGGCGAATAAAGGTGGCGGTGGGAAAACATTGCTTTGCCAAAAGGCTGAAAAATTCGCGGGCAGAAATAAGCGCCGCGACCGGCACCACCTGCCAACCGGTTTTCCGAACCAGACGGTCATTGACCTCCGGCAATTGCGGGATGGTATCGGCACTTAACTGCAAGCTATCCAGGCCCCGGATAAATTCATCGCAGGCGCGGGCGGGTAGCATTTGTATCTGCCGTTCATACAAGCGCGCCCAAACCGCATGTTCCCCATCGCTGTAGGATACCATACCTCGCTCATCCGGTTCATGGGCGACATACTTACTGACAAACTCCATACCTCTCTCCCGCAATCAAGCCCTCGGTCATAGCGCGTACTGTTTCCCCATCACGCTGGTCATTTCGCGCCCAATGGGTCAGAGAAAAGCCCGTAAGCCTGCGGCGCACGGCAGTGGTCAGGTTGCACCATAACCGCTGTCACGGGAAGGGAAATAGTGCGACATCGTTACCTTTAGTTTAAACAAAACTGATAAAATTTCAACATCATTTGCAGAGGCTACCGCGGTACCAGGCCTTAGTTCTGGTTTCGATTTGCTTTGGCCTGCGTCAAGGCGCAGGTACAGGGCTCCCCTATCATTCGAGACTGAAAGCTGACAATGGCGTAGCCATCCACCCCGGTTGCACCACTTGCCCCGGTAAATTGCAAACGCACGTTTATCGTTTGTAATTGTTCCTTGTCATCATTGCGATAACTGACCAGAATCGGCATCTCAGCCTGCCAGTGATGCTCCGGCAATGCGCTCACGGTCGGTGGGCGTATTGCCACCGCCGTGACCGTCCATTGATGTTCCTGCACCTGTTGCGGCATCTGGGCGGCGCTCAAGGCTTTGCTGTAATCCATCCAGGCTTTGGCCGTAAAATACCGGGCAATTTGTTTTTGTTGGCCAAGATAGTCGTGATGATCATAATGGTAGGTGCTAAGAATGGCTTGCTGCACCCAGATAGCGCGGGCAATATCCGCATCCACACTATAGGCTGGCGATACGATCATTGACAGCAAAAGTAACCCCCATTGCATGGTTCGCATGATATCTCTCCTCAGGTCCTATCGGTGAGTGTGGCCCAATAGCAGGCCTTAAAACCCCTGGTGGGGCAGCCCATGCCCTCACAGCATAACAGGCGCAGAAGCACTGCCGCACCCGGAGCCTTACTATCCAAACGAGCCACACCCATCAGGAAGGCCGATGGGGCAGCGTGCCTTCATCGTCAAGCGAGTCCAGACTCGCTGACGAGCCAAAGAGACTCTGCTTTAGCGCTGACAAAGGGGCGGAACTTGTGGCGACCTCCCATTCCTCTTCCGAAGACTCTAATAGTTGCGATTGCGATGCATCGGCTTCGGAAGCAATAAGGACTTGCAGCTGCTCGGCTATGGCCCGGAAAGGACAGGAGCCAAAGGCGCTTTTCGATAAAACAGCCAATTTCGCCAGCACCTCATTGCGTGTGGTCGGCTCGCACTGGCTTAATTTCTGTGCAATGTCCTGCTGTTTTGTCGGCTCAGCCAGACGCATATCGACTAATGAGGCATACTGATGCAAGAGGCTCGGATTATATTCCCGAGACGCAAACATCGCCTCCGGATGCTCCCCTTCCAACTGATCCAAAAGCGCAAGACTGATGGCCGCTTCTTGGCATTGCTGCGCAAAATTCTGCACAACGCCAAAATGTTGCCCCGCCATCCTGATAATGCGGCCCCGCTCCTTGGGATCTTCTGCCGTAGCCATTAAATTGGCGGCAATGTCATGGCCTTGTTGTGGCAAGCGTTCTGCCAGCAAGGGTGCAAATTCATGACAGTGATCCGGATTCACTTCCTTGAGAAAAGTGGCAGCCGCTTTCGTATTGCCTGCCTTTGCCAGATCACCGAAAATCGCGTTGAGATCCAATGCCCTTTTCATAATCGCATGAAAACTTTGCTCATCCTCTTTCGCATGCCGAATGGACTCAACGGCGGCCATTAAACGATTGCCCGCATCATCTTTGATGAGCCGCAGCGCCAAATCAACTTTTTCTTCGCGACACAAGGCTTCAATTTCTGTGATATGGCTTGCCAAACAGTCTGCTATCGTTGCATCAGAGCGCTCCCCTTCCTGCAAATTTTTTTGTAGTAGGCTATGGATATCTTCTACGATGGTTCGGGGCATGGTAATCTCCTTATTATGGTTTATCGGCTCAGTTTGTGGCTGGCAACGGCTGCTTCCTCTCCCTTGACCAGGCCACCCACTGTCGTGATGATGACATACGTTTGCTGTGGTTTTCGCTACCACACCTGCGTCTGTCGGTTACCCGACTTCAGGCACGATGGATCTATAGTAACGAATTCACCTGTTGATGCAAGGTCAAGCGTCATTTTTTTCAAAATAATCTATACTTGCAGTGTACAGAACGTAAAAAATAAGGTAGCGACCCAGGGTTTCAGGTGGCAGTGTGGCGATGTTCAGGATACCCGGGAGAAAACAAGATCATCACAATAAAAATTATGCTGGAGAATCATCATGAACAAGCAACATTGCCTGCAGGATCCCTTCCTCAATGAACTGCGCCGGGAAAAAGTGCCCGTTTCCATATTTCTGGTCAACGGCATAAAATTACACGGCGTCATAGACTCTTTTGACCAATACGTTGTCTTGCTCAAAAACTCCATTACGCAAATGGTCTATAAACATGCGATTTCCACCGTGGTACCATCACGTAATATTCAGATCACACCCTCTGGTGAGGCGCATGGAAATGTGGCAAACTAGGCCACATTTGACTGAAGGGGAAGCCCTGTCTTGTTTGAACGACCGCAAGGTGGTGAAACCGCCATATTGGTGCAAATCGCGTTACCCGGTATTGATGCCGAGCGGGCTATGGCTGAATTTGCGGAACTGGCCCGCTCGGCACAGGCCGAGGTAGCAGCGCAGCTCCTGGGAGCCCGCGCCAGCCCGGAAGCCAAATATTTTATCGGGAAAGGAAAAGCAGAGGAGTTACAACAACTGGTGGTGGCGCATCAGGCGGAACTGGTGTTGGTCAACCACGAACTTTCTGCCCCACAGGAGCGCAATCTGGAGCGCCTGCTGCAATGTCGGGTTGTTAGTCGCGCCGGTCTTATTTTAGATATCTTTGCCCAAAGAGCCCGCACCTTCGAAGGCAAGCTGCAGGTTGAGCTGGCACAGCTACAACATCTGTCGACCCGCCTCATTCGCGGCTGGACGCATCTGGAGCGGCAAAAAGGGGGCATTGGCTTGCGCGGCCCCGGGGAAACCCAGTTGGAAACCGACCGCCGCCTCTTGCGAGTGCGCATCAAAGCCATTCATGAGCGCCTGCAAAAAGTGCGCCGCAGCCGCGAACAAAATCGACAGGCGCGTCAAAAAGCCGGCTTGCCAACAGTTTCCCTGGTGGGCTATACCAACGCCGGTAAATCAACCCTGTTTAATGCCCTGACCCATGAGCATAGTTACGCCGCCGATCAACTGTTTGCCACTCTCGACCCCACCATGCGCAAGCTGGATTTAACCGGATCCTCTCCCGTCATTCTGGCCGATACGGTGGGTTTTATCCGCGATTTACCGCATCAGCTGATCGAAGCATTTCGAGCAACACTGGAAGAAACCGAACAGGCGCAATTATTACTGCACGTCATTGATATTTCTGATCCCAGCTGGCGCGATCAGGTGATGTCTGTCGAAAAGGTACTGGCGGAACTGGGCGTACACGACATCCCCATCATTCAGGTGTTTAACAAAATTGATCAGCTGACCGACTGTCCCGCCAAGGTAGACGAGCAGGAAACACACAGCAAAGTCTGGCTGTCCGCGAAAAATGGCAGCGGTGTAGAGGCTCTGCGTCAGGTACTGTCGCGCCAGCTCTTTGGCCAGTCGGTGGAAAAAACGCTGACGTTGGCAGCCGGTCAGGGCAAACTGCGCGCCCGTTTATATGCGCTTGCCGCCGTTGTGGAAGAACAGGTACTGGCGGAAGGCGGCTGGCAATTGAAGCTGAAACTGACACCGGCCCAATATCAGCGCTACTGCAGCGATGCAGCCGACTCAGACTGACATTGCGGCACCCATCATTCCGGCCTGCTACGGATGGCTGTCCGCAGATTGTCATAACTTTGCCCACCCCGCAGGGTCTCGACCAGCTGACCTTGCGGATTAAACACAAAGGTGAGGGGCACACCGCGGATAGGCCCCAAGTTCAGGCTGTCCGCCGGATCGTCTCTGAGAGAAGGGTAAGCCAATTGATACTGCTGGCTTAGGCGCCGCTGTTCCGCCGAGGGTAGACCGTCAAAATTAACCGCAAAAACCTGCGCCTTATGAGCCTGCTCACGTGCAAAACGGTTTAAATCCGCAATTTCATCCAGACAGGGGGCGCACCAGGTCGCCCAGTAGTTAATCAAAACCCATTTGCCTCGCAAACTGGCAAAATCGACCGTCTTGCCATCCAGAAGTTTCAATAAAGGGCCTGCGACACTGCTTTGCAAGCAAAGTGCAAAACACAGCGCGGCGCCTATCCGCAGCAAACCTGACGGTGTTGCCCACCGCAGGGAGGTTTTCTTGATGTGCATAGTAAAAGGAGAGAGTAAAATCACATAGTAGCAAAAAAAAAGCGCCTGTCAAAGTAGGCAGAGGCCCGCAGGCCGAGCGCATCACAGTTTAAATGCCATTCCTTTTGTCATGATTCCTCCCTTTTCTACGCCCCGCTACCGGCTGCCCCCTTAAAAAGGAGCACGTACTGCCCGGGGAAGATGGTGCCCCGGCAATACCTTGCTGTAGGGCCTATTATCCCGGCTGAAGACCGCTGCATGGCACATTTAGAGGCCATAGCAAGGTTATATATCAGGGCGCTGCGGCAAAAAAACCGTATTTTCGCTTAAGAAAACCAGGAACAGTCTGTTTTTTTATTTTGTTTTATGATAAAATAATCACCAGTTTATTTTGTCGAGAATCACCATGCCACTATCCATCACCGAACTGCAACACCGCGTCCAGGCCCTTCTGGACAAACAAGACCTTCCCAAGAGCATGCACTATCTTCTGAGCCCATCCCATGGAAAATGGCTGCAATACAATTTATTTGATCGGACTAAATATAGTCACTATCACCTCTACCAGCTCAAATGGATTGGACAACTGATGCAGGCCGAAAAAGAGGAAATCGCCAGCGCAAACCGGATAAAGAAAATGCTTTCGGCCGTGGATCATGTCACAGTAAATTACGAAGACACCACGTCTAAATTCAACGAAGAATATGCCAATTTCCAACATAGCGGCGAACTACTGGACCAATTAATAGAGAGGTCGCTTCAGCCCAGTGGCAATGATGAGGACAAAAAAAACTATTATTCCTTGCTCTGCGCCGTCGATCTGGGTTTGAGAAGCAATATCCTGACCAGCATCAGGGCTGCGGAAAATTTACTGCTAGCGATGGAGAAGGATGCGAGCGACAGGGAACAAGACCATGAGAAAGTTGAGCAGTTTATCACGCAACTTGAGACCCTGCTCAAAACAACATTGCCTCAATTTCTTACCGATAATGACTTTATACGCCCATCCCCACAAAATCAAGACACACCGGTAGAGGAAGCGGAAAACGAGCACAGCGAGGCACAAGATGATGTCAGTTCGCAAGACAGCATACAGATCCGAAACCAGCTGAATCAGTCACTCCGTGACTCATGGGAGAACATGCAACAGCGGAAAAAGCCCAGACGCACAGTCCTTTCCATATTTGATCTGAAACCTACAAACCCAACTGAGAACGATAGCAATCGCATGAATGCTCCTACCAAAGCGTCCAATACGGACCTCCGGCAAACATGGGAATGCGTCCAAAGCAAACTCCGTGCAAAACAGCAAGACTTGCTTGCGCGCCGGCAAATAAAGGCCGCTGAGGCAGTGCAGACCCTAATCATCAGTCTGGACCAGGCCATAGAGGCCTATGCCTCCAAGACCTGCGATGCGGAAGGCTTCAAAACAAAGGCAAACGAGGCGATTACTGACGCACATGCAACGCTTGACCAGCATCGGGGTTGGGCTGCTGTGTTACATGATCTGGCCTTTTGGGTGGTCTCGGTGCTTACCGTGGGAACCATCAATTTGACCCGCAAATGTATGGGACAAAGCCCGCGCTTTTTTGAGCCGCCTGCCACTGCCTCGCAGCAACTGCTTGACGAGGTGCAAGACACACTGGTCGCGCCGGCGTCCTAAGCACGGCACAACGGTTGATAGCCGGAATGAGGGTTTTCGCTCATCCCGGCTACCTCTTTGGCAGAGCCCACAGCACGGGGAGCATTGAGATCCGTCGAGACATCCGCTAGGATCCTTTTTTTTCACGATCAGCTTGAAAGCATCAGTATGGCCCATGTTCAGCGTTTTGTTTTCTCAACCTACAGCCTCTTGGCCATTCTGCAAAGCACGGTACTGGCCTTTCTCATCAGTTTTTCCTCGATTATCGTGGAAGTGAAGGGACTCGCGCTGAGTATCAGCAGTCTGTTCGTTCCGCTGATTAGCGGACTGTATCTCATCATTGCCCGCAACTATTCGCATCGTCTGCAAGTACACTACCTGAATATCGGCCTGCTGTGCCTCTATCTTTTTCCGCTCTCCGTCTATCTATTAATTAGTTTACCCGGTACCAGTCTTCTGCGGACGCATAATATTTACCAAATCCTCTTTAACAATCTGCCGCATAAATTTTTTGCCACCACCCTGGCCTATCTGATGAGTTTCTATGTACCCCTGCTGGTGATGAAGTATGTGGAACCATACTGGCCCTTGTTACAGCAGTCGGCCATCCGTGCCCTGGGCGGCGGCTTGTGCTTTTTTGTATTGCAATCGGTATTATTAAGCCCGGAATTAAGCCATAGTCAGCACAGCGTTATCCCTTCGCTGGGCCTCGTTATTCTGCTGCTGCTCGGTCTGTCAGGGGCAAGCCGCCGCTTGCCGTACCACAACCAGCAGCAGCACTCGGTCCTCCCCGATTATCTGGCCAATAGCAGTTTAATTATTCTATTAGCCTGCATTGCCTGTGAATATCGTTTAATGCGTTTTGATGAACATTATTTATTAACGGCCAGCGGCATCCTGTTTCCCTTTGCCCTTCTTTTTTTTAATGTCTTCAGCGAATGTTATCGCCGTAAAGATACCGCGATTCTGATCCTTTTCATCGTGAGCGCCCCTTTACTGTTTGACAGCTTATCCCTCATGCTCATGGCCTCATCAGAAAGCCGGTATGCCGTACTGGAGGGCTGGTACCAACTCTTCATGCCACGACGCATGGCAGCAGAAACACTGGCGCTCCTGCTGGCCCTCCTGGCCAATCTGGCCTTCTCCAACCTGACCCAACCGCTGTTAAGCGCTCGCCTAGGCAGCGTACGCCTGTATTTTGCCAATACCTTAAGCAATACCGTCTTATGCATCAGTAACTATTTTTTACTGTATGGCGGCATCTTTGCCTATGATGAAATCTGGGGATTGGTGATCAATAACTGGTGTTATAAAATGCTGCTCTGCCTGCTGCTTCTGCCGCTGACCTGCCTCATCATCCGCTACTTAAAACCGCATAGCACAGCCTTACACTCCCTACCGCAGGCATAAAAGTGCCACAGGTGAAAACCCAGGCTTATGGCGACGGGGGACGTGTATCGGCGACATCCGCAGCGGTGGCATCTGCCTCAGGCTTGGTGTCAGGCGCTGTGGCATCCTGCTGTGGGTCTAAAGCAGCACTGGCAGCCTGAGCGCTATCTGGCAAGGCAGACAGCTGCTCTTCTTGCTCAACAGCCTCGTTTGGTGTGGGTGGAGGGGAGGGTTCATCAGCGGTGGCATCGGCTGATTGCGCCATGTTTACACCAGCATCCCCCGCCTCTTGCGCTACTCCTGAGGCTCCCGCTTGCGCGGCATCGGTCGGCTGTGCCTGTCCAGACTGCAGCTTTTCACTGATAAGGGCGCTAATTTGGGCATTCAACTCCAACAAAAATTTGACAAAGTCCTCTGCCTGTTTCTGCTGCTCTTCCTGAAAGATTAGCTTTAAAAACTCCTCTACTTTGCTCTTCTGCCCCGGCGCGGGTGATGCCTCAGGTTCCGGACTGGATTCTGGCGCAGGTTCCGGTTGTGGGTTGGCTTCTGGTGCATCTTGCTGCGGTGCCGGCTCGGGCTGCGTACTGGTCGGGGACTTGGGCGATAACGCTCCTGACTCCGGGGTGTCATCCATAGGGCTTAAGCCCTCGCTCAATGGGGAATTTTCAAATTTTTCATCAGCCATCGGCAACCTCGCGTCTACCGGCAGTAGGACCACCCCGCAGCAAGTACCATACCCGCTCACACAGGGTACAAGCCTGCTTGCATTGCTCTGCCTTATCTTGTTTAACTATAGAGCAATCCGGGCTTTTTTTCAAAAAAACACCGTGATTATCGAGAATAACCGCAGGGTTTCCTGCCGCTGCCGCTTTCAGGGAACGGCAATTACTGTCTATCGCGGGCAATGCGCAAGGTCGCTAAATCGCCGCTTTCATCCGTTTCTTGGTTCGTTTCGCGCCGGGTTAGTACGTTTAGCCTTGCCCGTTCTGCTTCCTGACTCTCGCTGACCAGCGGTGAAAACATGCCGTGCGCATGCAATAGTTCGCGCACGGCAAGCTTCTCTTGCTCTTTTGGCTGCAAAGGGGGCTGCGAAGGGGGCTGCCCTAAGGTGGGTAAATCTTCTCTGGGCGCTTCTGAATAATGCTTTTTCGGCGAATGCGGCTCTTGCGCTGTCAACAGCAAAGACGCCCTGGCCTGCACTTTTGGTAGATCAGACTCATGTGCCAAATGGGTTTGCAGCTTTTCCAGCAGCCTCATAAACTCTTTGGAGCTCATAAGCTTAATCGCCAGCGTGACGACGGACTTGGGATAGGCAAAGAAAAAATCAGCAATCTGTCCCGCCAAACGCGGATCAACGGCGGCAATACGCAAGGCGATGGAGGTTTGATACGCCAGAATACCACGGCTGATGGTTCTGCCTGTATCGCGCAACGCAGGCCAGTGCCGGCTCACCAGTGGATCCTGACGAAAGGCTCGCAGGCTATGCAGGGCATCATCGAGCAAAAATCGTCGCAGCAGCTGTCCCGGCCGCGCTTGCCATTGCGCATCCACGCTGCGCCCCAACGCGAACCAGTCGATGCCGGCATCGGCTTCCTTCAGCAGGCGCGGCACGTATTTTTTTAAGCCCAGCAAGCTAATATCCACCCCGGCACCCACCACTCGCTGAAAGGGGTCAACCGGATCGAAGGTCCAGCGCGCCTTGTTCCCTGTCGGCGCCGGTATCGGCATGTCAATGGCGGTCGCCATGAGAAGAAACAAAAGCTGTTGTTGCAAAGCGGCATCCAGATACGGTGAGCGGAACCCGGTATATCGCTCAATAAGCGCAGGCAGTGTTGCGCCGTATCCGACATAGGCCAACCCCAGCGACAGAACCAGTTCGGGTTGCTGGCGAAAATACAGCCACTGGTGCCGCGCGCACAGTTCCGGCATCGACGCGCCAAGAATATAGCGGCCGTAGAGTGACACGCGCAACAGCTGCGGTAGAGAAGACCCCAGGTAAGGCAAGGTCTCGACCGCTTTGATGGCCAGCTCTGTCAGGGCAAAGGCCAGCGTATCACGCACCACACCCTGGGCAAAACGCTGCCCGGTACATTTTTCATCGCGGCACAACGACAAGTGCCGCTCTTTACTCTCATTCAAGGCACCGGCAGCCTCAAGCACCAATACCGCATTGCGGGCTATCAAGCGGGTTTGCCGTCGCCAGGCATAAACCTTAACCGCCAGCTGTAACAGGCTTAGCGTGAGCTGTGCGCTGTACAGATACCAGTGGCGCGACTCTTCATCGTCGTCCGCCGCCATCAAATAGCTTTGGGCCCCCCGATACAGATGGTCCGCAGCTGCGTGTAACAGCACGAGGGGCAACACATCATAGGCCGCCATTCTGGCGACATCGCCCGCCAGTTGCTGGCTGGGAGCATGACGGCTTAAGCGATGAGCAAGGCGGGGCAGGGTCGCCAGTTGCATAAACCAATATCCCGCCGTACGCAGACTAAAGGGGAAAACAGTGGAGAACAGCCATTTGAGTGAAGTGGCCGGGGCTTGCCAGTGAACGCGCTCCTGCAACACATGTTGCGCCTGGCGCGCATGGTGTTTCGCACGCCCGACCAGCGTTCCGACCCGCTGCTGACTGTGCTGATACACCTCAGGCCAGTTCAGGGGATTGGCCAGATACCATGCCTGCCTGGCTATGGTTTTTACCGTGGAACCCCAGTCGCTGATGAACTGCCAACCGCCCATGCCAACCTCCTTGCCATCCTGTCTTGCGGGAAAATAACCAACATTCTACGCTGGACCTCAGTGTAAAAGAAAGCGCTGCGCTTAACCAGTCTTATCCGGATATTCACAGAGATCGCGCAGGATACAATGGCCACAATCCGGCTTGCGAGCCTTGCAGGTATAGCGCCCATGCAGGATCAACCAATGATGCGCATCCTGGATAAAAGCGCTCGGAATCGTTTTTTCCAACTCCAACTCAACCGCCAAAGGGCTGTGACCTTTGGCAAGCCCAAGGCGGCGGGCAACCCGAAAAATATGGGTATCCACCGCGATGGTGGGCTGTCCAAAGGCAGTATTCAAGACCACATTGGCTGTTTTACGCCCCACTCCCGGCAGCGATTGCAGCGCTTGCCGGGTCGTCGGGACCTCGCCGCCGTAATCACGCAGTACTATGGCACAGGTTTTCATGATATGGGCGGCTTTCGCGTTATAAAGCCCGATGGTTTTAATATAATCACGCAGGCCGGCCTCTCCCAAAGCCAATAAGGTCGCCGGGGTATTCGCCACGGGAAACAGCCGGGCGGTTGCCTTGTTCACGCTGATATCCGTAGCCTGCGCCGATAACATCACCGCTATCAAGAGTTCAAAACTCGTCTGATAATGCAACTCGGTTTGCGGCTTGGGATTATGTGCCCGCAAACGGCTGAAGATAGCGACCCGTTTTTGTTTATTCATCTTTTTTCGCCCGCACACGTGCCATAGCCGCCATAATATAGGCATGTTTGGCCTGCTTATCCGCTTTGGCATCGTCGCTTTGGCGCGCTAAAAGGCGCTTTTGCCGATAATGGGCTTCCTGCTCCTGCCGTTCCCGCAGCAGGCGCGTTTGCCGCGCCAGATAATGGCGCCGCGCCACATCCGGCTCATACACCGGCGCCGCCAGCGGATGGAGGTCAATACAGTCCACCGGACAAGGCTCCACGCACAGTCCGCAGCCCGTACATTCATGGGCAATGATGCCGTGCATCTGTTTGGCCGTGCCAATAATGGCATCCACCGGGCAGGCCTGAATACACTTGGTACAACCGATACACTCTGACTCGCGAATAGCCGCCACAGCGGGTGGACGCTGTTGCTCACGGACAGCCGCGAGATAGGGTTCGGGCGCTTGTTGCAGCAGTCCCGCCAAGGCCCGCAAGGTCGCCTCCCCGCCCGGTGGGCAGCGATCAATCGTGCTGGCGCCCTGCGCCAGCGCTTCGGCATAGGGGCGGCAACCCGGATAGCCGCACTCGCCGCATTGCGTTTGCGGCAACAGGGCATCAATTTCCGCCGCACTGCTCACTATACCACCCCTGCGCCCTGGGTTTGACTCTCAGCCATCAGTGCCGCAATGCGGTCTGCCTCGACCCGTGCCAGCAGAGGACGAAAGGCATTAATGCGGTGATCCAGCAGTGGCGTCGCCATATCCTGCCACTGCAATGGCGCCACATTCAGGAAATGTTCGGCCTGTTCCGCCATCTGGGGCAAGACAGGTTTGAGCCAGGCGATTAAAATCCGAAAGGCATTGAGCGCCATGCTGCAAACGGCTTGCACCTGGGGCAAGTGGTGTTCATCCTTGGCCAAGACCCAGGGCTTGTGCTGATCGATATATTGATTGACGCCATCAGCCTGCGCCATAATCAGGCGCACGGCGCGGGCATAGTCCCGTTCCAGCCAGGCCGCCACTATCGCCGGATGGGCGGCAAGCATCGCCTCAAACAAAGCCGGTTCTGCCAGAGTATCCGCCAGCCTCCCTTCAAAACGTTTATGAATAAAGCCGGCGCAGCGGCTGGCAATGTTGACCACCTTGCCCACCAGATCAGCATTCACCCGATGCATAAAATCATCAAAATTCAAATCCAGATCATCGACCCGACCGTTTAATTTGGCGGCGAAATAATAACGGAGGTATTGCGCATCGAGATGATTGAGATAGCTGCGCGCTTCAATAAAGGTGCCGCGCGACTTTGACATCTTCTGTCCATTGACAGTCAGGAACCCATGCGCGTAAATAGCAGTTGGCAATCGAAAGCCGGCACCTGCCAGCATAGCCGGCCAAAACAGGGCATGAAAATACACAATATCCTTGCCCACAAAATGATAGAGTTCTGTACCAGAATCCGGCCCCCAGAACTGGTCAAAATCCAGTCCTTCCTGCTGACAATATTTTTTAAAACTGGCCATATAGCCAATAGGCGCGTCCAGCCAGACGTAAAAGTATTTGTCGGTCGTACCGGGAATCGGAAAACCAAAATACGGCGCATCTCGGGAAATATCCCATTGCTTCAGTCCGGCAGCAAACCACTCATCGAGCTTGTTCACCACCTCAGGCTGGAGATGCCCCTGTCGGGTCCAGTCTTTCAGCAGGGTTTCGTAGCGCGGCAGATCAAAAAAATAATGCTCGGACTCTTTCTCTATTGGCGTTGCCCCGGATAAGGCGGACACCGGGGAGCGCAAGTCGGTGGGGCTATAGGTTGCGCCACAGGCTTCACAGTTATCACCGTACTGATCGGTCGCCCCGCAACGCGGACAGGTGCCTTTCACAAAGCGATCCGGTAAAAACATGTTTTTGACCGGATCATAGGCCTGTCGAATGGTTTTTTTGACAATATCCCCACGCGCCTCTAAGCGTTGATAGATCAGCGCCGATAATTCTTGATTTTCCGGACTATGCGTACTGTGATAGTAATCATAATGAATGGCAAAATCGGCAAAGTCGCGCTCATGACTGGCTTTCATGGCGGTGGTGAGGGCTTCCGGACTGATGCCCATTTTTTCTGCTTTAAGCATAATAGGCGTACCATGCGCATCATCCCCACAAATGCTGATGCAGTCATGACCGGCTAATTTCTGAGCACGCACCCAAATATCAGTCTGAATATGCTCGACGAGATGTCCGAGATGTAAGTGTCCGTTCGCATAGGGCAAGGCCGAGCTGACGAGCATTCTACGACGTGTGGTCATTCGATTTCTCAATACAGTAAAAGGCAAATTATATACCCTTGTTTCTTCAAAATGCTAGTTTTTGGGCAAGTTGATTTTTGAGTTCAGGCCGGTCGGGCGCATTCTCCCACCGGCATCAGGCTGGGGCTGTCACGTCATTGGGCTACATGGCAGGTTTCTTTGGCAAAGAGATCATAGTCATCACTCCCCTCAATGGTAACCTGCAACATATCTCCGCTCTGAATCCCCTCGCGCCAGGGCAGATACACCAGACCGTCAATCTCCGGCGCGTCGGCATGCGAACGCGCCACAACCTGCTCGCCGCGAATCTCATCCACCAGCACTGCCTGTTGACTGCCAATTTTTTGCGCCAGCCGCTGGGCACTGATAGCGGCCTGTGCTTGCATAAAGCGATGATACCGCTCTTCTTTGACCGCCGGTGGCACCGGGTTAGGCAAGGCATTGGCTTTCGCCCCCTCGACCGGTGAATATTGAAAACAACCCACCCGATCCAGCTGCGCTTCTGCCAGAAAATCCAGTAACTCGCAAAACTCGGCTTCAGTTTCACCGGGGAAACCAACAATAAAGGTAGAGCGCAGCGTGATATCCGGGCACAGACTGCGCCAGTGGCGAATGCGTTCCAGCGTATTTTCGGTACAGGCTGGACGCTTCATGGCTTTCAGAATCCGAAGGCTGGCATGCTGCAAGGGGATATCCAGATAGGGCAGAATCACTCCATCGCGCATCAGGGGAATCACGGCATCCACATGCGGATAAGGATACACATAATGCAGACGCACCCAGATGCCCAACTCACCCAGGGCAGCGCAAAGATCAGTAAAACGGGTCTCCCACTGGCGCTCCTGCCATTGCACGGGCGCATAGCGCGTATCCAGACCATAGGCACTGGTATCCTGTGAAATCACCAGTAATTCCTTTACCCCCGCTGCCTTGAGGCGGGTGGCTTCACTGAGGATCTGCTGGAAAGGATAGGACTGTAATTTGCCGCGCATGCTGGGAATAATGCAAAAACTGCAGTGATGATTACAGCCTTCCGATATTTTCAAATAGGCATAATGCCGCGGTGTCAGTTTGATACCCTGCGGGGGGATCAGTTGGCTAAAGGGATCGGCCGGGGGAGGCAGATGCTGATGCACCGCACGCACCACTTCCTCATAGGCATGCGCGCCGCTAATGTGCAATACGTCCGGGCAGGCCGCACGAATGACCTCTGCCTTGGCACCCAGGCAACCGGTGACAATCACCCGACCATTCGCCGCCATCGCTTCCTGAATGGTCGTCAGCGACTCTTCCACCGCAGCGTCTATGAAACCGCAGGTATTGACCACCACCACACCAGCATCCTGGTAAGTCGAGACCAGAGAATAGCCCTGCGCCCGCAACTGGGTGATAATGCGCTCTGAATCCACCAATGCTTTCGGGCACCCCAGACTGACAAATCCTACCGTGTGATTCATATTCGCTCTTTGATTAAAAAAAGAACGAATTATACGCCTTTACGGACCAAGGAACAAGGGGCTTGTGCCTCGCAGCACTGCCAACGTCACAGCGCGGAATCTAGCAGCGATCAGGACTTGCTCATGGCCTGTTTTATCCCGCCGATAAGCGCGGTCAATACGGCACCGCTTACCGCGCCAGACCCCACATTTCCCATAATCGAAGCCAGGGTCATATCAGCCAGTCCCGCACTGCTTAACCAATTCATGGCCTGCAATATATAGGTTCCGGCAACACCGCCGACCGCACCGGCAATGGTATTGCCGAGGGTACCAAGACTGATATTTTTCCAAGCCGCAGCACTTGCGTTGCCGCCCACTGCTCCGCTTATCAGAGTCACAAATAAGCCCATTATATCCATCGTCATGCTCCTTGTGCAGGATCTCCAATTGCATTCCTGCCCTAGCATCAGCGGCTGAATGCCCTCCGTTATGGACGCATCGCTTGACGGTCCACTACTCACAGTATGGTTCAAAAAAAGTATTTTTGCAGTGCTCAAAACAAAAATTTGATCGGCTGCATCCGCAGCTTTCTCACGGCAACCGCGGCAGCTTGCCCTGCCTTTGTCCGTATTCCAGATACATGAGCAAAACCGGCAACACCACCAGTAAGAGAACAGTGGCAAAGACCAGGCCAAAGGTGATGGAACAGGCCATGGGAATTAAAAATTGCGCCTGCAGCGAACGCTCAAATAGGAGCGGCGTTAAACCGGCTATGGTCGTAATCGACGTTAAAGCGATCGCCCGAAAACGCAGGCTCGATGCCTCTACCAGTGCGGCCACAACCCGCATGCCCTGCTGACGCAACAGTTGATATTCATTAATCAAAATGATGGCGTCATTAGTCAGAATACCACTCAGACCAAATAAACCAAAAAGGGATAAGAGGGTAATATCAAG
Source organism: Legionellaceae bacterium (assembly GCA_020831865.1). Taxonomy (GTDB): domain Bacteria; phylum Pseudomonadota; class Gammaproteobacteria; order Legionellales; family Legionellaceae; genus JAFIFT01. Next base: position 141,399 of record JAFIFT010000005.1, on the reverse strand, counting down.
CCCCATAAACCAGTGCCCCAACATGGCGCCAATCAACCCCAAAGGAATCACGGCCAGGATAATGAGAGGTCTGCTGTAGGAACCAAAAACCCAGGCCAGTATGATATAAATGAGGCCAAGGGCCAGAAAGAGCCCAATGCGAATATCGGCCAGGGTTTCCGCCTGATGGCGCGCCTGCCCTTCAAAACGAAAACTCACATTGTACTTCCGGGCCAGTTCCGGCAACAATTCCGCCCGCAAACGCGCATACACTTCATTGGCATTGGCCATCTGCGCATCGACGTCTGCCTGAAGATTGGCCGAGAGTTGATAATCATTATGAATAATGATTTCGGCCTGTTTTTTATACTGCTTATCAATCACATCGAGCAGTGGCACCATGGTGTTTTGGGGTGTTTTAATCAACACCTGCGATAACAAGCCCTGGCTCTCCCGCAGGGATTTATCCAGGCGCACTTTTACCTCGATTTCTTCATGCGGCTCATTAAATCGTTGTATAATCTCGCCATTGACACCGGCCCGTAACTGTCGACCGAGCTCACCAATACTCAAGCCCAGTGCCTTCCCCCGCGCGTTCAGGGAAAACACCACCGACTCCTGGGCCAACGGCAAGGTATCCACGATTCCTATCACCCCCGGCAGGCGCATTAAGAAGCCTTCAATCCGCATCAGTGCCGCCTGAATATCCGCAATATTCTGACCGCTCACCTCAATATCAATATCCTGGCCAGGAGGCCCTCCCCGCGGCGCAGTAATGGCCAGGGACTGTACATACGCCGGCAAGACCATAGCCTGTCGCCACGCGTGCAAGACCTGTTGATTGCGAAACCGCCGTTTATCCACGGACAGCAACTCCAGATTCACCGTCGCATACGACTCACCCAGATTGGCACGAAAATCACTGATGTCACTGCGATTGAGCTTAATAAACTGGACAACAATGGGCTCGGCTATCTTTTCTTTGGCCGCCAAGGCATGTACGGTCTCCACGCCACTAGCTTGCAGCCTGTGTAAAAAATCCAAACGGACAGGTTCCGGCGTTCCGGCGGCAAACTGCACATTGGCGCGAATACTATTGCCATCCGGAGTGGGGAAAAACGTAAATTTCAGATATCCCCCCGCGAACAAGGCGATCACCAGTGCCATTAAGGCAAGGGTAATCAGCATCACCAGGGGGTGATAGATCAAGGCCTTACGCAATAACGGCTTAAAACGGCGTTGTCGAAAACGGATAAACGCCCGCTCCAAACGTTGGCGCCACTGTGTTTGCGCCACCATACCCCCTCGCAGCGCACTGTGGTACAAATGCCCGGGCAACACGAAAAAACATTCCACGATGGACGCCAGAATCACACACACCACCACCAGCGGAATGGCAAACAAAACCGTACCAATCGTGCCCCCTATCAACATCAAGGGCAAAAAGGCGCTAATCGTGGTTAAAGAAGAGGCGCTAATGGCCGGCAACATTTTCTGACACGCCTGTAAAATGGCCTCATCCGGCCTGGTATGGGCCGACAGGTTGCTCGCGGCCTGCTCTCCCACCACGATGGTATCATCCACCACGATCCCCAGGGTCAGAATAAACGCAAACAAACTGATCATATCAATGCTGCCGTCATTCAGATATAAAATAAACATGGCCGCCATCAGTGCCGTAGGGATACCCACACTGATCCACAGGGCTACCCGCGCATTCAAAAAAATAAACAACAGGCTGACAATCAGGATCAATCCCCCCAAACCGTTGTACAGCAGGGTATGAATGCGGTCGCGAATTAACAGCCAGGCTTCATTAAACAGTAAAAACTCAACCCCATCTCCGGCTTTTGCCTGCGCGCGCACCAGCCAGTCATGCGCAATCCTGGCCATCTGCAAGGCACTATCCTGCTGCGTACGGTACAAACGCAGCTCAACGGCCGGTTTGCCCTGATAAAAAATGCGTGGCTCTTCTTCCACAATGTCACTGCGAATATTGGCAATATGCGACAGCAAAAGGCTTTGACCTTCGGTATCGGAAGGGATACGCAACTGCTCGAAGGCCCCGATACTGCGTTTTTTTTGCACCGCACGCAGATTTTGCCCCGCTGTCGAACGGCCCAATAATCCGGCAGGAATATCCTGGCTTTCCGCGGCAATCAATTGCGCCAGCTCTGGCAGGGAGCGTCCCAACTGCTTGAGCATGCCCGGGCTAAATTCAATACTGATTTCTTCACGCGGTAAGCCAATCACCGATATTTTGGAAATACCAGCATCCAAAAGCTCACGTTCCGATTGCCAGGTCAGGGCTCGGAGTTCCTCAAGATTGGAAGGCCCATAAATAAGCAGGCTGGCAATGCGCTCATTCGAAGACACGCGCTCAATAATCGGTTTTTCACTATCAGGCGGAAAATTACGAACCCGGGCAACCGCATCACGCACCTGTTCGCTCGCCCGAATCATATCCGAGCCATCCTGAAACTCAATCAAGAAAAAGGCGACATTTTGCCGGGCCTGCGCCTGCAAAAGTTTGACATTATCCACCGCGCGCAGTTCACGCTCTAACGGGTAAATCAGGCCTTTTTCCACATCATCGGCGGCAGCTCCCGGCCAGGGAATTTCAACCGTGATAATATCAATCGCGAAATTAGGCAAAAACTGCACATTCATTTTCAGCAGTCCCAGCCCACCCGCCAGCAGCATCAGCACCATCAGCAGGTTAGCCGCAACTGGATGGTGCATAAAAAGCGCCATAAGCCCTTGCTGTGGTTTCATCTGCTGTCCACCGGTAAACCGTCACGGGCATTGGCCAACTGACTGGACAAAATGAGCGCCCCTTCCGGCAAGTCCTGGCTACGAACGAGATAGTAATGACCATCATCAGCAAACTGCTCGCCAACCCGCTGCACAGTAACCGTCTCCAGCCGCTGGTGGATAATTTGATAGACGCGATTACCGCCATACAAGGCGGCCGCTGGAATACGAAAGAGATTTTTTTCAGGCGGCAAGAGCAGGCGTACCGTCAGCGTCAACCCCAGCGGCAAACGTCTGGCCAAGGGCTCAGGGAGTTTAAAAAAAACATCAATGCTGACATCGCCGCGCGTTAAGGCCGCACCAGAGCGCAATAAAGGCAGGCGATATTCCGGATAGTCAACCGGGATGGCGCTGATACTCGGGATGTCCGGCAAATGCACCAGCATCTGCAGTGAAGCAAAAGGCAAACGCGCTCGCAACTCCACATCGTCCAGATTATAGAGGCTCAGCAACTTCTGATGCACCGACACATCATCGCCCAGAGCCACTAATACCTCAATAATGCGTCCGGCAAAGGGAGCGCGAATTCGGGTTTCGGCCAGGTCTATTTTGGCCTGGCGTAACAGTGCCTCTTGCTGGGCCTGCTCTGCTTTTAATTGCGCGATACGATGCGGATGGTTCGCCAACGCCAGTTCCTGATTGCGTACATTAATCTGCTGCTGATACAGCACTTTCAGCGCTTCGTCGACCTGGGCGGCAGACTCATGCTGGCGCGCCTCCAAGCGGCGCAGGCGATCGACAATTTTCTGCTGGGTTTGCAGCAGTTCCAGCCAATGTGCATGCGTTTTTTTATCACTGTCATATTGGGCATACTCGGCTTTCAGCTCTGCGCTAATTTTAGCCAACTGGGCCTGCCGCTGTACCATCCGCAATTGAAACTCTTCCTCATTTAACGCAAGCAAGACTTGATCTTGTGCAACCTGCTCGCCTTCTCGTACCGGCAAATCCACCACCTTGGCTTTCAGCGTCGAAGCCAGAGTGGTTCTTTGTGGAGAATAGATATGCCCGTACAGCATGACCTCCGGCGTGTAATCGCCCCGCTGCACGCGTAGGCTTTGTACCCGCCAGCGGCGCTCTTTCAGCTGGGGAGCCTCCGGTTTCGGGCCCCAAACAAGCAAAGACAGCCCGCCAAACAGGAAAAACAACAAGCCCAGCGTCAACCAATACGGCTTTTTTTTAAGTTTGCTCAGCATATCCTACCTTTCAGGAGCCACGCATCAACACCGGGGTTTATAAGTGCTCCGCCGCATAAAAGGCCAGGCGCGAGCGTTCACCGCGGGTCAGCGTCATATGGGCGCTGTGCTGCCAGTGCTTGAAGCGATCAACGGCAAAGGTCAAACCTGAGTTCGTCTCGCTTAAATAGGGCGTATCTATCTGCTTGATGTCGCCCAAACAGATAATTTTAGTGCCAGGGCCGGCACGAGTCACCAGGGTTTTAATTTGTTTTGAGGTTAAATTCTGTGCTTCATCAATGATAATGTAGCGATTTAAAAATGTCCGGCCACGCATGAAATTCAAGGAGCGAATCTTAATTTTGCTCTGCAGCAAATCAGCGGTCGCATTGCGGCCAAAGCTGCCACCTTCCTGCGCCCCTTGCAGTACTTCCAGATTATCCATTAAAGCCCCCATCCAGGGCGTCATTTTCTCTTCTTCCGTACCCGGCAAAAAACCGATATCCTGCCCAACCGGTATGGTGACCCGTGTCATCAGAATTTCATTGTAACGATTGCTGTCCAACACCTGGGTTAAACCCGCGGCTATCGTCAGGAGCGTCTTGCCGGTACCGGCGGTTCCTTGCAGACTGACAAAATCAATATCGGGATCGAGCAGCAAATTAAGAACAAAATTTTGCTCACGGTTACGCGCATTGATGCCCCAGATGCTTTGCTTGCCCTCGCCATAGTCACGTGCCAGCTGGACGACAACATGATCGGCATGGACTTCTTTAACGATTGCCTGAAAATCATTGTCTTCGGTACTGATGCAATCATTGGGATTCCATTTCGCCGTCAAAGGGCCACTGATGCGGTAAAAGGTTCGGCCATCTTCCTGCCAGGCTTTCATGTCCTTGCCATGACTCTCCCAAAAATGGTGATCCAGGACATGCAGGCCGCTGTGTAACAAGTCAACGTCATCAAGCACCTGATCATTGTGATAATCTTCCGCACTAATGCCAAGAATCCCGGCTTTAATCCGCAAGTTAATATCTTTGGAAATAATCACCACCTGACGCTCGGGGTAGGTTTTTTTCAAACCCAGGGTGGTAGCTAATATGTCACTGTCCGCTTTGTGTCCGGGCAGGGACATCGGCAGATTCACTGCAAATTCATCCGTCTGAAAAAACAGTCGGCCGCTGGATTTAACATGCTCGCCACTGAGGTAACTGGGAATCGGCAAGCCATCCACAATTTGCTGGTGGCTGGCATTGGCCATTAACTCGACCAAAAGTCGATTGGTTTGCCGCACGTTTCGCGCCACTTCCGACAAGCCGGTTTTATGGCTGTCCAATTCTTCCAGAACCACCATCGGCAAATAGATATCATGTTCTTCAAAACGGTAAATAGCCGTCGGATCATGCATCAAAATATTAGTATCCAAAACAAACAATTTGCGTTTTTTATTATCCATGATCAATCCCTTATTGGAAGATACGTCACTTGTTAGGTGGTTACCGATGGTAACCCTGAAAAATATAGCCCTGATGCGTGAAGTGACCGCTATATCCTGTCAGTCGGCCATAGCCTGACCAAACCGCAGCACCTGACCAGCGGCAAGCTCCGGTTTCCACTGCATCTTTTGACCATCAGCAAATAACATAATCACCGTTGACCCTAACTTAAAATACCCCATCTCCCCGCCCTGTGGCAATCGCGGTTGGGGAAAAACGCTCTGTTCACGATAATCGGTCTGTCGTTTGCGCTTGCAACGCTCCTCATCTCCGCCCCAACTCGTTCCTATCGCCCCCACGATAGTCGCCCCCACCATCACCATGGCCAGTAAGCCCAGCGGGGTATCAAAATAGGCCACCAAACGCTCATTGCGGGCAAACAGGGAGGGAATATGACGAACCGTGGCCGGCTGTACGGAAAATAGTGTACCCGGCAGGTACACGGTCTGTACCAGGCTGCCCTCCAGGGGCATATGCACACGATGATAATCTTTGGGCGCCAGATATAAGGTCGCAAAACGCCCCTGCTGAAAATGAACCGCCATGGTTTCACTGGCCAGCAACTCATCCACACTATAATACTTACCCTTAGCCTGCAACATCTGACCGGCTTGCAGATCACCAATGGCAGAAATAGTACCATCAACCGGTGAAATAACCGACGCCTCGGCTATAGGTCGGGCGTCTGCACGCAGGTGACGGATAAAAAAGGCATTAAAACTGGGATAATCCGCGCTCTCCGGCAGAGACGCCTCCTGCATATTGACGCCATAGCTGCGAATAAATTGACGGATAAGCCAGTTTTTGACCCACGGCCGCTGCACATCGGCCAGCGCACCAGCCAGCAGAGTTAAGGCTTTTTTCGGCAATAAATAGTGTAGTAGTATTTTCCAGTAGTCGCGTATCATACCGTATCTTCAAACCTAAAAAAAAGACATGATAGCGACACTGACAGACTCTGACAATCTATCATCATCGGAAATCTCTGTACATGACAAAAAACCTGTCATGTACAAAGATCGGAAATACAGACACATGCGCCTGCGCATCACGGCAAAACCAGCTCAATTTTCACTGCAAACAAACTCGTGACGACAGCCTCTAGCGAGATTTACCAAAAATAATTAACCAGCGCATGGGAGTCTGCCTCTTTACGCGTGACCGCCAATTGATTCTCAAATTCCTGTGCCTTCGCAACGGCAGCCCTTTTGCAGTCCAGCAGGAAAGCAGTCTTATCCATTGACTGCAGCAAGACAATGCACTGCCAGTCGGCTTTTGCTTGCGGCTTCTCTGCGGTAGCGGAGGCCTGCGCCGCTTTGGCCCGAAGATGGGTCCATAGATAGGAAAACATCAGGGTCGCCAAAGAATTACTTGCCTGCTCACCCTGCAAAATAATCGCCAGTATGCGCTCATTCGGATAGGCCAGTGTGTCCTTGTACAGTGCGCGAATCTCCGAACGTCGATCGCGGCCAAATATCGTGCCGGTCCAGGTAGAGTAGTTTTGAAATACCTCCTTCTCAAGAATCTTCTGAAAGTCTTCCCTGCTCAACTGGGCAGCCCAGGCATAACATTGGCGGGCAAAGGCGGTAAAAGTGGCCTCATGCCGGGCATGCCGGAAGCGATCGGAGGATTTCGCCAGCTCCTGCGCCTTTTTGCTGTAAAACTCCCAGTTGAAGTGAATGCTGGGTTCCACCAGCGCCGAACGTGCCGCAATCAAATTAGCGTCGAGTACGTTTTTTTTGTGCTCCAGCATCAAAGGGAGTAAGCTGCGGATGATATTAGTATTCAATGAGTTACTGTTGACCTCGCCCTGACTTAAAATCCAGGCCAGCTGGTTGGCGATGCTGTCCTGACTACCCGCAATATACGCTCTGACATCATCGGCCCGCATGCGATTGGCCAAGAGGTTCACAGACTTTAAAATCGGCTCATACGCATCCACGATTGCAGACAGTTTTTGTTTGAAATCCGGGACATGTAACGTATCCACCCAGTCAAATAACGCATCCAGACAGGTCTGGACAACATCGAGACTCTCATGGGAACGGGGAATATAGAACGTCTCCGGAGGATCTGCCAAGGGAGAAAAGGCCTGATCGGTACTAAAAAGATGGCGTGTCCAGTTCATGGCCTCTGCCAGAGCAAACAGTCGGCGCACAATTTCGGTAAAACTGTTCTGCCAGCTGGTGCCATTACCCAAACCGCGGCTGATGCGGTTAACCGTAGCGTTTAAACCCACCAAAACCGTGTACAAGGCCGAATTCGCCTCATCCGTTAAAGACGTGCGCGGCTGTTTGATATAGCGCTTTAACTGGGCCTGTAACGTCTTCTGCCATTGATCCAGTTCAGCAAAGGCTTGCATCAGTGCATTATTCCTATCGCCTGTGATGCCATGTTGATCCTGCTGGTAGGTAAACGCCTCCAACAGTTGCGAGGCTTCACTGACCCGCTCCCTATCCTTAACCGGGGTTAAGGTCAGCGCCGACTCTGAGCCCTCGGGGTTGACGACAGGCTCCAGTTCCTGCATCAAGGAGTACAGTCTGCTAATCAAGTCCTTGATCAGATTCACATGGCTATCTCGCCAAATCTGATGATAGTGAGCCGTCAGTTGTGTGTCGGTGATTAAAAAAGGCTCGGCCGCTTCTAAACCATATTCTTTTTGCATCCGGGCATTATAGGCACTGACATGCTGCTTGACGGCTTGAAAAGCGGAAGGGGTTTTATTTAAAAATTCCTGAAACGAAGGCACAGGAACCTTGTAGGCATTCTGCAGACAGCCATCGTAAAACACCACGGCCCGGTAGAAGTTGTCGTATTTCTCCTGTAACACCGGCATGATCGTAGCTGTGAACGGATCATCCTCTCCCAGATAGGCCTGCAAGTGCCGTTCAATCACTGCGGGCTGATGCATTAACAGCTCCTGCAAAGCCGCGCTCATCATTTGCCGGTGAAACAAGTCACTGCTGGCAAGACGGCGAAACTCACCATCTTTGGGGTATTTTTTATTCAGTTTCAGCGTACCGGACTGGACATTGGAGGGCATGTGACAACGCTTGGTATCATTGGGAAAATTATCAAAAAAACGAGGATCTAACACTTCCTCCGCCCGGGGGGTTCCCCACAGATAACCATCTGCCCCCCGCTTGGCTCCCTGCGATAAAAACCGATCATAGTCAATCACGGCAAAGAAGCACTCCTCCTGTTGACTGTCTCCCAGCCCCAGATTGCCCGGATGCAAGTCATCATTTTCCCGATAATAACTGTTCAACAAGATGGCCGCGATATTTTTTTCTAATAAGCTTGCGTAGGCAGGGGCAACTTTATCCTGCTCGGCAGCGTCGGAGGGCAGGGGGTCGTTATTATAGGCCATATGCCGGAAGTCAGGAATCGCATAGGACAGGGTGCCGACAATCCGATAGGCTTTCGCACCCCTATCGTTCAAATATTCTTCGTAGACCAAACGCTCCTCGGCCGCACGTTTACCCAGAGCCATGCGCAGAAGAATGCTGGTCAGCACCACATATTTTGCCCGTTCTTCCGTGTAGTCACCTGCCAGTTTTTTATAAAAGCCTTTGCACAGCATGCCCTGTTCAGCGAATTGTACCGGAATCACCTCATGCACACCGTCTGACACTACATCGTTCTCGAGAGGTGCCAGTTCATTAGAGCGTAGAGCCTTCAGTGGCAATGTCATGGCTTTTTCCTTAGATTCAAACTTGAGCAGGAACTTTATCTTAAGCATAAATAAAGTTCGAATTCAACAGAAAAAAGCAGCGTCATCCCGTGCTCGCGCCATCCCATGGCGCGGACATCCGCATACACTGAGGTATCCCTTCGCCCTTACATGACGGTGGGAAATTCCCGCCCGGAACCTTAAACGACAATACGACGGCGCTGCCATTGCGGGAACATTAAACTCGCATAGGCCAGTACCGCGCAGGCACAGACCATGGCCGGCGCAAAATAATAATAACCGGCCTGTGACAACCGTTGCGCGACAGGCAGGCTGAGCGCGCCAATGCTGGCCGCGATAGCCCACAGTAGCGAAACCGCAAAACAGCGGCACGTCGCGGGCAACTGCGTATAGAGATAGTAATACAGCCCGGCACACAAAGACGCATTACCCACCACATAGGCCAGCAAGCCGCCAAGCACCATCCCCCCCTGCTGATGCACCGTACCATAAAACAGCAAAATCGCACTGAGCATAATACTGCCATAACTCAAACGCATGAGGTGCGTCACCCACAGCGAGCGCAAGCGAAAGGCCAGAGGCAGAGCCAGTAGTGCCGAGGCCAATTGTACCAGCGCGCCGATGAGCGGCAGAGACCGCTGCGGCCACAAATGGAGCTGCCTGGCCAGATTCACCCAGAAGATATTACATAAATACACCATCAGCGACACAAAAGCCGCCGTGCTTGCTATCCGCAGCAGTGCCAGGCGGTGCCGTTGCCAGATAGCCGCCAGTGGCAGCGCTCGTCCCTGAAATTCCGGTGATTCCGCCAATTGTTTTCGCGCATAAAACAAGCCGCACGAGGCCACACCAGCAAGCACGAACACCAGGCGCCATAAGCCTTCCGCCTGCTGCTGCAGCACCGTCGCCAGCAAACCGCCGGCAAACATACCCAGTGCCCCGCTGGCAGCAGCCAGGCCACCCGCTTTTAGGGGCTGGGTAGGATGATGTTCAATCAGAAACAGCGCGGCGGTGTTGACCTCTCCCCCCAGTGCCAGTCCCTGAGCAATCCGGCACAATAATAACAGCCAGGGAGCCAGCAACCCCCACTGGGCGTACCCAGGAAGCAGGCCAATACCAATCGTTCCACCGCCCATCAACAGGGCAGACCACAGCATCGGGCGGCGACGCCCTTGCCGATCGGCCATACGCCCCAGCCACCAGCCTCCCAGCGGACGCGCCAGATACGCCACGGCAAAAACGGCGAAACTCAAGACCAGATTATTATCCGAGTGCGGAAAGTAGAGCCGGGCAAAAATAGGGTTGGCCAGGTAGAGGTACAGACTGAAATCCAACCACTCGATAAAGATCAGACCCAGCACAATCAGGGCGTTAAAAAAATTCATGGTGGTAATGTGAGTCAAAAAAGGCGCATTATGAAGCGGCTGGAGCAGTTTTGTAAAGTCCTTGATTTCTGGGCACAGCCTATTACACTGAGAATAGATTCTTTTTTGGTGACAAGATGCCCCTTTCCTGGAAAACGCTGTTGCCCAGCCTGGTCTGGATTCTGTTTCTGCTCGGACTGTTTGGTTTTTTTTACCAACAATGGTTGCGTTTGCACCGGATGCGAAAATGGCACACCGTCAAAGGCAAAATCACCTATTTTCATCTGCAGCAGGAAGGGCTGAGACTTTGGCCGGAGATAGAGTATCACTATCGGATAGGTCAGGAAGACTATTATAACCACTATCTGTTTGCCGATACCATACACAATTCCCCCCACAGCGCGTATGCACGCGAATTGGCCTACCGCGTGGCGCGCGCCTATCAAAACGATGAGCCTGTCACCGTCTATTACAATCCCCTGTCTCCCGAACAAGCGGTACTCGACATCCGTATGCCACGCAAACTGGGGGTGATTCTTCTGCTGCTGGGCGTTTTTATCATCCTCGAGGCGGGCCTTTTACTCAGCAAATTCCCCCTGTTTTAGGCTCTGTCGCCGGCAGGCGCTCAACCCGGTCATCGGTACTGTTCACTTAACCAGTGCGCCACCGCCCGAATAGCCATAGCTTCGCCACCGATGGGCTTTCCCGGCCTGGCACTGATATTCCAGGCCATAATATCAAAATGTACCCAGCGCAGGCTGGGGGGAACAAAGCGCTGCAAAAACAAAGCGGCCGTAATGGCTCCGGCGTAAGAGGACGGGGCAGAGTTGAGCAGATCGGCAACTGTAGACTCCAGCAGCGCATTATAATCTTGATGCAGGGGCAGGCGCCACAGCGGATCATTCACTTGTAATGCCGCCTGAGCCAGTTCACCTGCCAGCTGCTCATCGTTACAAAACATAGCCGCAATATCCGTTCCCACGGCAACACGAGCCGCTCCGGTCAAGGTGGCAAAATCAATGAGCAGCTCCGCCTGATCTTCCACTGCTTTCACCATGGCATCGGCCAGCACCAGACGACCCTCTGCATCAGTATTGTCAACTTCAACGCTCAGGCCATTGCGCATCCGTATCACATCCCCGGGCCGAAACGCATCCGGCCCGATGGCGTTTTCAACCGCCGCTACATATAAGTGCAAGCGAATCGGCAAACGGGCTGCCATCAGCCATTCCGCAAGCGCAATGGCATTGGCGGCTCCGCCCATGTCTTTTTTCATCAGCCGCATCGCAGACGAGGGCTTGAGATCCAGGCCGCCACTATCAAAACACACGCCCTTGCCAACCAGAGCGACTACAGGATGCGCCGGATTTCCCCAACGCAGTTGCAAGAGTCGCGGTGCCTGTATCGAGGCACGCCCCACAGCGTGAATGGCCGGAAAATTAGCCTCCAGCAGTTGCGGCCCCTCCCACTGCTGCAACTCCGCCTGATAGTCGAGCGCGACCTGTTGCAACACGGCCGCCAAATCCCCCGGCCCCATATCATTCGCCGGTGCATTAATCAAATCACGGGCACGAAAAACGGCCTGCAAGTCGCGCTCCAAAGCGATACGTGCTTGAGCCGAAACACACAGCACCCGTGGCGCTACCTCTGCCGTTTTATAACGATCATAGCGATACTGGGCCATTCCCCAAAATAAGCAGGCTGTGCTGGAGAGGGGCTGCTCCAACCGATAGGCACCTGCCGGCAGGAGCAGAGCTGCCTGGGCCATAGCCTGCTCCCACTGCGCCGACCCGGCGCCAATGTAAGCTGCCTGCAGATTCCCGTCGCGGTCATGACATAGCGCCACCTGCCCCAGTATGCCTTTAAAATCGAGACGCGAAAGCCATTGCCGATGACCGGCCGGCAAGGCGTGCCGGGTCTGCTCAATATCCGTTGTAGCAAGGAGTTGCAAGGGAATAGCATCTTTTTCATCGCTACGATAAAACAGGTTCACCAGAGTCTTCATAGGGCATTCCTTATTGGTCCACGAAACTGTGCCGGCCGTAATCCCGTCAGGCATAACAGCAACACATAAATCAGCATGGCCATAGCCACCTGTGCCAATAACAGGCCAAGCCGCGACAGGACGGGTAGCGCCAACCAGTAGGCCACCCCCCTGGCCTGCCAGAACAGATACACCGCCATCCCCAGATTGGCAATCGCCAGCTGCCCGAGATAGCGCCCCCAACCATTCAAAGGTTGATAAATGGCCCTTTGACGCAAACCGCGCCACAACAGCGCACAATTGACATAGCCGGCAAGGGCTGAGGCCAGAGCCAATCCGGCGTGCGCCAATGGCCAGATCAACAGGGCACAGAGCAGCGAATTGACCAACATGGCAATGGCGCCAATCTTGACCGGTGTTTTAATATCCTGCCGGGCATAAAAACCGGACGCCAACACTTTGATCAACATAAAAGCCGGCACACCGGCACCGAGTGCTATGAGGCTTTTTTGCGTTTGCAGCGCATCAAAGGCACTAAATTTACCATAGGCAAAACAACTGCTAATCAGCGGCAGCGCAAATAACGACAATCCCAAAGCCGCCGGCAGGGCGATGAGTAAGACCAGACGCAGGGCCCAATCCAGAGAACGGGAAAACTCCTCCGGCTTATCGACCGCATAACGGCGCGAGAGATGCGGCAGGATAACCGTTGCAATAGCCACCCCAAACACCCCCAGAGGAAAGTCGGTGAGCCGGTCCGTGTAGTACAGCCAGGACACACTGCCAATCTGTAAAAAAGAGGCGAAAATACTATCCACCATCAAATTGAGCTGCGCCACCGAGACCCCAAAGAGCGCCGGAATCATCAGACGCAATACCCGCCGCACGCCCTCATCCTGCCGGGCCAGCTGTGGCCGCACCAAGAGACCGTGACGCAGCAAAAAAGGCAATTGAAACAGCAGCTGGGCGACCCCTGCCAATAACACCCCCCAGGCCAGCGCCACAACCGGCGGATTGCTATAGGGAGACAGGTAAACGGCCGCGCTGATCATGGTAATATTCAAAATAGCCGGGGTCAGCGCCGGTATCGCGAAATAGCCATAGGTATTCAATACGGCACCCGCCATGGCGGTTAATGAGATCAATAACAAATAGGGAAAGGTCAGGCGCAGCATTTCGCTGGCCAGTACCGCGCGGCCATTATCCGCGGCAAAGCCCGGGGCAAAAATAAAGATAATCACAGGCGCCGCGACAATACCCAGGGCGGTAACCACCGATAGTACCGCGCTTAATTGTCCGGCAATGCGGGCGATAAACACTCGCACATCCGCAATACTACGCGTCTTCTGGTATTCGGCCAATACCGGAACAAAGGCCTGTGCAAAGGCCCCTTCCGCAAACAAACGCCGCATGAAATTGGGGATGCGAAAGGCAACAAAAAAGGCATCAACGCCAGCCTGGGCACCGAAAAAGTGCGCGATCACCATATCCCGGGCAAAACCCAGCATGCGCGAGACAAAGGTCATCAGCGAGACCAATGACGTCGAGCGCAATAGAGCCTGTTGCCGGTTTTGCCTTGCTTGCGTCATGAGCATGCCCTGCCTGAAATAGGCCTATTATATACCGGGGCTGCTTTAAAAGGCGAGATTTTAAGCGAGGGGCGGGCTAAAATCATACGGTGCGGATGGTTAAAACATGATGATGCCATGCTAAGCGATTGGCTAAATTTGAAGATATTAGGTTTAGTCAATAGGCTATGAGCCAGCCCTGGGAGAGGGTGTCTTGCACCCCCCCAGCCTGATTAAAAATTATTTTCAGCAATCCTCGCTTTTTTAATCGAGTTCAACTATAATCAAAAGACTCGTAATTAGCGATGTTCTTGATTTGAGAGACAGCGTGTTGGTTTTATCCCTCCTTTTGCTTTTCAATTGGCGTGATTCTGACGCATTAAACACCCTGCTTTTAAAAAAAAACGCGCTGGTGCGGGTTGTGTTTAATTTTAATTGGAAAAAGAAATGTCTGATATAGTTAAAGGAACCGTTAAATGGTTCAACGATGAAAAAGGTTATGGTTTCATCACTTCCGAGCGCGGCGAAGATGTATTTGTTCACCACCGTTCAATCAACAGCCCTGACAAGCGCAAAACCCTTCACGAAGGGGATAAAGTGAAATTCAAAGTATCGCAAGGAGCCAAAGGGCTGCAAGCGGACGAAGTTTCCATCGCTGACTGATTTTATCAGCCCGGGGAACTTCTCCGGGTTATATCCTTCCTGGCCCCAAATTACCGCGGCCTTCCAATGTCAAAGTCCAGAAAAAACCATAGCTTACACTACCAGGCACGATAGACTTCCATCTCAGAGGCAATGCGTTATAATGAAATGACTTCCTTCCGCTGGAGCAGGTCATGTTCAAAAAGATAATGCCGGTTATTTTCCTGTTTGCTGTGCTTAGCCCCGGCTGGTCTTCGGTTGCTGTCGAGGGCGTATTTGTTGCCAAACAAGCCTGCCCGGCCTATCTTTCCAAACATCATAAAACCAATCCCGATCAACAACATACCCTGCTCGAGGCGCGCTATGCGCTGGTGGAGCTCAATCGAGCCCGCCAACCTGACTGGTACCGCATACGTCTTGCCCATAGCTCCAATCCCCTGCGCTGGGTGCATCAGAGTTGCGGACAGGCCGAGTATGGCATAACGGCAGCCCCGGGCTGCCAGCAAAGCGCCGGTAACGCCGACTCACACGTACTGGCCTTGAGTTGGCAACCGGCGTTCTGCGAAACCTATGGCTATGAAGCAAACAAGGCGGAATGCCGGCCATTGGCGAAACACGCGTTTTCCCAACAGCATCTGACACTGCATGGCCTGTGGCCAAATCAAAAAGCCTGCGGCAAAAATTATGGCTTCTGTGGGGTGAGCGCCCGCAGTCATCACTGCGCGTATCCCGGCCTGACACTGGCGCCAGAGATCAGTGAGCGACTACAACAGTATATGCCAAGCTTTGCCAGTGGCAGTTGTCTGGAGCGACACGAATGGAACAAGCATGGCAGTTGCCAATTGCAGGCCATCGACCCCTACTTTAATCTGGCACTTGATCTGGCCCAGGAGGCCGATCGCTCGCCCTTGGCAGATCTGATTCGCGAGTACCGTGGCGGCACCGTTTCCCTGAAACGGCTGCAGCAGGCCAGCGAATCCTCCTTTGGCCCGGGAAGCCGACACAAGATCTATTTTGGCTGTAGCCAGGGAAAACTGGTAGACATTTTTCTGCAACTTCCCCTGCAACTCCACCAAAACGATGGACTAGCCGCCCTCTTACAACAGGCTTCCGGCGAATACCGGCGCCAGGGTTGCCCCAAGATGGTCGCTATCTCGGACTTTTATTCCAGCGATAGCTAAAAAATCGGCGCAGGATGCCATCATAATGTTTTTATCCTTGGCAGAGTATGATTTTACCCTGCTCCACTCATGGAAGCGCTTGCGCCCATGCCCAACTTGTTCTAATGTATACCTTTTAGGGAACGGTGGAAATCATTCATGTACCGCAACTGGTTTTGTATTATCCTGGCAAGTTTCTGGTTATCGAGTTGTGTTTTGCATAAAAAAGCGATGCAAGACCCCGCTAAAACCCCGCCCCAAACAGCATCACGGCACGTAACCACCATTAAATACAATGTAGCCTCTTATTCTCGCCTGACAATCGAAGGGCGTATTGATGCCTCGGTGCACAGTGGTTATACCCAGCCGATGGTTATTTTACGTGGCGACCCACGTGATCTGCGGCAAGTCGTCACCGAAGTGCTGGACGATAATTTGCTGGTTCACATCGGTAAGGGCTACCCCCGCCATGGTCCAGTCAAAGCTGAAATTCGCACCCGTTACCTCAATTATTTGCGTTATGAGGGTGAAGGGACATTAAGTGGCAGCAAACTGCGCTCCAATCATCTGGAGCTGGTTTTAGATAATAGCGGTACCACCAGGCTGGGTGGCTATCTGATGCTGCATAAACTCACTGCCAGGGGCAGCGGATTGTATCAAATTAGTGGGGTACACAGCCAGGATTTACGGGTCAGCATCACCGAAAATGCCCGCGTTGAACTCACGGGGGTGGCCAGGTTGCGAAAACTCCAGGTCAGTGGCAATGGGCATTTTAATATGTACTGGTCGTCCGGGCCGTCATTGTGTGTCCGAGCCACAGACCATGCGGTGATCCAACTGGCGGGGCTCATCGATAAACTGGATGTGGAATTGCACCAACAGGCTACTTTTGAAGGGCGGTATCTGCGTGCGGACCGCGCCTTTATAAAAACCTTTGATGAGTCCATAGCCCGTATCAGTGCACTCAAACGCCAACACAGCCTGGCCAGCGATCAATCAGACATTTATTTCTACCATTTACCCGAAATGCGCACTGATTTTATGGCCTTCGATGGTTCCGTTCTCGACATGCGGGATTGGCATCAGCAAGCCCTGAAAGAGTATAGCTATCTCAATAAATGGTTATGACCATTGAGACAATGGAGAATATATTCCCGGTCACCATCTAAGGGCAAAACATGCGCCGAATGTGCCAGCCAGTGTACCCGCATATCCACAAAGGGGGAAAAGCGGGCCGCTACCTTGTGGCTATCCACAACCGCATCATGACGGCCAACAAAGACATCACAAGGGCAGGTCGGCAGTTGGAAGGAAAAATCACGTATCAGGCTTAGCACTTCAATCAAACTGCTTAACGGAATTTTTTTATAGGAAATTTCACATTGGCCGGCCTGGTAAATATTCCCCGAAGCGCTGCGCAAGGCGTGAAAGCCCAGAAACTGGCAGAATTTGGCAAGCGTCAGCGACCGGTTCAGGTGGTTGACCAAATCCAGGGCAGGAGATAACAGGTACAAATGATGCAGGGAAAATTGCCGGGCAAGATGACAGGCCAACAAGCCACCCAATGACAAACCTAACACATCTACTTGCCGGTACTCCTGCTGTAGTCGCGCACACTCTCTTTCAACAGCTGACAGCCAATCCTGCGCCTTGACTCGTGCAAAGGCCGTCAGGCTCTCACCATGACCGGGCAGTAGTGGTACAACAATGCGCTCATATTGTGTTAAGTGGGGTAAAAAATAGCGATACACGGCGGGAGTGGAGGTAAAGCCGTGCAACATCAACAGCGCCCGCCCTCCGGAAGCCGGCCTCTGGATATCCACCGCCCGCATGCCTTCCGTATCCGCAGCGCTTATTTGTGCTACGGCCTTG
Organism: Legionellaceae bacterium; assembly: GCA_020831865.1. Taxonomy (GTDB): domain Bacteria; phylum Pseudomonadota; class Gammaproteobacteria; order Legionellales; family Legionellaceae; genus JAFIFT01. The sequence goes on along the minus strand of JAFIFT010000005.1, from coordinate 123,654 downwards.
CCTTGCCGCATACAACGAAATGCATCCAGATCCATACCCCCATCCCCTTCAAAAAACCGATACTCTGTAATTATTGTGTAAAATCATCCTGGTAAATTTTGTACGACATCCAGGATAAGTATACTATACTTAAGTCAACTAAAGTGTGTGACCCTATTTTTTATTCACTTTGCTCAAACAGGAGTTCTTTATGCCTGATGATGTTCCCATGCCTGCCGATATGCCAATACCCGATAGTAGCAGTCCGCCTGATGACGCCGCTACTCCCCAGCCCTCTGGACCATCTAATGATGGGCAGTCGGAAAGTAACGCGGCGGACGATACCGACGCCTATTGGAAAATATTTAATGCCGTTCAAAGCGCAGTGTATGGTGACTCTGATCCTCTGAGCATGGATGACAGCAAAAGCGATCCCACCCAGATGTTTTCGGAAGACAGTGGCAAGGCACAAGATAAAAAATCGGATAACAGTGGGCCTGGCAAGTCGTCTGATCTCGCTGATACCGCCGACCTGGGTGCAGAAGGTGCGGAGCTGGGCGAAGTGGCTGAAGTAGCCGCTATGGTGGCCTGAAGCAAGCACGCTCCACAGGCCAATGCTCAGTGGAGCGCCGGCCGCTATACGGAAGACTCCCTTGGCTGAGGAACGCTTTTATCCTGCTCCTCAGGCTTCACATGCTCCGCTTCCCCGCCTGAGGAGAGCCTTGCGGCCTCGCTCGCAAGATTCGCGTTTTTTTGCTCAGCTTTGAAAAACTGGTATTTGTGCTCATCAAAGGTGGCAAACTCTGGAGCTTTGGGCTCAAGACGATTCAACAGTAACCTACTGACCAGCGTCAGTACAAACGCTGCGCTGAGTGTGGCAATGCCCGCCCCAACCGGCAGTAAAATCAGCGTTGCCAAAACCGCAACCGGCGTCAGACTGTCAATCACCAGCCCGTGCAAACCGAGCATCATCTGAAAAGACTGATATTGCTGGTGATAAAGAATCTGTTGCTGCAAATCCGCCAGATGCAGAAAGACTTCCTTCTGGCGATTGTCATCGACAGCGTGCTGAAAATCCTCCAGCCCTTTGGCATACTCTTCTTTTAATTGCTGTATTTCACTCCTCTTTTTAAACACCGGCAGAAAAGTCTCGATCGCACGATTTAACACGGTTAAAACAAAGCAACTCACTGCACCAATCAGCATGAGCGCAGCAGGCGACAGTAAACCAACCGGAGTAAAAAGACCAATCAACAGGCAGAACGACACCAATAAGCCCGCGGCATAAAAGAGTTCGTTGTACATCGACAGTTTTTGATAGTACCACTCATGCTCCAGTCGCGCCATTTCAGCCCGCATACTCTGTTGATGTTCAGTCAGTCGTGCGCGTTGCAGAGGGGAAGATTCCTCCTGCAGCTCCTTTGCAATTGCCCGCAATTGCGCTTGCATATTGGCATGCAGTTGTTCATATTTTTGTGTTTCTTCGATGTATTTTAAAATCGTCAGTGCCAGATCCATCACCAGCAACAGGGCGGTGAGATAATCCCCTATCATGCCCATGCGGGCACTGGCCCGATAGGTTAACCAGAAATAACAGGCCAGATTGGCGGTTCCCCAAACGCTATCATTAATTAGTTGATATTTTCGACGATTCCACTCGCTGCGTAAAAGTTCATGCCAGCGGGGGAGTTCCTCTTCCTCTGCGGACATAAAGGGTTGGGGAATACTGTGTTTGAACAACAATAGAAAGTTCAGCGTAAAGCGGGCGTAATACAAGATCCAACTCATATTACCCGTAACGGGATTGGGACTTTGCAGCAATTTTTCTAAATACGCAAAATAACTATCATCAATACGCCCGCATTTATGGGCGGCAATAAAGATGGTATCGAGCAGGCTATTGCCCCACACCCAGTATAAACGCAAGCCATTAACGTCGCTCATCCACTCAATCAACGCTTTGCTTTTGCCCTCTTGCCAGGAACGGAGCAATTGCTCAAACTGGGCACGATTCTCCTGCCAGGTCACTCGTAATTTGGCAATCACAGCCGGTATCAGTTTCGCAGCCGCCACCCCCACATAACGCGTGGGCTCACTGATCGCCGGCAACAGCAGCGAGGAAGCGCTGTGCGCAGTCTCCCTTTGTTCCAGTGTGTGCAAAAGCAATTGGGCCTCGGCTATTGTCGCACGATACTCGTCCAGCTTATCACGCCGCCGTTCAACCCTGTCCAAACGATATTGAAGACAGCCAAACCAGATTAGCATACGCAGCTTATCCTGCCAGACGAGTCGGCTTGCCTCGGGAAGGAAGGGCGCGCACGCCGGATTTAAAGTCGCACATTGCCGTTCATAGGAGCGATAGCTGGCCTCCAGCGCGTCCCGCTGCTGATGCAGCAAGCGCGCATTCGGCATCTCCTGACGCTTCAGCAGCTCATCCAGAGTGGACGTGGGTATTTGTGCAGAAAAAAGGCGCAGTTGCTCTTTAGTCTCTTCGCTGTATTGCAAAAAAGAATAAGGGAAACCATGCACCAAGCCTGTCATTTCATCACCACTGTCTGTTGACGCTCCATCGTATTTTGCATCCAGTCGCTCCAGCCGACCGAATTGTTCGAAATCTATCATTCTGCGCATAGAAAGCCTGTTTCGCAGGCCAAATAAACACAAAAACAACAATATGATTTAATTTATAACATACATCCGATGAAATTAACAGAACATGTCTTTGATTTTTCAATTGCGCTACAAAACTTTACGCCGTGAGACTCAGCTTTTCTGCAAGTCCTGCACAGGGGCAATTTTTGATTTCTTGATGCAGTATCATAATAACCTGGTCTAATGATACTGCTCTCCCTGCATTAGGCAGAAAAATCGCACTTAAAAATTATTGTAATTCCCCACGTCATCCCGAGCGCAGCGAGGGATCTCCCTGCATTGGCACATAATAAATTTTTGTATACTGGTGTTACCAATGATTTGATACGCCGTGTTTATGAGCACAAGAATAAACTGGTGGCTGGATTTACTCAAAAATACAATGTGGAGCGACTCGTTTATTTTGAAGTTTGTTCAGGTATAGTCTTCGCCATTGAGCGAGAAAAGCAAATCAAAGGGGGGGCACGAAAAAAGAAGCATGCTTTGATTAATACATTAAATCCTCAGTGGGATGATTTATATCGATCGATATGCTAAAGACCTTGCCACTAACGGGAGATCCCTCGCTGCGCTCGGGATGACGTGGGGAGTTACTTGTTTTTCTTCCATTTTCATCCTGGTTGGTTGCTATAGCCAGTAATGCAATCCGTTTTTTAATTCGAGTTTTATCAGTAAGATGCGTGTCTTCGCAGTTAAATCCCCGCCCCTTAAAACAACCGAAAGGCATTCAATTTCCCAGCGAAGCCCGTATATTGCAATAGCTGTTTCGGGGGATTCAGTTGTTGCAACAATTAACAGCTCACCATTAACCAATCTCAAGCCAGCCAGATAAACCAAATGCCCACACAAGCTGCCTGCCTTTCAAACGCAGTGCGTCACCGAATACAACACCCGCCAATGTATTGAAATTGACAGTGCGCGTAGCAAGCTCAGATAAAAAGCTTGGATCTCCAGGATGTACAACTGTTTTGCTTGTTATCTCCGCCGTCAAATCGAAAAAACGTTGCGAATGGGGAACTCCTTCTTCCTTCACTTTTTTATCCTTTTTACCTTTATCACCAAATGCCATCATCATTTAGAGCCCCTCAAAAAAACAGGACGTACGGGGCAGCTGCTTTTCCCCTTGCCCCGACCTCCTTGTGGAGTGCCGCTTGTGACAGGGGGAAGGATAGTGTTCGGTCAGGAGGAGGATATGTCTGCTTCCTTTGCGCGTTCTTGCAAAATAGCCAGTACGGGCAGTGTGACCCCTTCCAGGCAGGCTAGGAAGGCGCCACCGCCGGTTGAGATATAGGACATTTCCTTATTGAGATTATACTGATCAATGGCCGCCAGGGTATCGCCGCCGCCGGCAATGGAAAAAGCGCCACTTTCTGCGATGGCAAAGGCAATCGTCCGCGTACCATAGGAAAACTGGGGAAATTCAAACACACCCAGCGGGCCATTCCAGATAATGGTTTTGGCCTTTTGAATGGCGCTGACATAACGTGCCGCCGTTTCAGAACCGATATCCAGAATCATATCGTCTTCGGCAATTTGTGCCAGTGATTTGTTATAGGCCGGGCTGTTTTCGGCAAAGGTTTTGCTCACCACAGCATCGACCGGCAGCGGAATCTCACAGCCGTTTTCGGCAGCCCATTGCATCATCTCGCGCGCCTCATCCAGCAAACTGCTTTCCAACAGAGAATGCCCTACCTCCATGCCTTTAGCTTTCAGAAAGGTATTGGCGATGCCGCCGCCGACAATCAACACATCAACCTTTTCAATCATATGGCGCAGCAAGGTCAATTTGGAGGAAATTTTCGAGCCCCCAACAATCGCGACAATGGGCGGCTCCGGTTCCGCCAGCGCCTGTGCAATTGCCGCCAGCTCCTTTACTAATAAAGGACCGGCTACGGCAACCGGCGCAAAACGGGCCACACCGCAGGTCGAGGCATGCGCACGATGGGCGGTGCCAAAGGCATCCATGACAAACACATCACAGAGTGCCGCCAGTTTCCGTGCCAGCGCCTCGTCATTGGCTTTCTCTCCAACGTTAAAGCGCAGGTTTTCGCAGAGAATGACTTCATTGGCTGCCTGTTCCAGCCCATTTAAGTAATCACGGCTCAATCGCACCGGCACGGATAAATGCTCGGCCAGATAATCTGCAACGGGTTGCAGAGAATAGCGCTTGTCAAAACCGCCTTCCTCGGGACGACCCAGGTGAGAGCATACAACGACGCTCGCACCACGCTCCAGCAAGCTCTGCAAGGTGGGCAAGGCAGCCTGCAAACGTTGATCACTGGTAATAAAACCTTCTTTTATTGGTACATTCAAATCTTCCCGCACCAAGACACGTTTACCACGGACATCGATATCGTCCAGCGTTAAAACCTTCATATCTACCCCTTAGAATGACATCATACAGGCTGCCGTATCCAGCATACGATTCGAGAAACCCCACTCATTGTCGTACCAGGCCGCCACTTTGACCAGATTGCCCAACACCTTGGTCTGGCTGGCATCAAAAATGGCCGAAGCCGGGTGGTGATTAAAGTCAATAGAAACCAGTGGTTGAGTGTTGTAATGCAAGATCGTACTGGCGGCATCGGCCATAATCTGATTGACTTCCTCTACCGTCGTTGCCCGGCTGGCCGTAAAGGTCAAATCAACGACCGAAACATTCAAGGTGGGGACGCGCATGGCAAAACCATCCAGACGCCCGGCCAGTTCCGGCAATACCAATCCCACCGCCACAGCGGCCCCTGTTTTTGTCGGTATAATCGATTGGGTGGCCGAACGGGCCCGACGCAAGTCTTTATGACGGCCGTCCAGCAACAGCTGATCTTTGGTGTAGGCATGCACGGTATTGACCAGTCCGTGCTCAATTCCCAGCCGCTGGTGCAGGGGTTGTACCACGGGCGCCAGACAATTAGTGGTACAGGAGGCATTCGATACAATGCGGTCGCTGTCTTTGAGCACCTGCTGATTCACCCCATACACAATGGTGGCATCAGCATGTTTGGCCGGCGCGGAAATTAATACTTTCGCCGCCCCTGCCGCAAGATGTTTGCTGGCACCTTCGTGGGAGGTAAACATACCGGTGCATTCAAACACCAGGTCGATACCATAGTCTGCCCAGGGTAGTTTCTCCGGATCCCGGTCAGCCGTCACATGAATGCGATGCCCGTTGACCAGCAGATCATTACCCTCCGTCTGCACCTCCGCGGCAAAACGGCCATGGGTCGAATCATAACGGGTCAAATGAGCCGTCACTTCAATACCGGAGAGATCATTAATAGCCACCAGTTCGAATTCATGCTGCCGCTGACTTTCAAAAATTGACCATAAAATACAGCGCCCAATGCGCCCATAACCATTAATCGCTACACGTATCGCCATTTCAATCTCCACTTACGTATCAGACTGCGGCTTTCCGCCCAAAGCGGCGGAGCCAGACCAAATAGCCACCGCTTCCGGCACAAGAGCTATAGGGTCTGTTACGCAATCTGTTATTCATTGTTAAAAATATTCTAACCGCTTCACTGGCAACTGAACGCACTTGCGCCGTACCAACAAAGCTGAGCCTCTAGCGCTCCATCATGTCCTGTAAGCGTTGGCTAATGTGCTCGACACCGAAACCCAGTTCCTGATAAATCTGTTCTGCCGGGGCCGATAAACCGAAACGCTCAATACCGACCACCTCGCCATCCAAACCGGCAAAACGAAACCAGTAATCCGGCGCTGCTGCCTCAATCACCAGACGTTTGCGCACCGCTCTGGGCAACACTGACTCCTGCCAGGCCATATCCTGTGCCAAAAACAGCTCACAGCAGGGCATGGAAATCACCCGCAGGGCACATTGTGGATTGGCCTTGGCAACCGCCAGCGCCAAAGCGACTTCCGAGCCGGTCGCGATGAGTATAGCCGCCGGTTCTCCCTCGCAATCCTGAACAATATAAGCCCCTCGCGCAATCGCTTCAGCCGCCTGCGCCGCATGCGGCAGCGGCGGTAACTCCTGGCGTGATAATAACAGGGCGCTTGGTCCGTTCTGCCGGTTCAATGCCTGTTGCCAGGCCACAGCGGTTTCCAACAGATCAGCCGGTCGCCATACGGTCATATTCGGAGTGATACGCAACATGGCGGCATGCTCAACCGGCTGATGGGTCGGACCATCTTCGCCCAGACCGATAGAATCATGCGTTAAAACATAAATGACCCGTTGCTTCATCAAAGCCGCCAGGCGCATGGCGTTGCGTGCATAATCAGCAAAGACGAGAAAAGTGCCGCCATAGGGAATCACGCCGCCATGCAAGGCCATGCCATTCATCATAGCGGCCATAGCAAACTCACGCACCCCGTAATAGAGATAATTACCGCTGCCATCTTGAGCCGACAGTGCCTGACTGCCCGACCAATTGGTGTTATTGGACGAGGTCAAGTCAGCCGACCCCCCCAGCATTTCAGGAAGTTTACCAGCCAGCTTTTCCAGACAATACTGTGACGCCTTGCGGGTAGCCATGCGGCGGTTCTCACTCTGGCAGTCACGCAAAAACTGTTGGCAAAACGCGTCCCAGTCATCCGGTAAGTCCTGATTGATACGCCGCAAAAACTCGGCATAGTCTTCAGGATACTGCGCCTGATAGGAGGCACACAGCGCCAGCCAACGGTCCTCGCGCCGCTGCCCTTCCTCCAGCGCATTCCAGGCCGCACTGATGGCGGCCGGGATTTCAAAGGGCGGAAACGGCCAGTCCAGAGCCTGACGGACAGCCGCCACACCTTCTGCACCCAGGGGCGCACCGTGCGCTTTGGCGGTATTGGCGGCCGGTGAAGCATAACCAATCACCGTTTTACAGATAATCAGTGACGGCCGCTCATGCTCTGCCTGCGCCTGAGTAATGGCGGCCGCGATAGCCTGCGGATCATGGCCATCGACCGGGCCTATCACCTGCCAGTGGTAGGCCTTGAAACGGGCAGAGGTATCATCCGTGAACCAGTCTTTGACAGCACCATCAATAGAGATACCATTATCATCGTAAAAAACGATTAACTTCCCTAACGCCAAAGTGCCCGCCAACGAACAGGCTTCATGGGAAATGCCTTCCATCAGGCAGCCATCTCCCACAAACGCATAGCTAAAGTGATCGACCAGCGGATGCTGCGGCCGGTTAAAGCGGGCGGCTAATGTTTTTTCCGCAATGGCCATACCGACAGCATTGGCCAGGCCCTGACCCAAGGGACCGGTGGTGGTTTCCACCCCGGGCGTCTCCTCGATTTCAGGATGTCCGGGCGTTTTGGAATGCAGTTGACGAAACTGTTTTAAATCCGTCATGCTGAGCTTATAACCACTGAGATGGAGCAGGCTGTAGAGCAACATGGAACCGTGGCCATTGGATAAAACAAAGCGATCACGGTTAAACCATTTTGGATTGGCCGGGCTGTGCCGTAAAAACTGCCGCCACAATACCGTGGCAATATCCGCCATTCCCAGAGGCATACCCGGATGTCCCGACTGCGCCGCCTCCACGGCATCAATACTCAAAAAACGAAGCGCATTGGCCAACTGCTTTTCAGTGAACATAGATCCCATCCTGTCTGAAAGATGCCACATTGTCGCTCAGAATGCGATGGGAAACAAGTTTAAAGCGCAGTCAAGGCCGCGGCTGTTCACGCTGCCAGCTATTGTGTTTGTTGGATTGATTGACTAGTATATGTACTTTTTCATCTGATTCTGCTATCAATAGCGAAACTTTACACTTTGACACTCACAGCCATGTCTAAATTATTAGCACGTTTGCAAACCTTACAACCTGCGCTGCAACATAGTCCGGTAAGTGAGAACGGAAACTGGCTATGGCGTGATGTTTTACATAGCCAGCCGCCTGAATTTTTTCAACCCTTTATCCCTCACTGGCGCACACTGCTGCTGGAGTACGATGTCCTAAAGGTCCAGCTCGTTGAAAATCTGCGTAAGCCCCATTCGGAAAGCCTGCTCAAACGACAGTTGGTTGCCGCGTTAATGTATTCCGAGCTGCTCGAGTGCATCCACCGCCTCATCAACAACCCCCAGGAACAGGCACAGCTGCGAGTGCAACAGGCGGTTTATCACTATTATCTCCGCCGACTGGAGATGGCGTTTCCCGTGACTTCCGTCGATTCGACAGAATCTGTCCGCTATCCTTTCAGCGATAAAATTCGCCAGACCACCGCAACGACCAACTGGCCCAGGCTACTGATCGTACGCCTGAAACGCATGCTCGATGCCATGGTACCCATCCTGAAAAATATGCATAATTTCCGGCGCATCGTATGGCTGATTGATGAAATTGCCAATCCCCTGTTTAGCTGGCTGGCCTGGTTGTTTTATGTCCCAAGGCTGCTGATTAACCTGGGCAATACCTTGAAAAATACCCTGCAGCACGCCTGGATGGAGAAAAAAAAACAGCCCACATTGGGGTGGCGAAGTTGCCTGTCGTTGCAATGGCAAAAACTCTGGTTTGAATTCTGCAATGACAGCCTGTGGTTAGGCGTCGGCCTGCTGAACTGTTTTCTTCTGACCGGCAGCCTGGCGCCAGCGGCCTTTTACCTGACGCTGCTGCTCTATACTTTCGATATTGCACTGGCCGGCATCCGCGCCTTTATTGAATATCAACGCTTTACGGAGGTCAGCCAAAGCTATCTAAAGATGATGCAGCAATCCAAAGACGACGATGACGCAACTGAATTGCGGGTCTATCAGGGCTACTGCAGCAGCCAGGAACGCTACGAAAAGGCACGACTCTGGCTCAATATCGGCACCTGCCTCGCCCTTTTTATCGGCATGACCTTTAGCATCCCGGCTTTTAGCATCAGCCCGGTACTGCCTTTTCTGGGAGCACTGTTTATTGTCGCAACCTGCATCATCAGTTTTTATCTGGGCCAAAAAATAGAGCAGCTCAAACCAGACAACCGCCTGCCCAATTTTAAAGAACTTCCCGAGCTGAGTTTCTTTCACGATAACAGGACACCCGCAGCGCACCCTGGGCTGCATCGCGCCGAAAGCGTCAACGTGCTGAGCAAAGTACGCAAAGCGCATTACAGCAGCCCAAGCTGGACGCCACCGCATTCTCCGGCCCCACCCTCACGACAAACCTTGCCCTCCACAACGCTCCTTTTGCCATCCTGAGTATGGCAGGTGGCTCCTGCTTAGTCTTGCGCTAACAGCAAAGGGCAATTTTTCACATGCTTATTGCCCAGATACTCGCTGAGATAGCGCAGCGCTTCTTCATTGCTACGATAAAAATGATGTGGGCCAAAGCGCTCCACCAGACTCCCCCGCCTGAGCGCCGCCATCACCGGTTGCCGCAGGCGGGTAAACCACAATTCAATCCCCGCCTCTTCTAATTGACGGGTCACATTCGTCAAAGCCTCAAGACCGCTGGCATCAATGGTATTGACGCTGACACAATCGACAATAATATAACGCACTTTGGGCCATTTCACGATCAACTGCAAAATGCGTTCTTCAAAATACGAGGCATTGGCAAAATACAAAGAACCGCCCAGCCGCACCAGGCTGACCAGATAACAAAAGTGCTCAGCGGCCATATGTCGGTCGGCATCGACCAATTCCCCTTTATCATTACGAATCATCTCACAAAAGCGTGGCCGCATGGTTTCATTCAAATAGACAATTAACGACATCAGCACCCCGAGCAATACCGCCAGTTCGATACGCGGTGCCAAAACCAGGGTTAAGATAAAAGTGCTCAACGCCACCCAGCCTTCATTGCGATTGATGCGAAAGGCACGCGCAATTGCTGAAAAATCGCTGATTTTAAAGATGGTGTACATGATAATCGCGGCCAGCGTCGGTATCGGCAAATAGTAAAACAGCGGCGTAAACCATAGTAAAACCAGCATCACCGCTAAACCGGCGACTACCGATGAAAACCCGGTTTTGGCTCCGGCATAAAAATTTAACACCGAGCGAGAAAAGCCCCCGGATACCGGAATAGACTGAAAAAACGCCCCGGCAACTTTCGCCAGACCTTGTCCAATTAGCTCTTGATTAATATCGAGGTGCTCGCGACTGTCGGTGGCAATTTGTTTGGCAACGGCTATCGACTCCATAAAGCCTACCAGCGCAACAGCCAGAGCGGTAATCAGCAGGCGTTGAATGGTCAGCCAATCCAAATGGACGGGGGTAAAGGCAGGCAAACCCTGAGGAATGTGGCCAATGACCTTACCACCGGCCTGCAGGCTGAGCTCCCCGTCCTGCAACTTTTCGATACGCCAGATCAACCGTCCCGGCTTGCCGGCAGGGATAGTCTGCCCTTTCACATAAAAAAAGGACATGCCATCGGCCGTACTGAATTGACGCAGTCGCACCCGACTGAGTTCCGCCTGTTCCACCTTGTGGCGCAGGATGCGCCGCTCCAGTTGCCATTTTAATTGGTTCAAATGATTCAAGATCTCTCCATCCGGATCCGTATCGTCTTGCTTTTCCATCAGACGGAGGGTGTCCTCTATCTTCTGTATTTGATTGAGCATGCTCTGGGTATCGCTACTGTAGCTCAGCTGGTTATGTATGACCTCCTGCAACGCCGGGTTGATAATACGGGAGACCGGCACCACTTTCGTTTTTTCAAAATTCGTTAGCCAGGCCAGGCTGGTTGTCACCACCACGGCGATTAAAATCAGCGGCCAGTGCGGCACCGTACGCGAGCCCAGCCAGATAATCGCCAGTGCCAGGAGCCCCATCCCCAGACTCGGCCAGTGGATAAGGCCTGGCAAATTGGCCACTAACTGCCACAGGGTTTCATAGAGTCGACCGTTATGAACGAGCTCGATGCCGCAAAGACTGCCCAGTTGCGAGGCGGCGATGATAATGACCGCGGCATTGGTAAAACCGGTCAATACCGGAAATGAAATAAAGTTGACCACCAAGCCCATCCGCACCAGTCCCAGCACTAATTGTATGAGTCCGCTGACCAGGGTCAGCAGCGCCACATACTGAATATAAATGCTGGTACCCCCTACGGCCAGGCTTTGTAACGCGGCGCCGGTCAGTAAGGACGTGATGGCCACCGGGCCGGTGGACAGGCTGCGCGAAGAGCCAAACAAAGCCCCAATCACAGGCGGAATAAAGGCCGCATACAGTCCATAGTATGCCGGTAATCCGGCAACCTGGGCATAGGCCAGCGACTGGGGAATGAGCAGCATCACTACTGTCAAGCCGGCTATTATATCAGCCCGCAGGGTGGGCCAGTGTTTTAATTCGGGCAACCACTTTAAAAAGGGCAGGCCGTGCAAAAGGTGGTCCCATTGCCAGCGACGCACCGACACTAGGATACCCTGCCGCGAAGACTGCTGGCAGCCGGATACTCTTGCCACAGCCCTTGTTGGCGCAATCGGGCACATAATTCCAGCAGTGAAGCATCACGCCAAGGTCCCATCATGAGTTGAACGGCCAGGGGCAAGGGCTCTGCACTGACCACTGGTAAGCTGATGGCCGGGATACCGGCTTGATTCGCCAGGGCAGTAAAGGGGGAAAAGCGCTGATGTTTTATCAGGTAGGACTCATACTCCTCCGCCATCGAGAATTCACCATGCTCGAGCGGATCGGTAGCCAGTGCCGGGCTAAGGATGACATCCCCCCCGGCCAATAAAGCCTGCAGGGGTTGCAGGCATTGAAATAAGCGCTCTTTGGCGACAATAAGTTCCGCCGCACTCACCGCACGCCCATCCTGCAAAAACCGCCAGGTGATAGGTTCCACTTGACCTTCTTCGACTTGCCTGCCGGTGCGCTGATAAATAGCGGCAAACTCCGCCGCAACATTAGCTTTAATCAGCGTCAGGGAACAATGGGCTATCGTCGCGTGATCCAGGACGATGTTTTGCTCCACCACCTGATAGTGCTGCTGGCGCAAAGCTTCCGAAAAATCATCCAGTGCCCTCTGCCAGCGCGGCTGGACAGACTCCGCTTGAAACAGGCCGCTGGCGCGAATAAAACGCGGTGACTGCCGGGCAGGAACCTCCTGCGTAAAGGGAAAAGCACCTTTTAACAAAGCCTGAAACAACTGCTGTACATCTCGCAATGTTCGCGCCAGCAGAAAATGAACGGCCATACCCGACCAGGCTTCAGCCATACCGGGACCATTTGAAAACATCGCGTTCCCGGGTTTAAAACCAACCAGCCCGCAACAAGCCGCCGGAATCCTGATAGAGCCCCCTCCATCACTGGCAGTAGCCAAAGGCACAATGCCCGCGGCCACCGCCGCAGCCGAGCCACCCGACGAACCTCCACTGGTGCGCATCAGATCGTAAGGATTACGGCAGGGACCAGATAAAAGGGGCTCAGTGACATAAGACAAGCCTAACTCCGGGGTATTGGTCAAACCGAAAGGGACAAAGCCCAAAGCCAGCAGGCTATCGATCATGACATGATTCTGCGTGGCAATCTGAGCCTGCAAAAAACGGGAACCCGAGCAGCTCGGTTGTCCGGCAAGACTAAAGCCCAAATCCTTCACCAGCAGCGGCACACCATAAAAAGGTTCATCGCCCTGCATGCGCGCCAATTGCGCCCGGCCCCAATCGACGCAATAATGCGTCACCGCATTGAGTGAGGCATTCACTGCCTGGCTACGAGCCAGCGCCAGCTGCAGGGCTTCTTCAGCACTGCAGTGTCCGGCTTTAATCTGCGCGGCCAATGCTAAGGCATCGCATTGTAAATAGTTAGTCATATGCACAGGCAATACCTCTCAGTCAGGATGGATAGGCGGCAATGCAGAAGCCCGGGAAGCCCTGGGTCTGGCCTTTTTAGCGCAATAATGCTGAAAGGCTGCCCAAAAGTCATGCCCAAGCCAGTGGGGGCGGCGGGGCTCATACAAGGCCTGACTCAACAGGGTGCTTTGTTGAATCAAGGCCTGATCACCACTGAGGGCAGCCGCTTGCGTGACGTTCAGTGGATGGGCTTGTGGCCAGTGCATCTGAGCCCAGCGCAAAAAATAGTCCGCCGCCTGACGTGCCTCGTTTTTTTTGCACGCTCGCCGCAGTCCCTGTTCCAACTCACGGCGTGTGGCCAACAGAGGCAACCTGCCAGAATAGCGACGCCATAGCAGCATGGCAGCGAGCAACAGTCCCACGACCAGCCCTCCCCCCCAAAACCAGCCACTGCGCAAAAGCCATAGCCGCTCGCTTTGTTTGCCTGCCTCAGCAGCGGGGAGACGGGCCGTTATCCCTCCTGCCGCCGGCTTCGCCGTCATGTCGCTGGAGATTGGGGCGGCAGCGGCAGTGGCCGGCTTGATTTGCAGCGTACGGGCAGGCAGTTTTGCTTCTTCCCACTGATGGTTTTGTGTATTAAACCAGGGCACGCTAAATGCGGGAATATGAATCGTGCCTGCCGTATTGAAGACATAGGTCACTTTCAGGGTCAAGGTGCCTAACACTTCACCCGCCTGCAGGTAATTTTTGGGTACGGGCTTATCGTGATACACATTAAAATCGGCAGTCGATGCAAAAGGGTACTCCGGCAATAATTCCGCAGTCATGCCCAGTGCCTTGAGGGTAATTTCGCGCGTCAGCGTATCGCCTTCCTCCAGAGTCTTGCTATCCGTATCATATTCTTCCTCCAACTTGACCGCCTTGGCCGGCAACCAGCGGGCAACGGTACTGCCCGCAGGCACCGGCTGAACCTGCAATTGAATACTGTCTGCCTGTGGCCGTATGCGCTGGGGAAACCCATCATAAATCAGGGCACTAAATTGTGGTGGCGTAACCGTCAGGCTTCCGCTTTTCAACGGGAACAGGGCAAAATGTTGCTCTTCGACAGCATAATGCTTACCCTGCTCGGTCAGCTGGTAACGCCGACTATCCCCAAGGGGAAACATCAGCGCATCTTGGGCTTGTGGTGCTTGAAATTCGACATCAACCAGGCGCCGTGCGTTGAATAAACGAACGGTATAAATGACCTGTTGATTTAAATAGGGTTTTTTTAAATCCACTTCCACTTGCAGCAGCACGTCCTCTTTGCTGTTTTGCGGTAGACCCGGTTTTGGCGGTGAAACTGCCGGTGCTGTGGTGGGCGCAGGGGAGGCGGGTACTGCGGTCTGGCTTTTTTGGACATGAATGACCAGCGGATCAGTCTGTTCACCATCAATCGTCAGGGCCGGAATGGTCAGTTGGCCGCTTTTTTGCGTACTCAGATAGATAATCCAACTGGTTTCCGACTGTATCTGATTGTTGATAACGGTCACCGATGCGCTCTGCTCGGTACCATGGATAGAAAAATCGCGCTCCAACGGTGTCAGATCCGGCACGCCCTGATGATGACTGTCATCGCGCAAGATGAGTCGAAAGGCTTTGCCTTGCACAATATCAGCCGGATCAACCTGCACGCTCGGCTTTGCCCAAAGCGGCACCAGCAGCATCCAAACGCAAAGGGCGAGAAGCGCAACGGCCCTGGAGCCTGCCCTGCTGTGCCTTATCGTTACCATATAACCTGACTTTGCACGCATCGTATCTATCCTCGCTGCCGACGCAGGTGATCCCGTATAAATTTCTGCCGCAGTAAGCCGCCCGGATCATCCGGAACCATGCGCAACAATTGTTGACGCTGCCGCTGTGCCTCCTGCTGTTCCGGCGTAGGGGCTGCAGCACTATCCTGCGTATTCTGTTTGTCCTGTATGTCCTGTGTGTCCTGCTTGTCCTGCTTGTCCTGTTTGTCCTGGTTGTCCTGTTTGTCCTGCTTGTCCTGCTGTTCTGATGATGGCGATTGTTGTTGCTGCTCCCGCAGCAGTTTTTCCAACAGCGCTTTATTATGCAGGGCATCCGGATGATCTGGTTCCCGCTCCAGCGCCTTTTTATAAGCCTCAATGGCTTTCTCGTACTGCCCCATATGCGCCAGCGCGTTGCCGGCGTTATAGTAACCCAGCGTACTGTTGAGCTGTTGGAAGTGTGCCTGGGCTGCGTCATAATCACCCGCACGGTACGCCGCGCTTGCCTGCCAGTCGGGGCGGCGAAACCGTTGCTGCGCCTTACGATACTGCCCCTGCTGCATCGCCTGTTGCCCCTGCTGATCAGCGGTCGACCACCAATCTGTCCAGGACATCCCGTACAATGCAGGTGCCAGCAGCCATGATACCGCGAGACAAAAAGCTCTCATAGCGCCATCCTCTGCAACCAGCCCCGTCGAAAGACTACTAATAGCAGCAGACTGCCTGCCAGCACAAACCATCGCCCCTCATCACGCCACAAGGGAATATCATCCAGAGCATTTTTATCCAGATAACTGTTGTCGCTGCCCTGCGACAACCATTGTGTGATGGCCGGAGCCGCTTTGGCGTAATTAAGCAGCAGACCCTCCCCCTGCCTGGCCAATTGCTGCCAGGCAGGGGCATCCCCTCCCTCTGCCTGCATCGGCATTACCGAGGTACGGATACCCTGTGCTGCCAGCGCCGCTGCTTCCTGCACAGCCTTTTCTGCTGGCGGATGGGCACTGAAGATCAGTATTTCTCCTTGTTCATATCCCGCTTGCCGCAACAATTGGCGGGCTTCCTGCAGCGCGGGCGATAAACGGCTCCCCCCCACCGGCATAATAGTAAGCGTCAGCGAGGAGAGCAAGGCTGCAATCGTATTGCCGTCTTCTGTCAGCGGTGCGACAACAAAAGGCTCACTGGTATAAGCAATCAAGGCAAATTGCCCGGCATCCCTGTGCGCCAGAATATCCTGAATCAAAAATTTGGCCCGCTCAAGACGGCTCGGGCTCACATCGGTCTCAGCCATAGCCTGCGACATATCCAGGAGCAAGACATGCGGTTTAATGCGGGCAAAGGTAGGAACCGGTAGTTTATTCCAGGTCGGCCCTGACCAGCCAATAATCAGCAGGCCAATCGCGACAAAGAGCCAAAGCAACGCACCATACCGTTGGCCTTCGGTACCAGGTTGTAAAAGATGCGGCAGTAAATGGGTATCACAAACCCCATCCCAACTCGTGCCGGTATGGCGCTTTCGCCACAGCATCCATAATAGCAGGCCCAAGGGTATAAAGGCCCACAAACACAACGGACGCAACAAATGCCAATCAGCCATCGCTCACCTCCCGAGTCGCCGTGCCCCTTCGTAAAAAACGCCAGACGCCACTGCATTCGAGCAAGTAAAAGGCGATAAGCAATAGCGCTATGGCGACCAGCCAGGGGTAATAGTCCCATTGCGGCCGCACCACCGCCTGTTCCTGACGGATGGTTTCTATTTGATTAATCGTGGCATAGACCTGCGCCAAAGAGGCCGAATCCGCGGCTCGGAAGTAACGCCCTCCGGTCATATTCGCTATGGCCTTCAGCGTTTTTTCATCCAGATCAGCTGCCGAATTGGGCCCCAGCATAAAGGGACCATAGGAAGGTCCACTGGCAGCGCCAAGACCAATAGTATAGACTTTAATCCCTTCTTCCCTGGCCATTTCAGCAGCCTGCATGGGAGCCAAGAGACCGGAATTATTGGCCCCATCGGTCAATAAAATCACGACCCGTCCAGCCTTGGGCACCTCTTGCAAACGCTTAACCGCCAAGCCGAGGGCATCACCAATAGCGGTGGTTTTACCGGCCAAACCAATGCTGGCATCATCCAGACGTGTTAATACCGTTTGCCGATCGTAGGTCAGTGGCGTTTGCAAATAGGCCTGACTGCCAAACAAAATCAAACCAATGCGATCCCCTACCCGCTCGCGCACAAACTGCTCGGCAGCCAGCTTCACCACGAACAAGCGCGAAACCGGCCGCCCCTGCAGCAGCATGTCATCAATTTCCATACTCCCCGACAAGTCCAGGGCCAACATAATATTGCGCCCTTCCCGCTGCAACGGCCTGGCCTCACCAACCCAGCGGGGGCCGGCGACCGCCAAAACCAGCAGCAGCCATATACATAACCACAAAGCGATACGACCCGACCGCTGATCAGGGGCGCGCTGCTGGCTAAAATGGGCATACAAGTCAGAAAAAAAAGGCACTCGCAAGGCTGCCGGAGAACGCAGCGCCAACGGTGGCAACAGCCACAGCAGCAGCAGCGGCAGCGGCAACAACAATAAAAACCAGGGCTGTGCTAGCGTCAGCATGGGCGCCCCCTTTGACGAATCCATTGACCGGCCTGCTGAAAAAGCGGCTCCAGACTGGCGTTACTTTGCGACTGGTATGCCGTTTCCAGTAACAGGCTTTTTACCGCCTGAAAATCGACGTTATCGGCCTCGGCATTCAAAAAATCAATCCAGGCCTCTCCCTGCAACGCCGCCACGGTTTCACGCGGATAATAAGCCAGGGCAACCCGCCGCAGCAATTCTGAAACGCGGGCACAGATAAGCGCATGATTCTGCCCCTGGCTGGCCTGTTGTTGGTATTGGCGTAATAAAAGCAGTGCTTCACGCCGCGCCCGCCCCCAAATATAGCGCCGCCGCAGCGAGTACAGCAGAGCAAAAAGCCCCAGGCAACCGAGCAGCAGCAACAGCCACCAGCCAGGCGCCGGCGGCCACCAGCCTACCGCTGCAGGGAAATGGATATCACGTAATGCGGCCAGAGCCTCAGACTGTGCCATGCCGCCTCCGAGGAAACGTCTGCCGCACCAGCAGGCTCAAGTCATCGCCGCTTTGCACCCGGGTATATTGCAACATCAGCCTCTGACATAAGGCTTCCACCTGCTGCTGGCGTTGCTGGCACTCCTGCACCCAACGCTGCTGGATAGCACGCTGGCGATTATCGAGCAGTAATTCCTGCTGGCCATTGGTCAGCACATAGGGTGCCGGCGGGGGCGGAGCCAGTTCCAGGGGATCGCAAATATGATAAAATAACACCAGATTATGCTGGCGCAGGCGGCGTAAATGACGCTCTGAATCCGCATCCAGCTGATAGGCATCGCTGATGATCACCAGCGTACTCCCCGGACGCATCACCCGCCGTGAGCGCAACAATACGCCACTGAGCACACTGACCGCCGCACCGTCGGCCGGCTGGCGCTGACTGTAGTGACTTAAACCGGCCAAATAGGGCAACACCCCATATTCTCTGCCGCGCGGGAGGTATTCTTCATGCCCTTGCCCGGAAAAAATCAAGCCTCCCACGCGATCGCCTTCTCGGGCCGCCGTCCAGGCGAGCAGAGCCGCCAGTCTGGCGGCAATCACCGACTTGAAGGCGACTCGCGTACCGAAGAACATGGAAGGGTTAAAATCACAGAGGAGGATGACCGGACGCTCGCGCTCTTCCTGATACAATTTTACATGCGCTTTGCCAGTGCGGGCGGTAACCCGCCATTCCATATGGCGAATGTCATCACCAGCCTGATAGTTGCGCACTTCGGCAAAATCCATCCCTCTGCCGCGTAACAGGGAGGGATGGCGGCCATGCCGCTGTGCCTTGCCTTTCGCCTGCGTTTGCGCTTTTATGGCAAAACGACGCAAGGCTATCAATTCCTCGACACTCACGTGCAAACCCGACATGGACGCGCCCCCCTACGGAATGGCCAGGCGTTGCAGCAGGCTGTCCAACACCTGATCGCTGTCAATACCTTCTGCTTCCGCTTCAAAGCTTAAAATAATACGGTGGCGCAACACATCGTGGGCCACCGCATGGATATCCTCCGGGCTCACATAGTCCCTGCCCGCCAGCCAGGCATGTGCTCTGGCACAGCGATCGAGGGCAATGCTGGCGCGCGGGCTGGCGCCAAAACGCAGCCAACGCGCCAGCCCGCTGTCGAGCAGGGCCGGCTGGCGGGTAGCTACCACCAGTTGGACCAGATACTGTTCCAGAGCCTCACTGCAGTGAACGGCCAATACCTGTTGACGCGCCTGAAATAAATCACTCTGTGACAGTGGTGTGACTTTTTCAGAGGTCACGGTACAGCCATGTTTCGCCTCATCACGCGCCAAACGTAAAATCTCATGTTCGGTCCTGGCGTCAGGATAGCCAATTTTAACGTACATTAAAAACCGATCCAGTTGCGCTTCGGGCAAGGGATAGGTTCCTTCCTGCTCAATGGGGTTTTGGGTGGCCATCACTAAAAATAATTCCGGCAGGGGATAGGTGCGGGCACCAATGGTGACTTGCCGTTCGGCCATCGCTTCCAGGAGGGCGGATTGCACCTTGGCGGGCGCGCGATTGATTTCATCAGCCAGTAACAAGGGATGAAAAATCGGCCCCTGCTGAAAAACGAAACTGCCATCCTGGGGACGATACACATCGGTACCGGTTAAGTCTCCCGGCAAGAGATCGGGGGTAAACTGAATCCGGTGAAAATCCCCTTCTATCAGCTCAGCCAGCTCCTTCACCGCCCGGGTTTTTGCCAGCCCGGGAGCGCCTTCCACCAGAAGGTGTCCATCGGCAAGCAAGGCGATGAGCAAACGGGAAATTAAAATCTGCTGCCCGAGAATCCGGCTGTCGAGCATCTGACGCAGCTCGGCAAAGCGCCGGAAAAGATGCGTCGCGTCTGGTGTAAACTGTATCTGCTCCATTCATCCTGTCCTGTGCAAAAAAATGTATCCTAACGTGAAAGAACGCATTTGCCAAGAGGAGGCTGACATTACGGCCACAAGGTAGGGCTTGTGGCAAAAAAAAAACGTGGCGCCAAAGCCACGTTTTAAGATTGACTGCTCAGCGTGATTAAAGGCTCATGTTACTGCTGTTGATGTCCTTTTCGCTTTCGTTGCTTGCTTCGTTACTTTCTTCGTTACTTTCTTCGTTGCTTGCTTCGTTATCTACTTGTGGCTCTTGCGGCTTAGCATCCGTAATAGGCACTACATTGGATGGGGCAGAACCCTTGCCCAGTTCACTCAATGGGTTTTTGGATGGTTCCTGGTTCTCTTCTACTGGGGATGGCTCAGAATCAGCAGCCGGCTTGGCAAATCCTCTGACACGCTCAGCAATAGAACGGAACAATGAAGGCGCAGCAGCCAGTGCTCCGGTCGCAGAAGCCGCAAGTGCCGCCGCCATACCGCTAAACAGTGCAACCTGTGCCGCAAAGCTGAAACCGGCAGCAAAGGCAAAAGGGGCTACACCCAATACAGTGAACGATAACAGGGCTGGTAACGCTGCTGGCCACAGCAACAAGGTTAAGGCAGCCGCACCGGCAACCACAAGAGCAGCAACGCTGGCGAGAGCCAATAGACGCATTAGTTTTTTAGACATTTAGTTTACTCCTTAAGTTAAAAACGCAGAGCGATTCTAGCAACATCAATGCCATATGTGAATCAAAAATGCGCAGTTTGTTGTAACGAAACTGTAAATTATTGTTCAAATAAATTTCATAATTATCATAATGGTACGGAATGGGCTTCTTTTAATCAACGATGTGCTTTGGTATGGACGGGCCGGCCTGGCTTACCTGAGTCAGGCAAGCAGCAGAGCAGCGATTACCCGGGAAGTTGATAGACGGTGGCGTCTTCGTATCCTGCCTGGACAAAGCCTTGTCGGCGCAAGACACAACTGTCGCATCGCCCGCAAGCCTGGCCGGCATCCGTCGCCTGATAACAGGAAACCGTCAAGCGATAATTAACGCCCAGAGCCTGACCGGTGCGAATCGTCTCTGCTTTGGAAAGTGGCATTAGGGGGGCATGAATGCGCAAGGGCTGGCCATCAACCGCAGCCTTGGTCGCCAAATTGGCCATCCGGGTAAAGGCGGCGATAAATTCGGGGCGACAGTCCGGGTAGCCGGAGTAATCGACGGCACTCACGCCAATAAAAATATCCTGGCTGACAAGCGTTTCTGCGAAAGCCAGCGCGATGCTTAAAAAAATGCTGTTGCGCGCCGGAACGTAGGTGACAGGAATCGTATCACCGCCCTGATAATCAGGCACGGCGATCGCCGTATCGGTTAAGGCAGACCCTCCCAACTGCGCCAGCGATAAAGGAAAAATATGATGTGCCACCGCCCCCAGATCGTCCGCCACCCGCTTGGCCGCGTGTAATTCGGCCCGATGCCGTTGTCCATAATCAAAAGAGAGGGCGTGACAATGATAGCCTTGCTGTCTGGCCAGGGCCAGACAGGTGGCTGAGTCCAACCCTCCGGAAAGTAACACCACCGCCTTTTTCATTGCCTCTTCTACCTGAGCCACACCATGACCGAATTATAAGCAAATCCAGGCCTGCTGTCACCTGCTTATAGCGAAGCCAAAAGGCCCGTTTCGGCATTTTTTTCAGTAGAGGACGTCTCTGATTGCTGGTTGGCGGGCGCAAACAGGCTGTTTGCCCCGAGATGCAGCGGCCGCGGTTCTTGCGGTCTGGAGGCGTGGACGGCAACGGGCTGTTGGCGGCGCAGTGGACAGGGAGGCGCCGGCACAGGCTCACGTCCGGGATTGCGGGCAGCTTCGTCTGCTTCTATTTCATGCCGATACTCCTCCGAGATCGCTTGTACTTTGCCCTTATAGAGAAAAGGCAAGAGTCTGAGCTTGGCCACCAGTTTAAAGGCCTGCCATTTCGTTTTTAATTGCTGATAGCCATAGGCACCCGGATCTGCCAGCATACGCTGATAATCCGCCGGGGAAAGCAGCCTGATCTTATCGAGATGGCCGCGTTGATAAATGCGCTCCTCACGCATGATAAACAAGGGTTGATGCTGTCGATACTGATAATCGACATCAGCCAAATGCTCCAGCCCCCCATAGCAGGTTTGCTCCGCTATCCTGCCGGTGCTGAGCGCTTGCTCTATATCGGCTAAGGAATGCTGCATGCCGGCAATACAGGCGTCTTTGTTATAGGCATTCAGACAAGAGTTAAAGGCGCCATCTCCCCGGGCCGGGAGTGGGGGCTCCTGCGGATTGGGGGTCGGATCATAAGGACGTGTGGTTAAGGCGCCAACCCGATTGATCTCATCATGCATATTATTGGCCAGGATGCCGCCCCATACCCCGAAACGCTCCGGTAGGGCTTTGCGTAAATTACCCACCTGCGACATATGGCCGGTGGCGAAATGATCGCTATAATAGTGGAAAGTGTAGCATTCTATTCCCAGACTTAAGGCATGAAACTGCTGCGCACGCTGCCGCAGGCTTTGCGGGCTGAAATCACAGCCGGGCGCTTGCAGTCGCTCGCCTAAATCAGCGCACAGCGCATCGGGAGGCAGAAAATGACGGTCCTCACTCAACTGCCGCAAATACCAGGAAAAGCGGGCGTATTGCAAAGCCTGATGGTGCCCTAAAATATAACAGCGCACCGCCCAGGGGGTAAAATGGGTCTGATTGCGATTGAGCATTTCCCCATAATCTTTCACGCGTAAAAATAACATCAAAAGCTGCGCATAGCTATTCAAGGTTTTGGAAAAGGGAATATAATTGGCCGAGGTAATCGAAAAGATACGGGCAATATCCTTGGGCTTGACATCATCGGCAGCCAGGTTCTGATAGGCTTGATACAGTGCCCGCTCCTCATGCGCGAAAGGCGGTCGGCGGATTAAATCACGCCCCAGCCGGACGCTGTCCTCATAGGAGGGGCAGCGCGGCAGATCCAGCACCATGTCCCAGTTTTTTTCGGTAAAATAATCAACCATCGCGATAATTTCACCCGGCGTTAACCATAATTGGGGCACCGAGCGGGGTAAATTCGCCGCATCGAGACGATGCAGATTAATCCGCAGCTGTCCTTGCTCGTCGACCGACAGCAAGGGGTTATCAAAGGTCTGAATGCGCAGGCTATTGCCCAGCACTACATGTTCCAATGTATCCATGGGACGATCCTTATCCTGAACATGGGAACGTCCAGTATTCTCTATTTTGGCGTAAAATGCAAACCGTGCTCACCAGGGCAAGATCATCTCATTTTAGAACAAATAGCCCCCACTAAGGGGCGGGAGAGGGGAGGATTCCCCTCACTTGCGTGTGGGGGCAGGGCTTTTTTCACTCGGGCACGAAGCCTGTTTTTGCTGTCCTTCCGACAGACTGCGAAAAAAATACCCGCCCGCTGCGCTCAGCTGCCCTGGCGGTTGCGCCGGATCAGCCGCCTCTTTTCCGGCGTTCTTTTCCGCGGGCGCGCAGCCAGAACCCAGGCTGGTTTTGGCAAGCTCAGCGGTCAGCGCACGCGCTGCGGCGTCTGCTGGCGGTTCGCAATCCAGCCATTGTGGCACCTCACCTCGACCATAGCGCTGCCCATAGAGCTTAGCCAGAATGGCAAACGCCGATTTCGCAGACATCCGTAGCCGATGATCCGGCTCCAGCAGCGCTGTGATCATGTGGTACAACGCTTTTTTTTCTGATTTGCGCAGGCCCGTTAACCCAGTGAACAGACTGTCCCGGTCAATGTGATAAAACCAGATGTCAGTGAGATCCTGCGCACAATGATTGGGTACGGAATAGCTCTCGGCCGAGCCTCCCCAGAGTAAAAATAAGACCCTGCCCAGAGAATAACACTCAGACATTTCATCCGGATAAGAATCCGAAGCAAACACCAGTTCCGGCGCCGCATAGGCCAGAGTACCCGGCACGCGGTAATCTTCCTGTTCCAAAGGGCGGCTGAAGCCATAATCACAGAGCCAGACACGCCCGTCTTCGAGATTAGCCAGAAAATTTTCCGGTTTGATATCCCGGTGCAATACGCCGGAGACGATACAGGCCTGCACACTTAACAAAATATTCATCGACAAACGGTAGCGTATGGGCAAGGCAAGCCGTTGAGTTGCCTCATCATCGCATAACAGGGTAAATAATTCCGTTCCATTTATTTTGCGCATGGACAGATACATCCCCTTGTCCGTGCGTATCGGCGCTTTTACATGCAAACCATACGAGGAAAAAAACTTATCAACACGCGCCGCCATTTGGTATTCCAGGGTAACCTGCCGAAAAATCTTGCCATTTTTCAGGGGTTTCCACTCATAAAATGGGCTGTATTTGACCAGGCGCTGCTTATCCGCTGGCAAATGTTTCAGCACCAGACGCTCACCCACGAAGCGGTAAACCATACGACTTAAATAACAGGTTCCCTGAGCGCCGCTGCCAATCTGCTCCGTCCAGTCGATGACATCATAGGCAAATTCTTGCGGCTTTCCTTTGCGGCTGCGTTTGACAACCGCCTTATCCAGATGGATGCGGACAGATCTGCCCTCCAGGCTGACGGTATAGGCCTGATTATTGTTCCACAGCGGACCCGACAAACGAAACACCGCCGCCAGATACACCAGTTTCTCTGCCGGTTCAGCCAATGCAATCTCCATTTTTTCTTTCATAATCGCTCTGTCCCTGTACTGAAAAAACCGTATTAAGGCAAAGTATAGCCAATATGGTGGTAATTTAAAAACCAGGATGCCATTACCGTCAACGGTTCGCTCAAATACCCTCTGGGCTCAAGCCACAAGGTATAAATTTCTCTTTCAAGCGAACGGTCAATTGTTTATAATGTCTTTTTTTTGAATAAAAAATATCAATAATGACGGCTTTTTTTCTCATTGCCATTGTCGGGCTGAATGGCCTTTGTCTCGCCTTTATGCTCTACCACCTGCGTCAGGACCACAGTCCAGCACTCCCCTTGGGAACCCGCGTCAAACTGGTCTTCAGCGGCATTGTCGCCTTTATCGCCGATACGCTGGGTATTGGCAGCTTTGCCTGCAATATCAGCATGGCGAAATTATTGGGCACCTTTCCCGAAGAACAGATGCCTGCGGTTAATAATGGTGCGCAAATCCTGCCGGGCTTGCTGGAAGCCGTTTTTTTTATCCACATCATCGCCGTAGACGCGCTGACGATGATAACCCTGGTCAGTGCCACCTGCATTGGTGGGATCCTGGGCGGCTTTTATATCGCCCGCATCAACGATCAGGCCATCCGCTTGACCATGATGCTCGCCTTTAGCCTGATTATTCTATTACTGGCCGGCCATCAACTGGGCCTTCTACCACCCGGTGGTGAACAAAATGCCTTATCCGGCTGGCACTTATTGGTCGGCTTCTGTGGCCTGCTGATTTGCGGGGCGCTGACCGCGGCCGGAGTCGGCCTTTTTGTCATGGTACAGGCGGTGCTGTTTATGTTAAACGTCTCCCCACTGGTCGCCTTCCCCATCATGTCCACCGCCGGCGCCCTGCAACAGCCCTTAACCACCATGATTTTTGTCCAGCACGGCAAGATCCCCTTGCGCAAAACCTTACTGCTTTCCGTAGCAGGCTGTATCGGGGTTTTATTAGTGATACCGTTTTTTCGCAACCTAAAAATCAGCTGGCTGCATTCCCTGCTCCTGCTGTTACTGTGTTTTAACCTCTTTCATATCAGCCAAAGCTATCTCAAACAGCGGAAAACCCACAAGATAAAGCGGGCCCTGACCCGCACGCAATGGCTGACTGAGTAGTAACATTCGTCAGGATAATAGCCGCTATACCGCAACGCTGGCTTTAATATGGGGATGGCTCTGATAATGGCGTACCGTGAAATCCTCAAAGGCATAGGAAAACAAATCCGCGGGACGACGGGTGATGTGCAGCTGCGGCAAGGGGTAGGGTTGGCGCTGTAATTGCTCTCTCGCCTGCGCCAGATGATTGTCATAGAGATGGCAATCACCGCCCGTCCAGATAAAATCTCCCACCGCCAAATCACATTGCTGTGCCAGCATATGGGTCAGCAGGGCATAAGAGGCAATGTTAAAGGGTACGCCCAAAAACACATCGGCTGAGCGCTGGTACAGTTGGCAGGATAAACGTCCTTCTGCCACATAAAATTGAAACAGGACATGGCAGGGCATCAACGCCATCTGCGGCAATTCCCCTACATTCCAGGCACTCACCAGCAAACGGCGCGAATCAGGCTGCTGGCGAATTTGTCGGACGATGTCCGCCAGCTGATCAACGCTGCCGCCATCCGCAGTCGGCCAACTGCGCCATTGACGACCATAAACCGGCCCCAGATTCCCCTGGGCATCAGCCCAGGCATCCCAAATTTTCACGCCATGCTCACGTAAATATTGAATATTGGTCTCACCACGTAAAAACCATAGCAGCTCATGAATAATACTCTTCAGATGCAGTTTTTTGGTCGTCACCAGCGGAAAGCCTTTTTGCAAGTCAAAACGCATCTGATGCCCAAAAATAGACAGGGTGCCGGTACCGGTACGATCTGCTTTCGGCACCCCCTGCTCGAGAATGCTTTGCATTAGTGCGAGATATTGCTGCATTGTTTGCTCCAAAATAATAGTCCAATACCCAAAAACACCATCGGAATGGATAACAGTTGCCCCATGGTCACCCACTCAAAAGCGATATAACCCAGATGAAAATCCGGTTCTCGAAAAAACTCTACCACAAAACGCGCCGTGGCATAACCAATCAGAAACCAGGCCGACACCCGTCCGGTTGGACGGGCTTTGGCAGAATAGAGCCACAGGCCAATGAACAGCACCAACCCCTCCAGCCCCAACTGATACAATTGGGAGGGATGACGAGGCAGGCTGTCTACCTGCGGAAAGACCATCGCCCAGGGCACATCACTCACCCGCCCCCAGAGCTCCCCATTAATAAAATTACCCATCCGCCCCAAGGCCAGGCCGAGCGGCACGAGCGGGGCAATGAAATCGGTAACGGCCAGCAAGGATTTTCCCGTCCGGCGCGCGAACAGCCCCATAGCCAGAATAACCCCCAGCAAGCCGCCGTGAAAGGACATGCCGCCTTGCCACAGCATCAGGGCCGTCCAGGGCTGGCGGATAAAATGCGAAAAATCATAAAAGAGCATGTAGCCCAAACGCCCTCCCAACACTACCCCCAGGGCGCCGTAAAAGATCAGATCACTGACCTGTTCACTCGTCCAGGCGGATTGACTGCGCTTTGCCCGCCACAGGGCCAGCCCCCAGGCACTGGCAAAGGCCAACAGATACATCAGGCCATACCAATGCACCTGCAACGGGCCAATGTGCAATGCCACGGGATCAATTTGGGGATGAATCCACACTATGGTACTCCTGTGTTATACCAATAAATCAACTGCGGTGATCGTTAAAATAATCACAAACGCATAGCGTATCTGATGCAGGGGTAATTGATAGGCCAAATGTGCTCCTATCGGCGCAAACACCATACTGGGGATCGCCAACCATAGTACCGCCGGCCAATACACATAACCGATAGCATAGGCCGGCGCATCGGGCGTATGCAGGCCGGTGAGCATAAAACCAAGACAACCAACCAATGCTACGGTCATGGTACACAGAGCTGAAACCGTAGCAACTTTGTTGAGTGCCACACCACAATAGCTCAGGTAGGGAATGATCAGCATGCCCCCTCCCACACCCAGCAATCCTGATTTCAAGCCAATCAAAAAACTCACCACCGCGTTCAGCAAAGAGCCGGGGTGGCGCCGCACCAGAGGCCGATGCACATCCAACAGCATTTTAAGGGCTACCGCCAGCAGAAAAAGACCAAAAAGGATAGACAGCATCCGGGTAGATAAGAAGTGCGCCAGCACGACACCGGCTGTGGTGCCCATGATGATACCCGGTATCATCGCGCGAAAGACAGGCCACTCCATGGGCTCTTTTTTTATACGGGCCCGGACACTGGCCTGTGCGGTAAAGATCATCACCGCCAGCGAGGTTCCGGCGGCAAAATGCATGACCGCCTCCGCGGGAATCTCGGCATTGTGTTGAAAAATAAAAGCCAGCATCGGCACGACCACCAGTCCGCCACCAATACCCAACACACCGGCGAGCAAACCGGCAAAGGCACCTGCTACCGCATAGAGGGTGCCATAACTTGCAATTTCCTGAATAATCATGACTTCCCCGCCCGCATCAGGCCTCCCAGTCCCGCCTCTTCCAAAGCCGTTTGCAAATGCAGACGGATATCGGCCGCATGTTCCATCTCCATAACCACATCAAGGATTTTACGTGCCTGTGCCATGGTAAAATTGCGCACCACCCATTTGACGCGTGGCAAACTGGCCGAGTTCATACTCAGACTGTCAAAGCCCATCGCCAATAACACGATCACCGCCAGCGGATCAGAGGCCATTTCACCGCAGACCGATACCTCCACCCCGGCGGCATGGCCGCCTTCGACTACCTTGAGCAGCGCCCGCAGCATGGCGGGGTGCAAGGCATCATACAAACCGGCCACTCGCGCATTATTGCGATCGACCGCCAGTAAATACTGGGTTAAATCATTGGTGCCCACGGAGAGAAAATCAACCCGTTTGCCCAGCTCTTTGGCCAGCCAAACGGCGGCAGGCACTTCAATCATCACGCCAAACCCGGGTTTGTCAATTTCGCAGCCTTCTTCCAGAAGCTCTTCATAAGCCTGGTCAATCAAATAGGCTGCTTCATCCACTTCGTTGAGGGACGCAATCATGGGCAACATAATTTTTAAATTATTCAAACCTTCGCTGGCCCGCAGCATGGCACGAACCTGCACCAAGAAGACATCGGGATGGTCAAGGGTAATGCGTATGCCGCGCCAGCCCAGATAGGGGTTGTCTTCTTCTACCGGTAAATAGGGCAGCTGCTTGTCCCCGCCCACATCCAGAGTGCGCATGGTCACCCGATGCGGAGCGAAGGCTTTTAGAATCTGGCGATAGATAATGGTCTGCTCATCTTCCGAGGGAAAGCGATCGCGGTTCATGAAGGTGACTTCCGAGCGATACAAACCCACCCCTTCGGCGCCGACGCTCATAGACAAGCCAAAATCAATGGCCAGGCCGGTATTCACCTGTAAGGACAGTCGGTGGTTATCCAGCGTCTCCGCCGGCTTGTCACGCAAGCTGACCAGGCTTTGATTGAGTTCGGCTTCTTCCTGCGCCAGCTTGGTAAAGTCCGCCAACAAGGAGGAGGAAGGGGCGATATAGACATGTCCAAAATACCCATCGACCACCACGGCACTGCCGGAGAGATTTTCCAGTTGCAGACCGCGCACCCCCATGACCGTTGGTACGCCCATAGCCCGTGCCAGAATAGCCACATGCGAATTATTGGAGCCTTTCGCCGACACCACCCCCGCCAAATGACCTTCCGGTACTTCCGCCAGCGCCGCCGCTGAAATTTCATCACCCAGCAAAATCGTATTTTCCGGGTACTCCACTTCCGTCTGCTGACACCACTGCAATTGCGCCAGTACCCGCCGTCCCAAATCACGAAAATCACTGGCCCGCTCACGCAGGTACACATCATCCATACTTTCAAATTGCTGAATATGCTTGCGCATCACCTGCGACAATGCCGCCTGAGCACCCAGTGACTCGGCACGAATAACGCTGGTGACTTCCTCACCCAGACTGTCCTGATCCAAAATACGCAGATACACATCAAACAAGGCCAGCTCATCCTCGGCCACTTTCGACTTTAAACGCCGGCTCAAACGCTGCATGTCTTCACGGCATTGCGCCAGCGCGGCAACGAAGGTCTCTACTTCCGCGTCAATGTCCTCTACCTGGTAGCGGGGTACGGCATCAATATCCGCCTTGGGATAGACGACCACCGCCTGCCCAATCCCCACACCCGGCACACTACCCAGCCCCTGCAGGGCATTGGATTGCAAGCCGTCCTTTTTTTTGCCGGCCAGCTTGCGCGGCATTACCAGAGCCGCCAGTTCACCGGTCGCCTCAGCATGGGCAATAATGCCACCCAACTGCGCGGCCAGGGTGATTAAAAAAGCCTCATCGGCATCATCAAAGAATTTTCCCTCTTCCTGCTGGGCAACCAATACCCCCAGGAGCTTACGATGCTGAATAACCGGGACCCCAAGAAAACCATGTAAATGCTCTTCACGGAAGAGCTTATTACGATAAAAGTCGGGATGCGTCTGCGCATCTTCTATGTTTAAAGGCTCTTCCCGGCGGCCGATTAAACCGACCAGCCCTTTATCCAGCTTGATGCGGACTTGTACCTTACTCTGCAACTCTACCCCTTCGGAGGCCACCAACACATAGCGAGCACGTTGATTATCGAGCAAAAAGACACTGACCGCCTGCGCGTCAACGGCTTTTTTCACCCGTTGTACCAATATATTCAGGGCCTCACTCAGATGGCTGGCGGTGGTGACATCCTGTACGATACGTTTTAATATTTTGAGCATAAATTAATTCTTATGACCTCTTCGCCGATAAGGATTCGCCCCCGCACGCTTTTTATGTAAAAAAGGCTCCAGTTCTTTCATCGCCTGCGCATACACTTGTCGTTTAAAATAAATCACCTCTTCCGGCGGCGCCTGGTAATCAATCCAGCGCCAACTGTCAAACTCCGGTGAGTCACTTAAGTCCAGCCGCAACTTCTGTTCGCTGGTCACCAGACGTAACAAAAACCACTTCTGCTTTTGCCCGATCACCAAAGGTGCGCTGCCGTGCCGCAAATACTGCTTGGGCAGGCGATATTTCAGCCAGCGACGCGTCGAAGCCAGCAATTCTACGTCTGCCTTATCCAATCCAATTTCTTCCTTTAATTCGCGGTACATGGCCTGTATCGCGGTTTCACCGTCGCAGAGCCCGCCTTGCGGAAACTGCCAGGCATCATGGCCATGCCGCCGCCCCCAGAACACCCGGTTAGACGAATTGACCAGGATGATTCCCACATTGAGCCGAAAACCGGCTTTGTCCACCACCATAATGAGGTCTACTTACACTAACGATTCATTTCCTGATTTTTCCACAAAAGACAAGCCCTTGGCAAATGATTCGTGCATGCAGCGCTGTTTTAGCTATAATTGCCGCTAATAACCGGCCAAGCCGTCTGGATTGGCTGACAACAGGCTGAGGAAGTCCGTATGAAAAAAAATATTCTGATTATTAACACCGGTGGCACCATAAGCAGTGTGCAGACACCCAATGGCTATAGTCCGATGACCGGCATTATTGAACAAACCCTGCGTAGCATCCCTGCTTTTCATCACGCCGATATGCCCGACTTCCATATCCATGAGTACAGCCCCTTGCTCGACTCTTCCAATATGAGCATCAAAGACTGGAATCGCCTGGCGCAGGATATTGCCCGGCACTATGCCCACTTCGATGGCTTTGTCATTTTTCATGGCACCGATACCATGGCCTATACCGCCTCGGCCTTATCCTTTATGCTGGAAAATTTGGCGAAACCGGTGATTCTGACCGGGTCACAAATCCCCCTGTCCCGAGTCCGCAATGATGCCTATGACAACATTCTCACTTCCCTGTGGCTCTGCGCCCACCGTCCGGTGCCAGAGGTCTGTATTTATTTCAATCAGTGCCTGCTGCGTGGCAATCGCGCCCGCAAGGTGTCCTCCAGTCAGTTTAGTGCCTTTGACTCGCCTAACTTTCCCCATTTGGCCCACATCGGCACGCAAATTGAGATACAGCAACGCCTGTTGCTGCCCACGCCGCAGGCCGACTTTCGCCTGCAGTGTATCGAACCCTACTACATCGCCAATTTCCGTTTATTTCCGGGCTTTTCCACGGAGATATTGGCGGCACTCCTTGATCTGCCACTGCAAGGATTAATTTTGGAAACCTACGGCTCCGGTAATGCGCAGAATACTGATCCGCGTTTTTTAAGTATTCTGAAAAATGCCTGTGCCCGGGGGCTTATCATCGTCAATTGCAGCCAGTGCCAACAGGGTTTTGTCCATATGGATCAGTATGCCACCGGCCATGCCCTGGCCGAAGCAGGACTTATCAGTGGCCGTGACATGACCCCGGAAGCCGCTCATTGCAAACTGCTCTATCTGCTCGCAAAATCATTGCCGCTTACGCAGGCAAAAGAACGCATGCAGCACAGCCTGGTCGGAGAGTTAAGCGAGGCAACCGGGCCCTGAAACAGAGTGGAGCACAACGTTCCGACACAAGCCTCTCCTAATTATTTGTTTTTATACTATACTTTCCTAAAAGACCATTTGAGAGGCTATCATGGAATCGATACACTCCCATTCAAACAAGGCAGAGGATTTTCAGCTCTATGCGGATGCTTTTTCTTTCATACCCGGCTATTTATATATTCTTGATAAAGACGGCAAGCTGGTCAATTGCAATAATAATCTTTTAAAAAAACTGGGAATCGACAATCTGCAAGATCACGAAGTCGGGGCGATTTACCGCTTAATGCAAGAACAGGGCTTTGGCAATGAATATCAGTTGGTACAACATAAAAAAGCCGATATCCAATCCCTTATGTCCGAAAAGCCACATCACAGCGAGCAGCCGATTCCACTGTGGCTTGATCAAAAGGAAACACGCTGGTTCAAAGTCGGCCGCATGCCCTTGCGTGATCCGCAAGGCCAGATCGAAGGCTTGCTGGTCACGCTCACCGATATTACCGATCAGGAACATTTACAGGAACAATTGAGCAAACTGAAAAAAGAGTTGCAACGCAACAATCAACATGCCGGAGAAAGCTTCAACTTTAACACCGATGATTTTGCCAGCGATACTCCCCCCCGGGTCTTGTTGATCGAAGATAATTTTCTGGCGCAAAAAGCGGCCAAGTCAGTTTTGATGTCCTGTGATTGTGTCGTTGATGTCGTCAGCAATGAAAAAGAGCTGAAGAGCCTCTTTGTCCCTGGCCATTACCAGCTGGTCTTAATGGATATTGGCCTGGAAGGTTCCTCCGGATATATGCTGGCCAAAGAACTGCGCAGGCTCGAGCAGGGCAGTAAACACAGGGTACCGATTATCGCGCTCACCGGCTTTGATGCCGAAGTCGTCCAGGCAGATTGCGAACATTATCATATGGAAGGGGCTATTCATAAACCGCTGACCGTGGAGCAGGCCAGACAAATTATCCAGCATTACATCAAGCATATTGATGTGGAAGTCTCCGGTCTCTTCCATGGCAAGTAAGCTGCAGAGCTGCCCTTCCCAGATTAAGACAGGCTGGCTTCCGGGCAGGTAGTAAGCCAGGTCTGTATCGCGGCCTGGGTCTTCCTGCTGACCTGCAGCAAGGATTTCGCCGCCTCTATTAGAGCATCCTCACTTAAAAAGTCGGCCTGTTCTTCCAGATAGCTACAGGAGCGAGCCAGGGGCTCGGCGGCGGCATACAGGGCCGTTGATTTCATCTTATGGGCCAATGACTTCCAAAAAAGACGATTGGAGTTATCCAGGGCGGTGCTGATCTGCTCGATATCATCCACCAGCACCTCCGCCAGCAAAAAATGCAAAGACTCCACCAATACTTCGTGCTCGCCAAAATAAGCCAACGCTGCTGTGGCATCAAAATAATTCTCTTCGCTCACGTTGACACGACCTCCCGCCTATTTTTTGCTATTCTATCGCAAATAAGTTGAATTAGCAGCACTTTGTGCAATAATTTATAATGTATGTTTAGAAGGATCAAATTATGTATAGTGCATGTCAGCAATTGTCTACCCGGCAACTACAGGATATGGAATTGCTTTATCAACACTGCCGGCAACAGGATGGCGGCAGCCCCCTCTTCTATCCCGAACACCTGCTAAAAAAACGCAGTCCACAAAGCAACTGGCTTTATACCATTGATGATAGCCTTTATGCCAGTGCCAGCGTGTTCTATTTTTATGATGAGGCCTGTGAAATCAGCCTACTCGTCCATCCCGACAAGCGCCAACAGGGCATTGCCAGCGAATTGCTGCGCCGTCTTTATCCTCTGCTGGTTCAGCATCAGATGCAACAACTCATCTTCACCCTCGGTGCAGGCAGCCCCCATTGGCCCTGGCTCCGCGACAAAGGTCTGCTCTATAAAACCAGCGAATATCATATGCGCCGACAGGGCTTTGAGCCGCATTTAATCGGCGAACGGCGCATCAAGGTACGGCGGGCAAAAGGCACTGATCTGCCCCATTTGTGTCAAATAGACAGTCAGTGCTTTAACCACCGCCCGGAAATGCTGGAGCGCTACAGTCTTCTGCTGCATGACCCGCGATACGCGCTGCTGGTGGCCCAGCTGGGCGAGCGCGTGATTGGCAAGGCCCATATCAACTGGCAAAGCAATGAGGCAGTGTTATCGGATATCGGTATATTACCCCTCTATCAAAAACAGGGTTTTGGCGGCGAACTCTTGGCTAGCGCGATAGAAAAATCACTCAAAGAAGGCTGCTCTGTGCAATCCCTAAGCGTGGAAACCGGCAACAGCCATGCCCTTGCTCTCTACCAGCGCTTTGGCTTTCAGACCATCGAAGCCTTTGATTACGGGGAACTGGATATCCTGGCGCTCGAACGCCATTTAAAGCCCGGCTGAAGATGGCCGTCTCAACGACCGATGGCCTGGCGCATAAAAAAATGTTTGAGCGGCGCGCAGCGGTCTACCGCATTGAGACCCAAGCCGCGCAGCCCCCGCAAGGGTGGCAAGGGGGTTGCAAACAAGGTTTTCAAGGCCTGCAAAAGCAAAATCACTTGCCATACCTGCGACTTACGCTGGCGTTGCCAGGCGGACAGAGCTCGCGCTGAGGGGATGCTGGCCCCGGTCGTGGCAGCCCACAACGCCTGCACATCCGCCAGACCCAGATTCAACCCCAGACCGGCCAGCGGA
The DNA here is from genome assembly GCA_020831865.1 of Legionellaceae bacterium. Lineage (GTDB taxonomy): Bacteria > Pseudomonadota > Gammaproteobacteria > Legionellales > Legionellaceae > JAFIFT01. The sequence continues at coordinate 88,672 of JAFIFT010000005.1, read as the reverse complement.
TGAATACTATGGGCACTGTCGCCAAGCAGGAGCCAGTGTTTGCCACAGTATTGCCGCACGTGACGCATATGCAGCGGAAAACAATGGCGCGAACTCAAAAGACGCGTTTCCCCCAACTGCTGCTGAAAGGCGGCCGACAACTCGCCAGCAAACGCCTCTTCCGATAGATTTTCCAGATAGAGCGCCTGTGCCGGAGAGCATGACCAGACAATGGAACATTCATGTGCATCCGGCAACGGCAGAAAGGCCAGCGGCCCGGTGGGCAGAAACCATTGCCGGGCCGTTTGCCCATGCGCCTTCTCACAGCGTACCCGGGCAATCAGTGCCTGTTGATGGTAGGACCAATGCTGTTGCTGCACTCCCAGCAGCGCACGTGTTGAAGACTGCGCCCCCTCGGCTACCATCAACAGTTTGGTCTGCAATGGGCCGCGATGGGTGAATACCGTCAGACCATCAGCCTGGTGCTGTAACTGTTCAATAGAGCCACCGGGCAGGTATTGCACCTTGTGTTGCTGTTGCAGGCGCTGCAACAGCGCCTTTTTAAGGGTCATCTCGCCAATAATATGCCCCAACTCCGGCATCGCCAAACTGCGGCAGTTAAAGGCAATACGCCCGCTCGAGCGGCTATCGCTGACCTCCATGGCCTGATAAGGGCTACAGTCGGCCATTGCCAGTTGCGGCCATACGCCAATCTGGCGCAGTAAATCTTGCGAGGCAGCATTGATCGCATAGACACGCTGAAAATTCTCCGGCCCCGGCAGCGCAAAATCAGCCCGGTCGATAATGGTCACCGCAATACCGCGCATTGCCATCGCCAAAGCGGCGCTTAAGCCAACGACACCAGCACCGGAAACGAGAATATCACTGTCCACGCGCGCCCTCCTTTAAAGACAAACCACAGGCCAAATCCGGTGGCGTACCGCCAAAGCCGCGCGCATACTGCGCCAGCTGCTCTTGCAGGGGCGGCCATTGGTCAAAAACCAGCAAGCCCAGGCCGCGCAGAGTTGCCAGGCCAGGCAAGGGCGCGCTGAACATACGCACCAGTCCGTCCGTAAAACGACAAATCACCTGCCGGTCATGCTGGCGTAATTGCGCATAGTGCCGCAGCGCCCGAGGCTGCAAACCGTGCTTACACAAACTTTGCGCCAGCGTAGCCACATCGCGCAAGGCCAGATTGAAACCTTGCCCGGCCACCGGATGCAAATGTTGCGCCGCACTGCCGATCAACACACTGTTGCCCTGAACGCAGTCTCGCGCCAGCACCTGAAACAAGGGGTAGCTGCTGCGCGGCCCCAGAGCGCTAAAGCGCCCAAGGCGATAGCCGAAGCTGCGCTGCAAATGCTGTAAAAAGGCGCTATCGCTTAATTGCAGGGCCGCTTTGGCAGCAGCCGGCGCCATAGCCCAAACCAGCGCCATGCGTTTTTCGCCCAATGGCAACAAAGCCAGCGGCCCCTGAGCGGTAAATCGCTCATAGGCCTGTTGCCGGTGGTCGCGTTGCAAAGCGACATTGGCCACAATGCCCTCTTGCTGGTAATCATGACTGGAGGCAGGGATGGCCAGTTGCTGTCGCACCATCGAACGCGCACCGTCTGCCGCCACCAAAATTTGATAATGCACCCGGCGCAGGCCCGCGGCATTGCGCACCTCCAGCCAATGCGCCTCCGTATTCAGGCGCACCACCTGCGCTGGTGCATCTATGGTCGCGGTGGGAAGTGCGGCCAGCAGCAGACGATTGAGTTGATGCATGGCGATCACATAGCCTAAGGGTTCCGCTTTTGCCCGCAGGACACTACGGCCAAACGCACCCTGCTGAGAGACATGGATGCTGGAAATGGGACAGGCTGCCGCCTTGACCGCCTCACCGATACCCAGTTGCTGCAAGATACGCAGACTGGCCGGCGCCAGGGCCAGCGAGCGGGCTTCCAATGCCTGCTCGTCGTCAGTGGCCAGAGCCTTGGCATCAATCATCAGAGCAGAGCAGGGGCTGTCTCGCAGCGCCAAAAGTAAACTGGCACCGGTTAAGCCACCACCAATAATCAGGATATCGGTCTGTTGTTCAATCACACATCAAAGCCTCTATGTCCGCGACTGACACCGGCGCCTTGGCACTAAGATTGTCATAGCCATCCGCTGTTACCAGAATATCATCTTCGATTCGCACGCCAATACCATGCCAACGGGCATCCAGCCCGGGAATATGGGCGGCCAAATACAGACCTGGCTCCACTGTGAGCACCATCCCCGGCTCAAAAAGGCGCCAGGCGCCTTCCTGCTTATAGGCTCCGCAATCGTGCACGTCCAGACCCAGCCAGTGACCGGAATTATGCATATAGTAAGGACGATAGGCAGCCGCGGCAACGAGTTCATCCACATCCCCCTGCAAAATACCCATATCGCACAACCCCTCGGTTAATATCCGTACCATACATTCCTGCACCCGGTTCCAGGCCACCCCCGGTTTGATGCAGGCAATGCCGGCCTGTTGCGCGTTCAACACCCATTCATAAACCTGGCGCTGTTCCGGGCTAAAGCGCCCGTTCACCGGAAAGCTGCGACTGATGTCGGCGGCATAATTATGGTATTCCCCGCCCGCATCGATCAGGACCATACCACCAGGCGAGAGAGGCCGGTTATTGGCACTATAGTGCAGGATACAGCTCTGTGCCCCTGAACCGACAATCGGCTGATAGGCCACATCGCGGCACCCTTGACGGTAAAAACTGTAGCGCAGTTCCGCATCCAATTCGCCTTCATTCGTCAGCTGGCGACAAAGACGCATGGCGTTTTGGTGGGCAGTGGCGGAAATAGCGGCTGCCTGACGCAACAAGGCTATCTCAGCTTCGGATTTGATAAGACGCATTTCGCTGAGCAGGGGCAGGAGGTCAATCTGGGTCGTTGGCGCACTCACCCCACGACGCAACTGGTCTTTTAATTGAGCGATGACGGCCGCCAAACGTTTTTCCCAGGCAGGATAAAAACCAACGGGATAATACAGCGTCTTACGCTCCGCCAGTACGCGCAGCAACTGCACATCCGCCTCCTCAATCGGGTAGGCTTCACTGACACCGAGCTGAGCCGGAGCCTCTTTTTGCCCCAGACGAGGTCCTTCCCATTGTTCCGCCACTGGATCGTTCGGGCGGTTGAAGAGCAGGCTTTGTGGCGGGTCATCGGCGATAATAACCAGTAAGGCATCGGGCTCTTCAAAACCGGTCAGATAATAAAAATTGGAGTCCTGACGAAAACGGTAATGGCTATCACCATTGCGTAATACTTCACTGGCCGCCGGAATCAGAGCCACGGCTCCTGCTTCCATTAAACAGGCCAGTCTGCGGCGTCGTTGTTCATATTCTGCCTTGCAAATCGTGAGCATGGTTTTTCCTTAATGCGTTTCTTGCGCTTGTTCGGTTTGTAGCAGCTGCCAGTCATGGTGCAGGCGCAACACAGCCATCCGGGTATATTCACTGACTTCCATCAAGGCCTTTTCCTCATCTTCTCCCGCACTCAAAGCCGCATAATCCAAACGGGCAAATTCGGCGATATGGCGTAAAGCGTCCTGCGCATCCGGCTCGTCCAGGTCAGAGGCGGCCTGGGCAGACGAGGCAACGGCCTGGCTAAAGCCTTCACACCACTCACTAAACGCCTGTGCCCGTTCTACCAGACTGATATGCTCTTCCGGCAACAGCATATAAAAAGCAAAATCACCACTTTGCATTTGTTGCTGGCTCAGGGTAAATAACTCAAAAAGACAACGCTGCGCCTCTCGGCTTGCCGCACTGGCTTCGGCGGTCAATAGTGAGCGTAAATAGCCCTCGCCTTCTCCAGCCGCGCCAGTACAGAGATAACCACAAATCAAACCGTGTATCTCACTCACCGAAAGCGACAAATTAAACGCAGCAAGGCGCTCTACCACCCGCTGATAAGCCGGTAAACCCGGCGTATTGTTGTGCGCTATCATGCCCCACCCTATTGTGTCTATCGCAAAATCCTATGATAACGTATTTGCGCTCGGAAACCAAAATTGTTATGATCGCCCCGGTTTACAAATATCATGGGTTTTAACACATGTCTGCTGCTTCTTCCTGTACCATAACATTGCTCAATCAATCCTATCAGGTACGCTGTCCAGCCCATGAAGAAGACCATTTGCGGGCAGCCGGGGAAAACCTTGATCAACTGATGCGAAAAAATCAACAACAGTTTTCCGCTCTTGATCACCAGCAATTGCTGGTACTGGCGGCATTGGAATGCAGCCATGCCCTCATTAAGCAGCGACACAAACAAGAGCAGGATGCCGATGAGGTGGAAAGCTTTATTCAAACTCTGGAAGCCCGTCTGGAACAAGTGGCCAAACTCGGCCATGCGCTTCAGTCTGATGCCGGTTAAATAGATCCTTTCCCGTCCCTAACCCTGTGGAACGGAACGAACATGTCAACCGATTGGAAAGCAGCCATTGCCAAGGCTTTGTCTTTGCCCGAACTCAGCATTACGCTCCCTTGGCTGCTCGCGCAACTGGAGCCCCGACGGGCCGATGATGTGGGCAGTGCCCCTTTATTACAGAGCATTCAGCAATCGGCCTCTGCCGCTCCCTTTGATGCGGTTTTTTTTAGCGAGCTGCGCGAATATTTAAGCAACATCAGCCCTGATGCGACCGAAAAAAACCACTATCACCAACGGGTAGAGCAACTTCAGGCTTTGTGGTGCTGCAACAGCAAGCTGTCTGACCTGCAGGAGCAGTATCGCGCCCATATACAAGGCTGTCTGGACACCTATCGCTATATTGCGGAAAAATATGCACCGCAATATAGCGAATGGGACAACCAACTGCAGCACTTACAGGAAAAAACACAAAACAGCCCCAGGCTGGTAGCCGATGTACTGTTGTTTGCCACGTCAATCGTAGCCGGCGTCACCCTCTTGCTCCTGGCGGCAGCCGGTGCCACCCCAATATATTTATTTCCGATCGTGCTGCTTGGCGTTGCTGCCTTTTTACTGGGTATGGCGCCCTTTTTGGCAGAAGTACATGAGCAGCACAGCACCAAAAAAGAAATCAACCGATTAGCAACACTCAAAAGATACCGTGAGGACAGCGCCCGGGCAAAGCAGCACATCGGTAATGGCAAATCCGCTACCATCGACGAAGACGCCTCTCATTATCTGGCTCTGAGGCAGGCAGTGACTCACTTGAGTGACGAATTGGCTCCAGAGCGACTGCTTATGGCGGTCGATGTCATAAACGCTGAGTTTTCTCAAGCGGAAAGCAAGCGTCAGGAATATAAAGGTACGGAAAAGATCAGAGCGGAACACTGGGAGCGGCTTCGCCAGCACAGTAAAGGGCAGGCCAGTAAAATAGGGTTTTACGGCTCACCAGTTCGTCCTAAGCGGCCGCAGACTCCGCAAGATACGCCAAACCGGGTGAGCCGGATACCCATGGCCACGTTATGATCAGAACTGAGCACGGCAGCCGGACCGACACCGCTGCTCACAACCTTCCGATATCCATAGGCAATCTAAAACATCCGTGTGTCTTCCAGCCAGATGGTTTACCCGCCTGATACCCGCTCCTAATACTGCACAGCCTTGCGAGCCAAGTCATTCGTATACTTCAGTTCCAGTAAACGTCAGTCGATTCGATTACCCCGTAGTCCTTTTGCATTTTGTAACCATCAGCCCATCATGCTCAAGCAAAGTTCTTGAGCCGGGAAGACTAAAATCGAAGCATTAGGCATCCCATCATTGCGATAATAGGCTAGCTGCGCTTTTGGTAAAAATCGCCCTCAACCTCCAGGTTCCATTTGTCGCGCAACTGCCCCACATCTTTTGCTTGACCAGGCATCAATAATCCAAACAGCTTCTGCGCCAGATGAGACTCTTGATGCGCCGACAAAAACTCCAGGATTACGGTTTTGGCTGCCTCGAACGTGGGAGCCCTTGCGAAATTTTCCCTGAGTAGGCGTTGCTGTTCTTGCTCTGGCGTATCATTGGAAAAAAACGTATGGGGATGTGATGACGCCTGAAGCTCTGGACGCAGCAGCTGGTCAATCCTGATGTAATCTGGTGCAAATGAACCTTCAACGACCAGAGGAGCAATGTGCTTACCGCTGGCATATAAAGCATCCAACACAGTCTCGCCTTTATTGTTAACCTGCTTCAACGCCTCAAGGCGCCATTCTTCAGGGAGACGCTCTAAAATAACCTCGAGTGATTTAGGATTCCAGACTAAATAATGCAAAACCGTGTTGCCACCCTTATCCGCGCGCATCACAGCCGCAAAGCGCTGACTCAAAGTGAGACTATCCAAGAGAACCTCGAGTGATTTAGGATGCCAGGCTACATAATGCAAAACCGTGTGGTCATCCTTATCCGCTCGCATCACGGCCGCAAAGCGCTGTTCCGCAGAGAGGCTGCCGAAGATGACCTTGAGTGATTCAGAGTGCCAGGCAGCCTTACGCAAAACCGTTTCGTCCTTCTCATTAACTTGCATCACGGCCGCAAGGCGCTGTTCCGCAGAGAGGCTGCTGAAGATAACCCGAAGTGATTCAGGATGTTCTGCCATCACATCCAAAAGCCTGTCACCATTCTTCTTAGCGTGCGTGACGGCAGCAAGGCGTTCTTCCGCAGAGAGTTTTTCTAAGGTACACTTCAGTACTTCAGGTATTTTTGCTGCCTTATCCCAAACCCTGAGGCCATACAGATTAGCTTGCATCAAAAACTCAAAGCGCCGTTCCCTGGGAAGGTTGTCTAAGAACAACCGAAGTAACTCAGGATACAGTTCTGCCGTATGCAAAAACGTGTTGCCATGTTTATCTGCCCGCATCACGAGCTCAATGCGCTGTTCCAGAGGGAGGTTTTTGAAGATGACCCTAAAAGAATCAGGAAACCAGTTTGCCTCATGCAAAAGAGTACGACCCCACTCATCGGCGAGCATGATGATTTCAAGATGCCGTTCTTTAGGAATAATATCTAAAATAACCTGAAGTGATGTAGAGTTTCTGGCAACCTTACGCAAAAGAGTACGGCCCATCTCATCCGCGAGCGTGGCAATTTCAATACACTGTTCTTCAAGAAGGTTATCGAAAATGACCCGAAGTGATTTAGAATTTCCGGCTGCCTTGTCCAAAACTGTTTTGCCTTCATTATCCGCTCGCATCACGGCTTTAAGACGGTTTTCTTTAGAGAATAGCGCTAAAATGATCTTAAGCGATTCAGAATTTCCGGCAGCTTCATGTAAAATAGTGCGGCCCTTTTCATCCGCGAGCATGGCGATGTCAAGACACTGCCCTTCAAGGAGGTTGTCGAAAATACCCTGTAGTACTTCTGGATTTTCGGCTGCAGCATGTAAAACCGTTAAACCATTGTCATCCATTTGAATCAATGCTTCAAGGCGTTTTTCCGGCCGGATTTTTTCAAGGATGGATGTTATGACCGTCGGTGCACAGCGGGCTGCGTTCATAAGCGGCGTTTCCCCTCTGCGATTCGCTACCATCAGCTGATCGCTCATGCCTGCATAGGCGAGTAAGGTCGTGATAATCGCTTCATTTTTAGATTCGATTGCCGTCAGTAACAGACTATTGTGATCCGGATAATCAAATAAGGTCACTTTGGCCTTTTGACCATACAGATAATGAAAAATGGTATCCAGCCCTTTTTCTGCGGCCCAAAAAAGGGCGGTTTTCATCGACGCATCAAAGACCTCCAAATCCGCACCCTTGTCCACCAAACGGCGAACCATGTCTTCATCCTGGTGTTTCACGGCGATAATGAGCGGCGTATCTTCGTCTTTATCTTTAATATCAAGCGCAATCGGCTGTGCTAGCAATAAATCGACCATCGCTTTATGGGTCTCTGTTTTATCTTTTGAATACCAACACTCTAACGCCGTGATGATGGGCGTATTGCCGTATTTGTCCTGAATATTCAGGTTAATGCCCTGTTGTATTAAGCGCTGAAGGGTCTCGCTATCCTGATTGAGCACGGCAACATGCAGGGCACTTAAGCCTTGGTCGTTCCGGGCATCCAGATAGGCGCCTTGCGCGATGAACTCTAGAGGAATCCTCTTGTTATTCAGTCCTTCTCTAAAATCGCGATTCACCCGAATCAGTTGTTCCAAATCCTCCGTGTGTCCTGCTTGGGTGCCTATCTCTTGCAAGCATGCCAGGAGTTCTGGGCTGCTAACTTCCAAACTGAAGGCGATAGCACGCTGAATCACCTCACTATCTTTTAACACCAATGGCGCTTTCGCAAATTCCTGCCGAAAAAACGCCTCGGTCTGCGCTTTTATTTTCTGCTCAAAGAATCCCTTATTTTTACCATAAAATAAGTAGGGCATTTGCGCATCCGCCAGTTTGAGTTGCGCTTTTGAATCTCTGTAGCCAACATAATCACGCGGATATTCGATGCGGGCCGGATAATCCTTGAGTGCCACTTTCTGGCTAATACCACTTTGAGCGCCGATATTCACATGACGGACGCGAGAATGCTCAGGGGCCGTACACAGCTCAAACCCCAGATAACGGTACATATCAATGGCAACCTCTTTCGACTTCAGGTCTGGATTGGGTTCTATGGAATCAAAACACAAGGCATCATCGCGACTTCGCCACACCCAGGCCTGAGCCATAATTTTATCCTCATGGCTCGGCTTTTGATTTTTTTTCTCGCACAAAACATAAAAACCGCCATAGCCTGAGCTGATGCCATGAATGGTACACGGCTCACCAATACCGCCCAGATATTGGCAGCAGCCGGTTATCTTTCCCAGACAGGCGGCCAACGCCGCCCCTTCATCTGACGTAATATCCAGCTTTTTGAGGTAATAATCCTGGTAGCCCAAGTCCTCCCCGGAAAGGAAAATATTGGGGATGGCCGCATCATCATTCACGCGAGCCAAGGTTAAAAAAGTCGCGATACTTTTCTTCGTCAGGCCATTCTGTGTCAGAATACCAAGCCCCTTTTTTTGTTCGGAACAATGCTTCTGGTAAAAGGCTTCCAACTGGAGCAGGTTCTTCCCATCAAACCTGGCTCCTCGATACAGCTCTGCCAGCTCCAGCAATAATTGTGTTCGTTCCTGAGCGCTCTTACCAATGCTCTCCTGCGTCTCTTGCAGCTTCTGCTCGTCCTCAGGACTGCGCATCCGCTTGCGACGAAGTTGTTTTTCTTCTCTTTTCGCCTGGTTTAATACCTTCGTTTTCTGTTTAATCTCCCCTTCCTTGGCCAGCGCTGCTGTTTTATTCAGTGGCTGCACCCGCTTCGCCTGTTCAAAACCCTCGATTTCCTTAATATGGGGTAATATCTCTCTAAAAAAACGATGAAGTAACAACAGGGGTTGATTATCGTGTGGCTTCGGAAGCGCATACGCTCCCCATCGTGCCACACGTTGCCTATCTTCTTCAGAGACCTCATCAGAGGCTAATGGCAAATCAAATAAACAGGCATCATGCAGCGGGTGTTCAACGGTGCCATTGGCGTCTTCAAATTTGCGCAGGTATACGCTGATTTGCGATAAGGCCGTACCATAATCGGCACCAAAGTGACGGCAAAGCCCTGAAAGACGCTCAGCATGCAGCACAGCATCGCCATTTTGTTCAAATAAATACGCCAATTGACAAAGCGGCAGTATTGCATCATAAAGCGTCACATCATCCCGACCCTTCGTTTCACCATCTGAGACGCCAAATCCCTCGAGAATTTGATTGAGATACCCAAGCCCCTCAGCCCCACATGCTGCATGGCAAGCAACATCGCTCCTTAATTGCGCTAATTGCGCTTGGGCTTGCTTCCGATCGTGTTCCCTTTTTTCCTCTATTGACCTATCTCGGTCGGCAGGACGCTCCCTGTTCTGAGCAGAAACAGGTTGCATTTTTTTCCTGATCTCCTCTATCACTTTGAGAATCTTTACAATATTCAATTCTTCATTCACGTTCAATTCCAAACTATGCGTCAATTTAATTGAATTTTAGTATATTTTTTTCACTCGTGCGAAAAAATGAAAATAGGTCACAGGATGGGATACCAGAACAATGGGGTCATGTCGATGCACGCGTAGAGGATAACAGCAGTAAGCCGGAAACCAATAGCAATACAACTGCCAATATCACGATAAAGGCAAGAAACGGGTCTGCTGATATATAGCCCATGATAATAACCGCCAAGGTTGCAAAGCTCATGTTGATAAAGCTCATACTGGCAGACGCATTAGCGCGATCTGTAATGGCATTGGAGGCCATATACGAACCACCGACAAATAAATAACTGCTAAACCAATACAGCGTGAAGGAGGTGATAAAAAACCACTCGCGGGAGTGGCTGCCTGACTGCCGCATCCAGATGAGACTTACAAGGCCAAGAGCACAACCGAAAAACCCCGCTGCCACCAGTTGGTAGATAGAAAAACGGAGTAAGAGCTCACGTGCCGATAGACCACCAATCAACACCCCGATAATATTGAGTACGTTCCAATAGCCATACTCCGTAACACTAAGCTGCAAATAATCCTGCGCTATTTGTGGTCCTGCCGCAGAAAAACAATAGCCAATCATCGTGCACGTTCCCAGCACCAGAGAAAACACCAGTAGTCTTGTCGACGACAGCGCCTGCTGATAATCTTCGAGCACGCTGCGCCATTGCAGAGGTTTAGGCTGGGTTAGGGTTTCTTCAAATACCGCACATCCCCAAAGCAGCAATAGACCGTAGGCCATTAAAAACAAAAAACAGCCTTGCCAGTGCCAATACGCGGTAATAAGGCTACCCAGCAAGACCGCCAGCCCGGTGCCCAGGGCAAAGGATAAAATCGAGTAGGCCATGGCGGATTTACGCTGCGCTTCCGGTAACCACTCATTGATGAGCATAAAGGTACATGCCAGACCGGCAGCCGTACCCAGACCAGTTATAAACCGTCCTGTCACCAGCAGCAGATAATGGTCATACGATGCCGCCCCCCAACAAACCAATAAACCGAATACATTAATACGCAACCCCAGACGCAGGGCTTTCAACCGACCATAGGCATTTGCCAGCGGCCCATAAATCAATTGGCCTCCGACATATCCGATTAAAAAGGCAGAGACGACCCACTCCACAGCCCCCACACCCAAGTGAAATTGGGCCCCAATCTGCGGTAATGCCGGAGTAATCATCACAGAAGATACGGACGCTATCGAAATATAAGCCAAAAGCCACACTACCGCGTATATTGATTTCATTGATGTGATTTTCCGTCTAAAGTGGTATTGCAATAAGGCCTCTGCTCAAAGAAACCAGTCAGGGATAGCCTTACAAGGCCATTTTTTCGCTATCTTCGATACGCGGCGCATAATAGCGTCGCCCAATAATTAAACACAGTTGCTGCTGCTCGCTCAGCGATAAATAGGTGGCAATAGCCTCAAGGGGGTTGGTGTCGCTTTCTGCATGGGTGGTGTTGGCTATGTCGCAGGGATAACCGTCTTCAATTTGCCAATGATCAACAATGGCCATGTATAAGCTGTTGAACAGTTGCTTCGCGCGGTTTATTTGTTGTAAGCATTGTTGTTCCTGTTTGGTTTTAGGCCAACCAAACAGAGAAAAGGCATACGCCTGCCAACCGTGTAGAGGGGCTGAGTTTTCTGAGGGCTCCGGAATGGAAAACGCTTGATACAGCTTACGAATGTGTTCAATCAGATACGCCTGGTAAGATGTGTATTGAGCCGGTAACTGCGCATTGATAAACAACCATTCCAAACGCTGTAATTTGTGAATGACCTCCTTGATATCTTGACAGTAGTCCGGGCTTATCGTGAAGCGCTGGATGGTATCCTCCGATAAGGCTTCTATTTCTTGTGGTGGCAATGTCCAATGCAATTCCACTTCATCTTGATCAGCCCAGTCTCGATAATATACGGTCTTCCCTGAGGATTTTTGATGCGCATGCAACGGACCACTACTGTGCAAATATATCGACTCCATTGGCCCGCTGTATTTGGGCAGCGCGCGGTGTTTTCCCTGTTCCGTGAGCCGGTTTATTTGCTCAGCGGATAAAACGCTCTCCAGCAATGACAGTATTTGTGTTTTGCAAGTATGGGATTGATTGAGGGTAGGCCCCCAAAAAGTCAGTGACAGGTTGATTTCAAAAGGTTTCAGGCGGGGGGGGCGATTATTTTGTGCCGCTTTTATTTTTTCCTGCTCAAAAATTAGCCGCGAATAGGCTTCATAGGGATACATTCGTGTTTTCTCGCCAGGCTTAATCTTTTGCGTCAGTACCACTTCATCGATAGCATCCTGCTCTTCTCGTTTAAGCCTTTGACACTGCTCACGCAAGTGCTGGAACTTTTCTTCCGTTAACTCAAAGGTCACGCCATGCAAGGCGGCGCCCATATCCAGAAAGCGCAGTTCTTCCGTGCGAAGAACACCATGATTTCCCTGCAGGTCGATATCCAGGCCGATGCGGGAGCTCAGCCAATTGAGCCAGGAATTACGGTTGCTTGATGGCACGGCATAAAATCCAAAGTGGTCGACCACTTTGATTTTTTTGCCCTCTTTCGCCGTGGAAAACATCAAAAAACTATGCCAGAGTGGGTTGGCGTATTCACTATCGATAGCGGTATAGGTTACTAAAAATTTCATAGGCTCTACTTTCTCGATTCAGGTTATACGGCCTGCGCATCTGTTCAAAAACAGCGTGCATACCGTTGGTTGCCGTAGAAGAGGAAACTGAGTAATATTACTACTGCTTCGGCTTTTTGCAAAGGATACTCGTGCACAGATTGTGCTTTCATCACAATATTCCCATACCCTCGATAGGGCTGCTATTGTTTTTCATGCTTCTGCTCTGCCTGTCTTCCACAGGGCTGGCCGTTCGTCCCTTTGTTACCGATGATGCGCGTATCGTTGATTACGGGCAGTTTGAAATGGAAAACTGGCTTGAAGTAACTCGTGCAGAAGGTGAATTTGGACCTGCGCCGGGTATTAATATCATGGCAGGCGTCACCGTTTCGGATGCCCTGGAGATTTTGCTTGGATGGGGAGCAGGGCGCGATCCCAATGACAGCGCCACCTTGGCCAATCCTGTCATTACGGGCAAACTATTATTGAGGAAAACCTTGCCAAATGGTGAACCCGGGTATGCCATCAGTCTTGCTTCCGCCTTAAATCAAGGACGCGGTTCTATGTATGATGAAGGCAGGGTATATAATGTGATTGGCATGGCGAGCTGGCGCTTGTTAGAGGATAGACTGAATCTTCATGTGAACCTGGGCCTGCGTCATGATGGGGATGGTGAGCATCACTTTCGAACTCGCCCCTACTGGGGGTTGGGGGCGGAAGCGGCAACAGCCTACCCCAGGCTGCATTTTGTGATAGAAGCCTTCGCGGGGGACCCTCTGGTTCCCAATGCCCCCAATTATGCGATGCAAACAGGCTTTCGCTACCATCATAGCGATATGTTGCAGTATGATCTTACCTTTGGCGCGGAGCCCGCTTTGGATGAGCGTTTTCAACGCACAGGACACTGGGAATATACCGCTCAATTAGGCTTGAGAATTTTGCTCGATGTTTTTACGCGCGATGGTAAACCCGGCGATCCTGAAGGTGCCCCTGGCTTATGGCCACATGTGCACCATAAAACCACCACAGGCCCACGACAAACAAAGGGGCACAATGAGCTTTGTGGGACAGCCGGCGCCTAAGTTGGTGTGCGCATGGATGCCCTTGTTTTTTTAGCTAAGCCGCACCTGGCCACGGTTCTTTCAATCACCGCTTTCATCAAAGGCCGGTACCTCGTGGGCGTCGATAAAATATGATAAAAAAATAGTCGCTTCGGTTGAAAATAGTATGCTAAAATAGCCACCATCTGTATCGGGGCCTGCTCTGAAGGTAACGCATCGAGAATGGACGCCGCTCCCGGTACGGTAGGGGACTGTATCTATGAACGTAGAGTCATCATGACTATTTTGCAGGGGAATCCAGTGAAACGCATTATTTTTTGTTTTTGTATGATCATGAGCCTTTCTGCCTGTACCAGTTATTTTGGACTGAGCAAGGAAGAGTGGGACAGTTTAAGTCCAACACAGCAATCTGCGGTGATTAAAGCGTATAATGAGCGTGCAGCAGAGCGACAACAGGCCGAAAATGAACGGGCAATCATTGCCGAGCAAAATGCCCCCCTGAATAATCTGATTGGCGCCCTGGGTGCAGCTATTCCGGCCAAAGAGCACAGACATCACAAACGCACGTATGAACGACGCTGTAATGCCGAGGGAACACGCTGTACCTCAACGTCAAGCACCCGTTCTTCTGGCTGGCATATTGGCGATTAAATGGTTTCAAGACAACGCAGTATTACCTTGCGTGATCCCCTTGTCCTGTCACCATGCCGTGCAACCAAGATATGAAACTGTTATGATGGGGCTATGGTTGTCAACAAACAATCATCCGTCGCAAGGAGCGAGCGACGCCCCATAGCTAAGGAGGGCAATATGTCAGAACAACTGGAAAAGGATATTGCAACCATCAAGGAATTTGTCCGTCAAAGCGCCGAGTTTATTGCCTATTTTGAATTGGTCGATTCCAAAATACAGGAGTGGCAATGCAGCTTTGAAACGAATTTGCAGCATCAACAAAACCATTTACAAAAGCAACATAGCTACCTTGACAAAGAAATCAAGCTTTTTGAAGAAACCTTAACCCAGGCTGGATTGGCGCGTTTTCGCCTGCAGGCCGACAAACTGCTGCAACAAAGTGAACACCATCTCAAGCAAGTAGAGCGATTCACCAGCAATGGGCTTCAGAACCTGCAGGCACAGCAAGAGCAGCTCCAGCATTTTATCAGGGATGCCCTGACCAAAATGGATCTGCATTGCCAGCAAGGCATACAAAAAATCGACCAGCAATTATCGCGTTATGATGCCGATCATTTCCGTCGGATCGCCAGCGATAGCTGTGAGCAGGTTGAACGGGTTGCCCAGCATGCCATCGATAAAAGTAACGCGGCCGTACGGACATTGCAATGGAAAACCGTTCTGTTGACCGCGGCAGCATCGCTGCTGACCGCCTTTGCTATTGGGCTTTATGTCAGTGATGAGTGGCCCTGGGAAATGCACCAGCAAGCCATGAATGAACGCGAGGCAGGCAAGATATTGATGAAAGCCTGGCCCAAACTGACTCACGCCCAGCGGACCACGATTCTGCATCAGGAGAATATTCCCCTCGGCTAAGCACTATTTTGCTGCCGCCGGGCGAACTATCGTTTTGCGGCTTTTCCTTTGGTGATACCCCGCTTCTCGGGCAGCCCCAACAACCCCGGTTCGCAGACGGCAAAACCCCAGCCCCAGACCCGAATAAAAAAAACAACAAAATATTGAATAAAAAAAATCCTTGTCTATACTTATGAAAAAGAATCAATCATTTATGACTGAATCTCAGTGAATTGGGCAGCGGACAAAGGCACCACCCCCCCGAGGCAATGAGGGTGTTATTTTCAAACGGCGGATTGAGGTAAACATGATTAAATCAGAACTCATTGCCGATTTATCGGCCAAAATGACGGATTTACCGGAAAAAACAGTGGCAGCAGCGGTCAATGATATTATTCATGCCATGAGTGAATCCCTGTCAGGTAACCGTCGCATCGAGATTCGAGGCTTTGGCAGCTTTACGCTGCACCACCGTCCATCGCGTAATGCCCATAATCCCAAAACAGGTGAAAAAGTGATAACTGCGGCGAAATACAGCCCCCACTTTAAACCGGGCAAAGACCTGCGCGAACGGGTGGATGCCTCGCGCGACAACTGCCGGATTAAGGACTAACCGCAGAGACCCTCCGCGCTCAGGCTTCCGGTAGCGTCACTCCTCGTTGCCCCTGATATTTTCCCTGTCGGTCGCGGTAGCTCACCGCACATTCTTCATCCGATTCCAAAAACAGCATTTGCGCAACGCCCTCAAACGCATGGATTTTGGCGGGAAGAGGAGTGGTATTGGAGAATTCAAGCGTCACATGCCCTTCCCATTCCGGCTCCAGCGGGGTCACATTCACAATAATTCCACAACGAGCATAAGTAGACTTGCCCAGGCAAATGGTTAATACTCTGCGCGGAATCCGAAAGTATTCCACAGTCCGGGCCAG
Source organism: Legionellaceae bacterium (assembly GCA_020831865.1). Lineage (GTDB taxonomy): Bacteria > Pseudomonadota > Gammaproteobacteria > Legionellales > Legionellaceae > JAFIFT01. The sequence continues at coordinate 72,582 of JAFIFT010000005.1, read as the reverse complement.
AGCAAAAGAGTTCGGTGGGATGATACAAACATCCGACTCAATGTCGACAAAACTTTTGGCATCAAAGGCTTTGGGATCCACCATGGCAGAATTGATATTGGTAAAGACTTTAAATTCGCCCGCACAACGCACATCATAACCATAACTCGACAAGCCATACGAAATGACTTTGCCCCTTTCAGAGGAACGCACCTGCGAGGGCTCAAAAGGGCTAATCATCTCCTGCTCACGCGCCATTTTTTCAATCCAGCGATCTGATTTTATTGCCATAGGGTACTGTCCATCTGATTATTTTGTGCAAAGGTATAGCATATTTGACCAGCATGAGGCAAGAGCTGAGCATCGGCTTTTTCAGTACGCGGGGCTATCTTATTGAATCAAAACAAACTAGCGTGAACTTTGCTAAACTTACAGTGAATGCTTAAAAAAAGGGGGCGTTATGAAGAAAATTATCCTTCATCCCACAGAAATTAGTCAATGGCATGCCTTGTTGAATGAGGCACAGGCAGCAACCCAAATCATTCTGCAAGAAAATACTGAAAGCTATCTGGTCTTCCTGCTCATGCGCTTTAACCAGGGCGCACACCTAATTGAGTCGATTATTGCGCTTGATTATCTGGGCGCAACCCATCGCCCCCACAAACAGCAATTACATCAACTGCAAGAGGTTGGTGACAAAAGCCTCCTGTTTTGCGGCTTGTTTCCTGGTATGGCCACAAAACGCCGGGTGAACCTGGATTATTATGTCAACATGGGACAATCGGCGTACTTGACGATCAGCGAACATCATGCGCAAGAATCCGCTCATCTTTATTATCAATTGGGACAGCAATTTAAGGCACTTTCGAGCGTCCTGAACGCCATGCGCTATGAGGTACGTTCGCTTGGCCACTATCGCCAGTAAACAGCGCCATCGCGGCCTGGTTCATTGCGCCGCATCACAGGTTAGGCAGCAGCAGACCAGTCCCCTGCCAGCGGCAACTCCCGCCCGCAACTGGTGTCGACAAAGCTTCAATGTTAGTATAACCGCATCGATAGGTTAAACAGGGTCTCACATCATGCCAATAGCAGCATCCCAGCAAATACCAGCTTTTGACACCATTGACTATGCAACGTTTCCTGCCGATTTAGAGCGCTTATTGCAAGCACATTTGCATAAAATTTCCACTATCCTGGCCCAAAATACTCCCTTGGACTGGGAGCATCTGATGCAGCCTTTGGAGGAGATGGAAGATGAATTAGAGCGCATTTGGGCGCCTGTTTCGCATCTGCACGGCGTACTCGATTCTGAAGCCGTACGTCAATGCTATGAACGCTGTCTACCGCATTTAAGCGCCTATGACTCAGCGATTGGACAAAATTATCAATTATACCAAGCTATTAGTTCCATTGACGCCCAAAATTTAAATACGGTACAGAAAAAAATTATCAGTGACCGGCTTTTGGCCTTTGAATTAGCCGGGGTTCATCTATCGCCTGAAAAGAAACAGCGCTTTGAAAAAATACAGGCGAAATTGTCTGAACTTTCCAACCGTTTTGAAAACAACCTGCTCGATGCTACCCATGATTTTAGCCTCTATCTGCCTGATGACAAACGCCTGGCAGGTTTACCGGACCATAGCCTGCAGCGGGCACGTGAGTTAGCTATGGCAGAGAATAAACCGGGTTTCCTGCTCAATCTCGAATTCCCTTGCTATTATGCCATTGTAACCTATGCCGAAGATCGCCAGCTGCGTGAAACGTTTTACCATGCCTATATTACCCGCGCCTCAGATACCGGTCCTTCCGCAGGTCGTTTTGATAACGGTCCGGTCATCAATGACATTCTGCACTTACGGCATGAGACAGCCCAATTATTAGGTTTTGCCAATTTTGCCGAGTATTCTCTCGCCAGTAAAATGGCCGAATCAACCGAGGAGGTCATGCATTTTTTAGAAGGGCTCTGTAACCGGGCGCGGCATCAGGCCGTGGTCGAATTTGAGCAGTTGGCTGACTTTGCCCGCCAATCTTGTGCAATTGCACCACTCATGCCTTGGGATATTGCCTTTGTTTCTGAAAAAAAACGTCAGGAGCGCTTTCATTTGTCGCAGGAAGCCCTGCGTCAGTGGTTTCCCCTGAGCACCGTCTTGGCAGGCCTGTTTACCATGATACAACGCTTGTACGGCCTGCGAGTTCACAATATTCAGGACGCACAAGGCTGGCACCCCGATGTCCAATGTTATCAAATATATGATGATAATCATAAACTTAGAGGAACAATTTTTGCCGATTTTTTTGCGCGCAGCAACAAACGGGGCGGTGCCTGGATGGACTCATTGCAAAGCCGGAGGAAACACCCGGACGGCAGTATTCAGGAGCCAGTGGCAACCCTCAATTGTAATTTTGCCAATCCCACCGAACCATCAGAAGCCTATCTTTCGCATGACGAGGTATTAACACTGTTCCATGAATTCGGCCATTGTCTGCATCACATCTTGACGCAGGTTGATTATATTAGTGTTTCAGGTATCCATGGCGTGGAATGGGATGCTGTGGAGCTGCCCAGTCAGTTTTTTGAAAACTGGTGCTGGGATCACACGGCGTTACAATTGCTGACACAGCAAGCGGAAACGGGGGAGCCCCTACCGTATACGTGGTACGAACGTTTGCTGGCGAGCAAAAATTTTCAATCAGCTATGGCAATGATGCGCCAACTGGAGTTTTCGCTGTTTGATTTTCGCCTGCACCGTGATTTTCGACCTGGCGATGAACGAGCAGTGGATACCATTTTAGCAGACGTGCGTCAAAAAACCTCGGTGACTCCTCCAGCCGCATATAATCGCTTTCCCCAGAGTTTCAGCCATATTTTTGGTGGCGGCTATGCAGCGGGCTATTATAGTTATAAATGGGCAGAGGTTCTGTCCAGTGATGCTTTTTCCCGTTTTGAAGAAGAGGGCATTTTTAATGCACAGACCGGGAGAGACTTTTTACATTGCATTCTGGAAACAGGCGGTAGCCAAAAAGCAATAGAGGCCTTCATGGCCTTTCGTGGTCGCCTGCCCACGCATGATGCCCTTTTAAAGCATAATGGCATTCAATAAGGCAAACCTGTTACGCGCTTTGCAGTGAAAGAAGATAAAATGCCAGGCCGTCACGGCCATTTTTCTTCACTCGGTACAGGGCGCGATCAGCCATCATCAGCAAGTCTTCTTCGTTGCGGCCAATATCGGGTATGATCACCGCTGCGCCTATACTGACGCTGACTGTGCCTTTGGGAGAACCAGCATGCATCAGGTTGAGATGTCCAATACGCTCCATGATCTGATTGGCAACCGTAGTGGTGCCGGCCTCATCGGTATCGTACAATAGCACAACAAATTCATCACCACCAAAACGGGCCGCCAGATCCGTTTCCCGCGAGACGACTTCCTTTAAAATACTGGCAACAATCCGTAAACAATCATCCCCTTTTAAATGACCATAAGTATCATTGTACTCTTTGAAATAGTCAATATCGATAATTAACACGGCAATGGGCAGCCGCGCCCGCCGACATCGCGCCCAATCTTTGGCCAGCCTTTGGCTCAGATGCCCGCGGTTGGCCAGTTTAGTTAAAGCATCAATATTTGAGGCTTCTTCCAGTTGCGTATTCACCTCCCGTAAATCAGCAATCAACTCATCCTGGCGCACCAATAACGAAATATTTTGAATCTGACTACGATAATGCTGATCATAGAGATACAAAAGAAAGAGAAAATAGACGACCAAACCGGCATTAAAAAAGTAATAATCGACAGATTGCTGTGGCCAATGCATGACGATAATGGGCAACATCACCGGTAAAATAAACGCCAGATAACACAGTCGGGAAGGACCTAACGACAAAATAGCAATCGTTGCCCCACCAAACATAATCAGCGTTGTAAACATCCGCTGAAAATCACTCATCTCCTGATAAAACGTCGGGTAAAGCATGCCCCAGAGCATACCATTCGCCAAAATAATGAGCAAAAACCATCGAAACCACTGCCGCAACCTGGGCAAATCCGTATACTGCGAAGCTTTATTGGCAACAGCCCAACGGAAAAAACTGAGCGCCACAATACAAGCATACCAGGGTAATAAAAAATAAACAGCCTGCAATGAAAATGAAAAATATACAAAAACATAGAGAGAGGTTAGAAGATTAAAAACAGCTCCCCGTTTATTATTCAAAAAGAGTTGCCGCAACAAACGTACGTTTATTTCGGTTTTCGCCGAGACCATATGCTTCCTAAAAAATACCCTCTCAATAATATTTTATACCACTTTTAAGACTTAAGAGCAGCCTACGCTAATAAAGTGATTATAAACAGTAAAATAAACAGTAAAACTGGTCAAAACCAGATAACTAGTGTATACTTAAAGTGTAAAACACAAAGGGGGCGATCTGGCTTCGACGTGGGTTACGAAACCTGATGTGCATGCCGAGAAGGAGATCTCTCGTAAATCAGACTCAATAAACACAAATGCAAATGATAAATTTGAAGCGGGAGATATGTTAGCTGCGTAAGCGGTTCTCATATTACTGCGCCGCGTGTCGCCAAAAACCGACACCCCGTTGACCGGGCTTGCTTGCCGGTACCGACTCAACGGTCATAGAAGACAAGCTGGTGTATTGATATGTCCCGTATTAATACATAAGATTCCAGGGACTCACCGTGGAGCATCCTGCCTGTCGGAGGCGAGACGGTTAAATGAAATGATATGGCTAAGCATGTAGATCTGATGGCAGAGGACTTACGGACGCGGGTTCAATTCCCGCCGCCTCCACCAATATTTAAGACCACAATAGACCATCTGAGACAACCGAAAACCATTGATAATCATGAGGTTACAACTAGACAAGAGTTGTTTTTCATGGTCAGTCATTGGCTACAATTTGCCCCAAAAAAGCCCCAAAATTTTAATGTTTTGCCCCAGTGGCGCCCCAGAAAAAGCACTCTGAAAGAAGCAGTTTCCAGTCAGTGTTAACATCCGAATAAATTAGCTAAGTTGGACAGACTATATCCTACACCTAAAAAAGCTATAGCAATGAACCAGCCATTTTATCCAGACGCTCCTTTGTCTTTTCCCAGTCGGGCATGACTTGTTGCATAAGGCGATAAAAACGCTCGCTATGGTTATGCTCAGCAAGATGACAAAGTTCATGCAAAATAACGTATTGAATAAATTGTTTAGGAGCTTTTACTAAATGGTAATTAAGAGTGATTACTCCATTAGGCGAACAACTACCCCATTGTGTTTTCATAGCTTGTATACGCAAAGAGGGACGTTCAGCAACCCATAAGGTTTGCTCTAACATATCACTCATGATCTTTGGAAAAGTTTCTCTAGCACGATTTTTATACCAAGTAACAAGGAGATTTTTAACGGCCTCTGGAGACTTTTGTTTAACAAGTACTTCTAGCTTTCCTCGAAGTAGCTTAACACCTTGCATTTCATCTGGTGATTCAACTATTTTTAATAAGTACTGCTTACCAAGATAGTAATGACTTTCACCACTAATATATTTTCTTGGAGTTAAGTGTTCTTGTTGCTTACGAAAGTATTCTAACTGTCGGTAAATCCAACGGCTTCGTTTTTTAACTGCTGTGATGATCTCTTCATCTTTAGCATCCTCAGGGGCTGCTACCATTATATTGCAATCAGGATGAATTTTGATTGCAATTTTAGAATTGCTGTTTTTACGAATGCTGCAAGTGAAAGTAATTTTTGTATCTCCATATTGGAAAGAAAGATGTTCCCTTTCATTATTCATCATTCGCATCCTTAACATTTGAAGCTGAGACTTTATCTGAACGTGCATCAATTAATATTAAATGTTCATTTTCCTTTAACCCCAGTTCTCCGAGTATTTTTTGTACTCTTAACAGCTCAGCGTCAGAGAAAAAAAGTATTACCTTTATAGACTGATCTGTTTCATTTGCAGTCTCATAAACCCTAACTTGATGTTTAAGGTTTTGTTTTAATTTATTATTGGAGGCCAACTTAAATTCAACCAATGTTTTATCAGCATTTCCTTTTGATATTTTAAAATCAACAGGGCCTCTTCCATTGTTAACTTCAGCATTCACATCATAAGCGGAAGCATGCCATGTCAATTTAAACAATAATTGAAGATCTTGTTCTCGCTTTATAGGATTATCTTTTAGGTAAAAAAAACGATAACCATCTTGATTTTCTATAACTCTCTTTAAGAACATCACTCGATCATATGTTTCTTCGAAAGAATTTGGTTGTTTCTTGTAAAAGTCTGTTTCGTTGTTTAGTTTCTCTACAAGGCTTTCTACAATATTTATGAAAAGATGTTCTACCTGCTGGACTCTAAAGCTACTTTGTTTAATAGCTTCATTACCATGTTCTTCTTTATACTTGATAAAGTAATCAATATATTGTGGGAACTTAAGAGTCGCTTTAGCAATAGCCTCTCTGAGATCTTTTTGACTCGCATCTTCTGGAAGAAGTCGTAAGAAATAGTCATTTAACTGTCCTCTAAGTTGCTCATTTGGGATGCTATCCAGTACACCATTAAAATTACACACCATATCTGATTTATTGATCCAAGTATCATCTTTAGTGAGAATATCTTTAGGTGTTAAAAGAACAAAGTCATCGTTAAATGTAGGAAGTAGATATTCTTTTGCCATCCAAGTTCTTGTTGTATAGTTAAATTCAACCTTTTCAACAAGGTGCTTATTTAGAAAGCGATTATTAATTTTTCTTTTTGCAAAGGTTTCAGTAAAATCTAGGAGATATTTTTTAATTAAATTAGTAGTAAAATCACTGATATTATCACGCCCCACACCATCTCTGATAAGGCAGAGCTTTTCTAAGTGGCTTCCTCTTGTTATTTCTTCATTACCAAAGTTGCTAAATACATGATGTAAATTTTTATTTAATGCCTTAGCAAAGTTGTGGCCTAACCCACTACCACTATTTCCAGTTTTACTATAGCCAAACCATGTTTGTTTCACTTCTGGAAATAAAAACCATGATTTAATTAATCCTGGACTTATTCCCTGGTCTTGCGATACATCTCTTAGAAACGCCACATATTCAATGATTTGCTTGTGTAAGTTCTGATATTTAGGATTTTCACTATTGAAAATTAAAAAAGGATCGATAAAGAGAGGCAGATCGTTGATTAAAGATGGATTAAATGCACCATATTCTTCAATATCTGCACTAGATACATCAAAAAAATCAGAAAAATAAATTTTTACCATCAATAATCCTCGCTCGCCAATCCAACACGCGTAATCTGCACTATCATTTCTACAATACTTTTAGCTTGATCCATTCCACCACCTACCGATTTACATTGCTTAAACATCATAGGCAATAGTTTTTTACGGATGTCAGCTTCAATATTTTGCGGGTTAATAGAATGTTCAGCAACTGACTTATCAACACTTTCATCAATTGCAAACGAAAGCTTGACCCATTGCTCTTCGGCTTCTGGATTAGTAATGGAAAATGCTTCAGGTAATACTTTTCTGAAAACCCCATAATAAGCTTGGGCATGGTGATTGCCATTAAAAGCATCAGGAATATCATCTAATTTTCGTTCTTTTACTTGTTCTTCAAATTCATGGAAGAGTAAATACTGCTTTAATGGATGGTCAAATAATTTTTCAGCCTCTTCAATTGCTTGTCTTAAAAGCTTAGAAAAAGATTCCTGAGCATAAGGATCATCGCGTAACTCTTGTTCAATCATCTTAGCAACTCGAGTTTTAATAATATCTGTTTCATTACGTGTCTTTTCTTCAGTCCATTCTTCAGGCTTTTGCTGTTTACCCATCTTCCCAACTTCATAGACTCCACTAGGCTCTTTAACGGCAACCCCAACTACATGCTTTTCAAGTAGTTTTTTGACTTGATGTTCATACTGATCGTATGAAATAGTTTCTCCAGCATCTTCTTTGGCCAACTGGCGAAGGCTGGAGAACTGTTTAACTGTTTCTTTATAGTGTTTTCTATCCTCATCGCTAAAGCTTTTATCCTCAAAAAAAGTAGCTGATTGCAATGCTATTTTTAAGCAGCTAGTAAATTCTGTGAGTGCATCATAAAAGTCTTCCCGAACTTTAAGATGAATATCAACAAGCTCACCATTACGCTCTTCGATTTTAGGAACTAATACTTGCCGTAATTGCTCGATGTCATTTTTATTTTGAACTTTGTCGAAAATTGACCATAGTTTTTTATATAGCTGAGGGAGTTTTTTATACTCAGTATTCATCTGGCCATAAAGACCTATAAGATCATTAATATCATACCCCCCTTGAGTTCTGGAGGCTAAATCTTGATATTTGGCAATCGTAGTATCAAGCTCTGCTAAAATGCCTCGATAATCAATCAGTAAACCAAATTTCTTTAAAGGGTGTAAACGATTAACCCTAGCAATAGCTTGAATAAGGTTATGCTCTTTAAGCGGTTTATCAATGTATAAAACACTGTTCTTCGGCTCATCGAATCCAGTTAATAATTTATCTACTACGATTATTAATTTTAAATCATCATCTTTATCAAAACGCTCAATGACCTCTTTGGTATGGACCTTCTCATCTTTTGTACCAACGTTTTTATTCCACCAATCAGTGACTTCTGGAATAGTTGATTCATCAATGTCAGTATTACCTTCACGGGAGTCAGGGCGACTCATCACCAGTGCGGATTCAAATAGGCCTGCTTCATCCATATATTTTTTATACTTAACTGCCGATTCTTTGCTTTCACAAGCAAGCTGTCCTTTTAAACCGTCATCAATATTTTTCACAAAATGATTAGCGATATCGAGTGCAATTAATCGAATCCTATCGTCGGACGAGTAAACTTGGCCTTTTTTTGCAAATTTACGCTTTAAATCAATCCGCTGACTTTCTGTTAAACCCTCTGTAATTCGCTCAAACCAGCTATCGATTGCGCGTTCATTTATATCCAAGTCAGGAATGCGCTCTTCATAAAGCAGTGGCGTAACGGCTTCATCTTCTACTGCTCTTTGCATGGTATAAGCATGAACAATCGGGCCAAATTTATTGGTTGTCTTATCTTCTTTTAATAATGGCGTGCCGGTAAAGGCCACGAATGCGGCATTTGGTAGCGCTTGCTTCATGCGCACATGGTTTTCTCCACCTTGACTGCGGTGTCCTTCATCAATCAACACAATCATATCAGGGCTAGTGTTACGACATCGTGGATGTTTTGTTGCCGTATTAAATTTTTGAATTAAAGAAAAAATGATTCGCTCATTACCAAAGCCAATTTGCTCTGCTAAATGCTTACCTGTTTTGGCAATTGCCTCTTTTTTGTCTTTTTTTCCCGCTAACTCGCCACCAGAGATAAAGGTCTTTGAGAGCTGTGTTTCTAAATCAACCCTATCGGTTACTACAACAATACGACATTGCTTTAAGCTATCATGATGAATGAGTGCTTTGCTTAACAGCACCATAGTAAAGGATTTTCCCGAACCTGTGGTATGCCAAATAACCCCTCCTTCACGACCGCCATCAGGTCGCTTGTTATTTATACGCTCAATTAAGCGTTTGATACCAAAAACTTGTTGGTAGCGAGCAATAATTTTCCCCTTTTTTTTATCAAAAATAGTAAAATAACGTACCATTTCTAAAAGTCTTATTGGAGTTAATAAACCCATCATGAGCTTATCTTGTTGGGTAACAGCTAACTGACCTGAATTAATGAGGTTTTGATACCAGCTAAGTATTTTCTTAGACCGATGATTAAATAATGCAGAGATCTGCTCTGTGCTTAATTTTTTGTTTTTTAGTGTCAACATTTCATTATCAGAGTAGTCTTCTTCCCGCCATACGGCCCAAAAAGGAGCTGAAGTACCACAAGTGCCATAACGCCCATCACCACCATTAATTGATAGTAGTAGCTGGCTATAGACAAACAACAAGGGAATTTCATCAATACGTTGATTACGGATATTTTGAGAAATACCTTCTTCAATCGTAGGTCCATTCGTGACTTTGCTGTCCGGTCGCTTGGCTTCTATGACTACCAGTGGAATACCATTCACAAAACAAACGATATCGGGTTTTCGAGATTCAATTCCACCAGATCTTGTAACTGAAAATTCTTCTGTGAAAATAAAGCTATTATTTTTAACATCCTGCCAATCGATTAGGGCAATCGTAGGGTTCGCTTTTTTCCCTTTTATAAATTGAGTTATTGAAATACCATAAAGCAAATGATTATAAAGCATTTCATTGGCTGCAAGTAAACCTTGGTTTAAAGCTGGACTACTGACTTCATTAATGATGTTATCAATACTTTGCTCAGATAAGCCCTGAGCTTCACCTTCAAATATAAAGCGACGCTTCTTAAGCTCATCCCGTAATACCTCTTTGAGTACTACTTGATCTTTTTTGCCATTGCGAGCGCTCATGGCTTCATCTGGAGAGAGAAAAACCCAACCTAAGTTGGTTAACAATGTGAGTGCTGGAATTTTAGCGCTGTATTCTTCTTGAAAACGAGGCAAATTGCTCATGATTCATTCTCACTATTTAAGACATCGCTTAGCCTGTAATCATCAAACCCGACTAAAATTTTAAAAATATTTTTTTCCATCACTTTATTCCTATAATTGCAGTTGTAGTTTGCGAAACTCGTCAGTAAAGAAAGCATATAAGTCTGATAGCATGCGGCCTTCATCTTGAAAAAAACCATTGAAGTGATATTTCCAATGATTTAGCTCATCTTGATTAATGTTGATATCTGTATAACGAAAGGCTAAATGAACTAGCGCTGCGATAATTTGTGACGATGATGATTTACTTTTGTCAATCTCGTTTTGATAGTTAGTGATACCAACTAAACTCGAAAGTTCAAAAGCGTCAGGCTCTTTATTAATAATTCTATGATAAATCTCTTTTTTAAAAACAAAAATGAAGACTGATAGCATATACAGCAATGCATAAATATTTGCATAACTACCCAATCCTTGCCCCCTCGAAAGAGTATAATGAATTTCCAGGTATCTAATATATGTTTCAACTTCCCTTAAAGATAATGAATTATGCACAATTATATCCTCTAAGAAGGTGGTATACTGATGTTCCTGCAGTCTTGACTCTTTAAGTATCTTGCTCTCGTTAATCAGTTTTTTAGCATGTTCAATAGAGGCTAGAGAATGTCTTTTACTCGCAACTTCACGCGGTAATGTAAATGAAAATTTTAAAAATTTATCTAAATATCTTTGTGCATCAACATTCATCCCATAACGATGTTTTACTGCAGCTTTCATCTGCTCTAAATTTGCTAACATTACAAATTGAATCCCTGGCATCTCAAAAAAATGTTTAATACATTCTATTAAAGATACAGCGAAATCAGGTCGGCAACGGTCTAGTTCATCAACAAAGATAATCAACTTTTGAGTTTTTGTAATTTCACCCAGTGCTTGCTTCAATTTTAAAACATTATTCTCCGCTTCTTCATGCTCTTTAATTATATTGTCTAGAGTATAGTCAATGCTCTGATCACTTGAATTTTTTAGTGCTTCTGTTAACTCATCACCTAGTTCTTTACTGTTGGTTTTTAGGAGCCAACCTGTTCCAGCTTTTAATGCTGTTTTTAAACTAAATCGCGCAATTCCTTTAGCTGCATCAATAAAAGTATTTTTTAATGGCGTTTTATCAAGCAATTTAGCTACGACGGCAATAATTGTAATCAAAGGCTGATCTGCATAGTCATCTGTAAAAGCATCAATACAAGTGACTTTAATTGGCTTTTGATCCTCATCGTATTCTTTAACCCTATCTTCAAGAAGTGCAATACTTTTTTTACAAAAAGTTGTTTTGCCTGTACCCCACTTACCATCAATAAACATAGGTGAAACATCAGCATCTGATAAAAGTAGGTCTATCATGCATTCTGCTATAGGCTTTCTGTTAAAAGCATCATCAATTTCAAAAGTAATTTGGTTTTTTTGGTCCATTCTATCCTCTCAAATCTTTACTCTGCGCTTGCCGGTGAGGAGCTGTTGCATTATCGCCATTTTTTCTTGCTTTAAGTGCTCAAGCTGTTTCTGTAGGTTCTCAATTTCTTTATCAGCAGTGGATAGTATTGAAGCTATTTTTTGCTGTTCTTTTATAGAAGGAAGCCCAATAACAAGATTAGCAAATATTGAAATCCAATGACGCTGATGCCCCCCGATTGGATAATTTAGTACTTGCATTGCTTCAAATACATACTTTATTGAAATACCCTCTTTTGCAACAAGGATTTTCATTGCACTTGACTTTGCTTTAAATGGAAAACTCACAAATTTACTAGCGGTGGTAAAATCATCAAATATGATTACTGGTAAATTTTCATTAAATATTCCGAAGTCTTCATTTGTGTAACCTAATATAAACGTTTTACCAGCTGTTAATACTGGTATTTGGTGTGCATTTGAATAACTGGAGGATTTAACCAGGTATGGTGTTGGTTGCTGGTAATCTAACAATCTGCCCAACTCTACTTTTTGCCACTCATCGCTAAAACCTGGGAAGCGTTTTTTGCCGATGAGTAATTGTTGCATCAGGGCTTTTTTCTGCTGTTGGCTGTTAGTAAGCAGCTGCTCGGTAGTGCCAATCGCCTTATCCCAGGTGGAGAGGATTTTGGCGATTTTCTTTTGCTCCGCAATGGGCGGAATTTGCATTTTTATTTTCGAAAATTCAGTTTGCCCCAGTGTTTTGTTCCGACCAGCTCCTCCTGGCGATGCCAATTCCAGTAGATATTTTCCCTTCTTTGTATTAAAAAAATAGAGTATATAGTTAACGTCACATTCCCCATGTTTTGGTTTATACATAGGGAATCGGTGAGATGCAATCATTCCTGCTTCGTTTTCAGTCGTCTTAGCAATTGCTTGTTCCCAAGCAAATACAATATTTACTACAAAGCAATTTGGCTCAATATGAAAAACACGTTTATTGCCTAGACTTTTTCCCTTAACGAACTCTTTATGAAAAATTCCTTTACCATGAGACCTAATTCCAATTTCTTTGTAAAATGAGTTTAGGTCTACATCTACAGGATTATTAACTCTATAAAATATTTCTGATATGGTCTTTTCTTTCCAACCTTTAGGCGCCATAACCCAACTCCTCTAAATACTTAGCCATCTCTATCTCTAATTCAGCAAGCTCGGCTTTCAACTGCTTGCGCTCTTCACGCACTGCCATCAAATCGATTTCATCTTCCTCTTCAAAGGTATCAACATAGCGTGGGATATTGAGGTTATAGTCATTTTCTTTAATTTCATTTAATGATGCGAGATAAGCATACTTATCGACACTTTGTCGCTCTTTATAAGTCTTAACGATCTTTTCAATATTCTCATCAGTTAGTAAATTTTGATTTTTACCCGCCTTACACTCCCGACTAGCATCAATGAATAATACATTTTCATCTGATTTATTCTTTTTGAAGATTAAAATTGCTGCAGGTATTCCTGTACCGTAAAAGAGCTTCTCGGGTAGCCCAATCACGGCATCGAGTAAGTTTTCTTCAATTAATTGCTGTCGAATTTTTCCTTCTGATGCGCCTCTAAATAATACCCCATGAGGCACCACTACTCCCATTCTTCCTGTGCTAGGTTTTAGCGTTTCAATCATATGTAGAATAAATGCATAATCGCCTTTGGTTTTAGGCGGGATGCCACGACGAAAGCGACTAAAAGGATCATGCTCTGCTTCATCATGGCCCCACTTATCTAAACTAAAGGGAGGATTGGCAGTAACAATATCAAACAACATTAGATTGCCATTTTTATCTAATAGTTTGGGATTACGGATGGTATCACCCCATTCAATTTTATGATTATCCTCACCATGCAAGAACATATTCATCTTAGCCAGTGACCAGGTCGAGCCAATCGCTTCTTGCCCATAGAGCGCATATTCTTTGGAGTTATAGTTATCGACCACCTTGCGACCACATTTCATCAATAACGAACCTGAACCACAAGCAGGGTCACAGATACTATCTCCTTTTTTTGGATCTAAAAGTTCAGCAATTAAGTCAGATACTTCCGGAGGCGTATAAAACTCCCCTGCTTTTTGCCCACCACTAGCTGCAAAGTTTTTAATTAAATATTCATACGCATTACCAATCACATCCAAGGTGCCAACCCTACTTGGCTTGAGGTTTAATTCTGGTTTTGCAAAGTCTTCGAGTAAATGACGCAAGATTAAATTCTTTTGTTTTTCTTCCCCGAGTTTATCGGTATTAAAGCTGATGTCTTGGAACACACTTTTGCCTGCATCTTTAAGCTTAGTGCCATTAGCTTCTTCAATGGCATGTAGTGCTTGGTCAATGCGCTCACCATTGCCTGGCTCGTGACGGTGCTCATATAAAGCATAAAAGCTTGCATCTTGCGGTAGGACAAAGCGTTCATTTTTCATCATCTCATTAATGAGTTCTAGTTCATCCCCGTATTGCGCTTTGTATTCTTCATAATGATCACGCCATACATCAGAAATGTATTTCAGGAATAGCATGGTCAAAATAAAGTCTTTATAAGTATCCGCACTTATGGTGCCGCGGAAGGTATCACAAGCATTCCAAAGTGTTTTATTAATACTGTCTTGATTAATTTTATCGTTCATATATAACTCCTCATTAAAAAATTGTTTGAATAAGTTTGTTTTGTTGGTTTTATTGGATTAACTCATTGGCTAATAAAGAATTAATTTGCTCACCCCTTTTTTTAAGTTTTTCGATAATTTTGTTTTCTTTCTTTAACACTTCTAGTAATCCTAAAATTGATCGTTGTTTTTTCAGACTCGGGATAATAATTGGCGTCTCCTCAACAACATTTCGACGAATACTTTTAGTAAAGCTTCCCTCGGTAGATTTTTCGAAATATCGCTGGCAAATTTTTTGGTTAAGCTGCCAAACAAGAAATTTGGGTAGAATTGTTTGGTTTCTAAGGCGTATTACATAAAAGTAAGGAGAAGCTAAAGCTTTAAACTCTGATGGCATTTTTTCATCGACCAATACCGAGTAAAATTGATTCCCTCGAGCCGCAATCAATATATCGGATGGTATCAGCCATTGAGGTTCTTTTTTACTGTTCACCATGGTATGAACACAGCCATACCAGTCTATATCTCCGTTGTTAGTAATATTTTTCATTTGAACTGCGATAATGTTGCTACCAGATTCTTCTTCAATCGTACCTCTAAAGGAGTGGCCAGCACTGATAGTTGATATTTGCTTCAATTGCATTTGAATTCTCTGCTTCATTGTTAATGATGCAAATAATAATGGACTAAATCATGAAGGTAGTCAACAGTTATTTTGCTTAATTGTCAATGATGCAAAATATTTTGGATAATTAGAATAAAAATAGGTATTGGATCGTTTGATGGAATCCAGAGTTTCGGCTAAATAACCAAGTAACTGTTTACACAGCTGAAAGGAAAAAATATTCCTTTTCAAAATGAACGAATATTTTGTATAACTTTCCCAACGATCACAATTCCATGGGCATCCGTCATTTTTATATTTGGCCAATTTTCATTTAATGTAAGAAGTTCAAACTCATCGGATGTATAAGATAATTTTTTGTACTGACAAACAATGGCTTCAGGTTTGTTCGCTAACTTAGCTAAAACAAAATCTCCTGGCTCAGGTGATATGGCCGGATCTATCACAAGGATATCATTCACCTTAATATCTGGAATCATACTCTCATCCGCCATCTTCAGCGCAAATGCTTTATCGCTTAGCTCAGGGAAGAGTGCTGCGCTCACAGAAATAAAAACATTGTCACTAGATAAATTCTGGTTGCAGTTTGTTTCGATATTTGGCTTATCATTCACATAATGGAGGTGTTCCAAAAGCGGAACTAAATGAGTTTGACTCTTTTTTGTCTTTACTTGCGCCTCATCTGATAAGCACATTAAAAATGCAGGTGATACGTCCAGCGCCTGAGCCAATAGCTTTATTTCTTCCGGCCCAGGAGAACGTGCACCTTGTTCCCAATTGGTTAGACGCGTTTGTTTTAAGTCCCCAGCAAGTTCGCCAAGCGCTTTGAGTGTTAAGCCCTTAGCTTTTCTGGCTTCAAGAATACGTTTGCCAATTTCTTTTTTAATGTTTAGTTCAGCCAAATTTGCTCCAAAAAATCTGTTTAATCTATTGCAATATCACTATGCGTGATATATATTGAAATCTATTATTCACATTTCGTGATATTTATATGTAATTAATATAAAGATATCACAATATGAAAATAAAAACGAGTTTTTACAGGGATAGGTACGATGATGAATTTTGTCATTAATGGTGAGGAGCTGGAGGTTATGAGTGGTTTACCTCATATCCAGCAACTGACTTATCTTAGAGGAATAAGGCCATATATGGATGTTAAAACAGGAATAACAGGTATTAAGCGGCGAATCAGTTATCAGTCGATATCTGAGCAGCTGTATATTGAGCCTCATCAAGGGGTTAAAAGCCAAAGTTTTTCTCGTGATCAAGTTCGTCGTGCTGTTTCTGGTTTAGCTCGTGCTGGAATAATTGAAATTCAATCTGAAGGCAAACAGCTTATTTTAAAATGCCTTTTAGCTTCCAGGGGTTTTTCTGTCCAAAATAAAGCCGCCATAAACCCGCCACAGAAAGCCGCCACAATCCCACCCGTTTCAAACCCTTTAGATACGGGTTTTTTAGACGATTGGACCTCAAAAGCCGACAAAGCTGAACCCCAAAAAGCCGCCACACCTCTTATAAAAGATAATTATATATATCTTCTTAGGGGATTCGAGCATTTTTGGCGGATGTATCCAGAAAAGAAATCCCGTGAAAAAGCTTTTGAGGCTTTTAAGCTGATTAACCCCAATCAAACCCTTCTTCGGACCATGCTGCAGGCACTTGATGTTCAAATCAAAGCTTACCAGGCCAAGAAGGCCCATGGCGATTGGGTACCAGCATGGAAGTTTCCTGCGAACTGGCTGGCTCAAAAATGCTGGGAAGATGAAATCAATACTGAAGTCAAAAAGGAGAGACCCAATGCAAAGCGTAGGACAACTACTGGCAAACAAACAACAACCAGCGGATTTTATATCCCCGATGAAGACGAAGAACTCCCAGAAAGTGGAACAGTCGTCGAATTCAGGAAGAGTTAGGAATCGTATGGTGATTGAGATGATGTTTACCAAATTTTCCGTGGCATTTCGTAGCCTCTGGCATAAAGACCTGCAAGATGAACGCTACCAGGAATTTTCCAAAAAAGAATGGGCTAAGAATTTACAAAGATTTTCAGACGCTGTGATTGCTAAAGCAACTGAAATCTGTGAACAGCAATTTGAAATGCCGCCTACTATGGCACAGTTCATCGGGCTCTGTAAGAACGAAGTCAACCGTCAGCATGTTAAGAAAAAAGAGCCTAGTAGCCCATCAAGCCCGGAAACAGCGGCGTACCATCTTAACAAAATGAAAGAAATTTTAAACAGAAGGAGATAACACATGTTGGTATTAACTAGAAGAATTGGCGAGTCAGTGGTTATTGGTGAAGATGTGTATTGCACCATTGTCGGGTTTCGTGATGGCGAAATTCGTCTTGCTTTTGATGCACCACGTTCATTGCCGATTCACCGTGATGAAATTCAACGTCGTATCTACCGCGAGCGTCAGAACGATAATTGGTTTTATGACAGAGGCGCTGAGAAAGAAAGCATTGTCGACCGGTTAATTAATAAATTTAAGCAAGGTCATTGGTCAACTGAGCCCAAGATTCATTCTCAGGAGCAGCCTTATGCTTGAGTATGAAGAACAGAGTTTAACGGTAAAAGATCGCGCTAAGTTAAAACTCAAGCGCGATCTGGGGAGTTTGATTGAAAATGCTTTAAACGATCCTAAAACCGTTGAAGTGATGAGAAATGCTGATGGCAGACTCTGGCAGGAGCGACTCGGTGAACAGATGGAATACATCGGTCATGTTTCTGATAGTCGTGCTGAATCAATTATCAAAACGGTTGCCGGTTTTCATGGGAAAGAAGTCACTCGCTCTATGCCTGTATTAGAAGGTGAGCTGCCTTTGGATGGTTCCCGTTTTAGTGGCCAGTTACCCCCCATTGTTTCAAGCCCAACTTTTGCAATACGTAAAAAAGCCATAACCGTCTTTACCTTGGATGATTATGTTCGGACGCACATTATGACTGAAAAGAAATGCAATGATATTAAATATGCGATTGCAACGCATAAAAATATCTTAGTCATTGGCGGTACAGGTTCAGGTAAAACCACTTTGGTGAATGCCATTATTCAGGAAATGGTTTTTCAATCACCACAAGAACGCATTTTCATTATTGAAGATACCGGCGAGATTCAATGCGCTGCTCAAAACTGTGTTCAATATCACACAACCCTTGATGTTTCTATGACTCAACTTTTAAAAACCACGCTCAGAATGCGGCCTGATCGTATCCTGGTTGGTGAGGTCCGTGGTAGTGAAGCGCTTGATTTGTTGGATGCCTGGAATACAGGACATGAGGGTGGGGTAGCAACGTTACATGCTAACAACTGTCTTGCAGGTCTTCAGCGTCTCCAATCCCTGATAACCCGAAACCCGGCAGCCCCTGCGGATATTGAACCTTTAATTGGTGAAGCCGTTCATTGTGTTGTTCATATTACCAGAACGCCACATGGTCGAAAAGTTGAAGAGATCATATCTGTTGATGGCTTTAAAGACGGCCAATATCAAATTAAACAATTTTCTTAAGGAGAATATGAATGAATCAGATAAATACGATGGATTATAAAAAAATATTGATGATGGGTTTAGTCGTCTTATTTTTACTTTTTATTACTCAGCCGGCATTGGCCTCATCAACCGGTGGCGGCCTACCATTTGATTCATGGCTGACGAAAATTCAGAAATCTATTACGGGTCCTTTTGCTTTTAGTGCTGCCATCATCGGATTGGTTGCTGCTGGCGCTACTTTGATTTTTGGTGGGGATATGAATGGTTTTATGAGAACCCTTATCTTCTTCGTTCTCGTCCTGTCATTTTTAGTTGCCGCTCAAAACACCATGACCGCCATCACCGGTAAGGGGGCTGAAATCTCAAAGCCTGTGACTGAAATGGTGAATGCGGAGGCTAAGCCATGAGCCTTCGTACGATTCCGATTCGTCAATGTGGAAACCGTCCTGGCCTTTTTATGGGTGGGGATCGTGAGCTTGTTATGTTTTCGGGATTGTTGTCAGCCATTTTGGTTTTTGCGGCTCAGGATTGGTTAGCAGCCATTGTTGGTGTTGCCATGTGGTTTTTATCATTGAAAGCACTGCGCTTAATGGCAAAAGCCGATCCTTATATGAGACCAATCTATCTGAGACAAAGATGCTATCAGAATTATTACGCGCCCCGCTCAACCCCTTTCAGGGATAACAAAAGAGGTTATCAATGATTGTATTAATTACCTTCTTACTATCGATAACAGGGCTTATCTTTTTAAGCACTCTGTTTTATCAGACAAGACTTAAAAGTCAGCAATACCATTTAAAAAAGCATCGGAGCTCAAAAGCAGGATTGGTTGATTTACTAAATTATGCCTCTGTGGTTGCTGATGGAGTGATAGTTGGCAAAAATGGCTCCCTAATGGCAGCCTGGCTTTATCGGGGTGAAGACAATGCCAATACCACGGATGAAGCGCGTGAAATGGCGTCTTTTCGAATCAATCAGGCATTGTCCGCAATGGGCAGCGGCTGGATGGTTCATGTTGATGCAGTCAGACGGGCTGCCCCCGGATATAGTGAACGTGATTATTCTTATTTTCCTGATGATATTTCAAAAGCCATTGATGAAGAAAGAAGGCAGCTTTTTGAAGAAATTGGTGCCTTATATGAAGGCTATTTCGTCATTACCTTAACCTGGTATCCACCTGTTCAGGCGCAAAAGCGATTCGTTGAATTGATGTTTGACGATAATAACGAGCGATTAAGTCAGAAAGCAAAAACTGCTCAGTTAATTGAAGAATTTAACCAGTCCTGTCGTAATTTTGAATCAAGATTAGGATCAGCCCTTCACCTAGAACGGCTTGAATCTGAAAAGATTGTTGATGATCAAGGTCATATTGTTACTCAGGATAATTTTCTTAGACATATTCAGTATTGTGTGACAGGCCTTAATCATCCAGTCAATCTGCCTAAAAACCCAATTTACCTTGATGCCCTGATAGGTGGTCAGGAGCTTGCTTCAGGTATCACGCCAAAGATAGGCCGCAAATTCATTCAATGTGTGGCAATTGAAGGTTTCCCACTGGAGTCTTATCCGGGCATATTAATAGCGTTGACCCAACTACCGGTTGAATATCGCTGGAACTCCCGTTTTATATTCATGGATAACCATGAAGCTGTGGCACATTTCACTAAGTTTCGGAAGAAGTGGAAACAGAAAGTCAGAGGATTTTTCGACCAGATATTTAATACCAGCTCAGGTGTAGTCGATGAAGATGCACTGAGCATGGTGAATGATGCCCAATCAGCCATTGCCGAAACGAATTCAGGCATGGTTGGGCAAGGCTATTATACATCGGTCGTTGTGTTAATGGATGAGGATCGCGCTCTAGTTGAAAAAGCAGCGCTCTATATAGAGAAAAACATTAACGCCCTTGGATTTACCGCCAGAACAGAAACGATTAATACCATGGATGCCTTTATGGGCAGTCTGCCTGGGCATGGCGTTGAAAATATCAGACGTCCTTTAATTAACACCATGAATCTTGCTGATTTACTGCCGACTTCAAGCATCTGGACCGGTGAAAACAAAGCGCCTTGTCCATTGTTTCCACCCAGTTCCCCTCCATTAATGCATTGTGTCACCAATGGTAATGCGCCTTTTCGGTTAAACCTTCATGTCAGAGATTTAGGTCATGGCATCATGTTTGGTCCTACCCGTTCCGGTAAATCAACCCACCTTGGTTTAATCGCCTTATCATGGCGTCGTTATAAAGATGCACGGATCTACTCTTTTGATAAAGGCATGTCGATGTATCCAACCTGCAAGGCAACAGGTGGTGAGCATTACACCATTGCTGATAAAGATTCGCGCCTGGCTTTTGCGCCTTTACAGTTTTTATCAACCAAAGCAGACCGTGCCTGGGCGATGGAATGGATTGATACCATTCTTGCGCTTAATGGCTTGAATACCACGCCAGCCCAACGTAATGAAATTGGTCACGCCATTATCAGCATGCATCAAAGCGGTTCCAAAACCTTATCTGACTTTGTCATGACGATTCAGGATGAAGAGATTCGGGAAACCCTGAAACAATACACTATTGATGGGTTAATGGGACACCTTCTAGATGCGGAAAGCGATGGTCTTGGCCTGTCTTCATTCATGACTTTTGAAATTGAGCACTTGATGGGCTTAGGGGATAAATTTGCTTTGCCTGTTTTGCTATATCTGTTTCGACGGATAGAAACGTCACTTGATGGCAGACCCACTTTAGTCCTGCTGGATGAAGCTTGGCTAATGCTCGCTCATCCTGTCTTTAAAAACAAAATCGCAGAATGGCTCGATTCAATGGCCAAGAAAAACTGTGTTGTTTTTATGGCAACGCAACATTTATCTCATGCGGCGGGTTCTGGCATTTTAGATGTCATTGTTGAATCAACCGCCAGCAAAATCTTTTTACCCAATCTCTACGCAAGAGATCCAGAAACCCGGGGCATCTACGAGCGCATGGGATTAAACCCACGCCAGATTGACATTATCGCATCAGCTCAACCTAAACGGGATTACTACTATGTCAGTGAAAAAGGTCAACGCCTGTATCAACTTGCATTAGGTCCTCTGGCACTTGCTTTCGTCGGTGCCACTGATCCAGATTCCATTGAACACATGAAACAGCTTGAGCAGAAACACGGTGCGCAATGGGTATCTTATTGGCTTAAAGAAAAAGGAATTGATTTCAAACAATATGGAGAAGCAGCATGAGTAAACTCAAAGAATGGTTTAATAAAACAAATCCAGATAAGCAAAAGGTTCATCTAACTGATAACCCTTATCTCAATGCCAAACGCGCCTGGAATGTCCATACCGCAGGTCTAATGAAGTCCTTACAAATCTGGCAGTTTGTGGGTTTAAGTAGTCTGTTAATTACCCTTGCTTGTGTTGGTGGGCTGATATCGATTGGCAGCCAGTCCAAATTTATTCCTTTGGTGTTCCAACAGGACGCGAACGGTAACACCTTATCAGTGACTCGTGCTGATAAAGTAGGTGAAGCAAGTATTGATGATTATCGCGCCGCAGCTGCACATTTTATCGAAAATATCCGCATGGTCAGTGCCGATATTGAACTACAAAAGAAAGCCGTGTTTCAGGTGTATTCCTACTTAAATCAAAACGATGCGGCATTATCAAAAGTCCAAGAATTTTATAACGATAAACAACATGCCAACCCGTTTGAAAGAGCCGCTCATGAAATCGTCAATATTGAAATCCGCTCTGTGCTTCAGGAATCTGAAAATACCTGGCAGGTGGATTGGGTTGAAACCATTCGCAACCACGATGGCACGGTTAAAGACAAACCAGTGGTGATGAAAGCCATGGTCACGCTCTATCAGGACAATGCGATGAATGATGCATCCAGCGATACGATTCTGAAAAATCCTCATTTGATATATGTCCGCGACTTTAACTGGTCTTATGACTTAAAGCATGGAGAAACCGCATGAAAAAAATAATATTCACCATCAGTCTACTGCTGCCATTTTCCGTTTTTGCTTTTGATAAAAGCGACATAGACCAGCGCTACTTTTCCAAAAGCATGCCGAGACTTACAACTCAAGAACGACAGGCATTAAATATTGCCAAAAAATGGCAGAAAGGCGACCAAACTAGCAAGCCTTTTCATTCATCAGATGGTTCGGTTCAGTTTGTTTATGGCTCTGGTCAAATCAGTATCGTCTGTGCCCCGTTACAGGTATGCGATATTGCATTACAACCGGGTGAACAGTTTAACGGGATGAATGTTGGCGACCCAAGGTTTATGGTTGAGCCATCAATAACAGGTGCGGGTGCCGGCCAGCAAATACACATGATTATCAAACCTCGGGATGTTGGTCTTGATTCTTCTTTAGTCGTGACCACCGACAGACGGACCTATCATTTCCGCTTAAAGTCAGACCGATATGATTTTATGCCCTATGTCTCTTTTATTTATCCTGATGAAGCTAAAGCAAAATGGAACATGATACAGCATATTCAGGCAGAAAGACGCAAAGCCAATACATTCCCTGGAACCAATGAATACTTAGGCAATCTCAATTTTAATTACCGGATACAGGGCAACGCTCGTTTTAAACCAGTTCGAGTCTATAACAACGGTATCAAAACGATTATCGAAATGCCAAGAGAAATGTCACATAGAGAAGCGCCTGCGCTTTTGGTTTTAAGGAAAAGAGGCCTCTTTCAAAAATCAGAAAAAGTCATGGTCAATTATCGTCTGCAAGGCTGTCGTTTCATTGTAGACAATGTCTTTGACAAAGCAGTTCTGGTTATAGGAAGCGGCTCTACTCAAGAACAAATTACCATTACGAGGTGCTAAGCATGAAAAGAATAAGCGTTTTAATACTGACAATTTTTTTATCAAGTTGCGCAAGCATGCGTTATGGCAATTTTACACAAGCATCGCCATCGAAAGATAGTTATCTGGCTAAAGACGCCGTATCTCAGTTAACACGGGTTTATCCACCAGCCAGAAATACCTTTTGTATCTCTCAAAAAGTTTGTGACCGTTTCGGCATTAACCTGATTCATGAGATGCGCAAAAAAGGTTATGGCATTGTTGAAAACGTCTGTCCACGAAACAAGGCCAACTTTTTCTATGTGGTTGATGAAACAGAGCCCAATCGTCTTTATCGCGTCAGTATATTTGTTGGCGCTCAGGTCTTAAGCCGAGCCTATGCCAAAACCAATGGCAAACTTGCGCCTGTCAGTCCATGGTCACATAAGGAATAAGCACATGAATAAAAATAATGATTACTTATCACCGGATACCTCACCACAAAAACTTCAGACATCGGGTGTCAAACGGGTCAATAATATGCCCTTATTTATTGCGATTGGTATTTTGACCATTTTTGTCGTGTTAATTGCTTTGGTTGCCCAAAAACGGGCACATGCGCAGAATCAGGCTCCTGAGCCGGTAAAGCTGAAATCATCGAAAAAAAATACCATGAGTCTGGCTAATGAAGTGGTTGGTCATTATCAGTCAGGGATGATTAAGCCTCAAACACAAGCAAAGGTGACAGTAGAAGCGCCTTCAATGCCACTGCCCAAAGCACAAAGTCAGCCTTCAAAACAGGACATGCCAGTTCAGGATGTACCCGATAGTGAAATTGAACGTATCCGTCAGGATAAAACCCAGGCTTTTGAAGAAGCGGTGAAAGCCAAAACAACCGTAATGGTTGATGACACACAATTGCATCCTAATGAGAACCAAAAAAATCATAGTGCTTCTGTTAACATTGACGTCGCCAATACCTTCAAAGCCCATCTTCAAAAATTACAAGGCATGCAAAATGCCAGACCCACGCCACAAACATTGGGTGGACAGGAAAATGAAAGCCGCTGGCATTTGAACTCAAGATTGGAAAACCCAAACAGCCGGTATGAGCTCAGAGCTGGTGGTGTAATTCCGGGTGTTATGGTCAGTGGCATTTCATCGGAGCTACCCGGCCAGATTATCGGACAGGTGTCTCAGAATGTTTATGATACGGCTACTGGCCGTCATCTGTTAATACCTCAAGGTACCAAGCTTATTGGTGTTTATTCTAATGAAGTTGGTTTTGGTCAGAACTCCGTTTTAGTGGCGTGGCAGCGTCTTGTTTATCCTGATGGTAAAGCGCTTGATATTGGTTCCATGCCCGGGGCTGATAGTGCCGGTATGGCTGGATTCAGAGATCAGGTTGATCATCACTATGCCAAGATTTATGGATCGGCCCTTTTAATGTCAGCCATCGTTGGCGGCATCACTTATAGCCAGAGTCTCAATCAGAATAATCAACTTGGCTATAACCAGCCAACCGCTGGCAATGTATTGAGTCAGGCATTAGGACAACAATTGGGTGAAGTGACCTCACAACTGGTGTCTAAAAATCTCAATGTATCACCCACGGTTAATGTCAGACCCGGCTACCGCTTCAATGTCATTGTTGTCAAAGACTTAACCTTTAAAAACCCTTATCGGCAATTTGCTTATTAAAAGGAAGATAACCAATGAAATTAAGATTGATCTGTTTACTGTTGTGGTCGGCCAATGCTTTATCCAGTGGTGCGCCTGTATTTGACTTTGCCAACTGGATAGAAAACGGCAGGATAATCATAAATCAGGCCAGCCAGTATAAAACTCAACTGGACCAATACCAAAATCAATTGAGCCAATACAATACCATGTTACAAAACACCAAATCGCTGACGTCATTTCAATGGGATAATGCCGACAGCATCATTAATAACCTGCTCGACACCACCAATACCATTGATTATTACAAACAAGAAGCCGGTAGCATGCAAGCTTATCTGGATCGGTTTCAAAGCCAGGAATACTACCAGAAAATCCCCTGCTTCAATGGACATGGTAAATGCTCAGCAGAAGAGCTAAAAAAAATAAACCAGAATAAAATGGCCGCATCCGTTGCCCAGAAACGGGCAAATGATGCCATGCTAAAAGGCATTGATAAGCAACAGCAAAACCTGAAAAAAGATTCTGAAAAACTGCGCAACCTGCAAGCGCATGCACAAAGTGCAGATGGACAGAAACAAGCCCTTCAGGCTGCTTCTCAACTTGCCAGTAATCAGGCCCATCAATTGCTGCAAATTCGCGGCTTATTGGTAGCGCAGCAAAATGCCCAGGCCGTTAAAGATGCCGCAGAAACAAATAAACAAGCCATACAGGATGCCGGAGATGAACGTTTTCGCTCGGGGTCCTTCCATAAAAGTTCCGGTAAAAAATGGTAATAAAAGGGGAATAACCATGAGAATTTTAAGTTTATTAATCGCTTTTTCAGTCTGTTTTCTTTCAGGTTGTGACAATGCGGAAACAAAAGCTCGCAAGAAAGCTCAACATCTCGCCTCACTTACCTGTGACAGCTCTAAAAAAGGTCGCTCTAAAGAAGAACTACAGGCCATAGCAGACGCCTGTTTCAAACAAGGCGGTTATTCCAAAAGCTCCGGTATCAAATGGTAATATTATGAAAAAACAGACAATCACTTTTTTGTTCGTATTCTTATTAATTGGCTTTTCAGTCAATGCTCATGCTGATGGCGCTGGCATTGATAGTCGGGATTTGCTCGATAATATCCTCTATCGATTTTCCAACAATGCCTCGATGTGGAGTCATACTATCCTGAGTTATGCCCGATACCTTTTCTGGTCTTTAGCTATGATTAGCATGGTATGGACCTATGGCATGATGGCATTAAGACGGGCAGACATTCAGGAGTTTCTCGCTGAAACTGTGAGATTTTTAGTGGTAGTCGGTTTTTTCTATTGGCTTTTAGATAATGGACCTGCGATAGCCACCTCTATTATGGACTCCATGCGCAGACTTGCGGCCAATGCATCTGGCATCGATGCGCGTGTTTCACCTTCCGATATTGTTGATGTGGGTTTTGATATCGTTTCAAAAGCCATTGATAACTCATCGGTCTGGTCACCAGCGGCAACAACGGTTGGGCTGATTGTTGCTGGAATCATTCTGATTGTTTTGGCCATGGTCAGTATCAATATGCTGATTATTCTCATTACCGGCTGGATATTAACTTATGGTGGCATCATTTTATTAGGCTTTGGCGGTGGTCGCTGGACTCAGGATATCGCCATCCAATATTACAAAACGGTGCTTGGCATTGCCATGCAGGCTTTTGCCATGATTCTGATTATCGGCATCGGTAAGTCTTTTGTTGATCAGTACTATGCCGCCATGTCCAAAGACATTCTACTAAAAGAAATGTTTGTCATGCTTGTAGTTGCTGTCGTCCTACTGGTCCTGATTAATAAAATTCCACCGATTCTGGCAGGTATTGTATCGGGTGGCTCAGGCGGTGGTGGTGGCGGTGGCCTTGGTTTAGGTGGCGCTTTAGGTGCTGCCGGCATAGCCGGCACCGCTCTGGCGGGAGCTGCCGGTGCTGCAAGTGCTCATAGTGCTGGCGGTCTTTCAGCCTTGAATGCTGCATTTAAAGCAGCTTCTCAAAGTGTAGGGACAGGTGATATCGGCGCTATGTCGGGCAATAGTTCAGGTTCTAAGTCCGGTGGTCTGGCACAAGCCATGGGGCAGGCTTCTAAGTTTGCTGGTTCATTTGGTTCTCATCTTGCTTCTGGGGCGTTTGACGTTGCGCGTGAAAAAGCCGGCAGCATGAAAGCCTCATTTTCTGCCAAAACTTCCGATACTACGGGCGGTAAGATTGCTGAGGCCATAAATCAGCGTGCCTCTTCGAATTCGTCATCATCTAGCCAGACAGCTGATTCTCAAAATATCACCTCAATGGGAGCACCAGAAGGCAGTTTTAGTTCTGGTAGTGGGGATACCACAGATGAAGTCAGCCAATTTGTGAACCAAAAAGCATCGGGAGAGAACCAATGAAACCAAACCGATCCATTGGCCCACAAGTAAGACAAAAGCATGATAACAAAGCAAGTAAGCAACTGATTATGTTAGTCATGCTGGCATTTTTAATCAGCATGCAGATTGGCACTCAATACGCTGCGTATAAACTTTATCATGCTGATACCTTAAATTTTTCGCTGACTAAATTCTATTGGCCATGGCAGGCGATTCTCTGGAATCTGCAATATCATCAATATTTTCCTGATATTTTTAATGCCGCCTTTGGTTTATCAGTTATGAGCGGTTGTCTTTTTTTAATGGGCATTGTTTTTCTCAACAAGCAGTTAAAACAGGAAAATGTCAGTGAATATCTTCATGGCTCTGCCCGATGGGCCAATATGGCTGATTTAAAAGATGCCGGCATTATTGATAATGACGAAGGTGTTTATGTCGGCGCCATTAAAGATGAAAAAGGAAATGTTCACTATTTACGCCATAACGGACCCGAACATATTTTAACTTATGCCCCAACTCGCTCTGGCAAAGGTGTTGGTTTAGTAATTCCCACCCTTTTATCCTGGAAACAATCTTGTGTCATTACCGATCTAAAAGGTGAACTATGGGCGCTGACCGCAGGCTGGCGGCAAAAACATGCCAATAACAAAGTCATACGCTTTGAGCCGGCAACCCTTAAAGGCTCTGCTCGCTGGAATCCACTGGATGAAATCAGGGTTGGAACTGAGTATGAAGTAGGAGATGTACAAAACCTGGCAACACTCGTTGTCGATCCCGATGGTAAAGGCCTCGAAACTCACTGGCAAAAAACCTCACAAGCATTGTTAGTTGGTTTTATTCTGCATGCCATTTATAAACTGCAAAATCAGGGCGAGCCGGCGACCTTTCCCAATATCGATAGAATGTTGGTTGATCCCAATACCAATATCGCAGATTTACTCATTGAAATGACGCAATTCCCCCATGTTGATGGCAAAACCCATTCGGTAATCAGTGCCTCTGCCCGAGATATGATTGACCGACCTGAAGAAGAAGCTGGTTCTGTTTTATCAACTTTAAAATCCTATCTGGCGCTATATCGCGATCCTGTTGTTGCGCATAATGTTTCAGCATCTGATTTCTGTATTAAAGATTTAATGCATCACACCAACCCGGTCAGCCTTTATATCGTCACCCAACCCAATGACAAAGCAAGGCTGCAACCACTGGTTCGAGTCATGTTGAATATGGTCGTCAGACTATTAGCCGACAAAATGGAGTTTGAACGCGTAGAAGATGGGCAAGGATATTATACTGTCCAAACTAAAAAGACCTACAAGCATCGATTATTATGCATGATTGATGAATTCCCCAGTCTGGGTAAACTCGATATCTTACAGGAATCATTAGCTTTTGTTGCTGGTTATGGTTTGAAGTTTTATTTAATCTGCCAGGATATCAATCAGCTTAAAAGCCGAGAGCGGGGCTATGGACCTGATGAAACCATTACATCCAACTGCCATATTCAAAACGCCTACCCACCCAACCGAATTGAAACCGCTGAACACTTATCAAAACTCACCGGCCAGACAACTATTGTCAAAGAACATATCACGACCAGTGGCAAACGTGTTTCTACTTTTTTAAATCAGATCTCTAAAACCAAGCAGGAAGTCTCAAGACCGCTATTAACCATTGACGAGTGTCAGCGTATGCCAGGACCTAAAAAAGATGCTAATGGCTTAATTACAGAAGCTGGTGACATGGTTATCTATGTGGCCGGTTTTCCTGCTATTTACGGCAAGCAACCCCTCTATTTTAAAGATCCGGTGTTTATTACCAGAGCTTCAATTGAAGCGCCAAAACAATCGGATATCTTGCGTGCTCGTTTAACTAAAGATGAGGAAATCAGGTTATGAAACGATTTACCATCTGGACAGCGGTTTTTTTGATAAGCATCTTGGCTTTGAGCGTTCTTCTGGTTGTTTTTGGCTTTCGGATCAACACGACTGATTCCATACCAATAGGTATCTATCGAATGACAGCAGATAAAAACCTCAAAAATGCTTATGTTATTTTTTGTCCTGATAACCGACCTGTTTTTCAGCAAGCCCTAAAACGAGGATATATTAACAGTGGCCTTTGCCCTGATGGCTATGGATATTTAATGAAAAAAGTCGTGGCAACAACAGGCGATAAACTAACGGTCAACAGTAAGGGGGTCTTAGTCAATGACCAGCTTATTCCCTATTCAAAACCACAGATTAAAGATGGTCTAAACCGTTCAATAACTCAATGGCAAGTAAACAATTATCAATTAAATCAAAATGAAGTCATGACCATGACCAGTCAAAGCCAATGGTCTTTTGATGGTCGTTATTATGGCCCGATTAAATCAGGACAAATAAAAGGAATGCTCACACCCGTATGGGTCTACCCAAAACAGGAGAAAATACATGAATCATAAACCCGATTTGAATGAAGTCGTTGCTGAAAAACTGGAGGATTTAACCGTCCCGGGGTTTATTGCTGAAGTCACGCCACTTGAAGCTGAAATCATGGGGGCTTTTTATGAAGAAGCCATCAGTGAAGAAGAAGCACAGGAGGCAGCCTATGACTAAGATGTCTCACCATCAAATTGTTGCCAATCAGATTATAGAAAGCCTAAAACAAGGAACTGCACCATGGTTAAAACCTTGGGAACCTGGCATTGGCGATGGCCATATTCCCTTTAATCCCGTCACTGGAAAACGATATCGGGGTATCAATGCTCTTTATTTAATGTTGAATCAAGATGGCGATAACCGCTGGCTAACATACAAACAGGCTCAAAGCATCGATGCTCAGGTTCGTAAGGGCGAAAAAGGAACAACAGTACAATACTGGAAATTTAGTGAAGAAAAAATCAAGAAAGATGATTCAGGAAATCCAGTTCTTGATGAACAAGGCAATCCAGTCAAAGTACAGGTTAACCTTGAAAGACCAAAAGTCTTTTATGCCAGAGTTTTTCATGCTTCACAAATTGATAACATGCCTGAACTCATACAAAAAGAGCAGGACTGGTCCTTAGTTGAAAAAGCAGAAACGCTGCTAACAAATTCGGGTGCCTCTATTTTCCATTCAGAAGCAGACCGAGCTTTTTACAGATTATCGACAGACAGTATTCATCTGCCACCCAAAGCCCAATTTAAATCATCAGCTCATTATTACGCCACAGCGCTTCACGAACTAGGTCATTGGAGTGGTCATCCTTCACGACTCAACCGAGATTTGAGCCATCCTTTTGGCAGTGACGGGTATGCCAAAGAAGAACTAAGAGCTGAAATCGCCAGTATGATATTAGGCGCGGAGCTTGGCATTGGCCATGACCCGTCGCAACATACCGCCTATATCAAATCATGGATTCGTGTTTTAGAAGATGATCCACTTGAAATATTTCGAGCATCGGCAGATGCAGAAAAAATCGTCAATCACATATGCTCTTTAGAACAGGTCCAAGACATAAATCAAGAGCAAACCATTGAAACCAGGGATGAACAACCAAAAGAGGAAATCCTCATGGAATCCAAACAATATATCTCCGAGAAAACCTGGCTTAGCATCCCATACAAAGAAAAAGACAAAGCAAAATCAATAGCAGGTAAACTTGCTGATGGGACAACTGGGATTGCCTGGGACAAAGAACAAAAATGCTGGTATGCAAAGCCAGGTGTTGATATTGAAAAAATCAACCCCTGGCTTCCAGAAAACCAAATTTCACCAGAAGATAAAGCCATTTCACCGACTGATGAATTCAAAGAAGCATTGGTCAGCTTAGGCGCCATAGTAACAGGTGAGCATCCCATCATGGATGGCAAGCCCCATCGCATACAAATGGACGATGATAAACACGGTGAAAAGGCTGGCTTTTATGTAGCTCATTTAGACGGCATTCCCGCTGGTTATATCAAAAATAACCGCACAGGTGCTGAACTAAAATGGAAATGTAAAGGCTATGTGTTAACCGACGAGCAAAAATCAGCCCTTAAAGCTCAAGCCCTTGAAAACCAGAAAAACCGCGAGCTTGAACTTGATGAAAAGCACAAAAGTACTGCGCTGAAACTTATGCAAAGATTATCTAAAATGAAAGAGGCAACCGAACAAACCCCTTATATGAAATCAAAAGGTATTCAGGTCCACCCAGGTGTTTATACTAGCCCTGCCCATAAAATCACCTGCATTCCAGCTATGGATATTGAAGGCAAAATTTGGAGTATTCAATATATCGGTGATGACGGCACCAAAAATTTTGCTAAAGACTCCAGGAAAGAAGGCTGCTTTCATGTATTAGGAGGCCTAGACAAGCTTGCTGATTCACCTGTCATTGTCATTGCTGAAGGCTATGCAACCGCAGCAACAATAAAAGAAGCCACTGATCTGCCAGCGGTTGTGTCTGCCTTTGATGCAGGCAATCTTAAATCGGTGGCAAAGGCAATACATGAAAAATACCCCAATACCCCAATCATGCTGGCCGCTGATGATGACAAGCACCTTGAACAATCGAAAGGAATCAACCCCGGCAAAGAAAAAGCCGGTGAAGCCGCCGATGCTGTCAAGGGATTTATTATTATTCCGACCTTTGCGCCAGGTGAGCAGTCATTAAATCCTGGGCAATTCAGTGATTTTAATGATTTGGCAAATCACAGCAAGCTTGGCATTGAAGGGGTGAGGCGTCAGATCAAACCCAAGGATGAAAAAATTGCTAAGCGATGTAATCGTCTGAACCGGTCAAGAAAGGACAACGTTGTTCATCTAACTTAGATTTAATCTGATTGGCGGTTAAGATGCATGTCACTTGCCGTCAATTATCTATTTAACCTCCAGATATTTTAGTCATATAATGGTTATGTCCGTAGAATGCTTATATGGATGATAATAATTTATTGATCAAGATACATAAAAGCACCTGCAAAAACTGTAACAACGATATCTCTCGCTTATAGAAAGGGCACAATTTTTTAGCAGTGGATCCTTGATATTATGTATGAAAATAAATTCGACACTATGAATCAATGAAACGCTAACCCCGCATGCATTTTAAGTTTACAAAAATTTCGAGTTGCTTTAAAATGGTGCATTTTTAACAATTTGTTAATTTGATGAGATCGAATCTATTCATATATTTAATCTTTGCATTATTTTGTTTTAACAGTGCTAACGCGATTACACCGGGTAAGGTAATGTGCTGGGGGTTAAACAATTTCGGGCAACTAGGTAATCCTAACCGTGATAAGCAAAATACAAGCTGGAGTCCTCTTCAAGTTCAAAACTTACAATCAGAGGTCATTCAACTTTCTGCGGGAGTTTTTCATGTTTGTGCCTTACTCTCTTCTGGGAAAGTTGTATGTTGGGGTTCCAATTTTTATGGACAATTAGGAAATTATACGAATAGTGGCACTACTACCCCAAATTTTTCACCTTTATTCGTTCAAGGTATTAAGACTAAAGTAAAACAAATTACTGCCGGCGCATATCATACTTGTGCGCTATTAGAAAATGGTTCTATTAATTGCTGGGGAAGGAATAAATATGGACAACTGGGTAACGTTATATATAGCGGAACCGAAACCAATGTGGACTTTCCCTTACCTGTAGATTTATCCAAGAAAAAAGCTTTAGAAATTACTGGCGGATGGGGTCATACCTGTGTGATTACTGAGGATCATTTGATTAAATGTTGGGGAAGTAATCTTAATGGCCAACTTGGCAACGAACAAAATATAGGTACTGACACTCCTAATCCCACGCCGTTACAAATGCAAAATTTTGATAAGTCAGCTGTACATATAGCATCTGGGGATAACTACACCTGCACAACTCTATCTGACGAAGAAGTTTATTGTTGGGGAGATAATGGGGTCGGTCAGCTGGGAAATAGAAATAGCAAAAATAAAATAACCCCTAGGCCACTAAAAGTTGAATACCTCTCAGATAAGGTGAATAAAGTCTACATAGGCTCTAGCAATTCGTGCGCCTTACTCAAAAATGGGCTTGTTGAGTGCTGGGGTGCAAATAACTATGGCCAACTTGGTAGTATTGGCGACCCCAGTGGTATGCCTGTTACTAATCCATATCTTGATGCAAATACCACGGGTTTAGTGGTTGGATTAGCCTATATTTGTGCATTAAATCAAACAGGTAATCTTAAATGTTGGGGAATGAATACCAGTGGCGAGCTTGGAGTACCAACAAATTACCACAAAATTGATCCTAACCCTTATCCATTGAGTGTCTACCTTCCCTCAAAAACAGTTATTCGAGGTATGGAGCATTCTCTGGGCAGCCATACATGTGTTATTGTTAATTAATATACATGTCTAAAAGACAAATAGATATCAAATTGCTTATCTATAACTTCAAGTTGTTCTATAAAAAAATCTAAAAGGTCGGATTCTTGGTTCACAACTTTCGATCTTTCTTCTGTGCAAGGTGGGTACTGTTTGTGATCTTCAAGTTTTTTCTGTATCGATCTTAATTCTAAGCATTTCTTAAAAAGTTGATTCATATAACAAGATATTTCTTGCCCAAAAAAGAAGCGAGCTTCATAATCTAAATCTCTTAACAGTCTTACTGCATCACTAATATCAATATTCGCATGTTTAACACATAGTTCAATGGCTCCCCTACATTTTTTGTAGGTGTTGATTCTTCTTTCATAAAGTTCTAGATTGATTTTGGTTCTGTTTTGATAAAATCCAAATAAAGCTACTACTGAGCCCACTCCACTAACTACTATATAGAGGGATTTTTCAGTAGAAAAAAACAAAGAGATTATTATCAGAACAAATATCAGAAAAAAAGGTCCTGCTTGAGCAAGAAAGCTTGTTGTTTGCCACCACAGTCTTTTAAATTTGTGTAAATATTTAGACAATTGCATACTGATTCTTATTGTGTGGTCTAAATTATGGGTTTCATTATACATGAAACCAATTACTTTTTTTTCTTTATTCCAAAAACTTTCCGTCGCACATGGTTATCAGATTGGAGTCCTTGCCGCTCCAGCTGATCATATGCATTATCCTGCAATAGCACTTCACTTCTTCTGGTGAACTGAACCATATCGAGTTGGGACAGGTTTCGCAAGCTGTTTTGACCTTCGGCTGGCGAGCCTTGTCTAGTGCTGATAGCGTTGGACTTCGTTCTGGAATGGCTTCCTTCTCCATGGGCTGTTCCAGCAACTTCATTGCTTCTTGCAGTTCTTCTTCCATCATCAGATCCGTATCGTCTTGATTGCTCATTTTGTTTCTCCTGTTGTGAAGTTATTTTTTGGCGCTGAGATTCCATCTCAGGATCAGCGAAAGTGATTGAGATATTGTTCTGAACGGTTAGTTGAATAATAATCTTTTTAAAAAGAGGCGAACCACTTACCTGTATACTGCTTCCATATCTCTGCTGCGCCATCTCAATTGCTTTTTTCAGTGCAGCGATAGAACCACCTTTGGAAATTTTAATTTCTTTGCCAGTATTTCTAATAACAGCCTTACCTTGTTTATAAATCTCTGTTCCTTCTTTGGTAATGGAATCAACCTGTCCAATATCAGTGGAGGTATTATCCGCTGACTGGCCTGATAAGGTGTAATTGGTTTTATTTTTCCGATTGCGATATCGCATGGCGGTCAAAGCATCTTTATCCCCTTGTTGTGCTTTGTACCGCAACCAGTCAGCCCAGGTATTTTTTTTGTGCGACTCAATAAGGCAGTTGCGCTCTTTGGTGTAATTTTGGCGTATTTTTTCAATATCACTTAACAGGGTTTTGCTGATTTGCTTGTAGAGATATTTTTTCTGAGTCCTTGGGGCTTTCAGTATTTTCAGTGCAGCTCGTTTCATTCTGCCACGTTTCTTGGCCTTATCAATTAATCTGGCCTTAGCTTCACGGAGACTCTTAAGATTCTCGGAAAGAAGGGTTTTGCCATGCTGTCTTTCATGAAGATAGCGCGCATATATTTCTTTGCTAAGCACTTGCTTATTGAGTGGTTCATAGCGATAAATATTTTGTCCAGCTATGTGAGCAGAATATGGCGATGGTACAAATGCACCTAATTGATATTCAAGGTTCTTTTTAGAAAATCCGCGTGATACAGAACTGGCTTTAATGGTGAGGCCATCTTTATTGCAAAAAACAAATCCATTGGCTTTAACCCGAATTTCCAAATCATGTACGGTGAGAATTTTATGAAATTCATCCCAGCTTTCTGCTGATTCCAAGTTCTCCCAGCAATGACGCTTCATCCAGTTAATCAAACTTTCAATACCTGAATGTTGCTCCATATCATCTGCAAGATTTTCTGAACAGGATTTGCGGGCTTGATGATTGGTTATTTCAAGTCCATGCTCAATTTCCAGTGTTGATGCTACTTCAGCAAAAGCTTTATAAGCTCTATATGGCTCAATCATGTTAAAGGATTTTGGGTGGATCTTATTAACCGCAACATGTATATGCAGGTTGTCCGTGTCATGATGAATGGCGCTGATTCTTTGATGTTCTTTGAATCCAATGCTTGATACAACCCGATCCTCAACAGCCTTCAATACTTCTTCGGGAGGGTTTTCCCCCGGGGCAAAGGATATGAGTAAATGGTAAGTTTTATCGCCCTTGGCTCGTTGATTTCTTGCCTGTGTTGCTAATACCTCTTGAATGGCCCAGGTGGGGTCGATACTGTTACAGTTTGATATGCTGACCTTGCCGACTCGTTCCTGTTTATTCTGTTCATCAACAATATATTTCACCAAGCTTGAAAAGCTGCTCAATTTTGCTGATTTCATCGGAATATGGCGAATAATCATAATTTTTTCACCAACTGAAACATGGCTTCCTGCGTTGTTTGAATGCGATCCAGTAGTGCTTTTACCATACGGTGATCAAAGTGTGCGACACGTCTATCCTGGGTAAGCCAGAGCTTAAACAGTCCTCCAAGTCTTCCCATATCTGCATTTATTTTGGATAACTGGAGAATATAATCCTTATCAAGGGCGCTTTGGATTGGGTGGCCCTGGCCGACACGGCGCAGGTATTCCGCGATAGAAAGTCCAGCCTGAGCTGCATTCGATTTAATGGATATTTCTTCATCTGGCAGAACGGGGACACGAAGGTGGCGACCGTGTTTTCTGGTAGGCTTTTTATTCTTATTGTCCATAAGGATGCTGACCTCTTTATAAGTGGTTTGCAATCCTTTAGGTACTGATTCATTGTTTTCTTTTTGGGCTCAAAAAGCAAGATACCCGTTGAGCACCGAAGGTGCGAATAAGGCTTGTGAAGTTTGATGACCGGTTTACCGGTTAGCTAACTTCACCTATCTTGCCCAGAGTTCTAACGTTTCTTATAGATATCATAACAGGTTCTTTTTCTTCCCATCAAGGGTTTTTTTGGTCTATAGGAAGAAAAAGGGCATAAATAAACTATAAAAAACATAAATAGGAAGTTAAATAACATCTTAAGGAAATAAAAGAGAACAAAAAAAACCATAAAGAACATCTAAAAAAACATTTTTATTGTTAATGAGGAAAATTTCTAATAAGATATATTGAGAGCGATTAATCAAAAAATGTATGGTATGAGATGAATACTTCACTCAGTGAAAGAATTGCAAAAAGACAGGCCGACAAAAATGGCGCTAATAACTCTAAAAATAAGGTGGCCTTTCTTGCTCAAAAGGAAGACATTATTGGAGCATTATCTGATGGCTGGCCAATGAAAGCAATTTGGGAGACATTAACTGAGGAAGGCAAAATTTCATTCACATACAAAACATTTCGCTTATATGTAGCACAGTTCATTCGTAATGATAAAAAGAATGAGCCGCAGGAGAAAACCAAGGAAGATACAAAGAAGAAAAGTAACGCCACAAATGAAATCAAAGGCTTTACTTATAATCCCATACCTAACTTGGAGGAACTCTTGTAATGGCCAAAATACATATTACGATGCAAGGCAAAGGCGGTGTCGGCAAATCCTTTATTTCAGCAACGACAGCCCAATATAAACACCATAAAGAACAAACACCACTTTGTATAGACACAGACCCCATTAACGCCACATTCCATGGTTTCAAAGCGCTTAATGTTGAACGTCTTGATATTATGGAAGGTGATGAGATTAACCCCCGACATTTTGACGCCTTGATTGAAAAAATTGCTACATCAGATCAAGATATTATCATTGATAACGGTGCGAGCTCTTTTGTGCCACTGTCGCATTATATCATCAGCAATCAGGTGCCGGCATTATTACAAGGCATGGGGCATGAGCTTATTGTCCATTCAGTTATCACCGGCGGCCAAGCTCTATTCGATACCATCACAGGATTTATTCACTTAGTAAATCAATTACCTGAAGATATCCGCTTCGTTGTATGGCTTAATCCCTATTGGGGAAGGATTGAACATGAAGGAAAGCCGTTTGAGCAGCTGAAAATCTATAAGGAAAATAAGGATCGCGTTGCGGCACTCATTAACATCCCCGACTTAAAGGAAGAAACCTTTGGCCGAGATCTCACGGATATGCTGCAACAAAAAATGACGTTTAATGAAGCAATCAACTCACCTGATCGAAATATTATGACCAGGCAGCGATTGAAGCTAATACGAGATCAATTATTTGGCCAGATCGATAACGCCATGGTGATCTAATGTCAGATAAAATGAATGAAGTTATTAAAGACATTGCTGTCAGGCATGGTGTTGTTCTGGGCAAAGATGATCCTGTCCTCATCTTTCAGATGATGAATGAAAGACTGCTTGAGGAAAATCGAAAAGCACAGCAAGAAATGCTGTCTCAGTTCAAAGAGGAAATGGAGTGCATTTCCTCTCAGTGGAAGAATGATGCAAAAGAAAAGGCCGAGAAAGTGCTTAATGCTGCGTTGGCCGGCAGTAAAGAAGCCATGGCCAAGGTATTCCAAGAAACAACCGATCAGTCCTCTCATGTCATGAAGAAAATGATAATTGATTCACTGACTGAAGTACGTAACTTAAGACAGCATACACGTAATTATAGTCGATTAGCATTGTTGTCATCAGTTTCAATGCTGACCGTATTTTTCTTTTTTCTGCTATATTCTCTTGTTAATGTTTTGAATTTGACATAGGAACCATTAATGGATTTAAAAGATTTTTTTCAGGGAATTAAAGATGAATGTAGCACTGTTTTAAAGAGCGATTTTGAAGTTGAAATTATAGAGACTGACTTTGTTCCAAGCTTTGATGACAACTCTATTACATATGATAACTTGGACACTAAGAAAAAAAAGTGTAAGCGCCTTGAATCTTGTGTTTTGTTTGTTGATATAAGAAATTCAGCTAAATTTAGTGCTAGCAAGCAGCCTCATACACTTTCAAAAATTTACTCGGTTTTTGTTCGAACAATGATAGCGTGTGCTCGATATTACGGTGGACATATAAGAAACATAATCGGGGATCGAGTAATGGTTGTTTTTGACAAAGAAAATTGCTTTAAAAACGCTATTGATACCGCAATTTTAATGAATACGGTTAGTCAATATATACTGAATAAAAAAATAACAGCCACTGATTTTAAGTGCGGTATAGGTATTGACTATGGCAACATGTTGATTACAAAAACAGGAGCGATTAAACAGGGTAGTGAAAAAGAATTTTATAGAGGGCTTGTATGGCTTGGTAAACCCGCAAATGTTGCTTCAAGGTTAACCGATTTGGCTTACAAAACTATATATCACCAACAGAGTATAATAAGCCAAGGAAACCACTACCCTCTGACAGATAAATGGTCTTGGTTTGATACATCGTATGATGAGTTTCTCGATAATTTAAAACCCACATATAACAATAGAATGCTTCAACACCAAGATGAATATTTTTGTTCTTTCCATAAGAGCTCTAAAGTATCAAAAACTGAACATTCTCCAATACTATTGACTGATGCTGTTTATCAAGGTCTCAAAAGACATCATCCAAATTATGGATCAATAAAAAAAGACCACTTTAAAAAGCAAAACATTCAGGTACGGGATTACAGTGGTATAATATACGGAGGTGATGTATATTTTTCAACCGTAAAAGAGCTTTAAAGGAAAATTGCCATGATAGAGTTGAAAGATATATTAGCTAGAACTGATGATTGGTTAAAATATGGTGAGGCTAAAAATGGTGCTTTGCTGGCTTTATGTGGTGCATTTACATTTGGATTAATTCAGAACCCTTGTAAACTAGTGGGCGTTCATTGGTTAATAGACACCGCTTTTATTTTGATGTTGGTTTTTTTGGTAGTGAGTATGGTTATTTGCCTTAGTACTTTTTTACCAAAACTTACACCACCATGGGTTAACTTTAGCCATAGCTCAAATGATATAAATATTTTATACTTTGGTGATATTTGTTGCTTAACTCCCCAAACATTCCTCTCAACATATTATGACAAAGTTGATAAGAAGGAACCTTATTCCAAGGAAGATTCACAATATGCTAAGCAAATAGTAATTAACTCCAAAATAGCATACATTAAGCATACACAATTTAAAATTGCTGCTTGGCTAACGATGTGTTCACTTATAACGCCATTAGGAGCGCTTTTATTAAAATATATAGGAAGCAAGTTTTAGTTGATAAGCGACATGAAAGCAATAATATTTTTATTGAATGCTTTAAGTGAAATTTTGCAATTCCCTTTTCTCCTCTATATTTTATCGTCTGCTTCTTTTACTTAGGAGTTCAGACTAATGCTATTCAACCAATATTAACCTATTAGTATTTTGATTATTTTTTCTGACATAAAGCGTCAACGCAATCAAGCTAATCGCACCAATAAACATTAAAATATAACTGGGTGCATAATGATGATGTTGTTGCCCGAGTTTTATTGCGATTACCGGCAAAAATCCCCCACCGAGGACAGCTGCAATAGAATAAATTAGATTAGCGCTTGAGCATCTAACAGAATGCGGGAAAATATCCGTAATAAACACAGGTGTTACAGCAAAAATACTGGCGCAGGGTATGGCCATTAAGCTATGAAACAATAATATTTGTGAAAATGAGCCTGTCGTTAAACAAATAATATAAGGCATAATAAACAGTATTAGAGTAATGGTCCCTGTTAAGATGATGCGGGTCCGTCCATATAAATCGGACATTATGCCCATGAGGGGAACCAAGACAGTGACCACTCCGAGACCAGCTGAGTTGATTACAAATGCTTGAGTATGAGAAAAATGGTTGACGGTTGTCATGTGAATGGGGGCATAAACAAACATCAATACCGTTGTGCCAACACCAAACATAACAAGCGCAAATACAATAAACGATTCGAGGGGCTGCTTTTTCAATTGCTTGAAAGTATCTATAAAAATTTTGAATAATGATCTTTGCTCACTTCTCGCATGATTGGAGATAAACTCCTGGCTTTCAGGAATAGAGTTGCGTATCCAGAAACCAAACATCATGGTTATAAATGCCAAAATAAAAGCGAATCGCCAACCCCATGGCGGTAGTATATGCGTATCAATGAGGAATAAAACCAACGCACCTGTTAGGGAGGCCACAAGCATGCCGGCATTAATACCAAAAGCAGCCCATGAACCAAAATAGCCTTTCTTATTTTTTTCACAGCTCTCAATGAGTAAAGATACAGAGCTAATGTATTCGCTTCCAACAGAAAATACCTGTATCAGCCTGATGAACATAAGGAGGTAAACCGATATGACACCAATTTGACTATAAGATGGCAGAACGCCAATTAAGGCCGTACAAATACCCATCATTACAATGCTAAGCGTCAAAACTCGTTTGCGACCAGCTTGATCGGCTAGCATACCGCCCAGTAAGCTACCCACTGGTCTTAAAAAGTAGGTAATCAGGAATAAGACAAAAAGATCAGATAAATCGGAATTTGGTGGCAAAAATTCTTTGGATAAAAAGACGGAGAATAGTCCCCATATCACATAATCGTACATTTCAAGGGCGTTACCGATGGCACCGCTAATGACAATTTTTTTGGAAGATTTGAACATGTAAATTTACGCAGCTTTTCTTGCTTTAAGCTCACCTGATCGGACCAATTCATCATGAAAACCTAGTGAGTTAACATCTGTAACTTTATCCAAAAAAATTACCCCTTCTAAATGATCGTATTCATGCTGCAGAACGCGAGCATGCAAATCAGACACTTCCCGCTCTATCAATTGACCATTGACATCATATCCTCGATAACGAATATGCTTATATCGCAATACTTTTCCACGAAGCGTACCAACACTCAAACATCCTTCATAATCCTCAACGCATTCTTCTGAAAGTGGCTCATAGGAAGGGTTAAATAAAATAGTAAACGGAATTTCAGACAAATGAGTATGGACTGGATGTTTTTCCATGCCAAATACAAGCGCCCGTCTGCTAATCCCTATTTGAGGGGCAGCTAAACCCAAACCATTTTCTGCTTTCATCACTTCAAATAAAGTTTGCTCTAACTGCTTAAGCTCTTTTGAACCAAACTCTTCCTCTCTAATAGCTTCGGCTTTTTGTCGTAAAAGCGGATTTCCTAATTTAATGATTTCGTATTGTTCCATATCCAATCACCTTAATTTTTTATTTCCTACACTAAGCGCAGGAAAGGTTTAATATTTAGTGCCGATGCTTTGGAGTTAAATTCTTTTAACTGTGGCGGTACATGGTTCAAAGCATAGCTACTATATAATTCTCTGAGTGATTTATAGAAATAGTCACCCATATCAATCAAACCAAACAAGTTGTCATTATAAAATTGACGCAACCCTTCTGCTACCTCATTAGTTGCGAAAGAATACATAAAGAAAAAATCACCGATCGGCCTAAAAATCGTCATGCCCAATTTAAGACGGTTGTTCTTTAGTTTGATTTTTTCAATATTCTCGTCTTGGTAATCCCACCAAAGTAATGCGTTTTTATTTGCTAAGTCAGGGATAAAACAATGATCATTTGTCCATAAGTTTTGATGGATAAGATTACACTCAATATTAGGTGTTGTTGAAAACACCATTAATTCATGAGAAGGGTCTATACAAGCCATTCCCATGTGAGTAATCCCATATAATCCTTGAAGATTTAAGAAAACATTTTTTATTAACCGGCGATTTTCAAATAAAATCTCAATGGC
This sequence comes from Legionellaceae bacterium, assembly GCA_020831865.1. GTDB lineage: Bacteria > Pseudomonadota > Gammaproteobacteria > Legionellales > Legionellaceae > JAFIFT01. Next base: position 29,864 of record JAFIFT010000005.1, on the reverse strand, counting down.
ATCTGGGTGCAATGTAATTTTTTGGTCTTGGCCAGCTAAATGCTCAACCTGCTGTTTTACTTCGTACATCATCTTTAATTCCATGAAAGCGTGTAATGGAGTTTATAGACATATCTATGACTTTTAAAATTTCCTTATGTTCAGCTTCTATATGTGTCGCATCATGGATAATGTCCATGATATAGCTGATAAGTTCTTGTCTGTTTTTGGTAATATCGAATAATGGCGCACATTTTGAGAGAATGTATTCAAGCAAATCTGGTTCGATCTGAATTAAATTGGTTTGGCCAATATTATTGGGTATTTCACCTTCTTCGCCATACAAAAGCCAACCAGGAGATACCTTCAGCCATTTAGCAATTTTGTAGGTAGCGTCAACGTCAGGCAGCGCCTCACCTAGAGCATAACGTCTTGCCATTTGCTGCGAGCACCCGCTAACCTCAGCGAGTTTACTGATTTTGACACCGGCTTTGGATTTGGTTGATCCGAGATTCTCTTTCTGCATCAGGGCTGTAAGCCTCCTAGCAAAACCTCGAACAAAATGTTCTCTTTCCAATTGATACTCCTATTCAATATAGGATCAGTATATCTTCATTGTTTATTATGTTCAATAATTTCAGCATTTGTTAAATTTAAAATATTAATTTATTTAAAGTTTATTTTATTGCAACTCGAAGTTGATCTTTGTGGTAATTTGAAATATGCTTTTATCGAGTGTTTCTATTAATGCAAAAGTAAGTAACAGGAAAGTTAACGCTTTTATTGATGAGTAATAATAAGAATTTAGGATTAAGGGAGCTAAAATGACAAACCACTCCAAGGTAACAATCTATCAAGGGATGATCCAATACATATTGGACTCAACTCATTACACGTTAAAGCATATCGCACAATTGTCGCATTCATCACTGGATAATATTCGGATGATATATTGTCACGGCTCAGTGCCGATTAACTTTAAATCTGAAGTTGAATTGATGAAGCTATATCAGATCATTCTTGAAATAAATATAAACAGGGAAAACTGCTCTCTTGTTGGGTAGTTGGTTTAACAAAAAGAAGAAGGAAATTTTGATTATGAACTGGGTAAAATTAAAAAAATATTGTGAAATTTCTGGTGACACGTCTAATGCAGTTCACGCCAAACGAAAGCGCGGCATGTGGTTAGATGGTGTACAATGTAAAATAGGACCAGATGGTAATATATGGATCAATTTAGTTGAGGTTGAGCGATGGGTGGAAAACGGCAACAAAGCAACGAATATCCGGTTGCGCGCGGGATAAGTGTTCGGGAACTTGATTCAAGTAAATGTATTAGAATCGACTTTACTTATCGTGGCGTAAGATGTCGTGAGACGTTGAAGATTGAACCAACCAAGGCAAATATAAAATATGCCGAAAGGTTAAGGGGGGAAATTCTAAACGCCATAAGCGTGGGTACGTTTAATTATCAGGATTATTTCCCAAACTCACAAAGATCAAAAATGTTTGGCTATTCAGTGGTGAAATCTACTGTTGGTGAATTGCTTGAAGAATATATGGAAATTGCTGAAAAGACGCTTGAACCCAGTACCTTTAATGGTTATAGGAAGGCGTGTGAAGCCCATTTATACCCGGCATTTGGCGATATTCCTGTCAAAGATTTGTCATCTATGATGATTCGTAATTATGTGACAAAGCTTGAATTGACGCTTAAAACCATACGAAATATTCTAACCCCTTTAAGAAACACATTAGATCAAGCATTAAATGATGGCATGATTACCTCCAACCCATTGGATAGATTGGTTTTATCTAAGTTGGTTGATAAGAAGACTCGCAGCAGCAATTGGGAGGTCGATCCATTTAATCAGGATGAAATAAAAGCCATCCTTTATGAAGCAAAAGATCAAGCCAGGAATCTATTCCAATTCGCTTTTTATAGTGGCTTACGTACATCGGAGCTTATTGCTTTAGAATGGGGCGATATCGATTGGTTAAATGGGATTATAAGAGTATCAAGGGCTGTTGTTCTTAAAAAAGAAAAAGGCACTAAAACAAAATCTGGAAAGCGTGATGTGCTGTTACTACCACCAGCGTTGGAAGCGCTGCAAAATCAAAAGAAATTTACTTTTCTGGAAGGGGGCCGCGTTTTTTATAACCCTCGCACCAATACACCTTGGGAAACAGACGGTCAAATTCGAAAAACCTGCTGGGCACATATCTTAAAAAAAGCCGGTGTACGCTACCGCAACCCATATCAAACCCGTCATACTTATGCTTCGATGATGCTTTCTGCTGGTGAAAACTCCTTATGGGTTGCCAAGCAAATGGGACATAAAGATACAGAAATGATTATCAAAAATTATGGTAGATGGATTCCTGATACATCTACTTTAGCAGGATATACAACAGTTAATGACTGGTCCTCGCCATTGACTGGTCAAGTTAAAAAATAGTCCCAAGTAAATTTTCTTGATTGGGTTTTGATTCTAAGGCCTATTTAAGCTATTGTATTGACAAAAAACCCTTTAAATACAATAGGTAAATAACTTTTTATTTCTTGATTGGAATTTGAAACCGATGCAAATCAGATTCTTATTTCATTGAATCTTCATGTTCAAAAGCTGAAGCCATGCGGTCAATCTCCCTTTTTGTCAAACCAAATTGAGTTGCAACCGAACGCCATTTACTTACAGCTAACGCAACCTCTTTTATGATTTCAAGTGCTCTTGCTTTTTTTATCCGAAACTCTTTTATAACGGAAAGCGCCAAATCAATAGAGGCTGTTGGATCATCATAATCTATCGACGTTGATAACATCCGTGCTTTCATTTCAACGGGGGTTGGGTTGACATCATAGGCAGGCGACAATCGCCAACCTTTATGACGTTCATATAAAAAACCGTGATTTCTTAAATGATCGTCTGTGTTTGAAATCAGCACGGTAAAGATGATACGCCGCCACAGCTCTTCTAAATCACTGTTTGGATTTGCACCGTGTTGAGTAATGGCATAAGCGATTTCAAGATAGCTGTGGGGGTCATTATCTTTTGCACCTAACATACTCATTGCAGATAAGAATGGAACACGCTGACCTTCGTGACGGTCAAAACGGCGCAGAATCAACACCGGTTTGTCCATGATTGTTTCCAAACGCCAATCGGTTGTTTTCATACCCGCTGTTTCTGCAAGGGTCAGCGCAACAGCTTCCCAGACAACCACGTTAAATTCATCATCTTTTTTTGGAAATTTAGCGATTGCAAGATGACCGTCCTTATCTCTGACCGATGCTTTAGGCCGAGCCCCGCCAAGAGATGACCCAGGTGCCAATAATATCTTCAAATCTTCAGCTGTTTCCTCGTCATTAAGATAATGTTCCGTTGCAGAAAGTAATCGAGGTAGGCTGATTAAAGGTGGTATGCTTTCTTTATCTTTTGGGGTTAAGTAAGGCCCGCCATCTTGTAGTGAGAAACGTAGTGCGCCCTGTCGAGCTTCATCATTAACGCCTAACAGATAATCTACTTCTGACAGTGTTCTTGCTGTCTCTGACATTGATTTAGCACGCACACTTTCTGCTCGGCGCATCAACACACGACCCCAGCGATCAGGCGCCGAATCACCAATAGCACCGAATAAAATCTGGTCTGGTGTGGTATGAAATGCGCCAGAGGTTAATTGAAGCGCTGGATCAAGAGCAAACTTTTCCGAATGTTTCAGCCATTGAGGATCATATTCAAAAGACGCACTTTGCCTGGCACCACGCTGATGAAACCAGAGCTTGCCAACCTTGTGCGTTTTTTCGCCGAGATCAATCGAAACATAAATTTCTTGGCTACTCATTTGCCTCCCCTTTATTAGCTTGTGGCGATCGGATTCTTTTAGGAAGGCTTTCTTCTTCAAGCTCACGCCCGACAATATCGTGAGAGGCATCAGCAACGCGTGCCAATTGCTCAGACATCCCTAAAACAAAAAGAGCAGATGCATATGCACCCATAGATACGTTTGGATCGCCTTTTTCAATTCTGGATAAAGTGGGCCGAGAAAAACCGCAACGTTCAGACATAAGCTCCATAGCTATACGACGACGGCGGCGCGCATCACCAATATTCTTGCCTAATATTCTTAAAACTTTCTGTACCGGAATGGGCAAATGTGTTTTTTTACTCATTGCTTAACCTTTAATGTGTCACAAATTTTACACTAAACTATTTAATGTAAATTATATGTTACATTAATCGAAGAAGCAAGCAAGCAATAGAAACCTTAACACGTACTATCGTTATTATTAAAGGATTTTTGGCTGCATTTATAATGACCTCAATGCAATTCACTTTATAAACTCAACACTTTTTGTTAAGTTCAGAGAGTAAATTGCATAAAATCGAGAAACTGTTTAAAGTTAATACGCTTAAATGTGAGATCGCAGCTTATGATTTTAGGGGTTAGAGAAAAAGCATCAAAAATGTCCCATTTACGCCCCAGAATAGACCAGTATAAAATTAGGCATATATAAATCAATAGGTTACGAGAAATTGTCGCGGGTTCAATTCCCGCCGCCTCCACCATATAACTTGTTGATTTATCAATATCTTTTTCACCATTCTCATTATCGCGGCACCATATCGGCACCGTTTTCGTTAAATGATCACCCCAATTATGCACCGGACGATAGCCTGTTTGAGTAGACTGATCAGGTATCCAACGGCCATAAGTTTTGATCACCATTTCCACATCAACGTGACCTAATTGTTTTGAAACCCACATAATATTTTCACCCTGAGAGAGCATCATCGATGCAAAGGTATGACGTGTTTGATAGGGGTTTCGATAACGAACACCCGCTCTTTGTAATATATAAGTCCATGCCGTTCGGCGTATCTGCTGTGATGTTTCCCATGGCTTTTGGGTTCTTGGATTATAAAAGACCCTGTTTTGATGTTTGAAAGTATATGTTTTTTGAGCCAATAGCGCATCCCTTGCTGGTGGCAACAACATTGCCTCTCTGATTCCTGCTTCTGTTTTAGGCCCTTTTGCTTCTTTGGCAACCACAGCTTCTTCAACCTTAATAATGCCATTCGCCCAGTCAATATCCCGCCAACGCAAGCCAATTAGCTCAGAAACACGCAATCCTGAGAAAAATGCAAATTGAAACAGATTCTTCAACTCCCCTTTAGACTCAGCAAGGATGGCATTGATTTCATTGATATCAAACGGATCGGGTTTGTAATCACTTTTTCTTGTTTTTTTATTAATCAGTTTACTGATAATGATGTTATTTAAAGGATTTTCCTTAATTAACTGATCGACTAGTGCCTCATCAACATTTAATCTTGGATGTGTGGCTTTGATAAAGCTACAATTCTTGGGGCACTTTGTCATGCTAAAGCGAATATTGAAAATGAACCCTATTATAAAGACCTTTTCGACTCTATAGGAGAAAATTGTTTTATAAATAAGTTATAGATCCCCTTTTTTCTATGTTAAATCAATGTAATACGTGAAATCAAAAAATATCCGAATTTGCAGTAAACAAATTACTGCAAAATAAACTTGACGAAATTTCATCCCTCAATTATACTTAAAATATAGGCAGTAACGCTATTACAGCATAATTAAGTGGATGCTATGAAAGTCAAATTAAATACCGTTGCCTCAATACAAATGGGGTTTTCATTTAGAGGCAAAATTGTTCCTGACTCAACTGGAAATACTATTGTTATCCAAATGAAGGATTTGACAGAAGACAACATATTATCTTCTGAGGATCTTGTTTCAATTAAATTGGATGATATCAAAGAGCAATATCAAATCAAACAGAACGATATTGTATTTCGTTCCAGAGGTCATACAAATACCGCTGCTTTTATTCAAGATCCGGTTGAAAATGCTCTGTTAGCAGCACCCTTAATTAGAATCAGAGTTACAGACAGCAATATTCTCCCCGCTTACTTATGCTGGTTGATTAATCAACAAGAAATGCAAATTAAAATTCAACGCCTTGCTCAAGGCACCAGCGTAAAAATGATTGAGAAGCAAGAGTTAGATGAATTAGACATCACAATACCAAGCCTAAAAAAGCAAAAAAGGATTCTTGAATTGGATCAGTTATTAAATCGAGAACAAAATCTTATGAAAAAGCTTAGTGAAAGAAAAAGTCAATTAATAAAAGGATATATGTTACGGATTGCAACGAATTCCCAGTAATTGTAGTTACTGGGATAATGGACTCAATGCTGTTGCAGCAACATTGAGTATTTATACAAAAAAACAGAAAGGTAGATTATGGCAAAAAAATCAAAATCACACAATAGCACTACACGTCACGTTGTACCACACGGGGATGGTTGGGCAAATAAAAAAGGTGGTTCGACAAGAGCTAGCAGCGTGTATTCAACAAAGCAAGAAGCTGAAGTTGCGGCCAGAGAACAAAGTAAAAAAGAAGGTTCTGAATTGGTTATTCATGGAAAAGATGGTGTTATTCAGCGCAAAGATAGCCATGGCCATGATCCCAGAAATATTAAAGGGTAACGTTACGTTAGATTAATTTTACCTGATAGTGGGCTGTAATCAGTCCACAAATAACAGTAAGGATTTCCAGATGACAACACAGATTTATCAAAAAGACATTAATAATGCCGCATGGGCAGCTTGTGACACTTTCCGAGGCGTAGTTGATCCCGCTCAATATAAAGACTACATACTCGTCACATTATTTGTAAAATATATTTCAGATGTATGGAACGATCATTATGAAGAATATAGAAAGGAATATGGAAACGATGATATCCGAATTCGACGCAAGCTTGAACGTGAGCGCTTTTTATTACCAGAAGGCAGTAGTTTTTATGACTTATATGATAAACGTAATGAAGCAAATATTGGGGAATTAATTAATATTGCCCTGGATTCGATTGAAACGGCGAACAAAGTCAAATTAGAAGGGGTTTTTCGAAACATCGATTTTAATAGTGAAGCTAACCTAGGCAAAACTAAGGATAGAAACCGACGCCTCAAAACCTTATTAGAAGACTTTAATAAACCATCTCTGAATATGCGACCAAGTCTAGTTTCTGAAGATGTCATAGGAAATACCTATATTTATCTTATAGAACGATTTGCCTCAGATGCCGGAAAAAAAGCCGGTGAATTCTATACACCTCATAAAGTATCTGAACTGGTGGCAAAATTAAGTGCTCCAAAATCAGGAGCTCGCATTTGTGATCCTGCGTGTGGCTCAGCAGGATTATTAATAGAGGCAGCAAAACAAGTAGGAGACAGGAACTTCTCTCTTTATGGGATGGAGGTTAATGGCAGCACTTGGGCGCTGGCTAGGATGAATATGTTTTTACATGGCGCTGATTCTGCTCGTATTGAATGGTGCAATACTTTAACTGGCCCTTCTTTGGTTGAAAATAACCGATTAATGAAGTTTGATAATGTCGTTGCCAACCCTCCCTTTTCATTAGATAAGTGGGGCTACGATGAAGTTGAGAAAGATACCTACAACCGTTTCTGGCGTGGGATGCCACCAAAATCAAAAGCAGATTTTGCTTTTGTCAGCCATATGGTTGAAGCTGCTATTGAAAAAGAAGGTCGTGTTGCCGTAGTCGTGCCGCATGGCGTTCTTTTCCGGGGCGCTGCCGAAGGACGTATTCGTCAAAAGTTGATCGAAGATAATTTGTTAGATGCTGTTATCGGCTTACCCAATAATCTGTTTCCGACCACAAGCATTCCAGTTGCAATATTAATCTTTGATCGATCTCGAGAAAAAGATGGTGCAAACGAGAATAGAAAGGATGTTTTGTTCATTGATGCCAGCAATGAATATCAGGCTGGGAAAAACCAAAATACTCTGTTAGATGAACACTTGGACAAAATAGTTAGCACTTACCAATCTCGTGAAGAAATTGATAAGTATTCACATCTTGCAAGTTTTGCTGAAATTAAGGAAAACGACTTCAACCTCAATATTCCACGTTATGTTGATACCTTTGAAGAGGAAGCTGAAATCGATATTAAAGCAGTTCAAGCTGAAATCGAAGCACTTGAAAAAGAATTGGCTGAAGTCCGTGGTCAAATGGCTGAATTATTAAAAGAGGTCGTGGCATGAGTGATGAAAAACCCAAAAAACTAATGATTAGAAATAGTACTGCGGAATTTCTGATTTTTACTCAGCAAGCTGGTGAAGATGGTATTGAGGTACGTTATGAAGATGAATCCATCTGGTTGACTCAAAAGCTAATGGGTGAATTATTTGATGTAAATGTTCGTACAGTAAATGAACACTTGCAGAATATTTTCTCAAGTGGTGAGCTTCAAGAGGATGTAGTTATCCGGAAATTCCGGATAACTGCCAGTGATGGCAAAAACTATAACACACAATTCTATAATTTGGATGCCATTATATCAGTAGGTTATCGAGTTAATTCAAAGCGAGCAACCCAATTCAGGCAATGGGCGACACAAGTTTTACGTGAATTTGCTGTCAAAGGCTATGTAATAGATAAAAAGCGTCTTGAAAATGGTGGTTTTCTAGGTGAGGACTACTTTGAACGCTTATTAGCCGAAATAAGGGAAATTCGACTAAGTGAACGTCGGTTTTACCAAAAAATCACCGACATTTACGCTACGAGTGTTGATTATAATAAAGACGCACCGACAACGCGCGACTTTTTTGCCAAAGTTCAAAATAAACTGCATTTTGCTATTCATGGGCAAACCGCATCAGAATTGATTAAAACGCGAGCTGATAGCACCAAGCCTCATATGGGGCTTACCAGTTGGGAAGGAGGAGCTGAAGGGAAAATATTAAAGACTGATGTTGGCATAGCCAAAAATTACCTTACTCCGGAAGAACTAGATTCACTCGGTCGTATCGTGAATGCTTATTTAGAATTAGCTGAGGACAGAGCAAGAAGAGGAATTCCCATGACTATGGAAGACTGGGCAACACGATTAGATAAATTCCTAGAATTTGATGAGCGAGAAGTATTGAAAAATGCAGGAAAAATCAGTGCTAAAATTGCCAAAAAACATGCTGAGAGTGAATTTGAGAAATATCGTATTATTCAAGATCGCTTGTTTGAGTCTGATTTTGATCGGATGACTAAGATAATTGAAAAAAAAGATATTAAAAGTAAGGTAAATAGAGATGAGTAACACAGCAACACTTTCAAACCACTGGTTACAGGTATCTCTTGGTGACTTCATGGGATTCAAAAATGGTATTAATGCTGATAAGTCAGCTTATGGGGCTGGAACTAAGTTCGTTAACGTAATGGATATTTTCAAAAATAATTTCTTAAAAAAAGAAGATATAGTCGGGGCAGTTAAAGCCTCGGAGAAACAAAAAGAAGAATATTCTGTTATTTATGGAGATATCTTATTTAATAGAACCTCTGAAATTGAGTCAGAAATTGCTTATTCATCTGTCTATATGAGCAATGAGCCCATTACTTTTGGAGGTTTTGTTATTAGAGGTCGTCAAAAGAAAAAACTACTGCTTCCTGAATTTTCAGCATATTTTTTTCAAGTTAATTATATTCGAAAGGAAATGATTAGAAGATCTCAGGGGGTTGTGCGTTCGAATATTGGTCAAAAGGACCTGAATAAAATCCAAGTCCTAATTCCTACAAAATCAGAGCAAATAAAAATTTCTAAAATACTATTAACTTTTGATAACGCTATAAAAAAAACTGAAGCCTTAATAGCTGCCAAAGAAAAACAGTTTGAGTGGCTAGTTTCTATAACAATAACTACAAGCTTACATAGAATGGTTCATCTTTCTAGTTTTATAGATGAAGTTTCTATTCGAAATGGACATCATAATATAAATCATGTTCTAAGCGTTACCAATACAAAAGGCTTTGTTTTACCTCATGATAAATTTGAAAGACGTGTTGCCAGTGATAATCTAAGTAATTATAAGGTGGTCAAAAAAGGTGAATTTGCATATAACCCATCAAGAATAAATGTAGGGTCTATAGCAAGACTTGATGATTGGGATAGTGGTGTATTAAGCCCAATGTATACTGTATTCCAACTCGATAACTCACAAATAGAAAGCGATTACTTTCTTCATTGGCTTTCTTCATTTGAAGCAAAACAAAGAATTAAAAATTCTGCCCAAGGTAGTGTTCGTGAAACTGTAAGCTTTCGTGATTTTGCTGCTATTCGGATCCCCCTTCCTAATCTTGAAATCCAAAAAAATATTGCGAGGAATCTCAATTATGCCCAACAAGAAATTAGTCTACTAAAAAAATTATTAGATAAATACTCTCAACAAAAACAAGGATTAATGCAAAAGCTATTAACGGGTGAATGGACAGTGAATTCAGGAGTTACGCATGACTAAACTCTTAACATTCCAACAAGCCATTCAGCGCACTCAAGATACTACTCGATATTTATTATTAGGTAATGGATTTAGTATCGCCTGTGAACCCAAAATTTTTAATTATCACAGTCTATATCTGGAAGCAGAAAACCGAATCAAAAGAGAAATGAAAGAGGTTCATTCTTTGTTTGAACAATTAGGGACGAAAGACTTTGAATCCATTATTAAGATGATTCTTCATACCAAGCAAGTTTTACCATTCTACTTACCTGATGATGTGAATATTTTAGCAAAATTAAACTCCCATGCGGATAGCCTTAAAGAGATTTTAATATCAACTATAGCAGATAACCATCCAGCTAATCCTAGCGCTATATTAAATGAAAAATTTGATACATGTAGACGTTTTTTAGCAAATTTTGTAGGTAATGGAATGAAGGGGAAAATATATACCCTTAATTATGATTTGCTTCTATATTGGACAATGATGCATCGTGACAAAGATGTTGAAAAAGAACCCATAATAAATACCAGCGATGGTTTTGGCCGTGATGAACCTGAAGCCAATTATATAGTATGGATGAATGAGGCATATGATCGTTCACAAAATGTTTATTATCTGCATGGGGCTCTGCATTTGTTTGACAATGGTATAGAGCTTGAAAAATTCACTTGGGTTAATACAGGAATGCCTTTAGTCGAACAGGCCAGAGATGCCTTAAATGATGATAAATATCCTTTGTTTATTGCCGAAGGTGAAAGCAAGCAAAAATTAAAAAAGATCAAACATCAATCATATCTTTATCATAATAGGATTGGAAAAGGAACTATTAGTAATTTATTTGTGAGTATCTTTGGAGATCCCGCTAATGATAACAATAAACGAATAATCCAAAAAGCTAAAAATTTAGCCGCACTTCGAAAGGACAAGACTCCTCTTTCAGTTCATTTCTATGATGCTCAAAGTGCTCAAGTGTGGGGAGATTAAAATGAATGGATTTATATTTGATGAAGAATATTTATCTCAAATCCCAGTCCTTCAACAGTTAATCCACTTAGGCTATGAATATTTAAAGCCAGAACAGGCATTAATTGAAAGAGGCGGACGTACCGCCAATGTATTGCTTGAAGGAATTTTACGTAGTCAGTTAAAAAGAATAAATCGGATTTCCTACAAAGAGAATCAATATCTATTCAGTGAAGAAAATATTCAATCCGCAATTCAGAAACTTAAAAGTATCCGTTACGATGGGTTACAAAGAACCAATGAAATAATTTATGATTTACTAACCTTAGGTACTGCTTTGGAACAAACCATTGATGGTGATTCTAAGAGTTTCAATTTAAACTATATTGATTGGAAAAATCCTTTCAACAATGTTTTTCATGTTACACCTGAATTTGCAGTAGAAAGAAATCGAAGTACAGAAACTGCAAGACCAGATATAGTCCTATTTGTAAATGGTATCCCCTTTTGTGTATTGGAATGCAAGTCACCCAAAGTAGAGGTTGAACAAGCTATCTCACAAAGTATTCGTAACCAAGGGGATGACTATATTTCCCGCCTATTCACCTATGTACAACTTGTCGTCGCTGTCAATAAAAATGCTGCAATGTATGCAACTTCTGGGACTCAAAAGAAATTTTGGGGTGTATGGAAAGAGCAGAAAGATCGTGATGTAGAAATCGACAAGAGTATAAATACTCCTTTAAAATCAATTCAAAAAGATGCTCTTTTTTCTGGAGAGTTTGCTGTTGCTCGTCAGTATTTTGATGAGTTGGAGTATGAAGGTAAGAGACTCATAACTGAGCAAGATCGATCAATTTACAGTTTATGTCGTCCGGAGCGTTTATTAGAATTGGCTTATCATTTCACCATTTTTGATGGGGGTCTAAAAAAAATTGCTCGCTATCAGCAATTTTTTGTTGTTCGCTCAACCCTGGACAGAATAAAACGAGTCGACGCTCAAGGTCAGAGAAAAGGCGGTATTATCTGGCATACACAGGGTTCAGGAAAGTCATTAACCATGGTTATGTTGGCGCGCTCGATGGTATTAGACTCTGAGCTACAAAACCCCAGAATAATTTTGGTGACTGACCGAGATGATCTTGATAGACAATTAGGAAATACTTTTACAGCATGTGGATTAAGTAAAGAACGAGCTAAGTCTGGGAGAAATTTAGTTAAGCACCTAAAAAACAAAGTCGGTATTATTACAACCATTATTAATAAATTTGATAAAGGTTGGGTTGCAGAAAAATTTGAGGACACATCTAGTGATATTTTTGTTTTAGTTGACGAAAGTCATAGAACAAATTTTGGTTCTTTAGCTGCACGTATGCGCCAAATGCTACCTAATGCATGCTATCTCGGCTTTACAGGCACCCCCCTTCTTAAAAAGGAAAAAAATAATTTTGCTAAATTTGGCGGTTTGATAGAACCACACTATTCCATTAAACAAGCTGTTGTTGATGAAGCTGTCTTACCTTTATTGTATGAAGGCAGGCATGTAGAAATGGAACAAAATAAAGCGGCAATAGATTTATGGTTTGATAGACATACGACCAATTTGACGATAGAACAAAAAGCGGATTTGAAAAAGAAATATGCTCGAGCTGATGAACTTAATAAGGCTGATCAGGTTATTTATATGAGGGCTTTTGATATCAGTGAGCACTTTCGGGAAAATTGGCAAGATACTGGCTTTAAAGCTCAGTTGGTTGCTCCGACTAAACTTTCAGCTTTGAAGTATCATCAATTTTTAAATGAAATTGGGTTGGTAAGTTCAGAGGTCATTATATCTAGCCCAGATACACGAGAAGGTCATGAAGAAGTTGATGAGGGTCCAACTGATGAAGTAGGTAAGTTTTGGAACAAAATGATGAAGCGATTTGGTTCTGAAGAGGAGTATACCAAACAAATCATTAATCAGTTTAAATATGGCGAGGAGCCAGAAATATTAATTGTCGTGGATAAATTATTGACGGGTTTTGATGCGCCAAGAAATACCGTTTTGTATCTTTGTAGAAAACTAAAAGAACATACCCTATTACAAGCTATAGCTCGAGTTAATCGTTTACATGAAGGAAAAGAATTTGGTTATATCGTTGATTATGCAAGTGTTTTAGGTGAGCTCGATAAAGCGCTTACTATGTATGAAGCTTTCGAAGGATTTGATGAAGAAGATTTGTTAGGCACACTAATACCTATCAAAGAAGAAATTGCCAAGTTACCCCAAAAATATTCAGATTTGTGGGACTTATTTAAATCGGTGAAAAACTCAAAAGATGAAGAAGCCTATGAGGTTTTACTGGCAGATGATGAGCTTCGAGACGAATTTTATGATCGCCTGTCTGAATACAGCAAGATATTGGGAATTGCTCTTTCCTCAGAACATTTCATCATGGGAATTGATGAACAGAAATTAAGAAATTATAAAAATGATTTGAGACGTTTTCAAAATTTAAAGGCCGCCGTTAAATTACGCTATGCCGAATCTATCGATTACAGGGATTATGAGCCTCGAATAAAGAAACTTTTAGATACTCACATTCAAGCAAGTGAAGTTACCAAGCTTAATGAACCTGTCAATATTTTTGATGAAGCTACTTTTAATATGGTAAAAGAAGCGCAGGGGGTATATACAACTCAAACCACCGCCTCAAGGGCAGACACCATAGCGCATGCAACCAAACGAACTATTACTGAAAAAATGGAGGAAGACCCAGCCTTTTATGCAAAATTCTCCAAACTAATACAAGATGCCATTGATGATTTTCGAGCGAGACGATTGTCCGATCTAGAATATCTCAATAAAGTCACTGATATTAGCAATAAAGTTGTCACTAAACAGCATGACGATGTACCTGATAGTATAAGAAATAATGATGAAGCTTGTGCATATTTTGGTTTAGTCAAACCGTATTTCATGAATTATGATGACTTAAGTTTGGAGAAAATTAATCTGATTTCTTCAGAAACTGCCTTAGCTATCGTAGATATTATTGATAACCAATGGAAGGTAGATTTTTGGGATGATAGTGATGCTCAAAAGTCAGCAATAAATGATATAGATGATTTTTTGTACGATAAAGTTAAGGATCGTTATGGTTTATCTTTAAGTTTGGAACAAATGGATGAAATTATTGAGAAAACAATGCAGGTAGCAAAAAAAAGGAGGCATTAACCATGTCTGAAACAGGATACTCTATTTGCTATGGTGAAAATGACATTCCTTATCAAATGAGTTTTTCTCAAAGAAAGTCATTGGAAATATCGGTGCATCCGGACAGTTCTGTTTTAGTCAAGGCACCCTTGGGGACTGAGCCTGAAGAGATTGAAATACGTGTTAAGAAAAAAGCTCGTTGGATTAAACGTCAAATAAGATATTTTGAACAATTTAATCCAAGAACACCCGACAGGAAATATGTGGGTGGTGAAACTCATTTATACCTAGGTAAGCAATATCGTTTAAAAATTAATAACGATACAAAGAATTCAGTAAAATTAATGAATGGCTTTTTTTTAATATCCTCTTGTGATGCTGATCCAGTAGTGATTGAAAAATTACTAGATAATTGGTACAGGCAAAAAGCCTCTATTTATTTTACAAAAATATTTGATGAATGTTGGGATAAATTTAAAAAAAGAGAATGTACTAAGCCTCAACTAAAGATATTAAAACTGCAAAAACGCTGGGGAAGCTTATCCAAATCAGGGGCCTTATCGTTGAATATTGACTTAATAAAAACGCCTAAAGAGTGCCTTGAATATGTTGTAATTCATGAGTTATGTCATTTGGTACATCATGATCATAGCCCTGAATTTTATAAGTTATTAGAAAGTTCATTACCAGACTGGATAAAAAGAAAAAGAAACCTTGAAATGGCTTTAGTATGATAATTTGATGGTACGTGATTACTTACATAAATAGCAGTGATACAAATGGAGTTTTCTATTGCCCAAAAAAACCTTATTGACACAGGGACACCAGAAATATAAGATCGGGCGCAATTTTCAAAAATGCCTTATAAATGAAAAGTCTTATGGAAAAGTCAACTAGGTAATTACTGTTGAATGGAGATACAATGAAAAAAATTTTAATGGCCGCCCTTATTTTATTCCCTGTACTAAGTCTTGCTGATCCAGCTCCCTTTGGATTAGAAATAGGAAAAGCTACACTCGAGGAAGTAAAGTCAAAATATAATGCTCGAAAATCAGGCATAAATAAATATAGTGGTGGCGAAATGTATGAGCTATCAGGCATTGATTTTGACGGGCTTCAAAATGTTGAAGCTATATTTAGCAAAGATGGTAGGCTACTTGCTTTATTAACTACTTTGCCAAAAGAAAAATTTAATTATCTTCTCGACTCCCTCGCAAAGAAATACCAAGTTATTTCAAAAAACACCCCGTTTGTAGGCAATAAAATTGCGAAACTGACAGATGGTAATACCGAAATTACATTAGAAGCACCTCATATGAGTTTTGCAATGCACATGAATTACATTAACAAAGATCTATGGAAAGCTTATGAGGCGCAGTCTAATTCAGAGGAACAACAAAAGCAGCAAAAGGAAGAGTCCCAGTTATAGGATTAATAGATTTACGTAGCTTATTTAATTAGGTTTATGCTATGATTTTAAATAGAAAAGGGCTCATATGTTCCGAAAATATTTGACTGTTTTGTTGATATTTTGCTTCTGCTCACCGATTTTTTGTCAAACCACCTCAGAAGTTCATGAGCCTCAAGTGGTTGGTTATGCAGAGTATTTTCTTTTTCCAGACTTTTATGACGTTAAGTTTGACGATACTTGTCCACAGGATTACTTTCATAATCCTATTAAGAAAAAGGTCGAAATTCATCCTTCTGTTGAAACATATAAGGAACAATTTCAGTCTAGTCTTCCAAAAACAAATGAATGTCACTGGACAATCGATATTTCAGCATCACCCTACCAGATGAATGAGGAATTTCCTTTTGTAGAAGAAGGCAAATCGAACATATACAACACATATTCGTTTACTGCCAAATGTTATGATGAGAATGGCAGTGAGAAAGATTGGGCTGAGAAAAATATAGCTCCTGTTTTTCAGTGTCCTGCAAATACTGCATTCCATCCTGAGCTAGGTTGCATTACATATCTATCAGATATCTGTTCTGGGGATGTTGTGGCCAGACAATTGGATACATGGTTTTTACCGCTTGCTGATCAGGGGCATGTGGGTATAATCATGCGAGCACCTTCTGAAGATAAGCGATATTTAAACTCCTATGTTGTAGAAGTTTTGAAGCCTCAGAACAAAATACTGGATAATGCTTTAACTGTTAATAAGCTCCAAGATTTTAAAGATGTTGTTGTAAATGGATATTGGGGTGAAAAATTTGGAATTAACAAACCGAATCATCTCAATTTTATCCAGTACCAAGTAGTACTCATTACTATACAAAGCCTGCTGGAAGCAATTAACAGTAATTACCTACATATAAATTATTCTTTCTATAGCACTCCATCTTTGCCTTACGAGCAAAATGTATTGTTACAATACAATAGACACAAAGAGCGATTTGAGTATGTTACTTCTATGGTGGATGCTTCATTTAGGTGTGATGGTTTCGTGAGATATGCGCTTGAATCTGTTCCTGGAATTAAGTTCCACTTGGATTTTATTACACCAAGATTACTTTACATGAATTTGTTTAGTATAAGAAATGGTCGAGATGGATATTTTACAGATATGACTAAAATGGGGCTTAGAGGTGATGCTCTTGAAGATCAGATAAAAAATATATTCCTCTATGATGAAGTCAATTATCATTTTGAAGAAGTAATTAACAGTTACATTTCTTCCAAAACATTTGATAAAAAGCATAAGATACTATTCTTCTTGGACATTCTCAAACAAGTTAACTCCGTTCCGGATAAATATGATTATATTTTAGAAATATTAGAAACTCTAAATCCATTTGAGTTTTTTGATGACTTTAAACATATTTATGAAACTACTACTGATGAGGCTTTGAAAGCATCCATACTTAGCGCATTAAAAAGATCCATATTATTTTCATCCTTTATTGAAACTGCAAAGCTAACAGATCAACAGATCGATATGATTGTTCAAATTCAACTATTTATTGAGGAACAAATGAAAAAGCAAATGAATCAAGCTCAACTTTCCAATGAGCAAGAAAAATTAAGAAAACTATTGATAGAACATATGAAAAAATTAAATAAATATTATGAAAATTTAGTCAAAATGAAAAAGGCACCATAGCGGCACCATCCTCTGACAATGAGAGTCTTTCCAGAATTTTGTGTAAGTAGCCATCCCCAGATTCACAGTTGAATACGGCCTTCGCATTCGATCGTGAATCGATTCATTGCAGCCTTCCAGTTATGGATAGGCATGGTCCACTTCTTTGAAATGTTCTCGATTGCGAGAAATAATACCTTAAATACGGAGTTATCTGAAGGAAAAACGCGCTTATTTTTGATAACTTTTCTTAGAGTCATGTTCAGAGATTCAATGGCATTTGTGGTATAAATCGCTCGTCTGATATCCGCAGGATACTCAAAAAAGGGTGTGATGTTTTCCCAGTGATTCAGCCATGATTTGCTGATGGACGGGTATTTCTCGTCCCATTTTTCAGCAAAGGATGTTAAAGCAGATTCGGCATCGTCAACTGTTCTTGCAGAGTATACATTTTTTAAATCAGCAGCGAGAACTTTTCGGTCTTTCCAGCTTACATACTTCATGGAATGGCGCACCATATGGACGATACAAAGCTGCACTTTGGCAAAAGGATAGACTGACGTGGTCAAGCAAATTTGTACACCCCAGTTAAGCCACTTTTTTCAATAACCCCCAATAGCGATTTTCAAATTGATTGGGGCTTTGATAATCCAAAGACGAATGCAATCTTTGATGGTTATAAAACATGGTAATGTAATCCAGAATATCTTGTTTTGCCTCCTTCCTGGTTTGATAATTACGCCAATGCACTCGCTCATCTTTCAAGCGGCTGAAAAAGCTCTCGGCAACACTATTGTCCCAGCAATCACCTTTTTTACTCATGCTACCCACAAGACTATGTTGATTGAGAAGGTCACGATATTGTTTGCTGGCATATTGTGCGCCTCTGTCTGAATGCACGAGCAACCCGGCTTTTGGCTTTCTCTGCCAAATGGCCATTGTTAACGCATCACAAACCGTATCAGCCTTCATTCTCGAACTCATGTTCCAGCCAACGACTTTCCGGGAAAACAAATCAATCATCACAGTCAGGTACAACCAGCCCTCGTGCGTTGGGATATAGGTAATGTCGGACACGTAGGCACGATCGGGTTCATTGACCTGAAATTGTCTATTCAGAATATTATCAAAAACAGGTTGCTTGTGATTGCTGTTTGTTGTCACTTTGTATCTCTTTTTATATCGTACAAAAACACCTGCCTCACGCATCAGGCTACGCGTTTTTCTTCTGCCAACCGGATAGCCAAGTGCGTTCAGCGCCTTTCTTATCCTGCGACTCCCATATGAGAACTTGCTGGATTCAGATATTTTTTTGACCCATTCCAGAAGTTCCAAGCGCCACAGGTCATTTTCCGGCTTTGTCCGTTTTCGTTTTTGATAACTATAGTATCCCGAAGGAGTAACGCCCATTAGCCGGCACATCATGCCAACTGGCCAGGTCTTCTTATGCCGGGCGATAAACGAATATTTTATTTCGCTTCTTTCGCAAAGAAGACCGTTGCCTTTTTTAAGATCTCTTTCTCCATGGTTAACCGTCTGACTTCTTCTCGTAACTGACGGATTTCACTCTGTTCAGCAGTTAACTTTCCATTGCCCCGGAAAGCCAAGTTATCTTTATCAGCCAGCTCTCGAATCCAGCGACTCAGAATATTGGAATGAATACCCAAGCTCCTGGCAGCTTCAGGACAGGTATATCCTTATTCAGTTACCAGACTGATTGCGTCTAATTTAAATTCTTTAGTGTATTTTCTTCTCGTAGACATATTGACCTCCAATTAAGCAAATTATCTCTTAACTAGAGTGTCCAAATCAATTAAACCATGTCACCTCATGCTCACCCATAGCAAGCCTATAATCAAAGCGCGCCAAATTTTCAGCATCAAAATAACCCGTTGGATTATCACTATCTGATTGACTGGATTTCGAAGCCTTCATTTTAATTTTTGCTTTCACCCGTCCTTTTGATGACCACCATGAAGGCACAATAATTCGATAGCCGCTTGCTTTTAGTGTCCATGCATCTTCTTTTAAAAACTGGTAGGCTTCATCTGTATCAATAGAGATGGTTGAGTCAGTCATGTTAGATAGAAAAATCGCTTCTAATTTAGGATAAACTCTGCAAGCAAGACCTAGCTGAAGCAGCAGACCTTTGTCTATCGAAGAACCAAACATTTTCTCATTAAGTGCTCGGTTTGTGTCTTTTGTTGTAAAGTAGTCACTGATGGAAATCGTAAATGATGGATCTTTGTGTGATTGCATTAAAATTTCGAGTGACCAATCATTGCTCTTTTCATCACTTGCACTATTCAAACGAATACAAACATTAAATGGAGAGCCGTATTGATCATGTGAGAGATTATTCTTCCAAACCAGCCATTTTGTATATTCTTCTTCAGTGATCTCAAGCTCTGCCTTGTTGAGCATTTTTTCAATGATTGTATCTTTACAGTCATTGTATAATTTATTACTAAAGCGAGTGGTTAATATAAGCTTATTTAAGGTGGATTCACTAAAATGCTTTAACACAGCATATCGGTCTACAAACTTCTTTTCAGAAAGACAACCCGAAAATGGCATCACCTGCGCGAGTGTCTTTAGTTTTTTGTCAAAATCGAAAGAAAAAGGTTGCCACTTTCTGTAATACCTTATTTTCGACTTTTCTTTTTTTGCAACAATAGAAGGTATATATTGATCATTATTTATGACCTCAGTTAGCTCTGCTCCAACTTTTAGCCAAAACTTTGTATCATCAGCAAATTGAATATCTTCATCCAAATAATACTGTAAAAAATTTAATGATTTTAATATCGATAATGGCGATTCTATTGCAATCGCATGAAGCATAAAAGGCTTTAATGCTTTGTGCCCAGTGGCTTCAATATCACAATAGTTACAAATAAGTGGTGATGGGATTGGATTATCTTCTTTATTACAGGGGAAGCATACTTCAACCTCTGCCGAATTAGCTTCCGATGTAATATTAGTCTGATACCAATCGATAAGTTTATCCTTCTTCAACTGAAAAGGGTAAAAATCTTTGCCTTTAATAACCTCGTTAGATTCCACCCAAAGCAGCAGCCGACCATCATTGATAAAATCCTCTGATTGTTGTTGGTAAAATATATGAATTAACTCCATGATTTTTCTATTTTTTGTAATCGATCAATACGATATTGGTCGAAACCAACAGCACATTATCAGATGAGTATTGAGCACGGATTATGTTGATAAATGATTTAGCATTACAAACCTGGTGATACTTCAAAAATATATCATGCAACCTTATAACTTTTTTATATTTACTTTTTTATCACCTGATAAATACAATAAAAGAAGCCATTGTACAGCTTTAGATCTAGAAATTGAGGAATTGTCTATAATCACTGCACAATGAAGATTAAATAAAAAACACTACTCTTTCAAGCTCCATAAAATGATGATTAATAAAAATACCTATTTATTAATCATTTTAAGCTGCTATAATGATTAATAAAAGGTAAGGTTATTAATCATGACTTGGAACTGGCAATTACAAAACTGGCCAAATTTTGCTTGGGATAAAGATAAATTAGAAAAATATGAGCGCGCATTTATTTTAAGTGTTGGTGTCATTATTGGTTCGTCTGAACACTTTTCCAATGAAGATAAACAAGAATTATTTATACAATTACTATCTACCGAGGCAGTAGACACCTCTTTAATAGAAGGTGAGCATTTAAACCGCGATAGTGTTCAATCATCTATAAAAAAAGAGCTAGGATTATCGGTAGATGTTAAAAATGCAACCCCTGCTGAGAAAAGTATCGCGATGATGATGGTTGATTTATACCGCAACATTGATGAACCATTGACACATGAAGCCTTAAACCATTGGCACAAATTGTTGATGAGACATGATCATCGTATAGAAGTGGCAGGGGAATACCGAACACATGAGGAACCAATGGAAATTGTATCAGGCCCTGATTATGCGAAAAAAATCCATTTTGTAGCACCACCCTCAAAAGTTGTTCCAGATGAAATGAGCCGGTTTATAAAGTGGTTTGAAGATACATCGCCCAGCGGTAATCATCCGCTGCCTTCATTAACCAGAGCCGGTATTGCTCATTTATGGTTTGAAAGTATTCATCCATTTGAAGATGGGAATGGCCGAATTGGTCGAGGCATAGCAGAGAAAATTTTGTCACAGGGGTATCCAAATGCAATGATGACCGTATTGGCTAAGACGTTATTACAAAAGAGAAAGGAATATTATGACCAGTTAGGCAAAGCAAGTATTACACTGGACATAAACGAGTGGTTATTGTGGTTTGCCAAAATCGTTATTGAAGCACAACAAAATACTAACTTATGGGTGCATTGGATCATTGAGAAGGCTAGTTTTATGCGCAAGGCTCAAGGCCAAGTCAATGAGCGCCAGGAGAAGGTCTTACTTCGTTTGTTTCGAGCAGGCCCTGAAGGTTTTACGGGTGGTTTGAGTGCAAAAAATTATATGAGTATTACGGGGACTACAATTGCCACCACCACAAGAGACTTGCGAGATTTAGTTGAGAAGTATTTCCTCAGGAAAACAGGCGAACGCAAATCAACCCGGTATTATTTAAACATCGATATTCCAGATTTAAATTACTCTGCTTGGGATAGGGAGCCTCAGGAAAAATAATCATGGAAAGTGGGCAGTTGGGCAAGGAAAAAACAGGCTCAAAACCACCCAAAATCTGCCCAAAAATATTGGGCGCTTAATAAGGTGTAGTAATATCAACAAGTTAGAGAAAATTCCCGCGGGTTCAGTTCCCGCCGCCACCAAAAGTTAAGCTGTTGATTTATAAAGTCTTTTGCATAAAATGTTAGTTTGCGGGTTCTCAGCGGGCTTATCAGGTGTATTTTACTCCTACAAAATTATTACAACCTACTTTGACAAGAGTGTTCGGGTGACCAACTATAATAAAGCTCCTTTGCAAGAATTACTTAACGATTTTGGTGTGATCACATACGAGATTGCTAACTGTAAGCGCCAGATTATGGCATGGGTCATTATTGGCAAATCGGTCAAATCTAATACTGACGCTGAAATAGATAATTTTTTTGGTTGGTGCCAAGATGCATTTAATCGATTGATTGTTATTGATGCATATAAAATTTATAGAGACTCCAAAAAATACATTCAGACCATCCTCCAAAAATCAGCTTATTCTCATATAAGTGATAAATTATTACAGAAATCTGACTTTAGCCAAAGATTAACCACTTTGGGTAGGATAATCAGACCACTACAGAATTATCGTAACAAAAGATTTGCACATATTGAGTCATATACCCTTGAAGGAATAAAGCTTTATCTTGTTGATTTATCTGCAGCGCTAGAAAATTTAAGTGCTTCGGTGTCGTTCATAATACATTATGTGAGTAATCCTCAATACATCTCATCGCTAGATGATAATGAAAAAGTTTATTTTACCTTAGGGACAAGTGAAGCGACGCTGGAAGCGTTAGAGCACCAATTAAAAAATGATAGTGTCTTTAAGATGATGAGCCGAGCACAATTTTTATTTAATCACGAGAAGGCTGACTTAATTGATTGATACTCATTAGATTCAGTCAATCCTCTTATTTCTCTGCGTACTTCGTCTATTTGACCTCGATAATAATCATGATTGCCAAGCACGAAATAAATGGGTTTTTCAATAAACCCCGCCAATTCTTGCAATATTTCTTTGATACTGGGAGCTTCCGCAATATCCCCACTTATTAATACACCGCCAGACTCCGTATTTTTAATTTCTTGATAGAATTTTTTTCGTGTATCAGTATCAATAAAATTTATCTGTTGGCATGACGTCTAAAATAACATCGTCATAACGCCAACGACATATTACTTCTTCATCAACGGATTGCTTAAATCCTTGGCCAGTTAATTTCTTACCAAATTGGTAATACTTCGGTAAAGAGACAATATCAATAATACAATCAACGTCTTTTGTGGGGCGTACATCCAGTGATAACGGATCGGTAATAAATAGTGCCGTTGTGCAGCCACCTAAATAGATAACCTGTTCATTGAGAGGGCCCAATTTCCTTGCCACGAATTCCAACATTCTTAAATTCGCTGTGGCTCGTTCTTGCTTGTGATTTACCATGAATTTTTTCCTTTAATAATGCAGAAGCGGTATTTCTTTCTCTTGCTCGTCCACTGCGAATTGCATCAACGAGCACAAGTAATTCATAAAAAGTTGGATCTGGAAATTGAGTTAATGATTTTGGCACAGAGGAATACAAAGGCTCTAAAGCTAAACCTCTTTTATCTCCCTCCCCATAGGGCCAAACGGGAATAGGGTCGTCACCGAGAATAAAATGTTTTTCAAGTATGGGGGCGGCATAGCTCGTAGCAATCCCGCGAGTATAAGCACCCAATTCTACAGGAAAGAAATATTTCACAGCAGATATCAGACATTCTTCACAAGCCGATTTACTTGGTAAGAATATAATTTTATTTTTAGGGTCATCTGTAAGCACTGGTGCTAATAATCCTGACTGAACTAACCTTTTTATGCCGGCATTAACTTCTGATACACTCATACATAAAAGCGTTGCAAGTTTATTTTGAGACAAATGCTCGTCTTGATCGTTTTTGTTCAAAACCATCATGGATAGTATTTTTAAAAGTATCACGATGTCTTGTGGTTTTAGCATAAGGTAGGTACCCCGATCGTTATCTTAACTTAAGTATAGCACAATCATTCGTTGTTCGCGATTCGCGAATAGAAAATAATGATAGAATTGAGGATCAAGGCACTAACTTGAATATTCTGGCAGGCATTCGCTGTTCGCGAACAGGATATAACCTTCATGAACTTAAAGACAGCAAAAAGGTATCTGGTCTATAACAGTAAACAGAAATTGGCGCATTACATTTGAGTTTGAAAAGAGTGATGCATATATTGGTAATGATGAGAATTATCACTAATGACTACGATGCACAATCCCCACACCCTGGTGAGTTTATATATGAGACATACTTGGAGCCTTTGCGTATTAGTATTCGTGGTGCCGCCAAAAAACCAACCGCATCACTATCTACTTTTGACAGGCTAATCAATGGTAAATCAAATATCTTTTCTATTCTGGCTATGAAATTGAACCAAGGTTTTGGACGAACTCCAACGACACAATAAAATAACTCGTTTAATTTTGTGCACTATGTTTTATATTAAGATTTTTATTTGGATAAAACGCAAATTAAATTTTATAAAGGAATGACATGAAAAAAATTTTCACAACAATGGCTTTATTTTGCTCACTTAGCTACGCAGCAATATTAACAGCAAAGCCAACAAACGCCGCAACAACAGACCAAACTTTAAAAAACTTACTGGCTGAATTTGAACAATATGCAGAAAATGCACGCCTGCAATGGAACGTTCCTGGCATGGCAATTGCCATCGTAAAAAATGACCAATTAATTTACAAAAAAGGTTTTGGGGTAAAAAAATTAGGTGAATCAGGTTTGGTTGATCCGCATACTGTATTTCAAATTGGTTCATTAACCAAAGCTTTTACAGTAGCGATAACCGCACAGCTAATCGATCAAGGGAAATTAGATTGGCAGGATCGTGTCATTGATCATTACCCCAGCTTTATAATGTATGATCCTTATGTTACACGAGAATTTAGAGTACAAGATTTATATGCGCAACATAGTGGCTTGCAAACATTTGCGGGTGATTTGCAATATGTTTTAGGTTATGACGCCAATCATATTGTTTATCATTTAAGAGATATTGAACCTACTACTTCTTTTCGCTCGACTTATAGCTACCTTAATTCTTTATTCGTGGTGGGCGCTAAACTAAATGAAAAAATAACGAATATATCTTGGGAAAATTTACTCCAAGAAAATATTTTTAATCCTCTAGAAATGAAAGAATCATCAGTAGGTTTAAAAAAATACCTGCAAAATAAAAATATTGCTGGATTGCATCTACTGTTAAACAACAAAATAACGACAATTCCTTATGATAATTTACTTACTGAAGGTATTTATACCAGTAATGGGCCAGCAGGTGGCATTAATTCGAATGTAATTGATATGTCTAAGTGGCTAATAATGCAGTTAAATGAAGGTTCATTTAAAAATAAGCAAATAATTAGCAAAGAAAATATTAACATTATGCACGCCCCACAAACCTTAACGGGCAAATTTTTAGATGGCTGGAGTTCTTATGCTTTAGGTTGGAGCTATGCAGATGGTTTGTCTGAACCATTAATTAGCCATAATGGAGAAACAGCTGGTGCAAAAGCCATGATTCTGTTGGCTCCAAAATCCAAAGTGGGAATTGTTATTTTAACCAATGATCGTGATACGTTATTACCAGAAGCATTAGCGTATCAATTTATTGATAAATATTTAGGTAATACCGAAGCTGATTGGAGTAAATTATATTTAGATGGTTATGCCAAGATAACACAACACGAAAAATCTCAAATTCAAGCTTCCTTAAAGGTTGTAAATTACCAAAAAGCATTGCCATTAACTGTTTATACAGGGATTTACAATAATAAAATTTATGGTGATGCGAAAATTGTACATCAACAGAATCAACTGACATTTATTATTGGACCAAAGCATATTGCTATTCCATTACAACATTTAACGGGTAATATTTTTATACTTAAATCTCCGCCAGAACTATTGGGCGTATTCGATACCATCGATAATCCTCAAGTTATTTTTAATGTAACAGCAGATGGTAAAGTAGCTGATATAGATATCCCCTTGTTTGCTGCCGATAGCATTGGAAAATTTATAAAAAAGTAAATTAATCAGCCATAGAATGTGAGAACTTAATAGCAAATAATTTACCATAGCAATAATGGCAAAGGGGGAGTAAAATATTTCCGGGAGGAAATGTTTTATAGTTAATTGAATTTTAAAGGTATGTAAGCCATTGATTGAAAACTTAATGCAAAAAGGCTAACGAAGGTGTAGTGAAGAATCGTGTTTTTCATGTTTTTTTCCTTGTTAAAAACAAACGACCTGGATTCTACTTTATATTGATTAAACTCTCAAACCAAGATCGTCCCAACAATGTGAGGGCGTGTTTGTGATGATATTCTTTGGTCGGCGCTCAGTTCATGTTGGCGTAAAACTCTTCCTGTTTCACAGGTTCAACTGCTACAGATACGTTGATTTGGTGGAAACTCTGGCAAAACGCTTTTTTTTCTGAAAAGCATTTTTTTACACACATTCAGGGTAAAGAGAGCAGCTATGTCTATAATTAAAGCAGTTGTATAGCTAGAGTGTTAAGGGGAAAATGAAAATAGTCAATCAGATTGACATGGTTATTAATGGTCATCTTTTTGCTAGACGATACCGTATGACCTTTGTCATTGGTATTGAAACGATTCTTCTGGCCATTATCATCATGACCGTATTTCCAGAGATGCATCCTCTGACTAATATCCTTGTCGTTATGGTGGCAATTATCTTATCGATAAGCAACCTGGTTTTGCTTTATTATTATCATTGTGTTAATTTTTCAAGCCATCTCCTTACCTTTATCGTCTTCGCTACCACGGTTGCCATCAATTACTTTGCCGGTGGTACGCATAGCTCTTTATTCATCTGGATATATATGAACCCGCTCATTGCAGCGACACTCACAGGTTTTACAGGGCTGCTCATCTACAGTGGTTTATCGATTGTGAGCATCCTGGCTTTTTTATGGTTCCCCCACACCCCGATGTTTGAGCCCCCCGAACACGTACTCTGGTATATGGACTTAATGAATTTAGGTTTTTCCATACTGTTAATCTTGACCGTTCTCCTGGCGTTTCTGCTTGAGATTCATTTTTTTGAAAAGAAAACCCTGGCCCAACAAAAAGCCCTGGAAGCAGACAGAGAACGATTGCTCCATCTGTCGCATCATGACAGCCTCACCAAACTACCCAACCGGAAATATTTTTATGAAGAACTGGGTTCGCGAGTGAATGCCAATACCCCCTTTTTTATTTTTTATATGGACTTAAACAATTTTAAACCCGTCAATGACAATCTGGGACATGAAGTTGGGGATCAAGTATTGGTCGAAACCAGCAAGCGCTTGAGCAACTGTTTTCGTGAACAGGATTTTCTTGCCCGCGTTGGTGGTGATGAGTTTATTTGTATAGTCAGCCATGACGAGGATGGCGACATTGCCAACCAGATTCAAAAACGGATTCAAAACACGTTTCAACATCCCTATCGAGGCGTTAACGGCACCATCATACTGAGTATTGCTATTGGTATCGCCTACTTTCCGGAAGACAGTGACAGTATAGAGGTGCTCCTGTCCAAAGCAGACAGTCGGATGTACCAAAATAAAGTTCTGATAAAAACCTAGGGCTGTTGAGAGCTCGTAAAAGCCAGGTGAAGCGGACGATGAATCAACCCTCGTGAAAGGGTTGGGAAGCAAAACTCCGTATTGTCTCAATAACAAGAACTTTGTAGCCAGACGTGAGCGTTTTTAACGTACTTAATGGTACCGAGAAGAGGACTCGAACCTCCACACAACATCTTGATTTTATTGGTCTAAAATAATTAGAACTCGAAATTTACCCAATATCTTACCCAACTTTGAGTATGATAACTGATTTGAAGAATTACGAAAAGATAAGAATTACAAGCTGGATGAACAGTCGAGCAAAACCACTTTGATGTTGCTCTGTTAGAGAAATAAACGAATATTATTGAAAGCAATTTCTAGCATATAGTTGGGTTATTTTGACAGAGCAGTTAACTGCCCTGTGGCTTATGCTTAGTTTCCTGTTCCTCCATAGTCTTCTATTTGCCAAAATTGTCCATAAATTGTATGATGCACACGCTTTTGGCTTTGTTGCAGATCGCAAGTTAGATAATCAAATTAATAAAGGGGATGGCCGATAAATCAATAAACGCGCCGTCGTCAGCCATATCTGCATCTTAGACTAAGCGTATTAATTAATAACCTTTCAGGATTAAATAAAAATAATAACAAACAAGGAATAGTTAACATCTTAATTCCTCAGGGATTACCTTAACTAACCGAGAAAGCAAAATGAATAGAATAAAATTGTTATTTTTTATCATTACCCCTTTAGTAATGTTACTTCAATCTAATACTGTACTGGCAGAAGAACCACCCAAGGTACTGTATTGTCCCGAAAAAATCGAATGTTCCAAAGATAAGAGCATTAGCTCTTGTAAAGCTATTGGAGAACATCTTGAGCATTGGGGTAATCCATATGCCTTTGGAACTATAATGAAAGGCTCACATATTCTTTATGAAGTACGCTCTAGCTATCAACATTTAAATCATGGTATTTTCAGTTTATGTATTTACCGCAATGATTCCTATCCAAGCACAAAATTAATTGTCAATAATTTTGAGGACATCAAAAATGCTAATAGCAAAACCCTATTTTGGGAAGCTTCTCTGAATGATAAAACGATATGGTATATTGACGGCTTTTCAGCCAGATGCATGGATAACGAGCAACCCCTAATATCGGAAAAATGCCCACTAGAGTCGATACCACTGGTTAGGATCAACACTTCTCTTAAATCGAAGATTTCCAAAATTTCGATTTATGCAAATGGAGTACTTATTCAAAATAACTCTTTGAGTATTGATAGAGATAACCATGTTTATTGGATGGGAATAAACATGTATCAATCTTGGGATGCCTGCTCAGATACCGGTTTATGCACTTTCGAATTAATGGCGACAATCAATAAAGCGTTTGTGAACATAGGGAGCATTATTGTTGATATGGGTAACAAAATGAAAATAGTTTATACCCATGCAACAACAGGATTTGAAATTTATCACGATGAAAAATTAAACTCTATTGAGATTAAGACCGAATATCACTCTTAATCGTATATTTTGGGAGTCAACCACAGATGGCTCCCCCTTTCATAATTGCAGCATATATCCGAGCTGCTTCACTGGGATCAGTAACACCTTTTAGTGTTGGTAAAGGCGAGGAAGTTTCCTCTTCCAAAGGCAATGGTTGAACACCATATACTTTAGGAACAAGCTTACAGGCCAACCACTTTCGGCTATCGATTCTTAGCCTGGCTCGTTGAACGGCCTGGCTATTAAAAACAATCTTGCCTTCAGCATCAAGTAGCCCACATTCCCGCGAAATTTTTAAACACCTAGCATATTAGCCGGATAATTGGTATCTTTGCATTTTTTTATTACACAAGGAATGCAGGATGCAGTTACAACAGGTATCAAATATCACAACAGAAGTTATTGACCATCATGG
>JAFIFT010000003.1 GCA_020831865.1 Legionellaceae bacterium | reverse complement strand
CCTCCGGAAGACGGATAGATTTTAGGTTGGTACAACCATTAAACGCCAAACGGCCAATCGAGGTGATACCCTCCGGAAGAAGGATGGATTCGAGGCTGGTGCAGCCTGCAATCGCCAGCTCCCCAATTGAAGTGATACCCTCCGGAAGACGGATGGATTTTAGGCTGGTGCAGCGTGCAAACGCCTGCACGCCTATCGAGGTGATGCCATCCGGAAGACGGATAGATTTTAGGTTGGTACAACCATTAAACGCCAAACGGCCAATCGAGGTGATACCCTCCGGAAGACGGATGGATTCGAGGCTGGTGCAGCCTGCAAACGCCAGCTTCCCAATTGAAGTAATACCCTTCGGAAGACGGATGGATTCGAGACTAACGCAGCGTGAAAGCGCCCCATCGCCAATCGAAGTGATGCCTTCCGGAAAACGGATGGATTTTAGGCTGGTGCAATTGAAAAACGCCATCACGCCAATCGAGGTAATGCTCTTCGGAAGATGGATGGATTCGAGGCCGGTGCAGCCTGCAAACGCCTGCTCCCCTATTGAAGTGATACCCTCCGGGAAACTAAAAGAGCCATCCGGGTTAAGATCTGCGTTTGTAACTTTTTCTAACGTCTTGCCGTCTGTGCTGATTATCATAAGGCATGCCTTTTAAATTATCACATGTCTTAACTATAGCGCATTTAGCAAGACTAATGGAACATCTTTGGGAAAGTCGGCTACAGCGTTATGTCTCATACGAAAACGACTACATTTGTGTGCTTAATTTTCATGCTTTGGATTGGCATTCAAGAAATAAAGCGCGGTCAAGGCATCATGAGCGAGGATACGGCCATTTTCTTCTGGCTTTTGCATCGGGTATACGTCTATAATTTTCTATTGCGTCCCCTGTCCCCAAGAACAAGGATCGTTGTTTATGGAGCACAATCTTCCCCTGATTACCACCATTGCCATAGCGCTTGGCCTGGCTCTGGTCATGGGATTTATTGCGGTACGCCTCAGACTGCCTGCACTGGTTGGCTACTTAGTGGCAGGCATCCTCATTGGACCGTTTACGCCAGGCCATGTTGCCAATGCCGAAATTGCGCAGGAGCTGGCCGAAATTGGGGTCATGCTGCTCATGTTTGGGGTAGGCTTGCATTTTTCATTAGCAGACTTGCTGGAAGTTCGTAAAATTGCTCTGCCTGGTGCGATCGTGCAAATCACTGTGGCCACTGTGCTTGGCGCAGGGGTTGCCATGGCATGGGGATGGGAATTTGGTGGCGCTCTGGTTTTTGGCTTGGCATTGTCTGTCGCCAGTACGGTGGTATTACTACGAGCGCTTGAAGAACGGGAAATACTGGATTCGATTAACGGCCGTATCGCGGTTGGCTGGCTTCTGGTGGAAGATCTGGTGATGGTTATTGTGCTGGTTTTGCTCCCTCCCCTGTCGCAATGGTTGGGAGGCAATGCCGTGGCACACGGCGATCAAAGTATGTGGCCGGTTCTGATTATCACCTTACTGAAAGTCTCCGCATTTATTGCGATTATGCTTTTACTGGGACGCCGTTTATTTCCCAAGTTGCTCTGGCAAATCGCCCGTACTGGCTCACGGGAACTCTTTACACTTTGTGTCATAGCTGCTGCGGTCGGTATCGCCTTTGCCGCAGCTAAATTATTTGGTGTGTCCTTCGCGTTGGGGGCATTTTTTGCCGGCATGATCATGCGGGAGTCTAAATTCAGCCACCGTGCGGCACAGGAATCCTTACCCTTCAGAGACGCATTTGCCGTCCTTTTTTTCGTGGCAGTCGGGATGTTATCTGATCCCAATGTGGTGCTGGATCACCCACTACAGGTATTGATAGTGGTGGGTATTATTGTCATTGGCAAATCCATTGCTGCCTTCACGTTGGTGCTTGCGTTCCGCTACCCCTTGAAATCAGCCTGTATTGTTTCTGCAAGTCTGGCGCAGATTGGCGAGTTTTCGTTTATTCTCGCCGAACTGGGGGTGCGACTTGGGTTATTGCCTGTCGAGGGGCGCAGCTTTATCCTTGCCGGTGCGTTGATCTCGATAGCTATCAATCCGTTGCTTTTCAAAATGATCGATCCGCTGCACGCCTGGGCGCGCGCCCTTTTCAAGTCCAAACGCGTGTTTGAACGCTCGACGGATCCCCTGGCCGAACTACCACTGAGCACCAGCGAAAAATATCTGGCAAAACACGCAGTCCTCGTAGGATATGGACACGTGGGCAAAGGCATTGCCGAGGCGCTTTTCATGCAAGACATTCCCTATGTGGTTGTCGATGAAAATCGTGAGCTGGTCGAACGGCTGAGAATGCGTGACATCCCTGCGGTTTGCGGGAATGCGACCACAGATGCCGTTCTGATTCAAGCACATATTGCCCGTGCCAATATGCTCATTATTGCCGTATCCGATACCTTTAATATCAGACCCATGATCCACTGTGCCCGTACGCTCAACCCCGATATCGATCTTGTGATCCGAACGCATAATGAAGATGAGGCGTCCCTATTGCAAAAAGAAGGACCAGGGAAAGTCTTTTTTGCGGAAGCAGAAATCGCCAAAAACATGAGTCGCTATGTGCTGAACCAATTTGGCAAGTCCTTATGAGGAGACCAGGGCAAACGCATCTAAATTTTGAACACTATAAGCCACTCTATTGCCTACGTGCTGTGCTTTATGCACAGCATCCATACGATTCTGACCCGATATCGAAACTGGATTCCGCGCATAAAGCGCGGAAATTAGGCGGTTTGACTTATTGCGGCGCGTTTAGATGCGTTTGCTCTGATGAGGAGACAAAGGTTCGATGATATCGGCCAGTAGTCTGTTAAATTGCAGCCAGAACCCTGATAGGCTGTCTTTATTTTTGGAGAACATAAATGGCTTTTAAAAGGATATTGGTCACTACTGATTTTTCCAAGCACGCAAATTATGCCCTGAAGCGGGCCATTGAATTTGCCGAGCAGACGCAGGCTGAGCTCAGTTGCCTGCATGTGGTGAATCAAAATTGGTTTCATCCATTTAGCCTGGGTCATCACAACGATAAGGATGCTGCCCGTGAAGAAGCAGAATCGGCGCATGCCGCCGCACTAGAGAAAATAGCAGCGCAACCATACCCTGTCCATTTTACAGTGTTGACAGGACGCATACCTGATAAAATTAGCCAATATGTCAGTGAGCATCAGATTGATATGGTGTTCATGGGCGCCCATGGCAG
Source organism: Legionellaceae bacterium (assembly GCA_020831865.1). Taxonomy (GTDB): domain Bacteria; phylum Pseudomonadota; class Gammaproteobacteria; order Legionellales; family Legionellaceae; genus JAFIFT01. The sequence continues at coordinate 27,992 of JAFIFT010000003.1, read as the reverse complement.
CTATTATCTTAATGATTATATCCTCGGCACCAATGCACAGTCGGTAATCAAACATTCTAAAATTCCCGTGCAACTGATAAAAAAGGAACCCACCTTTGCCTATCAGCGTATTCTGGTCACGACTGATTTTTCTGATGCGAGCAAAAAAGCGGTAGAAACGGCCTATCAACTGTATCCACATGCCAAGTTTCTGATATTACATATCGCGGATGTCTGGTACGGAAAATATCTTGACGACAGCGCATACAGCCGCCAACTGGATGATGAAATGGGCCAAAGCCTGGAAAACAAATTACAGCTATTTTTAAAATCATGTCAGGTGGATCAGCGGCGATTTTCCCTAAAATTTATAGGTGGCTACCCTGCCAATGACATCGTCAAATATGCCGCCATCTGGAATGCGCAATTAGTGGTGGCGGGAACCCGAGGCCACTCTCTCTTGCATTATATTTTCGTCGGTCGCGTGACCGAACGTCTGTTACGCACCAATGACAGCGATATGTTAATTGTTCCACCCTAATCCCAAAATCGTATTGTGCAATCACAAGAGTCGATATCAACATGATGATGAAGGAAGGCAGAGCCCCTATTATGAAACCGCACACAACAGAACATGATTCCTGGCACCAACTCCCCCTGCAGGACGTTGAGCAGCGCTTGGAGATCCCCTCCGCACAGGGTTTAATAACAGCCGAGGCCGAAAAAAGGCTTGTCCAGTATGGCGATAATGCTTTGCCCGCCGCACGTCAACGTTCCGCATTAACCCGGCTGCTTGCACAGTTTAAAAACATCCTTATCTGTATCCTGCTGCTTGCCGCTCTGGCTACTTTTTTTCTCGGAAAGCTGCTCGACTCCTCCATTATTTTCACGGTGATCATCGTCAATACGCTGATTGGTTTTATACAGGAAGGTAAAGCCGAGCGCGCCATCGCGGCGGTGCGTGACATGCTCGCCCCCCATGCAACAGTCATTCGCGACGGTCAACGTCTGGTCATCCCCGCCCAACAACTGGTACCCGGTGATCGGGTTATCCTGCAAGCCGGTGATAAAGTACCCGCCGACATCCGATTATCGCTGAGCAAAAATTTGAAGATTGATGAAGCCATACTAACCGGGGAATCCCACACCGTTGAAAAGCAATGCGATGCCATTGCCGCTGACACTCCACTGGCGGAACGGGTCAATATGGCTTTTTCCGGTACGCTTGTCACGTCCGGAAAAGGAGAAGGCATCGTAGTAACCACCGGAACAGCCACTGAAATTGGCAAGATTAATCAACTTCTGGTCAAGATAAAGCCTATCACCACACCATTACTAAAAAAAATAGCCTTCTTTGCGCAGTACTTGAGTGGCTTTATATTAATACTGGCAGGGCTATTATTTACCATTGGATTCTATTTTCATCAGGTTGCTGCCATAGACATGTTTATGGCAACCGTTGGTGTGATTGTTGCGGCAATTCCTGAAGGGCTGCCCGTTGTTTTAACGGTTGCGCTGGCCATAGGCGTTCAACGCATGGCAGAACGGCATGTCATCATTCGTCGTCTCCCTGCGGTGGAAACCCTGGGCTCAGTCTCTATTATTTGCTCCGATAAAACCGGAACCTTAACCCGTAATGAAATGTCGGTACAAAAAATCGCTCTGACCAGCGATAACCTGCAGGTGAGTGGAACCGGATACAATGCACAGGGAGATTTTTATCAACAGGATAAAAAAATCAATCCGGATACCTATCCCGATTTATTAAAATTATGCACCGCCTGCGTACTCTGCAATGAAGCAGATGTTGACTTTCAGGGCGCGGCTAAATTGCAGGGCGATCCGATGGAAGGCGCCCTGCTGGCGCTCGCTGCCAAAGCAGGCATCTACCGCAGCGAGCTCAACCGCTCCTTTACGCTAGTCGATTCTATCCCCTTTGATCCCCAACACCGTTTCATGGCTACGTTACATCATCACGAATCCGAGTCCACTATCTATGTCAAAGGCGCTACCGAAGCCATCTTGCAGCGCTGTAGCCTGCAAAGAAAAAATGGCCAAGCATACCCGCTTGATGTGCAGGAGTGGCAAGCGAAGGTGGCACAATTAGCCGGGCTGGGATTGCGCACCCTGGCAATAGCCTACAAACCCGCAGCAAGCACTCAGCCAACACTGGATTTTGAGGATATTAGCCGTGATCTGATCCTGCTCGGTATCGTTGGCATTATTGACCCACCTCGCGAAGAAGCCATCCTGGCAGTACAAGAATGCCATGCGGCCAATATTCGGGTAAAAATGATCACCGGCGATCATGCCATCACTGCGCTGGCGATTGCCAATCAACTGGGAATCGGCGATGGAAAGCAGGTCCTAACCGGTAGTGAGTTGCATGCCATGGATAATACCAGCTTCAACACCGCTGTGGGAGAGGTGGATGTTTTTGCCCGTACCAGCCCTGAAGACAAATTACGTTTGGTCAAGGCGATGCAGGCCAAAGGCTATGTAGTTGCCATGACCGGAGACGGGGTTAACGATGCACCGGCCCTGAAACGGGCAAATATTGGCGTTGCAATGGGTCAAAAAGGCACGGAAGTGGCCAAAGAAGCCGCTGAGATGGTCATCACCGATGATAACTTTGCTTCCATTGTCGCGGCGGTAAAAGAAGGGCGAACGGTGTATGATAATTTAAAAAAAGCCATTTTGTTTTTACTGCCCGTGAATGGCGGTGAAACCCTGAGCCTGGCCATTGCGATTATCCTGGGCTTTGCCTTGCCATTTACCCCTGCCCAAATTCTGTGGGTTAATATGACCAGTTCGGTTGCTCTGGGACTAGCCCTCGCGTTTGAGCCCCCGGAGCCGCACATTATGCAAAGACCACCCATTCCCGCGCATGAACCCCTCTTATCGCGATACCTGGTCTGGCGCACGATCTTTGTATCGGTCCTCTTCTTAATCTGTGTGTTTGGGGTTTTCCACTGGGCATTGTGGTTAGGCGAAAGTATGGAATTGGCCCGAACCATGACCGTGAACACCTTAATATTGCTCGAAATTGCCTATCTATTTAGCTCCCGTTATATTCACGGCCCCTCTTTAACCTGGCAAGGCCTCCACGGTACCCGACCGGTTTTAATGGCGATAGGGCTGGTGGCACTCCTGCAGCTTGCGTTTACCTATTCGCCGTGGATGCAATTCATCTTTCAAACCGAAGCCCTAAGCCCAGCCTATTGTATTGTGATAGCGGCCGTAGGCATTAGTGGTTTTATTATCGTGGAATTCGAAAAACTCACCGCACTTTTTCTTCAAAATAACACACAAACTTCCCGGAGCTTGCCATGAACAAAATACGCTTCAGCCTGTGTCTGCTTGTCAGTTTGGTTGTGACCTCAACCGCCGTTGCCCAAATTCCGCAGGCTGCGATCCAGGACCAGCAAGATGATCAGGCACGCTGTATACAGGAACGGACGAGCCAATGCACCAGTCGCTGTGAAAAAGACAGTGATAAGAACGATTGTCTGTCCTTATGCGCAGAAAACGCGACACATGAATGTCGTGAGGCGGGAGAATAATCCGCCCGGGCATGATGATTTCCGCTGCTTAAAAGGGTTTGACCACCACCAAAATAACAATCATGATCAGGAACAAGGTGGGGATCTCATTAAATATCCGAAAAAAACGGGTGCTGCGGGCATTAGCATTGTCGGCAAAACATTGACGATAATAACCACAGGACAGATGATACACCCAAAGCAAGACCACCAGAGAAAGTTTGGCATGGAACCAACCGGCTTTCAAATAATAAGCGCTATTCAAGACCATAAGCCATAAACCCAGGACGGTAGTGACCAGGGCTGCCGGCCACATTATTGCATAATACAAACGCCACTCCATCAGCTGGAAGCGTGTGATACTGACTAAGTCGTGCGCTTCGGCATGATAAACAAAGAGACGCGGCAAATAAAACAGACCCGCAAACCAGGCCACCATGGCAATAATATGAAAAGCCTTTAACCACAAATCGATCATAACGCCTCCGTCTGGCATGCTTTCTGTTGCGGCAAAGGTGGTTGAAAGCCTCTACCCGCAGAGAAAAGCGAATAAGAAAAGAAAGAGAAACACAGGATGTATCAACGACACCATCCTAACATAAGTCGGTATATTTCCCAGCAGAACATTCACAATCAAGGCTAAATTAAGTATAATGTGGCAAATCAAGCTGGTTAACTGGTGACAACCATATTTACGTTCATAAAAAAAATACTCAAACGCAGCCCCCGTCGGGCAACGTCTATCGATGCAAAATATTGCATCGCGCGATCCCGCCACAGTATCTCCAAAACGGATATTAGTGACAATGCACTTAAGGTACTCAATCGGCTAAATAGTGCCGGCTATGAAGCCTATCTGGTTGGCGGGAGTGTGCGCGATTTGCTGGTACGGAAAGCGCCGAAAGACTTTGATGTCACAACCAACGCAACCCCTAACCAGATCAAAAAACTGTTTCGCAATGCCCGCATCATTGGGCGGCGTTTTAAATTGGTACACATCCTGTTTCACCGGGATGTGATTGAGGTTGCTACCTTTCGGGCCAGTCAGGAAGATGACGAACAACAAAAAGTCAATGAAACCGGTATGCTGGTTCGTGATAATGTCTATGGTACCGCGCACGATGATGCCTGGCGGCGTGACTTTACGATTAATGCGCTCTTTTATGACATTCAAAATTCCACTATTATTGATTTGACCGGCGGTTTTGACGATATTAAGGCCCAGATAATACGCATTATTGGTGACGCGGAAGTCCGCTATAAAGAAGATCCGGTACGGATGTTACGTGCCATCCGCTTTGCCGCCAAACTGCATTTTTCAATCGAACCGGACACAGCAAAACCGCTAAAGAAACTCAGCGCTATTATTACCCATGTTTCGCCCTCCCGCCTGTTTGATGAAATGACCAAGCTTTATCAATGCGGCGAAGCAAAAGCAGCGCATCACCACCTGCAGCAATACGGAATTTTTTCCGCGCTCTTTCCACAAGTCTCTGCTATTGATCCGGAAGAATTTCCGGTACAGCAATTTATAGCCACCGCCCTGGAAAATACCGATCGGCGTATTCATGAAGAAAAGCCGGTGAACCCCGCCTTTTTGTTTGCCGTGTTTTTATGGTTTCCGCTCCTGCAAAAACAAAGAGCGCTTATCGCGGAAGGTTGCGAACCGCTGCCGGCTCTCGAACAGGCTATGTCCAGTGTACTAAGTACCCAATCGACTACCATCAGCATCCCCAAACGTTTTTCTCTGGTGATTCGTGAAATCTGGCTGTTACAGTATCGCTTTACCAAACGTATCACCAAAAAACCTTTTCAGCTCCTTGCCCATCCTCGCTTTCGGGCAGCTTATGATTTTCTGGCCATACGGGCGCTGGCAGGCAATGAAACCATGGAACTGGCAGACTGGTGGACACGCTTCCAGGAAGTAGAGCCTACAGAACAGCAGAATATGATTCGTGCCTGCGAAACCAATACCGTCAAGAAAAAAAGACGACGACGACGCCGTCCTGCCACCACCCCCAGCAGTTCTGAAGAATGAATCCGGTATACCTTAGTTTGGGCAGTAATTTAAAAACAGGCCAGCGCCAACTCCGCCTGGCCATAAAAATGTTAGCGGCCTTACCCCAGACCCGGTTGCTTAAAACTGCTCCTTTTTATAAAAATCCGGCCTGGGGGAAAAAATCGCAACCCCATTTCATGAATACGGTTATCCTGCTCAGTACCCGTTTGCAACCCTGGCAGTTGTTGCGTAGCTGTCAGGATATTGAAAAACAGATGGGACGGGTGCGGAAAATAAAGTGGGGAGCGCGTATCATTGATATTGATATTCTCTACTACGCCAATCGTAAAATACGGCACCCACAGCTCAAACTGCCACACCCCTTTATTGAACAGCGTGAATTTGTCACCATCCCTTTATCCGCCCTATTGCAGGAGCATTGATGATGTTACATTATAAAATAGTACGTGATCCGACATCCAACGAACATATTCTCCAAACCAGCTTATCCGGCAAAGCGCTGTTGACTATTCCACAACTTAATAAAGGCACCGCTTTTACCCATGAGGAACGGCAAATTTTTGGTCTGGCTGGCAAACTCCCCTACCGGGTTGAGAACCTTGATGAACAAGTCAAACGCGCCTATTTGCAGTATAACGGCTACAAAACACGCCTACAGCAAAATATTTATCTCAATAATTTACACGATAAAAATCAAATTTTATTTTATAAGCTGCTGAGTCGTCATCTGGCAGAAATGTTGCCGACAATTTACACCCCAATTGTCGGTACCGCGGTCAAGCGTTTCAGTCATGAATACCGTCAGCCACGAGGCTTATATATCGCCCATACCGATAAAAACCGACTGGATGAGATTTTGGAAAATCGCACCAACCCGGATATTGATTTAATTGTAGTAACCGATGGTGAGGGTGTCCTGGGTATTGGGGATCAGGGTATAGGCGGTATTGATATCCCGGTAGCCAAATTAATGGTATACAGCCTTTGCGGCGGTATTGATCCTACCCGTACGCTACCTGTTTTTTTAGATGTGGGAACCAATAACCAGGAATTGCTGAATGATCCCATGTATCTGGGCTGCCCGCATCCGCGTATTGGCGCATCGGAATATGACAGTTTCATCCAGGTTTTTGTCAACAGCATTCAAAAACATTTTCCAAATGCCTTTCTGCACTGGGAGGATTTTGGACGCGGCAATGCCCGACGTATTCTCGATCAGTTTCATAATAGCCTGTGTACCTTTAATGATGATATACAGGGAACGGGAGCAGTGACGCTGGCCGCACTGTTGGCCGCCTGTGATGTAACCGGTGTTCCCCTGGCTGATCACCGTATCGTCGTCTTTGGCGCTGGCTCAGCAGGAACCGGTATCAGTGAGCAAATTGTTGATGCGATGCAGCGCCTTGGCTTGAGCAGTGAGCAGGCACACGAACGCTTCTGGCTCATCGATCGCCAGGGTTTATTGCTGGAAGACGATAACGCACTCACTGACTCACAAAAACCCTTTGCCCGAAAGCTTAAGGAAGTAACAGACTGGTCGGTTAATAACAACCTGATTAGCCTGACCGATACCGTTCGCCATGTCAAACCCACTATTTTGATTGGTTGCTCTGCCCAAACCGGTGCTTTTTCACAAGATCTGATTGAAACCATGGCCCGCCATTGCGAACGCCCCATTGTATTCCCACTTTCCAACCCCGATGAGAAATGTGAGGCACAACCCATGGATATTCTGCACTGGAGCCAGGGTAAGGCCCTTCTTGCTACCGGCACCGCTTTTGCGGACGTAGAGTATCAGAATCGTCTGGTCAAAATCGCCCAGTGTAATAACGCGCTCGTTTTTCCCGGTATTGGTCTGGGTATTTTAGCGGTGCGATCCTCACGACTGACTAAAAATATGATCCTGGCTGCGGCTCAAACTCTCAGTCTGTATGCCCCCAGTAGAAAAGACAGCTTCCAGCCCCTGCTACCCTCACTGGAAAATGCGCAACAGGTAGCGCGCCATATTGCCGTTGCGGTGGCGCAAAGTGCTATTGATGATGGCTATGCGCAGGAAAACCAGGATGCTGATTTACCGGGGCTCATTGAAGATCTGTTTTGGGAGCCCCGTTATTTACCCTACCAAAAAATAGAGTAGCTAATACCGCTCGAAGCGCTAATTGTTGTGTGAAAAATTTTTTCTCACTGCATTTCTGCATGCGCAACCATAACCTACCATAACCGGAGTACGGCATTCCCTTGGCTCCCTGCATGCTGTAAGCGCTGCCTTGAGCATGCATTTGCTCTGCGCCCCACATTCCTTTATAGTAATTCGGGATGACACGAATCTTGACATCAAATGGTGGCTTTTCGAGGCATGACTGATGTCCTGATCGTAGAATCCTCAGTCCTATCATGTCATTATGACTATTTTTATAAATTGGAGATAAAAATGAAAAGAACGACCCGTGCCCTGTGCCTGTTCACTGCTGCACTGTTATCTGGAACCGCCATCGCAGCGCCACAATACCTGATAACCCACAATACGACCAATGTTGAATCCAACGCGTATATTGATGATGTGATCCCCTCCCGTCATCCAACAAAAGCCAATACCACGAATAAGGTCTTATGGGGACTGGTAAAGCTGGCTTGTGTGGGCCGTGTGGTCAATGATCAATGTAAGGCCATGATTTTGATGGAAACCAACACCAACCATCCCGTTGAATTGGGGCAAATGTCCATGAATTTAAAAACCGGTGAAATTTCACCCGCCTCTGGCCTGAGAAAAAATGGTTATGCTTTGTCGGTCAATGGACCAGGCGAAGTCACCCTGAGCCAAGATAAATCGTAACGCCCTTTGCCTCCTGCTGGTGTCCACCATCGGGCCCAGCAGCGAATAACCTGATTTAATGGTTGCGATGAGAGCCCCCAAATTGAGATAAAAGGATAGTATCACCGCTTCCGCCAGATTTAGATTCATTCGTATGCTTGGTAAGACGTCAGCCCAAACTCTTTTTAGCTAAAAAATGAATGTCGTTGGCACTGTATTTGGGATGGATTTGTAATCTGATTGCCGATTGGGGGGATTGTCGGCCGTTATACCGAATCGCTTGCTAGAAAAAAGCCACGATAATTCGTGGCTTTTCGACACACAGGATGCAGTTACTTCTTTCTGGCTGTCAGTATATCAGACTTCCAGACTGCCTGCACACCTAGGAGATGAGCATTAGCCTTTCCGGTAGCATTCACCGTAAATTGACTGCCTACCCCTGCAGCACTGGTTTTATTAATCGATGGATCTGATTTTGGCCACAAATAGGTGTAACCCAAATCAAAGCCCAGAGTATCGCTGTGCTGGTAATGCCCGCCCACAGACAGCGCCCAACGATCGGCATCGGGTAAACGTACGGTACGGAAGGCATCACGCGTTGGTGTCGCATCGTAACCAGCACCAACCCGCATCAATACTTTTTCATTTAATCGGGCATTTGCGCCCAAGGCAAAACGCCATACATTCTTATAATTTTCCGTAGACACGGAGTTCGCTGAGAAAGGTTGTGCTATACCGGGAAGTCCACCAGGAAATCCAACTGCCACATTATTCAACTCAATCGTTTTTAAGGTGCTCCAGCCGGTATATACAGCAGAACCCAGCAGGGCGAAACGCTTATTCAAATCGTGATAGGCACTTAACGTAACGACATCCGGAAACTCAATGGCATTACTGCTCAGATTATCATTACGTGCAAAGCCCCCTGGAGTCAAACCATCCGCACTGGCCAAAGGACCGGTTAATCGGCTATAACCGTTAAATTTATGCTTCATCCTGGACTGGTAGTTAATACCAACACGCGTATGATTGTCATTAAACATTCCCAAAACACCGGCATGAAAACCTACGCCAAAGGACTGTCCTTTGTTATAACTCAGAGAATCAAACGTATTGGCTGGCAAATCCATGGCGCCCGCTAAAACCGGATTTCCAAGCATGGAATTAAACTTGACCCGGGCATACTGAAGATCAATACCCGCTCCAACGGCAAAATGATCCGTTAAACGTCCTCCGATAGAAGGCGCCAGATTGACCGTAATGAGTTCAGAAAAAGTTGCCGCATAGCGCACAGGGCCGGTATTACCCCAATCCGTAGACAAACCAAAGGGAGCCAGCATTCCGATTCCAAACGTCGCATTTTCACCCAGTGGCAAAGCAAAATAACCCGACGGGACAAAAGCATTTTCCCGGCTGGTGAGGCTGGAAAAACTATTAGTCACACTGGAAGCTGGTGCAGGAGGTATTTGAAAAGCAAAGTTGGTTGTGCCGTTTTGCAGTTGGGCTTTAGGAAAAACACCAACCCCACCCAGAATAACCTGCTCATCACGAATCAGGGCCAAACCAGCGGGATTATACCAGGTCGTAGAAGCATCAGCAGCTTCAGCAGCGACACCCGCACCGAAGTTACCAACAGAATATCCATTCCCTTCAGTGTACAGGGAAAATCCCCCTGCATTCGCAGTACTGCTGATTATCGCAACAACAGCGGTACTGATTAGTGTTCTCATGGGTTTTTGCATGCTTTTCACTCTACACTCCTATATATTGGTTTAATGCATATCAAAATCGGCCAAACAGCTGAAATCATAATGTAATTTTTTTGAATTTAAAACCATTCTCTCGAAAAAAATGAATTAATAATCAATATAGCTGCACAGAATAGACACAGTGAGTGTTTTAAAAACATTGCCACTATAGATAGACAGGACCTAGTATGGCATCCTTCCGGGGATGGCTTATTAAGGCCATGCCTTCTGTTACGTACAACACCAATGGGTATCCCAAAGTATGAGCTACCAATACAACCATTTGCAACACGCACATTCCATCAGGCATGCTTCCTTGAGAACAGCCCCCTATTATGCCGATACGACTCGCCAGGCCTGATCCACAGACAAAAGCACTCAGCCGTTTCCCAGCCATGCTCACTGGGGATACTGGATATGACGCTTTTTACTTGTCAATAAATCCCCGCCCATGTTATCGTGCGTCTCTTTATACTGGTTATAAAGCATGCACATCATTATCTGTAAGTTTGGCGGCACCTCAGTTTCCTCTCGCGCAACCTGGGACAATATTCTTCGCATTGCCCAATCCCATATTGCAGAAAAACGCAAACCAATTATTGTCTGCTCTGCCTTCAGCCAAGCCTCCAATCGCCTCGAAAAAGCCATTGAAGCCGCATTAACCGGCCAGCATCAAACATTGGCTCAGTCTGTAATCCATGATTATACGCAGTTGGCGAAGGAACTGGCTGTTGCCCCCGCAATCCTGGATCCTGATATTACCCAGTTACGACAATGGCTGGAAGGTATTGCCTTGCTACAGGAAGCACCCGCCAAAATCAGGGCACAAATTATGAGTCTGGGTGAGCTCATGATGTCAAAGCTGGGGCAGGCCTTCTTGCAGCAATCCTTTTCCGGTGTATCGCTGCTTGATGCCCGCCATATCATTCAGGTAAAAAAACGCCACCGCGACGCAGGGCTGCATTATCTGGCTGCTCGCGCCCAAAGCAATCCAGATGCAAAACTGATAGCGGCTCTGAACAAAGACCCTCATCCTGTTGCGATAACCCAAGGCTTTATCGCTGCCGATGAAGAAGGTCATACGGTGCTTTTGGGGCGCGGCGGCTCTGACACTTCCGCGGCACTGATTGCGGCGAACTGTCAGGCAAAAGGCTGTGAGATCTGGACCGATGTTCCCGGTATTTATACCGCCAATCCTTACCAGCTGCCCAACGCACGCCTGCTCAAACAATTAAATTATCATGAAGCGCAAGAGATCGCCAGCATGGGTGCCAAGGTATTACATCCAAACAGCATCCCACCGGTACGTAACGCCAATATCCCGCTTTGGGTGAAGTATACACGCTTGCCAGAACACTCAGGCACCTTGATATCCTCTGACCGCGATGAGCAGGCTCCTCCCATTAAATCCATCCAGGTCAAGCATCAGGTTTTGCTGATCTCGATTGATACCACTACCATGTGGCAGGAAGTAGGGTTTCTGGCAGATGTTTTTATGGTCTTCAAAGAGCACGGCTTTTCGGTGGATCTGCTGTCTTCCTCGGAATTTAATATTACCGTTTCCCTGGACAGCAATGCCAAACTAAGAGAACGGGGAGCGCTCAACCGCCTGCTTGAAGATCTGCAGCACCTGGGCAAAGCCCGCCTGATAGAACCCTGCAGTGCCGTAAGTCTGGTCGGTCATCCTATCCGTACCATTTTACCGGAACTCGGCCCCACTCTGGCAGTCTTTGAAGCACAGCAGGTCCATATGATGTGTTTGGCGTCCAATGATCTCAATCTGACGTTTGTGGTTGATGAATCGCAAGCAGATAAACTTTGTCAGAAACTGCACGCCCTCCTCATCGAAAATAACCCGCAGAGTTATTATTATTCCAAAAGCTGGCAGGAAGAATTTGGCCAGCACGATACGCGCGTCCCGGCCTGGTGGGAAAAAAAGCGGGAACAACTCCTGGCGATTACCGAAACCACCAGTCCTTGTTATGTCTATGATCTGGCGAGCGTGCAAGAAAAAGCGCAAGCCTTACTGACAATGCAGGCCATTGATACCCTCTATTACGCGATGAAAGCCAACCCTAATCCTGACATTTTACGCACATTGCATCAGGCTGGTATTGCCTTTGAGTGTGTATCCCAACAGGAAATTGAACATCTCTGTCAGCATATCCCGGATATTCAACCGGAGCGCATTTTATTTACCCCTAATTTTGCCGCCCGCTCTGAATATGAATTTGCGCTCGATTTTGGCTGTTATGTGACCATCGACAACAGCTATGTTCTGCAGCAATGGCCGGAGATTTTTCGCCGAAAACCGGTACTGCTCCGTATTGACCCCGGAAGCGGTGCCGGCCATCATAAGTATGTTTGCACCGGAGGCAACGAGTCAAAATTCGGTATTGTCCGCGAGGATATCGATAGCTTGTTAGCCGTCATTGCGCAATATGAAATACAGGTCATTGGTCTGCATGCCCATTCCGGCAGCGGGATTTTGAGCCCGGAACAATGGCAACAAACCGCTCTGATGCTGGTTGACTTGTCGCAGTATTTTCCGGAAGTTCGCATTATCAATTGCGGTGGCGGCCTGGGTGTGGTTGAAAAACCCTGGCAAACAGCACTGGATTTGCAGGCCGTCAATGCCGGGCTGCAAGCTGTCAAGGATACCGTTCCCCACTTGCAGTTCTGGCTGGAACCCGGACGTTATTATGTCGCGGAAGCAGGGGTACTGCTGGCAAAGGTAACGCAGTTAAAACAAAAAGGAAATGTCCGTTTTATTGGCCTCGAGACTGGCATGAATTCGCTTTTGCGGCCGGCCTTGTATGGTGCCTGGCATGAAATTGTCAATCTGACTCGTCTGAATGACGAAAAACAGGCCTTTCACCATATTGTTGGCCCCATTTGTGAGTCTGGTGATACGCTGGGCTATGATCGCTTGCTCCCCGCCACTCAGGAACAGGATGTGATGCTGATTGCCACGGCCGGTGCCTACGGATACTGCATGCGTTCGGCCTATAATCTGCGACCTGCCGCAATCGAATATTGTCTGCCATGTCCCTGACCGATAGCGAACAACGCCAGCAAGCCACTGACCCGACCCAATCGTTTATCGTGCAGGCCCCTGCCGGCTCCGGAAAAACCGAAATGCTCAGTCAACGCTTCCTGCGTTTACTGGGCATCGTCACGGCGCCAGAACAGATTGTTGCCCTGACTTTTACCCGAAAAGCTGCGGCTGAAATGCGCGAGAGGATTATCAAAGCCTTGCAGGATGCCCAGCGCGGAAAATCCGCGAATACGCCTCATCAACAACAAACCCTGAACTATGCCCGTGCTGCCATGGCACGTTCGCTCGAGCAGCAATGGCATCTGTTAGAGCAACCCTGGCGTCTGCGCATTATGACCATTGATGCCTTATGCCAGCAACTTTGTCTGGCCATTCCCATTCAGGAAAACGCCATAGCGTTTGCTGAGGTGAGTGAAGATGCACAAAAAATATATGAGCAAGCCACACGGGCCTGCCTGGATAGTCTCAAAACAAACGACGAACACCGCCAGCTGCTCCGCACGTTGTTGATCCATCTTGATAATCGCATGGATAGCTTAATCAAGCTGTGCTGTGATCTGCTGGCCAAGCGCGAACAATGGTTGCCTCTGGTGCTGGAGGCCAGAACCCAATCACGTGACCGATTGGAACAAGCCCTGCATTTGGTAGTACAACATGAAATTGAACGGTTTTATCACCTTTTTCCAGCGGAGCAACGAGAGCGATGTTTACAACTGGCTCATCGTGTTGCTCAAGTCAGCGACTACACCAAATATGATTTATCCTGTCTGCTGGATTGGCAGGAATTTAGCGCGCTCAATCATACCCAGGCCCTGGCACTTAGCCACCTCTTGTTAAATGCCTCCAACGAATTGCGCAACCAGTATGATCAGCATATTGGGGTTAAAAAATCGGCACTGAAGGCAGCAGACTACCAGCAGCTCAAAGCCGAGAGTAGCATGCTGCAAGCACAGCTCAAGACCATCCCCGGATTTTGCGAGCACATTGTGCGTCTTCGCGGCCTGCCGGAACCCTGCTATAGCGATCAGCAATGGGCTATCCTGTCTTGTTTGCTGGAGCTACTCCTGCAATTAGCTATCCATTTACAAGACAGCTTCCAGCAATCGCATTGTGTGGATTTTACTGCGATGGCACATCAGGCGGTCAGCGCACTGGGCAATGAGCTGTCACCAACGGATCTGGCGCTGTATCTGGATAACCGTATCCATCACCTGTTAGTCGATGAATTTCAGGACACCTCACAAAACCAGTTCGCCTTGTTAAGCAAGCTGGTGATGGGCTGGGAACCGCACGATGGCCGCAGTCTCTTTCTGGTCGGTGACCCCATGCAGTCCATCTACCGCTTTCGTCAGGCCGAGGTTGGTCTGTTTATCAAAGCACGCGAAGAAGGGATAGGCGCGGTAGCACTCAATGCCTTGGAACTCCGGACCAATTTTCGCTCCACAGCCAAGCTCGTTCATTGGGTCAATCAGCAATTTTGCGATATTTTCCCCCCTTTTGATGATATTGAAGCCGGTGCCATACGCTATCATCCCTCCACGGCACTGCATCCGGATGCGTCCGACAGTTTTATTCAAAGTCTGCAACTGAGTGATGCCCAAGAGGAAGCCGAACATATTGTGCGCATTATTCAGCGGGAACAAGCACAAAATCCCCGGCAAAGCATTGCCATTTTAGTGCGCTCACGCGGCCATTTAAATCACATCATGGCGCAATTACGCGATGCCGGGCTGACATTTCAGGGCGTTGATATTGACCGATTGGCTGATCTGCCCCACATACAGGATGTCTGGAGCCTGACCCAGATTTTGCTCTACCCTGCCAATCGATTAGCCTGGTTTTCACTGCTGCGCAGTCCCTTTTGTGGCATGCCCCTTGACGATCTGCATGCTCTGGCCAAGCACTATCCGGATACCCCTTTCCTGGATATCCTCAATGACACCAGGGCTCTACCAACCATCCTCAGTCCAGAGGGATGGCAGCGTTTTCAATCCTGCACTGATATCCTGCGCCACGCAGTACAACAGCGACATCAACATAAACTGGTACCTCACTTGCACCACACGCTGCAATGGCTGGGAGCCAATAGGATTTATGACAACCGGCAGTTTGCCGAACTGGAGCAATACTGGTTGCTGCTGGAGCGCTTTGAAAGCGATGGTGTATTACGTGATCCCATGGCCTTTCAGGAACGCCTAAAAGCTCTGTATTCCCAAGTGTCCAGCACAGCGCCATTGCAGATTATGACCATCCACAAATCAAAAGGACTGGAATTTGATACGGTCATTATCCCGCATCTGGGGGCTAAAAAGAAACACCCCAGCCCGGAGTTGATCCGTTGGCTTAACCTGCCCCAACGTCAGGAGCACGCGCTTTTTCTGATGGCTCCCTTGAAAGCCGCTTCCCAGGACAAGTGCAGGCTTTATAATTTTGTACAAAGTATTCATGAAGAAAAAGAAGCCTATGAATTGCAACGTTTACTCTATGTGGCGCTCACCCGTGCCAAAAAGCGTCTGTACCTTAGCGACTGTCACCGCAGCGGCCATAAGGGCAGTTTGCGCAGCCTAATGACTCAGGTTCAGTTTAGCGAACGGATGCATAAGGGCAGCAACACGTCAGGCAACCTGGAAAAAACAGCCACCCTACCGCTGATGGAGCGCCTCCCTTTGTCCAAACTGCCTGCTGCAATTTCCCACAGCACTCAGCTCTCACCCAACCGACCTTTTTTGCATCATAGCAGTGAGAATATTGCCGCTATTCTTGGCACATGGACACACACCTTATTGCAATGGATGAGCGAACAGCATGTTTTTACGCTGACAAACCTGCCCTGGCACTGGCTGGATGCGGAATTTAAAGCCATCGGCTGGGATAGTGTCCTGCGCCAGCGGGCCTTGCAACAAATAGAAAGCTGGATCAAGGGCATGCTGGCTGATCCGCAAGGGCAGTGGATCTTAAAAAAACATCGTGTTTCACTCAATGAGCTCAGTATCCTTGAAAAAACATCCTCTCAGCTACTCGTCAAACGAATCGACCGCTTGTTTCGTGATGAACAAAACCGCTTATGGGTCGTGGACTTTAAAACTGGCCATGCTGAGCATGATAGCCCCCAACATCGACAACAAGTGAATGACTATGCGCGTTTACTACAAGAACTCTACCAGGAACCGCTCTATTGTGGTCTGTACTATCTGGATACAGCCAATTGGGTTTCCTGGACGTATCCAAACGGAGATTTATAATGCAATCCCTCATTGATGCTACTCTGCCAAACTGCTACCTGCCTGCCTTTGAGCGTAATTTTATGGAGCTCGGGATCCGTATCACGCTTGACGATACTGCCCCTGGCCACCCTATTATCCTACAGGCGCCCTTTCCCGTGCACGGTCTGTACCATGAGCTCTGTAGCCAACTGCGCGCCCAATTACCTGGCGAATGGGCAAAGCGCGACATCCAATGTCAACAAACGATTCGCTCCCATCAAACCCAATTGTCTGGCAAGGCGTTGAAAGGAGTGAAAAATACGATTGCCATCGCCTCGGGTAAAGGGGGGGTTGGCAAGTCCACTGTGGCGGTGAATCTGGCGATTGCCCTCGCCCGCTCCGGTGCACGCGTAGGACTGTTGGATGCAGATATTTATGGCCCCAGCCTGCCGATTATGCTGGGCGGCAAACAAGCGCCCCAATGGGTAGACGATCAGTACCTGCCTGTGGAACGACATGGGATCCAGGCCATGTCGATTGGTTTTCTCAACCAGGAGGACTCAGCCTTAATCTGGCGAGGTCCAATGCTGGCCAAATCCTTGTTGCAAATGATGAATCTTACGCGGTGGGATCATCTCGATTATCTGCTGATCGATCTGCCACCGGGAACAGGAGATATTCAACTGTCTCTGGTACAGAAAATACCGTTGACTGGGGCCGTTGTGATCACCACTCCCCAACAGGTTGCGACCGCAGACGCCGACAAAGCTATCCAGATGTTTGAAAAAACCGGCATCAGCGTATTGGGTCTCATCGAAAACATGCATCAGCACACCTGCAGCCAGTGCGGACACCGCGAGGCTATTTTTGGCAGCCGGGGGGCTTTGGAATTATGCCGGAAATACCATATCAACCTGCTGGCCCAATTACCCCTGTCACGCAGTATTCAGGAACAATGCGATGCGGGCACACCATCGGCACTAGTGGATCAGAACCCCGGTGCCGCTGAATTTAAAACGGCGGCTCTGGGACTCGCTATCGCTATAGCGGCAAAACCTCTGAATTACGCCGATAAAATGCCCCCGCTTACGGTTGAATAAGTGTCTTGTGATCAGGCGCAGGAGTCATCCGCTCGCTCATGTGCAACATCTGCGCAGGCATGCTGGTGCTGCGCTTGTTTGAACGACTGTTTCGCCTGGCGTCTTTTGCGAATAATATGACCAACCTCAGCCCCAATATGAGACTCACCGCGTTGCCGCGCTAATTGATTTTGTTTTTCACGCTCGGCAAAGCGCGCTTTTTGTTCGGCACTGCATTGCGCGTAACAACGCGGGCAGCTAATACCGGGCTGATAATATTGTGATTGTTTATCAGCATCAGTAATCGGAAAACGGCAGGCATGACATTGATCATATTGTCCCTTTTCCAGGGCATGGTTAACGGCGACCCGTTCATCAAAGACAAAACACTCGCCTTCCCACAACGATACGTCAGCGGGCACTTCTTCCAAATATTTTAAAATGCCGCCTTCCAGATGATAGACCTCTGAAAAACCAAGTGACTTTAAATATGCGGTCGATTTTTCACAACGAATACCACCAGTACAATACATCGCGATTTTCTTATGTTTTTGCGGATCCAGCGTCTGTTTCACATACTCTGGAAATTCACGAAAGCTCGTAGTTTCTGGATTAACCGCATGTTTAAAGCGGCCGATCTCCACTTCATAATCATTACGGGTATCAATGGTGAGCACATCCTCCGCACTGATCAGCCGGTTCCAGTCCTGAGGTTTCACATAAGTGCCCGCTACCTTTAGGGGATCGACTCCCTCAACGCCCATAGTGACAATTTCTTTTTTCAGCTTTACTTTACAACGCTTGAAAGGGGCCTGATCGTGAAAAGACTCTTTATGGCCTATTCCATCCAGACCCGGTTGCTGTTGCAACCACTCCAATACCTGTCTGACCGCGTCTGCACGGCCTGCAATGGTGCCGTTGATTCCCTCAGCCGCCAATAACAAGGTTCCTTTAATATCCAGTGATTGCATCAGGCTCAGCAGTGGCTCTCGCATGCTATGATACTGCGGAAGCGGAGCAAATTTATACAAAGCGGATACTACAATCTGATTTTGTTTCATGATGTAACTCTGTCATTAAAATAAGCACTAATTTTCCGGTATTTTGCATTGACATGCAAGCATCGTCCCCATGAAATCCATTCCACCCATCATTTTGGCTATTTTTAACACTTAAATTGTAATTTTTATCAATATGCCTATTAACAATGCAAATAAAATGCGATACAATGCCTTAAGATTGCCTTAATAATTGAATAAGCAGAAGTCAATATTGGTAACTGATGCCTTTTATGATTTTATTTTATTCATAACAAAGGTAATAAATTTAATTAAAATGAGTATGGAGATTGCGATGAGCACTGTCATTCAACTAAACGAACAAAAAGAAAGCTTAAATGGTCAAATTGTGAGTTCTGTAAAGAACTACCTGAGCAGTCTTTCCGATAAAGACAAAAATCCCAATTTATATCAATTAATCCTCGAAGAGGTAGAAGCGCCCTTATTTCGTACTGTAATGGAAATGACCCGTTACAATCAATCAAAGGCCGCCCGTGTCCTGGGCGTCAGTCGCGGTACGCTGCGCACGAAGTTGAAGCGCTATTTTGATGAAGAATTTATTGGCACCAGGGATTAAGATAAGGGCAGCCATCTGCCCAAAAGGCCGGCTGCGATAGCACCTGATGCGGAAGCAGCCGGCCGGACTGCGTTCCGCACTCAGAGCACAAAACACAGTAACCCTGGCAGGGGCGCGCAAGGATACTAGTGCCTCATCAGACCAAAAGCATATCCATTATTTAACATCTGCAATATCATCTTCTGTTTCAGACAAAAATTTATCTTGAAAATCAACAACGAATCCTGAAAAAATACGCATGATACGGTCATCTAATATCTCAGGATAGTGAACGGAAACATTCCAGGTTTTATTGTTGTAATCGCGGCTCATTTCTGCAATAGGATGTGGATTGTTACCAAGGGGATAGATGACAAATCGACTGAAATCCGGGTTTGCAAAAGCAACCCCAACTTCAAAAGAATTGCCGAAATCATCATACTCATATAGATGAAATTTTGCTGATTCTACCGTAAACGCACTACCATCTATTAGCCCAAACTTAACTCCCCGGGTATCATAAATATCAATATCGGTTGCCCAAGGAAAAATCGCACCGGGAGAAAGAAGCCGAATGATCCCTGTAGCTTGCCAACCATGTTTATCTGACAAGTCATAATTAGTACGGATGCGAAACATACTCTTCTTTATCGAACCAGGATAGGTTTCCTTTTGTATCGATTTGATTTGATAAATTTCAGACATCTTGTAAATATCTTTAGAAATAGTATAGTCGTATGGATGATCCTCATGAACACCAGCAAAGCTCAAAGACGATATTGCTATTGTTACAGATACCATAAGTACGGTCAGCATTTTTTTCATCACAGGCTATCTCCACCAGGCTAAATATAGAGGCGATATTAAACCAAAATACCAGCATGGTGTAAATTCGAATCGCAAGAAATATGCATTCTGTCCTACTCTCCGAGCAGGTACTTACCACCAAGCCTTGAAGTACTCACCTTGCGCACTCAAGCTTGTTTGACCGTTAAAAATGCTTAAAATCGACACTCCAAGTTTAGGAAGGAAACGATATGGATGTGTTTGATATTCAAAGAAATTATTTGAATATCAAAATAAATTTGCAGCAGCGACAGGTCTGCCCGAACGGCTGGAAGGCAATATTTATTCCTGTCAAGGCACGAAGCAGGCGAATATCGACTATATTCAACCAACGAGCAGGGTATTTACAGGATGAGGTACTAGCTATTTACTGTAAAACTCTCACCACAACCGCACTCGCCAGTCTGGTTTGGGTTTTTATAGATAAGACGGGTATTCAGACCCTCTCGGACAAAATCAATTTCTGTTCCCTTGATAAAAGGATACGATGCCTTGTCAATATAGACCCAAAACTGCTCTGTCAGGGGAACTGCGATATCGTGCTCTGGTACTGCTGTGATAGAGTCCAGAACGTAGGCCAAACCCGAACAGCCTGACTTTTTCAAAGACAGACGCAAACCCACCGCAGATGGTTCTTTCTCAAGCCAGGCGACAAAGTGCGCTTTGGCTGCCTGACTTATTACCAGCGCCACATCCGTTGCTCTGACTTGCTCCACCGTATTATTCATTCACCTTACCCCTTTGAGTTTACAAACCGCAACCGAATTACTCATGCGCATCCATGTTCACTAAAAGTGTCCATATTTCTTGTATTTGCAGCGCACTGGCCAATTGCGGGCGGGGAATATCCAGTAATTTCTGCCAAAAATGCCAATCGCAGGATGGCATGTCTGATTTTTTTTTCCCCTGCCCACAGCGAGCCATCCATTCGACAGCAGCCATGATATAGGGATTTCCTGTAACGCGGTATCGGATAGATTGCATCGTCCCATCCTCACTCCGGCACAGGAACCACTGCACCCGCACCAGCGCGTTGGCAGGAGCATAGCGCAGTACCCTTACTCCACTTTGTTTCTTTCTGTCATCGAATCCCGCGTGCCGGGCATTAAAGAAACAATCCTCTACCATATGATTATACATCATTCCGCCGATATTTCATGCAATCTTGTTATTTTTTCACTGATAACCTGCCCGGCAAACGCAACCTGTTCCCGGGTGGTATACCGACCAATAGACAGCCGTATCGAGCTATACGCATCTTCCTTATTTAAACCAAGCGCCCGTAACACATAGGAAGGTTGCTGCGCCGCAGAAGAGCAAGCGGAGGTAGACGATACCGCCAGCTCTCGCAAACTCAGAATCAGGGAATCACTATCCAGCCCGGAACAACAAATATTGAGATTCCCGGCAATACGTTGCTGCAGATGCCCATTCAAACGGACATGGGGCAGCGTTTTTATCTGGGCCCAGAGGAGGTTTCGCAGTTCGAGAATACGCGCCTGCTCTGCTTCTCGCTCCTCCTCTGCCAAAGCAAAGGCCTCGGCAAGACCCACAATCTGATGCGTGGCCAGGGTACCAGAGCGCAGCCCTCCCTCATGACCCCCACCAAAACTCAGTGGCTGCAAACGCACCCGGGGCTGCTGACGCACATATAAAAAACCGATGCCTTTCGGTCCATAAATTTTATGCCCCGAAGCGGACAACAAATCGATAGACATATCCTGCACATGGATCGGGAGCTTGCCCACACTTTGGGCCGCGTCCACATGAAACAAAATCCCCCGTCCCTTCAATAAACGGCCAATACGGGCAATATCCTGAATCACCCCGATTTCATTATTCACATGCATGACCGAAACCAGGATCGTTTCCGCTTCCAGAGCCGCTTCCAATGCGTCAAAGTCCAACAGTCCATCCGCTTGTGGTGCCAGATAGGTCACCCGAAAACCTTCCTGCTCCAAACGGTGAAAACTGTCCAGCACCGCTTTATGTTCGGTACTCATGGTAATGATGTGGCGACCTTTATTTTGATAAAAACGTGCCGCGCCGATAATGGCAAGATTATCAGACTCGGTTGCCCCGGAGGTAAATACAATTGAGCCGTCTTCCGCATGCAATAATTGAGCAATTCTGTGACGGGATTGCTCAATAGCCTGTGCGGCTTGTCTTCCATAGATATGGCTGGTAGAAGCAGGATTGCCAAAGACCCCCTCTGACCCCATATATGCCATCATCTTTTCTGTCACCCGAGGATCAATCGGGGTGGTAGCCATGTAATCAAGATAAACCGGTAATCGCGACATAAACACTAACTCCTTGAACAATCTCCATCATCCTTGTCGGCAATTTTTTTCTGCACTTGCGTCAGTAAGCCGCGTAAAATATTCACTTCACGTTGTTCCAGTCCGGCACGATTCAACAGGCGTCGGATGCGCAGAGGCAACATGCGCGGATTGGAGGGTTTTAAAAAATCAACGGCCATCATGACGGCCTCCAGATGATCATGTAAACCCTGTACTTGATCGGCAGTCGCCAGGGGCGCATCCGCCATTCGAGTTTGTACCTCAGGCGCTAATAGTTTCAAGCGCAATTCATAGGCAATAATCTGTACCGCCTGAGCCAAATTCAAGGAACTGTATTCCGGATTGGCCGGTATGCAAACATGATAATTGGCCTGCAGTAATTCAGCATTGGTCAAACCCGCATGCTCACGTCCAAAAAGAATGGCAACTTCAGTCTCGTTGGGGCAGGTCGCTATCATACGGGCGCAAACTTCAGGCTTCATGCCCGGCAAATGGATTTCCCGTGGTCTGGCACTGCTGGCAAAAACAAGTTGGCAGCCGCTAATGGCCTCTGCCACACTATCGACAACCTGTGCCTGCTCGAGAATATCATCAGCCCCCGAGGCCATTTCCAGCGCATGCTCATGGGGAAATAATTTGGGCCGCACCAGAAATAATTGACACAATCCCATGGTTTTCATGGCTCGGGCGACAGCACCGATATTGCCCGGATGGGTGGGAGCAACCAGAATAATACGTATCGCTGATAAATCCATCGCTTGGCCATCCTCATCAGATCGTATTGAAATCTCGCCATTCAGCGCCGTTCGCTGAAAAGCTATATTTTGCACATCTCGAAATTATATCATAATTCTTCTGAATTCAAGATTATATTCTGTCTGAACAAAAAAAGTATGCTAAAATAGCCGCTTTTGAAAGTGGGTGAGATCTCTCAATGCAACCAATAATGAACATAGCCAGTGATGCGGCACGTGCTGCCGGTGACATTATCCTCAGAAATATGGATCAACTGGATCGCATCAAGATTGGGGAAAAATCAGAAAATGATTTTTTTTCCGATATTGATGTCAAGGCAGAACAAACCATCATTCATCATATCCACAAAGCATATCCGCAGCATGGGATTATAGCGGAAGAAAGTGGCAATTATAATGAAGACGCGGAAACTGTCTGGATTATTGATCCCCTGGATGGCACATCCAATTATCTGCACGGCTTCCCCTTTTTTTGCGTCTCAATAGCAATCCGCGTTAAAAATCGCATTGAACACGGAATCGTCTATGATCCCATTCGTCATGAGAGTTTTAGCGCCAGCCGAGGCTATGGTGCGCGTATGAACACCCGCCGTATCCGTGTTTCCAGCAAGACCCAACTCCAGTCTTCCCTGCTTGCGACCGGCTTTCCTGTACGTCAGGCGCATCTGGCCGGGAAATTCATTCCCGCGGCGGAAAAACTGTTCGGGAACTGCGCAGGTGTCCGTCGTACCGGCTCAGCCGCATTGGATCTGGCCTATGTCGCCAGCGGACGCCTGGACGGAATTTTTGAGTTTGGTCTGCGACTTTGGGATCTGGCCGCCGGCACGCTGTTAATCAAAGAGGCAGGCGGCATGGTCGGTGACTTTGAGGGCGGCGAAAAATATTTAAAAAGCGGTAATATTATAGCCGCCAACCCCAAACTGTTTAAAGCCCTCACACAATCTCTTTCTCCGGTATTACGTTAAAATAACGCTTAAGACCTGCCCGTATTAGCCGAGCTAATACGGCTATCCTCCCATCCAGCCCTGTTGCTTTAACCTGGACTGATTTCCTGGTACGCCTTTGAGCACCGTTGTTTACCATCACCAAAAATTAGGCTTTGAACTACACGTATAATATTACAAGCCCGATTGCTCTTTACTTGCCACTTATGGTATACTTAAAACACATAACATTATTTTTGTACTTTTATGACCATTCAAGACCTGACAAACCTGGCACTCCAATGTTTACAAGCGCTTCCGCCTGTTGAAGTTGAACCAGAACGTCTGCGCGAGCGGGTTCTGGTTGCGCACACCCAACGGGTCATCGACAAACTGCTTGATATTTTAGAACAAGCGGAAATAGCCCCCGACCATGTGCTGGCAGATCTTGAAAAGCTGTTAGCTCAAAACTGGCAAGACACGCAACGCACCATGTTGTGCTATACGGCGATACCCGAGAGCAATATGACCCGTCTTTTCATCAAGACGGCAGAATTTGTCGCCCAATCCCGTAATAGCAAACCGCAAAACCCTGAAGATAGCAGCAGGCGCCCAACAGGCGTGATTGAGCTACTCATGCCTAGCGTCTGCACGGAATCACTAAACCACTCATATCCTGATTTGGGCCCTTATCAGGAACTTGCAGCAGATAAGACTCTGCTATGGAAAAATCCCGAGATTGATATCCAAAAACTCCTGGTTAGTCATGTGCTGGGTACAGACTCCTATCTCATTCCTGTCCAATTACTGACAGAATTAGAGGCCAACAGCCAAGTCAGATTGGATAATCCCTATTTTGATTATAAGGGCCATGCGGCAAAGCACAGTACTATCCAGCCAGCAGAATTAGAGCGCCTATATCATCACTCCCCTGAGACACGCGCCCTGAAAGAGGCCTATGATACCTGCAAAGCACTCACGGAAGACAAAAGCACGCTACTCGATCACCTGCTTCATTTATGCCGCAAACTGCACATCAACAGCGTTGCCATGCAGGGGCAAGAAAACAATGCTGGCGGTGGTGCCTACCCGGCCATTATCGCCTTTAATGATTATTATACCAACCTGGCCGAGAATGAAAAAATGCGTATCCCGCAAGAGGTTCGCACGGAAATTGACAAACTGTTAGCGCTGTCGTCAGACAAAAAGCAAAACAGCAATGCCACCGCCAATATCGATACCTGTATCGCGACACGCAGGAGAGAGATGTTAGCCACCATACAGAGACAAGAAACCACTTTACGCAATATTGCGGTCACGGATGAGCGCAAGAAAGAGCTTGGCATAGCCGCCAAAGAACGGGTTATACAATGCCGGGATGCACTGAAAACCCGTATTGAAACAGGCGGCTATAGCGGTAATGACTCATTTGGTATTACCAGAACTCTACTACAACGCCTCAATATTCAACTGTCCATTGCCTCAATGCCCGACTTGCAGGATTTTTTGAGTTTAGAACCGGAGGAAATCACCGCCCTTGGTCAGGATGAGCAACTGCAACCCCAATTAGCCAGTCAGGTAAAAACACTCGAGGACTGGGTTATGCTGGCCCTTGATACGCCACTCCAAAAGCTTGGGGCTTTGATGGGGCTGATTGGCGATCGCCTAGCAAATGCGTTCATTAAAAAACCTCTTGATATTAGGGCATTGCTGATGACCTTACCTACCGAGCGGATAAATGTGGTTCTTGACGCAATGAATGAAAAGCTGTCTGAGATGATTAAAAATCCTAAGGATTTTGAGGTGGTAACTCTACATTTGGATCCCGATCAACGCACTGCCGTTTACCTTGCAATCCAAGACAAGCTGCCTGAGATGATTGAAAGCACTGAGGGTTTTAAGCAGGTATTTCAATATTTAACCCCCGAGAAACGCACTGCCGTTTACCTTGCAATCCAAAACAAGCTGCCTGAGATGATTAAATACCCCAAAGATTTGAAACTGGTATTTCAATATTTAACCCCCGAGCAAGTCACCGCCGTTTGCAGCGCAATACAAGGAAAGCTGCCTGATATGATTAAAAACCCTGAGCATTTTCAACTGGTCTTTCAATATTTAACCCCCGGGCAAGTCACCGCCGTTTGCAGCGCAATGCAAGGAAAGCTGCCCGATATGATTAAAGACCCTAAACATTTTGAACTGGTATTTCAATATTTAACCCCCGAGAAACGCACTGCCGTTTACAGCGCAATACAAGTCAACCTGCCCGATATAATTCAAGACATTTATCATTTTCGACCGGTATTTCAATATTTAACCCCCGAGCAAGTCACCGCCGTTTGCAGCGCAATGAAACGAAGGCTGCCCAACCTTATTAAAAATAGCCCGGATTTTAATAGGGCACTTCGCGACTTAAAACCTGAGCAATCTGCCGCTGTTTGCAGCGTAATGGAAGATAACCTACCTAGTTTAATTACAGATAAGTACGATTTCGGACAAATACTTCCTTACTTAACCCCTCAGCAAAGTATCAAAATTTGCCGAACAGTACAAAAGAAGTTACCTGGCCTTACTAAAAATGCCCTCGATTTAGCGTGGGTAGTTGCTGGTTCAAGCCCTGAACAATACGATGCGATTTGCAGCATAATAAAACTGCATGAGACCATTAAAAATGCTTCTGACTTAAAGGAATTCTTAAGCATCATGGACACCGAGTGTCAAAAAAAGTTTTTTGCATCCGATAGTGCATCAGCTCTGCTGGCAAGGATAATTTTAAATATACCGTCAGATATTCCTCAATGCACGGATGAGGCCAAACATGCGTTTAATAAGGCCTGGTTTGCGGGATTGTTGCAGGAACTTCGACAGGTTGCCAGCACTATTTCAGACAAGAAGACATCTGATGCGCTCACAATAACCCTTCGTGGGTTAACTGAAGCGTCACAGTACTATTTTAACTCCTACCCACAAAATCAGGCGGCGACAATAACATTTCAGGAACATTGCGGCCAGCTTATCCACAGCCTGCAAACCACATTCCGAGACAGCCAAAGCCTTGCCTCTGTTTTAGGCAAAATCCTGCTGGCTATCGTTTCATTTGGCCTGGCCCCTTTGGCCTCCGCCATCAAAAGCAAGTATGAAACCGGGGTCTTTCAATGTCGGTTTTTTGAAGCACCGAGTGAGCGAGAAGCAGAGACTATCTCTAGATTATCCAATGCATTACCATATCCAAAAACATGAGGCTGGTGTCGGATGTTCATTACCGTTGAGCGGTTGATACCTGTACATATTGGAGGAGATAAGCATGACACAACACGCCATTTTTCAACTCTTAGGATGCGACGGGCCTTATTTGTGCCTTATGATTCAACATGGATTATGAGCACCCAGCTATGACCATTCAAGACCTGAAAAACCTGGCACTCCAATGTTTACAAGCGCTTTCACCCGTTGAACCAGAACGTCTGCGCGAGCGGGTTCTGGTTACGCACACCCAACGGGTCATTAACAAACTGCTTGATATTTTAGCAAAAGCGGAAATAGCCCCCGACCATGTGCTGGCAGATCTTGAAAAGCTGTTAGCTCAAAACTGGCAAGACACGCAACGCACCATGTTGTGCTATACTGCGATACCCGAGAGCGATATGACCCGTCTTTTCATCAAGACAGCAGAATTTGTCGCCCAATCCCGTAATAGCAAACCACAAAACCCTGAAGATAGCAGCAGGCGCCCGACAGGCGTGATTGAGCTACTCATGCCTGGCGTTTGCACCGAGTCCCTGAGCCCCTCCTATCCTGATTTGGGCCCTTATCAGGACCTTGCAGCAGATAAGACTCTGCTATGGAAAAATCCCGAGGTTGATATCCAAAAACTCCTGGTTAGTCATGTACTGGGCACAGGCTCCTATCTGATTCCTGTCCAATTACTGACAGAATTAGAGGCCAACGGCCAAGTCAGATTGGATAATCCCTATTTTGATTATAAGGGCCATGCGGCAAAGCACAGTACTCTCCAGCCAGCAGAATTAGAGCGCCTATATCATCACTCCCCTGAGACACGCGCCCTGAAAGAGGCCTATGATACCTGCAAAGCACTCACGGAAGACAAAA
>JAFIFT010000025.1 GCA_020831865.1 Legionellaceae bacterium | reverse complement strand
GATTGAAGGCCCTATGTATTTGATCCATTTCTTATTTTTGTGTGATCTATTTCTTATAAAAAATAAAGCCTATTTGAGTCTTAAAAGATCATGACTGCGTGAGTAAATACTTTTTCTTGAAATTTTGCTGCGGAATGTCCGTGAATAGGTAAGATTTTTTTACTTTATTTAAAAAGTGAACTCTCATACTGATTCCATGTCGATTAGATTAGAAATCCTCAATATCCAACATATATGGACGCTTAGACTAATACTCTATTATCCTGTTACTAAAACTGTAAAAGACTATACCGAAGTTGATAAATAGTGTCTATGACTTTCCTTAAGGCAATCGCGCTCAATTCATTCCTATCGTTTTCAATGGGTACTTATGCTTTAAGTCGTTTCAGTTTATGTCATTCATACTGGGCGTGGTATCGTCGGCATGTCAACTGCCGCAACGTCCTGAATACGCTGTTTTAAGCCCTCAATTTTATCTGAACGGTAGCCATTATTTTTATAGATAGCCTCCTGAATTTCAGTAATGGCCTGATCCGCATTCAGCTGGTTGCTATCAAATCGTGCTACAGCATCCTTGAGTTTACTGAACATGTTGGCATAACTGCGCGAAAAGAGGTTCATAAAAAAATGAGCCCAGGTTTTTTCTCTTTTGCCAATATAGGCTTTTGTCTCCGCAATACTATCTTGCTTTTCAATAACACGGTTGTAGAACACGTAAGTTTCCTCTCTCAAAACGCTAATAGTATTTTTAGCATCAAGCAATGATTGTTTCATAGTAGCGATTTTTTCCGGCACTAATGGTGGTGCAGGTATCGCATAGAGAAGTTGGCCTTGCGCAATCGTTTCATCAATACGTTCATGAAAGGCCATGGTTAACTCATCGATATGAACCCCGGCCTGTCGTAAGATAGAACAATGGTGCTCAATGGCCTGCAGTATCTCTACCATGTGCAGGTGATTTTCAATAGTATCGAAGGCAGCATCAAAATCCCGACTGACTTTTTCATATGCTTGTACTGTGCATTGATTTTCAGCCCCTTCCAGAGCTTCCATCGCTCCGTTTCGATCCACAAGCTTTAGTGCCTCAGCAGAAGGCAGGTTTTTCACCAAACGGGTTAACGCTTGTTTTTGTTCATAGACGGTTTCCGCCATGGTTTTACCTTGCAAAATAGTAGCAAGACCATCTAATTTTTCGGCCATGGTGCCACCACGTCTATCAAATGGAGGCATCATATCTTGCACATTTTCTGCCAGGCTTTCCAAAGCGCAGGATAAGGCTTGTTTGACATCATTTTTTAATATCCCCGCAAGCGGAGGAACACCACCTGTCGCCAAGGGATTGACCGTCGTTTGCATCCAACTATACGCATAAGAAAATAAACTGCCTATGCCTGGCAAAAATACTGCGTCAAAATGCCGTTGAAGGTTGGTTTGGTTTGCTGCTGACAGGGAGGACAGGTCGGTTTTCAACCGCTCTAATTTTTCCTGGGTATCATAGCGCTCGAGAAATGCCGACACCAGCGGCTGGTCTTCCAAAGCAAGGAGTTGATTCAGCGCCTGCAGGCGCGCACATTTTTCTTGCAATGCTTTTTTTTGCACGAGATCCTTTTCTGGCGCGGGAAACTGCTTTATTGCGTCATCCAGGGAACTTTTGATATTTCCCCCCAATTTTTTAATACACTCCACATGACTACTACCCAACCGCACAAACGCTTTTAAAAAACGATCAGTTTCAGAACCTGCTTGCTGACGAGACCGCAATGTGGATGCCAGCCCGGAGTTTATTTCCAAAATAGGTTTCATCCCGTCAAGCTGGTTTGTTTGACCTAAATATTCGACCAAGGCATGCGCACCGGCCAAATCCTTGACGAAAAAATCACCCAGGCTTTTGGTCAACTCGATACTCATCGCTAGAGTTTGCTTCGTTGTATCCGGATCTAATGTAAACAAATCCTTTAAATTAGCTGGCTTGGCGCGCAATAGAGCCGTCACTAATGACGTATTTCCCGCAATAAATGCCTTTGCCGGTGCGTCACCTTTATCCAGCACGGACTGAGCCAGCTCGCTGTTTTCCAGTAAGAGCATAACGACATTGTCTTGATTTTTTTCTATAAACGACCATGCTTGTTCCGGAGATTGCCTTATGTTTTTTATGAGACTTGCTTTTTCATATTTTGCGGTAATCATTGGAGCGAATCTCGTTGCCAGTAACTCCTGCATTTTGGGTATGGGGAAACCAAAGCTTGAAGCCAGCATTTTTTGTGAACTACCCAGACTACTGAGTTTCAAAGATAATCCCTGTACCACAAAATAGCTGGCCGCGAGCACACGCATGATGCGTTCTGAATCTTCCGCTGAAGGTGCTTTTTCAAGCCAGGTCTGCAAATTCTTCAATAGATTTTCTCTGGCATTCCTGTTTTTGATATCTGTCCAGATGGCATGAATATTAAGAAGAATATCTGCAACAGCAGCCTTTTCCTCTCCCTCCGGGAGACTATCGCGAAACTCCTGCATGGCTTGCGCAAGATGATACACCAATCCCCAGGTTCGGCTATCATATTGCTTGATATGTTGATTAAAGGCCGACGCCTCCCCTTCCATAAACCCCTCTGCAATCAGTTGCAGAGGACTCCTGTTTTCATTATCCGCCTGCTCAAGACAGTCGCGAACTTTTTCGGTAATAACCTGGGACGTTTGGATGATTAAAGCATGTTTTATACTGTCTTTTGCGATTTGCTCGCCACTTTTGCGCCATGACTTGGGGCAGAAATCACTTTGGGATAACCGTTTTGAATGAGACACTGGCCCTCTCCTACTGACATGCTCTTACTGTACATTATAAAACATTTATGCTTAATAAAATATTAAACTGACAAATCAGCAAGGTGTGACCATCGGCGAAGCGACCCAAGCTTGAGTTTTCCAGTCGCCACTGTAACTCACAGCAACAAACAGGGTGGGGCAGATAGGTCTTGGAATAGCAGAAGCCAGTTATGAGTTTCTGGGGGAAAAGTAATTTGGGCGCAGTATCAGGGCAAGCCTACCATAAATCGTTTGTTCACGCGCCAGCTTCCCTTGAATCTCAGTTACCTTTTGATTAGGTCAAAGATTGCCTCTATGTGGGAAATTCGCTATAGTAGATGCCGCATCTGAGTAAGAACTCCCTATTATGGCATCCGTTAATGATCTGGTGGCTCACGTAGAGTCTATCCTGCAAGATAAACCCTCTGTTTTCCGTATCGAATATGAGCATCAGTTCTATTGGGTCAAACGCCGTCCTTTTAGCAAGCGTAAGCTGTGGCATAGCCTGCAAAATTTATGTGCCAGCCTGCTGCGAAAACCTATTTTAAAATCTACTGTGAACCTTGGCGGAGCAAAGAGCATTCTCTACGAAGCCGAGCGTCTCACGACCCTGGCCCATCTGGGTATTGCTGTCGTTACTTTGGTCGGGCAAGGGAAGGATTATCTGATCACCCGGGACAGCGGCATGTCCCTGAAAAGTTGGCTGCAAGAATGCCATATACCTGCCATGCGACACGCCTGTATGAAACAATCAATAGATTTATTACGTACACTGCATCAGTCAGGCCAGTATCACGGACGCCCCTCTCCCAAGGATATCGTTGTCCGCGAAACGCTTTTATACTGGTTGGATCTGGAGGAAAATCCTCTGGATAAAATGTCACTGGCCCAAGCGCAAGCACGTGATTTTTGGTTATTGATGTTTTCGTTAAGCCGCCATATTACTGATGCAAGCGAGATGAGTATATTATGTCAGTACTATCTGCAGGAGAGTGACCCGGCCGTCACCAGAGAGCTCATGGACTTCAACCGACTACTCCTTCCCCTCAGTGCACTATTGCGCCCCTTGCCCGATACCATCATTGGAAAAGAAGTCCGAGCAGCCATCACCGTAGTGCACAGTCTGCAGAATATATTTCGCAGGCAGGAAAAGTATGTGCTAAATTGAATAGTAAGTCTCTCAATCCTATAGTGAATCATGAAAAGCTTCTTTTATATTACCGCCTTGGGTGGTATCGCACTCACCATGATCATCGGACATTTCTGGACACCGATGCATTTACTGTTCATCTTGTTAATCCCTTATTTTCTGATTGGACTCTACGATCTCCATATCAGCACCCATAACATACTGCGTAATTACCCGGTATTTGGTCACTTGCGCTATATCCTGGAAATGATTCGTCCTGAAATGCAGCAGTATTTTGTTGCCACCAACCAAAGTGAACGCCCCTTTAGCCGTGAAATCCGCTCACTCGTCTACCAACGCGCCAAAAAACTGAATGATACTCTGCCTTTTGGCACTCAGCATGATATTATGGCCGATCAATATGAATTTGCCCAACATTCCATTGCGCCCAAGAAAGTCGATCCGGAGGCACAGCGCATCATGGTGGGAGGGGAAAGCTGCAGTAAACCGTATCTGGCTTCTCGCTTAAACATATCGGCCATGAGCTACGGTGCATTGGGTCATAATGCGATTGAGTCCCTGAATTGGGGCGCCAAACTAGGAAATTTTGCCCACAATACCGGCGAAGGCGGTTTAAGCCCCTACCATTTAAAACATGGGGGCGATATCATTTTGCAAATAGGAACGGGTTACTTTGGGTTTCGGACGAGAGACGGAAATTTTGATGCTGATAAATTTGCCAAAAAAGCGCAACTTGATGTAGTCAAAATGATAGAGCTCAAAATTTCACAAGGCGCCAAACCCTCACATGGCGGCTTGCTTCCCGCGGCCAAGATTTCACAGGAAATTGCGGATATTCGCGACATCCCCATGGGAGAAGATTGCGACTCTCCTCCCTACCATAAAGCCTTTTCTACGCCAATAGAATTGTTGCAGTTTATACAACAATTGCGCCATTTATCGGAAGGAAAGCCTATTGGCTTTAAACTTTGCATCGGCAAACCGCATGAATTTATGGCGATCTGCAAGGCTATGCTGGAAACGGGTATTTTGCCAGATTTTATAACCGTGGACGGTGCAGAAGGTGGCACAGGAGCGGCTCCTTTTGAATTTGTCAATCGACTGGGCACACCTATTAATGAAGCCCTTCCCTTTGTGCACAACTGTCTGGTCGGTTTGAATCTCCGTCAGCACATTCGCATTATTGCCAGCGGTAAAGTGGCCACCGGTTTTCAAATGATGCAAAAAATTGCGATCGGCGCTGATATGTGCAATGCGGCCAGAGCCATGATGTTTTCCGTTGGCTGTATCCAGGCCCTGAAATGCAATACCAATATGTGCCCCACCGGAGTGGCCTCGCAAGACCCCTCTCGGAACGAGGCCATTATCCCGGAAGAAAAACGCTTTCATGTGCAAAATTTTCACGCGGCAACAATAAAAAGCTTTCTGGACTTAACTGGCGCCATTGGGGTCGCGCATCCGGATGAGCTGCAACCGGCGCATATTTTAAAGCGTATTGAAACCAATAACGTCGTGAGTTATCAGGAGCTGTATCATTATCTGGAACCCGGTGCACTCCTGGACGCCCACAACCTGCCTCCCCAATATCAAATTCCCTGGGACAAAGCCACTGCGCACCGCTTTGTTTAGCAGCCTTAAGCACGTCAGTATAGGGGGTTGACGGATAACATGATGCTCTGGCCCTGTTGCTTGTATTTACAAAATGGCAAGCCTGATACGGTTACCAGATTCTCTCGATAGAACCTGACATGCTTGGGCTCCTATTTTATTCTTAAAACGCAATCTCGACTTTAGCCATTTGTAAAATGCTGCAAAAAAGTGCCGTCTTTGCGAACTATTTACCATTTTTATAAAAATGGCTAAAGTCCAGGCAATATGACTTCTCCAAACCGCCAAATTTTCATTATTAGTGACTATAATAGAGGTAAGCTCATCTCAGAACGGTGATACTTTATGAGTAAATGGCGAAAATTTCATAGTGCGCATAGTCCTGTAGTCGACATGGATAAACCAAATACTCTTGAGAGTAATCTTCAACTTGATTGGGCCAGAGAGTTAGGGCAGGACAAAATGACTATTAATGGTCGCACACTCAGGTCTTATGAACAGGATTATAATGCGTTTCAAACGACTGCGGATGTAAAAAGGTTTTTTTCTGATGTCATTTTACAAGATGTAGACAGTACAGATAAAGACAAGAAAGCAGAAATGGTGGAATATCTTACAACCGCCTTTCATCAAGGTGGTTTCATGTATCCAGTAACAACTGCTTTTTCTACATCGGTACAAGATTATAGGGAAGAATTTGGTGAAAAATTACCAGCTATTACTGTACGTGATAGAGACGCAAAGGTTCATCTTGAAACGACATCTACCGGCTTTAAGATACAAGAAATAGTAGGCATAAAAGAGCTGGTGGCTACTGACGGTGGCTCCTTTGTAGCACTAGCAAATAGTGAGACATCTGCAATATCTCCCGAAAAAGGTAAAAAGTACATAGTTGAATTAGAAGGAAGCATTGATGTTAATTTTTCAAAAGATAGTAGCAAACCGCAAATTACAGTAGAGAGCAATCACATCAACTATTTCCATGAAGGTGTAAGATCAAAGTTGGACACTCGCAGTTTGGGACAAAGAATCGTGGAATTTTTTAAAGATATCTTAGGTCTCAGTAAAGTTGAAGATCGTTCTCCAGAAATTAAATCAAATACTGATTCCGATCACACAGCCACTAATGCCATTGAAAAGACTTCTCTGGAATCTGGGCAAAAAACAAATCCCGCTCACACAACCACTGAAAAAAATGAGCCTTCAACAGAATCAAAATCACCCACATCAGAATCAGAACCCGAGGATACCCCGTCAGTTAAGATGTAAAAGCGCTGTGATTCAGACAAAGCCGGAGTAGAACTCTGCTCTGTTACTCCGGCGTACTGACGTCACTGCATGGGATTCTCCCACAACCGCTGCCAAGGTGCGGCTGTCATATTTTAAACCCTGCACCGCTTCTGTTAATGACGTTTTTTGAATTAAAATATAACTATTCTCTATGCATTGTTGCAGGCGATCATAGGCCTCATCATCGGATAAAAAGGGAATGCTTTGCAAAATGGTGTCTGTCAGCTCATCAATAACGATTCGAGTAAACACCAGCAACGTGTCTTTATTGACCTTTTTTTCTGTAATCTTGCCAATGGTGCGTAACGCATAATCACACAGTTCTGTCTGACTGCTATGAGCATGCTCTTTAATGAAGGCTTCTTGTATCAGTTTGGCAATCAGCATGTTTTTTTTAAAAAACGCTTGAATACGGGCGATGGTGCACTGACTCCAACCATAGCCCTGTCCCTTATGGTGGATAGTTTCCAGTATAAGAGCCTCTCGTTCGGGATCATATACGGCCCTGGCATGAAGCAACTTAATAGCCGCAAGGCCTTCCATCAGTGACAATCGCATCAATAATGGGGTAAAGGACGCCGGGAATTGCTCCGCACATCGCATGAGTTCATTAAATAGTTTCACCTGACGGCTCCTGGGATCCTTGTATCATCACCAATGTTGAAAACGCACAACTGTAACGCAAGGATCGTGGGCGAGCAAGCGATCAGGCCTAGGCAATACCGTACCATCGCAGACCACACCCAATCACACGTATTGTTTCATTAAGGGACGTCTCACTGTGGGTGCGGTGGTTCAATGCTTTGGCGTAAACGAGCTTCAGCAGAATCAAGTACCTTCTCAAGGATAGCCTTTATTTTATTAAAATCTGGCAAAGCCTGCAGGACCGGATCGGTAAGCAGTTTTTGAAATGCGCTGTTTTTGTCCTCTCTCAGCACTGTAATTTCCTCGGGAGAAGATGCTTTTTGTATTTTTTTTCTGAGCTTCATCAACATCTTTTGTTGCAAAGAGTCCTCGCTTACCACAGTGCGAACCTGTTTAAGCTGCAAAAGAATTTGAGTCGCCGGCGGCGGCGTATTGCTCTCCATTCCCTGTAGCAAATGATCCAGAGGAGACTTAAACGTTCCCTGGCTCACTAAGGCAGAAGAGGACGGTACGGGTTGTTCTTTCTTCTTATTCATTTCCTGTTCCACATCGGCAATACGCTTTGCAATAGCGGACAAAATTTTATCGTCTAATAACCCCACCCCTTTCTGCAGTTTATTTTTTTGATGAAGCAATTCATCCGTGAGTGGTTTTTTCACTGGATCAGAGAGCCCTGACGCATCTATTGTGGAGTTTAATCGCGCTATTTGTTGCATCGCGTCATAAATGAGCCCTATTTTGTGAAGATACTTATTGATTTTAGTAAAGCCTGCTATTGCCTCATGCCCATTTTTCTGCTCAATCTGCTTTTCAATGTCTTCAATATCGCTTTGCAAACTGGGAGCTTCCAGGGATTTTTGAATGGAAGTATCCGGTTCACCATGTGCACGCATGCTTGCGACTTGCGTTTTTAATTGCGCGACACGGCTTTGCAAAAATGGCCATAAATCCAGTTCAGCAGAACTGCTAAAATCATACACTCCTTCGTTTTCACTATCGTATTTACTCAGGTTATTATCTAAATTAATAATGTGGGAGCTGCCCGGTTGGGCTGTGTTTTCGGATTTGCTGTTAGCACCATCATGGCCATGTTGATACATGATGGTAAAACCATTTTTTTCTGCCACCCTATCTTTGATATCTACCTTGGCACTCCAGCTCGCGCGAATAAAAGAATTATTCCCCTCATAATGCCTTAAATTGCCCCCTTCTGCTTTAAAACGTACCATCTCCTCAAAGACAGTAGTCAATATTTTTTCATAGCTTGCGATAAAAGCCACATTAATCTGTTCTATGGTTAAGGCCAGTGCTAATGGACTATCATCGGAATAAGACACCTCGGTATCACGCGCCATCATTTCGATCGTTTGCAAACCGATTGGCGCATGAGACAACAGCGTGATGCTTTTTCCATCCGGCCCCAAACTATACGAAATGGCTTTTAAATGGGGCAGGTAGACTTGTCGCACGAAGTCACCCAGTTCTGTAATGCTGATGAGCCCTCCCGTGTACGATACTGGAATTTTGACCAGCTCAAATCGACCAGAAGGAAGTTGCATCTCCTCATATGCATAGGCTTGTCCGTCTGAAATGACCCTGCCAAGATTTGCCAATGAGCGGTATTGCTCAAAATTTCCGCTGGCAACCAACCGTCCAAGATCGATTTCTCGCGTTGCCACTCTTTGTCGATTTTCATACGACACGATAGGAAACTTTCGCAAATATGCATTTAAAAAGACAAGATCGTGATTGGACAATAAGATTTCAAAAGGAACGTTCCCGGCGTTTAATTTCTGGAGGATTGCGATGATAAGCAGATCATTACTGCCGCGATCCGCCAATAAATCACCGAGGAGTGACACGACCGTAGAGCGATTGTTAATGTCAATTTTATTGATAATCTCCAGTAGCGATTGAAGCTCTTTAAGGGACAATTCTGTTTGCGTCTGTACCGGTTGTTGATACAATTCACTAAAAGCGTCAAAATCAGCCTTGGACATCGATATCACTTGCTGATCGAGTAAAAACCACAGGAATTTAAGCGCGCTGGCATGCATGTCGCCAATCGTAACACGCCGTGGTGTCTCCGATTCCGCCAGTGGAGCACGCATTGTAGGATCAACGAACTCAGCCACATTAACCTGGCGCGATTGGTATTGAGTGTACCCCATGACTTGCCACCTTTATGTTCTGCATAGATGTTTAATATTATACCATAATATATTAAAATAAACCAACACCAAGTAGGTGACTGGGTAAGGTAAGATCAGGCGATTTTGACCGCAACCAAAGCCAAAAAGAGGTCACTCCACTGCAATTATTTTGAAAACAGGACACGCACGGTTTGATTTTGCCCTGACTTTTTTTCCCACGGCCGGGCATAACGATACTCTAAACGCGTTTGGGCCGGGTACCAGTCCACCGCTTTTAAACGAAAAGTATACTCCATGCTACCCCCTGCCCCCATGCGATTATTTTGAGGCCTGATATACTGTGATGATTCAAAATGCAATAAGGATTGATTATATCTCAGTAAGGACCACTGATATCCAGTCGTAGGATTAGCCGCCAAGCGGACGGTAAACAGCGATTGACCGGGAGCAACGGTCATCACCACGGTTTCCGCATTGCCAAGATGGCACAGTCCAAAAGCCAGCACGATTGCTGATAATATCTTCATAACAGTACCCCTTTTCTATTAAAATCAGATCGCACATGGGCTAGAACTGCTGGTAAAGTTACCCTCGTTATGATAGCTCTGGCCATCTTCCGGTTGAAACAAGGTAGCCCCCTTTGGCACACATTCCTCTGCCTCGGTTTGACATGCCTGCCCCATCTGATGGGCCAGTTGCGATAGCACATTCAGACTGAAACGTCCTACCCTGAGGAGCGTATTCAGAACAGATATGCCATGCAGCACGATGGACGCCCATAAGGCAGAGGAAGCCTGCTCAAGCATCAGACTGACATGCTGTAACATTTCGCTTGTTAGGGCTGCCAGGCAGGTAAGCAAAAGATAACTCCCTCTGATCACAGGAAGGATAAAAAAACGCACCGGTGCAATGACCATACAATAAAATGCACTGCGCAAGACATGGTAAAATAGTACATTGCGCCAGAACCGTTGTTTATTGTCGTTCATCGGATCCAGTGTTCGATAGCGTGTCTCCGCAGAACCTGCCAGATTCAAGGCATGATTAATGACGCCATTGGGCCCCGCATACCCAGGTGGCGTATCGCTTTGTAGTAACAGCCATTCCTTTTTCCACTCTCCAAAAGTAGAAATAATATCGTCTACCTGTCTTTGTACAACAACCTTTGGTTGTTCTTCTGGCTTAAAATCCTCCCAATGATCACTATGGCTGCTCTTAGGGTATGCCATATACAAACCAACCGGATTAATGGCGTCAACTCTGCTCAGGATATTGCCCATATCCACGGCCATTTTTAAAGCCATGGCCCCCCCGAGACTGCATCCGAGCACTTGCGGCTTGGTGGCGCACTGCTGAGCCCATTGCAGCAAACGTTGCTTAGCTCCCAGATACAATTGTTCTCCAGTACCATAAAAGGCATCGAAATCCGCATCAAGATGGGATAGAAATCCTTGTCCAGCCGGATAGGTTGTCCCCGGCAGCACCAAAATAGCCCTCGCCATGGGTTGACTACAGGGACGCAAACCAAAAGCATACACCCTATCCCGCGCGCTGAGAAAAACGGAGTCTTGTATACTGCTGTCCGTTAACTCAATGACATCAATACGATAATCGACCAACTGCCAGCGATTGTCGTAGTAGCGGGGAATCGCAAGCGGTTCGTTTTCAACCGGCTCAATATAGGGCAAATAGGCCAGGCAATTCGCCAGATACAATTCAGCCTGTCGATGCTGGGGGTCTGTCAAGGGGGCTTTTTCTTGTTGCGCTTGCAGTTGCTCGGCAATATAGCGCAAGCCCTTTTTAAATTCGATACCCAGCTTGGAAATCAGCGTCGGGTCGTGGCGTATAAAAACCGCCTGCAAGCTCCTGCGGGAAATCAGGGGATCCCATTGCTCCTGCCATCCCATCATCAAATATCGCCATACATTCCGGGTCCACATTGAAGCAGCCTCATCGGGGGATACCCCTTCATCAGATTCCAGTGTAGCCGTCTCCAAAAAATTAAGCTGCAATCCCCCGGCGTATAAGTGTTCTTCAGGCATTGTCATATCCGCACAATAAAATAAGGCCATCGTAGCACAATAATGGCTATTTATCTGTATAAATGAAAGAATGTAAACCAATGCCAAATGGCAATTCACTTCGTAAAGCGCTATACTCTGTTCTTTTATGAGGAGACACCATGCGCCCAAGTCAACGTGAAGCCAATCAAAGCCGTGAAATAACCATCGAACGTGCATTTACCAAACATGCTGAAGGCTCTGTTCTGGTGAGTTTTGGTAGTACCCGCGTTCTTGTGACCGCATCGGTAAATGATGGTGTTCCTCGTTTTCTCAAAGGAAAAAATCAGGGCTGGATCACCGCCGAATACGGCATGCTGCCCCGCGCCACGCATAGCCGAGTGGATCGTGAAGCCAGTAAAGGCAAACAAGGTGGTCGGACTATGGAGATCCAACGCTTAATTGGTCGCTCCCTGCGTGCCTGTATTGATCTGAAAAGTATTGGTGAAACCAGTATCACCCTGGACTGTGATGTCATTCAGGCCGATGGCGGAACCCGCACTGCGGCGATTACAGGTGCCTGTATTGCCCTGTATGATGCCCTGCAGTGGATGCATAAACGTGAAAAAATTCGCAAAATGCCGGCCTTTACTTTTGTTGCTGCGGTCTCTGTTGGTATCTATCGAGGCCAGGCCGTACTGGATCTGGATTATGCGGAAGATGTTCTGGCAGAAACCGACATGAATGTGGTCATGAATGAAGACGGCCACTTTATTGAGATCCAGGGTACCGGTGAAGAAAATCACTTTACCCGTGCGCAGCTAAACCAGATGCTCGCCCTGGCGGAAGAAGGGATTCCCGCCATCTTTGCCTTGCAAAAGCAAAGTCTGGGACTCACACACCATCCCTGATATTACTCCAATCCCTTGGTTAACGCAGAAAAACCCTGATGGTGCCCAGCACCATCAGGGTTGCCTGAGAGCAGGCAAAGCCATAATACGCCCCCTGACCTGAAAAATATAGTTCGGGCTAGCGTATGACGCGACGCCATTGCGTTCCCGTGGGTCCATCCTCCAATTCAATATCCAGTGCCAGAAGTTCATCACGCAGCGCGTCGGCACGCGCCCAATTTTTTTCTTGTTTGGCAATGAAACGCTCGGCAATCAACTGTTCGATACGCTGACGCTCCGTTTCATTCGTTCCCGCCTGTAAAAAATCAGCCGGATTAGAGAAAAATAGGCCTAACACCCCTCCCAAATAACGCAAGGTAGCGGCTAATTCGACTGACTTTTCACGATTGAGCGTATGACTCAGTTCAAAGAGAACCGCCAGTGCCAACGGCGTATTAAAATCATCATTCATCGCTTCATTAAAACGGGCTACCCACACGGCATCAGGTTGCGTCTCATCCATCGGGGCATCTTTCAAGGCCTGGTATAAACGCGTCAGGGCTTTCGCGGCATTACTCAGATTCGATTCGGCATAATTCAAGGCGCTGCGGTAGTGACTGCTTAACAGGAAATAACGCAATACTTCCGGATGGTGGGTCGCCAGAACCTCTTTAATGGTAAAAAAATTACCTAATGACTTGGACATTTTTTCATTATCAACCTGCAACATCCCAAAATGTAGCCAATAATTGGCAAACGCTTTACCTGAAGCGGCCTCACTCTGCGCTATCTCATTCTCATGATGGGGAAACTGCAAATCGCCCCCTCCGGCATGAATATCAAAATGTTCACCCAACTCATCCATGGCCATCGCAGAACATTCAATATGCCAGCCCGGACGTCCCTCACCCCAGGGTGAAGGCCAACTGGGCTCGTCTTTTTTGGCTTTTTTCCATAGCACAAAATCGAGTGGTGAGCGCTTTTCCTGTACGATATCAATACGGGCGCCCGATTGCAGGCCGTCCAGATCTTTATGCGATAATTTGCCATAATCGGCAAAACGACTCACCTCAAAACACACATCCCCATTACTGCTCTGGTAAGCATAGTTTTTTTCAATCAATCGGGAGATCAGATCAATAATCTGTTGAATATGCGTGGTTGCCCGCGGTTCGCGATCCGGCGTCAACAGATGCAATGCCTGTGCATCCTCCTCCATGGAGCGGATATTTTCAGCGGTCAGCTCTGCAATGGAAATACCACGTTCCTGCGCCCGAACAATAATCTTATCATCAATATCGGTAATATTTCGCACATATTTAACCTCATAACCACTGGCTCTCAGGTAGCGAATAATGACATCCGTGCACACCATAGAGCGGGCGTGACCGATATGACAATGATCATAGACCGTATTTCCGCAGACATAAAAACCGATTTTATTGGCGTGCAGGGGATAAAAGGGTTCTTTTTTTCGCGTAAGTGAATTATAAATTGTCAGCATATCGCCCTCTTCAACGGTAATATAATGCTTATTTGTCAGCCCAACTGTCTCGCAAGCTTACAATGCGATGCCAAGAGCGAACTTGCCCTTCTTCACTGCTATGCACATGGTAATAGCCGAGCCGTTCAAACTGGAAAACACTCATATCGCTCTGCCGTGCCAGGGCCGGTTCGCAGAGACCTTGACGAATGGTCTTCGATGAATGATTTAGAAATTGCAGAAAATCCTCCTCACGGGCCGGATTGGGATCGTGAAATAAACGATCATACTCGATAATATCTACCGGATGCGCATGACGGGCAGATACCCAGTGAATCACGCCTTTGACCTTACGCCCTTCCGGATTTTTACCCAGGGTATCCTTATCGATACTGCAGCGCAGTTCCACTACCTCTCCCTCTGCGTTTTTAACGCAGGAATGGCAACGCAAGACGTAAGCATGGCGCAGACGCACTTCATTACCAGGCGATAAACGAAAGTATTTTTTCGGCGGATCTTCCATAAAGTCACTACGTTCAATATAGATTTCACGCGTAAAGGGAATCTCTCGATGGGTGGCATTGGTCTCTTGA
The DNA here is from genome assembly GCA_020831865.1 of Legionellaceae bacterium. Classification (GTDB taxonomy): domain Bacteria; phylum Pseudomonadota; class Gammaproteobacteria; order Legionellales; family Legionellaceae; genus JAFIFT01. The sequence continues at coordinate 110,081 of JAFIFT010000025.1, read as the reverse complement.
GCATGATAGGCAACCTGCAAGCGTAATTCGTCCTCATCGCTCATATTGTCAATCACGACCTTCAGCGGATCCATCACACACATTGCACGAGGAGCACTGCGGTTCAGTTCATTACGCACACAGTCTTCCAGGACCGACATATCGATCACTGAATCACTGCGGGAGACCCCTATTTCCTCACAAAATTGACGAATCGCTTCCGGTGGATACCCCCGCTTTCGCATCCCCCGCAAGGTCGGCATACGTGGATCATCCCAACCGTCAACATGGCCTTCTTCCACCAACTGACGTAACTTGCGCTTACTGGCAATGGTATGCGACACATTGAGGCGAGAAAACTCGGTTTGCACAGGCCGCGCTGGTACGGGTAAATTTTCTATGCACCAGTCATATAATGGACGATGATCCTGAAATTCCAGCGTACACAGCGAATGGGTAATCTGCTCCAAGGCATCGGACAAGGGATGGGCGAAGTCATACATGGGATAAATACACCAGGCATCACCCGTACGTTGATGATGCGCGTGACGAATCCGGTAGAGCACCGGATCACGCAGGTTGATATTCGCAGAGGCCATATCAATTTTGGCACGCAAGACATGGGTACCATCGCTAAATTCTCCGGCACGCATCCGTTGAAAAAGCTCCCGATTTTCCGCAACACTGCGATCACGGTAGGGACTGTTTTTACCCACTTCCTGCAAGGTCCCCCGGTACGCCCTGATGTCTTCCATGCTGAGACTGTCCACATAGGCCTTCCCGGCGTCGATTAATGCGAGGGCATACTGATACAGCTGCTCATAGTAATCGGAAGAATAGGTTTCAGCACACCAGCGAAAACCCAACCAACGCACATCTTCAATAATTGCTTTGACGTAGGCGTCTTCTTCTTTCATGGGATTGGTATCATCAAACCGTAAATAACACTGGCCATTAAATTCCTCAGCCAGACCGAAGTTAAGGCAGATAGACTTTGCGTGTCCCACATGCAAATAACCATTCGGTTCGGGAGGGAAGCGTGTGACGACCTTTGTGTGTTTATGACTTGCCAGGTCTTCTTGAATCAGCTGGCGAATAAAATGAACGCGTTTTTCAGTGATGTCAGTCATGATGATTCCGATTTATCCATTGCTTCTCGCATAGCCGCAATCAAGGATGCTGCCTCAGCAATGGGGTCTTTATGGTTAAGCGAAGCATTATACACGGCGTCAATCAAGGCTGCACCAACTATCGCACCATCGGCAAAACGGCTAATGCCTGCCGCCATTTCCGGTGTTTTAATACCAAAACCCACCATGAGCGGCAGTTGGCATTGCTGTTGACGATGCCGGTAGGCTGCTTCCACCTGCTCTAGCTGCAAGTCGCTTGAGCCGGTAACTCCCTTGAGTGACACATAATAAATATAACCACGCGCATGGGTATTAATCTTTTCCATTCGGGCATCGGAAGTGGTAGGAGAACATAAATAAATGCGATGCAGATTACACTCCTCCCAGATAGCGCGGGTATCGTCACTTTCCTCTGGTGGCATATCCACTAAAATCAAACCATCAACACCACTGTCGGCGGCATTACGGGCGAAATCCCGGTAACCATAAATTTCTATCGGGTTCACATAGCCCATTAAAACAATGGGGGTTTGTTGGTCCTGAATCCGAAATTTCCGAACAATGGCCAATACATCATCACAGCTGATTTCCTGCGCCAAAGCACGCTCCATAGCAGCCTGAATGACAGGGCCTTCTGCCATTGGATCAGAAAACGGAATCCCCAACTCCAGAATATCCGCACCCGCCGCAACCAGAGCCTGCATTAATTGCAAGGTTATTTCAGGATCAGGATCACCGGCAGTCAAATATGGACTGAGCATTTTTTTTCCGGCAGCCTCTAAGTCTGCCAGAGTTTTATCAATTCGATTCATAACACACTGCCTTATAATGTCATTCCGTCAATTTTTGCCACCGTGTGCATATCTTTATCGCCACGACCAGAAAGATTGACAATGATATGTTGTTCTTTGCGCAGGGTTGGTGCCAGTTTCATCGCATACGCCAGTGCGTGGCTGGACTCCAACGCAGGAATAATACCCTCGGTACGGGTTAAACGGTGGAACGCGGCCAGAGCTTCCGTATCATCAATCGGCACATAATTGACCCGACCAATATCTTTCAAATAGGCATGCTCCGGCCCCACGCCCGGATAATCCAGACCCGCTGAAACCGAGTGAGTATCGTTCATCTGACCATGTTTATCGCAAAGCAGGTAGGTGCGATTGCCATGCAATACCCCCACTCTACCCGCCATCAGGGAAGCAGCATGCTCCCCCGTGTCGATACCTTTACCCGCGGCCTCAACACCATACATCGCTACTGAAGGATCATCAATAAACGGATAAAAAAGACCAATAGCATTGGAACCACCACCCACACAGGCAACCAGCGCATCTGGTAAAGATGCGGTTTTCTCCAATAACTGAGCCTTCGCTTCCTGACCGATAATGGCTTGAAAATCGCGCACAATACGGGGGTAAGGATGCGGGCCAGCCACGGTACCAATGATGTAGAAGGTATCGTCAATATTGGCAACCCAGTCGCGCATGGCTTCATTCAAGGCATCCTTCAGGGTTTGAGATCCCGCCGTCACCGGTACCACTTTTGCTCCCAGCATTTTCATACGGTACACATTGCTGGCCTGACGTTCAATATCTTCTGAACCCATATAAACCACGCATTCCAAACCCAGCTTGGCCGCCACAGTTGCTGAAGCAACCCCATGCTGACCAGCCCCCGTTTCGGCTATAATCCGTGTTTTACCCATCCGTTTGGCCAGCAATGCCTGCCCCACGGTATTATTAATTTTATGGGCACCAGTATGATTTAAATCTTCACGCTTTAACCAAATCGAGGCGCCGCCACATTGCGCGCTTAATCGCTGCGCCAGATACAACGGCGTTTGTCGACCAACGTAATCAGCCAGTTCATTATGCCACTCCGCAATAAAGTCCGGATCGTTGATATATTTTTCATACGCATCATTTAACTGATCGAGGGCATGGATCAAGGTATCGGCAACAAAGCGCCCGCCATAGCGTCCAAAATGTCCCTCAGCATCGGGTAGATTGTACATAGTTTTCTCCAAACAGAAGCTTATTGGATTCAGACTTACGCCCCAGCCATACAAAGCCTATTTTTAAAACATCGCATTTTTTCACGATTTTTTATCCCGGCACTACTCTCAATCCCGCTACTGACATCTACCGCGAAGGGTCGGCACTGTGCGATAGCCTGCTGCACATTAGCCGTTGTCAAGCCACCCGCCACAATAAACGGTAAAGCTACATCCGTTGGTAACAGTGACCAGTCAAATACCTGGCCAGTTCCGCCAAAAGAATCAACAGTGGCAGTGTCCACAAGCAAGGCTTTGGCTCGCTGATACTCCACCGCCATACGCCGGATATATTCTTCGCTTTTGGCCTCAATGGCTTTAATGTAGGGAAAAGAGAAGCTCTCACAAAAAGATGCTGACTCTGTGCCATGAAATTGCAGATACTGTATCGGTATGTGGTTTAAAATATCAACAACAAACGCAGGTTCGGGATTGACCACAACCGCTACCAAATCGACAAAAGCAGGTATCTCTTTTGCCAGCCTGGCTGCCTGTTCCAGAGTAACCGCGCGCTTACTTTCCGGATACAAAACCATCCCTATAGCATCCACCCCCAAATCAACCGCATCGCGAATATCTTCCGCCCGCGTCATGCCACAAAATTTTACTCGGGTCACTTCAGGCCTCATCCATCCAGGTTAAATAAGGGGCCATTATTCCCTTTGGGAATCGCAAATTCGTCCGGATAAGCAACATCCACCAAGTATAAACCATAGGCGGGTGCCGTTTCAGCTCCGCGCCGTCTGTCTTTGGCGGTCAGCACCTCCTCCACCCAGTGGCTTTGCTCTTTTCCTGAGCCCACCGCCATCAGTACGCCGACAATATTGCGTACCATATGGTGCAAAAAAGCATTGGCAGTGACATCAATAATCACAAAATCACCCTGACGTTTCACCGAAATGGCGTGGATATTACGCATAGGCGTCTTGGACTGGCATTCGACGGAACGAAACGAAGTAAAATCATGCTCCCCCACTAAATGCTGGGCGGCACGGTGCATTTCTTCATGATTAAGTTGTCGGTATTGCCAGGTCATATTCACCCGGTACAAAGCCGGCCGTATCGGGGAGTTGAAAATGATATAGCGATAGCTGCGGGATATTGCCGAATAGCGGGCATGGAAACCCTCCTCCATGTCCTTCGCCCAACGCACACAAACATCTTTCGGCAAAAAGGAATTGGTACCATAAATCCACGCACGAATCGTGCGTTCTTTGTCTGTATCGAAATGAATGACCTGATTAAAGGCATGCACACCCGTATCCGTCCGTCCGGCACAAACAATAGACAGCTCATCATCCGCCACTTTGGCAATCGCTCTTTCCACTACCTGCTGAACCGTATACAGACCATTTTGCGCCTGCCATCCATGATACTGGCTGCCATCGTATTCAATACCAAGGGCAATTCGCATGACCATCCTCACAAATATCCTCAATTTATACCAGGGCATGCGGAAAGTCCAGTATCATCCCACCAGAGATGAAACGCGGAAAATCCCGCTCCTGAAAACACGCTCCTGATGTTCACTATTCTCAGAAGCTTTTAATACTAGCTTAAGATATCATCTATATAATCGGCATACGGTATCAATGTGAGGAATACACACTAATGTCTATGATATCCAAGAATTCATTTATTCATACTCGGTTACAAAAATTTACAGCTGGTCTGTTATTTCCGGCGGGCAAGGGAGACTGGTACCAACACAAAGGCTATGGTCAGAACGATGGGAAAATGCCGACCATTCATCCCTGTGACGATTTTTGCACACAACAGAAGTCCGATAAAAATGCGTTTTATCATGAAGCCTTTACAGGCCTGGATATCCATGTAGATAGCGTTTCTTCTCAGTTGGCCAATGGTCAGAGCTGTACCTTGGAACACTTTAGCTGCTGCCCGGTAAATGCGCACAACGACCTGCCAGGCCAGGGTAAACATATCCTTTATTTTCCGGGCGCTAACACGTACTATCAGGCTTGTTTTCGTGATATCAGTGCCGCCGCCAAAGAAACAGGTGCTCACATTCACGCATTTAATTTCCCGGGTACCGGCCTGAGTACCGGTCAGGTGCGGGAAGCCAATGATTTAACAAACGCCGGACTTGCCATGGTTCAATCCTTATTGAAGCAAGGAATTCACCCGGATGATATTATTTTGCAAGGCGATTGCTTTGGTGCGGCAATTGCAATGGAAGTCAAAGAACAACTGGCCAGGCAAGCAAACCTACAGGTCCGTCTGATCATGAATAACGCCTTCAAATCTTTCAAAGCCGCTGTGCAAGACATGATTACCTCTCATCTCTGGATACCGGCACGACTCAAAAGTATAGTCAAGGCTTTATTACAATTTACCGGTTGGCATATTACGCCCGGCAAAAATTTTGTGCACTCGGGACCGTATCAATGTCACATCAAACATGAGAGTGATCTGGTACTCCCTTCCGGTACCTTAAGTGATAAAGTGCGCAGAATGCGAAACTCTGACAAAGAGAAATATTGCGATACTTGTCCTGAAGAATACAAAGAAGCACGAGACCACCTCGAACGCGGGCATGTTTTGCAAGTCAAGGAAGAAGCCAAAGAACGTCTTGGCAAAAAATTTGGACGGGACAAATATGGCAGAATCAATGCCCATTTTGCTGATTTATGTGAAATGGAAACGCAGGACGGTAAGCCGGCTTACCGCGGATTTGTCAATCAATTTATCCAAGATTCCAATCACTATATCGCGCGACACCCCCAAAATATCCATCCTGAAGACGTGGCCGCCCGGCTGCGATTTATCAACCAGGCACCCGATCATCTGATTAGCCGCTCAGAGGCTGAAGATATGCAGAGCTTACATCAGCTTATGGATTTGCAGGATGAGAGCGATAGAGAACATAACCTGGAGGGGGATCGGGAGCATCACGCTGAGAATGAAGCGCAGCACTACCCTCATCCTTTTCTCCAATAATGCGGCAAAATCTTGGCCATAAGCCTGCGGCGTAAGCAGCCTGTGATAGACCACCCCATCCAGGTCTGCCTGCGCCACGTTATCATCTTCACAATGTTCCCTATACTGCTTCAAAAATTGCGCAGGCTCCCATACCCGTGCCAATACACATGGTCACCATACCATAACGGGATTGGGTGCGGCGCATACCGTGCAGCAGAGTGGCGGCCCGTATCGCACCGGTCGCCCCTAGCGGATGGCCCAGTGCAATGGCGCCTCCCATTGGATTTACTTTTTTGGGATCCAAACGCAATTCTTTCATAACTGCCAAAGCTTGTGCGGCAAAGGCTTCATTGAGCTCAATCCAGTCTATATCCTCCAGACTCAGGCCCGCTTTTTCCAAAGCCAGAGGAATCGCCTGCACAGGTCCAATCCCCATAATCTCCGGCGGCACCCCAGCGACGGCAAAACTGAGCCATTTTCCAAGCGGTCGCAACTGGTAGCGCTTGACAGTATCGGCATCGGCCAATAAAGCCAAACCCGCACCATCAGACATTTGTGAGCTGTTTCCCGCCGTCACGGTTCCCTTGGCCGCAAAGACAGGGCGTAGGCCGGCTATTTTATCATAGGACGTATCAGCACGTGGCCCCTCATCCTGCTCTATCCAGAGTTTTTTACAGGTCACAAGCTGTTTATCCCGATTCAATTGGCGTTTTTCTATCGGAACCGGAATAATCTCTTCCCTGAAATCACCGCGCTGCTGAGCGGCAATGGCCCGTCGATGACTTTCTTCGGCAAAGTGATCCTGAGCCTCCCGGCTAATTTCCCAGCGCTGCGCCACCCGCTCGGCGGTTATGCCCATACCATACGCAATTGCGATATGCTCATTATCAAAAATGGCCGGATTTGCTGTATATTTATTTCCCCCCAACGGCACTTTCGACATACTTTCCACACCACCGGCCAAGGCCATACCCATGCTGCCCTCGCGGATAGCCGCGGCCGCCGTCGCCATACTTTGCACGCCTGACGAACAAAAACGATTGATGGTCATGGCCGGAACAGACTGGGGCAGCCCCCCCAGCAGTGCCGCAATCCGGGCTACATTCATACCCTGCTCGCCTTCAGGCATCGCACAGCCAATCACCACATCTCCCACCGCTTCCCAATCCACAGTCGTCTGTCGCTGCATCATGCTCTGAATCAAATGGGCCAGTAAGTCATCAGGTAAGGTATTTTTGAAAACACCGCGCGGAGCCTTGCCAACCGGTGTCCGGATCGCATCAACAATATAAACATCTTTCATAGCATTCTCCCTCATCAATTGCGCAGTGGCTTACCTGTTTTCAATAAATGCGCGATGCGTGCCTGTGACGCCTCGGTCATCGCCAGCTCAATAAACACTTGCCGTTCCAGGTGTAAGATCCACGCTTCATCTACCCATTCTCCCTCATTGACATCTCCACCGCATAAGACATAGGCTAAACGTGAGGCGAGGAGATAATCATGTGCGGAAATAAAACCACCCTCCCGCCAGTTGACCAAGCCAGCTTGCAAACGCGCGCAGGCTTCTCTGCCTGCAACCTGGAATAAGGCAGACTGCGGTGGTAAATAATTCATCTCTCGCAAGTAGAGGACTGTTTGTTTGGCGGCAAACAAGACTTCACCGGCGTGCATTAAAATGCGATCATCGGGTTGCAAAAATCCCCGCTCTTTCGCCTCCAGGGCAGAACCGGCGACTGTTGCCATGGCAATTTGTTCAAAATAGGCTTTCAGCAACAAAAATTGATCGGAACCCACTGCCCGGCGGGAAGCTTGCTGGGCAAAGGCGCTACAGCCTCCCCCGGCCGGAATCACGCCAACTCCCAATTCCACCAGGCCAGGATAACTTTCAAAAGCTGCTACTCGGGAGGCGCAATGCATCATCAACTCACACCCACCACCCAGGGCACGACCCCGTACCGCAGCAACCGTGGGGATGGCGCTATATTTGAGGCGCAGCGCCACCTGTTGAAACTGGTCTATCATGGCGTTTAGCGCTTGCTCGTCCTGGGCAGCCAGCAGTTTCCCCACCGCCAGCAAATCCGCTCCGGAAGAGAAGTTTTGTGCATCATTCTGGTAGATAATCACGCCCTGACAGCTACTTTCCGCTTTATCCAGGGCAGCCATCATCCCATCTAAAACCGACTGTCCTATGGTATTCGCCTTACTTTTGAAACCAATAACAGCCACATCATCACCCAGATCACAAAGCCGCACCCCTTCATTTTCATACAAGGTGCTACCAGCCGGCCAGGATTCCCCCGGCATCCGATCCGGTCGATACTGCCGTCGGTACACGGCAAGCTGGCTGCGTCCCAGCATGCTCTCCTGTGCCGGTGAAAAAGCTCCCTCAGCACTAAAGAAGGCATCTATCGTATCCAGCCAGCCCGGAAGCGCTGCGTCACTCATACTTTCTTTGAGTTCTATGCGTCTTTGCAGTTGTTGCACTATATTGGCTATACCGGCAGCCTGCCAGGTCGAAAAAGGGCCTTCCTGCCAGCCAAAGCCCCAGCGGATGGCCAAATCAACATCACGGGTACTGTGGGCAATGTCCGCCAAATGATAGGCGCAATAGTGAAATACATCACAAAAGCAAGCCATCAAAAACCGGGCCTGTTTGTGTTCGGAGGCCGCCAACTGCTGAAAACGCTCAGTGGCGTTGGGATTTTTCAGCATGGTTAAAACTTCGGGAGCAAGCTGTGCCGCAGATTCGCGGTATTGGCCAGAGCTATAATCATAGACTTCAATCTGCTTCCCTTGCTTACGATAGATGCCTTGTCCCGTCTTTTGACCCAAATGTTGATCAGCAATAAGCTGGCATAACCATTCGGGTAATTGAAAGTGGCGGTGCCAGGGATCGTCGCCTAACTCCTTTTGCATGGTGGCTACAACATGTTGCATCGTATCAAGACCCACCACGTCCATGGTACGAAAAGTGGCCGATTTTGGCCGCCCTAACAACACCCCCGTCAAAGCATCTACTTCATCCAGTCCCAACGCAAATTCGCGGGCATGATGCATGCTGGCCAGGAGCGAAAACACGCCGATACGATTGGCAATAAAGTTAGGCGTATCTTTCGCTCTTACCACTCCTTTGCCTAAGGTACGCGTTAACCAACTCTCCAAACTATCCAACAAATCAGGCGTCGTTTCGCGGGCCGGTATCAATTCAGCAAGGTGCATATAACGCGGGGGATTAAAAAAATGCACCCCGCAAAATCGATGCCGCAGAGCCTGTGGCAAAAATTCACAGAGCTGGTTTATGCTTAAACCAGACGTATTGCTGACCAAGACTGCGTTTTCATGCAGCGCCGGTGCAATAGTTTGATACAGATTTTCCTTCCAGTCCAAACGCTCGCCAATAGCTTCGATAACCAGATCGCAGGAGGATAAATCCTGCAGATGTTGGCTGTAGTTGCAGGATTTGATTTGCCCTGCAAGTGCAGGGATACCCAAGGGTGAGGGTTTTAATTTTGCCAAACGCGCAATAGCCTGTTCCACGATGGCATTTTTATTGTCACCATCTGCTGCCAAATCATACAGCAAGGTGGGTAGTCCGGCATTCGCACAATGAGCGGCAATTTGCGCCCCCATTACTCCAGCCCCCAGGACGGCGATACGACGAAAATGAACCTTTTGTGACATACTAATTTCCTTACTTTATTTTTAATTCAGGAGCACGCAACCACAGCAATTATTTAGCGTAGTAGCTTGCAAAGGGATTGGCAAGCACAGTCGATAATGAAAAGGCTTCCGGCGTGATAAGCCCCTTGTAGCGGTTGGGTTGCTGCATGATAAGATCCAAAACGGCACAAACACCGGCCGCAGTACTGGACTGCATTGCCGATAATTCAATACCGCCATAATCTATGGGCAATAATTGCTGATGATACTGTCGCTCTATCATTTCGCCATCCCGCATACCTTGCGTTTTAATCGCAATCAAAATCTGATCCTTGGCGGGTTCCGCCGGTGCCCTCCTGAGAACCTGGCGCAAGAGATGGACCTCTTGGTCCAAATTTAATTCATGGAGCAAAAAGCCCATTTTGCTGCAATGCCCTTTCACATGAATGCTTTTATAGTCAAATCTCTCAATTTTGCCATCATACGCAGGAATTAAATGCCCCAATCCACCTGCCGTATAAAACGCTTCAAAGTGCTGTCCATCAATATCGATTTCTTCCAAACCACTTAAAGGGGCTACTTCCGTCAATTTATTGTTTTCAATAACGGTACATGCCGTACTATAAGCAGCAATAATGCGATTGATAGAACAATCTGCCGCCACATCATAGCTGGTCGATGGGGATTGTTGCAGTACACCAACCCGAACTTCAGCGGAAATACAACGCTCATATTGCTGCAATAAATCATGCGTAATCAACCCGACAAAACCCGGCGCACAACCGCAATCAATCACAAAAGCGCTATCGGCTCCTTGGGCAATTTCTCTGATTTTTTTCGCAATGCTGACACTTTCCCCCAAATCAAAATAATGGGCCGCCATTTCACGTGCCGCCAGGGCAACATCAGGATTGTATTCTGAAGGAAGGCAGGAAATCACGGCCTTGATGTGGTGCCGGGCAAAATACTGTATTAAGGAGGAGCTATCCTGTACGTCAATCGCCACGGTGCTGATGGTTTCAAAAATAGCCAGAAAACGTTGTAAACTCGCATCGGAAAAATCCACATCCGCCAGATGTACCCGATAGTGATCACTCGTTGCCAGATAGGCGGCAACCGCCATTCCGATACGCCCTGCTCCACAGACTAAAACATCAATCATCGCACGCCACTCCATGGTTCCATAAAAATCTTATCCTACACTAACCTCTGTAAAAAAACATCAAGGCAACCGCATCTGAATTCTGAACACTAAAAATCTCCTTTTTGCCTATATACCGCGCTTTATGCGCGGTATCCAAACGTTCTTGGATAAAGTTAGGAGCTGGATTCCGCGCATAAAGCGCGGAACGAAGGCATTTTGATTTTATAAGGTTCATTTGGATACGTTTGCCCTGAAAAAAACATCAACTTGGCTGCAAATGTCGATAGCCTCTCATGTAAAACTATCAGGACTGACGAAATGGCGTCCAAATAGGATGATTCTGCTCTGCGAGTCTGGAAATAAGCCATTGAATTGCGTATAGTGTTGCTTTATCGAGTCAGAAGTTCATGAGCATTTTGTTCCATCACATGAAAACCTATAGTCTGGTCTTCCTTGCCGGTCTGCTGCTACCGCTTGGCTTTGCGCCTTTTCACTGGCCCGTATTCGTCATCGTGAGTCTGGCACTCTTTCATAGACAGCTCGTTTGTAAAAGGCAGAATCCCTTTCTGTTGGGGTTTTGCTTTGGCATCGGCTATTTTGGATTGGGTGTCTCCTGGGTTTGGAACTCCATCCATGATTACGGACACCTCAATGTGCTGGTCAGTACACTGATAACCCTCCTTTTTATTCTCTTTTTATCTTTATACACCGCTATTTTTGCCCTGTGCTTCCGCTACTGCGCCGGCAAACAGACCAGCCTGAGGTCAGCGCTGCAGTTCGCCGCTTTGTGGACGCTTTTTGAAATCGCGCGCGCAGAATTGATGGGGGGCTTTCCCTGGCTGCTGATTGGTTTTTCGCAAATCGATACGTCCCTGGCACATCTTCTACCGATCATAGGCGTATATGGTGTTGGTATCCTGACTGCTTTGGCTGCCGCTCTTTTCAGCCAGCTATTTTTAAGCAGCGGATTGGTTCGCCTGACCGCCCAAATCCTGATAGTCGTCATATTTACCACCCCCATGCTACTGGCCTCCAGGCAATGGGTGCGTATTGATGAAAAAACACCTTTGAGTGTTGCGGTCATCCAATCCAATGTATCCATGCGCGATAAATGGGATGAACGTTTATACTGGCAAATACTGGATGACTATCAGGAAAAAATCACCCAAACACTACGTAAAAAATTGATTGTTTTACCAGAGTCGGCCATTCCCCTGCCCGCCGAATATGTGGAACAGTATTTGCGACACCTCGACCAGCAAGCGAAAAAAGCCGGTGCTGCCGTCATTCTGGGTATTCCCGAGGAAAAGCAGGTGGAAAACACCAGCGTCTACTATAACAGTCTGCAAGTGCTGGGTCGCGGCAGCGGCCATTATTACAAACGGCATCTGGTTCCTTTTGGGGAATACATCCCGCAGCCGTTTGCCGTGCTTTCTCAGTGGGCACCCTTGCAAAGTGCCAATATGCAGTCCGGTGTGGCGCAACAAACCCTGGCCAGTGCCCACCGACGGCCTTTTGCCAGCCTGATTTGTTATGAGCTGGCCTATGGCAATCTGTTGCGTCAGCAGCTTCCCGCCAGCCAGTGGATAGTATCCATCAGTGACGATGGCTGGTTTGGGGCCTCACTGGCCCCCTATCAACAACAGCAAATGGCACAGGTACGTTCCGTGCAAAGCGCACGCTATCAAATTATGGCCAATAATGATGGCTTATCCTCCGTCATTGACAGCAAAGGCACCATTGTCAGCAGCCTCCCTGCCTTTAGCTCCGGAATACTCGAGGCCAGCATATTTCCAGTGCAAGGCTCTACCCCCTGGATTCGCTGGGGAGACTGGCCGGCATTTGGCTTTCTCAGCCTGATTCTACTGCTCAGTCTGGCACAACACCTCCTGTCAATAGGGCGGAAATGGACCAGTGAACCAGGAATTCCATTTACTGGCATAAAAAGTCAAGAAAAATAGTCACCTTTTTACTATTGCTGGCAGCGCCAAGAGACGTTATCCTTAGCATCCATGTTGAGAGAAAAACAAATACTATGGATACCAGTTATAAACCCGGTAAAGTTGAAGCGGCAGCTCAGCATTACTGGCAAAAAAAGCAATGCTTTAACGTCAACGAAGATTTAAATCGTGAGAAGTTTTACGCCCTGTGCATGTTCCCCTATCCCAGTGGCACATTGCATATGGGGCATGTGCGCAATTATACTTTGGGCGATGTTATTAGCCGCTACCAGCGCGCGCAGGGTAAAAATGTTCTGCAGCCTATTGGCTGGGATGCTTTTGGACTACCTGCTGAAAATGCGGCAATCAAACACGGGATTCATCCGGCGGAATGGACAGCAAAAAACATTGCCTCCATGAAAAAACAGTTTTTACGCCTGGGAAATGCCTACGACTGGAAGCGTGAATTTTCAACCAGCGATCCAGAATACTACCGTTGGGAGCAATGGTTTTTTATTCGGCTATTTGAAAAAGGTCTGGTGTATAAGAAAAATTCCGTCGTCAACTGGGATCCTGTGGATCAAACCGTTCTGGCCAATGAGCAAGTCATTGATGGGCGAGGCTGGCGTTCCGGTGCCTTGGTGGAACGACGTGAAATACCACAATGGTTTCTTAAAATTACGGCTTATGCGGAAGAATTACTGGACGGACTGGAACAACTGCCACATTGGCCCGAACAGGTCAAGCTCATGCAACGCAACTGGATTGGCCGTTCCGAAGGTTGTGATATTTATTTTTCGGTCGAAGGGATAAGTAAACGATTAAAAGTCTACACCACCCGACCCGATACGCTCTATGGTGTCAGTTATCTGGCCATAGCAGCCGATCATCCTCTGGCAAAAGAAGCGGCCCAGAATAATCCCGCCGTACAAGATTTTATTGACAGCTGCCAGGGTATTAAAATGGCAGAGGCAGAACTGGCCACAATGGAAAAGAAAGGCATTGCCACTGACTTTTTTGCCCTGCATCCTTTAACGGGTGAACGCATACCAATTTGGATTGCCAACTTCGTTTTGATGCAATATGGCTCCGGTGCCGTGATGTCCGTACCGGCACATGATCAACGCGATTGGGAGTTTGCACAAAAATATCATCTGCCGGTACCCGTGGTCATTCAGCCCCCGGCTGACAAAGCACATGATTTTAGTGCATCAGCCTACACGGGTCTGGGCGTTTTGGTGCATTCGGCACAATTTAATGGATTGGCCTCTGATGATGCTATCAGTCAAATCAGCCAATATCTGCAAGAAAAGCAACTGGGTAAGATGACGGTAAACTACCGTTTACGCGATTGGGGAGTCTCAAGGCAACGGTATTGGGGAGCTCCTATCCCCATGATCCATTGTGAACAATGCGGTATCGTACCGGTGCCGGAAGAGGAATTACCGGTGGTATTGCCGGAAAAGGTTCACTTTAGTGGTAATGGCTCACCGCTGGCTCAGTGCGAAGAATTTCTACATACAAATTGTCCCAAATGCGGGCATGATGCGCAAAGGGAAACGGATACCTTTGACACCTTTATGGAGTCATCCTGGTATTATGCCCGTTTTACCTGTAAAAACCAGGATAATGCCATGCTCGATGACCGCGCCAAATATTGGACACCGGTTGACCAGTATATCGGTGGTATCGAACACGCGGTAATGCATCTGCTCTATGCTCGTTTTTTCCACAAATTAATGCGTGATGAGGGTCTGGTGAATTCAGATGAGCCCTTCCGCGCGCTGCTGACCCAGGGCATGGTGCTCAAAGATGGGCAAAAGATGTCGAAATCGGTGGGTAATATTGTCGATCCCAATCATCTGATTGATACCTATGGTGCCGATACCGCGCGTTTGTTCAGTATGTTTGCCTCCCCTCCCGAGCAAAGCCTCGAATGGTCAGATAGCGCTGTTGAGGGTTCTTATCGCTTCTTGAAGCGAGTGTGGGCGTTCACCCATGATCACCTTGATCTCATCCAGGAAATAAACGATATTCATGCAGATGAAAATAATGGCGTGGACTGGGATATGGCCGATGCCGCGCTTAAAAAGTCCCGTCAAGTGCTGCATCAATTGCTCGCACAGGCAACCCATGACTATGAGCGGCAGCAGTTTAATACCGTAGTGTCAGCAACAATGAAAATCTTCAATGAGCTGAGCGCGCTGACGGAGCGCACGGAACTACACTGCCATTACCTGTATGAAGGTATGAGCATTCTGCTGCGCCTGCTGGCTCCCATCACCCCCCATATCTGTCATCATTTGTGGCTCCTGTGCGGCTTTGACAAAGCCATTATTGATAGCCCCTGGCCCAAAGTAGACAAAAGCGCCCTGAAAACTGACATGGTCGATTATGTGGTACAAGTCAATGGTAAACTGCGTGCCCAGTTCACTGCCAGCGTGGAAGCCAGTGAAGAGGACTTGCTGAAAGCAGCTCGAACCGCTGCCGCCACTTTTTTGGCAGACAAAACCGAACGCAAGGCCATTGTGGTTAGCCATCGTCAGTTAATTAATCTGGTAGTTGCCTGAGGATGTACCGCTCACTTGCGATCCTCGGGTTTACGCTGCTAGTCAGTGCCTGCGGTTTTCACCTGCGCGGCATAGTCAATTTGCCCCCCTGGTTTAACCAGGTTGCCGTTATAGCCGATCATAGTACCGATCAGGCTCTGGAAAAATCGCTGGCAATGCGTTTGTCCGGCTATCAGATTAAAGTCGTAACGGAAGCCAGCGAAGCCATTTATTGGCTGATCATTGAAGACGAGTTGCATAAAGAACAAATTACCGCCGTCAGCTCCACTACCATACCCCGGCAATACCAGCTGATCTACAAAGTGCGTTATAAACTGGTTAAAGCAAAATCGGGAAAAATTCTGATTCCTTCCTCGCTTGTCTCGACAACCCGACAATTAACGATCAATAATAATCAAATACTGGGTTCTGATAACGAAGAAATACTGCTGAAAGACGAAATGCGTGATGAGGCGGTCATGCAGATTATCAGCCAACTCAGTCTTCATCTTACAAGGATTAGCGCATGAAAAAAAAAATAATCGTTCTTTTGCTGCTGTGCGGTAACAGCGTATTTTCCCTCCCCCCCGGGCAGTGGAAATGTTTCGCCTTTGACTATGATCGAAAAAGCTATCAGGGCATGGGCAAAAGCGCTCGATTAGCCATGATCGACGCCCGCAAAAACTGTCTGGCGCATACCACGAATAAACAGCATTGCAAAACTGCGCAATCCTTTTGTGAGCAGGCCGATCCGGCTTTTGGCAGCGATCGCTGCGTTGCCGTTGATGGGTCTGGTAAAGCCTTTAATGCCACCGGTCCGGAAGCCTGCGATGTAGCCATGACTATTTGTGATGAATGGCAATTTATGCATGGCAACAGCCAGCGCCGTCATTGCCATATTGTACACAACTAGTCATGCTTATTCAGTATCCGGGCCTGGCGCAACAGTTGCAGCGCGGCCTTTCCTCTCTGTATATTCTGACCGGACAGGAAGAGTTTCTGATGGACCGGGCAACTCAGGACATTAAGGCCGCCTGGCGAGATATGGCAAGCCAGGCTGAAGACACAGATGGGCTCGACTGGCAGTATCGGGAACTGCAGGGAAGCGCCAAAGACTGGGAGAGTTTGACTCAGGACTTATCCAGCCGGTCGCTTTTTAGCACGCAAAGCTTTTATCATGTCCGTTACAGCAAAAAAACACTGGATAAAAACGGCCAGACCTGTCTGCAAACACTGACGCAAACAAAGGCATTCCCCCACATTCTGCTTCTACAGGCTCCCTTCCTTAAGGCCAAAGAAGTCGCGACTTTTCAGAAAAAGCCGAATGTGCTGGTCCTGTCCTTATATCCACTGCAAGAGCGAGAGTTTCATCAGTGGATATATCGTGAACTACAGCGCATCTTTCCTTCGGCGCAACCCACTATGGCGGCACTGATTGGGCAATATACCCAGGGTAATCTTTTTGCAGCCGATCAAGTCATCAAAAAACTGGTTTTGATCTTGGCGAAAGATGAGCCTTTATCTATTGCTCTGATACAGAATCAACTGCACCAGCAAACCGAATTTCAAGCCTTTGAACTTAGTGACGCCTGTTTATCAGGCAACGCCGCCAAAGCCTTGCAGATTCTCCGCCAGCTGGGTATTCAAATGAGCCAAATTCCACTTTTATTGTGGATTCTTGGCAATGATATACGCCAGTTGATGCGTCTTCACTTCCACACACGAACACAATCCTGGCGTGATGCCTGCCAGGCCTTAAAAATATGGCCAGCTAAATATACACTCTATCAGAAGGCTGTCCAGCGTCTGGATGCAGCAGCGCTACTACAACTGCATAACCAATGCCTATGGGCAGATAGCTGCCTTAAATCAGGTCAAACGAGCGCCCTAAAGCAAACTCTGGAGCAAATTGCCTTGGGCCTGTGTCATCCACAAAAGCTGCAGCAATATGTCTAGCCTGTTTATCTATGGTGGTAGTTTTGATCCTGTTCATTTTGGGCATTTGTGGACCGCGCAAGCTATTTACGATCGCTTCCAACCAGACCAAATGCGCTTCATTCCTTGCAAGCAGTCGGTGTTAAAACATCCCAGCCACGCCAGCGCTGCACATCGACTGGCGATGCTGAAACTGGCCATCGCCCGTTTACAACCGGCGCATGCCTTTGCGATAGAATCTTATGAGTTAGACAGCACCCAACCCTCTTATACCATCCATACGCTTAAGTACCTGCGCCAACATTATCCACCGGACACAGCTATCACTCTCATTATGGGCATTGACAGCTTCAGCCAATTACCACAATGGCACCATTGGCAGGACTTAATCCAATTGGCCAATATTCTGGTGATACAACGCCCAGGCTTTACGCACACGCCATTTTCAGCCGAATTACAAGCATTCATGGCACGCTATGAGTCTCGCGATCCACACACCATGGTTGAAAAGCCCGCTGGCGCGATCCTATTATTTGATGCCGGCGAATACGACTACTCCTCAAGCGCTATCCGCCGGCATCCTGGCCAACACCTCCCCTTTGACTGCCCACCGGAAGTCCAACGCTACATTCAGCAGCATCAATTATACGCAGCAGGATGATCCATCCCAGTCTGTTCGTTGCCAAAGACCCGTGCCCCCATCACCGCCTTGTCCGTACTCACATGCTGAACACAGTGCCAACAGTCCCCTAAAACCACGTCAACTCAATGGTTTTCGGTGCATTCATCACTATTTGTTCGTAAAAATTTTTTTTGATGCGCTTGTGTCCTGAACTTATCAGTTGGCATGATCTGCCCCCTCCCTGTGCAATTGGATGGCTGATTGGATAACAGTAGAGTGATAAAAAACAAGACATTTGCGATATTTGTTGTTTGTAACGTCGGCTTTGCCTGAAATTATTGCAGATAGACTCGACTTGAAAATGGGAATTTGGTGTTGTAGCCGCTTTTTTGGTTGAAATTTAAATCATTCCGGGGAGTGAGCTTTTCATTAAATTAAGCGGGAATGACTGATACAGTGCCAATAGCATTACATTTTTAGCAATAATCCTTTAAAATATGCGCTCATACGACCATAAAGAACGGTATTCATGCACTTCACTATCTTTGAAAATATTGCCCTGTGGGTTATTCCTATCTTACTGGGTATCACTTTACACGAGGCTTCTCACGCCTATGTCGCTGACGCGCTGGGGGATAGTACAGCAAAACAGCAAGGCCGTCTCAGCCTTAATCCTCTGCGCCATATTGATTGGATTGGAACCGTGCTTTTTCCTATTGCACTGCTCATATTAAGTAATTTTCAATTTACCCTCGGTTGGGCAAAGCCGGTTCCGGTCAATGCCGCCAACTTTCAAAAGCCTCTGCCGCATATGGCTCTGGTCAGTTTTGCTGGCCCGGCTGCCAATTTTTTAATGGTCTTATTATGGGCCATGCTCCTGAAAGTAGTAGTGATATCTAGCGGCGACCTCACCCAAAACCTTGCGTTTTTCGAACAAATGGCGCACTTTGGCATCATCATTAATCTGGTGCTTGCCTTTCTGAATCTCCTGCCCATTCCCCCATTGGATGGCAGTCGTATCGCCGCCTGGCTCATGCCCCCCCGCTGGGTCAGCTCTTATTATACTTTAGAACCATATGGTATTTTTATTCTGATTGCTCTGCTGGCTACAGGTATCTTGAAACATACCCTTCTGCCTTTCGTCTGGTATAGCCGGGCTTTTGTGTTACATTTACTGGGCATATCCGGATGATCAGACTGCTTGCCGATGCCAGTTTACCAGCGCTGCATTCCTGTTTCGCCGACTTTCAGGTTGAAACATATCAACATGAGGAAGATTTAAAAACAAAACTGGACAATCACGACATCCTGCTTTGCCGCTCCACCCTGAAAGTGAATGCCCGTCTGCTTGAAAAAAGCTCGATCAAACTGCTGGCTACTGCCAGCAGTGGCATGAATCATCTGGATCTGGATTGGCTCAGACAACGTCAGATTCCCTGCTTGTCAGCCAAGGGGGCCAATGCGCCTGCGGTTGCTGATTATGTCTGTATGGTTCTCGCCTGGCTCAAAACACAGCAAAACTGGTGGGGAAAGACAGCGGGTCTGATTGGTTATGGTGCCGTTGGACAGCAAGTGGCAACACGGCTTGCCGATCTCGGTTTTGCTTTAAAAATCTATGACCCCCTGCTTGGTAAGCGTACCGGCTATCGGCAATACCAGCTTAGCGATTTACACGATTGTGATCTGGTTTGTATTCACTGTAATTATCATCAGACGCCTCCCTTTCCCAGCCATCATTTAATCGATGTGGCGTTTTTACAGCATTTTAACCCCAAGGGCATCCTGCTCAATGCCGCCCGAGGCGATGTAGTCGATGAAGGGGCGTTAGTCAACTCACCGCATATTCGCAACTATTGCACGGATGTTTTTAGCAATGAACCCCTGTTAAATCACCGACTTCTACAAGATTGTAAATTAGCCACTCCACACATTGCCGGACATACCATCGAAGGCAAAATGAACGCCGTTATCAACCTGGCCCGACAAATACATATCCTCTATCAACTGCCCTTTACACTCAGCGAGCAAAATCCTTTCTCTGCTCCTGTTATTGATCCCCGCCAACCGGACTGGGCAGAGCAAATACGGCAATACTATCACCCCGAGTCTGATTCTCTGGCGCTCAAACAGAGTCTTGCTATTGCACAGGATTTTAAAACCCTGCGCGCTGCGCATAATTTTCGCCACAATCTGCTCTGGAAAAGCGCAAGACACCCAGGCTAAACACTGCGGAACCCGACGCATTGACGCATGCAGCCCACTCATCGTTATCAACTACCCCTCCTCTACTGCCCGGCCCCCAACATTGTGAATGTCTGAAAATAAAAGGTAGAGCTATGGAAATCCTTGTGATATTCTTTTATTATTATAAATGAATGGGTTACTTTTCCGTCAACATAGTCAGGGGAATCTGACTGATATCGGCCAAGTCAACCAGTACACGGTACTTATCAAGCTACCTTTAGGGTCTGTTGGCCTTTCGTCTCCAGTACCCTCGTTCAGCAATTTTTCACAAAAAGGATTTTTATGAAAGTCGCTACAATATGTGAACGACCGCCTGAAAGCAGAGTAGCACTCACGCCAAGTCTGCTTTCACAGTACAAGCGTGCCGGTTTCAGCATAAGCTGTGAAGATAATGCCGGCAGCAAAGCCGGGTTTCCCAATCCGAGCTATACCGAACATGGAGCCAGTGTTGGCAAGTTAAAAACGGTGCTCCCGGACACAAACCTTCTGCTTTGTGTGAACCCTCCGAGCCCTCGTGTTCTGAAATACCTGGCTCCTGGCTGCATTATTCTCACCCAAATTGACGAGGACCAGGATAGCAACTTTATTAAAAGCTGCCTCAAACATTCCCTGTCATTAATCAATATGAATAAAATACCACGCATCAGCCGGGCACAGGCTATGGATGTTTTATCATCTCAAAGCAATCTTGCCGGCTATAAGGCTGTTGTTCTCGCGGTCAATACCTATCAAAGAGCCGTACCCATGATGATGACGGCAGCCGGGATGATTCATCCTGCGAAAGTACTGGTTTTAGGGGCTGGTGTAGCCGGATTACAGGCGATAGCGACAGCAAAACGACTGGGAGCGGCGGTGAGTGCTTTTGATGTTCGCCAGGCGGCCCGGGAGCAAGTTGAAAGTTTAGGGGCTGAGTTTATCGAAGTCAGTGCGGAAGATCTGGAAACCGCAGACGGCTATGCCAGTGAAACCAGTGAGCATTATCAAAAACTACAGGCCGCATTAATCGATGAGCACGCCCGAACCTCCGATATTATTATTACAACAGCTCTCATCCCCAACCGCCCAGCCCCCAAACTCATTCATGCCTCCACCATTAAAGCCATGAAACCAGGCTCGGTAATTGTTGACATGGCCACCGCAAGGGGAGGCAACTGCGCTTACAGTATCAAAGATAGTGAAACTATCGTCTCTGATATTCACATTCTGGGATATAGTAATTTGGCAGGTATGTTGCCCACCACTGCCAGTGAGCTATACGCCAATAATCTTTTTCAATTCACCAAATTATTAATAAAAAACGACACAGACAGCCTGTGCCTTGACCCCGAAGATGCCATTATTCAGCAAACACTGATATGCCATGACGGACAAAACTCCCCCTGGCTGAAAACGGAGAACCGCACATGAATGAACTCAATACCTTGGGCAGCCCCTACATTGCCATATTAACCATATTCGTATTGGCCTGTTTTGTCGGTTACTATGTCGTGTGGAAGGTCACCCCCTCCCTGCATACCCCGCTGATGTCCGTAACCAACGCTATTTCCAGCATCATTATATTAGGCGCGATTATTGCGCTGGGTTCTGCGGAAACCGGCGCAGTAAGCTGGCTTGGAGCCATTGCGATTTTTATCGCCGCGATTAATATTTTTGGTGGGTTTGTGGTAACACAACGCATGCTTCGCATGTATAAAAAATAGGATAAAAAACCATGAACACGCTTTCACCCTTTATTTATCTCATTGCGGCGATTTGCTTTATTTTAGCACTAAAAGGCTTGGCCAGTCCGGTAACCTCTCGGCGTGGTAATATACTGGGGATGGTGGGTATGGGATTGGCCGTAGGGGCAACCCTGATGCTACCCGGTTTAAGTCATCATGTAACCGTGCTGATGATGTTATTAGCGGGTGCGATAGTCGGCACCAGCATTGCTCTGAAAATTAATATGACGGCGGTGCCCCAGTTAGTGGCTGGCTTTCATTCCCTGGTAGGTTTGGCAGCGGTGCTGGTTGCCTACTGCGCTTTCCTGGCGCCTGCTACCTTTGGTCTGGGACAAACAGGCGCCATTTTCAAAAGCAGTCTGCTGGAAATGAGTATCGGCCTGGTGGTTGGGGGCTTGACCTTTACCGGCTCTATCATTGCCTTTCTCAAACTGCAAGGCATCATGTCGGGGAAGCCTATTCGTATGCCAGCACACAGTTGGATTAACCTGGCTCTGGGGGTGTGTATCCTCGCGTTGCTCACCATGGTGATTTTCGCGCAAAATCTATGGATGTTTCATTTGCTGGCGATGCTGGCCCTGCTCCTGGGGGTTTTGCTGATTATACCTATTGGCGGTGCGGATATGCCGGTCGTCATATCGATGTTAAACTCCTATTCCGGCTGGGCTGCCGCGGGCATTGGATTTACGCTCAGTAACCACCTGCTGGTCATTACGGGAGCGCTGGTGGGAGCCAGTGGTGCCATACTTAGTTACATCATGTGTAAGGGAATGAATCGCTCCTTCCTGAATGTGATTTTTGGCGGTATCGCCAAAGCTTCTGATACGGATCTTGCCGAGTCGGCGGAAGACCGGCAAGTTCAGCAAGCCAATGGCGAGGATGCTGCCTTTCTGCTGTCAAAAGCCAAGGATGTGATTATTGTCCCGGGTTATGGCATGGCAGTTGCCCATGCGCAACATGCTATCAAAGAGCTTGTCGATATTCTGGAAAAAAAAGGCACCCGAGTCAGATTTGCCATTCACCCCGTCGCAGGCCGCATGCCCGGTCACATGAACGTACTGCTGGCCGAAGCGAATATTCCCTATGATCGCGTTTT
The DNA here is from genome assembly GCA_020831865.1 of Legionellaceae bacterium. Classification (GTDB taxonomy): domain Bacteria; phylum Pseudomonadota; class Gammaproteobacteria; order Legionellales; family Legionellaceae; genus JAFIFT01. Next base: position 87,062 of record JAFIFT010000025.1, on the reverse strand, counting down.
TGAACAGGATGAGATTAATCGTGATTTTGCCGCTTGCGATATTGCCTATGTGATCGGGGCCAATGATATCACCAATCCCTCCGCCAAAAGCGACTCATCTTCCCCTATCTACGGCATGCCCATATTGGAAGTGGAAAAAGCTAAAACCGTACTTTTTGTCAAACGGGGTCTGTCTCCCGGTTATGCCGGGGTAGATAATATACTCTTTTACCAAGCCAATACCCATATGCTGTTTGGCGATGCCAAGCATATGACCGAATCCATTATCAAAGCACTGGAAGCCCTGTAAAAACAGGGCTTTTCTCCTGACTGAGTAGCCTTACTGTTTCTCTTGCGCTTCTATTTCAGCGCGCACCTTGCTCATATCGACGTCTTTTGCCTGCGTAATCAGCTCTTGCAACGTTGACTCTGGCATGGCACCAGCCTCAGAATAAATCACAATACCTTGTTTCACAATCATAAGATGCGGGATAGACCGGATAGCAAACAGCTCCGCCAACTCAGCTTCCTGCTCAATATCAACCTTGGCGAAATAAAGATCCGGGTTAAGCTCCGCCTGTTTTTCAAAAACGGGCGCAAAAGCCGTGCAGGGCGCACACCACGAAGCCCAGAAATCAAGCAGCACCACTTCATTTTCCGCTATGGTTGACTCAAAATCAGCCCTGTTTAATGTTTTTACGGACATGAGCTATGCTCCTTTGCGACATTGTGCATGGCACCGATGATACGCGCAAACACATCATCCACCGAACCAGTTCCATCAATACTATGCAGTTGAGGAGCCTTTTCAGAGGTTTTCTGTAGAGCGGAATAATATTCGATTAAGGGTTGAGTCTGTGCATGGTACACCTGTAAACGATGTTCAACCGTCTCACAGGAATCATCAGGACGCTGAATCAAAGCTTCGCCGCTTTGATCATCCACGCCGTCTCGCTTGGGAGGATTATATTTAATGTGATACACCCGACCTGAGGCAGGATGCACCCGACGTCCGGTAATCCTGTCCATAATCACCTGATCAGGCACCATCAGATTAATCACATGATCCAGCTTGATATTCGCCCCTTTCAGTGCGTCTGCCTGGGCAATAGTCCGTGGAAAACCATCAAACAGGAAGCCAGTGGCACAATCGGCATGGGACAATCGCTCTTTGACCAAATTAATAATTAGGTTATCCGGCACCAATTTACCTGCCGCCATCGTCGATTCCGCTATTTTTCCCAATTCCGAACCTTTTTTAACAGCGGCCCGTAACATATCCCCGGTGGAAATCTGCGGGATATTAAAATACTGTATTAATTTTTGCGCCTGAGTCCCCTTGCCAGCCCCGGGCGCGCCTAATAGCATTAAACGCATCATACACTCCTGTTTATCTGTATTGGATATCCTACCTTTTGTGAGCGCCAAAGTCACCCTTCACACAGGCGACACGATAAGTTTTTACATTTTTTCAGCGCTTTTTTTGAGCAGCGGACAGTCTGTGCCTGGCGATTCCCAACCTGGAAAGAGAGTGATCAGGAAAATGCTGCCGGATTTAAAAAAATCGGTCAGCCCCTGCTACGGTAAACTTGAGTATAGAACAGAATACAGATGTGAAACGATGTTTCAGGAAAATTTTCCGCGACAGCCATTCAGCTGACGCTGAAAGGTATCTGAACGTGCCTGCACTTTTTTAGCAACCGCAATTAACCAAGGTTTTTTACTATAGGTTTTTTGGAGAAAGCCTCCGACCCCCTCATGATAAGCCAGATAGAGTTGTTGCGCATTACGTGGAGAAATACCGGCACGCTTCTGCGCCTGTTGGGCATACCAGCCAATAAAGTCAACTGCATCGGCAAAGCTCGTTCGCGATGAAAAATAGCCGCCATGCTCTTGCTTGTAATGACTCCAGGTGGATTTTAACGCCTGACTGTACCCATAAGCCGTTGAGGGTCTTGTCCAGGGTATCACCCACAACAATTTTGTTCTAGCCGGTAATGCCTTGCCATTAAAGCGCGACTCCTGATGAATAATAGCCATTTGCACCGCTATCGGCACTGCCCATTTTTGTTCTGTGCGATGAGTATCTCGATACCAGGAGGGGTATTGCTTAAATATGGCGCAAATATTATCGGTTTGCTGAGGCGGGCTTTTGACACAGGAGGAAAGTAGGGCAAAAGCACAGGTTAAAGTAAAACACATCGTTATTTTCACGGGCGGCATTCAAGGAAAAAATCGGTAGAATATTAAAGCGCGCCTGAGAAAAATTGTAAAGCCCCAAAATCAAGGTACACGCAGCTACCTTTAGAACACTAAAACTCTCAGGTTTACCTACGTACCCTGCGTGATGCACGGTATCCAAACAATTCTGGATGACGAGCGGATCTGGATTCTTCGCATAACGCGAGGATCGTAGCCATCTGGATTTTACAAGCGTCGTTTAGATGTATTTACCCTGCCGAAACCGGTTATATATGCAGTCTTTGACTTTTTACCCGCAGTAAAAGCATCACCAACATACCCAGAAGCAGTCCCCATAAGGAGGCGCCGATTCCAAACAGGCTAAAACCCGATGCGGATACCAGAAAGGTAATTAAAGCGGGTTCCCGGTTGGCATCATCGGCAATCGTATCCTTCAGACTGTTGCCCAGGGTGCCCAATAACGCCAGACCGGCAAGCGCCATGACCATATCTTTGGGGAAGATTGCGAGCAAGGCAACGGTAGTCGCCCCTAAAAAGGCGAAAATCAGATTGATCACACCGGAAATAATTGCCGAGCGATAGCGTAATGCCGGATCAGCATCAGACTCAGCTCCCAAACATGCCGCGGCACTGATCGCCGCCAGATTGAGTGAAAAAGCACCCAGCGGTGCAAAGATAACATTCAAAAACCCACTAAAACTCAAAACCGGTGAGGCAGGCAAGTCATAACCGTGAGCACGAACAATGGTCCAACCCGGGATATTTTGTGCACTCATCGCGATAATATATAAGGGGATAGCAAGTGCTATCATAGCCTGCCAGCTAAAAGCAGGCCATACCCATACTGGTGACAATGAGGCTGCGTGTACGTCGGAAAAATGAAACAAATGTTCCTGTCGGGCAATCAGGATACCTGCCACTAATACCAATAAGATGGCATAGCGCGGCGCAAATTGTTTCCCTAAAAAGTACACCAAAACCATTAAACTGACCAACACTACCTGCTGTTGCAAAGCAGCAAACAAGTCCAGACCGAAATGCAGCAGCATACCGGCCATCATGGCCTGCGCGAGAGAGGAAGGTAGATAGCGCATGATCTTATCAAAAACGCCGCTGAGTCCGGTGAGCAGAATCAACAGGCCAGACACAATAAACGCCCCCACAATTTCTGGCATGCTAAAATGCGCGGCACTGGCAATGAGCATTACCGCGCCGGGAGTCGACCATGCGATAATTACCGGTATGCGATACCAGGCTGATAGTATAATGGTGCCAAGCCCCATTCCCAAACCCAGTGCCAAAAACCAGGAGCCAACCTGTGCTGGAGTGGCACCGCAGGCCAAAGCGGCCTGATAGATGAGCACAGCGGAACTGGTATACCCTACCAACACCGTGACCAGGCCTGCTGCAACGTTTTCAAGACTAAAATATTTTGACATGATGAAGATTGGACGCCCTAAGAAACTACCTCTGCTGCCGCTTATCTCCTGTGATCAGGAAGACCTCACTATGCATCAGAATCATTCGCTAAAAATTTTCTCATTATACATTCTGTGCAAAATACTGTCCATAGCCGGACATGCTTTTTCTTGAAAGTCTGCTATAGCTTCGTTATGCTAGCGAAACATCCTGTTCATACCCTCATCGACCCGCAACATCATGAGGAACAACAGCATAGGGCGCCCTATGCCCAATGAGCAATCATGTTAATGACAGGATGAGACAGGCTCAGCGTTTTTACGGAAGGATAGAATAATGGCAGAATTGGTCTTCGATATTGAAACCATACCGGACATCGAACATGGTCGCAAAATGTATGGATTGGAGGAGCTATCGGATGCCGATGCGGCTGAAGCGATGTTTGCGCTGCGCCGTGAAAAAACTCAGAGTGACTTTTTAGCCCACCCCTCGCATCGCATTGTTGCCATATCACTGGTGCTTGCACAAGGAAAACAGCTGCGCGTCTGGTCATTAGGTGAGCTGCAATCAACCGAAAAAGAACTCATTACCCGCTTTTTTGCAGGGATAGATAAATATACACCGACCTTGATCAGCTGGAATGGCTCAGGCTTTGACCTGCCTGTGCTCCATTATCGTGCTTTGCGTCATGGTGTGGCTGCTCCCACCTATTGGGAAAATGGGGATAATCTGCAAAATTTTCGCTATAACAATTATTTAAGCCGTTTCCATTCACGTCATCTTGATCTGATGGATGTATTGGCCGCCTATCAAAATCGTGCGGTTGCCCCCCTGGATGAAATAGCCTCTATGCTGGGCTTTCCGGGTAAAATGGGCATGAGTGGCGCCCGAGTATGGGAGCAATACCAGGCAGGCAACCTGCAGTCTATTCGTGATTATTGCGAAACCGATGTATTGAATACCTATGGGGTTTATTTACGCTTTGAGCTCATGCGAGGCAATCTGAGTCTGATGGATTATCAACAGCGTTTACAGGGCCTGGTGGACTATCTGCATCAGGAAACCGAGCGCCCTCACCTGCAAGAATTTGCCCGTCATATTGAAAAAGAGGCCTTTTTATAAAACAGAGCACAGCGAAGCACCCACATAGGTGCTTAGGGCTTGTAAAACCAAACGTCCGATCAGAGCATTAGAGCTATCAACAAAGAACCGTAGCAACCCTGTTGTGCCGATGGATAGCCACCGCCATCGGGATGACACATCCACTTTAGCGTGCCTGCATACGCAAGGCCCCGTCCAAACGAATCGTCTCGCCGTTAATATATTGATTTTCAACGATATGCTGTACCAAAGCGGCAAATTCGTCCCCCTGTCCCAAGCGTTGCGGATAGGTTACGGTTTCAGCAAGACTCTTTTGGACCTCCTGCGGCATCGCCGCCAGCATCGGCGTGGCAATCAAACCTGGGGCAATCGTATTCACTCGAATGGCATGGGTCGCAAGTTCACGAGCTGCCGGCAGTGTCATCGCGACCACACCACCTTTCGAAGCACTATAGGCGGTTTGGCCGATTTGTCCTTCAAAGGCTGCGATAGATGCGGTATTGATAATTACCCCCCGTTCATCATGCGCCGCATGAACTTCATTTTTCGCCATTACCTCTGCCACCAGACGCATCACATTAAAGCTGCCGATTAAATTCACAGCGATGACCTTGCTAAATCCATCCAGCGCCATCACCCCCTCACGGCCCAGTATTTTTTTGGCAGGGGCAATCCCGGCACAATTGACCAGAATGGAGGGGCGCCCTAAATGCTCCAGCGTTTGTTGCAGGGCCTGTTGCACCTGCGCTTCATCCGTGACATCACAAGCGATCTGTAACTTGCGTTCCTCGATAGCCGGTGCACACTGTTGATCCCAGACCGCCACGTTCAACCCCATACCATAAAAACGCTCGACACAGGCCTTACCCATACCCGAAGCACCACCGGTAATGATCACCACTTGTTGCCGAAGTTTCATTCGCCCCTCCTGTCCTTGCGTTGTAAATATTTCTGACTTAAATGTTTAAATTCTGCAGTGCCGGCTTGTTCTACCCATTCAAAAAACACCATCTCTGAGGTTACCAGTTGTGCACCAGCCTGTTGCATCCGCTTCAAAGCATATTTTTTATCCATGAGCGATCGGCTCCCGGTCGCATCCACCACTATATAAACCTGATAGTGCATGCTGAGCAAGTCCAGTGCCGTTTGTAGAACACACACATGGGTTTCTATCCCCATTAAAATGACTTGCTTGCGTCCTTGCTCGGCCAGATTGGCGTTAAATTCTGCTCCACGCGCGCAGGAAAAATGCACTTTCTCAAGCGCCTTCGTACCAGAAAGGATATTTTGCAGCCGGCTGACCGTCGTCCCAAGACCACGCGGATATTGCTCTGAGATAAGCCGGGGAACCTGCAACTCACTCGCCAATTCAAGGAGCCAGGCACAGCGTTCGAGCATGGCTTCGGCCTCAACAATAAAAGGCACTAATTTTTCCTGAACATCCACCAACACCAGGCTGGCATTATTACGTTCCAATAACATCACTCTCTCCTTATGGCAATTGCAGCCTCATAACAGGCAGAGCATTGGCGGCAATCTGCCCCTGTTTTTTTCATCGCTTTCCGTTTCTCAATGATTCTTGACTTGTTATACTGTGTACCATACACAATATACCTCAATTCAGACTAAAGGAAATACTATGTGGTTTAATAACTTGATGGTTTATCAATATACTCTTGATGAGGAGATTGATTTTACCCTGGCATTGGCAGAAGAATCTTTGAAACCCTGTCCACCACATGCACGCTTTATTTATGGCTGGTTACCCGCATTTGGCGATGAGTTAGTGCAGGAAGTAGCCGGGGCGAAATTAATTTGCATGGGCAAAGAAGAACGACTGTTGCCCCGTGGAGTTATCCAGCGAGTCCTGGCCGAGAGGATTCAACAGATTCAAATCCAGCAGGGACGTCAGGTCAAACGTAATGAAAAAGCACAAATGATGGAAGATATTGAATTTGAACTGCTCCCTAAATCCTTTTGTGTACAAAAAAAATTACATGCGATTTTAGATACCAGCGAACAACGGATTATGATCAACAGCAGCAGTGAAAATCAGGCCAGTCAGCTCTTGGCTCTGCTGCGTAAATCCATTCCCGGTCTGCATTTTGAACCTCTGAATATTGCAGATACCCTCTCGTATACCTTTGCAAACTGGATTACGACCCCCTCCAGCATTCCGGAAAATTTTGCACTCGCTAAAGACTGTCTGCTGTTTTCCCCAGAAGATGAGAAAAAGCGCTTTAACTGCAAAGGATATGAAATGCCGGCCGAGGAAGTATTATCTCTGCTGTCACAGGGCTTGGCTCCATCGGAAATATCGTTGAACTGGAATGAACATATTCAGTTCAGCCTGACACAAGAGGGTGTTATCAAACGCATCAAGTGTCTCGACTATTTGATTGATGAATTTAATGAACTACGTCAGCTGGAAGAGGATTATCTGCAACAGGATGCCGCTTTAACCCTGTTGACTGGTGAGCTGCGTGGCCTGCTCAATGCGCTGCTTAAAGCTGTGGCAAAAAAAGAAGAAAAAAGCCCTCCCCCAATCACTGCAGATGCGGTCAGGGAGCAGGCTATATCTTGACCGGAAACACTCCATGCATTCGTCACGAGCGTCGCCCGAATGGAACGCGCGTGACGATATTTTTCTATAAAGACAGCGCATAATGATAAAAAACACCATGGAAACACTTACGATGTATCACAATCCCCAATGCTCTCAATCAAGAAAAGCGTTGGAAATTCTGCGCGCTAAAGGCTTCGATCCCCTCATTATTGACTATCTTAAGACACCACTGACGATAGAACAGTTGATGACATTGCGGGCAAATTTCGCTTTAGAAGATTTTGTCCGCACCAAGGAAGCAGTGTTTCAGCAACTGGGATTATCGCTGGATAATGAAGCACAGCTCTTGCAGGCTATGCTGAAAGAGCCGCGCCTAATGCAACGGCCGATTGTCACATATAAAGGGAAAAGTATCCTGGGGCGTCCGCCCGAGAATATCTTGAAATGCTTTGACGAAGAATGATGCTTAAGCTAAGGCGCATGCTGCGGCATCAGTGTTCACCAGCCCATGTGGCTGCTACTTTTTTACATAGTGGTATTATTCTGAGGTACCATTGTCACATAATAGGGCGCTGATGAGGACTCATCGCAGGATAGTTTGCAAACGTAGATGAGGATTTTCTGCCCGGGTAATTGGTCTGCCGATCACCAAATAATCGCTGCCCGCCTCGCGCGCTTTTTGCGGCGTCATGATCCGCTGCTGATCATCAGCCATGTCCTTTTCCAAACGGATACCAGGCGTTACGGTCAACAATGTCTCATTGGTTATTTTTTTAATCAGTGACGCCTCCTGCGCCGAACAGACAACGCCATCGAGTCCGGCGTTACAGGCTAACAGGCTGAGCTCTTTGACTTGCTGTTGCAGGCTATTTTTATAATGTAACTCCTCTACATCTTGTTCATCCATACTGGTCAAAATCGTTACTGCGATTAATAGCGGGCGTGACGAGCCATAAGGTTCCAGAGATTGTCGGGCAGCCCGCATCATTTTGCTGCCACCACTGGCATGCACATTGATCATCCATACCCCCAGTTCAGCCGCGCTTCGGCAGGCTGCCGCCACCGTATTCGGTATATCATGAAATTTAAGATCCAAAAAAACACGAAAACCGCGTTGCACGATACTTCTGACAAACTCCGCCCCACTGGCTGTAAAAAGCTCACTGCCAACCTTCAGTGCACAGTCAGCAGGTGTAACTTGTGCAATAAAGTCCAGCGCCTCTTCCGGTTGAGGGTAATCCAGCGCGACAATCAGATCAGACATCAAGCACCTTTTGCTCCGCTGCCATACTCTGCCTAAGCGACTGTTTTACCGCTTCCGCGACTTTGACTTGCTCCGCTTCTGTTAGGTAAGGATGCATGGGTAAACTCACGACAGACTGGCACGCCTTTTCAGCATGGGGATAATGAGAGCAGCGCTCATCCTTCAAATATTGCAAGGCAGCCTGTTGTGGCAGCAATGATGGGTAATGCACCGCCGTCGGTATGCCTTGCTCCTGCATCAAACGTTGAAATTCATCACGATTAGCCACTTCTATGGTATATTGCGCGTATACCGATTCGTTATAGTGGTGTACGTAAGGAGTTTTGACGACATCAGACAGTAAGTCATGATATCGACGTGCTACATCCTGCCGCAGAGCAACTTCACGGGGGAATATTTTCATTTTTTCGATGACAATAGCCGCTTGAATACTATCCATGCGCCCATTGATACCAATACGGGCATGCGCATATCGTCCATTCTGACCATGAATACGCACCTGACGCAAACGTTCGGCCAGCGCATCATCATTGGTAAAACAAGCGCCGGAGTCACCGTAGCCCCCCAAAGGCTTTGACGGGAAAAAACTGGTGCAACCAATATCGGAAAGGCTACAAGAACGCGCACCGTGGTAAGTCGCGCCAAAACTCTGGGCGGCATCTTCAATCACGGCAAGACCATGTTGCCGGGCAATGGTATTGATGGCATGCATATCCGCACATTGCCCATATAAGCTCACGGGCATAATGGCCTTGGTTTTACTGGTGATAACCTGTTGCAACCCAGCTGGATCCATATTGTAGGTGACCGGATCAATATCAACAAAAACCGGTTTTGCATTGATGAGCGCTATAACCTCAGCCGTCGCAAAAAAGCTAAAAGCAGTGGTAATCACCTCATCACCGGGCTGGATATCCAAGGCCAGCAATGCCATCAATAACGCGTCGGTTCCACTGGCATTGACAATAGCGTGCCGTACACCAACATATGCCGCCAGCATCTCTTCCAGCTGGCCAATTTCAGGCCCCATAATATATTGGCCATGCTCCAGTACTTTTTTGATACCGGCCTGTACCTCATCGGCAATAAGCTGATACTGTGTTTTCAAATCTATAAATTGCATTTTATCTATTCCCATATTATCGGCTCTAAGCGGCTTATCCGCGCAACCCGGGCACGTGTTAGCTGCCTCTCAAACATTGAACCCATTGGTTAGGATCTGTTGGCCCTGGTATTGTGCAGAACCTATGCTAATCCCCCTCCAGACCATGGACGGGCTTCATCCGGCTCCATTGCTTGCAGCTGGGACATTGCCAGTGCAAATGTTTCCCACCAAAACCACAGTGACCACAACGGTAAACCGGCTTATCATCTAAAAATTTACTGGTGATGTCATAGAGCATTTGCAGTTTTGTCTGTACTTTGCCCTGCGCACTTTCCAAATGCCAGTAAATGAGGCGATTAAGACCACGGATCGAGGGATGGCGGTGTAATTGTTCGGCCACAAAATCAACCGCTACATCCAATCCTCTTGCCGTACGCAAATAATCTGCGATCACAAAAATAGTGGAGGCCCGCGGGTGCTCAACCAGCGTTTGCTGTAAAAATTGGACACACTCATCCATCCCTTTAATCTCTTGGTAGCTCGTGACTAATGGACTGATAATCTCACTCAGAAACTCCGGATCCTGGTGGCGCACCCGACGGAGCGAACGTATCGCCATTTTATAACGACCCTGACGCATTTCCAGCGCAGCCTGCATTAAACTGGCACGCACACAGTTTTTGTCCACCGATAAGGCTTGTCGGATACTGTAGGATGCTTTATCAATTTGATTGGATTTCAGATGCTGATTGGCAATTTCACAGTAATAATGTGCCGCTTGAATAGCTAAAGTCTGACCAGTTGTGGACTCCAGTTTACATAACGTGCGTAATGCTTTATCCCATGCCTTTTCCTGCTCATAGATAGCCATGAGTTCTTGCAGGCTGCGTGCTTCACCCTGCCCCCCCAGATCAACCACTTCCAAAAAGATGCGTTCGGCCCGGTCAAACACACCGGCACTCATATAATCTTGCCCGAGAGCCATCAATGCTTCTTTGCGTTCGGCAAGGCTCAGCTGGGGGCGAGCAATCAAATTTTGATGGATACGAATAGCCCGGTCAACTTCTCCGCGTCGGCGGAATAACGAACCGAGCGCCAGATGCGTTTCTACCGTTTCACTATCGACTTCCAAAAGTCTGATGAATATATCCACTGCCTTATCAGGCTGCTCATTCAAAAGGTAGTTGAGCCCGACTACATACTCACGGGAAAGACGATTATTTTGATCACTCTCAGTCTGACGTAAACTTTTTCGAGCAGCAATCCAACCAGAAAAGGCGGCAGCAGGCAAAAGCAATGGCCATAGATTAACCACTTAATCTCTCCTTCTCAGCTGAGCACATTCAATGGCAGCAGGCATCAGTCAATAGCGCCCTCAACCTTGCAGTTTTTATGGCCTGGGCACAGGCACGCTATTCGCCTCATTCAAGGCCATTTTGAAATCTAATTATCCATGTTTTCGTTCTGCCATGCAAGCGTAACAGGGGCTTTGGCAAGCAAAAGACAGCAGAGTTCCATTAACCATCAGAACCTCAACAGCACCAGGATATGAGTCTGCAAGTAGTCTGGCAGCTTTAGTGCTGATCTTTCAAAGGCATGACTCTTAAATTTTTAATTTCTTTCTCCAACAAGTGGAGTTGCTTAGCACACTTCTTGCAATCGCGCTTGAGGTGCATATATTTGTTCAGGAACAACACAAAACCTATAACGGCACCCACACTGACTGCCGCCAGCAATAATAGCGATAAGGCCAGAGTGTATTCGGTAAAATAAAAATTAACCGTCACAGAATCCGCATTTAAAGCGGCAAAGCTGACGCCAAATACTATTAATACGATATAAAAAATCATGAGCAAAGCACGCATTCACTTTTCCCTCGCCAACCTGTGCCATATGAATACTATACTCAGCAGTATATCCATGAGACAAAGTTAAAATTATTATTCGCTTAGGGCCTGTTGATATTTCCTCTCTGACACCTGCGTCCCGCGCTTTATCCGCAGCATACAGGTAGCTTGCGATGAAATACCAACAGACCCTGGTATCTTCTGACCATGAAGCATAAAAAAAGCGTAGATGCCTACGCTTTTTTACTGGTTACTCCGCGTCTTTGCTTGCCATTTTCTCTTTTAGCAAATCACCAAGCGTGGTCGATGCGGTTTCCGAATTGCTTCGCGTGTATTTCTTAATGGCTTCTGCATGTTCTTGCGCATCTTTCGCCTTAACTGAAAGCTGTATCAGGCGATTTTTACGGTCGACATTGAGGATTTTTGCCTCAACCTCATCACCCACCTTAAAATGGGCAGCAGCATCATCCACCTTCTCATCGGAAATTTCACTGGCACGCAAATGACCAGTCACATCCTCGGCGAGCTCAACGGTCACAGACTTGCTATCCACTTCGGTTACCTTGCCTTTAACGACAGTGCCCTTGGCATGCTCATCACAATAACTGGTAAAGTTATCGCCATCAAGCTGCTTGATACCGAGCGAAATACGCTCCCGCTCTGCATCCACCGCAAGTATGACCGCTTCAATTTCCTGGCCTTTCTTAAATTGCTTGACTGCTTCTTCGCCGGGGATAGTCCAGGAGATATCAGACATGTGAACCAAACCATCAATGTCACCATCCAGACCAATAAAGACACCAAAATCAGTGATTGAGCGAATTTTACCCGCGACTTTTTCTCCTTTGGCATGACTCTCAGCAAACTGATGCCAGGGATTTCCAACGCATTGCTTCATACCCAGAGAAATTCGACGTCGATCTTCGTCAATTTCCAGAACCATGACATCCACAACATCCCCCAGACTGACCACTTTTCCAGGGTGGATATTCTTGTTGGTCCAGTCCATTTCAGACATGTGCACCAAACCTTCGACCCCCTCTTCGATTTCAACGAAGCAGCCGTAATCGGTGATATTCGTTACTTTACCCTGAATTTTTTTGCCAACCGGATGCCGATCAACCAGATCAACCCAGGGATCGTTGCCCAATTGCTTCATGCCCAGAGAGACGCGGTTTCGCTCTTTGTCAAAACTTAATACCTTGACCTTCACATCCTGACCAACAGTCAATAATTCGCTGGGATGTTTGACTCTTTTCCAGGAAATATCAGTGATATGTAATAATCCATCGATACCACCCAAATCAATAAAGGCACCATAATCGGTAAGGTTTTTCACAATACCATTTAAGACCTGTCCATCATGCAAGGACTCAAGCAAGGCTTGTCGGTCGGCACTGCTTTCTTCTTCCACCACCGCACGTCGCGAAACGACGATGTTGTTTCGCTTGATATCCATCTTGATGACTTTAAACTCAAGTTCTTTGCCTTCAAGATAGGACGGATCACGAACCGGTCTGACATCGACAAGTGAACCCGGTAAAAAGGCGCGGATGGAACCAATTTCAACAGTGAAGCCGCCTTTGACTTTTCCGGATATTAAACCAAGCACGGTGTCATTATTTTCGTGTGAGCGGGAGAGGTTGCGCCAGGCTTCCTGACGTTTGGCTTTTTCACGGGACAGCAAAGTCTCACCGTAGCCATCTTCCACAGAATCAAGAGCGACTTCGACGATATCGCCCAGTTTAATTTCCAATTCACCGTGTTTATCTTTGAATTCTTCGGCAGGTACAATGCCCTCGGATTTTAAGCCGGCATCCAGTGTAATGGTATCGGAATTGATATTAATGACTTTTGCATTAATGATAGCGCCAGGATAAAATTTAACGCCAGAAGAAAGTTGATTTAATAGTTGTTCGAAAGTTTCAGACATGTTAATGAACTCTTTAGTAGACCAATGAGAAACAGGAATAGTTTCTCCCCCAATGACTAACGAATCGACAAACGTTCGTGCACTAATTTTAATATAAAATCGAACACTTGTACAATTGCTAATCCTGTTGTATCCAAATACACAGCGTCCTGTGCCGCCTTCAACGGGGCTTGCGCCCGTTGCGTATCACGTTCATCGCGCTGTTGCAGTTCTTCCACAACATCGGCGAGGCTAGCATTATTTTTACTGTGTTGCAACTGCAAATAGCGTCTTTTGGCTCTTTCTTCGCAACTGGCATCTAAATATACTTTTAAGAAGGCCTCAGGAAATACTACCGTACCCATATCCCGACCATCCGTCACCAAACCAGGTGACCGGGCAAACTGGCGTTGCCTATGTAAAAAAGCGGCTCGAACAGCCGGTAGTGCCGCGACTTTTGATGCATTCTGCCCACAGACCTCGCTGCGAATAGCAGTGGTTACGTCCTTATCATCCAACCATACCTGATTAGGCTGACCCTCTCGCGGCACAAAACGCGTATCCAGCTTGCTGGCCAAAGCGGCAATCGATTCGGTATCGGTAAATGACATCTGCTGCTCCGCTACCGCGTGGGCAAGCACTCGGTATAAGGCCCCACTATCGAGCATATGCCAGCCCAGATGCTGGGCCAGCATTTGACATATCGTGCCTTTGCCGGTTCCACTGGGGCCATCAATCGTAATCACGGGAACCGTTGTTGCTGACTCGCTCATAGAATCGTTTCCTTAATACATAATCCCAGTTGTTGGGCGGTATGGACAAAACCGGGAAAAGACGTTTGGACATTGAAGCTGTCTTTGATAGTAATGCAGTCAGCGGCCACACTGCCAGCTATCGCAAAAGCCATCGCAATGCGGTGATCCTGCGCACTATCCACCACTCCTCCCCGCATGCGTCCCCCCTGGATCACGACCCCATCATCCAATGCCTGTGCCTCTATCCCCAGGGTGGTTAGCCCCTTGACCATCGCGGCAATACGATCACTTTCCTTGACCCGTAACTCACTTGCGCCCCGCAGCGACGTTTGCCCTTTGGCGCAAGCTGCCGCAATAAATAATACCGGAAATTCATCAATGGCCAGCGGCACCAGCGTTGACGGAATCGTAATGCCCGTCAAGGCGGCGTATTTTACGGCGATATCAGCCACGGGCTCCTCGCCGTATTGACGCGGGTTTAGTAAACGGATATCGGCCCCCATTAACGTCAAGATCTCAATCACGCCGCAACGGGTCGGATTAATCCCCACATTTTGAATGATAATATTCGAGCCGGGGATCACGGTGGCAGCGACCATAAAAAAGGCTGCCGAGGAAATATCGCCGGGCACTTTGATATCAGCAGCCAGACATTGGCCTCCGCCTTGTACGCTCACCGTTTTTTCTTTGGTTTGCACCGGGTAGGAAAAGGTTGCCAACATGCGCTCGGTATGATCACGGCTGATTGCCGGCTCAATCACCGTACTTTCGCCCTGTGCATATAATCCAGCCAGCAAAATAGCAGATTTCACCTGGGCACTGGCAACCGGCATGGTATAACATCTACCGTTTAAGCGGCTCCCGCCCTCGATCAGAAGAGGCGCATGACCATCACAACTCATGATGCGGGCTCCCATCAGGGATAAAGGCTGGCATATCCGCGCCATAGGGCGTTTTAACAAACTGTTGTCGCCGCTTAGTTGGCTGGAAAAGGTCTGCCCCGCTAACAGGCCGCTCAATAAACGCATGGTGGTGCCGGAATTGCCGCAGTCTATGGTACGCTGCGGCGCGGTCAAACCTAGCCGCCCCACGCCGTGAATCACCAGCCGTTGTGCAATAGGACCCTCGACCGTCACCCCCATTATGCGAAACGCCGCCAGAGTCGCCAGACAGTCCGCTCCATCCAAAAAACCGTCAATCGTGCTGGTTCCTTCGGCAATAGCGGCAAACATAATGGCACGATGCGATATGGATTTATCCCCGGGAACCTTGATATGCCCCTGTAAAGGGTATGCCTTGGCACTGATAAAGTCGACTTGCTTCATGAACTATCTCTTTTCCCGTTCAAACCGTTGCATAAAGGCAATCAGAGCATCCACCCCGTCTTCCGGCATGGCATTATAGAGACTGGCACGCAGGCCGCCAACGCTGCGATGCCCTGCCAGCGCTAATAAGCCATGGGCTCTGGCCTGTTGCAGAAATGCCGTCTCCCACTCAACGTTCTTCAGATGAAAACAAACATTCATGACTGAGCGGCAGGCAGAATCCACTGTACAGTAATACAGCGAACTGTTATCAATAAAATCATACAACTTGACAGCCTTCCGCTGATTGTTAGCCTGCATCGCCACAAGCCCACCCTGATTTTGCACCCAATGAAGCATTTTATTGGCCAGATAACAATTAAAGACCGGCGGCGTAGCATAGAGCGACTGACTGCTGACATGCGTCCGGTAATCCAGCATAGTCGGCAATCGCTGCTCCTCTGCTATCTGCGCAAGAAAGCGATCCGCCACAATGACAATGGTCAACCCCGCATTCGCAATATTTTTTTGTGCTCCGGCAAAAATCAGGGCATAGCGGGCAATATCAACCGGTTCACTCAGCAAAGCGGAAGTCATATCACAGACCAGAGGGATAGCGCCATGCTCTGGAATCTTGGAAAACTGCACCCCATTGACCGTTTCATTCGAGGTATAATAGAGATATCCCGCACGGGGGTCGAGCAGCGCTTGCTCCGCATACGGAATTCGCGTGAAGCCCGTATGTTCACTATCAAGCGCCGCCTCAGCCCGGGCAATTTTCCGGCACTCTTCAAATGCCATTTTTGACCAGATACCCGTGATCAGGTAAGCCGCCGACTGACCTTGCCGTAAAAAGTTCATCGGAATCGTTGAAAACTGACTGCGCGCGGCACCGCCCAGAAACAGGACATGATAATCATCCGGGATGGCTAATATCGATTTCATGAGCGCACTGGTCTCGGCCATCAGGTCCTGTACCGCCGAGCTGCGATGTCCCATTTCCAGAACGGAGGCACCATGCCCCTGCCAGTTTAATAACTCTGCGCGGACGTCCTGCAAAATACTCGTCGGCAGCATCGCGGGTCCGGCGGAAAAATTATAGCCGCGCTGATTCATCAGACGTCCTCGACCGTATCCGCAAGATCCTCAAAATCAGGGCTGATATCCTCAATGCGCTGCATACCCACCACACGTTCTTCCGCACCCACATTGATCAAGCGTACACCTTGGGTATTGCGACCAATAATGGAAAGTTCCTCCACCTTAAAGCGTACTAACGTCCCTTTATTAGTGATCAGCATGACTTCATCGGAATGTTCCACCTGCAACGAGCGTACCACTTTACCATTGCGTTCGCTGACCTGAATGGAAATGATCCCCTGTCCACCACGGCCGGTAGTACGATATTCTTCAACGGCAGTTCGTTTACCATACCCATTTTCGGTTGCCGTCAAGATGGTCCCTTCACTGCGGGCAATGACCAGAGAAATAACATGATGGCCATCCGCCAGTTTAATTCCCCGAACACCACGAGCCGTGCGGCCCATGGCTCGTACCTGCTCTTCCGGGAAGCGTATGACCTTACCGGCATCGGTAAATAACATTATATCCTGCGCGCCATCGGTAATATCAACACCCACCAGTTGATCACCCTCGCTCAAATCAACCGCAATAATGCCGGAGGAACGAGGCCGGCTGAAAGCTTCCAGTGATACTTTTTTTACCGTACCGGAACGGGTTGCCATAAAGACGAAACAGGAGGCATCAAACTGACGGACAGGCAACATGGCGTTGATACATTCGTTCTCCGACAAAGGCAAAATATTAACAATCGGTTTACCCCGCGATGCCCGGCTGGCCAGGGGGAGTTGATAGGCTTTCAACCAGTATAAACGGCCGTGATTGGAAAAACACAGCAAGGTATCATGCGTACTGGTAATCACCAGCTTATCAACGAAATCTTCATCTTTGACATTCGCGGCGGAACGCCCCTTACCGCCCCGACGTTGTGCCTGGTAAGCGGTTAACGGCTGATATTTGACATAGCCCTGATGTGACAATGTTACCACGACGTCTTCTTCCGTGATCAAATCTTCAATGGTTAAATCTTCCTGCGAAGCCATAATTTCACTGCGGCGTGGATCATTAAACTGTTCTTTTATGGCTTCCAACTCTTCCTTGATGACGGTCATTAAGCGCTCTGGTGAGGCCAAAATCTCCAGCAACTTGCCGATTTCATCAATTAAACTCTTAAATTCGGTTAAAATTTTATTTTGTTCCAGTGCGGTTAAGCGGTGCAAACGCAGCTCGAGAATCGCCTGTGCCTGTTCAGGCGACAATTGATAACCGGCCTCGCTCAAACCATAGTGCGCTTCCAAATCATCCGGACGACAGGCATTGCTCCCCACGCTGTCCAACATGGCCTTAACCATTCCCGTCTGCCAGACCCGAGCCAGCAGGGCCGTTTTGGCATCCTGCGGTGTGGGTGACTGCTTGATGAGCTCAATCATCTCATCAATATTGGCCAGGGCAATACCTAAACCCTCCAACGTATGCGCCCTGGCTCTGGCTTTTTTCAATTCAAAGATTGTACGGCGGGTCACCACTTCACGCCGGTGCTTAATAAAACATTCCAGAATGTCTTTCAGATTCAAGGTGCGGGGCTGGCCGTCAACCAGAGCGACCATATTAATGCCAAACACATTTTGCATTTGCGTTTGCGTATACAGATTATTCAATACCACTTCCGCGACTTCACCGCGCTTCAACTCAATGACGACCCGCATCCCCTGCTTATCTGACTCATCACGCAAACCGGATATTCCCTCCATCCGCTTCTCGCGCACCAGTTCGGCAATTTTTTCAATCAGGCGGGCTTTGTTCACCTGATACGGCAGTTCATGGACAATAATAGCCTGCCGACCGGTCGCAGGGTCGGTTTCAATTTCAGTACGGGCACGAATGATAACGCGGCCGCGGCCGGTCCGATAGCCTTGAATAATACCGGCACGTCCGTTAATGATACCTGCTGTCGGGAAATCCGGGCCGGGAATAATCTCCATTAGCTGATCAATGCTCAATTCGCTATTATCAATCAAGGCAATACAGGCATCGGTCACTTCACCCAGATTATGGGGTGGGATATTGGTTGCCATACCCACCGCAATACCTGATGAGCCATTGACCAGCAAATTGGGAACCCGTGAAGGAAGCACCACAGGAGCAAATTCCGTTTCATCGTAGTTAGGGGCAAAGTCAACGGTTTCCTTTTCTAAATCAGCCAGTAGCGCGTGGGCTACTTTGGACATACGCACCTCGGTGTACCGCATGGCGGCGGCGGCATCCCCATCCACCGAACCAAAGTTTCCCTGACCATCGACCAGCATGTAACGCATGGAAAATGGCTGCGCCAGGCGAACAATCGTGTCATATACGGCCGTATCACCATGGGGATGGTATTTACCAATCACATCCCCGACCACCCGCGCTGACTTCTTATACGGCTTGTTCCAGTCATTACCCAGTTCGCTCATCGCGAAAAGAACACGGCGATGCACCGGCTTCAATCCATCACGCACATCCGGCAATGCCCGCCCCACAATAACACTCATCGCGTAATCGAGGTAAGATTGTTTTAATTCATCTTCAATGTTAACGGAAATGACTTCTTTCGCGGTGTTCACCATAATAAAACCTGTCCTTGCCTGATTCAGATCATCAAAGCGTCAATCATAGCATATTCCCCGTTTTAAATGAATTGTCTTGCGCACAACAAGTGGGGTAAACGTATCTGAATTTTGAACACAAAAAATCTTCTTTTTTCCTACGTTCCGCGCTTTATGCAGGGTATCGCAACGATCCTGGATGACGAGCGGAGCTGGATTCCGCGCATAAAGCGCAGAACGGGGGTATTTTGATTTTACAAGCTTCGTTTACATGCCTTTAGTACGGGACAGCGACAGCTTGGCTTACCTGCCTCACGATAGCTGAGGACAAGCGCTGAATGCTCCAGGATTTACGTGGGCAAGCGCTCTATAGAGGCCAGGGCCTTTTCAATCATACGCTCAATATCCTGCTCGATATTGTCTGAAAAACTGCCATGTGGACGATTGGCCACCACAACGCTCAAAGACAGACAACGGTGGCCAAATACTTCACCCAGCCCGAGGATAGCTGCGGTTTCCATTTCAATATTGCTCACGCGCAGATTCTGATAGCGAAAGTCGGTCAAATATTGCCATAGCGTCTGATGCCGGATATTTTTCCGCAGTTTGCGTCCTTGCGGCGCATAAAAGCCGCCGCAGGTGGCGGTAATAACCGGCCTGGCAAGAGCACGAAAATGCTCGAGTAAATGGCGGTCAGCTCTACTGACAAAAAAGGCAGGCGTAAAGGAGGCAAGCCCTTCGCGCAGCGCCAGGTAAAAGTTCTGTTTCTCCTCACAAAAGTCAGGTTCGTAATAATCCATCAAGCTGTCAAAACCGATAGCATATTGGCTGAGCAATATTTCGCCTAGCGCGATATCAGCCTGCAATGTGCCTGTGGTTCCCAGACGAATAAGCGTGAAGGCGCGTGGAGTATCACAGACTTGCCGTCTCGCTAAATCAATATTAAACAAGGCATCCAGTTCATTCATGACAATATCGATATTGGGCATACCGATACCGGTTGATAGCACCGAGATCCGTTTATTGCCGATTCTGCCGGTATGGGTAACAAATTCCCGTTGCTGACGCTGGCATTCAATGGCATCAAAATGCCGGCTCACGAGCGCTACACGTTTCGGATCACCAACGGTGATAATGGTATCAGCTATTTCTGTCGGTAAAAGATCCAGATGATAGACCGCACGACGCTCATTCAAGGGTAATTCAGCAATTTTTAACATAGTTATTTTCCTGCAATACTATCCATTTTTTCCTGGCACATCCCAGATGTCGGTTCATGTTTTTACACCAAAGCATCAAAACAGAGCACCAGTACTCTGCTGAGGTTTTAAAATTGACGGATGTGCGTCATTTCTATATAGTTGCCAGCATATCAGCGATTACAAAGTCCGTCAGGATAATCATTAGGAGATCATATGACAACTAAAAATGCGCATTTGCATATCGATGGCCTTGAGCCATTTGATTTACCCATTTATACGCCCACACTTGGAAAAGATGTCATTGATGTTAATCAATTAGTTGCAAAGGGCTACTTTACCTATGATCCTGGCTTTGTCTCTACCGCTTCCTGTGAGTCCAAAATCACGTTTATTGATGGTGAAAAGGGCGTGTTGCTCTACCGCGGCTACCCTATTGAGCAATTGGCGGAGAAAAAAGACTTTGTTGATGTGTGTTATCTGTTGATTAATGGCGAATTACCCTCGGCACTCCACAAAGAAGAGTTCATCGCCCTGCTGAACAATCATTCCATGGTTCATCAACAAATGTACCAGTTCCTGAATGGATTTCGCCGTGATGCGCATCCCATGGCGATTATGGTCGGTATTGTAGGGGCGTTATCAGCCTTCTATCACGACTCCATGGATCTCAGTAATGAAGAGGATCGGTATCGATCGGCTATCCGCCTTATTGCCAAAATGCCGACTCTGGCAGCAATGAGCTATAAATATTCCATCGGCCTTCCCTATATGTATCCCCGCAACCGCATGTCTTATGCGGAGAACTTTTTGCATATGATGTTTGGAGTACCCTCGGAAGAGACTACCCCTGATCCGGTTTTGGTCAAAGCCATGGATACCATTTTTACCTTGCATGCCGATCATGAGCAAAATGCCTCAACATCAACCGTACGTCTGGCCGGCTCGACCGGTGCCAATCCTTTTGCCTGTATTTCAGCCGGCATTGGAGCCTTATGGGGACCGGCACACGGGGGAGCCAATGAAGCCTGTTTGAATATGTTGAAAGAAATCGGCGATGTCAAAAACATCAACACCTATATCAAACGTGCCAAGGACAAAAATGATCCTTTCCGTTTGATGGGGTTTGGGCATCGCGTCTATAAAAGTTATGACCCTCGTGCCAAAGTTATGCGCGAAACCTGTCATCAGGTGTTAAAAGCCGTAGGCGCACAGGATGAGCCCCTGTTTAAACTGGCCATGGAACTGGAAAAAATTGCCTTGGAAGATGAGTACTTCGTAGAAAAGAAACTCTATCCCAACGTTGATTTTTATTCTGGAATCACCCTCAGCGCCATTGGGATTCCCACCAATATGTTCACCGTCATCTTTGCACTGGCCAGAACCGTTGGCTGGATGTCACACTGGATGGAAATGGTATCCACAAATTCCCGTATTGGTCGTCCTCGTCAGCTCTATACCGGTGAAAAGTACCGGGATGTCAAGTCCTGAGCCCGGCAAAACCTGGGCCAGATTGGCCCAGGCTACTCTTGCAGATAACTCGCAATCACCTGTTGCCAGCCGTTATAATCGGCCGCGATTTGTTTGAATTCTCCCTCCTGTGGTACAAAGCAACGTTCTTCCTGCCAGTACGCATCAAGCCCCGCCAGAGAATCGGCCAATCCACTCCCCACCGCTGCCAGCATAGCGGCACCAAAAGCCGTGGTTTCGATATCCTCAGGTCGCTGAACGGCAATATTACACTGCGTGGCAATGCGCTGTAATAACCAATTGTTCACAGCCATCCCGCCATCCACCCGCATACTGTGCAGAGCAATCGCACTGTCTTTTTGCATGCACTGCAGAACATCCCAGGTTTGGTAGGCAACCGCCTCCAGAGCCGCGCGAACAAAATGCGCCGGTTTCGTATCCAGGGATAAACCATGCATCCGCCCACCTGGACGCGTATGCCAATAAGGTGCTCCCATACCGCTAAATGCCGGCAGGAGATAGACCCCCTGGTTGTGTGTCACGCTAGCGGCCATCCCCTCACTATCAGCGGCCGCGGGTAGAATCCCCATGCTGTCGCGCAGCCATTTGATCATAGTCCCTGCCTGATAAATACTGCCTTCCAAGCCATAGTGGACGGTATCCCCAACCTGATAGGCAATGGTGGTCAGCAATCGGTGCCGGGAAAGACAAGGACGCTTACCGGCATTTTTCAGTAAGAAGCCCCCCGTTCCGTAAGTTGCTTTTATCATCCCGCGGCTAAATCCAGCCTGCCCAATCAGTGCCGCTTGCTGATCTCCCGCCACACCCAGAATGGGTACCGAATAGCCTAATATTTCGGACTGAATGTCTGCAAAATCAGCCACACAAGGGACGACCTCCGGTAGAATAGAACGGGGAATGCCAAAAATATCCAGCAACTCGGTATCCCACGCCAGGTGATGCAGGTTAAACAGCATCGTTCGGCTGGCATTGGTCACATCGGTTTTATGTGTTTTACCGCCACTGAGCCGCCAAATCAAATAACTGTCCACAGTTCCAAAGGCCAGATCATCCTGCGCCAGAAGCGAGGCGGCCTGCGGATAATGATGCAGCATCCAATGAATTTTACTGGCTGAAAAATAAGGGTCGAGCAGCAATCCAGTTTTTTGATGAATGAGCGCTTGTTTGGCCTGTAGTGACTGGCAATACTCAGCGGTTCGCCTGTCTTGCCATACCAGTGCCGGCCCCAGACAACGGCCAGTTGAACGCTGCCACAACAAACTGGTTTCCCGTTGATTGGCAATACCACAGGCGATAATTTTTTTATTGACGGCAAAATCACGAACGTCTCGCAGCACCGACAGAACTGATGCCCATATCGCCTCCCCTTGCTGTTCAACCCAACCGGGCTGTGGATAATCACTGGCGAGCATGCGCTGGCTATTGAAGAGCAACTTTCCTTCCGTGGTATATAACCTGGCTCTGGTGCTGCTGGTTCCCTGATCGATAGCTAAAATGGTCTTCACTTTAAAAATGATAAAAGTTATGATGGCAACAGGATACCTTGAATATTCATAAGAGATCCAGTAGCTTCTCATGCAAGACCATAGCTGAGAAACAAGCGCACCCACTTTGGAACGTGAGCCATGCAGGCAAATTATGATCTGGTGATTATTGGCGGTGGTATTAACGGCTGTGGTATCGCCGCTGATGCAGCGCAACGCGGTTTATCGGTACTGTTACTGGAAATGGATGATATCGCGGCCAAAACCTCCTCCAACAGTAGTAATTTAATTCATGGTGGCCTGCGCTATCTGGAACAATATGATTTTTCCCTGGTAAAAAAAGCGCTGGATGAGCGACAGATTTTAATCAAGATAGCCCCGCATCTGGTCCATCCCGTGCCCTTTGTGCTGCCCTATCATCAAAAGCTGCGTCCAATCTGGCTCTTACGCACCGGGCTTTTTATTTATGATCACATCAGCCGCAAAAATCGACTGCCCAAAAGCCGTTTTATCCGTAAAGCCCGTTGGCCACAATACTTTATGCCCCTGCATCCCCATTTTCAAAAAGGCTTTGTGTACCATGACTGCGTCACCCACGATGCCCGACTGACGATTGAAAATGCCTTGCAGGCCAAACGCTTTGGAGCCTGTATCCTGAACCAGGCTCTTTTTAAACGTGCGGAAATTCAAAATCATCACTGGAGAGTTTTTTTTCAACACCAGCAGCAGGAACAGTCGGTATCCGCCCGTTGCCTGATTAACGCTGCCGGCCCCTGGGTGAATCAGGTAACCGAACACACCGGACAAAAGGAAAAGCAACCCATTGCCTGGGTTAAGGGCAGTCATATTTTAGTCAGACAGCTGTATGCGGGTGATCATGCCTATTTGCTGCAACACAGTGATAAACGTATTATTTTCGTGGCACCCTATCATGGTTTCAGCATGATAGGCACCACTGATGTACGCATCTTTCAGCTCGATACGCCGCCTCAAATCAGCCAGGAAGAACGCGATTATTTATTATCTCTGACCAATTACTATTTTCAGGAACAATTACAGGCTAGTGATATTGTGCACAGCTGGAGTGGTATTCGACCCCTACTGGATACCCCACTTGAACAAGCTCAGCATCTCACCCGTGATTATAGTTTTTCTTTAGAAACAAAACCCGCCCCGATATTACATATTTATGGCGGAAAAATCACCACCTATCGTCAATTAGCCAATGAGATTCTCCAGAGCTTGAAGGTGGTTTTTCCCCATCTTCCGGCCGGACAGACGCAATCTATCCCACTACCTGGCGGCGCTATTCCATTGCCCCAGTGGGATAGCTTTGCCAGTGAATGTCAACAACGCTATGCCTGGTTGCCAAACGCAGTTTTGTCTCGTTTTACACGCACCTATGGTTCCCGTGTTCATGAACTGTTGCGGGATTGCCATCAAGCAAGTGACATGGGGCAGCATTTTGCTCATGGACTATATCAGAGGGAAGTAGACTGGCTGATCACGGAAGAATGGGCCCGCACGGCGGATGATATTTTATGGAGACGCTCCAAACTGGGCTTGTCTTTTAGTGCAGAGGACAAAGCAAAATTAACATTCTACCTGAATGAAACGGCAAACGGGTAAAGGCGGATTACATTACCATGTTTTATAACCATCAAAGATTGCATTCGTCTTTGGATTATCAAAGTCCCAATCAGTTTGAAAATCGCTATTGGGGGGTATTGAAAAAAGTGGCTTAACTGGGATGTACAAATTTGCTTGACCCATACTGTACCACCCTTTTCCCCAATTAACGCTAACAAGATATTATAAATCAGCTTCATTTAATATCATTATTCTTCAAATTAGCTTGTTTACAAAGAGTTGCATCTTTTTTAATTCAGCGATAAAATAGAAACCACTTTGAGTACTTATTGACGCACATGTCGATATTGCTTTTAAACTGAAGCAGCAAAATCAGCTCCGTTCTAAAAACTTAGCTAGAAGAATAGGAGGGTCACACATGCCAAAAATAGTCGAACTAAATCATATCAGTGCCTATCAACCCATACTCTTAGAAAAAGGTGAAAATGGGTTATATCCTTTCCCAACTATGCGCTGTGGTGTTTTACCTTATTATCAGAAAGGTAATCAAATTGTTTGGGGATGCATTAAATCAGACCGTGTAGGTCCTGTTACGGTTGCGCCTCCGGCTGGAATTCAAGATATTATAGTCATTAAAGGTGAACGACGCTTTTTTATAGAGGTAGGAAAGCCTTTTCCTGATTTAGAATATGATTTTTTACAAAAATTCGTTGGAAAATTTTTTAGAGACCAAACTTATCAAGACATCCTTACTTGCTTAATCGAAAATAAATTTGAAATTTATGTTGAAAACCCCTTAGTTACTGCCATTCATGAAACACGTGAGGAGCATGGCGTTGATTTACGAAAAGGTGAGGGCCGAGATCATTCTTTATTAAATACACTATTTCAATTACCTGTTCAAAAGCTTTCTGGAATACGAGGTGCGCATGCTCAGTGTTTCTGGGTTGCGTCGTTGAGCAAAATTGATGGTATTGTTTTAAGCGATACAAAAAAAATCGAAAAAAAAATCAGGCGTAACTTTGGTCGTCAATTTTATGAACAAGGTTGTTGGGGGACTTTGGCGGAATTTAAAAGTGCACTGCTAACAGCAAGAAATTTTCCATCACTCTCCCCACAGACGCCTCAGCAAATGGATCTAATCAGCGGAGTATTGGAGGCCTACGAAGAAACGATCGAACTGCTAGAACGTATAGAGTTATTAATTAGGGCTGATTTAAAAAAATCAGCATTTCCTCGAGGATTGCATCCATTTTTCTCACAGCCACACCAAAAAAGTGAGCAAACAATCAAAGAAATTCTAACGATTAAAACTGCTTTAAAGAATATTAGCTATGAGACTTGGCTTGTTCTTGATCTGGATAATACGGTTATGGAATCAGTTCTGGAAGTAGGTAGTGATCAATGGTTGACTAACTTAGTTGATTATGCAGTGAAGATCCTCGATCAAAAAGAAGGTATGAGATTAGCTCTCTTGATTTATGGTGCTGTTCAAGCGCATGTTCGAGCTAAGGCAGTGGAACTAGAAATTGTGAAGATCATTAAAGCACTACAAGACATTGGGATTCCTGTGTTGGCACTAACTGCACGCGATATAGCTATTAAACAATATACTATTCGTCAGCTGGAGACTATTGGGATTGATTTTTCTAGAAACTGTATTAAGGTTAACGATCCATCTTATGAAGAGGGGATTATTTTTTGTAATGGGAAAAATAAAGGCCAAGTGTGGCAAAAAGTTATAGAAAAATGTCCAAACCATCCACGACATATTGTTATGTTAGATGATAAAATACGGCATTTAGAACGTATGTTAATTGTAGCGAAAACGCTTAAAATTAACTTTTTGGGTTTGCGATATGGATTCCTTGATGAAAAAATCAGTGCATTTGATATGAGACCAGCTAATCATCAGTTAGCTTATCTGAAAAAATATTTGCCAAGAGATGCTCAAGATGCCATAGCAAACTTACAACTTGTCCCTCATGATTTTTATCCCGCGTCCACTGCTTTCATATTTTCAGATGGATTTTTTAATTGCAGTGATCATGTCAGCTTATTATCCGGCTCTCATGTAAGCTCAGAACCAAGTATGGTTTATTTTTCTACCAAATAATTGATATCGTCGATAAAAGGATTGCTTTTCATTGCACTCAATTGTTTATTGTTACTTAATAGCAAAGAAGTTCCAGTCTGGACGGGACTCCTAAGCGGACTTCATTAAATACCTAGCGTAAATCATTGTAAGCCTAAAAATTAGGTTACTGCGCACAGTGGGTTGTCTTGGAAGTATCAATTGGTAACTTTCAATTACATTTCAAAACTGGTACCAATATTGGTACTAAAATTCATTTTTAAGAGGAGGAGAAATTATAAAAAGCCTTGCTGCTACTGGTGCCGTTGAGAGGAGTCGAACCTCCGACCTATTGATTACGAATCAAAATCCGGAATGGCGCGACCTATATGAAGACATTTGCTGTTGACCAAGATTGTCTACCTGCCGCGAACAAGTCGCGGCAGGTAGACAAAGCAGGTGGCACGTAGGTGGTGGAGATGAATGGTAAATACACCCATGGCTACCGGCGCTAAGGCGCATTGAAGTGTTCGTCGCTCCCATCCACTTCTTGCTGTTGTGCGATATCATCATCCGTTCCCTCCACACCCGTGGTCTCATAACCTGGCACGCCATCGTTGAGCAAGTCATCCATATCACCACCGGTGAAACGATTCTGATTAGTATCATTCGACGTTGCCTGGCGTTGCAGCTCATTAACCAAATCTTCATCAGGAGAAACAGACGTATCGGACATTGGTGTTTTATCAAAAGGCATTGAAATTTCCTCGTATGGACTTCCTTTTATTATAGTCCAAACCGAAGAGGCATACCTGGTGGCCAGCCTCAGGCTTTGAATACAACCGTCTTATCCATAGCGCCGCAGCGGTTTTCATCTTGCGGACTGTTTTGCAGGTGAAAGGCCTGATGCAGGGCCTGAATGGCCTGTTCGGTATATTGATTGTCAATGACGACGGATATCTTCAGTTCCGAACTGGCAATTAACTGGATAGCAATACCTTCAGCGGATAACGCCTGAAACATAATCGGGGCAATTTGCGGATGGCTTTTCAAACCGGCACCCACGATAGAAACTTTAGCCAGGCATTCCACGCCATCACAGGATTCTGCACCAATATTGGGCAATATTTTTTGCAGATGTCGCATACTCAGTTGATATTCATCGGTATGCACCGTAAAGGTCACCGTGCATTTGTCATCGGCTGTCACGTGATGCAAGATCATATCCGCATTCACCCCCAATTGACTCAACTCTGCGAGTAACTGCGATACGGCCGTCGTTTGATCGGAAAAACCACTGACGACAATTTTAGCCTCATGGCGCGTATAGGCGATACCCGTGATCAGAGGAGCTTCCATGTTGGCCGCCGGTTGATAACTAATTAAGGTGCCCGGCCCTTTCTCGCTGGCCGACAACACGCGCAGCGGAACATTATATTTACCGGCAAACTCAACCGCCCGCAGCTGCAACACTTTGGCTCCGAGGCTGGATAATTCCAGCATTTCACCAAAGGTGACTTGATCCAAACGGCGTGCATCGGGGACAATACGCGGATCTGTGGTATAAACCCCATCAACATCAGTAAAGATCTGACATTCATCCGCTTTGAGCGCACTGGCCAGGGCTACCGCTGTCGTATCGGAGCCCCCCCGGCCAAGCGTGGTAATATTATTGTCGGCGTCCACTCCCTGAAACCCTGCCACCACCACAATACAGCCGGCCCGCAAATCCGTTTCAATCGGCTGGGTGTCAATATCAATGATACGTGCTTTTCGGTACTGACTATCGGTCAGGATTCGCGCCTGCCCTCCTGTGTATGAACGGGCACTTAAACCGCGCTGGATCAAGGCAAGGGTCATCAGAGCAATACTGACCTGTTCACCGGTGGCAATTAATGCCGCATACTCACGATCACTTGGGATATCTGCCACCGATTGCGCCAAAGCAATCAGGCGGTCTGTTTCACCGCTCATAGCCGATACCACCACAACCAATTCATGGCCTTCCTGAAAACTGGTTGCGACGATATCTGCGGCCTGTTGAATTTTTTCAGCAGTACCGACAGAAGTACCACCAAACTTCTGAACTATACGCGCCATGCTTTATCCTATTACACAAGTTAATTCAGATGCTGGCGAACCATCGCTTCCAGTTGCGTCAGCCGACGTGGCAGATCATCCGGCAACGCGCCGCCGCCTTGTGCCATATCCTCACGGCCGCCGCCTTTTCCACAAATCTGTTTTACCAAATCTGCTGCGGATGGCGCCTGTCCTAACAGCGATGGACTCACTCCGGCAATCACATTAATTTTTTGATCACTGATCTTGTATAACACAATCACCGCATCTTGAACAGCGGCCTTGAGTTGATCCAGCGTTTGCCGCAAAGCCTGATTATCCACACCTTCCAATTCTTTAACCAATAATTTACCACCGCTAAGCTGCACAAACGCGTCACGAAGTTCTGCCCCCGATTTCGCAGCCAATTTTTGCTGTAAACGATACTGTTCTTTTTCCAATTTTTTCAAATCCTGCAAAATTTGTTCGCTTTTCTCCTCGATTTTATCCGGACTGGTACGCAAAAGCGTAGCTGTTTTATTCAGGATATCCAGCTGTTCGTTGAGGTATTGTAACGCGTAATCCCCCGTCACCATCTCTATCCGACGTATTCCGCTGGCAATACCGTATTCGGCAATAATTTTAAACACACCAATGTCGCCGGTTTGGCGCACATGCGTACCACCGCAGAGTTCCTTAGAGTAATCCGCAATTGTCAGAACACGAACTGTCTCGGCATATTTTTCACCAAATAAGGCCACAGCACCGCTTTTTTTCGCTTCTTCTATTGGCATTTCTTCGGTCACTACCGGATAATTTTTACGAATCACCGCATTGACCATCGACTCAAGCGCCTGAATCTGTTCGGGACGCAGGGCTTGCGGATGCGAAAAGTCAAAGCGTGTGCGCTTATCATTGACTAAGGATCCTTTTTGCATAATCTGCGGATCAATCAGCTTTTGCAAAGCGGCATGAAGCAAATGGGTAGCGGTATGATTCAGGCGAATGGCCTCTCGCCGCGCCTCATCAATAATAGCTTCCACTGCGTCATTGAGGCCTATGTTCCCCTGTTCTAGGGTACCAATATGCAAAATAGCCGCACCACTTTTCTGGGTATCGTGTACCCGAAATACGCCGTTTCTGGCACGGAGAACCCCGCTGTCACCAATCTGGCCGCCACTCTCGGCATAAAAGGGGCTGGCAGCTAAAACAAGGACGGCCTCTTCTCCTGCCTGCAGGGTAGTGCATTCCTTCCCCTCTTTCAGCACTGCCGTTACTATCGTGTTCACACGATGATGCGCATAGCCCTGGAAATCAGACGCGATATCCAGTCTGGGCAGGCTATGGTAATCAAAATGAAACTGGCTGGCCGATTGCGATTGGCTGCGTTGCTGCTGCATCGCCTGGTCAAATCCGTCTTTATCCACCACCAATCCCTGTTCGCGGGCAATATCTTCTGTCAGATCCAATGGGAATCCATAGGTATCATACAGACGAAAAGCTAATGCGCCTGGAATCAATGGCTGCTTCAAATCAGCAATGGCCGCTTTTAACAGACTCAGCCCCTGTTCCAGTGTGCGGGAAAATTGATTTTCTTCTTGCTGCAGCTGCTGCTCTATCAGCGCTTGTTGTTCCCGCAACTGTGGATACTGCTCGCCCATTAATTGCCCCAGTGGTTTGACTAAGCGGTGCAGAAAAGGCGAGGAAATACCCAGTTTGTGGGCATGCCGCACCGCGCGGCGGATAATCCGCCGCAACACATAGGAACGCCCCTCATTACCGGGAATCACGCCTTCAGCGATTAAAAAGCAACAGGCACGAATATGATCCGCTATCACTTTCAGCGAACTTTGCTGGCGATCAAGCCCTGGTTTCAGCGCCACAATAGAATCCATCAGGCTGGCGAACACATCAATATCGTAGTTATTATGTCGCTGCTGCAAGACGGCAGCAATTCGCTCAAGCCCCATGCCCGTATCTACCGAGGGCTTGGGTAAAGGCTGCAACTGTCCTTGTTTATCGCGATTAAACTGCATAAACACCAGATTCCAGATTTCAACATAGCGGTCACCGTCTTCTTCTGGACTTCCGGGAGGGCCGCCCGCTATTTCTGGCCCGTGATCATAAAATATTTCCGAACAGGGGCCACAGGGGCCAGTGTCCCCCATCGACCAGAAGTTATCTTTTTCACCGCAGCGTGAGAAACGCTCGGCCGAGACCTTCATCTCTTGTAACCAGATAGCCTCGGCCTCCTGATCCTCATGATAGACGGTCACCCACAAACGCTCCTCGGGAAGCTGTAATACCTGCGTCAGAAATTCCCAAGCCCAGGCGATCGCCTCACGTTTGAAATAATCACCAAAACTGAAATTCCCCAACATCTCGAACAAGGTATGATGCCGCGCCGTATAGCCGACATTTTCCAGATCATTGTGCTTACCTCCGGCACGCAAACACAACTGCGAGGAAACCGCCCGATGATAGGCGCGCGTCTCCAAACCCAGAAACGTATCTTTGAACGGTACCATGCCGGCATTCGTAAATAACAGCGTCGCATCATTTGCCGGAATGATAGGGCTTGATGGTACCAGCTGATGGTGCTTTTGGATAAAGAAATCCAAAAAAGCCTGACGAATTTCAGATGTTTTCATGATCGTATGGTTCCAAATCTATAGTTAAAACGCTGTCTTGCGGTGAGGGGCGCGGCCCGAATACAAGCCATCGCCAGTCCGGGCACCTTACTCGTCGCCCAGATGTGCCAATACACTGGCCGGAAAGCCGCGATTGCAGAAAAAGCGCTGCTGTTTGGCTTTCTCCCTGAGCGACAACTCAGCGGACGGCACGGCAAATTTTTTCATCCACAAACGTTGTGCATGCTCCTGCCAGTCTTCCTGCGCCAAACGGGCGGCAATCGTTTCGTTCTCGATGCCTTTGGCTGATAAGAACTGGCGAATTTTCAACGGGCCATCACCCTGCGCCACCCGTATGCGGCAATAGGCATCCACATAACGCTCATCGGACTGATAGCCCAGACGCTGGCACTCCGCAATGGCCTCAGCTACTTCCGTCTCCCCACAGCCTTTGCGCCGCAGCTTTTGTGTCAGCTCCGCAGCGCTATGCTCTCGTCGACTTAAGCAAGCCAGAGCCAACGAAAAGGCATTAGGCGTCAATCGGTTCCACCTGCGGTTTTTTTACCGGGTTGCGCTCCGGCAAAAGTTCCTCACGAATTTTTTGCTCCAGGTTGGCGGTTATCTCAGGATTTTCCTTTAAAAACTGGCGAACATTGTCCTTGCCCTGACCAATTTTATTTCCCTGATAACTATACCAGGCACCGGATTTATCAATAAAGCCCAGTTGAGCCCCCAGATTGATAATTTCGCTTTCACGGGAGATACCTTCATTATACAAAATATCAAATTCCGCTTGTTTAAAGGGAGGCGCCACTTTGTTTTTTACCACTTTGACCCGGGTTTCACTCCCCAGAATTTCCTCACCTTTTTTCAAGGCGCCGATACGGCGGATGTCTAGTCGCACCGATGCATAAAATTTCAGGGCATTTCCACCCGTTGTGGTTTCCGGATTACCAAACATGACCCCAATTTTCATACGAATCTGGTTAATAAAAATAACCAGAGTATTCGAGCGTTTAATATTGGCCGTCAGCTTGCGTAAAGCCTGGGACATTAAGCGTGCTTGCAAACCCACATGGGTATCCCCCATGTCGCCTTCAATTTCCGCTTTGGGGGTCAGTGCCGCAACCGAGTCTACAATCACCACATCAACCGCAGCAGAACGCACCAGCATATCGGTGATTTCCAGTGCCTGCTCGCCGGTATCAGGCTGTGATACCAGCAGATCATCCACATTCACACCCAGTTTGGCGGCATAGTTGGGATCCAGCGCATGTTCCGCATCAACAAAGGCAGCGGTGCCACCTTTTTTTTGACACTCTGCAATCACCTGCAGGGTCAGGGTGGTTTTACCCGAAGATTCCGGACCATAAATTTCCACGACCCGGCCTTTGGGCAGTCCGCCAATACCCAGCGCTATGTCCAAGCCCAGAGAGCCCGTAGAAATTGCTTCAATGTCACGGGAAACCGTATCATCTCCCAAACGCATCACCGAACCCTTGCCAAATTGACGCTCAATTTGCGACAAGGCCGCCGTTAGTGCTTTTTGCTTGTTCTCATCCATCGCATCACCCATCATTATCTTGTCAGGCAGCAATTATCACACAGATAACGTATGCCGGCAAATGGATTAGGAACGCAAAAATCGATGCAATAATTTGAGCGCAAACTGACAGGATTGGTAGCGAATTTCAGCGCGTGTTTTCACCTGAAAAAACTCCGTGTTAACCAGCGTGTCCTCCGCGCTGGCCACCGCAAAACACACCATCCCCACCGGCTTTTCCACGCTGCCTCCCCCCGGTCCGGCAATGCCGGTAATCGCAATGGCAATTTGAGCCTGACTGTTTGCCAGTGCCCCTCTGGCCATCGCCTCTGCGACCGCCTCGCTCACGGCTCCCTGCTCCGCAATCAGCTGCGGCGGAACTGCCAGCATATCCGTCTTGGCCGCATTGGAATAGCTGACAAAGCCGCGCTCAAACCAGGCTGAACTACCGGCCACATCGGTGCACATCGCTGCTAACATACCTCCGGTACAGGATTCTGCCGTTACCAGCCTCAAGGAGTGTTGCTGTAACCAGGGAATTAATGTTTGTAATGTTGTCGCCATGTCTCCATCACCTTAAAAGTTTTGGGCTAAATAGTTGCTGATGTCCTCTTCCCGTGCCGGAGCTTTAAAAAAATAGCCCTGGGCATAATCACAGCCATGCGCACTGATAAAATTCCGCTGCAGCTCCGTTTCGACACCTTCGGCCAGCACGGAGAGGTTTAAGGTATGCCCAAGGTTAATAATTGCACGGGCAATCGCTGCATCGTAGTTATTGGCATTGAGTTCATTGATAAAGGAACGGTCAATTTTTAATTTATCAACCGGAAATTGTTTCAAATAGGCCAGTGAGGAATAGCCTGTTCCAAAATCATCAATCACAAGGCGTATCCCCATATCCTTGAAGGCATGCATGGTATCAATGGCGCCCTGCAAATTATCGACCAATAAACTCTCGGTTAATTCCAATTCCAGATAATGCGGTTCCAAACCGGTTTTCTGCAGAATTTGTTTAATCTTTTCAATTAACTGCGGTTGACGGAACTGCCTTCCTGAAATATTAACCGCCATCGTCAGCTCTTTGTACCCCGCCTGATGCCAGACGGAAAGTTGACGGCACGCCTGTTCCAGAACCCACTCACCAATAGGTAGAATCATCCCATTTTCTTCGGCGAGGTGAATAAAATCCAATGGCGGAACATTACCCAACAGTTTCGATTGCCAGCGGATTAATGCCTCCACCCCAACGACTTTCTTCTGCCGCAAATCAATCAAGGGCTGATAGACCAGATGAAATTCATTTTGTTTCAATGCCTCGCGCAAGGATGAGTCCAATTGCATCTGACTGATCAAGAGACGGTTCATTTCCGGATGAAACATACGATACATATTACGGCCGCTATCTTTCGCATGGTACATGGATAAATCTGCGTTTTTTACCAGCGTTTCATAATCCGTACCGTCATGCGGATACATGCTGATGCCAATACTGGCGGTAATTTTAATGCGATGCTGCTCAATTTGAAACGGTTTCTCCAACCATTGCAAAATCTCGGAGGCACGTTGTTGCGCGTCTTCCGCACCTGTGATCTCTGATAACAGAATGACAAACTCATCCCCACCCAAACGCGCCACCGTGTCAATGTCGCTGGTTGCTATCAGCAAGCGATTGGCCACCGCCTGAATCAATTTATCCCCCATGCTGTGGCCCAGAGTGTCATTGGTCATTTTGAAGCGATCCAGATCCAGGAGCATCAGCGCAAAGATGCCCTGATGTTTTTTGCTCTGAGCAATGGCCTGACCGACCCGGTCAACCAGCAACACGCGATTCGGCAAACCGGTCAAAAAATCATGTGTAGCCTGTTCAATCAGCTGTTCTTCCATGATTCGTCGCTCGGTAATATCATGAAAGAGACACACATAATGACGAATCTTATGAAAAGAATCCCGGACAGGCGATAAACTAAACTCACACCAGTAGCTTTCTCCATTCTGGCGCTGCGACTGGAACTCTACCTTATCTTCCCGCTCCTCACGAATGGCCAGTCGCATCCGTTTGAAGGTGGTCAACTCATGATGCAGGCCGGGAAAGCTGAAAATATCCTCACCCAATATTTCCGAGTTACGATAACCGGTAATCCGTTCAAAGGCCAGATTGTGATAAATCACCGGGAAATTACTTTTGGTCACATCAATAATCACCACACCATGGCTGCTGGCCGCGATTGCCCGCTCCCGTATACGCAACTCATCTTCTGCCAGTCGTTTTTGCGTCACATTGCGAAAGCTGTATACCCGGCCAACAATTTCATCACCCACTTTTTGTGGCTGCGTATAGCGCTCAAAAATACGTCCATCCTTAAAATGCAGTTCCGGTAACTCTCCCTGCCACTCCGGGTTTTTATACAGCGTTTCCACATCATTCGTAATGGCGGAGGGATCCACCACCTGATCCATAATGTATTGAAAGCAGGCTTGTTCATTTCCGGCTTCCATCAGGTAGGACGGAATACGCCACATTTCTATGAATTTTTGGTTCCAGTCAATGATTTTCCATTCGCCATTGACAATCATAATACCATCCGCGGTTGATTCCAGTGTGGCACGCAGCATGGCCAGGGATTTTTCCAGGTTTTCATTTTTCTTAAGAATTTGTGAGGTTTTAAGATGAATATTATCGTAGAGGGGCGAGTGTACGGAACGCTGGAAATCGGGCTGATTATGATACCATTTTTCTAAAAGTTCAGAGATCTTCGGATCTATGCTAACCAAGCCCAATTCTTCACATAAATCAGTAATGGATGGTTCACCACCGCGCTGCTTGATTCTTTCCGCCGCAATAGCAACCCGCTCATAGTTAATCTCTTGCCTGCGCATCGATCCCTCTCTACCCTAGCTGACATCCTTGGTGAAGTGCTGATTGTAAAAAAATACAAAATTGCTTAAATATATTCACCATATCAGTTAGTATAGACGATTATGCTATTTTATAATATCGTACAGAGCCAGGGCATGACATGCCATCTTATAAAACAATCAACGCCTGTTGGGCCTGATGATCATCTCGGCTTGTCTTGACCAAAGCATCTTTTTTCAGGAAGTAAGGATCTGTCAATATGTCAAAAACCCAATTTGAGACCCTCGCCATCCACGCAGGACAAGCACCATGCCCGGCAACCGGTGCGGTCATGACCCCCATTTATGCCACATCAACGTACCGCCAGACGGCTCCTGGTGTACATCAGGGGTTTGAATACTCCCGCACCCATAATCCCACACGCAAAGCCCTGGAAGACTGTATTGCCGCACTGGAAGGCGGCCAATCCGGATACGCCTTCGCCTCCGGCATGGCTGCCGTCAATACCATTATTGACCTCCTCGACGCAGGCAGCCACGTGATTGCGATGGATGATTTATATGGGGGAACCTGGCGACTGTTTGATAAAGTGAAAACACGCACCAATCGACTGAGCTTTAGCTTTGTTGATATGACGCGCCCCGAAAATATCGAGCGGGCCATACGTCCCAATACACGCCTCATCTGGCTGGAATCGCCTTCCAATCCCATGCTCAGACTGGTCGATCTGAGCGCTATCACCGCCATTGCCAAAAAACATCAATTACTGACCGTGGCTGATAATACCTTTGCCACCCCCTTTTTACAGAAACCCCTCGAATACGGTGTAGATATCGTGCTGCATTCTGCCACCAAATACCTCAATGGCCATTCAGACGTGGTCAGTGGCCTGGTGGTCGTAGGTGATCAGCCCGAGCTGGCGCAACACATTGCGTTTTTACAAAATTCCTGCGGTGCGGTAGCGGGCCCTTTTGACAGTTTTCTCATTCTGCGCAGCCTGAAAACCCTGTCCTTGCGTATGGAGCGACACAGCGAGAACGCTCTGGCCATTGCCCAATGGCTGGCCGCGCACCCCAAAGTTGAAAGCGTGATCTACCCCGGTTTGGCAAGCCATCCGCAGCATCAATTGGCGCGCCAACAAATGCGCGGTTTTGGTGGCATGCTCTCTTGCACCTTAAAAACCAATCTCACAGGCACACAACAATTTTTATCGGCCTGCCAACTCTTCACCCTGGCAGAGAGTCTCGGGGGAGTTGAGAGTTTGATTGAACATCCGGCCATCATGACCCACGCCTCCATTCCCAAAGCACAACGGGAGGAATCGGGCATTGTGGATAATTTCATCCGTTTATCGGTCGGTATCGAACACCGTGATGACTTAATTGCGGATCTCGCAAACGCATTGGGAGCCATTCATGACTAAAGTTTCACCAGATAATGGCGGTCAGGTTTGGGCAATACTCTGTCTATTGATTCTGATAGTATCCACGCTGCTCTGCTTTATGCCTATTTTATGTATCGGACTGCTCAAGCTGATTCCGCATAAAGGATGGCAAACACAGTGCACACGAATGGTGGATGCCATTGCCAGTTTTTGGACCGGTATTAATAATTTTTTTATTCAACATACCCAAAATATTGACTGGCAGATCAGCGGATTGAGTCATTTACGGCGTGATACCTGGTATCTGATCACAGCGAACCATCAAAGCTGGCTCGATATCGTAATTTTGCAGAAAATCTTTAACCGCAAGATCCCCGTATTAAAATTTTTTATCAAGGATCAATTAAAATGGGTTCCCCTGCTGGGCTTTGCCTGGTGGGCAATGGGCTGCCCCTTCATGAAGCGTTATTCCCGGGAACAGTTAGCCAAAAATCCCCACAAACGCCATAAAGACTTACAAGCCACCCATAAGTCAGTTGAACGCTTCAAGCGAGCCCCTACCACTATCATTAATTTTGTGGAAGGTACCCGTTTTAGCCCCATCAAACATGCAAAACAGCAGTCCCCCTATCAGAATCTCTTAAAACCCAAAGCCGGCGGTATTAGTTATGTTTTAACGACCATGGGACAACAGATTGACAGCATACTGGATGTGACCATTATCTATCCTGAGCATAAAAACTCCCTGTGGGATTTCTTGTGCCGACGCATTCATGCCGTTCACATCAAAATCCGCCGCATTCCCATCCCCCCCCGTTTTCTGCAAGCGGATCTGCTCGCAGCAGAAACAGAACAAAAAGCTTTTCGTGAATGGCTCAACCAGCAATGGCTGGAGAAAGATCAACTCATTGCCCGCATGAAACAGTTAACCTCATAAGGAGTCTTTATGCACCCCCTGCAACACATAATAGAACAGGCCTTTGAACAGCGCGCACAATTACATCCGGCGAGCGCCGATGCCGATTTGAAAGCTGCCGTTGCAGAGATTCTGGCAGAACTTAATCAAGGAACGCTGCGCGTCGCTGAACCAAAAGATGGCCAATGGATCACCCATCAATGGCTGAAAAAAGCGGTTTTACTTTCCTTTCGCCTGCAGGACAATCAACTCATCAACGCAGGATTTGGCCAGTTTTATGATAAAGTTCCCCTGAAATACCAGGGGCTTTCCGCAGACGATTTTCAAGCGCAGGGGGTACGGGTGGTACCACATGCGATCGCCCGACATGGAGCCTATATTGCCAAAAATACCGTATTGATGCCGTCTTATGTCAATATTGGCGCCTATATCGATGAAGGGGTCATGGTGGATACCTGGGCCACCGTTGGCTCCTGCGCACAAATTGGTAAAAATGTCCATCTCTCTGGTGGTGCGGGAATTGGTGGCGTCCTGGAACCCTTGCAGGCCAATCCCACTATCATAGAAGATAATTGCTTTATTGGTGCGCGTTCGGAAGTGGTGGAAGGCGTCATTGTGGAAAAAAATTCGGTACTTTCCATGGGCGTTTTTCTGGGACAAAGTACGCGTATCTATAATCGGATGACCGGTGAAATAAGCTATGGACGGATACCGGCTGGCTCCGTTGTTGTACCCGGTAATCTGCCTTCAAAAGACGGCAGTTACAGTTTATATTGCGCGGTGATTGTCAAACAAGTTGATGAAAAAACCCGCGCCAAAGTCAGTATTAACGAACTGTTACGAGACTCCGCATGATGGGCCTGGAAGCACTGCTGGAAAAACTGGTATCCTTTGCGTCGATAACCCCCAGTGATGCCGGCTGCAATGCGTTTATGATCCAGCAGCTGGAACAGCTTGGATTCCGCTGTCAAAGCATCGATGCGCCTCCGGTGCGCAATTTCTTTGCCCGATGGGGTGAACAATCTCCTCTTCTGGTTTTTGCCGGCCATACGGATGTAGTACCCGTCGGTGATCGACACCAATGGCAATCTGATCCGTTTCAACTGCATCGTACCGATGACCGGGTCTATGGGCGGGGCGTTGCCGATATGAAAGGCAGCCTGGCTTGTATGCTTCGGATGGCCGAGCGTTTTATCCACCAATATCCCGCCTTTCATGGCAGCCTTGGCTTTCTGATTACCAGTGCGGAAGAAGGCGATGATTATGCATTGGGAACGCCGCTGGTTATGCACAAGCTCAGCGAGCAAGGCGTTAAAATTGATTATTGTGTGGTGGGTGAGCCCTCCAGCACGAGTCAGATCGGTGATGTCATTAAAATTGGCCGGCGCGGCTCACTAACCGCCAATCTTTTCCTGCAAGGTAAACAAGGCCATGTCGCCTACCCCCATTTAGCAGACAACCCTATCCATCGGCTGGCTCCGGCCTTAGCGGAACTCACGGCAAGACGCTGGGATGAAGGAAATCAGTGGTTTCCACCCACCAGCCTTCAAATCACTCAACTCAGTAGTGGCGGTCATGCCGGCAATGTCATTCCCGGGGAATTAACGATGCAGTTTAATTTTCGCTTCTCGCCCGAACAGACCGAGGGCGGCTTAAAAGAACAGGTACTGAGCTGCTTGCAGCGACATCAATTACAACCTGAAATCCAATGGCGTCTCAATGGTCTGCCGTTTTTGACCGAACAAGGCCAGCTACTGGACGCGGCCATTCAGGCCATTACCGATACGTGCGGCTACGCTCCGGAGCTCTCCACCAGCGGCGGTACCTCCGACGGACGTTTTATCGCCCCCTATGGCGTGGAGGTTATCGAGCTTGGCCCGGTGAACGCCAGCATTCACCAGGTCAATGAGTGGGTGAGTCTGTCAGATTTGGCAACGCTCGAAACCATTTATCTCCGCCTCTGCAAACAACTGTTAGTGCGCTAGGGCAGCACACTGTGCTTAAATCGCCTCTCCCAGCGTTTCCACCGCCAGGCTGGTATCCTGCAAGGATTGATCCACCACCTTGGTCACACAGGCATCTGACCAGACATTAACCGCGGTTTCCAGCATATCGATGACACTGTAAAAAGGCAGAATAATACTCATCAGTTTAATCGGCACATCCATACCGGATAACAAGCTGGCGCTCAGAAAAAAACAGCCCATGGGCACGCCAGCGTTTCCAATCGCGGCAATGACCGCAATAAAAACCCAGAGCATCATCATGGGAACCGTAATACTGATACCATGATTTTGCATCAGATAGATAACGGTTGTAAAAATAAAGGCCGCACAACCGTTCATATTCAGACTGGTGCACAATGGCAGGATAAATCGGCTGATCGACGGACGGACGCCAAGATTTCGCTCAATGGTGTCCATCGTCACCGGTAACGTACCCACGGAGGACTTTGTAAAAAAGGCCAAGGACAAGGCCGGCATCATTTTGCGAAGCGCTTGGTAGGGTGCGATGCCATGCCGCTTTAACCACAGAGGTAAAATGATAAAACCTTGTACCACATTCGCCAGGACAATAACCGCCAAATATTGCATGATGCCATACACGGCGCTATCGGCACGTAATTCAGTGACCGTGGTGCCAATAAAACCAAACAAGGCCAGCGGTATAATGCGAATTAACCATTGGGTCAACACCATCACCAGACCATGACTGCCCTTAAAGAAACGAATCAAAGCCTCGCGCCCTTTCTCATCCGGTATATGCGGTATCGCAAAACCAAGCAGCAGGGATAACAGCAAGACACTCATCACCTGGTGTTCAATAAAAGGCGTCAGAAACGAAGCCGGCACAATATTTGTAACATAATCAAGATAGCTATGCTGGCTCATCAGTGGTTCGGCCGCTATCGGTGCACCACTGTGGATCGACTCCGGTGCAATCAACAAATATAAGATAAAACTGACAGATGCGGCGACAAAAGTCGTACCAAAAGTATACAGCATGGTTCTTTGCCAGATAAA
The DNA here is from genome assembly GCA_020831865.1 of Legionellaceae bacterium. Taxonomy (GTDB): domain Bacteria; phylum Pseudomonadota; class Gammaproteobacteria; order Legionellales; family Legionellaceae; genus JAFIFT01. The sequence goes on along the minus strand of JAFIFT010000025.1, from coordinate 45,694 downwards.
TTGCATCGATCCATCGCGTCGATAGTTCGACAACGTGACAATAATTGATAAGGCTATGACGGGCAGACTGATGCACTTGAATAACTTGACAAATACATCGCTGATCAATTGGGCGGTGGTATGCAAGAGGACACTGTCCGAATACCCTGCCAGCAGGCCCAAGCCTATCATCAGAGTATACAGGGCAAGAGGAGAAGTCCAACCAAAAGAAGGGGTAGCCGTTTGAGCGCACATAATTTAAATCCTGTTGTTGTTTGACAATCTATGACAAAGGGGGGAGATTCAAAGGCAGCAACAACAGCAACAAGACCATAGGTCAGTAGAGGACGACAGGGGCAGCGAAAATGAAGATTGCCGGATGAACATCATGTACTTCTCTCATTATCTGCGTAAAAAAAAATCATAATAACACATTTCTTTACTAAACAAAAGAGGCAACAGGGCAGGCCATTAGAACAGCGGCTGTCATTCGACGCACTTTTGGCAACGAGCTCGTTACGACGCTCATTGCTGGCAACGCTCACCGCTCTCCAGGAGCTGAAAAACTACTGGGGCTTTTGCAGTTCAACCTCAATACGCTCCACCACAGCGTCTGACAAGGGGTCTTGCAAGCTGTTAAAGGCAGCTACCAGCTTGCCCTGCCTGTCCACCAGCAGCTTGTGGAAATTCCATTTTGGCACCGCTTGATAGCCTAGCTCCTTTTTGGCCCATTGATAGAAAGGATGCGCTGATGTCCCCTTCACATGATTGCGTTCGGTAATCGGGAAGCGAATCGCATAATGTGCTTGCGTAAAATTTTCAATCGCCAGCGAATCGCTAAACTCCTGATCACCAAAATCACCTGATGGAACCGCAATGACCACTAATCCCTGCTCCTGATATCGCTGGTATAAGGCTTGCAGGTTTTTATATTGCGGCGTAAAACCACATTTAGACGCCGTATTCACCAGCAAAATCACCTTACCCTGATAATCAGACAAGGGCATTTTTTTGCCATAAAGACTGGTAAAGTGATAATCGTAAACGCTGCCTGCACACCCATCGGCCGCAGGGATGAAAAACGTGGCGAAAAGCCCCGTCCATAGGAGAGTCATTATTTTATAAATCATTAGGCAGCCTTGTGTAGTCGATATCTCATCATACCCTTTTCACCACGCCCTGACCAATCACCCGTAACCCCAGACAGGGTAAACGCCTCTACAGGGCAAAATCATCCTATATTAACTAAAAAACCATTTTAATATTTAACCAGTCGATCAAAAAAACACACGGTCATCCAGGATCATGTGGATACCGTGCATAAAGCACGCCAGGCAGACAAAAATGAGATTTTAAGCACTCAAAATGTAGCCACGTTTATCCTATAACCACAGTCCAGGCTATTGCTCTGATGCCAAAACATTTGTACGAGCTATCAGTCAACTTGCGGTCACGCTAATCCTCTCCGGGCGAATTTCCCGGACCCGATTTTTCACATCCACAAACACAACCGTAGGCCTGTGCGCAGGACACTGTTCCTCAGGCAACTGAATAAAAGAGGCGATAATGATAATATCTCCTGGTGTGACTAAATGAGCCGCCGCACCATTGACGCAGATAGCCGTCGACTGTGGCGCCCCTTCAATAGCGTAGGTTTCAAAGCGCGTTCCAGCGGTCACATTCCAGATTTGAACCGCTTCATGGGGTAAGATATCGGCCATGGCCAGTAATTCAGGCGCAATCGTGATACTGCCCTCATACTCCAAATCCGCATGCGTAACACAAGCACGATGTATCTTTGATTTGAGCATTCGTCTGTACATTATTTCTGCTTAACCTGTATTGAGGAGGAATCGTCAGGAATTTTAGGCACAAAACCGATTTTCTTCAACCAAAAAATTATGCTGAAGCCGCGATACCCTCAGTCAGTTGGCTTTAGGTCTGGCATCGGTTAGAATTGAATCTCCACCGGTTCGTCGACACAGCTTGATCGCTGATGGCGTGATTGATTTATCATTCGTGAACCCGCTTAATCGGCAAAAAAATTAAATTCACCAATGTGTGTTTGAATGAGGGTGTAATGATTGTCCAACTACTAATACTAACCGTCAGCTTTATTGTCCTGCTCTGGGCCGCCCAGCGTCTGGTTTTGGGAGCCAGTGGCCTTGCCTGCTATTATAAACTGTCCCCTTTGCTGATAGGGTTTACCCTGGTCGCACTGGGAACCTCGGCGCCTGAAATTATGGTTGCTATCCAGGCCTCTCTGGCGGGAATGCCTGATCTCGCCCTCGGGAACGCCATTGGTTCCAATATCGCAAATATTGGGCTGGTACTTGGTATCTCAACCGTCATTCGCCCGATACGCATCAATAGCTCGCTGTTACGACGGGAATACCCTTTATTGTTTATTGTGATGTTGTTTACCTTTTTATTAATTATTGATGGCTATCTTGGGGTCATTGATGGGGTACTTTTGCTGCTGGCCTGCCTCGGGGTTATGATATATCTGGTCTACCACAGCCGCCGTGATAGCCATGCGCATAGCATGACATCAGAGTTTCAGGAAAAGAAAATAAAAACCCGTCCACTGAGTTTCTACTATATCGCACTGTTAAGCGGTATGATCTTGCTGCCCTTGGGCAGTCACTATGTGGTGAGCAGCAGTGCCAGTATCGCCCGGATGCTAGGGGTAAGCGAGTTAGTCATTGGCCTGACGATTCTGGCGATAGGTACCAGTCTACCAGAGCTGGTTACCTCACTGGTCGCAGCGGCCAAAGGAGCCGACGATATTGCAATTGGCAATATTCTGGGCTCTAATATATTCAATCTGCTTGCAGTTATTGCCTTTCCGGCCATCATCCATCCTGCACCCATGAATAACAGCATCTTGTGGCGTGATGTTCCCATTATGTTTGTGATTACCATGATTCTGTGGTGGATGAACATGACCCGTAAAAAAAGCATGTCACGTTATCAAGGTGGATTTTTAATTCTGATTTATGTGTCTTATATCGTGGGATTAACGCTGGATGCGATCATCTAGACCCGCTACCGGGTTTTTTTAGCAGGCTCATTGCCTTATTCGCATCGGGCTGACCATTTTTTGCCGCCAAGGAAATCCAGTAAACCGCTTTTTGGCGGTCTTCAACAACGCCCTGCCCATAATAGTACATATAACCTACAGCATATTGTGCGTCAGGCTGTCCTTTTTCCGCTTCAGGCATCAGCCGAATAAAGGCCTGACGATAATCCTGATGCTGAAAGCTGATGATTCCCTCCCGCAGGTTAAGACGATTAAAACAGGCTGTTAAGCTCAGGCACACACAAAACAAACACAGATATGCAATACTCTTCTGCTTCATAGGGAATCCTGTGACATCGGAACGGCCGGAGGACTAAAATTTAGCTCCTCTTTTGACAGCTCAATTCGTTCAAGGCGGTTATTATACCAAATAAGCATGCCATCGTGCGTAATTTTTTTAATTTGCGCATCGCCCGGCAATACGTCACCCACATGAAAACTTTTTTGTTCACCATCAGCCAGCTCAACCAAAACCTGTGATTCTTCTGCTGTCGAAGAGTACACGATCCCGACGATCTTCACGTCCAGAGTAGAAGCGCTAATGGCTGCCTCATTGGTCACCTTTGGAACATAGGCTCCAAAGACTGGATGTTGCAGGGAACGGAGCAATTCCCCCTTATCCTGTTGAGGCGACTCCGGCAGCGGCAGGACACTCTCTTCCAGCACGGGTACGGACAGATAGGTTACAGACCATATATTCAACAAAATAAGGCTGAAAAAAACGACAGACAACAACCAGGGCAGCCATCGCTGCTGACGCAACCAACTCATAACATCATTCATGTTTCCTCTACTTTGCCATGATCAGCATGCAACATTTGTGATCGCAATACACCGTTAGGATCCAAAGAGACTTTTCTATCTTGCCAGGCTTGCCAATCCTGGTCAAAATGTTGCTGCCAATATTTACTATTGCCAGCTTGTGGTATCCAGCCCGATAAATAACGCTTGCCCCCATTTTGACGTAAAAAATCATCCAATGCCAACAGCCACTGTTGACAGTCTTTGAGATGCTCAGCCGGCACACCGGGACTGAGTATATTTAACGTCATCGTCTCACTATCCTCAGGCATTTGAAAAAAGCGAGAGTGTTTCGCTGCCACGGGAAAACAATGGAGCAATGGCCCAAGAGCTCTGGGATAGCTGGCAATCCATGCTCCCAGATGCTGATACAACACAGTGCGAGGAATATAACACTCAAACCAGGGATGATAAAAATCACAGTAAGGTTTGGCCATCATTTGGCTGATACGCGGCTCATGGCGCAGAATATAGTCTATCATGTCAAGCGTCTGCACAGCCTCGTAGTCCGCGGGTACCACAGAGGCTATCAGCGAGGGAATATGCGCAGAATTTTCCGCATCGACCGCGATCGACAGACAATAGCGTGGTGCCTCAAAGACCGTCCCCTCTGTCGGGTGAGTGAACTGGCAGTATGCCTCCAAGTAATCAACATTGTCTTTGAGCGTATACTGTGCGTCAATCCAATGCTGATGATCAGAGAAATAGAGCTTGTGCAGTTGAAGCTGGCTTGCCGCAGATACCAGTTCCAATTCAGCCTCATACAGTACCGCAAACTGCCCCACCCCTGATAAAACAGCTTCAAATAATCGCTGATTTTCCCGTGGGCTGCACCGCTGCAGCAGACCATCCACCGTTAAGACCAACAGCGAACGCACGTAGCTTGCACAAGTACCCCACCTCGGGCTGGCGGAACCCAGTCCACCGGCAGATAAAATTCCACCAACCGATAAACGGGTATTGTAGGGAAACACCGGGGGCAGTTGATGATGCGACAGCGCATTCTCCAGTAAACGACGCCAGGTCACACTGCAACCAACCGCCAAGGTATCGCCTTGCCAACTGCAGCGCAAATTCAGCAAACTGACATCCAAAACCACATCCCCGGAGCAAGCCAGTGACTGACCAGACTGACTCATACCATGACAACGTATGGTATAGGCCAGTTGATGATGATGGGCAAAACGCAGAAAATGTTGTATCTCGTCCAGAGTGCGGGGTTTAAAAACGGCAAAAGCCTGTCCCCGGTACAGGCCTCCAAAGTCGTGATTATAGTGGTCAAGACTGCTCTTATCATAGAGCAGTCTTAAACCGGAGGCAGCTTCAAACTGCTTGATCGTTGACGATGTCCACTGCCGTTGCTGCATTTTGCGTCTCTCCCTTTTGAATCTGCGCAATACGTTCCTGACAGACGATAACCAAACCATCAAACATGCGATGAAAAGCGGCATAGCATCGATCAACCATTTTTAATCCTTCTCGTCGCACCTCAATGGGCAATTTAATCGCAAAGAGTTGTTTTTCCATTTCTTCTTCAAACATGGCATGGGCTAGCTCTACTTCCAGGTGCGAGCTGGAAAAATATTTCAAATTTTTATCTTGTCCTGTTTTTTTAACCTGCTGCACCACTTTCTCAAAGAAGACATGACCTGAAGATTCCAGGGTCAGTAACAAAGCGATATTAATACGCTCATCTTCTGCTTTGTAGATTTCAGACATAATAGCATACGCAGCATCACGCGTTAACTGACAATCTTTGGAATACAGCCATCTTACATCCTCTTTATCAGCCTCCTGATTTTTTGCTAACGATGCGATAAGCTTCTTATCATGTAAAAACCACTTTTCATGACCTGCATCTTCCAAACGGTGGTGGCGGGCAATCTTTTTGAGATAGGGATCACGCACCCGTTCTTCATTAATACGCAGAATATCCTGAAAGGTCATGGCCCAAAAAGTAAGCTCCGGTACAAACGTGCTGATCTCCTCAATATTTTCCATTTTTTCTAACAAAGCAAAAAAAGGATGTCCCATAAATTCCTGTTGCTTTGACTCAATATAGGTTTCTATCATTTTCATAGTAAACTCCCGAGCATAAAAGTAAGTGTACCCTTACCCTCAAGCAATACATGTGCCATTTTTTTACAAAAAATGGGTGATTTTTGAGGTATTTTGTATTTTTATTCATAAAATATTGCACCAAAAATCGAACAACCGTCAAATTTACGACCAAATATGCTCGAAATGGCCAAAATATTGACACAAAAAAACATCCCTAATCAGAGCACTAGGTCTTTAGTCCATTTTTTAGGCATATTTTTGACGCAAAACACCACCCTGCGCTCTGCTGTGACCATAGGCAGATATATAGTGCTGTTTTCCACCACTCGTCAGCTACAAAAGAGCTAGCCGCTTGACGAAATAGGACCGCACTCCTGTCCATTGCCAGAATATTGGGCAACATGCCAGCCACCGAGCGCATTCTGGCGTATGGATTGATCAGGGTTGTCTTTTGCAAGACCTGGTCATGTTTACGAAAACGGCATAGCACGCCTCCCAAAGTGCCTTTTTCATCAGACGCGCAAAATACAGGCCAATGTGTCCGCCTATACAAAATACTACCTAAGGGAGATTTCGCAGCACAATCTAACTCTGGCGGAGCACAACCAGAATTAACCCGCCGTGTGACATAAAAAAACCTTACCGCCAAAACGGTAAGGTTTCATAACAATGCATACGCCTGACAACAAGAATTATTGCGTATGAGTACCAGCATCAGCACCAGTGTCAACACCAGTGTCAACACCATCATGCGCACTGCCGCTGTCATGAGCGGGTGGAGTGGCAGGAGCAGCACCTTCATTCAGCTGTTGGTGCGTACCGTCAACAGCGGCATCTAATTTTCTACCATCATCAGTTACCTGCTCTGCTCTATGCTCATCTTTTCTTTCAGCCGGATCGCCACAAGCCGTCAATCCCAACGTTAAAGAACATGCCGCAAGCAAGATTAATAGTTTTCTCATGTTGTCTCTCCCTGTTTATTTTATCCATCACTTCTTATCATAGCAAAAAAAAATTCATAATGCATTGTCAATTCAGAACTTTGTACCGGACAAAAAATTCAGAATACCCCATTGTTATTAAAAATATTCTATACTAATCTTAACGTAAACCAATGGAGGCTCCACCATGACCAAAAAATCTGCCATGCCCAATTTTAAAGAAGTCATGGATTTTGCGGGCAAGTTTGCACGTGATCTCAAAAAAAGCGTCAGTGAAATTATTGATGATTATCAAAAAGCGCGCGAATTACCCGAAGAAGAAAAAAGCGAGGTAGTCCATACCCCACCCCAAAAAACCCAAGCTGCACCAACCAAAGCAGCAGAAACCACACCTCCTGAAATGACTCCCCCCAAGGACGTTCCTCCTGTTGAACCTAAAAAGGAGAGAAAAAAACCGGAGTAGTGCGGAAACAACGCATGCTGGGCAGTATTTTGCCACTTTAACCTGAGCACATCTCTTGCACGCCTTTGCAATGGCTCTGTTCGCTCAGGCTTTCTCAGGTCGCGTGATGCCATATTTGCGCATTTTTTCAACCAATGTGGTTCGACGCATGTTCAAAAGCACGGCAGCCCGGGCCACAACCCAGTCACAATCCTCCAGAGCCTGACAAATTAATGCCAACTCTGTTTTAACCAAATGTTCCTTCAAATCAATACCATCGCCATCCATTTCATGCTCACTGACCTCCGCCAGCAAGGCTTCTCGTTCCGTGCCGGCGATATTATGGTTTGAGGGCAATGAGGTCTCTTGAAAACGCCCAGGTAAATCATCAATATCAATAATACCATTGGGCATCAAAATTGACATACGCTCCACAAGATTAGCCAATTCACGCACATTGCCCGGCCAGTGGTATTGGCTTAAAACATCCATGGCTGCCGGTAAAAATCGCACTCCAGGACGCCCTGCTGTCTCCAGTCGACTCACCAACTCATTAATTAAAAGTCCAATATCATCATGGCGTAAGCGCAGTGCCGGCATCTCAACCGGAAAAACATTCAATCGATAAAACAGGTCTTCTCTGAATTTCCCCTCAAAAATGGCTTGTTCAAGATTGCGATGCGTCGCGGCAATAATTCTGACGTTTGCCGCAATACTCTTATTGGATCCTACCCGTTCAAAACACTTTTCCTGTAAAACGCGCAATAGCTTGACCTGCATGGGAAGGGGCATATCGCCTATTTCATCAAGAAACAGAGTACCGCCACTGGCTAGTTCAAAACGCCCCTGCCGTGCGGTAATAGCGCCGGTGAAAGCTCCTTTTTCATGCCCAAATAACTCACTTTCCAAAAGCTCAGCGGGAATGGCACCACAGTTAATGGGTACGAAGGGTTTGCTGCGCCGTTGCGACAGTCCATGAATATTACGAGCCACCACTTCTTTTCCGGTTCCGGACTCACCGAGGATCAATACCGTAGCATCGGTGGGTGCCACCTGTTTAATCAAACGTCTAACCTGACACATGGCGGCACTATTGCCAATTAAGGTGCGCATACTGTCACCGATGGCCATTTGGTTGCCAGCCACCTGCAACAGCTCTTCTGCTATTTGACATTTATGCAGCACATCCAGCAGTTGGTTGTAACTAAAGGGTAAATCAAGGCAGGCGATCACATGCTCGCGCTCCGCTGCCAGCTCAGGCCACTGATTGTCCAGCAGGACCAAAGGCACAATGGACGCCAGATTCGTACATTGGTTCAACAGATGCTCTGTCTGGGAGCGTGAGTCTGGACAACCGAGAAATATCGCTTTCATCGTGAGGTAAGGATGGCCAGTCCAGCTTTCAGGTCTGGTACACAGTACCTGCTCTCCAACAAAATTCATTAGAGTAGAAATCTTATCTAATCTGGAAACATTTTCATCAATTAAAAGATAATTGTACGCCTTTTTCATTCGCTCATCCTTAAGTCACTGTGCTTACCAAAAGAGGTAAGTATTAACAAATGCTCTCGTCTTTCACCAGCAGCGCCAAAAAAAACACTTATTTTGCGCATAATATATAAATTATAGCCACTAACCGATAACTTTGATTTTTTTTTCCTGTTTTTGGCCTATAATCCTAACCATGCAAAGGCGACCGGCGTATTTAAGGCTCGCTCCAAGGCAAACGAGCCGACCATCTCCTTCACAGCCCCAAACCATGGGGTGCCGAGCCGGACTGTGGCACGTCAAAGAACAAGCCCATTTCAGCCCTCACATCCTGCAAGCACGACATTGATGTGATTTTTCACCAATGCAGTAATCAAGCGCAAACGCTTACCGCTTTGGTACCTCTTAGCGCGAACAATCAATATAACTGAATCCCGTACATCCCGTCTGGAAACATAGTTTTTGATTACCAATCGCCCTTGTCGCCGCAATTTTATCTTGTCGCTGGAAGGACTTTACATTGTAAAAGCCCATCTGCCGGCAAAATGAAAAAGCTGCTCGACGACCACAACCACTTTTCCCATCATAACACCAGTCAACCCGATAGTTTTCAAACCGGGGATACACAAATTTCTGGAAACGATAATGCCATTGTTTCGGAGGCTTATGCGGGATTTGTGCCGCACAACGAATTGCCTTGAATCCCTGACAGTTCCAGCCCCGACAACGTATCGGCGCGTCAATAAAGTGAGTCAGACCGACATTGTGCGCTTCGATATGTTCGACCGACTTCTCGTAGCCCAATTTATGGCAAAATTGATCAGCGACACGTTTCCCACAGGACTTGCCATCCGCATAGCAATAGGCCAGCCGCTTGCCATTCAGATCCGGATTCCAGAAAATACGATAATACATATCCTGTACCGCAGCCATAGGCGCACAGCTATAACCTAAAATAAGCGTTAAAAATAATGGCTTGAAAAATTTCATAGAAACAATCTGTTGGGGAATATATTCTGTATCATAGCGGATGCTGGAACTGAAAAAAAGAAAAACTTACAAGACAGACGCCGTTGGAGAGGGATCGACTGCAAAGTTTGTGGGAGTTATCCCTTGCATTCTGTAACCCGCCTCTTATACCAAAAGGTTGGCAAAAACAGCGGCCAGTTCAGCAGCAGACCAGACCTGCTCTACCGACGCTCCAGGCTTATTGGGCGGACTCTTTCCGTTGCGCAATCCGCTCCAGGGCTTCTTGCAAACGGCTAAGACAACGTTCTTTGCCAATCATCAGCAGGGTATGGTCAATCGAGGGCGACATGGATGTTCCCGTCACAGCAACGCGTAAGGGTTGGGCAATTTTGGCCATCGCCAAGGCAAAGACCGCACAAACGTCATTAATCACAGCCTGGACATTATCCTTGTCCCAAGTGGGCAGTGCCGCCAATTTTTGATGGATTAATTGTAGGGGCTCATAGACTACCGGACGCAGATGCTTTTTAACGGCCGCTTCATCATATTCTATCCTTTCCTGATAAAAGTAATGACTTTTTTCCAGCATTTCAGCCAACGTTTTGCAGCGCTCGGCCTGAATGCTGACCAACTCCGTCAGGGAGGGGCCTTTGTGATAATCTACGCCCGCCTGTTCAAAGTGCCATCGAAGACGGTCCGCCACCTCTTGGGCTGGTTCTGTACGTTGATAATGCTGATTCAACCAGAAGAGTTTTTCATAATTAAAACTGGCGACCCCACGCGACACATGACTTAAATCAAAAAGCGTCATCATGTCCGCTATAGAAAAAATTTCCTGATCACCGTGCGACCAACCCAGGCGTGCCAGATAATTTAACAACGCTTGGGGAAGAACTCCCATTTTTTTAAATTCAAGAACACTGACGGCCCCATGCCGCTTGGACAGGCGCTTGCCATCCTCACCGAGGATCATCGGCAAATGCGCAAAAACGGGTACTGGGGCGCCAAGGGCTTGGAAGATATTAATTTGTCTGGGCGTATTGCTGATGTGATCATCGCCACGAATCACATGGCTGATTTCCATATCCCAATCATCAACAACAACTGCAAAATTATAGGTAGGATGGCCATCCGAACGAACCATAACCAAGTCGTCCAATTCCTGATTGCTGACACGAATTTCACCATACACCTTATCGATAAAGAACACTTCCCCTTCCAAGGGATTACGGAAACGAATCACACTGGGTTTATCGGTCTCCCCCAGAGCTTTATCGCGACAATGGCCATCATAGCGGGGTTTCTCCTTTGCGGCCAACTGCCCTGCCCGAAGCTTTTCCAAGCGTTCTTTGCTGCACTCACAGCGATAAGCCTTGCCCTCATCTAGCAAACGCCGGGCAACTTCCGCGTAGCGCTCATAGCGCTGGGTCTGATAAACAGGCCCTTCGTCTGCTTGCAAGCCCATCCACTCCATGCCTTGCAGAATGACATCTACAGATTCCTGCGTGGAGCGTTGTTGATCGGTATCTTCAATGCGCAGGACAAATTGCCCCTGGTGACGGCGTGCGAACAACCATGAAAACAAAGCGGTGCGAACACTGCCTACATGAAGAGAGCCGGTAGGGCTGGGTGCAAAACGGGTTCTGATACGCATCATGTTCTCTTTCATTGTAAGTTACTATTTCACGCAGCTCAGCCACGCGCATATCCGCCCTTTCACCAGGATTTTCACATTGTGGAGAATAGCGACCATGACAACGCTGTAGCAAGGATTTAAAAAAAGCCATTCTATCGGCTTGGCCATAAATATCAAGTATCATTTTTATATATGGCGCTTTAATGCTATGCTATACTACGAAAATTGTTTTGTATCCATTCCATTATCTTGGCATAAAAAGATAATGAAGCCTTTCGGATGATGAAGTTATGCCTACCCGTTATCAACGTATCCATTCCCTGCTGACAGCACAGTATACCCCGGTGTATTTGCGGGTGGAGGATGAATCAGAGCAACACCAGGTTGCCGCCCGCTCAGAAACCCATTTTAAAATTACCCTCGTCAGTGATCACTTTCAAAGCTGTCGTCGCATCCAGCGTCACCGCTCCGTCAACAGCCTGCTGATGCCTGAATTTTCCACCGGGCTGCACGCACTGAGCCTGCATCTCTTTACCCCCGAGGAATGGCAAAATAGCGCATCGCTAACGCCCTCCTCGCCCTCTTGCAAAGGAGGCTTGGCCCATGAACAAAAATCCTGATTGTTTTTGGCAGGATATCCTGAAACTTCCGCCCCTGCCACGAGGTTTTCATCTCATCCAAAGTGACATTGAGCGGACTTTGCAAAAGATGCCCCCTTTCAAGATAGGCCTGGTCAACCTTTTTTTACAACATACCTCCGCTTCGCTTTGCATCACTGAGCGCTGTGACATTGATGTCTGCCATGATCTGGAACAGTGGTTCAATCAGCAGATTCCCGATAACCGACATCAATATACCCACACGATAGAAGGCGAGGATGATATGCCAGCACACATCAAAAACAGCCTCCTGGGAGCCAGTCTGACCCTCCCTATTCGGGATCAGAAAATCGCCCTGGGCACCTGGCAAGGTATCGTGCTCGGTGAGCACCGTAACCAGGCTGGCAGCAGAACCATCATCATCACCGCGCATGGCCATCTAGGATAATCCCCTGCCAGCTCCTCGTTTATCAAAACCCCAAAACACGGTCAGAGGCGACCAAGGGAACTTTCCCCTTGGTCGCCTCTTGCCATGTTTAGATCACGCTTGCGCGGTAGCAGGAAAAGTACATTGTCAATACGATCAGGGCAATGGCAGGGACTCCTCCTTGCTTTTAAACGGCTGCCAGCTTAGCCTCTTGCCGCACATTATAGTATTGAACATAGATTGGGCCTCAGAACGGCGTGTTGATGCTTATCCAAGCCCACTTTTGCTTTCAGTTTTGAATTAAGAGTGAGATCTTGCCAGAACAATACATTCAGCTACACTTAAAAAAAGAAATACAGACAGGGGGAAAACACATGATGCGTGAAGAGGAAGTGCTCGATAGCCAATTACTCATTCTGCTTTCCAGAGATAATATTACCGAAGACTCCTGCCAACCGGGTATCCCGGCTTTTTCAATGAAACATGCCATGCGCCACGTTAACTCTGGAATGTATCAAGAGCGAACCGCTCTGGTAGTGATAGACAGTGCGGGTAATATGGTGGATTTAGCGACACACCCTGAGTTTGAACTACTAGGGGATAACCAAAAACATTCCGCACAGCTACGAAGTATTTTAGCCAATAACCGAGCCAAATTAGTCCCATTAGAGAACATCGCAGGGCGTTGCAATAAATCATTTATCGTAGGAATTACCGGGTGTGAAACTACTCAGGAACTGGCACAACGCGTTCGTGAGCTCCATGATGAATACCTTGCCCCTGATTCCCATATTCGGGTTCAAATTTGTAATTTTTCGGAGAAAGACGTCTGTAACTCAATAGGGGAATCGGTGAGGCAAGGGACTTTTAAGGATTTCATTACTCCCGAAAACTGCACGATCAGTATACCCCGTCATTACAGCATTATTACCGATAAAACAACCAGCGCTATTGATCTGGATTTAGTGAATTATGATGATTTTTCCAAAGTTAAACTGTCATTATCGAGAATTGCCAGCCAATCCACCACACCAGAAATAATGGCACGCTGGGTTGATAAGGTCATTACAGAACAACTACCTGACATCCTGATTGAACGCATTACAATTGTAACCCAGGAAAGTGAAGTTGACGTTGATCTCACGCAACAACACACGCCCCAGCCTGATGTTTGAATCTCACCACCGTAAACACCCAGCTGCAGACTTCCGGGCGAGGATAGAGCAGAGCTGGTCGACAGCTTGGTACGATGAACAGAGGATGGCTGATGATTTTGCGCAACATCGAGAAGCCACTGCTCTGCCGATACGCTGATGTGACTGGCACCTTACATGGTTTTTCTGCGTTGGTTTGCTGAAAGCAGAAGAATTTGTTAGGGTAGGAGTCTTTGACACGGGATAAGTGGGTTTCTGCGTTAGAATTCTGATATCAGAGGTCGATCTCCCCAGTCAAAAACACCTATAAACGGCTTATTTGATGAAAACATATATGCGATTGATGACTATCCTTCTCTGGGGGCTCTTCTGCTCTCACCCCCTGTTTGCGCTTAACGAGAGTACGTCAGGCAGCTCTGACAGCACTTCGGGCTCCCATGAAGCCGTGCGTGCCCGTATTAAAATTAAATTTGCCCTCGACCCCTTATTGGCCAAGGAAAAAATCACGCTGCAGCAACAGAAAAATGGATTGGTACTGGTGGGGCAGGTCAGTCATCCCATTATGGTTGAACAAGCATTATACCTGATTACACAAAGCAACGTTGAGGTCGAGAGTATCAAAAATGAATTATTAGTTGAAGACAACCCCATCTCCCCCAGCCAGCTCGACCACTTAATCGAAACTGCCGCAAATGCCCGCATCACCGCAGCCAGTAAATATCAAATGCAAGACATTCCCTTGGTTGGACTCGCTATCCGCGTTGACAAAGCTCAGGTCATCATTCAGGGGGAGATGAATCCGGTGCAGAAAGAGAATGTTAAAAAAGCACTGAACGGCATCTCAGAGATTAAGTCCATTGAATTTTTACCCCATGACACGCTACAATGACGAAATCATGTTCTGAGTTTAGACGGATGTCGCCACATACCATACGCTGCTTCCCCTTTGTTGGCTTTTTTTGGCAAGGCGTCATTGCGGTTTTTTTATGCGGTGACAGACCATACCATACCAGAGCCGCAGTAAACGCAACCGACCAGCGTTGGCTTACCGTGCCGCGTTTTCACTCATGAAAGCTATGGGAATTAAATATCAATTACGACTTACCACGCTGTTGCCGGTACTGGTAGTCGCCCTATTATTTGCTTTTTTTTATAACGTCCAGTTTGGCAAAGATCTCGATCAACATGTTTTCCGCCTGGGAAATGCCTATGTCCGTCAATTGTTGCCTGCGGCGCAACTGGCCATGGTTCGGGATGACTCGCGAACCTTGCAGGGTTTGATTAATGCCTCCTCTATCAATCCGGAAATCAAATCATTGGCCTTTTACAGTGCCAGCGGTCAATTACTGGCTTATCGAGGCGGAAAGCATTCGCTGAAACATCCCTTTGTGCCACCGCCGTACACTGGTGATTTCGTAGAAAGCAAAACATTGGCTGATACCGTTAATTTTATCGCCCCTATCACTCTGCCCCGTTTTAACATCTATTCTAGCTTGCCGCTCGCAACGTCTATATCACCGATCAATTATCCCTCCAATGATGTGCTGGGCTGGCTGTCTATCAATCTTGACACGCAGTCTATGCTGATGAAACGCTACCAGATGTATGTCATTTCGATTTTTATTACCTTGCTGGGACTATTAATCAGCCTGGGAATCCACTACTTCCTGTCCAAGCAGATTTATGAGCCGATTATACGTCTTCGCCATAGCATGAAACAGATTCTCGGCAACGCGTTCAAAACTAAAATTCGTACCGGCAGCCCAGGCGAACTTGGCGAAATTGAGCAAGGTTGTCGGCATCTGCAACAGCATTATCTCGAAACCATTGACGAAATGAATCACCTGATTGAAGAAGCCAATAAGGATCTGCAACAAAGCCTCGAACTTCTGGAAGAAAAAAACATTCAATTAACTCTTGAGAAAAAAGACAGCGATGAAAAAAGTCGACAAAAATCCGAGTTCATCGCCAATATGAGTCATGAAATCCGCACGCCCATGAACGGGGTCATAGGCTTTACCAATGTTCTACTGGAAAGTCGACTCGATCCGTTACAGCTGGATTACGTGAAAACCATTAAATCATCAGCGCAGGACTTACTCTCGATTATCAATGATATTCTCGATTTTTCTAAAATAGATGCCGGAAAACTTCATCTCGACTGTATTCCGGTAGATATTCGTGCCTGTATTGATGAGGTTCTGAGCCTTACCTCTCCTAATGCCCACAAAAAAGGGGTGGACTTGATTCCCTCAACAGAAACCAATGTACCCAGACTGGTACTGGGCGATCCCTTACGTTTAAAACAAATTCTAAGCAATCTCATCAGTAACAGCATCAAATTCACGGAGCAGGGTTATGTCATGATTCGAACCTCTATTGCCGAGAGTGCGACGCATCACTACATGATGAAATTTGAAATCAGTGATACCGGAATCGGGATCGATCCTTCCGATCAGAAACGATTATTTAATGCCTTTAATCAGGCAGATACGACGATCACCCGCCGTTATGGTGGAACTGGCCTTGGACTGGTCATCTGTAAAAAACTCACGCAAGCCATGCAAGGAAAGATTGAATTGGTCAGTGAAGTACAGAAAGGCTCTGTCTTTACCGTCACACTGAAACTGGAAAAACTCGCCTCTTATGAAAAGGACAAATCCCAGAAACCAGCCTATAGCCATTTAACCGCTGTTTGCTTTGACGAAAACCCCCGATACTTAGAAGCCATGTGCAATGGGCTGGGTTTTTGGGGTATTCGTTGTATAGCCATCACCGATAGCAAGACGCTGGAAACCAGCTTTGCTCAGCATCAAAACGCTCATATTGCCTTTGTGAATGTCGCCGAGGGAAATGAAGCGAACATCAGTCGTATCGTGCAAAAGCAAACAATACCTGTAGTATTGCTTGCGAAGAATTTGATTAGCAATCCCACCGCGCTGGGTGGCAATGCCTTTTTGTTTAAACCAATTAGTATCCAGAAAATCCGCGAAATCATTCAAAATCTTTTATATGAAGGTCAGCTGCAAATTGCCGACAGCCGAGATCGCTTGACGAGCCTGCGCCAGCAGTTTAAAGAGTATCACCCTGATATTCTGGTAGCAGAAGACAATGCGGTGAATCGCTTACTTCTTAATTCGCTGCTGGGAAAAATATCGAAGATCACCGCGGTAGATGATGGTGATCAGGCATTGAATTTGTGTAAAAATAACCCTTATCAATTAATTCTACTCGATTTGCAAATGCCAACCCTCAATGGTCTGGACACGGCCTCACAGATTCGCCAGCAAAGCGGTCTCAACCGTCATACCCCCATCCTGCTTATTACAGCCAATAGCGCCGATGTGACGCCTGAGCAACTGGCCCAATCAGGGGTGGAGCTCTGTATCCAAAAACCCATTGATGAAGAAAATTTGTTAGCGATGCTCATTAAACAATTACAAACAAAAAAAGGATCCGCGATTGACTGGCAATTATGTATACAAAAAACATCAGGGAATCAAAAGCTTGCTGCGGAATTTTTAGAAAAGTTCATAGAGGAATTAGAGCACAATCGGCGTGAGCTGATACGACTGTGGGAAAAAAATGATAGTCAGGCGATTTACCATCTCAGCCACAAATTACATGGCGCCTGCTGCTTTTGCGGAGTACCAAAACTCAAAAACCAGGTTGCCAGAGTTGAAAAATCAGCTAAGGCAACAACAGAGGTAAAAACGTTCTCTGAAGACTGGGCATTGCTACTTCAAGCGATTGATGAGGTCATTGCCGAGTACCAGACTCTCGGCCCTTTCTGAGCCATCCGCTATAAAATCGTGCCCTTCCAGGATAAAATCTTGGCTGAACGGTCGTAACTACGTTAAAATAGTTCATTATTCATTGGAGACAGCTTTTTATGACCACTACTTATACCGCTGAAGCCATTGAAGTCTTAAGTGGACTTGAGCCAGTTCAACTGCGCCCCGGCATGTATACCAATACTGATCGCCCGAACCATCTGGTGCAGGAGGTTATTGATAATAGCGTGGACGAGATCATTGCCGGACATGGCAGCCGTATTGTGGCTATTTTGCATGCAGATCATTCGATTGAAATTGAAGATGATGGGCGTGGTATGCCGGTTGATATTCATCCGCAATTGGGCCTGAGCGGGGTGGAAGTCATCATGACCCGTTTGCATGCGGGCGGCAAATTTTCCGATAAAAACTACAGCTTTTCAGGCGGCTTGCACGGCGTCGGTGTATCAGTGGTCAATGCGTTGTCAAAACGTCTGGAAGTCACGATTCGTCGCAATGGCGTTGTTTATCGTATGGCCTTCGCTCATGGCGCTAAAATACAGGAACTACATGAAGTGGGAACCACACGCAAGCGCGATACAGGAACCACCATACGCTTTTGGCCAGAGGAAAAATACTTTGACCACATCAAACTGGCAACCAAGCCATTGATGCATTTGCTGCGCGCCAAAGCGGTATTATGCCCTGGTTTATCGATGACCTGCATTAATCACATGACGGGAGAAGAACTGCATTGGCAGTTTGATAATGGCATTAAAGACTATTTACAGCAGGGTTTAGAGGATGGTTTCATACCGGAAACACCGTTTAGTGGCGGCATATCCAACAAAGATGGCAGTGTGGACTGGGCGGTAGTATGGCTGCCTGAGCGCCATAATGAAATCGCAGAAAGTTATGTGAATCTCATTCCGACCACCCAGGGGGGGACGCATGTAAACGGCCTGCGCTCAGGCTTATATGATGCCTTGGCTGCTTTTTGTGACCTCCGCAATTTGCTGCCGCGGGGTATTAAACTCACAGCAGAAGATCTCTGGGAAACCTGCAACTATATCTTATCCGTTAAAATGCATGAGCCCCAGTTTGCCGGACAAACCAAAGAACGCCTGAGTTCACGGCAAACAGCAGCCTTTGTCAGCAATATCGTCAAAGACGCATTTGCCCTCTGGTTGAATGAGCACCGGAATCAAGGCGAAGCGATTGCGCAATTAGCCATTGAACGAGCGCAGAAACGGCTGCGTCTTTCCAAGCAAGTTGCCAGAAAACGTATCAGCCAGGGTCCGGCATTACCGGGAAAGCTTGCCGACTGCCTGCAGCAGGATCTTGCCCAGGCCGAGCTCTTTCTGGTCGAGGGAGACTCTGCCGGCGGCTCTGCAAAACAGGCGCGCAATAAAGATTTTCAGGCCATTCTTCCCTTACGTGGAAAAATTTTGAACTCATGGGAGGTTGAGTCAGCCCAGGTACTGGGGTCACAGGAAATACATGATATTTCCGTTGCTATCGGCGTGGATCCCGGCTCTCCGGATTTTTCTGGTTTACGCTATGGTAAAATTTGTATTCTTGCTGATGCCGATTCCGACGGAGCACATATTGCCACCTTGATTTGCGCCTTGTTCGTACGTCACTTCAAGCCGCTGGTTAGCGCGGGCCATATCTTTGTTGCCATGCCACCACTCTATCGTATAGATGTGGGCAAAGAAGTTTATTATGCTCTGGATGACACTGAAAAAAATCAGATCCTCAGTCAACTGCAGCAACAGCGCAAAAGCAAAATAAATGTCCAGCGCTTTAAAGGTCTGGGTGAAATGAATCCGGTACAGTTGCGCGAAACCACCATGGATCCCAATACCCGACGTCTGGTTCAGTTAACGCTTGATGAAGACGAGCAAACCAGTTTGGAGTTGATGGATATGATGTTGGCCAAAAAACGCGCCGGTGACCGTAAAGTCTGGCTGGAGTCTAAAGGTAATCTGGTCGATGTCTAGTACCCCACCTATAGCGAAAATCCGGCGCGTCATACCGAGTAGCATTAGCAAGCCTTTCTTTTGCAAAAAAGGCGCACCCTATACGAAATAGGGTGCGCCTTTACGAGCATAAACACCTGTACTTGCCTGTTACTATCCAGCCGTAATAGACACTTGCAGATTGGCTATCACATCGGTATGCAGGTGAATCTCTACCACATGCTCGCCCACATGGTGTATTGCACCCTCTGGCATGACAATCTCACGCTTACTCACTTCTACCGAGCGATCCATCAGCGCTTTGTGAATCTCATTGGGACCAACAGAACCATAAAGCTTGCCTTCATCACTGGCCTGAGCCGATATTTCAATAGTAATATCGTTTAATTTTGAT
Source organism: Legionellaceae bacterium (assembly GCA_020831865.1). Classification (GTDB taxonomy): domain Bacteria; phylum Pseudomonadota; class Gammaproteobacteria; order Legionellales; family Legionellaceae; genus JAFIFT01. The sequence goes on along the minus strand of JAFIFT010000025.1, from coordinate 25,966 downwards.
GCACGTTGCTCTGCCTGAGCGACCAACTGCTTGGCTTTCTTTTCCAAATCAGCACGGCGCGCCTCAAAGAGCTCTGTATTTTTAGCTGTGGCGAATACGGCCTTATTTTGGGGAATCAAATAATTTCGCCCGTACCCTGACTTCACCTTGACTTTATCGCCAAGATCGCCAAGGTTACGAATTTTTTCAAGTAAAATAACTTCCATCGTAATCTCTCTTTATTTAATTGCTTTACCGCAAAGATAAAAGCACTGATCTTCAATATCTTATTTATGACTATCGCAATAAGGTAACAAGGCTAAAAAGCGCGCTCTCTTGATTGCCTTGGCCATTTGGCGTTGTACCGAGGCCGGGGTACCCGTAATGCGACAGGGAACAATTTTACCGGTTTCAGTAATATACTTCTTGAGTGTTTCCACTGACTTATAGTCAACTTCCATACCACTATCAACAGTGAAGCTGATAGAATTTTTACGTCTTGAAAATGCCATTATTTTCTCCTAATCTCTGCAATTAATCTTTTTTCATCATATCAGACGGCTCAGTAATAGCCTTCTTCTGAGCAACAATGAGGTGACGAAGGATCGCATCATTAAACTTGAAGGCATTTTTCAACTCGGCCAGCGGCTCTTGTCCACACTCAATATTCAGCAGGAAATAATGGGCCTTGTGCACATCAGAAATGGGATAGGCCAGTTGACGGCGTCCCCAGTCTTCTCGACGATGAATGACTCCACCACTATGGGTAACCACCCCTTCATAGCGCTCAATCATTGCTGGCACCTGCTCGCTTTGATCAGGATGGATTAGAAAAACGATTTCATAATGTCGCATTACTTTTTCCTTATGGATAATAGCCTTCCGCAGATGAGACTGCCTGGTAAGGCAAGGTTAAAAACCTCGCAATTCTAACAGTCTTTCGCTGGCGGTGCAATGCGATTTTACAAACGTATCAAACCAAGCGCTGATGTCATGTGATTTTTGATAAAAAACACATCCTTTTTGGTGGCATTATAGACTTTTTGGAAAAATTTCCTGCCAATTAGACCATTATAGTCTATAATGCTATTGCGTTATATTATAATCGAATAAAGGAGCTATCATGTTTAAGAAACTTATTATTTCAAGCCTTTCTCTGGGTCTTTTTTTAGTTAACCCTGGTTTTGCGCATCAACACGACTCCTCCGCTGTATCTGCTCAAACAGAGTCTTGTCCTTGCAAAGGCATGCAAGGCAAAGCAGATAAAAAAGACTGGATGGAAAAACTCGATCTGAGTGATGAGCAAAAACAAAAAATCAAAGCCATTCAAGACAAGTATCGCCCAAGCATCAAAGAAGGAATGATGCAAAAACGCAAGCTCTATCATGAAATGATGATGATGTCACAACAAAAAGATATGGACTCCTCCAAACTTGATAGCCTTATGGAACAACAAAATAAGGTATCCAAAGACGTCATCACAACCAAGGTAAAAATGAAAAATGAAATCTATCAGGTCATGGATACCGAACAACAAGAAAAGCTCAAGGAGATGAAGCAGAAGTGGATGGAAAAACGCCAGGATAAAATGCGCCAGCACTAATACCATCGCTGCGCTTTTCTGGATAACACGGTGCTGTATGTGACTCCGTTATGCGATTAGCCATGCAACGGTGCTCCGTGCAGTACCTTTCAGAACACGCTGCTTCTGTTTATTGAAACTGTCCTGCTCCCTGGAAGGTCCTTCAAGGCAGGGCGTATTTTTTAAAAGTCGCTGGCGTTGCGTGTCTAAACTGTGCCAAAATTATGATATACCTCTTTCCCTCTTTTAAAATATGAACGGATTATCTTCGCATTTTAAAGCCTTTAAAATGGACTTAAAGGCCGATTTTGCACAAAAGAAAAAAATTCTTCCTGCGACGCGCCGACTAGTCAACTTTGTGGACGACACCCTCTACCGCTTGTTTCACCAACTTAAACTGCAGGACGATCATGCCTTTTGCTTGCTGGCGGTCGGAAGTTATGGCCGACGTGAACTGCAGCTCTATTCTGATATTGATCTCATTTTGCTGCATGAACCTGACATTAGTGAGCGAAGTAGCCTAAAGGCACAGAGCCTGATTCAACAATGCTGGGATGCGGGGCTAAACATCAGCCATCAAATCACCACAGTCAACCAATTGACCGAACTTGCAGCCGCTGATCTCAGCGTAATATCCAGTATTATGGATATGCGAATGATTGCCGGGCGAAGCAGTCTGCGCGATACCTTAGCCTATACCACCCATCCCCTCCATATTTGGTCCAGTAACCGTTTTTTTGAAGGCAAGCTTACCGAGCAACATAAACGGTATGAAAAATACGGCGAAACAGCCTATAATCTGGAACCTAATGTTAAAAATGGTCCGGGCGGCCTTCGCGATCTGCAAATACTGCTGAGTATTGGCAAACGCCACTTCGGGATTCGCAAGTTATCCGATGGCATCAGCAGTGGTTTTTTTACGGAAAAAGAATACGAACAACTGCTCTTTTGTCTGCATTTTCTCTGGCGTGTGCGCTTTGCCCTGCATTTACTGGCTGACAAGCAGGAAGAACGCCTGTTATTTGATTATCAAATCAAACTGGCGCAATTTTTCTCCTACCAAGATAAAGCCCATCATTTAGCCATTGAACAGTTTATGAAAGATTATTTTCAAGTGATTAAGCGCTCCCGCGAACTCAATGATGTGCTATTACAATGGTTTTCTGAGTCCATTATTGAAAAACCTCGCCAGAAACTCCTCCCCCTTGACCGTTACTTTCAACTGGCAAATCACTATATTGAAGTCAGAAGCCCTGATGTCTTTCAGCAAAAGCCCGTTACCCTGCTCCGTCTTTTCCACCACTTCAATCAACCGCATGCCATTAAAGGCGTACGGGCCAATACCATTCGCTTAATTCGTCAACATTTGTACCTTATCAACAAAAAATTTCGCCAACTGCCGGAAGCACGACAATTATTCCTGGCGATCTTTCAAAGTAAGCAGCCACCCTACCCTATTTTGCAGCGCATGAATCGCTACGGCATCCTCGGCCGTTACCTTGATTGCTTTGCGCAGGTCACCGGCCAAATGCAGTATGATTTATTTCATGTCTATACCGTCGATCAGCATACTCTGTTTGTTATCCGCAATTTATGCCGTTTTTTAGAGCCGGAGTATCAGTCCAGCTTTCCCCTGGCTGCCCAGCTAATGGCAAAAATTTCATATAAGGATGTGCTCTATCTTGCCGCGCTGTTCCACGATATTGCCAAAGGACGGGGCGGCGATCACGCCACTCTCGGTGCGTTGGATGCGGAGTGCTTTGCCAGAGAGCATGAGTTGGGCGAGGAAAAAAAATTACTGCTGGCCTGGCTGGTCAAACATCATTTGTTAATGTCACAGACAGCACAACGCCAGGATATCTACGATCCCCAGATTATCCAAACATTCTGTGCACAATTACCGCATTCGCACTATTTGGATTATCTCTATTTATTAACCGTAGCGGATATCTGTGCCACGAATCCCAATCTGTGGACCACCTGGAAAGACTCCCTGCTCAAAGAATTATACCGTGCTGCCAGTACGGCCATGCAACCCAGCCTGCTTCCTATCAATGAAGAAAGTCTCATCCAGATGCGACAAGCCGAAGCCTTGCAAATTTTGCGTCTTGAAGGCATCGACGCGAACCAAAGCAAAGCACTGTGGCAGCAGATCAAAGGTAAATATTTTTTGCACGAATCGCCTGAAATTATTGCCAGACATACCAAAGCGATTTTGGAAAATACCAGCTATCCTTTGATTATTATTTTGCCCCATCATAGCCAAGGTGGTACAGAAGTCTTTATTTATACCCCCCATCGGGATGATCGCTTTGCAATCGTGACTAGTGTACTCAGCAATCACATTACGACCATCCAGGAAGCCTCTATTATCACCTGTGATCATCAATTTGATCTGGATACCTATATTATTCTCGATGAACACAACAAGGCTTTCTTTAATCCAGCCGCCAGCGCTGCCATCGTAAAAGATTTACAGTACTTCCTGAAGCCGAATGCCCCGTTCCCACCCTTGGTAAAACGACGGGTATCCCGCACCAAAGCCCACTTTAATATCGAAACCATTCTGCAGTTCAGCCATGATCCGCACCTGAATGTCAGCCAGCTTTTTCTGATTGCCAATGACCGGCCTGGACTTCTATCTAAAGTCAGCCGGGTTTTTGTCGAACAAAAACTACATTTGCACAATGCCAAAATTGCTACTGCCGGTGAACGGGCCGAAGACACGTTCCTTCTCTCCAACCATTTGGGACAAGCGCTCAGTGAAGCAGAAGAACAGGCGCTGGACAGGCGCTTGCGGGAGACGCTGCACCAGGACTAGTCGAGGCTCTGGATAAATGATTTGACCAGCTGGCTTAACTGCTCCGCCGCGCGCGATGCCGTTAACACCACCGCATCATGACTGTGACTGTCTGTAGCTAAGCCAGTGGCGAAGTTGGTAATGGTAGCGATAACAGCCACCTTCATACCACAATGGTTGGCAACCAACACTTCCGGTACCGTAGACATCCCTACCGCATCTGCTCCCCAGCGGCGAAAGGCCCCAATTTCGGCGGCAGTTTCATAATTCGGCCCCAATACCGAAATATATACCCCTTGATGCAACGGGATATCGTGACTTTGAGCAAGAGCTAACAACTTTTCCCTCAATCCACGGTCATAGGCATTATCCAGCGGAAAAAAACGAGGACCGAAACGCTCATCATTAGGGCCTGCCAGAGGATTGCCGGGTTGCATATTGATGTGATCGGTAATCAGCATCAAAGAACCTGGCCCCACATCAGCGCGCAGGGATCCTGAAGCATTGGTTGCCAAAAAAATCTCACAGCCTATCAGCTTCAGCGTTCTTACGTAGGTTTTGACCGGATCAAAGTCCCCCGCCTCATAGCTATGCGAGCGCCCCTGCAAACAAGCCACATCCACACCGGATAAACGTCCGAGAATCAGATTAGCCCCATGCCCATGCACGGAAATTTCAGGAAAACCGGCCAATTGCGCATAAGGAATACTGACGCTATCATCTAAATGCTCTGCCAGAGCCCCCAAGCCAGACCCTAGTACTATACCAATGCGTGGCTGATAATCTGGGTACTGTGTTTGAATATAATGCGCGGCCAGATGCGCATTCTCATTAGGCTTTACAGTCTGTGTTGTCATGATTTATCCAATTTAGTGAAGGTAAAAGCAAAGGGTAACAATTCGTCTACCGACAGCGTGTTCAACACCTGCTGGCTATTACACAAATGAATTTGACAATCCGGCAATGCAAACTCGCTGATTCTTTGCCGGCATGCCCCGCAGGGAGTACAGAGTTTATCGTCCTGGGCCAGAACAACCACATGACGAATACGGCGCTGTCCGTTGCTGACCATTTGCGCAATCGCAGAGGATTCGGCGCAGAAACAGAGGCTATAGGCAATATTTTCCACATTCACACCGGTGAACAAACTACCCTGATCTGTTGCAAGGCAACAGGCCACCTGATATCCAGAGTAAGGTGCGTAAGCATGCGGCAGCACAGCCAACGCCGCCTGCTGCATTGTTTTAACCAGCGCGTTCATCCTGTTGCTCCTGTGTAAAGGAGCAAAACTATAACACTATCGCGCTGGTATTTGAAGCCACTGCGATGATGCGCAACAACAGAAACAAGAGGTATATATCTATGCGAAAAATTTACGTATAATGTACGGTTAATTTCAACGACCCGGAGCCGCTCATGTCACTGACCATTATCGATGATGCCTTAACCTTTGATGATGTATTGTTAGTACCGGCGCATTCTACGGTATTACCGAAAGATGTTGTCTTGCAAACCCGACTGACCAAAAATATCCGCCTGAATCTGCCACTGCTATCTGCTGCCATGGATACCGTCACCGAAGCACGTTTGGCCATTGCTATGGCTCAGGAAGGCGGGATTGGTATTATTCATAAAAATATGAGTATCAAGTCGCAGGCTAATGCGGTACGTAAAGTAAAACGCTTTGAAAGCGGCATGGTCAAAGACCCTATTTTTGTTTCTCCCTCCTATACCGTTCAACAATTACTGGAGGTCATGGAGAAGCATAATTTTTCGGGCATGCCGGTCGTAGAAGGCGAACAGTTGGTCGGTATTGTCACCAGCCGGGATATTCGTTTTGAAACCAACTTATCCTTACCAGTGTCCGCGGTTATGACCACCAAAGAAAACCTGGTGACTGTCAAGGAAGGCGCCAGCCAGGAAACTATCCGCAAATTGCTGCATCGGCATCGTCTGGAAAAATTACTGGTGGTGAATGACGACTTTCAACTCCGGGGCCTTATCACCGTCAAAGACATCCAAAAAGCCAAGGAAAATCCCTTTGCCAGCAAGGACGGCTCGGAACAGCTTCGCGTTGGTGCCGCAGTCGGTGTCGGTGAAGGAACTGATGAGCGGGTCACCGCGCTGGTGGAAGCTGGTGTGGATATTATTGTGGTCGATACCGCCCACGGTCATTCACAAGGTGTGCTCACCCGTGTGGCCTGGATCAAAGACCACTTTCCCCAAGTCGACGTCATTGGCGGAAATATTGCCACCGCTCAGGCTGCTCATGATTTAGTGGCTGCCGGCGCGGATGCCGTCAAGGTTGGTATCGGTCCGGGTTCGATCTGCACAACACGCATCGTCACCGGTGTGGGTGTGCCGCAAGTAACGGCTATTGCCAATGTTGCAGAGGGCTTGCAAGGCAAAGTTCCCCTGATAGCCGATGGAGGAATTCGCTTTTCCGGTGATATCTGCAAAGCACTCGCCGCCGGAGCAGATGCGGTTATGCTAGGTTCCATGTTTGCCGGAACGGAAGAATCTCCCGGTGAAATTGAATTATTTCAGGGACGAACCTACAAAAGCTACCGCGGTATGGGCTCCATTGGCGCCATGAATCAAACCCAGGGTTCCAGTGATCGCTATTTCCAGGATGTCAGCCAGGGCGCCGAAAAACTCGTTCCCGAGGGAATTGAAGGCCGGGTTGCCTACAAAGGCCCGGTACAAACGATCATTCATCAACTCATGGGCGGCCTGCGCTCCTGTATGGGATATACCGGCTGTGAGACTATTGGTGCCTTGCACAAACGCGCGCAGTTTGTCAAAGTCACCAATGCCGGCATGCGTGAGTCTCATGTCCACGATGTCAATATTACCAAGCAAGCCCCTAATTACCAAGTGGAAGAACGTTAATGTCGAATACTCTCACCGCACAACCTCTGCTTATTCTTGATTTTGGTTCACAATATACGCAACTGATTGGCCGCCGGCTCAGAGAATTGGGCGTCTATTGTGAAATTTATCCCTGGGATATCACTGAGGCGGAGTTCCGGGCACGCCAACCTATCGGTGTGATCTTATCCGGTGGCCCCGCCAGCACCACCCAAACCCATACCCCCCGTCTGCCAGAATGGCTATTTCAACACAGCATGCCTATCCTGGGGATCTGTTATGGCATGCAGGCTATGGCTCTGCAACTGGGTGGCCGCGTCGCCTCATCACCGCAACGAGAATATGGCTATGCTCAGCTTGTTCTGCATGGACAGTCCGCGCTGCTGCAACAAATTGAAGATGACACTAACGCGCAAGGAGAAGCCCTGCTGGATGTCTGGATGAGCCATGGCGACAAAGTCACGGACTTGCCTCCTGATTTTAGCATTATTTGCTCCACCAAAAGCGCCCCTATCGCCGGGATGATGCACCACAGCAAACCCTGGTTTGGTTTGCAATTTCATCCGGAAGTCACCCACACCCTGCAAGGAACCCGTATCCTGGAGCGTTTTGCCCTCGAGATCTGTCAGTCCAAAGCAGACTGGACCACTGATTGCATTATTGAGCGCTCACTGCAGATGGTGCGTGAAAAAGTTGGGCAGGAAGGGGTTTTACTGGCCTTGTCAGGCGGAGTTGACTCCTCGGTAGTCGCGGCATTGCTGCATCAGGCTATTGGTCCGCAGTTAATCTGTGTGTTTGTGAACACAGGACTCTTACGGCAGGGGGAAGTAGAACAGGTAGAACAAATGTTTCGCCAACATCTGGGCATCCGCCTCATTACCGTGCACGCCCAGGAGCGATTTTTCAAGGCTCTGGCCGGCATTCAATGCCCGGAGAAGAAACGCAAAGTGATTGGCCATACGTTTATTGACGTTTTTGATGAGGAAGCCGGTAAAATCCCCAACATCAAGTGGTTGGCACAGGGTACCATTTATCCTGACGTTATTGAGTCCGCCGCCGCCTCTTCCAAAGGCTCCTCAATGGTCATTAAATCCCATCACAATGTAGGAGGGCTACCGCAAGAGCTGAATCTTAAATTACTGGAGCCCCTTCGCCTGCTGTTTAAAGATGAGGTACGCAAGATGGGGCTGGAGCTTGGACTGCCCTACGACATGGTATACCGCCACCCTTTTCCAGGCCCCGGGCTTGGCGTACGTATACTGGGTGCGGTCGAGCCTGAATTTGCCACCATTCTCCGCCAGGCTGATGCGATTTTTATCGAAGAGCTGCGCCGTGCCGATTTGTATCATACCGTATCACAAGCCTTCGCCGTCTTCTTGCCTGTCAAAAGTGTCGGCGTTATGGGTGATGGGCGACGCTATGATTATGTCATTAGTCTGCGTGCCGTGGAAACCGTTGATTTTATGACCGCCCACTGGGCCCGGTTACCCTGGGATTTTCTCGCAGGCGTATCGCACCGGATTATCAATGAAGTCGATGGTGTATCACGCGTGACCTATGATATCTCAGGCAAACCGCCGGCAACCATTGAATGGGAATAAACCACCGCTACTGGATGAAAAAAGCACTGGAACTTGCCCAAAAAGCACAAGCAAGCGGGGAAGTTCCTGTGGGTGCCGTGGTTTTGAATCCTGAAGGTCAGCTGCTCGGTTCTGGCTACAATCAGGTTATCCAACAACATGACTGTACGGCTCATGCTGAAATCCTGGCGTTGCGACAAGCAAGCCAAAGGTTGAAAAATTATCGTTTAACAGACTGCACCCTCCTGGTGAGTCTTGAACCCTGCCCGATGTGTGCTGCTGCTTTATTGCATGCGCGTATCAAGCATCTGGTTTTTGCCTGCCGAGATCTGAAAAGCGGTGCCGCAGGCAGCGTCCTGAATCTCATGAATGGCGCCCCATTCAATCATCGTGTCCTCGTTGATGAGGGAATCCTGGCAGACGAAAGTCAGGCCTTACTGCAACGTTTCTTTGCCCAACGCCGCCGCCCGCTCATGCGAGACCGGCAGGATAATCCACAATAAGTCAGGGTAGTCGACAGGTAGCGGAAATGAACGCGATAAAAGCGCAAAATAAACTCCATCTTGTGGCTGCGCCCCATCGCAGGAAAATGCTCCAATTAGCACAAGCCCCAGCAGAGCCTTAGCGCCGGTATAGATACCCAACCGCCCGCTGATGACCGAAGCAGGTGTAGCATATCTTGAGCCACGCACCGCAGCCTACGCTGATGCCGATATCAGCGCTTGCTGAAACAGCCCCTCTTTATCCGGGATAGGCTTGAGCATTTTATTCACCCCATTGGCTCTCGCCGTTTCGGCGTTGCTGAAGAAAAAGCTATGGCCTGTGCACAGGCGGGCCAAACCTATCGCAAGACCCACAACAGCAAGACTGGCAATCACCATCAAAATATCGGCAAAAAGTCTGATCCCTTTATTACGCAGCTTAAGATCTTGCTGCGCCGCGTTTTTCAATTGTTGGTGTTGTGCGTCCGGCGAGCTATCCGATAAAAGGATAGTGGTGGCATGTTGATAGAATGTATGTAATTCACTGATGTATTGCGTTTTAGTCCGCTGCGAACCACGCTGTGCTTCGATTTCTTGCGTCTTGCTCACCACATAGCGATATAACACCAGCAGATCACTAACAATACCCGGAGTGCGTTTCTGTTGTGTGTCGGCTTTTTTCAGCGCATCCCGTAAAAGATTTTCCGATTGGGATAGTGGGCTCAGGCAAAACTCCCGTGCATCCACATCCGGGTGCAAGCTCATCAGAATTTTTTCTATAGGGTCTGTATTATTTGGTACGGGCACAGAGTGATACTGTTGTGACTCAGGTGCTTTTTGCGGATTTTCCAGAACAGTTTTTGTTGTTTCCCCGGACGTAATGGCGCGGCTTAATTTTTCAATTTCTTCCTTGAATTGGGCAATGGTGCTCTCTGGTTCATGATCAGCCAGAGTCCGCTTGAACGTTTCTGTTTCCACTGCGAGCGTCGGGTCGCCCGATTGCGGGGAACGTTTTTCTATTTTTTCCCGATAGGTCTGTAAAATCTTACGTTTCTTTTCTTCTTCTGCCCGCTGCTGTGCCAATTTTTCTTCTTGTTGCTGCCTGACAAGCGTTTGAGCAGATCCAGACTCGTCTGAATCACTCTCCCAGTCCTCATCGCTATCGTTATGAGACATCACCTCATTGGAGCGTCGACGCTGGACTCTCGCCAATTCTTTCATCATGTCCATATAAGGAGGAGTATCATTCGTGCCACCACTATTACCTTTTGGTCGGGTTATTCCCTGTGTTTTTTGCAAGATTGTCTTCTTGAGCGCACCTTGTACTGGCGATAGAGACACAGGTGGAAGTGGAGGTGGAAGTGGAGGTGGATTATGTATTGCTGCTCTCACCGGGTCGACAGGCGTTATTTCTGGAGGTGTTTCCAGTGTTTTCGAGGAGTTGATTTTGGTTTGTAACGTTTCAACTTGCTGGCGTTGCGCCTTCAGACTCTCTCTTTGCGCGCTCAAGTGCGCTATCCGTTGTGCGTCGATTTCATTTCGTCGCTCAAGTTCAAAAATAACTTGTTCATTTCGATGCAATTTCAATGCGAGGTTCCAGAGTTCGGACTCTTTCCCTTGAATCGACTCACGTGAAACCTGCTGTTTTTTAACCCCCTTAGCAGAAGGTACACGAGGCAGACTATTGCTGCTTTGTTGTTTTACCAAAATCGCCAATGTTTCGCGAATATTCTGATTTTGATTATTAACGATCGGCTCGCTTAAGCTTTTTGTGGGCAGGCGGGGGGTGGTGTTTTTTAATTTCTTTTGAGCAGCCTGTAGCGCATCTATTGTCACTTCAAGTGTGGATCGCTTTGACGGGGATAACTCAGGTACTGTTTTTTTTGATGATAGCAAACCTGATGACGTAATTAATGGTGGTGGTGGTGGCGGTCCATCTTTACCAGGTGATGTGTTGCTTAAAGCACGCTTAAGGTCACCAATTTTTTTCGCAATTGTTTTCTGGATTATGATTATTCCTTCTTCCTGACCGTCTCCACTTTGTAGTTTCTTAATGACAGACTGATTTTCAAGGTGCTTGGCATGCAATCCTTCTTCCTGCATCTTCAATTCATTATTTTTGTCTTGCAACACTGTCTGTTCTTCTTTAAGAAGCACAGAATATTGATTGAGATAATCGTGTTGAGTTCTGACAAGGTCCTCAACGATCTTTGTCCGATTTAGTAGCGTACGCTTCTTTGTGATTTCAGGGACAACTTGGCCATTCTTTTCTGTTGCTTTAAACTTTGGATTCTGTGCCTTCAATAGTTTAGCTGCAATATACTCATCTTTCGATGTCTCGGCGAATTGTTGGAGACTCGTATCAGCCTCCAAATATATTTTTTTCCGCTCTTCCTGGTCTTGTGCTGATTGCAGCTTGTCATTGAACTCTTGAATTAGGGCATCGTATTGTTGAACTGGTTTGCACACCCGTTCAACCAGCTCCGCAACAGCATTCTGAAATTTTACGATGATATACTCTATACTAACAGATGGTTTTTTTTCCCTGTTCCACGCCAAGTGCATATTAAACGCCTCAACGAGCGCATCGTTTCTTATAAAATCCTCGAACTGTGCGACTACCACGACCTTATCTGGTTTCATAAGGTCATTATATTTTTTGACCCAGGGAAGGCTGGATTCCCAGCATGGAGTTGGCATTAATTCAGGCATAGTCGCTCAGGGTAACGGTAAAATAAAGGCTGGTGTTATTATCCTGTTTTTTTCTTAACGTTTTATTAAAAGCGCGGCATGATCAAAAGAAGTTCTTTGTATGCGATAAAAAATCACAAGCGAAGCTCCTGTTTAAGCGCAACCGGTCAGAGCAAGACCCTTGTACTGATGATTCTGATGCGCCTTAAGCATTATGAGAAATGAAAACCACTCTTTCTGTTTAATATACCCCTGAAAGGGATGGGTTTTAAACTTTAGCAAAATCACACAAACTGATTGTTAATATTTATAACTTATTAATAAATCCTTAACAAATATGAATTAAAATAAATCATTTTCTCAGCCTAAATTGGTCATTATTATAAATTTTGAGGATTGTTTATGACACCAGATACTATTTTTGAAATTTTAGGTATTGCATCCACTAATAACTTTAGGGCTGTAAAAAGAGCGTATTTAACAAAAGCAATAGAATGGCATCCTGACAAGCATACAGGTAAATCCAATGCGGAAAGGGAAGAATATCAAGAAAAATTCAAAATATTAGTAAACGCCTATGAAAAGGTGAACAGTCAAGAACGTTTGAATGCGTATTTAAGCGGTAGTCATAGAGATGAGTCGTCTCATGAACCCCATGTCTCCCAACCGCAACCCAAAAAAAGCCCCGTACCAGAGAGCACTAACGCACTGCGTAAACCTGGCAATGCAAGCGTTAATATTTTTGTTGCTTTACCATTTAGCCATTTTTCTGAGTGTGAAAATGACGCTTTCCTTAGTGTTGATCGAAACCGTTTGCAGGAGTCGCTTGACTTTAACCGTATTGCCGAAACCCTATCCAAACTAAGCAAATTGCGTGATCTCCAAGTCGGGACAACTTATGAGGAAGCGGAAGAGATTGAAAATCAGCACAGCCACCGCTTCGAGGTCATTATCGTAGAGGTTACTGTTTCCCTGAATCGCTTAAGTGATGAAAAATATTCAGAAAAAGAGAAATATATCGGTTCTGTAAATGCTAAAGAGAATCCATTCTTCTGGTTACTACAAAATAGTCTTTTTGAGTCAAATGATATTATTGTTATTAGACGAATGGAACATTATATAAACAGCATAAAATTCGGTTGGCGTGGTGTACCTATTATTTTCGGCACCAAGAATCTTGAAAAACCCATTTATAATCCTCAATATACTCCTCAGTCAGCCTTGGCAAATGACCATGACCGACCAGGCATCGCTGCAGGCGAATTATCCTCTGTTTCTCTCTTTTGTAGAGTTCCACTCGGTATAACAGGGAATGAGGCATATCAGCCATCTGCCTTATCTCAAGAACAACTCAGTAGAATAGACAAGCAGGCACAAGTTCTTAGAACAGAAATCAACCATTGGTTTAGTTTTAACAAAGAAAGAAAACAGCATCAAATTGACGCATTAACGTCTTTAGTAGAATATGCTAAAACTGAGACTGTTCCAATGGCTATCAAAAGGATAGAAAAGGAATATCCTGATGTCAGAGCTGGCATTAATAGTAGAACAAGCGCTCTACTTGATAGTCTCATTGAAGAGTCAAATACTGCTACCCCAAGTGTAAAACTGTGATTACCGGGAGAAACTGTCGGACCAGAGTTACGATCAAAAAATGCCGTCTTTGCGAACGAAGTGAAGCAATCCAGATCGATTTTTAATTGAAATTCCGATCTGGATTGCTTCGCTAATGCTCGCAAAGACGGGTTTTTGGCCCATTTTACAAAAATGGCCAAAGTCCAGGCTTTACGCACAGCATCCATACGATCCTGACTCGAGATCAAACCGGATTCCGCGCACAAAGCGCGGAAAGCAGGCGGTTTGACTTATTGCGGCGCATCTAGATGCGTTTGCCCTGCAAAAAATGGCCAAAGTCTAGGCTTTGCGCACAGCATCCATACGATCCTGACTCGAGATCGAAACTGGATTCCGCGCATAAAGCGCGGAAAGCAGGCGGTTTAACTTATTACGGCGCGTTTAGATGCGTTTTCCCTGTCATATAGCCCCCTAGTACAACGTTTCACTCATTCTGTCCTGCAATAGGAATGTGTGCTAACCTTCTGCGTTCTTGAGGCGCATCAGCAAGAAGCACACCTGGAACAGGTATAGTGAATTGAATTTTAAGTGGATGATTTATTTGATATAACAATGACTTTTAAAATTTGGAAATTATGATGGGATATTCAACGGACTAAAGAGAAGCCGTTCTAAACTTTATTGATACAGGAAATTCAATTAAGGCAGCATGTAAAGTATTTAGTGTCCGTCGTCTCTCAATCCAACGCTGTAGAATAAGACTCAGCGAGGGCAATCCTCTTATAAAGTCAATGTAAAGTGGAGAATGGCATAACTCAGGATTGATTATCCAGCTGTTCCAGCAATTTCCGCGCCTCGACTTGCTGCGTTTCATCCCCATATTCCAGCACCTCCTGCAAGGACTGGCGGGCCGCTTCCCCATCCCCCATGCCAATATACGTTTTTGCCAGCGATAATAACGTATCCAGTGCCACTTTGCTCTTAATCAGAGCGTTCTTTTCTTGTCCCTCTTCAAAACGTGCAGGGCTAAGCACTTCGCCCTGCACGTTTTCAATCTCGTGTTCGAGCATCGCCGCCATGCTTTCACCTGAGGCGCCTGCGTCAAAATCAGTGCTGATGTCCGGTGTCGCATCCGCCTGCTGCTCAGCATCGGTCCTCTCTTCTGGCAAAGGAGCGTCTGGTTCAACATCGGCCAGAGACGGTTTTGACCCCTGCCCAGTCATCTTCGCTCGGTGAATATAGAAGTAGAGTAAGGCAATAACCACGGCTGCCAACAAAGCAGCAAACAGCAGAATAAAATACCAGGAGCCCGACTCCTCCACCAGAGTACCGCTTTGTGCGGCGATTCCGTCACGCCGTGCAGTAAGCTCGTTCACTTGTTGGCGCAATGCCGACAATTCCCGGTCTCGCTGTAGAAGTTGCTGTTCGAGGTGTTCTTTATCCTTTTGTAATTGTATAATGGTTTGTGACCAGGTCTCATTGGGCAACGAGCGCTGTGCCCTTACGAGCACTGGCGCAGGAACTATGACAGAGGCCTCTTCCAACCGTATATCCGCTGCCGGTCGTGATATCCTCAGCGATGGCAACTCAGACAGACCTATGTTCTCGCTACCTAAAGTGCCCAACGCGTCTGGATTGCCCTGAGCTCCTGAGCGTTGTGCTGAATCATCTGTCGCGTGTAGCGCCTCCACAACTGGCAAAGACGCCGGTAAGAGGAATTCCAATTCAGGTTCTTTCAGCGTATGCGCTTCAATGCCAGAAAAATAAGGCGGTTGCAATACATGAACAATAGTGGTGTTGTCTGCCCAGGCCTTATCATGAGCGACAACTTCTGCCCGGGCCAGTTCAGCCGGGATGTTACGAATCTCCTCGCTGGCGGGTATCCGCAAGCGCTTCCCAGCCAGCAACGCATTCAGATTACCCTCATTAAACGCTTGTGGATTAGCCCCCACAATAGCCAGGGCAATCTGGGACAAACTGGCTCCCGACTCGCTATAGCGTTGGGCAATAGCCCAAATGGTTTCCTTTCCGGTCGTAGGACCATAGTACGATTCGGAACGCTCGGAATCACGGGCCGATGCTTGTACAACAATGTCCTCGAGCACAGGCCGGTCTACCACGCCACGATGCCCTGTTTGTGGCGCGGGAAGCACCGTATGCGGTTGAGTTTTGCGTGCCAGTGTATAATGAGGCGGATCCAACAGGATGGTATAGGCACGGTATAATTGCCCATCCGCCCAGGCAACATCCATTACCAATTCGATATACGGTTCTGATATCCGCTCATCGGAATGGATGGCGATAACCGTTTTTCCCTTGTTATTTTTTTTAATTTTAAATTGAAATACGGTGAGGACTTCCTGATATTCAAAACCCATCCGTTCAAAATCGTCGTAAGAAGCAAGGCGAACCTTAATGCCCTCCGGAGGAATATCCGCCAGATCACCCAACACAATCTCACCCCTGAAGGGCTGATTAAGATACGAGTCTATTTGCAGCTCCCCCATACTCAGGGAAAAGACGGACATCGACCATGACCAGATCAATAACAAGCTATATAGAAGCGGGAGTTTCAAACGTTGTTCCTTGCCCTGTTTCAATCATCAGGGATACAGTTCCTGCGGAAAGGATGACCAGCATCCAGCGCAAAAACTTCAGCGCTTTTATGCGGCCTTATCCAGATACGCCTCACCCTGCCTGTCATCACCGTGCCAAGAAGGTTCACCATACTATCGGTAGTGAAGAAAGTAGGTTTGCGATTATTGTTAAGCTATCACCTCAGCCTGCGTAATTCAAGATCTGGGCTGCACTTCTCACTCAACCAGTATCACCCAAAAATATCGCCATCATTTTGGCGCAAACCAAGCGGGTATGCTATGATGCGACTTATTTTGTAAGGTAAATCCACCATGGCCGCGCTCATTCTTGATGGCAAAACACTAGCGAATGACGAAAAACAAAAACTGACATTGGAAGTGGCCCGTTTTACACAACAGTGGCAATGTGCCCCGGGTTTGGCCGTCATACTCGTGGGTTCCGATCCGGCTTCTGAAATTTATGTCAACCACAAGCGTCGAGCCTGTCAAGAGGTTGGCATGTTATCGACCTATCTCCACTTTCCTGAGTCTGTGAGCGAGTCTGACCTTCTGCACAGCATCCACGAACTCAACCAACGGCAGGATATTCACGGTATTCTGGTACAGCTGCCGCTTCCGCCCCACATTAATAAAGATGTGATCATCAACAGCATCAACCCCAGCAAGGACGTCGATGGATTCCACCCCCTGAATATGGGGCGGCTGCTCCTTGAGCAACCCTGTCTGAGTCCTTGTACTCCCAAGGGCATCATGCGCTTGTTACAAGCCTATCATATTGACCCGCAAGGCAAACACGCCGTCATAGTGGGTACCTCCCATATCGTAGGCCGCCCCATGGGTCTGGAATTATTGGCGGCGGGCGCCACCATCAGCTATTGCCATCGCCGCACACAGAACCTCGAACAGATGGTACGGATAGCCGATATTCTTGTCGTTGCCATTGGAAATTATCAGGTAATCTCGGCTGACTGGTTCCATTCCCAACAAGTGATCATTGATATTGGCATCAACCGCCTACCCAATCGCCAGATTTGCGGAGATGTGCCGTTTGACGCCGCTCGCAAAATCGTCAGGGCCATCACCCCTGTTCCTGGTGGCGTCGGCCCGATGACGATCGTCAGCCTCTTGGACAACTGCCTGCGAGCGGCTATAGAACAACAACAAAACTGAGCAGCACAACCTGATAACCCGCCTTGGCATTCAAGCAACCGGAAACGCTATTCCAGGCCGAGGCGCATTCGACTGACCCCGCTAGCGGTCAAAATCATCCCAGTCAAACTCATCATAATCATCTTCCAGCTCTTCACGCAAACGCTTGCGCTCAAGCTGCTCTTCAATTCTTCGGCGAAGCTCCCGCTTATGCGTTGCACTATCCTTATCTTCCTCATAATTCACATCAATGTCACTTAAAACGTGATCCTCTAATTCTCTGGGCAATCGCATGGTCGACTCCAAAAAAAGGGCTTCTCTTCAAGTATAGACTAAAATTTGCCCTCAATGATCCAGCGGTCACCGTGTTGACCTGTGTGCACAAACCACTCCTACAGGCATGCTCTGCGGGTGATCACCCCAGAACCAACCGCCCCAGACTAAAGAGCCCTCCCATAATAGACTCTCCTGTTTGTGACGGCGCTTTTTCCGCTTGTTCCGCCTTTGGCGCACTGCTTCGCCCTGACCTGTCCGGCGCAAAAAATAGGCCGCCTGAATAAGCTGCAGCAGCCGCTGTGAGCATAACCGAACCGCCACCGAGCAAAATGATAGCGGCAGCCAGACTAATACCGCCCGTAGCACAGGCAGCTAACAAACCGGAACCCAGCATCCCCACCGACAGAACAGCAGCAAAAAAAGCGCCTGGCGCCAAATATGGACTGCCCAGGACCTGAAGAAGCCAGGAAGGCTGATAGACAGCAGTCCTGCCAAAGGATAACATGGTACGTGCGTCTATTTTTTCTGGCGGAAAAATATCAGCACCAGGCAATAAGCCGGGCAAAGCCGCCAGGCAGGCATTTGCCTCTGCCTCCGTGATCTCCCTCAGGGCGGCGTGGCCATCTGCTGGCACGATAGCGGACAACTTCGCCTCCAACCAGGCTTCTTTTTTCGCTAGCGAGTCCTCATGATGCCCCTTGGCATGTTCGACCAGCATCAGCAATTTGACCTGGGTAAAATAAAAATCATATTGACGTAAAATCTGCGCGCTTTTCCGAATATCTTCCGTACCGGTTATGCCATTGGCGCAATAGGCCATAAGCTCGCGGTGACTCTCTTGTAAACGCTGCAACATCCGAGCAAATCCCTCTACTGGCCAGGGAGATGACCTTTCAGCAGATACGGATGTCTCGGCAGCACCGTTTTCCGGGAGGGGCAAAGTGCATACTATCTTGGGAAAGTGCTGGTGAAAGCTCTGTGTAACCATGCGTTGCCAAGCGGGATAATCGATGGTTCGTTTGCGCAACGCCTCGAGAGAAAAGGCGCGACAAAACGTTTGAGAATAAAGATCCAACACGGGCCGCTCCAGCACTATCGCAATTTCTGTAGCTGATTCCAGGATTTTATCGTATTGGACAGCTGCTTTTTGCTGGGCACACAGATAATCTTGTATATCTTTAATTTCCAAGCGGCCTTTACGAAAAAAAGGCGTATAGCCCAGCTGATAGTATTTCTCCCCCGCTTGCAGAAACTGATTAATGTGCTGCGTCAACATCTTTCTACTCCTTTAGGTCTGTGCCAAAAATTAGGTGTCCGGTGAACATTGGTGTGGCATATCTGCCTATTTATGAAAAAAAATAAACCACAGGCAATTCCCATCAAATCCTTGCGAAAAACACAAAACTCTTCTACCATTGAAAAATCTTTTACAAGGATCAAAAGCATTATGAGTGAACCATTGTATGTAAATCATTCGATCATCGTCAATCTTGATGTCGACCAAAGTTTGACAACACGCCTGGCACAAGTGACCAAAGCAGGATTCAGCACCATTGAGATCAACAGCTGCGACCCTCAACTGCTGAAAAGTTTGATGCAGGAGTTTCCGGCAACCATCATCGGTGCAGGTAATATCGTTAACACCCAGCAGCTGGAAGACTGCTACCATGCAGGCGTTAATTTTGTGAGCAGCCCTGGGTTTTTACCCGCTATCGCACAAACCGCTGCCATCTATTCTATCGATTATATTCCCGGTGTAGCGACCTTATCGGAAGCGATGCAGGCTTTAGCACTGGGTTGCACAAAAGTGCGTCCTTACCCGGCTAATCTGGTTTTTTGTGCTTCGCTTTGCAAAGCCATGCCGGAACTCAAGTTGTACCCTGCCGAAGTAGAATGGGATGAGGCTGAACACTATTTAAGCCTGCCGTCTGTTCAGGCAATCTCGATACTCAATCCTCAGCAAGAACAACTCAAAGCATTTTCCGGCATTGCCGAGGCAGTGTGACTTAGCGCTTTCCCTTTTTCAGACTTTCAATGAGCAGCAGCACAGCGCCAATACAAATGGCGCTGTCGGCAATATTAAAAATTGGCCAGTGGTAATGCTTATAATACATATCAATAAAGTCAATCACATAACCATAGTGCAGTCGATCGATAAGATTGCCTACCGCACCACCCAAAATCAGGCTGAGCGAACAAGCCATCAGCTTATCCTGCCGGGGTAGTCGTAAAAGCCAGACCGCCAAAATCACACTCATCACTGAACTAAAGCCAAGAAAAAACCAGTGCTGCCAACCCCCGGCACCATTTAAAAAACTGAATGCGGCCCCGGTATTATAAGCCAGTGTCCAATTCAACATGGGCATGACCGGCACAGGCTGATAGGGTAGCAACGCACTGACGGCCAGATATTTGGTCAATTGATCGCCGGCTATCACCAGCAGACTGAGCATGAACCAGAATCCACGCCTCATGCAAAAATCCGAACTTCTGGTTCACTGCCAATATTCTGCTCACAACGGGCACACAATTCCGGGTGCTGCTCTGATTGCCCCACTTCCGGGCGACGATGCCAACAACGCGCGCATTTTTCAAAGGTACTGGAGATAACCTGCACGGCAAGGGACATCGTTTCACTCTCATACAGCCCCTCGATGTCCGGCCGTTCGTCCCAAGGGTGAACACGAGCAGACGAGGTAATCATCACAAAACGCAATTCGTCTCCCAAACGCGATAGTGCCGGATAGTACGGGGCATCAACATACAGAATCAGTTCAGCAGCCAGAGCAGAGCCCACGCCCCCCTCTTTGCGCATACGCTCCAGGGCTTTATTGACATCCTCTCGTACCATCTGAATCAATGCCCACTCCTCCATATTCACTGAATCAATTTCAGGCCAGCTTTCATACCATTGGTGTAAAAACACGGAAGGAGAAGACTGATGGGGAATAGCCTCCCAGATCTCTTCAGCGGTAAACGATAACACAGGAGCCAACCAGCAGCTCAGCGCCTGAACAATATGATACATAGCCGTCTGGCAAGAGCGTCGTGCAATACTATGGGTGGCGGTGGTATATTGCCGGTCTTTGATAATATCCAGATAAAAACTGCCCAGGTCTATCGCACAGAAATGATGCACTTTTTGATAGACTTGATGAAATTGGTAGCTCGCATAGGCTTCGACAATAGCCTCTTGCAGTATCTGTGCCCGCTTGATGATCCACCGATCCAACTCGACCAGTTGCTCCGCAGGAAGGCAGTGCTTCTGTGGTTCAAAGTCAAACAAATTCGCCAAGAGAAAACGGGCAGTATTGCGAATACGCCGATAGGCATCACCGATACGTCCGATAATCTGCTCTGAAATACTCACTTCATTACGATAATCGGTGGACGCAACCCACAAGCGCAAAATATCAGCGCCATGCTGTTCGATCAATTGGTCGAGAGCAACGTAATTTCCTTTCGATTTAGAAAGTTTTCTACCTTGCTCATCCACCGTATAGCCGTGGGTCAATACCGTACGGTAAGGAGCCTTGCCTCCGATGGCAACAGCCGTAGTCAAGGAAGAATTAAACCAGCCCCGATGCTGATCAGAACCCTCAAGATAGATGTCTGCGGGAGCGGAAAGCTCGGCATGTGCTGAAAGTACGGCAAAATGGGACACACCGGAGTCAAACCAAACATCCAGCGTATCATGTAACTTGTCATAATAAGTCGCATCTTCTTTCAGCAACTCTGCCGAATCCAGAGCAAACCAGGCTTCGATACCGTCACGTTCAATGCGCAGAGCCACTTGTTCAATCAGCGCCAATGTATCTGGATGTAATTCTCGTGTCTCTTTATGAATGAAGAGCGGTAAAGGCGTACCCCAGGCACGCTGTCGCGAAATACACCAGTCTGGTCGCGTCTCCACCATAGAGCGAATACGCGCTTTACCCCAATCCGGTATAAAATTAACCGTATCAATTTGTTCCAGAATAGCCGCACGCAGTCCATTTTTATCCATTGCAATGAACCACTGTGGTGTTGCCAGAAAAATAACCGGTGTTTTATGACGCCAGCAATGAGGATAGCTATGTTGTAATGCCTCATGATGCAGCAAAGCCCCTTTTTCCTCTAACAGCTCCAGAATCAAGGCATTCGCCTTGTAGACATGCACCCCGGCTAAATGCGGTACTGAGTCGATAAAACAACCATTGCTCATCAATGGATTATGCAGCGGCAAATCATAGTGCAGACCAATTTTGTAATCATCTGGTCCGTGTACGGGCGCGGTATGCACACAGCCCGTACCTGCTTCCGTGGTCACATGCTCGCCAAGGACAATCGGAACCTCTCGTTCCTGAAACGGATGGCTCAAACGGAAGTGCTCCAGAACTCGACCCTTGCAAAGACCTACCCTGGCCGGGTTCTCAAGGGCAAAGCGTTGTATCACCACGTCGACAAGCTCAGCCGCTACCAGCATGTAATGGTCGGCAAGCGCCAGTAACTGATAGTCCAGTTCCGGGTGCAAGCAAACAGCCTCATTGGCGGGCAAGGTCCAGGGCGTCGTGGTCCAAATCGGAACCACTACCGGTTTATCCGCCAACGCCGTGTCAAACGCATCCAGAAAAGCGCGAGGAGCTATGACCTGAAATGCTACATCAATGGAAGGCGATGTTTTATCTTCGTATTCAACTTCGGCTTCCGCCAGCGAAGAGGCACAGTCCAGACACCAATGGACCGGTTTAAACCCCTGATGCAGATGGCCATTCGCAATAATTTTACCCAAGGCACGCACAATATTGGCTTCATACTGATAGTTCATCGTAGTATATGGCGCGGACCAATCGCCAAACACCCCGAGGCGGATAAACTCCTGCCGCTGAATATCCACTTGTTCCGTCGCATAATTCCGACACTGCAGTCGAAAATCTGCCGCAGATAATTTTCGCCCGGCTTTGCCAAATTTTTTCTCAACATTCAGCTCTATTGGCAGGCCATGACAGTCCCATCCTGGTACGTAAGGTGCTCGATAACCACTGAATACCTTGGACTTGACAACAATATCCTTTAGTATTTTATTCAAGGCATGGCCGCAATGCAGATGACCGTTGGCATAGGGAGGACCATCATGCAAAATAAACGCAGGTCGCCCGTCCATTTGGGTTTTCATTTGTTCCCAAAGCGCAGTATCCTGCCATTGTTGTAAACGTCGGGGTTCACGTTGGCTTAAACTGGCCTTCATGGGAAAGTCAGTCTTGGGCAGGTTCAGCGTATCTTTATACTCGGCCATGAACTACTTCTCTTCATTGATCAATAAGGGAGACGCTGCAAAAAAAGCGTAACTGGATTCAAGATCACAACGGATCTGAGCAAACAATGCATCTACCGAGGGGAATTTTATCTCATCTCGCTCTTTATGTAAAAATTCGATTTGTAAGCGCTCCCCATAGAGTGAACTGGAAAAATTCAACAGATGCGTTTCCAGAAAAGCCTTGCTGCCATCAACCGTGGGGCGCGTACCCAAATTGGCCACTCCCGGGTGACAACTGCCATTTTCACGCAACACTTTGACCTGAAAAACCCCTCGCAGAGGCAATTGTTGATGGCGAACGGCAATGTTAGCGGTAGGAATACCCCACTCCCGAGCAAGCTTGGCACCATGCAGCACCCGACCACATAAACGATAGGGACGTCCCAGCCATGTGTTAACTTGACTAAAATCTCCCTGCTGTAGCGCTTGACGAATTCTGCTGGAACTGACCCGTAAACCACTATGGGCATAGTCGGCAAAGCTATCCAGACTCACTCCCGCCTTCTCTGATTGTTCGGCGAGAAGACGATAATCGCCTTGGCGCTGATGGCCAAAACGAAAATCCTGGCCCACTAAAAGGTACTGTGCTTTTAGACGCGCAAAAAGCACCTCATTGATAAACTCTGTCGCCGGCATCGTCGCCAACACTGGGTCAAATTTCAAACAAAAAACATAATCGACGCCACAGTCACGCAAGGCTTCCAGTTTTTGCCGCAAGCTGAACAGACGAGCGGGTGCCTTATCCGCTTGAAAAAATTCTGCCGGTTGCGGTTCAAAAAGCACAACGGCAACGGGCAGCTTCCGTGCTGCTGCCTGCGCTTTTAATTGGGTCAGCATCGCCTGATGTCCCAGGTGCATGCCATCAAAATTGCCAATAGTGAGCGCAAGCGGCTCAGGAGAGAAGTGGTAACTACGAAAAAGTTGCATCTTGTTCTACTGGTTAAGAGATAATAGGGATATTATGACTGATTTTAGTCGCAGGATGAAGCCAAACCGTCACAAGAACCCCAACTTTATGTCTGATGATGCGATATGGCTCGCCCTCGCAAAAACACCCGCCCTCGTCATGCTTGAATTACAGACAGATTGATAGATGATTTACGGCTTTCAAAGGGAGAGCTCTCGCCCCACCAGTGCTCACACGCATTGCCATGATAGCTGGCGCTGTGGTTGCAGAGTCTAACTGTCTAATGCAATCCGTATTCCACACTGGTCACGACTCGAACCTTTTTCAACACAGCCGCGCCGGAATCGTAACTGCTGTTGGCATCGCTAATCGTAAACAGACCTTGCACAGCCCGGCGAATATCAGCCAACTGCGCATTGGCATTACTGGCAAAACTTTGCGCGGCCTCATAAGCATTCAGCGTCGCCTCATTGAGCATATCCGGCTTAATGTCATTGAGGCCGTTAAAGCGGTAGACTACGGAGGATCCGGTCACAACAACCCCTTGCTCAACCAGGGCGCCGGTATTTTGCAGACTTTGCGTCACCTTATCGACCTCTGCCGTTGAGATGGTCAAACCGGCATCCGCACTGTATCGCGGCATATTTTGATTTTGACTATAATTGACACTCTGATTGTCCGTTACCGTCACGGGACTCATATTTATTGCCGTTGCCGCAAAACCTTCTTTCTCAAGAAAGTCTCGTACTTTTTTTTGCGTTTGTTCCAGACTTTGGTAGAGTTCCGGGAGTTGCTCATTCACCAATTTAAAATTCAGCGTCCAGATCGCTTCATCCGATTTGACAGTCCGCTCCGCCAGCCCTTTCACTTGGACCGAGCGCACGGGTTTTCGCGATTCCACCACACCATAAGCAACAAAATAACCACTCAGGGCAATACCCGCTGACAGCAACAGAGCGGCAAAAATTTTAGACATTGGATTCCTCCCAAGTAGGTGGTCTTGACCATCGCAGTGACCGGTAAGGTCAATGACAACAGAGGCTAATGTAAAAGGATTTGTCAGCCGTGTCAATCAGCACACAGCCGTGCAGCTGCAGATGGCGCTCTAATCCAAGAAATATTTATCATATGACAATTTGGTAAGATATCTAATCAATTCACTTTTTCTAGTACAATTGAAATTGTATTTTAGTATACTGATATGCGATTCAACGGTACGAAATGATAGATTCAGTGCATTTGCAATTTCTTTTGCGGTATAGCCTTTAAACAATAGTCTTAACACACTTAACTGGCGAGGAGTTATTTTAATTGCGTATTTATTTTGGTTTCCACGGTTTATTTTGTCGATGATAATTCTGTTATGGAATTTTCTTGTTGCATCATCCGTTGAGTTATTTTTAATATTCAAAACAGAGTCTAAATTGGCCTGGGCTTGATATTTATCATGCATTCGGTGAACTGCTTTCCTCAAAGGGGTTGCATGTTCACTAAAATAGATACAGAATTTCTCCAAAGATTCGAGATGTTGCAACAGTGTGTTTAGTATTTGATCTTTATTTTGTTTTCTAATGGAAAATCCAAAATATTCTCCTTCAGCAATTTTAATAGTAATACCAGAAACCCACTGACACACATCACGTACAGCATTTAGGATTGGTATATCTGCTTCAGGCCAAATAAGTTTTTGAAAGCCTGACTTATCGATATATTGCTTATACTCTCTAAGCATAAGATTATTCTGATAGACATGTTCGCTCCATCTGGGGTCATTCGATAGCATTGTTTCAGACCCATCTTCGTATATTTTATGGTAACCAAACAAATTAATACCCAAAAGCAGTAGGGGTTGTGTTAATTCTGTTATATGCGTGGTTAATTATGGCGAATATGCTTTATTTTTTTGCATTTTATGCTTTCCGAAAGTATTTAATTATAACGCAATACATTATATTTGGTAAAGATTCAGGGCAAAATTATCGCATTTTGGCAAGTTTAATCAAATGAGAAGCAACCGAGGGAGCTTGGCGAAGGAATAAGTCTAGTGCCTCGTCAACATTTAATCTTGGGGTAAATTGATTTCAGTTTATGCCGCGCTTTCTCGATACTGAATTGCCAATTGACGCCCCTTTGTTTTTGATTGGTTTTTTTAGCCCACTCCTGAATTTCTTGCATTAAAAG
>JAFIFT010000027.1 GCA_020831865.1 Legionellaceae bacterium | reverse complement strand
CCGAGGACATTTATCATTTCTTGATTACCATGAAGCGTAGGTTTTCCCTAATTGATAAGGATAGTGACCGTTACATGCCAGCCTTTTCGTTTTTCAGACCAGCTGACAACACCACCGCAGATACTGTCTCAAAAACAGTTGCAGATCAAGAACACTCGTATTCTGGGTATTAGGTCGCCAGGTTCCCGGCTAGAACCCCTTTTAAAGCAGGTATTAGCTCTTTTGCCAGAGTATGAGTGGTTTGAGTTTATGTCACATAAACTCAGGCATAGTTTTTTAAAGAAAGTAACCGATACGCGTGGTGTGCATTTTGCCCAAGAGCTAAGCGGCAATGTATCGATTAAAGAGATTTTTCGATATGCCAAACCTGGCCAGGATGAAATGCAATCAAAAATAGAAGACTTATTCATTAATCCGACATTCCGGTAGCACTTTCAGCTACGAGTGGAGGTGCGCCTTCGTGGCGTACCGGAATGTCGGATTTATAAATTAGGGTATGAGGAGATCCCATATATCATCAGAAATATCGTGTCATCAATGTGCTGATTCGGTCATAAATTTGTTCATCCTTGCCATGAAAATCAAAACATTAATATATATTTAATCTTTGTACCGGACAAAAAATCACTAAACTAATCCGTGCCGGTGCCGGTGCCGGTGCCGGTGCCCGTGCCCGGGTTTTAAAGGATTAAAAGAAAATCTTTATGATTGAAGCAGCCCACCGCATTCTCCCAAATACATGGTTTTCTGCGAAGAAAAGGATGTATTGTTATGGAGAACAGTGAGCTTGCAGCAATGTTAAATGCATATTTCCACTGGAACAAGTGCCGTATGCATTGTTTTGTTGGGATGTTGCTTGCGCTCATCAAAGTGAGAACGGTCAATTTGACAGAATTAGCCTGCGGATTTTCGAGCCTTGCAAGCATAGAGTCGCGCTACAAACGCATTAGACGGTTTTTCAAGGAATTCACGATTGATTTCAAGCAGTTAGCCTCTTGGGTCATTTATTTTTTTGATTTAAGCGGACAATCGTTAACATTGAGTATGGATAGAACAAATTGGAAGTGGGCTACCAAGGACATCAATATCTTGTCGCTGTCGCGAAATGTTTGGGGCAAGTTTGAGGGATAAAAATTGAAGAAATTTTTGATTTTAAATTATTAACAAAGTATCATAATTTGAAATGGTTTTTCAATATTAAATAACATATAGGATGCTGGCGCAGGGAATGAACTATTTACTAGATATCAAACAAGGCTTGCTCGTAACGCCAAATGACGGAACCATTGCCGGCAATCGGCAATCGGCAATCGGCAATCAGCACTAGATTTTCCCTTATTTTCATTTTGCTCCATTATATTTTATTGTGTTTCTTTCCTTTGTTCAGGGTTTTGCTTCATTTCTTTGCTCTGCTTAAATCCTATGGTACACCTTTGTGCATTCATTCCTTTGTTATTCCAATCGATTGCCGCTGACTCCTTACTATTTTCACATAATAAATCGTTTTTACTTTGCAAGGAGCGCTTATGAAATATCGTTTATTTCTTTCTCTCGCCGCCGCCGGTGTGTTGGGAAGTACAGCCTTTGCAGGCACCATGGGACCTGTTGTCCCGTCCAACTTTTGGCCAGACCATGAATTCAGGATTAGCGCTTAATCGCCTCTATACCAATGGGGTTTTGTTTAACCTCACTTACGTAGCTTAAGGACAAAAATCATGCAAAGAAAAAAAAGACATTTTTTTAGGAATATCATACTAACCGCTTTTTTCTCCTGTCTGATGCTCACCAGCGTGCAGGCAGCCAAGCCTTTGTGGACGTTTGTACCGCAAACAGCGACTGACATCACGGTCGCTAAGGGGGATAGCGCGCAGGTTATTTACACGGTACAAAATCAATCATCGAGAGCCAAAACGCTGGTGATGAAACCCATTGTCGGGGTAAGTCAGGGCACAGCCTGCCAGCTTCCAGCTAAAGGAAGTTGTGCGCTGACGCTCAACGTGAATGGCGCTGCCTTGCAGGGGGATGTTATGGGTGGCCCGGTATTGTGCCAGCAGGGTAATGACTTGCAGTGTTACCAACCGAGTTCGGCCAATATTTTACGTATTCGACTGACCCAGCCTCCTCCCGTTCAGCAATTCACTGTCACGCCATCGGCGGGTGCGAATGGCTCTATTTCTCCCGCAACAGCACAGGTGGTCAATGCTGGCAGCAGCCTGACGTTTACGGCAACGCCCAATACCGGCTTCGGCGTCAATCAGTGGTTGCTGGATGGCAATGTGGTGCAAAATGGCGGCACCAGTTTTCAGTTGAACAATATCCAGGCCAATCATACCGTAGAGGTTACCTTTAATCAGACAACGCTGTCTCCTCTTACGCAAAACCTGGCACTGTCAATTAACAGTCCTGTAGCTGACCCTGCACTGGCTGGCAATGCACGCATCATCCGCATAGAAAATACGGGCTCAATACCAGCAAACAACGTACAGATGAGCACATCCGGATTCCCATCTGGCACCTCGATTACCAATAATACCTGCACGGGCACACTTAATGCGGGAGCCACCTGCGACATTACCATTACACCGGGTGGTACGGCCAGCCCCGATAACGGTGCTAATGCCTGTACCGCAGCGCCGGGGACTGAGCCTGAACCCACTATTGTCACAGTCAGTGCCGATAATGCGCCATCAACGAACGTCAACGTCCTGGTATTGGGATATGGTTGTATTTATCAGGGGGGCTTTTTGTTTTCTGTTGATGATGCCACGCCCAATACCCAGAGCATTGGAGGAAAAGTTGCGGCATTGACGGATGAGCCAAGTCCATTGTATCAGTGGTCGACAATATTCGATGACACGACAGCGGACAGTATCACGGATGGATTAAGTAATACCAATGCTCTTGCAAGTCCTGCAGGTCAATATCCAGCCGCGCAAGCCTGTCTCAACAAGAGTGACCAAGGGTTTACTGGCTGGTTCATGCCGGCGATTTGCGAGTTGGGACGATTTGTAGGTGTGGGTCTTGATGCTGGTTGCGGCACTACCAACCCCAACTTATATACAACGTTGCATACGAATAGTTTAGGCGGTTTTGCCGGTGGCGGCTACTGGAGTTCTACCGAGTTTTCCGGCAATCCTACGGTCAACGCCTGGAGCCAGAATTTCCTCAGTGGCGGCCAGGGCGGCGTCGATAAGAGCTTCGATCTTCGGGTTGTGTGTGTCCGGGCTTTTACCCCTTAGTCCCTTTATCCCTTTTCTTTTGAGGCAGCGCAGCTGCCTCATGTTTTTAAAAGACGAATGAGTTGGATTTTGTGAATGGCTTTCTATACGGAGTTACCGGTTTACAAGGACACTTATCAGTTGGTGTTAAAGGTATTTGAGGCAACCAAGGCCTTTCCAAGGGAATACAAATACACCCTGGGCCAGGATATGAAGCGTGATGCTCTTCATTTGCTTCGATGCATTTACCGAGCCAACAAGCATCAAAACAGAATAGAACATTTGGAGGTGTTTTTAGATGAGATGGAGTTATTGAAATTGGAAATTCGCCTGTGTGTCGAGATGAAGCTGGTATCACTGAAAAAACAAGCCCTGTTAAGTGAACTCTTGTTACGAATTGCAAAACTGGTGACCGGCGGGCTTAATGCCAGCCGAAAGCCAGAATCATGAATGTTATGGCATTCATGAGCGAGCATGCTTTTGTTTAAAAGCGATAAAGGGACTGCCTTGGCAGTTGATTCGCGTCTGCACAAGACGCCTTGTACAGACCAAAACACCTTTATTAATTGTTTAGGCGGTTTTGCCGGTGACAACTACTGGAGTTCTACCGAGTTTTCCGGCAATCCTACGAACAACGCCTGGAACCAGAATTTCAACAATGGCAACCAGAACGACGACAATAAGAACAACAATCTTCGGGTTAGGTGTGTTCGGGGTTTTAAACAAAGCAAAGTCACAATCGGCGCAGGTCTTTAACAAGGCCTGCGCCACTTTACCGGGATGAATGATTGGCAGAAAAAGAACATAACCATATGGAGCAAGGTGCAAACCTGGAATCTTTATTCCAGGCCTATTTTGACTGCCGCAAGAACAAACGCAATACCATGAATGCACTCCGCTTTGAAACGGATTATGAAGGCAATCTCATTGCTTTGCGAGATGAGCTCAATAGCGGCACTTGGCATCCTGGGCGCTCCATTGCTTTTGTCATTGACAAACCGGTGAAACGCGAAATCTTTGCCGCTGATTTTCGCGACCGAGTGGTGCATCATTGGTTAATTAATCAACTGAATCCCTTGTTTGAGAAAGCCTTTATTTTCCAAAGCTTTGCCAGCCACAAAGGGCGTGGCGCACATCTGGGTATTGCACGTGCCGCAAAATTTATACGCAAATGCTCCTTAAATTACCAAAGAGACTGCTACGTGCTAAAACTCGATATCATGAGTTTTTTCATCCGCATTAATCGGCGTACTCTCTGGGAAAGACTTCGCTGCTTCATCGAGATGAATTATTGCCAATCCGATAAGAAATTAATCCTGGAGGTAGCCAGAAAAATCGTTGAAAATGAGCCAACCAGCAACTGTTTTATCAAGGGAAAACGGTGTGACTGGCAGGATTTCCCCAAAGACAAGAGTCTTTTTTATGCCAGACCCCACTGTGGGCTGCCAATTGGCAATCTCACAAGCCAGGTGTTTGCTAATTTTTATTTAAACCCTTTTGACCATTTCATCAAACACGATTTGGGTGTTCGTTTCTATGGCCGTTACGTTGATGATTTTATTCTGGTGCACGAAGATAAAATGTTTGTAAAATCACTCATACCTCAAATGAAGCAGTTTTTGCAAGAAGAGCTCGGACTCGAGCTTCATCCGCGCAAGCGATACCTCCAGCATTATCGCCAGGGCGCTCCTTTTCTTGGGGTGATTCTCAAACCACACTGCATCTATGCCGGTCGTCGCATCAAAGGGAATTTTTATGACGCCATCATAAGGCATAATTCGGTTGTCAAAGACCATAAACCCACGAAAGAAGAGCAAATGGCTTTTTTATGTTCTATCAACTCTTATCTTGGGATTTTGAGTCATTACCAGACGTATCGCCTAAGAAAAAGCATGCTCAAAAAGCACTTATCCATTTGGTGGTGGAATCTGATGTTTTTCAGTGGCGGATGCGCCAAATTGGTGGCAAAACAAAGAACAGTACGATAAAGAGGATGTAAATAAATAATGAGTTTGGATGTAGATGGCTTCGATGAGCAGGTTTCAGGTGGCTTTGTTATGATTACAGTCGACAACAACCATCGCCTGATAAAGCTGGCTCAGAAGCTTCCCTGGGATGAGATGCTGCAGTTAGTATTGCCTGATTTACAGCGTACCGACAAAAAACATTGGTGGATGGGCAGACCTTTGCGAATCCGCATTCATTTAGGGGTTATGGTCTCATCAAGAAATGGCATGCGCCAGACCATACCAAAATCGAGACGTTTCGTTCTAGATTAAGCCCTGAAACACAACGCCGGCTTGCTAATATGATAACGCAACAAGAGGTTAAACTGAATTATGCTAATCCTACAGAGCTCGATGTTGACTCTACCGTTCAAGAAGCAAATATGGCTTATCCCGCAATCCCTAATTTATTGATTAAAGTTGCTGTCCTTGCGTCAAAAGTTGGAAATACACATGAGCATCTTTTTGGAAAGGGGTTGCTGGCATCTTTGGCGACAGATAAAGGATATTATTCATTGAGTAACGAATAGCTATTGATTGAAAAAGGCGTCCTTGAAATTCAATTACCACGTCCTGATAGGGCGCTCAATGCGGCTCGTGAAACAACGCCATGGACAATCAGGCAATTATTACATCATCGACGTGCTGGCATCGAGCCTTTGATTAGCCACACGAAACATGGCGGTCAATTGGGTAGAAGCCGTATGAAATCTGATGAAACCACCAAAAGCGCTGGTTACGCTGCTGTATTTGGATTCAATTTAAGGCAGCTTACTCGTTGCCTTGCAGGCGAGGCACGTCCAAAAGTTGATGTAGTGAATAATATTGCAGCAAATAATGCAAATATTATCGAAAAAATGAGCATGCAATTGACGTGATTGAGATGGATGGGTTCACTTTGATTTTAGCCAGGCATTAATGCGTTAAATTAAGATTTATCGATTATTTTGTGAACTAAACATTTCGCGACACCGACTATCTTGATGTTATCGATTGTGTATAAGGGGATAGCCATTCCATTAATGTGGTGTTTATTAGACAAACGTGGAAATTGTGATACAAGCGATAAAATCTTGAAAGAGCTGCCTCGCGGTCGAGCCTATCTTGTGGATCAATTACAACGAGCAGCCTCATCAATAGCACTTAACATTGCAGAAGGCGCAGGTGAGTATGCCAGGCATGAAAAACATCGCTTTTATCGTATGGCTAAGCGCTCTGCAACTGAATGTGCTGCAATATTGGATATCGGTCTGAAATTAGGTCTGATTGAAACAAAAAAGCTTAGTGATGCCAGAGAACTGTTATTTCGAATAGTCTCTATGCTCATTAAAATGATGAGCCCTACCCATTAAAACCCGGGCAAGGGCACCGGCACGTATTAATTCAGTGA
>JAFIFT010000023.1 GCA_020831865.1 Legionellaceae bacterium | reverse complement strand
TGAAAAAATCTTAACACAATACAAAGAACAACAAGTAGTTGAAGGAGGTTTTCGCTTTTTAAAAGACCCTTGGTTCATGATTGATTCATTTTTCGTGAAAACCAGACGACGAATCGAAGCATTGATGACGATTATGACATTATGTTTGCTCGTTTATAATTTTGCGCAATATCGTGTGCGAAAAACACTCCAGGAATCAGGTGAAACGGTTCCTAATCAGTTAGGAAAACCAATTAATAACCCCACTGTTAAGTGGTTATTTCAATGCATGGAAGGCATATCTATCGTTACAACGGCAGTGACTGCAATGATTACGAACTTAAATGACCTCAGGTGTAAAATTATTAGGCTGTTTGGCGCCACTGCTTGTCAAATTTATGGAATTCCAGAGGAGATCGCGGGAATGTAGGAAGTAGGCAATCATTGGAATCATCATCAGCAATTTCTAATAAGTCATCTACTACACATTCAATCTGAGATCTTTTTGCTCGCGCATATTGGTCGGAAAATTCCTTATTGTCTTTCAACCAAGTGAAAATAGTGTCTTTATTAGGCCAGTGTGAGTTTTCAGCGCAAAGTTTTTTAAGTCCATTACTGGTTGAAGCAATTTTGTTGCAGATCTCATCCGCAAGTTTAGTCGAATATATTGTTGGCCTGCCTTTTTTAGATACGGATTTCATAACGATAACTCCTAATTAGCCAAGCTGTTTTCCAGAATAATGGGGCATACCGCCCTCGATCCATAATTTAATGTGTAGTTGTAACGAATCAGCGGGAGTATCCCCATTGATTATATCTTGTTCATCATCTACTGACAGCAGATGATCAATAACCTGTTGGCCATTAACAGAGAAACCTACGCAACATCGCTGTACAAAATGGTATAAATCAACTGGTAGTTTCTTTAATTCTTCCTGTAACCTCAAGTCCCATTTGTTCATGTATATCCCTCCAAAAATAAGTGAATTTTTTATTTTCTTAGAATAGAGCCCTACATCACCCACATATGTGCATTAATTTATCAATTGTCGGCTATGTAGGGTCTATATCTGTAAACACTAAAAAATTACTCATTTAAATAATCAGGATTGATGTAGTATTTATTGCCATGCGGTTTTGATATATAACCAAACTTTATCAACGCTATAATTGCTTCTCGTCTTTCCTCTTTGGTCGTTAAGTCTGCCCAGTCCTTTGATCTAATTTGACTGCGAGAAAAGAAATACAACTTCATTACTGAGTCATAGTGTTCATTTTTTGCTGTATTGGCGCACACCAGCTTTGCTAATTTTTCAGATAAAGATCGAGCGGGTAAATTGTCCTTGTATACTAAGCCATACATACGTTTTGCATGACTAAAGAAGTAAGTGCCGAGTTTTATAGCGCTTAAAATTTGCTTGGTGGATACTTGTTTATCAAATGTTAATTTCCCGTTGTTCTCGGCCAGATAAAGGTAAACCGCTAAAGACGCAACAAACTCATATGATTTAACCAAATGTGCCTCATATGGATGACCAAGTGCTTGTGCGATTTCTGTGGTTTCATGCCGCCATTCATCAAATAGTTCTTGCGCAGTATCATCAAGACGTAATATGGTATCTGCTGGCAAACAGTCCAGATTAGAAAACAACTCATCAATTCTATTAATCAAGAATATAGAAGCCTGCTTATCTTCAAGTTTTCGGGTGTTTTTATCAGGATAGACGACGCCTTGAAAACGCTGAAGCATTCCATCATCTTGAAATCCTGTTCTTGCTTCATTTAGGAAGCGCTTGAGCCTAGAGGGCTGAATTCCACCAAATATGCTCAGTAACAACCTTTGAATAAATACAGTTCCACGTTTTACAGTGTCATAGGGGTATTGAATGCCGCCATTAAATCCTGAAAGATATAATCCCCGTTCGTCAGCATGTTCATCTTTTGACAACCTGACAAACGATGAGGATAATTCATCAACCTCTAACATGATCCCCTCTGGGTTTTCTTCTAAAATTAAGATTAATTTTTCAATAGTTGTTTTTGTGACAGTATACCGTTTTTGTTTGGGTTTTTGCTCTTCTAGCTCAGCCAGTTCTTGCATATTTGCTTTAAATGAATTTTCAAATTTAGTAACAACATCGGGTTTTGCTTTGGCTTTTTTCCCCTCGGCTTCCATGCCTTTTTTAGCAGTAGAAATTTTGGATTCGATAAGTGCGAGACTGTGTAGATATTCTTCAATCTCTTTTTTGTATTTAATTCGCGCATTTTCGCTAAGTAATTGGATGGGTTTGTTAATTGCGCTAAGCGCATTGGATTTGCCAGATGATGGATCTCCAATCATTGCCCAAAAAAAATTAGGTGAGGCACACCAACCAGTTTTTCTTGTCAGTGCTATCTGCATTTTCCCTGAGAATACGCACCCCATTCTTGCCAGCAATGAAACCAAAATGTAATCATCAGAACAACCTCTAATAAGCGATTGTTCTTTGATAAAATCGCCTAGAATATCCGGCAATGCGTCATAAGGTACATTTTCAACTGGTAAGAGTTCATTATTAAATGGCTGGTATGCTTCAAATGAAATTTGAGAAGGTGCTTTGTTTTCTGCTGGTTTGTTTTTTCTGAGCAGATGTTTATGATATTCATCAATTGTCCGCCCGTCAGGTGCTTTTGTATGCTTACTTGCAAATTTAACAGCATCCTCAAAGGATAGGCCTTTAAGCAGCCTCATAACATCAAATGAATCATGGGCATACCCGTCATTTAAGCAGTCATTATGGTGGCTAAATACCTTGCCTGTGGTGCGATCCTCGATAACTCCCCCTTGACCGCTGGTTGAGTCAGGGGATAACCATCTATAAGATTGATTATTTCTCAATACCAGTTTATAGCCATGCTCTTGGAGTACATACTCTACAGGAAATTGATTATTCCATTCTGTAATTGGTGAGATTTGTCCTTGCTTTAAGGATAAACTCCGCGAGGGAGCTTGGCTAATGTTTTGAGGTGCTTGTTTATTTCTCACTTGAAAGAGCTGGCCTTCGGTATATTCAAGATACAAAACTGTCTTTTCACAATCTTGTGGCATGCTGGGGGTGAACCACGGCTGAGAATACTTTTTATTTTCCTTAGCATATTCAACAAATCCGGTAGTTAGAAAGCAATTAATGGTTTCTATAACAGCTTCGCTAGTTGGCTCTAATTGGTCTTTTCGGTAGGCCTCGTTGCTCAATAATAAAATGCGAAAGCGATTTTCATCCTTAGCATAATATGAATGGGTGCCCGTAATAATATGAGCTATATCAGCCTGCTTTAAAGCCTCATGAACAGTCTGTGGGGATGCGGTTGCCTTGTCTACGTCAATAATTATTAGCCAAGCTTCTTGTGTGCAATGATCATCCCCCCGTGATAAATATTTTCCATCAGTATTATGTTTTAAGCTTGTACGTAAAAAATGGGAGCCATCTTTATCGCCTATGCGTGGTATTTTCAATTTACCCAATAATTCACGACCTGTAATATTGGTGTAAGTAGTTGTGTGTTGTGCCCCATGCGGATTAAACGAAACTTCAATTTTATCTAAAACTGTATTAAACTCATTCATCTTAAATTCTCAATATGGTTACGAGGGTTGCCGCCCTCGACTCATTGATTTATTAGACTAACTTTTTTATTTACATATCTGAGTTGGTCTTCCGTGATAATTTTTTAATGATTTTCAGATACCAGTCCAGCGACCCAGTCCTCTATTTCTTTTCTGAGATACATGGGACGTTTACCCAGAGGATTTCTGGTTTTTGGGAAATCAGGCAGTTTATTAAGTTCATAAAATTTAGTGGTACCAACACCTAAAATTTCCTGAGCGGTTTTTGGATAAATTAGTAAAGTATTTTTGTTCATGCCTCTTCCTAAAATAGTTGTTAAATTCAGAATACATATGACTTTCGAGTTCTTCTCAACTACCCGAACGAACTATTTTGAAGGATTAATAATGAACAAAAAACTGTGTGAAAAAAGAAAATTACGAGGGATGAAAAAAGGAATTTAGTCAATCTAAATGAGTTTAAATAAACCAAATTCCTGGGGTAAATAGATTTTTTATCGATTATGGCCAAATGTCAGGATTCTCTTGCCATTTTTTATATTTTGCATAATGACGATTAATTTTTTCATCGCCCTCAATACCACTAATAATCCTGACAAATTCCAAAACTGGATTTTTATTACTACGCCCCACTTTATCAAGTGGTTTTAAGCCGTATTTTTTATTAGCATGAACAAAAAGAGAAACCATAGCCATAGATTCTAGTCGCTGTTGGTTTATGGAAGTATTATTTTTTTGCAAGGTAAAAGCATGAGTTTCCTTTGCAATCCTAATCTGTTCTTCAATTAGTAAAATGGCATCATTCTGGCTATTGGATTTACCAAATATTAATTGCTCATTGAGTCTGGGATTAAATCTATGCATATCAAATTCTTTTAATTCATTAAGCGCATCATGCCCTGTATTTAGCTTCTTAATAATTTTTTTAAGTTGCTCGCGTTCCTCCTCAGCATCTATTGTTGTTGCTCTATTATAGCCCCGAACATAATTACCCCAAGGTTTAACCATCTCATCAATTTCTTTTTTTGATAGCGGCCTATCAAAAAGCTCACATAACCTTTCATAAATGTCTTTTAAACGATTTTCCGGATCAATGAGTAATGAAGTTTCTTTAACTTTACTTTCCATAATTAATGGTCTCACATTTGATTAAATATTGAGCTATGATTAACGTTTTCTTTTTCTAATAACCAGTCGCTATACCAACGCATTAATTCTCTGCGCTCCTGCTTAAATTTTGATCGCAAATACACCCCACGCACACCCTGTACCTTATGCGCAAGCTGAGCTTCAATAGCATCGGTTCTAAAATGGCTTTGCTCATGCAAAACTGTAGAAGCTAAGGCACGAAAACCATGCAGGGTATGACGGTTTTTATATCCAGTGTTGTGTAATAATTTGCGTGCGCTGGTTTCGCTGATTGGTTGAAGCCTTTTTGCCGTTGGTGAATTAAAAAGATAAGGCGTAAATCCTGTAAGAAGCCTTAACTCTTTTAACAGCGTCATTGCATGTGCGGACAAGGAAACCCAATGTGCTGCTGCTGCCATCTTCATTCTTTCAGCAGGGATATGCCATTCAGCTTGTTGCAGGTTAAATTCATTCCACTGCGCCAGCCTTAGCTCTGATGGTCTGGTGAATAGGTAAGCAAGCAATTCAACATAGATTTTATTTATCTTTGTTGCAGGGCTTTGTCTGATTACCTCTAGCATTTCATGAGCTTCATCTGGCCTTATTGCTGGTTGATTAGTTACTCGTGGCTTTGGTGACAATGCTTTCTTTAGGCCAATGAAAGGGTAGTTATCTGTAAAAGAAGCACCCACTGCAAACTCAAAAATGCTCTGCAATCTATCATGTAAACGGTGTGTTACTTCATGGTGGCCTTTAAGTTCATGGGGGTGAATGATTTGTAAAAGGTCATGCTTGGTTACATCATCAATTGGCTTTTCAGCAATAAAAGGATAAACATCACGTACAAGACTTTTGTAATGGCGGTTGCTGGTTACGTCCTTCCAGCGGTGTTTATTTTTTTGATGCCATTGCTCGGCAATAAATGCAAAGGTTAGCTTGCGTTTGTTTTCTTCATCATCTTTTTGCCGTGGATCAATTCCTTTATCGATAGAGCCTCTGTAAGTAAGAGCCTGATTGCGTGCTTCTGCAAGACTTAGAGAGGGATAATTACCTAAAGTAATTGTTTGCGGCTTCTTGTTCCACTGAAAGCGAAAGATAAACACTTTCTTGCCGCTTGGTCTTATCTCTAATACCAAACCATCACGATCAGCATGGCGTTTTCCATCTTCTATTTTTAAGGATTGAATTTTTCTATCTGTAAGCATGGCAGTTACCTCAACTAAACGGCAACTTTGGAAAAGGGGAATAAAATTCTTACCCAAGATCTTACCCAAAGTGCGCGCGGTTATATACGAAAAATAACGAATAGTTGAGAAAGATTTGAGAAGAAGAAGTCTGTATTAATGCAATATAAATCAATGCGTTACGTACTAATTTGAATTATTAAGAACTGTTAAAAAATAATTCAATGGTACCGAGAAGAGGACTCGAACCTCCACGGGGTTACCCCCACTAGCACCTGAAGCTAGCGTGTCTACCAATTCCACCACCTCGGCAAAAGGGTGTTTGCGTCTGATGAACGCAATGGGGCATACAATAACCGAACAACCGGATGCTGTCAATTGAATTTAGCAGAAAACCATGATTCCCGGCGCC
The DNA here is from genome assembly GCA_020831865.1 of Legionellaceae bacterium. Lineage (GTDB taxonomy): Bacteria > Pseudomonadota > Gammaproteobacteria > Legionellales > Legionellaceae > JAFIFT01. Next base: position 136,694 of record JAFIFT010000023.1, on the reverse strand, counting down.
AAACTTGCGTATAACCGGCAAGTTTGCCATTATGCTATGATTTTCATTGCGGCAGGACTCGGTTATGCTCACGCTTTTATCACCAGCAAAAAAACTCCTGGACTTTGAGAGCGCTCACAGCGCTGACAGTACCAACCCTCTTTTTATACAACAAGCCCAACAGCTTATAGCGCTTCTGCAACAAAAAAGTGAAGGTGAAATAGCCGCATTGATGCGGCTTTCACCCACATTGGCCCGCTTAAACAAGGCGCGTTACGCAGCCTTTACGGAAGCGGAGCCTGGCGACAGCAACAGCTATCCTGCCCTGTATCTTTTTCAGGGAGACGTCTACCAAGCTCTGGACGCGAAAAGTTTAAGCGCAGACAGTATCCAGTTTGCGCAAAAGCATCTGGCTATTTTGTCGGGCCTCTATGGCCTGCTGCGTCCATTAGACCATATTCAACCCTATCGTCTGGAAATGGGAACAAAACTGGTCAATCCGGCCGGAGCCACTCTGTATGATTTCTGGGCTGACCACCTGACAGCAGCGATTGATAAAATCGTCGCACAGCACCAGGTACCGCTATTGCTTAATCTCGCGTCCAGCGAATACTTTAAAGCGGTTGATAGCGGCCATTTGCAATCGAAAGTCTTACATGTACATTTCAAAGAAGAGAAAAATGGCCAGCAAAAAATCATTGGCATTCATGCGAAAAAAGCCCGCGGGCGGATGGCCCGCTTTATTGTGGAACATCAACTCGATAGCGCGGAGGCGTTGAAAGACTTCCGGGACATGGGTTATGGGTTCTCTGCGGATCAGTCCGATGCGGCCCATTTCGTTTTTATCCGCCAACACTAGAGGCTCTCAGAACTGCTGCTGTAAAAAAGTTTCAGCAGCAGCCAGCGATACTAAGCGGCACCCTGAGCTGTTTTTTTATCGCTCTCTTCAGCAACATCCACTAAAAACTCTCCTTGTTTAATCAGGTCACGCCCCATTAAAAATTTGTATTTCATATTGCTGCGATCTTTCAAGTTGATATTCACCATAAACTCTCGACCATTAAGCTCAATTTTTTCACGAATCACATACCTTTTTTCAGAAACACCGGAGGTATTTTTGACTTCGACCAGATCGTGTATTTTTTTTGTCAACTGGTAGCGATTTCCCTGCTCATCAACAGTAAAAAAACGAATATACTCTTCACCATTGAGCGAAAATATATACAACTCTTCCGCGTGCAGAGAGCTTGATTTCGCACCCGTATCAACCCGGCTGGCTGTTTGATAATTAATACGGTTAATCCGAATATCCTCCACCGGCCCTAATACCTTGGTTTCCGCACTGACCTCTTGCGATTGCTGCTCTGCAGCTGCGGCAGCAGCCAAGCTGGTGGCGCCCAATAAAACTATGCCAACGATGAGCGGGCTGATGTTACATTTTCTCCAGTCCACTTGCCCCCCTTTTTTCAATGACTAACATGAGCAGTATAGACAAATTTGACCAAAAAACTAAATCACCCTTCTTTTTTGTATGCCACAGTCTACCTGGCTCGGCCAAGTGAATCAGGCGCAAATCAGCACAAAGCGGGCAGCAGATGTCCCTGTACGCAAAAATTCATACGATGATGATTGAAATACCAACTAATCTTTGTATACTGGACGGAAGTAGGTTGATGCCTATTAATGGAAAACATGGAATATAAGGAATATAAACATGGTCGAACTCCTGCCTGAGATCCCCTCCTTGCCGCTTGCAAAACTTCGCAAAATCGGCACAGATTATCTGCTCCAGTATCCGGAAGCAAGTCTGTTGCACGATAATCAGGATCTGGCCAAAAAACTGCAAGAATTTCCCGAAGCAAGCACCGATATCGAAAAGTGGGTCTCGTTACTGGATATGTACTTCCAGCTCAAACCAGGCGCCACCCTTAAAAAAGCGATAGCAGCGCAGGTTGAAGACTGTTTTGGTCGTGAGATAACCGCGGTACATCGCGCAATCACCTATCAACGCGGCGTCTCCTCAATATGGTTATGGCATATTGGTAATGAGTATTTACAAAAACACCCTGTGCGCGATAGCGGCCTTGCTTTTTTTAATGCCCATACCAATCAACCCTACGCGGAACGCCTCATAGAACATGCGCATAGTTTTCGGGGCAGAAAATCCTGGATTTATCTGTACCTCACCTATAAATCCTTACCCAATCAAAAAGGCCACCTGGCGCAGACCATTCGCAATATTTTCAACCACCATTTTCACGACGCCTTTGATAATATAGTCAGCTTTCTTGAACTCAACCAACATACAGCGAAAAGTTTACAGACAATGCCCGATGATGGATTTGATCTGGCGCTGAGCCAGGAAACCGAAGAGCGCTTTTACCAACAACAGATTGACAAAATGTTTGCTATCAAACGCCCCAGTCTGAGCGCCTTTGAAGAAGCCTCCATTTTCTGGGTGAAGCGCACCCCTTATGTGCGTCTGGTCGCCGCAGGCGTGATTATCATTGCTCCGGTCGCTGCCGTTCTTTTTTTAACCGCCAACGTGTATGCCATCTTGTTTATGGGAATTATTACCGGTGGGGGCACACTTGTGATGGAAATGGTGGGACAAACCGGCATTAAGGTCGAAATTGTCCCCGACAATGTTTGGGAACTGATGCGAGAAAACCAGAAGGAGTTTGGTTTAAATAATATTCGTTTTAAGCATTCGCTGGAAGAAAATATGGTACAGCTGCGGGTATTGCACGAACAATTGGATAAACAGGGATTGCTTCTGAAGGAACATGAAAGCCTGGTCGCAAGCCATGAGCAGAACAATAAACAGCAAAAAGCAGAAATGGACAGGCTAAACCAAAATCTATCGATACTAAGCGGACTTACCACCCAACTCACCAGCAGCCTGCAAATGTCGGAGCAGGAAAAGGCACGCTTTATCACCAACCTGGAATCGGTCTGTTCATCCAATGCCACAATTGCCGGTGAAGCCTTGGCCAATATGTCGTCTCTGGCAAACGAACGACAAAAAATTGCCAGTCATAATCTACAGCTGCAAAGCGAGCTAAACCGTCTCAGTCGCTTTTTACTAGAGCTCAAAGCTATCGTGGACAACAGCAGCTCCCTGACGTCTCGTCAGGAAGCCGTCGCTCATTTTTTTGAAAATCTGGCCAATAGTATTGGTTTACAGATATCAGATGAACCAAAACCGAGCATGGTGACGCAACACTTACTGGATATCGGCCTAGAACCTTTAAAACTGCCTTCCTATCCATCGCATAGTTGACATGATATGGAAAAACGGTTTTGATATTCATTGCAGCATCACTGATTATTGTGGTTTTTGGCTGATGCCATATTGCTGCAATGGATCAACTATCGCTTTGCTGCCGCTATTGTCTCTGCTATTTCGGCGGAGTTCCAATGAGTCAGCCCCAGCAATAGTGATAGTTGTAGAAAAACTTTATTAAGGAAGATAGCATGTCATTATTTAAGCGACTCAGTGCGGAGTTTATCGGTACGTTTTGGCTGGTTCTGGGAGGATGTGGCAGTGCCGTCCTGGCTTCTAATATTCCCGATATTGGTATTGGTATTGGCTTATTGGGTGTGGCTTTTGCTTTTGGTTTAACCGTAGTGACGATGCTATATGCCTTTGGTCATATCTCTGGTGGCCACCTGAACCCTGCCGTATCTTTTGGTCTCTTTATCAGTGGTCGTTTTAAAGGAACGGATGTACTGCCGTACATGATTGTCCAGGTGCTCGGAGCCATTGCTGCTGCGGCACTACTGTATTGCATTGCCAGTGGCAAGGCAGGCTTTCAGGTAAGTGATGGTTTTGCTACCAATGGTTATGGAGCCCATTCACCTGGAGGGTACTCATTATTGTCTTGCGGTATCATTGAAATAACCATGACCTTTATGTTTCTCATGATTATTTTGGGGTCTACCGAGCCACATGCACCAAAAGGCTTTGCTCCCTTGACGATAGGGTTGGCCTTAACCCTGATTCATCTTATCAGCATTCCTCTGACCAACACCTCTGTCAATCCGGCTAGAAGTACAGGCCCCGCACTGATTGCCGGCGCCTCGGCATTACAACAATTATGGCTCTTTTGGCTGGCACCACTGGCTGGTGCATTTCTGGCAGGACTTGCCTATCGTATTCTGGGATTTGGATCGGCCAAATAAGAGACCTCGGGCCTGGCAAGCAGGGCTTCCTCACACACAGAGGCAGACTCGTCTTGTCGGCCAGGCTTCGACTTTTTTGCGCAACAGTGTCAAATTTGTTATCATCACTAGCATAATGACCAATCCTACTGTTTGCATGAAACAATCAAACCTCACCGTTTGCGATGCTGTTATCCATCCAGGCGAGCGCGCCAATTTAGCCTTACCCCTACCCGAATTTTACTCTTGTACTTCCTTTTACATGCCAATAAAAATTGTTCACGGTCGTGACGCTGGTCCTTGTCTGTTGATTTTTGCTGCCGTAAAAGGGGATGAGCTCAACGGTATTGAAATAATTAACCGCTTATTGGCAGTGGATGCTTTAAAGGATTTGCAAGGGACGCTAATCGCTGTACCGGTGCTGAATGTATTTTCGCTGGCGCAACCGGATGCCATGCGCCGGGAGGGGAATTTGCAAAGTGCTTTTCCAGGTGCTGAAGACGGTTCTTTTGGGGAACGGATAGCCCATGTCTTTACCCGGGAAATTCTCTGTAAAGCCCAGTATGCGATTGAGTTACAAACCGGCTCCCTCAATCACGATATTCTGCCGCAGATTTATTGTAATTTTAACGATAGTGAAGGAAAAAAACTGGCGCAATGTTTTGCCGCACCCGTTGTGACGCATGTGAACACCCAGTCGAATACCCTGCGCAGAACTACCGAAGATCTCAACATTCCCCTGCTGGTTTATCAGGCCGGGGAAGCCATGCGCTTTAACGAAGCGGCCATTAATCTTGGTATTTCAGGTATTTTGAATGTGTTACACGAATTAGGGATGCTGTCTGCGGATAAGGCTACAGAAGAGGATGAGAATTTTAAACCTGCCTTTTCGCAGGATCAGGACTGGATTCGCGCCCATCGCAGCGGGATCTTGTTACCGCATGTTGAGCTGGGTCAAATGATTAAAAAACATCAAACCATCGGGCGCATCAGTGATCCTTTCAGTGCCGATACGGTTGAACCGGTGAAGACCTCACAGGATGGTATCATTGTAGGCATCAACCGCCACCCCTTGATTCATGAAGGGGATACTTTATTTAAAGTCGCCTCTTTTCTTGATAATCAACGGGCGGAAACCTCCCTTGAAGCCTGGGGAGAAACACAAGCGGAAGATTTCTAATGCTCCATGACAATAAAGTGACGATACGGGCCCTGAGTGTCTGGCTGGTGTGCGCTCTGTTTTTTATGTATGAATTTCTTCTCCGTACGGTTTTGGGCACATTTCAAGCGCCCATTATGCTTGATCTGGAACTCTCGCCGGTGCGTTTCGCCCTGTTAAGTTCCACCAGCTACCAATTGGCCTATAGCTGTATGCAGATTCCTGTGGGCATTATCACCGGCCGCTTTGGCTTAAAACGAACCTTATTAGCGGCCGTGATTTTTTGTACTATTGCAAATCTGGGCTTCGCCTTTACCCATGCCTTCGCATCAGCCGCCATTTTCCGTATTTTGATGGGAATTGGGTCTGCTTTTGGTTTTGTTTGCCTGTTGATTGCCGTATATGATTGGTTACCGCGCAAATATGCCGCTTTTTTTATCGGCTTATCGCAGTTTATTGGCACGCTCGGCCCAATGATTGCAGCTGGTCCGCTCAATATGCTTTCAGAAGCGCATATTGTTGACTGGCGCACCCTGTTTATTTCCCTGGCCGCAGCGGGTGCGGTGATTGCCGCCCTCATTTTTGGCATAGTGGATAATAATCGCCACAATCAGGGGAAATTTATTATACTCAACCGCGCCACGTCCATACGCGATAGTTTAATGCGCCTGATTCGGGAGCCGCAAGTCTGGTATATCGGTCTTTTTTCCTCCAGCATCTATTTTAGTATCGAATATTTTTCAGAAAATGAAGGGGTTCTGTTTTTACAGGCCAAGGGGTTCTCCGCCGGCTATGCCTCTTACATGATAAGCCTGGCCTGGCTTGGCTATGCTATCAGCTGTCCTTTGATTGGTTTTATCTCGGATAAAATTCAAAAACGCAAACCGATGATGATTTTTTGCGCCCTCTGTGCCTTAAGCGCCCTAAGCGGCATTATCTTTCTTCCGTCTTACCCCAGCTTGACCACCCTCAGTTTTATTCTGCTGGGAGTGGGCACCAGTGGTCAAAGTCTTGGTTTTGCAATCATGGCAGAGCAATGTAAAGAAAATTATCTGGCGGTGGGTCTGGCCTTCAATAACAGCATGATCATGATCTTTGCTGCCGTTAGCGCCCCGCTTATTGGTTTTATGCTGGCACAAATTGAAGCTCAGCATCCACTGCAATTAGCGGATTTACAACATACCTTTACGGTATTACTGCCCATGACTGCAGTTTCCCTGTTTATTGCTATGGTCTTGATATCAGAGACTTTTTGCAAAATGGTGCGTACGAATACGCGCTTAAATCCTGCCTGGCAGGAAAACGGATAATGTCCTGTGTCCATTTTGAGTCTATATTTAATACTTACTTAAGATTCATCCCCTAGAATGGATGTATGACGGTAGACGGGAGCGGGTACCATGAGTGTATTTTTTTCCAATAAAGAATCCCCCATCAAGGTGCATAGCACCAAGGCACTTTGTCGGGTAGCGCCTTCAGGCAGCAGCCTGTTCCCTGCTATCGCGGCAGCAATCATTGACCTCATCTATGCGCGCCAAGGCATTAGTGAAAAGACTGCCGGCCTCATTCTGCGCCCCTACTTACAAGCCTTCCCCCAGGCTCAAACCAGCCCCAGAAACCTGTCGGCCCTGGAGCAGTGGCAGTCAATGTTGAAAATATCTGGCACGGCAGCGCGGGTGAGTATTCAACTGTCTCAGGTCTTACAAAAGATGATATATGCAGCGATTGAAAGCCATCCGGCTTACTATTGCCGCGGAATAGCAGAACTGGAACACTTTGATAGCGCTATGCAGTATCAGCCGGAACGCGTTCTTGCGATGGCGATTTTGGCCGCCACTGCTGATTGCCTTTCCTTGGGGATTAGTTTGAAAGTGATAGAAGGCACCCGCACGCTTCCGGCGCAGCTGCATTTTGCAACGACAGAGGGCGCTATTGAGATCACGCTCGATAAAAGCACAGACCTGTTCCAACCGCATCTGCAACGCGGCGAAAAATTTCAAAATATGTTTGGCCTGGCGGGTGGCAGCAAGGTTACGGCTCCTATTGATCTGGAGTTTTTTCGCCACTCTCTCCTGGAAACCATTCAGGAAATTATTGGCCGCTATACAATGATGTGGAAGGCCGGCGAAATCGACTATCCTCAACTGTTGACCAGCTATATTGAAATGGACAATCAAGGCAGCCAGCAAAGCATCCCTTATATCAGTATACCGAGCATTAGCAGTGCACAGACAGAGTTACCGGCACCAGCCCGTCTGTTAGTCAACGCCATGGCCTGGCTTGAAGCGACCCAATCCCCTGCAATAAAACATCACCTCAGAGAAGAAATAGGGATGTGATACTTGTCCTGCGGAAAAAATTGGCCTGAAAAGCCGGTAGTGTCTGTGATGCTACCGGCTTTTTCTGGGATTATGCGCTGTGCTTGAGTATACTGCCAGCGAACGCTTATTAACGAGGAATAATTATGAATCATCAAGCCATCACCTATGATGATGTATTACTGATACCCGGATATAACCATCATGAGTCACGCCGTGTGGTGGATATTAGCATGCGTGATCGCCTGAATAAATTAAGCCTGAATCTGCCTGTCATGAGCTCCAATATGGATACCATTACCGGCAGCAACATGGCTAATTTTATGCTGGAAAAAGGGGCGATTGGGGTCATGCACCGGTTTATGACCATCAGCGAAAATATCGCCGAATTCAAAGCCTGCAAAGGTCAGGTCTTTGTATCGATTGGGTGCAATCCGCAAGAACTGGAACGGGCGGAAGCGCTGCGCGATGCGGGTGCGACGTATTTTTGTGTGGATGTTGCACATGCTCATGCCAAATATGTTGGTAAGACGCTCAAAGAGTTACGAAAATTATTGGATGACCGCTGTATTATGGCGGGTAACGTCGCCACCTATGCCGGGGCAGATTATCTCGCATCCTGTGGCGCCGATATTATCAAGGCGGGGATTGGTGGTGGCTCGGTTTGCAGTACCCGCATAAAAACCGGCTTTGGCGTTCCCATGCTTAGTTGTATACAAGACTGCGCGCGTACGGACCGCTCTATTGTCGCCGATGGCGGTTTACGAACCTCCGGAGATATCGTCAAGGCACTGGCCTTTGGTGCTGATTTTGTCATGATTGGTGGAATGCTTGCCGGTACAGCACCAACCCCGGGTAACGTCATCCGTAATGCGGACGGCAAGCAGGTTAAACAGTATCGCGGTATGGCTTCACGGGAAGCCCAGGAGGATTTTCTGGGGCAAATGCACGAGTGGAAAACAGCCGAAGGCGTAGCCACCGAAGTCGCCTACCGAGATGATCAGGATGCGATTATCGCAGATATTATTGGTGGCTTGCGCTCCGGTCTCACATATGCCGGTGCCGATAGCATCACTGAACTGCAGCGCAAGCTCAATTATATGGTGGTCACCCCTGCCGGCCGTATAGAAAGTTTGCCGCATAAACTCATGGAATAAGCCATTTACCACGCTGAGCCTGGGTCAACAGCAGACCCAAGCTCACGCTCCCCCGCTCAAAATCCTGTAGTTTATTTAGGTCAAGCCTTACTCAGACATCAATATTTTCAGCTTCCAGCGCATTAGTTTCGATAAAATCGCGACGCGGTTCGACATGATCTCCCATCAAGGTAGTAAAGATTTCATCAGCCGCAACGGCATCTTCAATGGTGACCTGTAACATCCGCCGTACCTGGGGATCCATCGTTGTTTCCCATAGTTGTTCGGGGTTCATTTCCCCTAAACCTTTATAACGTTGAATAGATTGGCCGCGCTTGGCTTCATTCATTAACCAGTCCAGTGCTTGCTCAAAATGATCTATACTTTGTTTTTTATCGCCACGCTGGACATAGGCGCCCTCTTCAATCAAATGCAGCAGTTTGGTTCCCAGGCTGGTCATAGCGAGATAATCGCGTGAACTTAAGAAGTCCTTGCTTAAGTCAATGACATGCGCAAGGCCATGTTGACTCACCACCACACGCGGATAAAACCCGGGGGGGTCGTCTCGCTCCATTGCCCGCACGTGGTACTGTTTTGTTTTACTGCCCAACTGCTGTAAGCCTTTTTCCAGAAGTTGACACCAGTCTTCGACCTTTGCGCGCTCCGATTGCTCTTCCAGCGTCAATTGGGGCAAATAGGCAATTTTTTGCAAAATTTCCCGGCTATAACGACGGGTATGGCGTTTAATAATTTTCTCAACCCGACGGTATTCCATCACCAGCTCTTCCATGGCAATCGCTGAGATAGGGGGAGCATCCGTACCTGGAACCAAAACTGCGCCATCGAGTGCGGTTACGGTCAAGTATTCAAAAAGCGCATCATCATCTTTAACATACTGTTCCTGCTTGCCTTTTTTCACTTTATACAACGGCGGCTGGGCAATATAAATATAGCCCCGTTGGATTAATTCCGGCATTTGCCGATAGAAAAAAGTCAAGAGCAAGGTGCGAATGTGCGAACCGTCCACATCCGCATCCGTCATAATAATAATACGATGATAGCGCGTTTTATCAGGATTATATTCATCCACACCAATCCCGCAGCCCAGGGCGGTAATCAGGGTCGCCACCTCCTGTGAAGCCAGCATTTTATCAAAGCGGGCTTTTTCGACATTCAGAATCTTACCCTTTAAAGGCAGAATGGCTTGAAACTTGCGATCTCGACCCTGTTTGGCCGATCCACCCGCCGAGTCTCCCTCAACAATGTAAAGTTCTGATAATGCTGGGTCTTTTTCCTGGCAATCTGCCAGTTTACCGGGCAAACCAGCAATATCCAGGGCGCCTTTACGGCGCGTCATTTCACGTGCGCGGCGAGCGGCTTCCCGTGCCCTGGCCGCATCAATAATTTTACCGACAATAGCCTTGGCTATTTGCGGGTTTTCCAGCAAAAAATCATGCAGTTTTTCGGCCACCAGCGATTCAACCGCGGACTTGACCTCTGAGGAAACCAGTTTATCCTTGGTTTGTGATGAGAATTTCGGATCCGGTACTTTCACTGAAAGTACTGCCGTTAAACCTTCCCGGGCATCATCACCTGTAGTACTGATTTTGGCTTTTTTGGCAAAACCTTCCGCTTCAATATAATTATTCAGCGTACGGGTAAGAGCGGCACGAAAACCGGCTAAATGGGTTCCGCCATCCCGTTGGGGGATATTATTGGTAAAGCAGAAAATCGTTTCCTGAAACGAGTCATTCCACTGCATAGACAGTTCGACACTAATCGCATCTTTTATGCCATCCAGGCTAAACACCACTGGCATAATCGGTGTTTTATTCCGATTGAGGTGTTCAACAAAGGCGCGAATACCCCCTTCGTATTCAAACACATCTTGCTTATCTTCTCGCTCATCCTGCAAATGAATACGAACACCGGAGTTTAAAAACGATAACTCCCGCAGGCGCTTGGCTAAAATATCATAATGAAACAGAATATTGGTAAAGGTTTCAGCGCTCGGTTTGAACCAGATTTCCGTACCGGTGGATGTGGCCTCGCCGGTTACCGCCAGAGGAGCCACCGGAACGCCATGGCGGTAATGTTGTTCGTGCACTTTACCTTCGCGCTTGATGCGCAAATGCAATTCTTCCGAAAGCGCATTGACAACTGAAACCCCCACACCGTGCAATCCACCGGATACCTTATAGGAATTATCATCAAATTTACCACCAGCGTGTAAAACGGTTAAGATCACTTCTGCGGCAGAGCGCCCTTCCTCCTGATGAATGTCCACAGGAATACCCCGACCATCATCACGCACGCTAATCGACTCATCGGAATGAATAATCACATCGATAGCTTTGCAGTATCCCGCCAGTGACTCATCAATCGCATTATCCACCACCTCAAAAACCATATGGTGCAGTCCGGTACCGTCATCGGTATCCCCGATATACATTCCTGGCCGCTTGCGAACGGCATCTAATCCTTTTAAGACCTTAATATTTGACGAATCATAGCTGGTTTCAACACTCATGACAAAATCCTCAAAGCGATTGCATCCTGTTTAATCGCCCATTATATCACTTTTTCAGCGTCAGGAATACGAAAGTTCTCCGGTCAAGGACCGTTTGCATTGCGGCCTGGTCTTTTAGCCGGGCCTTGGCTATCAACGCGTAAGCCAAAGGCGAACGCCTACGTTTGCACAGGACCTGTGACTGGATTTTTTGTCATTCCAGTCGAATAAGATGGGCAGCCGGTACAGTGTGCAAATGGACTTCGCTGGCGGGTAACAGTGTTGTGATATACTGACCTTTGTTCTGTGCAATCCAGTGTAAAAGGGCCTGGATATGGCCTGAGTCCAATTCCGCAAAAATATCATCCAGCAAATGAATGCATTCTTTTGGCAATAAACAGGTCTGCGCCAGCTTAAGGGCAATCAGCACCATTTTTTGCTGCCCCCGCGAGAACCGCTTTTTTGCCGGAACATCATCACAGAGAAAATGGACGTCTGCCTGATGTATGCCAACGGCGGTGTAGCCACGCAGACTATCCTTCGCAAAGTTTCGAGCTAGTTGATCATAGAGGCTTTCCCCCTGCTCCTTTTTATCCCAGCCTTTTTCATAGACCACTTGACACTGGAGCACCGAAAGTTCAGCCAGAATACCTTGCAACTGATCCTGTAATCTATGCATATAGGCCAGGCGAAGTGCATGAATCTGCTCTGCCAAGCGCGATAGCTGTTGATCCCAGGGTTCAAAATTATGACGTGGTTTTTGTTGTCGAAGCAAGGCATTGCGCTGTTTCAACAACAGGCGGTACTGTTTCAGCACCTCATGATACGAAGGTTCCACGTGAAACACTCCCCAGTCCAGCATCATCCGACGCAAAGCAGGAGCACCATCCATAAGCGTAAAAATATCCTGATAGTAGATCTGACAGGGGAGATAACGCGCCAGTTCACTGGTACTTCGACAATGCTGCTGATTTATTTTAATGCGAGTGTGCTGCTGCAGTGACTTTTGCATACTGAGCGTGTCGTCAGAATACAGCGTACTGTATAGCGTTAAGCACTCCTGTCCGTGCGCAATCAGGGGGGCTATCTCGCGCGTTCGAAAGGAATGACCACAGCTCAGCAGGTAAATAGCTTCCAACAGACTGGTTTTACCCAGACCATTTGGAGCAATGACAAAATTTAAATGGGGTGAAAATTGAAACGTTTTTTGCTCAAAGGCGCGTAAATGATGAATGCGCAGTTCCTGGATACTCATATCTTCATAGGCATGATCACGTACTGGTATTGCTCATCGGCCAGAGTTTCCAGCAAAATACTGCTGTCAGCATCTACCAGTGAAAGCCGTATCAATCCCTCGGCTACGTGATTCAGTGCATCCATCAAATACGCCGCATTCACCCCAATACGCAACTCCGGACCATCAACCTGAGCTTCTAATTCTTCACTCGCTTCTTCCTGCTGTTGATTATGGGCCACCAGGCACAGCCCCTTTTTTTCAATGGCTAATACCACAGCATGGGTTTTCTCGTGCGCTAAAATCATGATACGGGCCAGAGCTCTTTTAAAATCATCCCGGTCGAGTAACACAAAGCAGGAGAATTGACGGGGGATAACCCGATGATAGGCAGGATAGCGCGACTCGAGCAATTTGGTACTAAAACTAAAATGTTCACTAATAACGCTCAGATGAGCTTCCCCCACTTGCAGCCGGATACTGACATCAGGGACTGAGGCTAAAAGGCGTAGAATTTCCTGCACCCCTTTACGCGGAACAATAATTCTTTGCTGCTGAGTGAGGGTAGACTCACTGGATTGGCATACGGCCATTCGATGACCATCTGTAGCCACGCTGGTCATCGATCCCGAGGCAAACTCCATTAACAGACCATTAAGATAGATGCGAACATCCTGCTGTGACATGGCAAAGTACGTGGATTGAAACAGACGTTGCAGGGCGCTGCGGGCAAGGGTCAGTTCAATGAGGGAATGCTCCGGTCTGGACTGGGGAAAATCCGCTGCCGAGAGAACAGCCAGCCGAAAGGTACTGCGACCGCTTTGTAATACCAGATAATTATCCTTTTGCAGCAGACGGATGGGGCTCTCATCATCCAGGGAACGCACGATATCAACGAGCTTTTTCGCCGGGATGGTGATCACTCCCGGAACGCTGATGTCACTGCGCACTGTCGCACGCAAATCAACTTCCAAATCCGTGGCGCTCAGGTGTAACCCTTGTGCTGTGGCTTCAAAAAGAATATTGGCCAATACCGGCAAAGACTGACGCTTATCCACCACGGCCGCAAGGGCCAACAGAGGAGGTAAAAGCTCTGATTTGGCAATGACAATATCAAACATGGTTAGTCCTAAGAAGAAAGTATACGCATCAGGTTTTTATAATCATCGGCAAATTCTGTTTCCGCCTGCACCAGCTCTTTCACTTTGCGACAGGCATGGATAACCGTAGTGTGATCACGCCCCCCAAAATGATCGCCAATCTCAGGCAAACTGTGATTGGTAAGCTCTTTTGCCAGAGCCATGGCCATTTGCCGTGGACGCGCTATCGAACGGCTGCGGCGCTTGGACAGAATATCCGCTACCTTGACTTTATAGTAATCCGCAACCGTTTTTTGAATATTATCCATCGTTACCAGCTTATCCTGTAACGCTAACAAATCGCGCAAGGCTTCCTGGACAAATTCAATCGTAATGGACTTGCCGGTAAATTGGGCATTAGCAATCACCCGCCGCAGGGCGCCCTCCAACTCGCGTACGTTGGAACGGATACGTTTGGCAATAAAAAATGCCACTTCGTACGGTAATTCGATATTAGACTGCTCTGCCTTGGTGACCAGAATAGCCACCCGCGTTTCGAGCTCAGGCGGCTCCACTGCGACCGTGAGTCCCCAGCCAAAACGGGACTTGAGGCGCTCTTCCACTCCTTCGATTTCTTTAGGATAGCGATCGGAGGTAAGGATAATCTGCTGCTGACCTTCCAATAAGGCATTGAAAGTATGAAAAAACTCTTCCTGCGATCGGTCTTTGCCAGCAAAAAACTGAATATCATCAATTAAAAGGGCATCCAGTGAACGATAAAAGCGCTTAAACTCATTAATGGCGTTGGTTTGCAAAGCCTTCACCATATCGGCAACAAAGCGCTCCGAATGCAAATACAACACCTTGGCATCGGGTTTGTGCTGCAAAATTTCATTACCGATAGCATGCATTAAATGGGTTTTCCCCAACCCCACTCCCCCATAGATAAAGAGCGGATTATAAGCATTACCCGGTCGTTCAGCGACCTGCAGGGACGCTGCATAAGCCAATTGGTTAGAATTGCCCTGCACATAATGAGAAAAACGCAATCTGGGATCAAGAAAACTACTTTTGTAGTCAGCTGATTTTTTGGGACTGGTTTTAGCGGAAGGGCGAGTCCCCACGGGGGGAGCATTGAGTACGGGTTCTGCCACTTTTTTAGAACCAATTTCAATACTGACCATAGTAATAGCGCCAGGCTCTAACTGCAAAACCAATTCTTTGATACGCTCATAGAAATTTTTCTTCACCCAATCCACGACAAAGCGATTAGGAGCCAAGAGAATTAAAGCGCTATCCTGTATTTCAGCCTGTAAGGGACGTAACCAGGTATTAAATTGCTGGGTTGGGAATTCATCCTGCAAAGCCTCAAGGCACTTTTGCCATATTTCAACCTGTGAAGATACCGTTTCCGTCACCAACTGCTCCAACGCTACAAATACATAGAAGTGAGTCGTACAGTGTAATACCTGATTTATCCACAGGTCAATGCCTTTGGCATTTTTCCCCCGGATCCGTAAAAACAGCTGCAAACACGGCTCAGAACACAAAAACAACCTGCACGGCATTTATCGTGAAACACTTATCCACAATAGCTGTGCACAAAGACAGAATAGGCCGCCTGTACGATGTGGATAAAAGCAGGATTAAGGGAAACAAAAACTTATGCCGATCTTGTTCTCCCGTAAAAACAGGGGTTTTCAACAAACTAAAAACACATTTAAATCATTGATAAATTAGAATTATTAAGACTTACCAAGGCATATGTCTGTTGTTATTATAAAAATAAAATAAAAAAAATATTTAGTTTAAATTTATAAAGGCGGGCATAAAAACAGGAACGGCAACACATCACGGCAATTCAGACGCAGAACTCCCCCAAAAGATTCTGTCGGAACAATTGACAGCGGCTGTTAATTTTTCTATCATTGCCAACCTTGAGTTTTCCAGCATAAAAACAGGTTAATTATGAAACGTACCTATCAACCCAGTAATTTAAAGCGTAAGCGTGATCATGGTTTTCGAGCCAGAATGGCCACTCGTAACGGTCGGATGGTATTAAAGCGTCGTCGAGCCAAGGGACGAAAGCGACTTTCAGCCTAAGTGACTACGTTTTCCAAACGATGTCGATTGCTGCACAAGAACGATTTTGACTATGTGTTTGCCCAGGCAAGCAATATATACTCGCCTTCTTTTGTAGTTTTATACCGTCAGGGGCAAGCCGACCGTGCGCGCCTTGGTTTGGTCATTGCAAAACGAAAAGTCAGGAAGGCTTGCCAACGCAATCGCATTAAACGCATCATACGCGAGTCATTCCGGCTTCAACATCTGCCGAGCTGTGATATTATTGTTTTGCCCAAACACCATACCGATAGTTTGGATAACCAAACTCTTTTTAATAACCTGGATAAAGTATGGAGCAAATTAAACGCTATCGGAGCCGCATAGCCTGCTTTCCGATACAGTTATATCGTGTGCTTTTACGGCCCTTTTTACCAGCCTGCTGCCGTTTTTATCCCAGTTGCTCTGCCTATGCCATGGAAGCCATTCAACACCATGGCATCCTGAAAGGCACGTATAAAGCCATGAAGCGATTACTTCGCTGCCATCCCTGGTCGGATGGAGGCTATGATCCTGTTCAATTATCGAAAGAGAAACACTAATGGATATTCGACGCGTTATTTTATTTTCTATCCTGGCTCTAATTGGCTATAACCTGTGGTTAAACTGGCAACAGGATTATCCTGGCCTGCCGCCTGCAACGCCAACCGCGCTTCACGAGTCATCAGCCGTTCCTGTGAAAAAAGATCAGGCCTTATTACCAACCGTCTCGGATTTACCCGATCAGGATACGACAGCGCCAGGCCCGGGCAAAGCGCGCGAGTCTCATCGTTCAACGACCGCCAGCCGAAGCCTGATTGACGTAAAAACCGATGTTTTGCATTTGCAGGTTGACCCGCAACAAGGGGATATTGTCAGCGCGCAATTGTTGGATTATCCGCTGAGTGTGGAGCAAAAAGACCAGCCGATCACCTTGTTGACCACCGACCCGCAACATCGTTATACCGCTAATTCCAGTCTTTTCCAGGTCAGGAATGGACAGATTCATAACCTCGATTTTAATTTTACCGCTACACAGACCGCCTATCATCTGGAATCTGGCGAGAATACAGTGGTACTGCGCCTAACGGGACAGAGCGAGGAAGGCCTGGAGGTTGAAAAACGTTTTACCCTTGAGCGTGGTAGTTATGTGGTCAAGGTGAGTTACCATATCAACAACCAGACGGATCAAAGTTTTCAGGCGTATTTTAACCGGCAATTATTGCGACAATCGCCGGTGGAAGATCAATCCAGTATCTTTCATGTTGGCTCGTATACCGGAGCCTCCTATTCCAGCCCCGGTGAACAGCGTTTTAAGAAGGTGAGCTTCAAAGATATGAGCAAAGCCAACTTGAATGTCAAGGCCAATAATGGGTGGATTGCCATGCAACAGCATTATTTTTTAAGTGCCTGGGTTCCACAAGACAACACTAAAAACACCTTCTACACCCGTGCCGATGGTGATACTTACACCATTGGTGCGGTCAGTCCGCTGATCAAAGTAGCGCCGCAACAACAAAAAACACTGGAGTCGCAACTTTATGTGGGGCCTGAAATCAGCAGCAATTTAAAGGCACTGGCGCCCGGATTGGATTTAACCATTGACTACGGTTGGTTATGGTTTTTATCCTCGCTGCTGTTTTCACTCATGAAAAGCATTCACTCGGTGGTGGGAAATTGGGGCTGGTCGATTGTACTGGTCACAGTACTCATTAAACTCGCGTTTTACCGTCTGTCAGCCACCAGCTACAAGTCCATGGCCAACATGCGTAAGTTGCAGCCCAAACTGGAATCCTTACGCGAACGCTACGGTGATGATAAAGCCAAAATGTCCCAGGCAACCATGGAGCTGTACCGCAGTGAAAAAGTCAATCCCTTGGGCGGCTGCTTACCGATTTTGGTACAAATCCCGGTCTTTATTGCCCTGTACTGGGTTTTATTAGAAAGTGTTGAATTACGCCAGGCTCCCTTTATTGGCTGGATTCATGATCTCTCCGTTGCTGATCCGTACCATATTTTACCCATTATTATGGGGATCACCATGCTGATTCAGCAGCGCTTAAATCCTGCCCCTCCTGATCCCATGCAAGCCAAAATCATGATGTTTTTACCGATTTTGTTTACCGCTTTGTTCTGGAATTTCCCGGCAGGTCTGGTTTTATACTGGATAGTGAATAATTCCCTCTCTATCCTGCAGCAATGGTATATCACTAATAAATACAGTGATAAGAACAAAAGCCTACCCAAAAATGCAGCCGCCAATCAGTAAGCCGAACGAAGAGACCATTGTGGCGCTGGCCACCCCTCCCGGACGAGGAGGGGTGGGCATTATCCGTTTATCCGGGCCTGGCTGCCTGAATATCGCCAGGCAACTCAGCCAACGTACAAATATCAAGGCCCGACAGGTTTATTTTTGCACGCTGGTTGACCGGCAACAGAGCTTTTTGGATAGTGGCTTATTGCTCTATTTCAAAGCGCCGCACTCGTTTACCGGCGAAGATGTCGTTGAATTTCAAATGCATGGCTCCCCCGTCATGCTGGATCAGATCATGCAGGAATGCCTTGCCCTGGGCGCTCGGATGGCACAGGCTGGCGAATTTTCCAAACGCGCCTTTCTGAATGATAAAATGGACTTAACACAAGCAGAGGCTATTGCCGATCTGATTGACGCCAGTTCACTGAAAGCCGCACAAATGGCCAGCCGCTCATTGCAGGGGGAATTTTCTCAGCGTATTGGTCAGCTTAATGCAGAGCTCATTCAGTTGCGCCTGTATGTGGAGGCCGCCATTGATTTTCCTGATGAAGATATTGATTTTATCAGCGAAGGTGGGGTCCTCGATAAAGTAGGCGCGCTCATTCGGCAGTTGACCCTTTTGCGCCAGCAGGCCGGTCAGGGGGTGTTGATACGTGAAGGACTCACTCTGGTCATAGCCGGCCATCCCAACGCGGGGAAGTCAACCCTCATTAATCATCTGGCCAAACAGGAACTATCCATTGTCAGCGATATTGCCGGCACAACCCGCGACATTATGCGGGCCCATGTCCTGCTTGATGATTTGCCACTACATATTTTGGATACCGCCGGTTTGCACGATAGCCAGGATCCAGTCGAGCAGGAAGGCATCAAGCGAGCCTGGCAGGTGATGCAGAGCGCCGATATAGTCGTCCATCTTTGTGATATTCAGCAGACAGAATCCCCTGATCCATTAGCACAGCAATTAAACGCACAATTACCCTCGCATATCCCCCTGATTCGGGTTATCAATAAGATGGATCTGGAGAACAGCCGGTGCGAGCGACAAGAGGATACTATCTACATCAGCGCCAAATCAGGGCAAGGGATCTCGCAACTGGTACAAAAAATAAAAACACTGGCCGGCTACCAGCCTGCCGAGGGGCTTTTTCTTGCCCGAAGACGGCATCTGGAGGCGCTGGACAAAGCCTGTGATATTTTAAGCCAGGGCCTGCAACAGCTGATGCAGCACCAGGCAGCGGAATTGCTGGCCGAAGATCTGCGCTATGCCCATACGGCCTTGGCAGATATTACGGGTCAATTCAGTGCCGATGATTTGCTGGGGCATATTTTTTCCAGTTTTTGTATTGGCAAATAAAACAGCTGCGCTTTGGCTTGGAGGGATGGACTGAGGCTGTCCTCAGTTGCCCTTAAGTTGGGCAAATAAAAAACAACAAATAGCGCAAGCAGTATTGATACTTTTTGCTCAGCATGGTAAGTTAAAATATCAACTGTTTTTTTTGTAAAGGTCTGGCTATGTCGGTCGTCAAGTTATCGGTTTTTTCCCAAGATAAACAGGCTTTTTTAGCTCAGAAGAAAAAGTATACGTTTGACGAGGTTAAAACCCGCGCCAAACAAAAACTACATAGCTTCTTGCTTGAGCACCTGTTTGAATTGCAACAGGAGTTTAATACGCTTTATCAGACCTTGCAGCAACATAAAGAACAGCGTCTTAATTTTTTGTGCTACGCGCAGTACTGTGCCCTGCTGTTGGAGCAGTACCATCGGCAGTATGGGCAGGAAGCGAAGGCCCGTGAGCTGAAGAAAAAAGTGAACCATCTGCAAGAGTTGATTGATAACCTTGATAACCAGGCGCCCCTGACGCAGATAGGGCAAGCAAAAGAAAAATCATTTTTTCAAAAACTGGCCGCCCTGATAGGGGCAGGGTTGGATGATGCGCAGAACACTCTACGACAAGCGAGTAATGCCCGCAGCAAAGTGGTACTGATTAATATGCTGCGAATGATGTACATGGTGGCGCGCATGGCCTGGATGAATTTTCTGGTAGTGCTCAATAACCATCATCTGCTGGAGCGCCTGTCTGAGTTTTTTAAACAGGACTTGTCATTGGACGTCTTGCAAAAGCGCCTCAACAGCATCCAGTCGGTGGCCAATATTTTAAGTGTGGCTTTATTTTTAATGCGGGCTGCCATCAATAGCGCCATGCTGCTTAAGCACGTGTTCTTCCCTTCCGATGGCGAGGAAAAATCGACCCACTGGCAACGTCTGGTTTTTGAACTCAATAAACGCCATGGCGATCTGCTAAATGATGTGGTTTGGGCCGGTATTAATTTAATTACCAATTTTCCGATGATTTTGGCATTGAACTTTCCGGCGATTATCGCGATAACGGTTGCCTTTATGCTGTTTGATTTGGGCTTGATTCTGTGGCTGTGGCATCGGGAAGCGGCGCAGTTTCAGAATAAAATAGAGCAATTCTCCCTGCAAATAGCGCAATTGACCGGACTGGAGAGCCTTGATGAAACGCAAACATTCGAGCTCAATATCCTCATGCAACAACAGCGTCTGCTGATGATAGACAATCAGGCCATGCAGGCCAAATGGCAAATCAATGCCGCGGCTGCCACTTTGCTGGCTGGCAGTTTTGCCAGCGCATTTCTGATGGCAGTACCGATTGCGACGGTGGCATGCCTGTTGTTGGCGGCCGTTGCGGTATCGCTGTATTTGTCTGCCGGTCATTATGCCGAGATGGTTAAAAAGAAAGAACAATACCAGCTGGCCAAACTAGAGGGGAACACAGAGCCGCAGGCTTTGGCGGAATATCGGCAGGCACAACAAAGCTTTGCTCTTAATCTGCTGAAATTCAGCCTCGCCCCTGCGCTGATTATGGGCACCATGGTGGTCTGCTGGCAGGCTGCTCTGGCCGTAACTCTGGCTTATGGTGCCTGGCAACTGATACAGGCACTGAGCACGTCAGCGCCGGTTGAGGAAGACAGCCAAACGCCGTCGGTTTCCCCTCTCAAAGCGGCCTGAGACGGCGGCCAAACTCCTTACCCATCGGAACCAGGGGGACGCCTAGTTCTCCTGGTTCTGTTGTAGACGAAGGGCAATGGGATAGAGGATGTTTCGAGCTTCGCCACTAATGGCTGCTGCTATTTTAACGGCTTGTTTGAGCGGCAGCTCCGCTAAAAGTATTGTCAGCAGGCGCAGCGGGATGTGCGCTTCCCGGGCTTCTTGAGTTTGTGCCGGCAAAATAATCACAAATTCCCCCCGGCCATGGTAAGGGTCTTCTGCCAGCCAACTACTCAGTTCAGAAGCGCATCCTTTGATAAAGCGCTCATGCGTTTTGGTCAGCTCCTTTGCCAGAACAAAGGCATAATCCTGACCATAGACTTCGGCAATATCGGCAATACAATCATGCAGACGATGGGGGGATTCATACAAGACGGTGGTCTGGCCAAAGCCCAGATAGTGCCGCAACTGCTCACGGCGAGCACTGCTCTTTTGTGCTAAAAAACCAGCGAAAAAGAAACTTTGACAGGGAACGCCACTGGCTGATAACGCGGCAATCAGGGCACAACAGCCGGGAATGGGTATGACCTGAATACCCTCTTCCTGCGCCATTCGAATGAGGGGAAAACCCGGATCGCTGATGAGAGGGGTACCGGCGTCGCTGATGATAGCCAGAGACTTGCCTGCCAGCAGTTCAGCGAGTAACTGTTTGCTTTTGCTGCCCTCATTATGACTGTGTAAAGACGTACAGGCGTTGTGGATAGCATAATGCTGTAATAAATGTTGGCTATGTCTGGTATCTTCCGCCACGATCACGTCCACTGCTTTTAAAGTCTCTATGGCGCGTAGACTGAGATCGGATAAATTACCGATTGGCGTTGCGATGACATAAATCTGCCCCGGGGGTGTTGATGAAATCTTATGCATGGTTTATCCTCTAGTGCCTTATCAACCGTGACCTTGCGGCGTTTGGAACCTTTTGAATGAAGATACTGACAAGTTTTGCCCGTATACTAGCCTTTGTCGTTTGCGCCTGTTTACTATGCCAGTGCAACAAAGTCAATCCTCCCTCCTCTGGCCTGCGTGACAATTCCACGCCTTTTGTCTTGCCAAGCTCGGCTTATCTGGCTATGGCAAACCGACAAAGTGGGGAAGAACAACAGCGGATGCTGTTAATGGCGGCAGGCCGCATGGTCTATGATGGTCAATGGAAGCAAGCCAAAAAAACCCTGCAGGCAGTACATACTGCCGATCCCCTATTGCGTGATCAACAACGGCTTTTACTGGCTAAGGCCGATCTTATTGCCAAGCGGCCCAATCAGGCCATCGCCCTTTTGGCCAAAATACAAAATACTGAACGATTAGCGCCCTTTTATCAGGAGCAATACCATCAATTGCTTGCCGAAGCCTATGAGGCGAAAAAACTGGTGGTGGAGTCTGTCAGTGAGCGCGTCAAGCTGGATCCTTTTCTCAACAGTGAATCGGCGCGTATTCAGAACCGGCGCAAGCTCTGGTTAACCCTGAGTACCATGCCGGTTGCTGAACTGGATACACAAGCCATGGAGCGTGGTTCCGATACCGCCCTGGGGGGGTGGATGCAATTGGCGGCTATAGCTCGTTCCCGGCAGGAGCCAGAGCATTTGCTTGCACAATTGGAGCAATGGCGTGCACAGCACCATGGGCACCCGGCCAATAGCCTGCTGCCATCTTCCCTGCCGGCAATCAAGCCCTGGCTGCATCCACTGCCGCAGCAGGTTGCCCTGTTGCTCCCCTTAAGTGGTCCTTTGGCTGGTCCTGGTCAGGCGGTTCTCGATGGGTTTAAAGCAGCCCGTCAACAGCAGGGCCAGGGTCATATGCAGATAAGAACCTATGATACCTGGCAGCAGAACATTAGCGCGTTATATCAGCAGGCCCTGGCTGAGGGGGCACAATATGTGGTGGGTCCTTTAAGCAAACCGGAGGTTGCCCAACTGGCAACACAGCCCCATCCCGTCCCCACCTTGCTGCTCAATGATGCCGATAAGCGGGTGCAAAGTAATGCCTATCAATTCGGCTTATCGCCCTCAAATGAGGCGCGGCAGCTGGCCTTAAAAGCCAGCAGTGATGGTCGCCGTCATGCCCTGCTGATCGCGCCGGAGGGGCGTTGGGGGCAAGAGGTAAGCCAGGCTTTTGTGGATCAATGGCAAAAAGCGGGAGGACAGCTGGTGGATAGCCTGAACTATGATAATACCACCAATTTCAACCAGGCCATTGAGCAGTTACTGCATGTCAGCGAGAGTGAACAGCGCAGCGCCGCATTGAAAAAAATTCTGGGTAAAAAAATGGCCAGCACCACCCGGCGCCGGCAGGATTTTGATATGATTTTCTTGTTGGCTTACCCCGGTAAAGCGCGGCAAATCATGCCCTTACTGCGCTATTATTATCTGAATGATACACCGGTCTACTCTATATCCACGGTGTATGGTGGGGTGAAAGATACCGCTAAAAATCGGGATTTGGATGGAATTATTTTTTGTGATATGCCCTGGGTTTTCCAGCAGCAGGAGAGCCATCATGCCAACTGGCCGGAAAGCCTCAACAGCTATAATCGGCTCTATGCACTGGGGATGGATAGTTTTGCCTTAGCATCGCAGCTCAATCAGTTAATCTTGTTCCCGGCTATGGGAATCAGTGAATACAGCGGCGTATTGTATCTCAACCAGGCTCAGCAGATTGCCCGCATTATCAGTTGGGGCCAGTTTAAAGAAGGTTTGGTTGAACCGCTTGTCTAGGGGGGATGGAGCGAAAGATGGTGCACAAAGGGACAATCAACCGCAGGGAACAGGGGCAATGGGCGGAAGAGCAGGCCTGCTGCTACTTACAGGCACAGGGCTTAGCGCTGCTTGCGCGCAATTATCGTTGCGCCTTTGGTGAAATTGATTTGATTATGCGTGATGGCGCCTTGTTAGTTTTTGTTGAAGTACGTCAGCGACGCTCGCCTGCTTTTGGTGGAGCAAAGGCGAGTGTAAGCTGGCATAAGCAGCAAAAAATACAAAAAACAGCTGCCCATTTTTTGTTGCAACATCGTAGTATGCGCAGCCTGGCCTGTCGCTTTGATGTCATCGCGCTCGAAGGGCAGCACAGGCCGGAACTGCAATGGCTGCAAAACGCATTTGGCCAATAGAAACGGTCCATATTCAGAGGAGAACAATAAATGACGCCAATGGAAGAACGGGTACGGCAACTGTTTGGCGCCAGTATTGAAACGCAGATTGCCGCCGCTGATCATCTGCCGGAGGGGATTGCGCAGGCCGGCACACGCCTGGCTAACTGTTTGCTTAATGATGGTAAAATTCTGATTTGTGGCAATGGAGGCTCGGCAGGGAACGCTTTTCACTTTTCTGCGGCCTTAATGAGTCATTTTGCCGTTGAGCGCCCACCGTTGCCGGTCATCAATCTGGCGGGTGATATGGTCAGTTTGACTTCCATTGCAAATAACAGCCAATATGAGCAGGTTTTTTCACGGCAAATATTGGCCTTGGGACAGGCGAACGACGTGTTGTTGGTACTCAGTACCTCTGGACATTCCAACAGCATCTTGCAGGCCATACATGCTGCCAATGAACGGGGAATCGATACCATTGTGTTATGCGGCAGAGATGGCGGCTTACTGGTGAACCATCTGGGGCCGGAGGATATTGCCCTGCGGGTGCAGGCGGACTCAGCCGCCCGCATCCGTGAGGTGCATTTATTTATGTTACACTGCTTCTGTGACTTAATTGAACAGCAGCTGTTTGGTCAATCATGAGGAACGAGATGCGACGGATGACTTGGGTATTACTCAGTACGATACTACTGAGTGGCTGTGTTGCGGTGGCGGTGATTGGTGCGGCTGCCGGTATGATTGTGTATGATAAACGCAGTTTGCGGGTGATGGAAAAGGATGCGCGCATTTTTCACCTGATCCACAAACGCATTGCCAATGATCCCGATTTTTCCGGTTCCAGAATAGACGTCATCAGCTTTAATCAAGTGGTGCTGTTAGTCGGACAAACACCAAGTGCCAGCTTACGCATGAAAGCCGAAAAAATAGCGCAAAGCACTGCGCAGGTTAGGCGTGTCTATGACCAGATTAGCATCGGGTACCCCATAAGCCTGAGTCAAAAAGGGCAGGATAGCTGGATCAGCAGCGAGGTGAAGTCCCGGTTAGTCGCGCGTAAAAATCTCGAGTCTGGCTCTATTAAGGTCGTGACGGAAAACACAGTGGTGTACCTTATGGGCATTGTCACCAAAGAACAGGCAGCCTTGGCAGTTGATACGGCGCGGCGGGTGAAGGGGGTAGCCAAAGTCGTGAAAGTGTTTCAATACATTGTCTAAGCAGCCACTCTACCGTTCCGGAGCGCCAAAAGATGCTGCTGTATCCCGGCGGGATAACAGAAAACAGCAGAAAAACGGAAAAAATAGCTAACGGTCATTGCACAACTAAATTGATTACTTTATAATCTGCGCCGTAAGCAACCATCAGGAGGAGAACTGATGTCGATAGCACAGGGAGTGAAAAAGTTGCTCTATCTGCAAGTCGGGGTGAGCCTGTTTATCAGTTTGCTCATGTGGCTACTGGTCAGTAATATAGCAGCAAAGTCGGCCTTGCTGGCCGGGGTGGTTTGTGTGATACCCAACGGATTGTTTGCCTGGAAACTGTTTTCACATCGCGGTGCGCGTTCTGCAAAAAAAATTGTAAACAGTTTTTATCAGGGAGAAGCGCTGAAGCTGTTAGTGGCGGCGCTGCTTTTTGTATTGGTGTTTATGTTTGCCGACGTACAGCCGTTGGTATTTTTTTTAAGTTTTATTGTGGTTCAAATGAGCATATGGTTTGCGCCACTATTAATTAACAATCAACAAGACGGGCCCGAAAGTGACTGAAATGGCATCGAGTACAGAATATATCAAACATCATTTGACTTACCTTACCTTCGACCTTAAAACCATGTCCCTGGGGCATGGCGGTTTCTGGACTCTTAACCTGGACACTATCTTTTTTTCCATTGTTTTAGGGTTCATCGCCCTGGGCTTTTTATATTTCGGCGCCCGACGGGTAACGACCGGCGTGCCGGGAAGCTGGCAGAATTTTGCGGAGATGATGCTCGATTTCGCCGACAGCCAGGTCAAAGACTGTTTTCATGGGCGCAACAAGCTCATTGGTCCACTGGCACTGACCATCTTTGTTTGGGTCTTTTTGATGAATTTTATGGATATTGTACCGGTTGATATTTTACCGGCCATTGCCCAGACCATGGGTTTTCACTATTTGAAGGTCGTGCCAACCAACGATTTGAACCTGACCTTTGCGATGTCGCTTAGCGTGTTTTTCCTGATTATCTTTTATAGCATTAAGGTCAAGGGTATCAGCGGTTTTACCAAAGAGCTGACCCTGCAGCCTTTTAACCACAAGCTGATGATCCCTTTTAATTTGCTGTTGGAACTGGTGGGATTGATTGCCAAACCTATTTCGCTGTCACTGCGGTTGTTTGGAAATCTCTATGCTGGTGAATTAATTTTTATTTTGATAGCCTTACTGACCCTGAATGCCAGTGCCAGCACCTGGCTCTCTTCGGCGACTCTGGGAGTCGGTCAGGTTATACTGGGTTTGGCCTGGTCCATCTTCCATATCCTGGTGATCACACTACAGGCTTTTATCTTCATGGTCCTCACTATTGTTTATCTTAGTCTGGCGCATGAGGAGCACTAGTTTTACTTTAATCTAATATCCACAAGGGGATTTACTATGCAAGCTGCTAATTTAATTGCTCAAGTTCAAGGTATGACGGTCATTGCGGTTGCCTTACTGATTGGTTTGGGTGCGTTGGGAACGGCCATTGGTTTTGGTCTGCTGGGCGGAAAATTTTTGGAAGGTTCGGCTCGCCAACCAGAAATGGTACCCATGCTGCAGGTCAAAATGTTTATTGTCGCCGGCTTACTGGATGCGGTAACCATGATTGGTGTGGGTATTGCTTTGTTTTTTACCTTTGCCAACCCGTTTCTTAGCGGACTCACTTCTTGATAACACTTCCCGGGCGCTTTGGCGCCCTTTCATTGTTGCAGGAGAAATACCTTGGAAATTAATATGACACTGGTTGTGCAAATGCTGGTATTTGCGCTATTTGTCTGGTTTACCATGAAATTTGTCTGGCCGCCGCTGTCCAGAGCTATGGACGAACGGCAGGATAAAATAGCCGAAGGCTTGTCATCCGCAGAACGCGGTCGTCGTGAATTTGAACTGGCCCAGCACCGCGCCAAAGATGAACTAAAGCAGGCGAAAGTACAGGCCAATGACATTATCGAAAAGGCCAACCGCCGTGCGGCACAAATGATTGAGGAAGCGCGAGAGGATGCCCGTGCAGAAGCGCAACGCCAGGCAAAACTGGGCCAGGAGCAATTGGCGCAGGAAATAAACAAGGCTCGTTTGGAATTGAAGCGCCAGTTTGCCAGTTTGGCGGTTGCCGGCGCGGAGCGCATTCTGCAGCGTGAAATCGATGAAAAGAGCAACAGCGCCCTGCTTGATCAACTGATTGAAGAGATTTGATATGTCTGAATATACGACCATAGCCAGACCTTATGCCAAAGCAGCTTTTGAGTTTGCTCATCAAGCCGACCTGCTGCCGTTGTGGTCCGATGCCCTGCGTGCCTTTGCCCAGGCCGCTGCCGACCCGCAGGCGCTTGGCTTTATTGAAAATCCAGCCAGCACCAGCGAACAACAGGTAGCGCTTTTTACTAGCATCATAGATGGTTTGCAGCTGGCAAAGGCTAAAAAAGGACTGCAAAACTTTATTCAGGTGCTGGCGGCGCATCATCGCCTGGCGGTGCTGCCGGAAATCTTTTTGCTGTATGAACAATTGAAGGCAGAGTTTGAGAAAAATCTGGATGTACAGGTTCGAAGCTTTAGCCCCTTGTCGACCCGGCAAAAAGAAAGCCTGCAAACCTCGCTGGCAAAACGTTTGCAAAAAAATATCGTAATCAATGAGGTAATCGATAAAAACCTGCTCGGTGGTGCCATCATTCAGGCAGGAGACTTTGTCATTGACGGATCGGTGCGAGGCAAACTTGCCAAGCTTGCTGCCGGTCTGGCTGCCTAATCAAGAGGATAGATTTCATGTCAAAACAAGTTGCATTAAATTCAGCGGAAATTAGCGAACTGATCCGCAATCGCATTGAACAGTTTCAGGTGGTATCCGAGGCCCGAAATGAAGGGACCATCGTTAGCCTGAAAGACGGTATTGTACGCTTGCACGGCTTGCAAGACGTGATGCAGGGGGAGATGATTGAATTCCCCGGGAATGTTTACGGCCTGGCTCTGAACCTGGAAAGAGACTCCGTGGGTGCGGTGGTACTGGGCGATTATTCCAACCTGGCGGAAGGCCAGAAAGGAAAATGCACCGGTCGCATTATGGAAGTGCCTGTGGGGGATGCCCTGCTCGGTCGCGTTGTGGATACCCTGGGAAATCCACTGGATGGAAAAGGTCCTATCAAAGCGGAGAAAATGTCGGCTATTGAAAAAGTCGCCCCAGGTGTGATTGCGCGTCAATCGGTCGATCAACCTGTACAGACCGGACTGAAAGCCATCGATGCGATGACTCCGGTTGGCCGTGGTCAGCGCGAGCTCATCATCGGTGACCGCCAGACTGGTAAAACCGCTATCGCTATTGATGCTATCATCAACCAAAAAGGGACTGGTGTTAAGTGTATCTATGTTGCCGTCGGGCAAAAAGCCTCCTCGGTGGCCAGTATCGTACGTAAACTGGAAGAAAACGATGCCCTGGCCCATACCATTGTGGTGGTCGCCGGTGCCGCTGATCCGGCCGCATTACAGTTTCTGGCACCTTATGCCGGTTGCGCGATGGGTGAATACTTCATGGAACAGGGCGAAGATGCGCTGATTGTCTATGATGACTTAACCAAACAAGCCTGGGCCTATCGTCAAATTTCCCTGTTGTTACGTCGCCCGCCAGGTCGCGAAGCCTACCCTGGGGATATTTTTTATCTGCATTCGCGTCTATTGGAGCGTTCCGCACGTATCAATGCCGCTGAAGTAAAAAAATTAACCCAGGGGCGCGTGGAAGGCAAAACCGGCTCCTTGACTGCCCTGCCTATTATTGAAACGCAGGCCGGTGATGTCTCGGCCTTTGTACCGACCAACGTCATTTCCATTACCGATGGTCAGATCTTCCTGGATGTGGATATGTTCAACTCTGGTATCCGTCCGGCTATTAACTCCGGTCTCTCTGTATCGCGAGTTGGTGGAGCGGCGCAAACCAAGATTATGAAAAAGCTCGGTGGGGGGACGCGACTGGCTCTGGCACAGTTTAGAGAGCTGGAAGCCTTTTCTCAGTTTGCCTCTGACCTGGATGACGCGACGCGCAAACAATTAGAGCGTGGTCAGCGTATTACCGAACTGATGAAACAGCAGCAATACGCCCCCTTATCGATTGCCGAAATGGGCTTGTCTCTTTTTGTGGCGGAAAAAGGCTATCTGGATGATATTCCCGTGGCAGAAATTGGTGCCTTTGAAAAGGCGCTGCATGGATTTATGCACAGTAACTATGCGGCCCTGATGCTGAATATCAGACAAACAGGGAGCTACGATGCGGACATTGAACAGCAATTGCATGATGCGGTTGAAGCGTTTAAACAAACAGGTAGCTGGTAGAGCCGGTGTGAGGGGAATTCCCCTCAATTTTTTTGAATGACTGAATAGGCAATCAATATATGGCTGGAGCAAGAGATATACGTAGCAAAATTGCTAGTATAAAAAACACCAGAAAAATTACCAGCGCAATGCAGCTGGTAGCGGCAAGTAAAATGCGTAAGACGCAAGACAGAATGCGTGCGTCCAAACCATATGCCAATAAAATTTTTGAGGTGGTAAAGCATATAGCACGGGCGCGTTCGGAGTACCGCCATCCCTTCATGCTGGAGCGTGATATCAAGCGTATTGGGGTGATTGTGGTGAGCAGTGACCGCGGTTTGTGCGGTGGGCTCAACGCCAATCTGTTTCGCGAATTTATCCAGGACTATCGTGCCTGGCAGCAAGCTGGCAAAGAGGTCTCCATCTGCGTTATGGGGCGAAAAGGCAAAGCCTTTTTTAAACGGGTTGGTGGCCAGGTAGCGGCATCAATAGAAAATCTGGGTGATACGCCCAGTGTAAAAGACATCATTGGTGCGGTTAAGGTCATGCTTGATGCCTATTATGATGGCAGCATCGATGCCCTGCACATTGTGTACAATGAGTTTGTGAATACCATGGTACAGAAACCGGTACGCAAACAACTATTGCCATTACCACAGGCCCCGGCCGATGAAGAGAACCTCGGACACCACTGGGATTATCTTTATGAGCCCGAGGCAAAAGATCTACTGGATGTTTTGCTGGAGCGCTTTATAGAAGTCGAGGTGTATCAAGCGGTAGTAGAAAATATTGCCTGTGAGCAGGCGGCAAAAATGATTGCCATGAAGAGTGCCACCGACAATGCCGGTGACCTCATCAAGGAGTTTCAGTTGGCCTATAACAAAGCCCGACAGGCAGCCATTACCCAAGAGTTGGCTGAGATTGTCGGTGGTGCAGATGCTTTATAAGAGGGTAAATTCATGACAAGTCAAGGTACAGTAGTAGAAGTCATTGGTGCGGTTGTTGATGTCGAATTTCAGCGCGATGATGTTCCTAAAATTTATGATGCCTTAACACTGGTTGACGGTGATTTGGTATTTGAAGTACAGCAACAATTGGGTGACGGGGTGGTTCGTACCATCGCGATGGGAACCACCGATGGTCTGAAACGTGGTGTCAAGGCGATCAATACCGGGAAGCCGATTGAAGTGCCGGTAGGCAAGAAAACACTGGGTCGTATTATGGATGTCCTGGGTCGTCCTGTGGATGAGGCAGGTCCTATCGACGCTGATGATCATTGGGCTATCCACCGTAAGCCGCCCTCCTACGATGAGCTGGCCGGCAGCCAGGAAATTCTGGAAACGGGTATCAAGGTCATTGATTTGCTGTGCCCCTTTGCCAAAGGCGGTAAAGTGGGTCTGTTCGGCGGAGCCGGGGTGGGTAAGACGGTCAATATGATGGAACTCATCCGAAATATTGCCATTGAGCACAGTGGTTATTCAGTCTTTGCCGGAGTGGGCGAGCGTACCCGGGAAGGAAATGACTTCTACCATGAAATGAAAGACTCCAATGTACTGGACAAAGTATCACTGGTCTATGGTCAGATGAATGAACCCCCGGGTAACCGCTTGCGGGTGGCCCTGACCGGTTTGACCATGGCGGAAAAATTCCGTGACGAAGGGCGTGATGTCCTGCTGTTTGTTGACAATATTTATCGCTATACCCTGGCGGGCGTGGAAGTATCGGCACTATTGGGCCGTATGCCTTCAGCGGTAGGCTATCAACCGACTCTGGCTGAGGAAATGGGGATGTTGCAGGAGCGGATTACCTCAACCAAAACCGGTTCGATCACCTCTATTCAGGCGGTCTATGTGCCGGCGGATGATTTGACAGACCCCTCCCCCGCCACCACCTTTGCGCATCTTGATGCGACGGTGGTCCTCTCCCGGCAAATTGCCGAGTTGGGTATTTATCCCGCGGTTGACCCTCTCGACTCCACCTCCCGGCAATTGGATCCTTTAATTGTGGGACAGGATCACTATGATACTGCCCGACGCGTGCAACAAACCTTGCAACGCTATAAAGAGCTAAAAGATATTATTGCTATTTTGGGTATGGACGAGCTATCTGAGGAAGATAAGCGTGTGGTATCCCGGGCCCGAAAAATTCAGCGCTTTATGTCTCAACCCTTCTTTGTGGCAGAAGTCTTTACCGGTTCACCGGGCAAGTATGTGGCTTTAAAAGAAACCATCAAAGGTTTCCAGGGCATTCTTGCCGGTGAGTACGATGATCTGCCGGAACAGGCCTTCTACATGGTGGGCAGCATCGAAGAAGCGGTGGCGAAAGCTAAAACACTATGAGGGTAAATGACATGCCTAATACAACGCATCTTGATATCGTAAGCGCCGAAAAACAGTTGTTTTCCGGTGTGGTCGAGATGGTAGTGGCTTCGGCGGCCCTTGGCGAAGTGGGGATCAAACCGGGGCACTCCCCGATGTTAACGGTTCTAAAGCCTGGTGAAATACGTGTCATCGTCAAGGAAGGTCAGGAAGACATTTATTATGTCTCCGGCGGTATGTTGGAAGTGCAGCCCTACCGGGTGACCATTCTGGCTGATACGGTTGAGCGGGCGGCGGATCTTGATGAGGCAGCGGCGATGGATGCGAAAGTGCGTGCGGAAGAAGCTTTGGCCAATCGCGACAGTGAGCTGAATTATTCACTGGCTGCTACCGAATTAGCACGTGCCGTAGCGCAGATTCGCGCCATCCAGAAACTGCGCAAAAACCGCTAGGCTTATTTTTTTCGTCTGGCTTTTTCCCCTTGTTCCCTGCTTGCGCAGCCTTTCTAAGGCTGTTGCAAAAAGACGAGGGGACCGAGCGGCATCTCTGTGTCACAACCGTGCTTTATGAGCAAGCCACGCTGCAAAACACCGCGACCAGGCCTCTGTTTAGCAACGAGAGCCATAGAGTTCAGGATTGAGACTAGCGTCATTGTACATTTTAAACTGATGATACACCCGAAAGCTGCGCGTGCCAGCTTTAATTTCCTGCATAAGACTATCATAACATTGCATCAATTGTTGTTGCTGCGCCAGAATAACAGCCAGTTTTTGCCGGCATTGCTGTCGATGCGCTTCGTCTACATCGCCGCGGTTGGTCTGTAATTGCATATGATAGGCTTTGAGCGCCAAAATAGACAGGCGGTCTATCATCATACCGGGGGTTTCCGAGTGGATAGGACAATCCGTCGCGGTTGAGGGCTGCAGCGTTTCCCAGATAGCCTGATCGATGGCTTCCATGCGATTATTGCGTTGCTGATTGCAGTGATCAATTTCTCTTTTTGCCCGGTAGACAAACTCAAAACCCTGATCATCTCGCCGCGCTCGGTCTTCCGCATGCCAGAGTTGAAAATTAAAAGCGTGGTTTTGTGCTACCAGGCTGAGGGAGGCGATGTCCTCCGCTGAGACAGCCTTTTTCTTCCATTCAATAATTTTTTCTGTCTGTAGTTGCGTTATGGCCTGGCTGTTCATCATAGTGTCGAGTTTCCCAAAAGCACTATCCTAGCATTTTTATGACAAAAAGTCTTGCGGCTCGCAAGGGAGCGAGTTTTACTAGGAGACGTGCCACAATAGCCGATTGGCATACTGCAAGCGTTTGGCAAGGACCGTTACGACGCTTTTGTGAAAGATAGCGGCACGTTCGGGTTGTGCATGCGTGAGTTTTTCTATTGCCTGAGGGGTAAAGCGGTAAGCTAAACAAGGGGTAACAGCAATAATTGTGGCAGAGCGGGGTTGGTTTAAGTACAGAGCCATTTCGCCAATAATACTACCTGGAAGAATACGTTTTAATCGCCTGTGGTCTGCTTCTCCATGGGCGATAACGGCATCAAGCTCTCCCTCGGCCAGCCAAAAGAGATCTTTGCTTTGATCGCCTTCATGACACATGACTTCCCCTTCGGCAAAGTCTACTTTTTCAGCAAAGTCTAACAGTGCCGCGGAATTATCGATCCCGGGGAAGGTCAGGTGAAAGAGCTGTTCCATCTGTGTGGGTTCAGAAAGGCGATGGTACTGCAGGACTTCATTTTCACACCAGGCAAGGGCATGGTCAATGTCCGGGAACCGCTTATCCGCCAAGGTTTGTTGTTCATGCTTGGTGAGTAGGTCAATTTTTTGGGCAATATTGACAGGTAAACTGGCAAAAATGGTGTTAATATGCCGGTATCGCGTATAGCGAATCAAGTTCATCAGGCTCATGATGCCGGTGATCTCAAGTCCGGAGACTTCGCTAAAATTCAAAATTAAATAACAGCCCGCACCGGAGGGGCCTTGAGCATCAGGATGAGTTCCCTCAGTGGCCGGCCATTGCGTTTCCAAGCGGTGAATAATGCGATGTGTCATTTCATACACATTGCCAAAAAAGAGATAACCGTGCACATTGATAATTAATATACGTTCACCAAACTGCTCCAGTAGATCATGATCCGCTTCATTGCGTTCAACATTGCTTTGCAGGATGCGACCCGTGAGTATTGAGCTAACCACGGGAACACGGCTGTAGTGGAAGGCAAAAATGGCCAGTGAAAGCAGCAGCCCGATCAGGATGCCTGCCAGCAAGCTCCACACTACGATGATCAGGGTAATGGACAGAATGATAAGATAATCGAGTAACGAAATTTGTTTCCGGATATTCCAGAGCCACTCGAGCATAAAATCAAGTCCAATATAGATGAGCATGCCACTGAAGAGAAACGCAGGTAAATAGGACAAGATTTCTGTTCCGACAAAGAGCAAGGCAAAGCAAAACAGACCGGATAATATACCCACCCATCGGGAATCAAGGTTAAAATTGAGATTGGTTTTGGAAAGACTAACATACTGATAGCCACTATGCCCTCCCAGGAGAGGCGCCAGGATATTGGCAATACCGGTGCACTTTAATTCTGTATCAATATTCATCGTTTGTTTGCTACCGATTTCAAAGCCTGAAATATTAAGGAACAAACTTATCACGCCTAAAACGGTTGCCTCGAAATAATGACCCGCGTATTGCCCCAGTAACGTCCATTGCACCCAGTTTACCATTGCCAGGTTAGGAATAACAGGGAGCGTACCGGAGGCAAAGGGCCCCAGCATCCAGCCGGTATTAATAGCCTGGCGTAAGGGGATTCCGGCTGCAGCCAAATAGGCATAAAAGCTGAAAAAGCCAAGAAGCAACATTGCTGGAAAAGTCAGGGAGTTTTTTATCCTCTGGTTCGCTATTAAAATGGCGACACCGAACCCGAGTGGAATAAGCCAGGCCGTGTAATCCGCGCCTGTCATCATTTGTTGCAGCGTTTCTAATGCAGAACGGCTGTTGGTTAAGGACGCGATAGTACTGATCATAATTAACCAGCCGGTTCCAGCCAAAAAGCCACCGATTACTGGAAATGGGATAAAGCGCACCAATTTTCCCAGGTTCATTGAACCTATCAGATACATAGACAATCCCGACAACATTGCTATGATTGCAATCACACAAAGAACCGTAGGCAAGGGGTCAACATCGATACCCTGGCGCTCAAAAGTCTGGACTAATGAGGTGGTAACCAATGCAGCAATCAGGGCAAAAATTTCCTGCGGCCCCGCGATGGTGACTGTGGATGAGCTAAAGCAGGCGAGTGTGACCAACATAATCCCGGCTCCCAAAAGACTGCCGGAAATTCCAAATAACAAATGCTGATGCATCGGTCCGGAGTAGATGAGGGAGGCTAAAGAGAGGCAGTATGCGGAGACTAAAGCGCTGATGAAGACAGCGGCAAGCAGGGTTAAACAGAAATTTTTTGCTTTATTCATAGAAACTTAGGCGATTACAGGGCACTGTCATTGACTCAGATCCTCCCGTTGATGAAACCTTATCATCATAGCGCTGCGGCGAAAATCCCGTCAAGTTAAATGTGGTCGGGCCAGGGCAAGATCATCTGATTTTAGAACAAAGTGCCCCTCTCACCCGCGAAACGGCGGCTGGGATGAGCCTGCCGCAGCCTGGATTGAGATGGCTTGAGTAAGAGTCTGCTCTGGCGGCAACGATCCGGTGGTCGTGTGTTTCATTGGCTAATTAGGCCATTACAAGGTATAGTATGATAAAGAATCAGGCCGAAGTCAGGGCAGCCCCTGGCGGCTCCACAGAGAAAAAGTTCTTCGTAAAACAGCCGGGAGTGTGCATGATGAGATGGTTGACCGTGATTGTAATTCTGATCGCTTCTGGTCAGAGCATTGCTGTGGACCTGGCTAAAAGCTGTCGCTTGATGGCGTTGCATGAGCAGGAAGTGGCGGTTACCGTGGATAAGCCCTCTTTGCTTATCCTGCATAACCGCAGCGATACACAACTTTGGATCACTCATGCCACGGCATCGACTGGCGCCGGCGCTGGCTGGAGCAGTGCGCTGGCGCCCCGGCACTGGTCTGCGTTATTTATGAGTCCGGCCAAAGATGCCTTTCATTTGGCCTGTGTCGAAAGCAGCCCCGGTCATGAGCAGCATACCTCCTGTGCGGAGGTAATTGATGTGTGTATTCAGCCGACGGCGGTGCTTCCCACGGACGCCAGTGGGACTTTTTGGGCGGTGGAAAATGTTAAAAAAAGCAGCATGCTACCTCAACTACAGCAAAGAGGATTTCAATGGCCTGCGGATGAGGAGTGATGATGCCTGCCAATAGACTAATAAGTGGTGAAACGTGAGTAAAAAAAATAAAGATCCCTTCTTTAAACGGGAAAAAGAAAAGTACGATACCCCTATCCCCAGTCGTGAATACATCATGCAGATACTGGCTGATTACGGGCGGCCCATGTCGCGACAGCAATTATACCAAACGCTGGAATTGAGCGAAGCGCAGCAGGAAGTGCTGGGCTTTCGTTTAAAAGCGATGTTGCGTGATACCCAGATCATGCAAGACCGGCGCAATCGGTTCTGCTTGATGGGTAAAATCAATTTGCGGCGCGGAACCGTGCAGGGGCATCCGGATGGCTTTGGCTTTTTCATTCCGGATGATGGTGAAAAAGATATGGTGCTGTCGGCCAAAACCATGCGCACGGTGATGAATGGGGATGTGGTTTTAGCCTGGCAAACCGGCGTGGACCGCCGTGGTCGACCGGAGGCGCAAATTCATGAAGTGTTGGAGCATGCGAATAAAACCGTCGTAGGGCGGTATTTTACCGAACATGGCGTTGGTATGGTCATTCCGGATAATAAACGCTTGACGCAGGATATTTCAGTGCCGATGGAGATGGCGGGAGAGGCCAAAAATGGCCAGATGGTGTTGGTCGAAATAGTGTCTTTTCCCACCAAGCGTAATCAGGCCATTGGCAAGCTGATTCATATTCTGGGTGAGCATATGGCGCCGGGAATGGAAATTGAGGTTGCCATTCATGCCCATGCCCTGCCGGCCGATTGGCCGGATGCCGCACTCAATGAAGTTGCCAGGATAGCCCAGCAGGTAGAAGCGGAGGAAATCAGCAAACGAAAAGACCTGCGCCATTTACCCTTTGTGACCATTGACGGGGACGATGCCAAGGATTTGGATGATGCGGTCTATTGCTATCCGAAACCGAAAGGAGGCTTTCAGTTGCTGGTAGCTATTGCCGATGTCAGCCACTATGTGCGACCCGGCAGCGCCCTGGATGCCGAGGCAATGCGGCGAGGTAATTCCGTCTATTTTCCCGGACAGGTGGTCCCGATGTTACCGGAAGCCCTGTCCAATGGCATCTGTTCGTTAAATCCTCATGCCGACCGTTTGTGTCTGGTGGCCGAATTGGCCATTAGTGCAGAGGGTAAAATTGCCAACTCCCGTTTTTATCGGGCGGTCTTTCATTCGCATGCCCGTCTCACCTATCATCAAGTGGCACAGTGGCTTGCTCAGGATGCCACGGAGCAGGCGACGGGGGATGTCTGGACAACGGTGGCTTCCCTGAATGCCCTGTATCAGGTCTTGAATAAAGCACGTAAGGCGCGCGGTGCCATTGATTTTGACACGACCGAAACCAAAATCGAATTTGATGAACACCGAAAAATCAAGCAGATCATTCCGCAGCCGCGCAATGATGCCCACCGTATCATTGAAGAATGTATGCTGGCCGCCAATGTGGCAACGGCGCGCTATCTGCAACGTGCTAAAATTCCTGCGATGTATCGCGTGCATCAGGCACCGGATGAAGACAAAATGACGGCCTTGCGGCAGTTTCTCAGTGAGTGGGGGCTAACGCTGGGTGGCGGTAAAAAACCACATCCCAAGGATTTTTTGCACACCATGAACCAGATTGGTGAGCGTAGCGAGCGGCATATCATCGAAATGGGTATGTTGCGCTCTCTCAAGCAGGCGATGTATGAGGAAGAAAATAACGGTCATTTTGGCCTTGCCTATCCGGCCTATACCCATTTTACGTCCCCTATTCGCCGTTATCCGGATTTGCTTATCCACCGTGCGCTGGGGCATCTGATTGACCGGGATGAGGCGGAAGGCTTTGCCTATACTCGCGAGGACATGGCCAAGATGGCGCGCCATTGTTCCATGACGGAACGGCGGGCAGATGAAGCAACGCGAGAAGTGGTGAGCTGGTTAAAATGTGAATATATGCAGGATAAGCTGGGGCAGGTTTTTGAGGGAACCGTTTCCGCGGTAACCAGCTTTGGGATTTTTGTCGAGCTGAACGCGATTTATGTGGAAGGCCTGGTGCATGTGACATCGCTTAAAAGTGACTATTATGCCTTTGATGCGGTGAAACACCGTCTGGTCGGTGAGCGCAGTGGTAAAATTTACCAATTGGGCGATAGCATGAAAGTCCTGGTTGCCCGGGTTGATCTGGATGAACGCAAGATAGACTTTGAGCCCTGTAGTGATGAGGATGAGGATGGCTGAACAGTGGGTGTATGGCTTGCACGCGGTGCAGGCGCTGCTGGAAAATCCGCAGCGCAGGGTTTTGCAACTGTATCTGAAGCTTGATCGGCAGGATAAACGGCAGCAGGCGATTATTGCTCTGGCCAAAGAGCGCGCCATTGTCCCACAAAATCTGGAGGCGCTGGGGAAGAAATTTACCCAAGAAAGCCACCAGGGGGTGGTGGCGCTGGTGCAGCCGCTCCCGGAGTATCAGGAAGCAGACATTCCCTGGCTATTGGCACATTGTAAGGGCCATCCTTTAGTGCTGGTACTGGATGGAATTACCGATGTGCATAACCTGGGGGCTTGTTTGCGCACAGCCGATGGTGCCGGGGTGGATTTTGTTATAGTGCCAAAAGATAAAACCGCACCGATGAACGCGGCGGTGAGTAAAGTCGCCTGTGGGGCGGCAGAAAACATCCCTGTGCTGCGGGCGACCAATCTGGCGCGGG
This sequence comes from Legionellaceae bacterium, assembly GCA_020831865.1. Lineage (GTDB taxonomy): Bacteria > Pseudomonadota > Gammaproteobacteria > Legionellales > Legionellaceae > JAFIFT01. Next base: position 97,752 of record JAFIFT010000023.1, on the reverse strand, counting down.
CTTTGCGCCGTTTGCAGGAAGAAGGCTTGTGGATTTATGGTGCTGCCGGTGAGGCGTCACAAAGTTTGTATCAACTGGATTGCCAGAGGCCACTGGCTCTCGTGATGGGTTCGGAAGATAAAGGTTTGCGGCGTTTAACACGGGAACATTGCGATGGGCTCTTTTCTATTCCCATGCAGGGAACGGTGGCCAGTTTGAATGTGTCTGTGGCCACCGGCGTGTGTTTATTTGAAGTCAACCGGGCCCGCCTTGTGGCGGGTTAAGCCCCGGGGGACTGCCTGTGCTGATTGGCGCGAAGCCGATCCGCACAGGGATACCCCTTAGGCCAGGCTTTTGTTTTCCGAACTAATGGTTGAGCGTTCCAGAAATTGATGAATGGTTTTTTCCAGACGAGTGACCAGTTCTTCAATATCTTCAAGCTGCAAGATCAGTGGTGGTAACAGACGAATGACCGAATCAGCGGTGACATTGAACAGTATTCTGTTTTCCAGTCCGATGAGACGGGCATCATTGGCAGGTCGGTCCAGTTCGATACCAATCATGTAGCCCTTGCCGCGAATGGAGCGAACCTCGCTCAGTTTCCCCAGACGCTCATTTAACATGGTATGCAAAATAGCACTGTTTTTTTGCACCAGTTGGCAGAGATTTTCTTCTTCAATCACCTCCAAAACGGCAAGGGCGGTGGCACAGGCCAGGGGATTCCCGCCGAAGGTAGAACCATGCGTTCCCGGCATTAACAAGTCATTGGCGCGATGGCGCATCAGACAGGCACCAACAGGCATACCATTACCCAGTCCCTTGGCGCTGGTGATGACATCCGGTTGAATGCGGCTGTGCATAAAAGCGTACCACTGGCCGGTACGGGCTACTCCGGTTTGAATTTCATCGACAATCAGTAACCACTCGTGTTGTTGACAGAGTTCAGCCAGCCCATGCAGGTAACTTTCTTCTGCCGGATGAATCCCGCCTTCGCCCTGAATGGGCTCCAGCATGACAGCGACGACATCATCACGGTTGGCGGCGATGGTGCGAATCGTATCAAGATCATTAAAGGGGGCGCGGATAAAGCCAGGTAAGAGAGGTTCAAAGCCTGCTTGTACCTTGCGACTGCCGGAGGCGGTGAGGGTGGCCATGGTGCGACCATGAAAGGCACGGTCCATCACAATAATGGATGGGGTTTGAATCCCCTTTTTATGTCCATATAAGCGGGTGATTTTAATGGCGGTTTCATTGGACTCGGCACCGGAGTTGGTGAAAAAAGCCTGATCGGTGCCGGTCAGGGCGGTGAGCCGTTCGGCCAATGCTTCCTGCTGGCGAATATGGAAGGCATTGGAGGTATGCAAGAGTCTGGCTGCCTGTTCCTGGATGGTTTTGGTGATTTTCGGGTGGGCATGGCCCAGACCGCAGACCGCAATACCAGTAAGACCATCCAGATAGGCCGTACCATCTTCATCATAGAGCCAAATCCCCTTGCCGTGGCTAAAGGCCACTGGCATGGGATTGTAGGGGGTAATCAGTGACATAAAAACTCCTTGTAAGTTCGGGATTAGCGCAAATTACTGGCGACAAAATCCCAGTTGACCAGTTCCCAGAATGCCTTAAGATAGTCTGGGCGTGCATTGCGATAATCAATATAATAGGCATGTTCCCAGACATCGCAGGTCATCAGCGCCTGCAGATTTTGGGTCATGGGCAGTTCCGCATTGGAGGTGCTGATAATGGAGAGTGCACCTGTGTCATCCTGTACCAGCCAGGCCCAGCCCGAGCCAAAGGTCCTGATAGCGGTCTGCGTAAAGCTTTCTTTGAATTTGGCAAAAGAACCAAAGGCCTTATCAAGGGCTTCGGCCAGTGCTCCCTGGGGTGCGCCGCCGCCATTGGGGCTTAAACACTGCCAGTAGAAACTGTGGTTCCAGACCTGGGCGGCATTATTAAACAGTCCGCCGGAGGAGGTTTGGATAATCTCTTCCAGGCTCATGTCGGCATAGTCGGTATCGGCAATTAACTGGTTAAGATTGGTCACATAAGTGTTATGATGTTTGCCATAATGGTACTCCAGTGTTTCTTTGGAGATATGCGGAGCCAGGGCGTCCATGGCGTAGGGGAGTTTGGGTAGGCTAAAAGACATTTTTTGCTCCTAAGGTTGAAAAATTCGAATTCGCCCTTAGTTTAACAGGTTAATAGGCTTATTCAATATAAGAGGTGTGCTTGTGGAAACGCTGGATACGATAAAAGAGCAAATTGCAAATAACGCGATATTACTATACATGAAAGGTTCGCCTCAGATGCCGCAGTGCGGTTTTTCAGCGCGGGCGGTGCAGTGTTTAAAGGCCTGTGGTGTGGACTTTGCTTCGGTTGATATATTGGCAAATCCCGCCATTCGCCAGACGTTACCCGTATATGCCAACTGGCCTACTTTTCCGCAACTGTGGGTCAAGGGTGAATTGATTGGGGGGTCGGATATTATTCTTGAAATGTATCAGTCCGGTGAGTTGGAACCTTTATTGCAAGAGGCGCTGGCATCGTGATAGCGGTCTGTTTGGCTCGCCGCCGGCATGGCCGGCAGCGAGCCAAACCTAACTTTAATTAAGCAGGAGATAAATATGAGCGTTTTGGTTGGTCGTAAGGCCCCTGATTTCACCGTACCAGCCGTTTTGGCGGATGGGGAAATTGTCAGCGATTTTAATTTACATACCAATCTGATGGGAAAGTATGGTTTGGTTTTCTTTTATCCTTTGGATTTTACCTTTGTCTGTCCCTCGGAACTGATTGCCCTGGATAAGCGTATTGAGGAGTTTAAATCGCGTGGTGTGGAAGTGATAGCCGTGTCGGTGGACTCGCAGTTTACCCATAATGCCTATCGTAATACCCCGGTAGATAAAGGCGGCATTGGCCCGGTGCGTTATACTCTGGCGGCGGATGTGGCGCATGGCATTTGTCAGTCTTTTGGTATTGAACATCCTACCGAGCGAGTCGCTTTTCGTGGTGCCTTTGTGATTGACCGGGAAGGTATCGTGCGTTCCCAGATTGTGAATGATCTGCCCATAGGACGCAACATCGATGAGATTATTCGTATCATTGATGCGATGCAGTTTTGTGAGGAGCACGGTGAAGTGTGTCCGGCCGGCTGGCAAAAAGGCAAAGCGGGTATGAAAGCTTCTCCACAAGGGGTGGCCGATTATTTATCCTCCCATACTGGCGAGTTGTAAGCGTCGGGCCGAGGGGTATTAAACGTGAGAAGGGGATAGCCGCTGCATGCTCCCCTTCTCCCCTTTGGGGGACAGGGGATTCAAGGTTCCTGCAAGCTCTCCCATCGATTTAACATATTGCAATAGAGATCAGCGGTGATTTCGGCATCGTATATCGCTGAATGCGCCTCATCCTGATGAAACTCCAAACCGGCGGCCTGTACTGATTTCGCCAACACGGTCTGACCAAAAAACAAGCCTGACAAGGTCGCGGTATCAAAACAGGTAAAGGCGTGAAAAGGCGAACTGATGCCACTGCGTTTGCTGGCAGATTTTAAAAATAACAGGTCAAACCAGGCATTATGCCCCACCAAAACGGCACGTTGGCAATGATGTTGTTTGATCGCTTTTTCAATCGGCTGAAACAGGCGAGCCAAGGCAATTTTTTCATCTACTGCAAAGCGCAAAGGTTGCCAGGGATCGATCTGATTAAAATCGAGAGATTTTTGATCGAGTACCGCCCCTGCAAAAGGCAATACATGCTCGAAGAACGTCTGCTCACGGTAAAAGCGCCCTTGCGCATCCACGTTAATGAGAACGATGGCAATCTCCAGCAGGGCATTTTCCTGCGGATTGACCCCGGCGGTTTCAATATCAACAACCACAGGTAAAAATCCCCGAAAACGCTGACGCAACACGGGTGCCTTTGCGGAGTTACGGGTTTTCATCGATACACCATTCCAGACTATTGCCGGCCTCGATAGGAATCACCTGTGTGTCTCCCAACGGGAGGCTGGACGGAACGGTCTGCGCTTTGCGCAACAGGGCTATGCGCGATGCATTGCGAGGCTGTTGATAAAAATCAGCACCAAAGTGACTGACAAAGGCTTCCAGAGCAGGCAGCGCCGAGTGCTGATCGAAAAACTGACCGTATAAGGCTAAGGCATAGGGTGCCGTGTATAGTCCAGCACAGCCACAGGCACTTTCTTTGGCTGCTTGCGCATGCGGCGCACTGTCGGTTCCGGCAAAAAATTTGCGATTGGTACTCAGAGCAGCCGCCTGCACAGCCCGTTGATGGCGCTCGCTTTTTAAAATGGGTAAACAATAATAATGCGGACGAAGACCGCCAGCCAGTAATTGATTACGATTGTAGAGCAGATGATGCACGCTAATGGTTGCTGCCACGTTGGCGGGGGCCTGCTCGACAAAGGCCACTGCCTCCTGGCTTGAAATATGTTCCAGGACAATACGCAGGCGAGGGAAGTTTTGCACCAGGGCTTGCAGATCCTCGTGAACAAAGCGCGCCTCGCGATGAAAAATATCACCCTGGTTGCGTTCTCCGTGGATTTGCAACACCAGATCGAGGCTTTGCATGTGCTCCAACAGCGGATAAAGGGCTTTTATCGACTGGGCACCTTCGGCAGAATGAGTGGTTGCACCGGCAGGGTAGAGTTTGGCGCCCATAATAAACGCCTGTTGCTTGGCTGCGGACAGGGTCTCGGGTGTCAGCGTTTCATTTAAATAGAGGGTCATCAGAGGGGTAAAATCGACTCCGGCCGGCACCGCTGCCAAAATGCGCTGCCGATAGGCCAAGAGAGCCGGCAGGTTGGTGAGGGGAGGAAGCAGATTCGGCATGACCAGTGCGCGCGAGAAGTGGCGGGCAGTGGCGGCAACCGTGTGTGAGAGCAATTGGCCGTCACGAAAATGGACGTGCCAGTCATCAGGTTTGGTGATTATCATCGAATTTATCATAAAGCTTGTACGAAAATGGCCGATAGCAATAGCATATCATGAAATCTGCCAGGGATAGAGCACCTTATGTCTGGAAATAAACCGCTTGTTGTTTTTATGCTGCTCAGTATGCTGCTGTTGCATGTGTCTGTAAGGGCTGCTTCCGCCTTGGAGCGTCATTATGCCAGCCCCATGGGGAAGGAGCAATGGACGATGTCAGGAAATCGGCTGCGCTGTGGCTTGTCTCTGGGCATTCCCGATTATGGCGTTGCCTATTTTGAACAATACGCCACGCAAGATCCACATTTTATTGTCCATAAATTTCAGCAGGCAGAGCGGCGTTTGCCCGCTACTGTTACCGCACGTCCTCCTGTTTGGAAACCGCATGACAAGTCCTGGTTTGTCGCGAAAACGACAGTGAAGCCGGGGAAGTATGGACTTTATCTGGAGCGCTCTGCTACGCTGAAATTACTCAATTATCTGGCTAACGGCCTGCGGGCCGTGTTTCAGTACCGTTCTGATCAAGGTTTCGCGGTGACACTGTCTTTATCCCCGGTTCATTTCCAGGAAGTATACCGCAAGTATCAGCGCTGTGTCGGGCATTTGTTGCCGTTTAATTTTGACGATGTCAGGGAAAGTGTTTTTCATTTTGGTCTGGATGCGTTCGAACTCAACGCCGAGGATAAAAAGCAATTGCGGCGGATTGCGCTTTATAGTCGGGTTGATCCCAGTATAACCACTATCATGGTCAGCGGCTATACCGATATTACCGGTCGGAAGTCATACAACAATGCCATTTCTGAATTGCGGGCTCAGGCAGTTGCCGATTACCTGCGCGGCAAGGGAGTACGCAAGCATTTACTGCAAGTGACCTGGTACGGCGTCAAATATCCGGTTGCCTCTAATGATAGTGAGGCAGGCCGTGCAGCCAATCGCCGGGTACTGGTACAAATGTTGCGTAAAGACGAATAACCAGTCAGAAGCTTGGAGCGATGGGTTGGTCCGCTTGGCCACGGGGCAAAACAGCGGTTGGCTCCGTGGCATGGGGTTTCCTACAACAGTTCTACCCCACCTGGGCGTGCCACCAAGACTTTATCCGCACTGCGTTGGGCAAAAATACCACAATCCACCACACCGGTAATTTGTTTGATTTGCGCCTCCATGGCAAGGGGCTCAAGAATTTGCAGGTTATGCAGATCGAGAATAATATTGCCATTATCGGTTAGCAGACCCTCGCGGTATTCCGGATCGCCGCCCAGTTTCACTAATTGTCGGGCGACATAGCTTCTTGCCATGGGAATGACTTCCACCGCGACAGGAAAGCGCCCCAGGCGGGTCACCACCTTGCTTTCATCCACCAGGCCGATAAAGACTTTCGCCGCACAGGCCAGGATCTTTTCTCGTGTCAGGGCGCCACCGCCTCCTTTAATCATTTCGTAATGGGCATTGACTTCATCGGCACCGTCAATATAAAGCGTAACTTCCGAGGCAGTATTCAGATCAATCACCGCTATGCCAGCAGCCTTTAGACGCTCGGCCGTTGCCTGTGAGCTGGCAACGCAGGCGTCAATCCGGTTTTTAATGCGGCTTAAGGCTTCAATGAAATAATTCACAGTTGATCCGGTTCCCACGCCCAGAATACAGTCGTCTTCGATATAGGCCAGTGCCGCTTCAGCAACCGCTTTTTTCAGGTCAGACATACCGTTACTCTCTCTGTCATTAATCCATCAATTGAGGTGCGGTGCCGGGAACGGAAGGCGGTTTTACCGGCTCACCATCCCGGTTGCCCTCATCATTGGCACTCTGATGGTGAGTGCGGCCCTGTTGGCTGGTAATGCTGTAACTATTGCTGCTGCCGCCACTGCCACTCGAGGAGCGAGCCGGCGGGTTGGATGAGCTTTGTTGATGGCCTTCATATACATCATGCGGGCGATGATCGGTACGATAATGGCGCTCCCGCGAATCTCCAAACAAGCCTCCCATGGTTTCGCACCCGCCCAAGAGGAAAGGCAGCGGCAGCAATAAGGCCAGGGTAAGGCCACTACGTTTTAATGATGGTTTCATGATGGCATCCTTGTATTGTTCTTTGTTCCTCAAGTCTAGCGTGTGTTGCAGCGCTTGTAAAATATTCTGCACGCGTCTTATAATCTGCTTTTCAATTTTCAGAAGGTGGATTCATGATTTATCCCAATATCCTGGCGGCGATTGGACAAACGCCCGTGGTTAAAATTAACCGTATCGCACGGAATCTGCCTTGTGAAATCTACGTCAAATGTGAGTTTTTGAATCCTGGCGGTTCCGTTAAGGACAGGATTGGATACGAAATGGTACGCAAAGCGCAGGAGGCGGGCCGCATTAAACCCGGCGATACCCTGATTGAGCCTACCTCGGGCAATACGGGTATTGGTATTGCGCTGGCAGGTGCCGTTTTGGGCTATAAGGTTATTATCACCATGCCGGAGAAAATGAGCCAGGAGAAGCAGGTCGCACTGGAGCGCCTTGGCGCAACGATCTACCGTACGCCTACCGAAGCGGCCTGGGATGCGCCGGATAGCCATTTGTCCCTGGCGAAACGCTTGCAAGCTGAGATTCCCGACTCGCATATCCTCGACCAATACGGCAATCCGGATAATCCGGGAGCGCATTATTCCACTACGGCAGAAGAGATTATTACCGACTTTGGCCGTGATTTGCATATGGTTGTGGCGGGCGTTGGAACCGGCGGTACCATTACCGGCATTGCCAGGCGTCTGAAAGCGTACCATCCGGGGATAGAAATCGTTGGCGCGGATCCGGTGGGGTCTATTTTGGGGGGGGGGAGCACGGTTAGCACTTACCATGTTGAAGGTATTGGCTATGATTTTTTTCCCGAAGTCCTGGAGCAAGGTCTTGTTGACCGCTATATCAAGACGCAGGATCAGGAGTCTTTTATCATGGCCCGTCGCTTGATTCGAGAGGAGGGCTTGCTGATTGGCGGTTCGAGCGGAGCGGCAATGGTCGCGGCACTACAAGCCGCTACAAGCTTGCAGGCTGGACAAAAATGTCTGGTCATTCTGCCGGACTCGATTCGCAACTATATGAGTAAATATGCCAGCGACGACTGGATGAGGCAGGAGGGGTTTTTGCAGGAAGAATGCTCAGACAGCAATGGCAATCCCGGATGATATGGTCGGCAGTCTCTTGCAAGCCCGTCTTTTTTCAGGCAGTATGCAAGACGAGAAAAGATGCAAAGCCTATCGGTGTATCTTATTTTGCGACAGTGTTTAAAATTTTTGCCAATAGCCTTTGGCTGCTGAAAAAAAACAGTTTTTTTTCTTTTTTTTAGTAAAATAATGTTGACAATCTTGGGTGCACATCTGATAATCTAGCTTATGTACGTTCTCGGTTAGAGCGAATTGCGTACTGCGACAGTTTGCTTCGGCAAATAGTTAAACAGCAAAACGGAAAATAAATAATAAAAAGTGGAGATGAAGCATGTTAAATCTGAAAAAAACAGCGGTAGCTGTTCTTGCTTTAGGAAGCAGTGCAGTATTTGCTGGTACTATGGGTCCTGTTTGCACCCCTGGTAACGTAACTGTTCCTTGCGAAAACACAGCCTTTGATGTAGGTATTTATGCCCTGTATCTGAAGCCTTCTTACAGCGCTAACTCAGCCTTTATAGAGACAGTCGATGCAAATGGTAACTCAGTATACCGTGAGCTGAAAAATGACTGGGATTGGGGCTTCCGCCTGGATGGTTCCTACCATTTCAACACCGGTAATGATCTGACTGTAAACTGGTACCACTTCAATGGTAAGACCACCAACCGCTTTATTCTTGCTGACGTAGATGCCGCCTTTGCTGCTGGCATGAGAATCGAGCCAAAATGGGATGCGGTAAACCTTGAGTTTGGTCAGCATGTTGATTTCGGTGATTACAAAGACATTCGTTTCCATGCTGGTGTCCAGTATGCCCGCATTCAGCGTGATGCGCGTATCGCTGTAGATGTCACTTCTCCTAACGTTAACTTTGACGTAGCTGAAAGACAGCGTACTCGTTACAACGGTTTCGGTCCTCGTATCGGTTCTGATATGACTTACAATTTCGGAAACGGTTTTGCTGTCTACGGTAATGCCGCAGCCGCTATTCTGGTTGGTCAGCACAAATCCTCTACGACTAATTCCGTTTTAGGTACCAGCCGACGTGGTGACCACACTGCTATGGTTCCTGAGTTGGAAGCCAAGCTGGGTATGAAATACGGTTACGCCATGGCTCAAGGTGACCTGACTCTGGATGCTGGTTGGATGTGGGTAAATTACTTCGATGCTCAACGTGCCTTATTTGACGAAGTTCAAACAGGTAACTTTGCATTGAACGGCCCATACATTGGCTTGAAGTATGTAGGTAATGTTTAATTTGCTCAGCAGTTATTAGAGTTCAAAAGCCCATCTTTCGATGGGCTTTTTTTTGAAAAAATGGAGTTATCATGTTCAAGCAAACCAAATTATCCATGGCTATTATCGCCTTATCCCTGAGTAGCACTGCTATGGCTGGGATGTATGCGGCTCCTCCGGCACCCACATGCGTGCCCGGTGATGTTACGGTACCTTGTGAAGGCAAGAAATGGGATTTAGGGGTTCGCGCACTCTATCTGAAATCACTGTACAGCGGTTCAGGCGCTAATTTGCAAAACAGCCTGCTCGATGCTAACCATGCGATCGATAATGATTGGGGTTGGGGCTATCAGTTAGAAGGCTCTTATCATTTCAGTACCGGTAACGATATCAGCCTGAACTGGACGCATTATGACCATGATGTGACGCGCTCGGGTCTGGCAGGTAATTTTCCTGCGGGTATCAGCGCCTTATCCCTGCGGGTAGACAATATTTTTGATCAGGTTAACGTGCTCATGGGGCAGCATGTCGATATGGGATTACGCAAGAAGGCCCGTTTTTATGCCGGATTACAATATGCCCGTATCCGCAGTGAAATTCACAATCACTATGCCACACCATTGCCAACAGTACTTGGGCCGGAGCCCTTGCGTGCCGCGGTTTACACGGAAACCAAAGGGGTTGGGCCGGTCATTGGTATTGATTATAGTTATGATTTGGCAAATGGTTTTAGTGTAACCGCCAATACGGCCAGTTCACTTTTATTTGGTAATGGACGCTACAGCTCGCAGTTTATCCTAAGTGCAACCAATCTGGTTGTGCCCAATTTTAGTAGTTATGCTGGCAAAAAGTCCGTGATCGCCTCTCTGGAAGGAAAATTAGGCATCAACTATGCGCACGCTTTGCATCATGGGGTCTTGAACGTCGAAGCCGGCTACCAGGCTCTGAACTATTTTGATGCCTTGCAAACTCGCTCTTTTAGTGCACTGGATCAGCTAAGCGATACGAATTTTGCGTTGTATGGTCCTTATTTTGGTGTGAAATGGTTAGGGGACGCATAGTCATTGCGTCTTATCCATGCATGACCGTTGTTGCTTTGCTCTGCTCTGTGTTGAGACGGCTCATAGAAATGGCTGAACACAACACAAGAAAAGAACACGGCTTGTGTGTGGTGGACTGAGCCATCTGCGACAATTTTCCGTTTCGTCATCTTCCGTTTGCAGTCAAGCCCATTGTTGAATGGGCTTTTTTTTTGGTCTATAGTGGTTTCCCATTGACCGGCGTATTGGTTGTCGGTTCTAGATATTCCCCGTTCAGTAAAAAGAATCCTTTTGCATTGGCATAACAAACTGGTCATATAAAAGCAAGAACGGTATAATTCGCCCGCAGGGAGTCAGATAACACCGTCACCGGGAAGGTGGCAGGTCAAGGGTGGGTGTGCTGTTCTATTGAGCCATGAAAACAATTTTTCGGGCCATCAACAGGATAGGAAAGCCAACGTATTGATCAAGCAAAAAAAATGAGAGACCAGGCCATCGTCTTTCACCAATAACGGGAGTTCCGGTGTGAAAAAATCAGCAGTATTTGTGGCTCTGGCCGCGTTTTCTACCCTCTTGCACGCGGCAAGCGACAACCCTATTGTCACCAATCAGATGACGCAACTACAACAGCAAACGGAAGCACTCCAACGGGAAGTCCAGGAGCTGAAACGTCAAGTACAACAGAATACGCCGCCTCCCCAACCCAAGCGGACAGCAAATGCCCCGACACCAGCTGCCAGCCGGCCAGCAGGAACGCTGTCATCACCTCGGGCGGACATTCATGATAGTCCCATCCGCGTACACGCGCTCAACAGGCATCCTGAAACCATGGGCTTTTATCCCACCGCCCTATTGGCAGATGGACAGGTGATAACCTACATTGCCGGTACCCCGGTTATCAGCACGCCCTATACCGGTGATCGCCCAGCTTTTGACGGCTCAGATTACATTGTCAATATCTCCAGTATTAACCGTGATATCCGCTTGATGCAACAAAGGCGTAAACTCTATGCGGCCTATAGCAAACTGGGTTATCCACCGCCGCCAAGACCCATTCTGGCACTGAGTGGGAAAGTCGAACCCTTTGGCTATGTGGTGAAGCCTTATATAGAAAAAACAACCGGTGATTTAAGTTTGGGTGCCAGTGAACTGGATGTCGCCGCGGTACTGAATGAAAATGTAGAAGCTTTTTTCTCCCTGGCCTATGATGACTCCCCGCCGCAAATTGATGGGCCTCGGGTGAGCAACTCACGGTTTTTTCTCAACATGGGTTTTGTGAACATTGGTAATCTGGATAAAACCCCATGGTATATGACTACCGGTCAACTTTTTGCGCCCTTTGGCCGTTATTCCAGTGCTATGATCAGCGCCCCCTTGCCGATGCGTTTGGGGCGGATTAAAACGCGCCCCCTTATCCTGGGCTATAAAACGCAGCACGGTCCTGGATTATTCGCGGCACTCTTTGGTTTTAAAAGTGAAGCCACCTTGGGCCGTTCCGGTGCGGCCGGTTTGAACCTGGGCTATATCTTCGAGGGTAAGGGGTTTATTGGTGAGCTGGGTGCCAGTTTTGTGAGCTCTTTAACCGATGCCGGTGGAATGCAATATACTGGTTCCGGTCCCCGCCGCACCTTTGGCGGCTTTAGCTCGGTGAGCAATGGAAACCAGCGGGTCCGTAAAATACCGGGTGTTGATGTACGCGGCAGTATTAATATTGACGGCTACAATTTTATTGGCGAGTGGGTGGGAGCCAGCCAGCGCTTTCCGGAACAGGATCTGAGTTTCAATTTACACGGAGCCCAACCCCAGGCTGGTCAACTTGAAGTGAATAAGACCTTTATGGTACTGAATAAACCGGCTTCCATCGGAGCGGGTTATCAGTGGTCTTCGCAGGCATTGGCGCTCGGTTTGCCCCGGCAAAGTTTGCTGGCGGTGTTTAATATTTCCATTTGGAAAGATACCGTGGAGAGCATCGAGTATCGTCATAACCGAGACTACCGTGCCAACCAGCAGGGAAATGGTATTGCCCCTACAGGACAGATGAATGAACCGGTGATTGGAACGGGCAAATCCTCCGATACGCTGGCGCTGCAATTAGGGGTGTATTTCTAGTAGGCCACGCCGGGCAAGGATAGCCCATATGGATCAGCAACTGCTGCGCTGGCTCTAGCCTGTCGGCTCCTGCCAGTCGGCTCCTGCCAGTCGAGAGCTCCGCCGTCGTCGGGAAAGTGATTTTCCCGGCGCTAGAGATGACACTATTTTTCATCTGTATTTAATGTTTTCTTAAGATTTCCCTTTTATACTCGCCAGACTAGTACAGGGGAGTTTTATGTTAGTTTTAATTGTTGAGGATAATGCCTTTAACGCTTTTTGTTTAAGCCGGATTTTAAGCAATAGTATCGCCGATTGTCAGGTTCGGATTGCCGCCAATTCCCTGGAGGCGCATGAGCTGATAGCGACCGAGAGCGTCGACTGGGTTATTATGGATGGGGATTTGGGAGCCGGGGATGGTTTGCAATGCAATGGGCCGGCCCTTTTGGATGCGCTGTGGTTAAACAATCCCGAGCTGATTGCGGTTGCCTGGTCGGACTCAGCCAGTCTGCGACAGGCGTTTGCCGAGGTATTCAAACGGCATCACAAACCCTATAATGCGCATTTTTGTTGGCCTAAAATGGTGAATCGCTCGCATATTATTGCGTTTTATCGCCACTGTTACCCCTATCGTTCAACAGCGCTTGCTGTCCATTCCGAGCTGCTTGAGCACTAAAGGCGCCTGACTCTCGTCCTGTGGCTCGTTGCGTTTATCACGTCAGATGGCTAATTTTGTGGTATAATGCGCACTTGGGTCTATAAAAGTGCATGCGCTATGACGAACGAATTGATTGAAAAGCAAATTGATCTTTACCAATATCCCACTGAATTTGAACCAAGCCTTGGCTCCGTTACGATAGGTGATCTGCACGGAAACACCCTAAAATTGCTCCATTTCCTGTTGCGGCATCGTATTATTCAATTTAAAAACGACTATGACCCAAAGCAAAGTTATGAGGATTTTGTGGAGATCTATGAGAGCATTGGTGAAAGCACTACGGCTATTGATGAAAAGCAGGACACGATTCGCTATCAGGAAAAACGCATAGGTGGCTATCAAAGCAGGATTAAAGAGCTGACGGATAAGCCTGAGTCCATACTGCGTATTGAAAACTTTAAAAAAGCCTCCGAGTCAGCAATCAGCGCTGCCCAATCAGACCTACTACCTCTAAAACAACCATTAGCAGAGCTGGTTCGTCGCTTCAATGAGTTCATGACAAAACTGGAAGTGAACCATACCAGCACCCTGGTTCGTTTAATCGGGGATGAATTAGCCGACAGAGGTAGTAACGATTACTTTACCCTGCGCTGCTTGGGATTTTTAAAAGAGCATGGTGTTCCGGTCAACATTCTTATCTCGAATCACAGCAATGAGTTTGTGACTGCCTATGAAAGCTTGGCGCAAGGGCAAGGGTTTACGCCTGAAAACGAGGTGAATGATAAGCAGAAACCCTCTTTTATTGGTTTAAAAATACTCCTGGACGAACAAATAGTTTCCGATGCACAGGTCACGCAACTGGTTGATGTTGCCTATAAACCCGCTCTCAAGGTTATGGATTATACTTTGAGTGAGGATGGTATCACGTTATTTAGCCATGCTCCTGTCTCCTTTGCGCTGATTCAGCATATCGCTGCGCATTTGGGGGTGGTATATCATGATACCTCAAAAGAAGCCCTGGCCACTACGATAGATAAAATCAACAGCCAATTTAGCCAGATTGTGCATGACAACCGGGTGCATGAGTTTTGCAACTGTAATGACAAGCATATTGTTCTTACTAACATGACACCGTCGCAGGTGTGTACCCATCCTCTGGTGCATGTGATGTGGAATCGATGGACGGCAGAAAAGGACAGCGAAGACACAAGACCTGCAAGTAAAAATGGATACCATATTGCTTATATTCATGGCCATGATGATTATCTCAGCCCGTTGCCTCATGTTTTTAATTTAGATACCGCTTGTGGAAAAGGAACGAGAAAATCGATAGAACAAAAAATGAAAGTTGCGGAAGCAGCCATGCAAAGCCATGCGCCTGACAGGGAATATGCGCGGAAATTTCTCAATGATGTGCACCGATATAAGATATGGAACTCTGATGAACAAGGCTTATACCAAAAGCATGAGCCTGCGCGTATTGATAGGGAATTTCAACAGTCCCGGTCAATCTCCTCTGAGAAACGGGCAGAATACCTTGCGAGTATGGCGGCGGGAACTGGACTGGTTTTAGGCATAATTTTGGGGATTGTTTTGGTGCTGACTGGGCTGTTTGCCCCATTTGGTGCCGGAGTGTTTGGGGCCCTCGCGTTGGCACTGACTCTTGGTGGCGGCATGGGGCTTGCAGCCAGCGCGTTGGGACTGACAGTGGCAACAGCCACCGAGTCCACGCCTGTTATGGACACGGTTATTGCACACAGCAAGACGCAAGAGAGCAACAACCGTTTGTCAAAACTCGGTTTTCGATCCACAGAAAATGGGAGCTCGGTTTCAGGGGCATCCCCTCTACCGGCTTCAACATCCGAACTTGAGCCAGGGTCTACCCCTGAAAAGGTAGAGTCATTGTCCGGCGAAGCTCAAAAGGCTGAGCAAAAGCCTTCTGTTACTGGAAGCTCGCCGTTTAATCGGTAAAGCAGAGTGCCCGTCATCGCCATGTTATCTTGTTCTGGTTTGCACACCGCACATCAGAAAAAAGAGGACTCAGATGGGGAGCCAGGCGGACTTTTTCTGCAATTCACAGAGGGGTCATGTGGTGTTGTTGTGCTCTCTTGCGTTTTCTCCGCTGCGGGCTTAAAAAAGGGTATGGTTTTTCGCCGTTTACGGGGAAGGGGCGCGGAGCAGGGTTCAGACTCATTCCCGGAGCCTGCTTCTTCACGCGTGCGTTTCTTATTATTTTGGGGAGGGTCAGGGGGTGGCTGGAGGGGCTCAGGCATCAGTGTGTCTGTGCCTATAACGGTGGTGGCCAGTTGCAGGAGTTCGGGAAAATCCGGAACGGCCTGGAGGCACTCTAGCACTGGACTGATGATAGGCGCAGGCTGTGACAAGACCATTTTAATTTGCCGGGCGGGAAGCGCATTGCTGTCAAAATGCGCCAAGCTGGCAAGTCTAAAAATCAACTGACTTATTTTTTGGCGTGCCACTTTCTTTTGGGCAAGTTTGCCGCTCATCCACAGATGACTTATTTTTTGGCGTGTCACTTTCTTTTGTGCAAGTTCGCCGCTCATCCACAGATCCGTATAGATATGCACAAAAGCCGTGATATGGGCAGGGTCTATTTCGGCCATCGACACGTTACGTAAACAGTCATCGGCTATGGTCGATAGGGGTTTAGCCAAGTTATGCATCGAGTGGTACTGCTGATACAATGCCATTAATATCATCTCGTAGCCTTTATTGAGCGCGTTGGCATGCTCTGGGGGCATGGTCAAGCGGCTTAAAACAGCATATACCATCTGCGTCTGCTCTGCTGACTTGAATTGGCCGTGACAGTCAGAGACAAAAAACTCAGGGAGCAAATAGGGGTGTTGGGAAATCAAGTTGGCCACGGCGGCAATATTTCCCAGCTGCATCAGGCAGTGATATTGAAAGTAGATGTTTTTGGATGCCTGCAGGGCATTCAAGGCGGCATGGTAGCCGGCTTGTGCGGCCTGCCGATACAGTCGACTCGCCATAACCTTATTCTCATAACCCCAGATTCCCTGTTCGAACATCGCGGCGCGCTCATGCATAGCCCTCGGATCTCCGCAGGCAATGGCTTGCTCAAAAAGGCCAATAGCGGCATGGGGGTCGACAGGGTCGCCCAGTCCCTGTTGATGCATTCTTGCCCGGTTAGTCATGGCACAGGTGCAGCCCCGTCTGATGGCCTGTTCATAGAGGGTAATGGCGTTCCCGATATCGACCGGGCCGCCCTGCCCATACTGATGCATCACGGCCCGGTTATTCATGGCGCCGGCGTGATCCTGGTCGATGGCCTGTTCAAGGAGGGCAATGGCTTTCTCGAAATCAACCGGCCTGCCAATGCCGTTGACATACCACAGAGCAAGGTTGGTCATGGCCTCTGTGCTGCCCTGGCTGATGGCCTGTTCAAGGAGGGCAATGGCGTTCTCGATATCGACAGGCCCGCCGATGCCGTGTTGATGCAGCAGGGCACGGCCATGCATGGCAGCTGCGCTGCCTAATGGGATGGCTTGCTCAAAGAGGGCAATGGCTTTGCCGATATCGACGGGCCCGCCAATGCCTTCCTGATACAACCAGGCGCGCATCCACATTGCCTGAGGGTTGTTTTGCGTAATGAAGGCAGGAGACGAGTCAATAAAGCGGGTGATGCGCTCTTGTATGGCTTTGCAGCCAGGATCCTGGGGAGAGTTTTGGGCTTTTCTCAGCACGGTCACCAAGTCGACAGTGTATCTTTCCTGTCCTTGTAACAAAGCATCCAATAGCTGTTCAAAGGCTTGGATTAAGCTTTGGCTGCAATGCAGGGATTCTGCAATGGAAATAATCTGTGGCATAGCTCATGTACGGGACAATATGTGTGCCTTATTGTAACAACATTAGCAAAATATTGCAATATTAATATGCAGAAAGATGTGTTTTAGGGCATTTGGGCGCCATTATCGACGCTTACTTTTTTCTTTGCTGCTACGGGGTTGGTAGGGATTGTGCGAAAGCAGGCTAAATCAATTCGCCGTACCCCCCGGACTTGGAGTATAATAGGTTTTCGCTGACAAGGGAGGTTGGCGAGGCTCGGCTGTACGGGCTATTTTTCACAGATGATTCTCATTGACAAGTAATTTAAAAGGGCGAAGCATGCAGTCTACATTAGGTCAAATTGCCGCTGTAATTGGCGCAAAAATTATTGGTGATAGTACACGGCAGGTCAATGCACTGTGTTCTATTGATGATATTGGTGCGGATGCACTGGTGTTGGCGATAGGGTCTGAGAACCGGAAAAAGGCAGTCGCCTCGGAGGCAGTGGCCATTTTAACCAATGAGCCTGTTGAAAATACAGCCCAAAGCGTGTTACTGCATGCGCAGCCGCTGGTTGCCTTTATGCAACTGATTCGTTATTTTTATCCGCCCCGCAAGGCGCCGGCAGGTATTCATCCTACGGCCGTAATTGGCGAAAATGTATCACTCGGGCAGGGGGTGAGTGTCGGGCCGTATGTCAGCATTGGTGCCGGTTCTGTGATTGGTGAGGGTAGCGTTCTCAAGGCGCATGTGAGTATCGGTGAGGCGGTACGTATTGGGCGGCACTGTGTCTTGCATCCGCAGGTAGTGGTCTATGATGACTGTGAATTAGGCAATGGGGTATGCATTCATGCATCCTCTGTGATTGGTTCGGATGGTTTTGGTTATGTGCAAATGGACGGCGTGCAATGCAAGATGCCGCATGCGGGCAAAGTCATCATTGGTGATGAGGTGGAAATCGGGGCCTGTACCACCATTGACCGGGCTACCCTGGGGGCAACGCGCATCGGAGAAGGCAGCAAGATTGATAATCAGGTTCAAATTGCCCATTCGGTGCAATTGGGCAAGCATAATATTTTGTGCGCATTTACCGGTATTGCCGGTTCTACCACCAGTGGTGATTATGTGGTGTTTGCCGCCAACTGTGGCGTGAGTGATCACGTTAAAATTGATGATCATGTGATTCTGGGGGCGCGTTCTGGCGTGCCACCGAAAAAGCATCTGCGTGCCAATCAGGTCTATCTCGGTTCACCGGCCCGTCCCAAAGCCAAGGCTCTGGAAACGGAATTAAGTCTGACACGTTTGCCGGGTATGCGCAAACGCATCCAAAAACTGGAAGAAAGCGTACAGGCAATGTCGGCTGAGCGTCTGCTGACTGAGGATCATTAATATGCGCAGCTCTCTGGTTCTGGTCGATGGCTCCTCCTATTTCTTTCGCGCCTTTCATGCGCTCCCCCCCCTGACGAACTCCCGGGGGCAGCCGACGGGTGCCATGTATGGCGTGGCGAATATGGTCAAGCGTTTGATCAAAGATCATCCGGCTGAACGTATGGCGGTTGTGTTTGATGCGAAAGGGAAAACCTTCCGTGATGCCTTATATCCGCAGTACAAAGCCAATCGCCCTCCTATGCCGGAGGCATTAGCCAGCCAATTTGAACCGTTGGTAGAGATTTTACAGGCGATGGGTGTCCCGTTACTGATCATTGAGGGGGTTGAGGCCGATGATGTGATTGGTACCTTGTGCCAACAGGCGCGGCAACAGGGAGAAACGGTCCTGGTTTCGACCGGTGATAAAGATATGGCGCAACTGGTTTGCGAGCAGGTTAGTCTGATCAATACCATGACGAATACCCGTTATGATCCGCTGGCGGTTGAGGAAAAATTCAAGGTCAAACCCCATCAAATGATTGATTATCTGACACTGGTGGGTGACAGTGTGGATAATATTCCCGGCGTGCCCAAATGCGGCCCCAAAACTGCGGCCAAATGGTTGCAGGAGTATGAGACGCTGGACAATTTGCTCTGCCATGCGGATGCGATTAGCGGCAAGGTTGGAGAATATTTGCGTGCCAGTAGGGAACAGCTCCCCTTGTCCAAACAATTAGTGACGATTAAAACAGATGTCAAACTCCCGCTGTCTATCGATGATCTTAAGCCTCAGGCTGCCGATCGCCCGCGTTTGACTGAGTTGTGTAAAACCTATGAATTTAAAAGCTGGCTTAAAGAGTTGTTGCAGCAAGCAGAGGAGGAACCGACCGCTGACCCGGCCGCCAGGCAGCAGGCGTCTTCCTACGTCACGATACAGGATGAGGCGACGTTTCACGAATGGCTCGCTGCGCTTCGTGCGGCGGAGCTCTTTTGTTTTGATACGGAAACGACCAGTTTGCAGGCGCTGGATGCAGAATTGGTGGGAATTGCCCTGGCCGTTACCCCCGGGCAGGCAGCCTATATTCCCCTGGCACACCTGGAGGAGGCGCCACAACTGTCCAGAGACTGGGTTCTGGCACAGTTACAACCCTTGCTGGAAGATAGCCAACGGAAAAAAGTGGGACAAAATCTGAAGTACGATCGGAATGTTTTGCGCAAATATGGTATCTGTCTGCAGGGTATTGCCTATGACACCATGCTGGAGTCTTATGTGCTCGACAGTACCGCCAGCCGCCATGATATGGACAGTCTGGCCTTGAAGTATCTGGGCTATAAGACGATTAGCTTTCAGGATGTGGCCGGTAAAGGCGCCCAACAGAAATTGTTTAATGAAATAGCGATTGCGCAAGCCGCGCGTTACGCGGCAGAAGATGCCGATATTACCCTGCAATTGCATCATACCCTTTTTCCGCGATTGGAAGCCTCCCTGCTGAGGGTGTTTGAGGAGATTGAAATGCCGCTGGTTGCCGTGTTGGCAGAGATAGAAGCATTGGGGGTGAACATTGATTTGGCCGAGTTAGCCAAGCAGGGGAAGATTCTCAAACAACGCATAGCTGGTTTGGAAGAAGAAGCCATTGCGCTGGCGGGGCAATCCTTTAACTTAAACTCTACCAAGCAATTGCGTGAGATTTTGTTTGAGCAGCAAAAGCTACCTATCATCAGCAAAACCCCCACCGGACAGGCGTCCACTGCCGAGCCGGTGCTGCAGGAACTGGCCTATGAATACCGACTGCCGGCAGTGATTGTGGAGCACCGCTCGTTAAGCAAGTTGGTGTCTACCTATATTGACGCCTTGCCCAAGCGGGTGAACGCGCAGACGCAGCGGGTACATACTTCCTATAATCAGGCGGTCACCGCGACCGGACGTCTATCATCGACGGAGCCGAATTTACAGAATATCCCGATACGCTCTGAGGAAGGCCGGCAAATTCGCCGCGCTTTTGTCGCCGCGGAAGGCTACCTGTTATTAGCGGCAGATTACTCACAGATTGAGCTGCGCATCATGGCGCATTTATCACAGGATGAGGGCTTACTGGCGGCCTTTAGTCAGGGGCTGGATATTCATCAGGCGACAGCAGCAGAAATTTTCCAGAGCGAGGTCAATGCCGTGACCCCTGAGCAGCGCCGGGCTGCCAAGGCGGTGAATTTTGGTTTGATTTATGGTATGTCGGCTTTTGGTTTAGCCAAGCAGCTGGGTATTGACCGGCAGAGTGCTCAGCAATATATGGATACCTATTTCCGGCGTTATCCCGGTGTATTGCGTTATATGGAGGATACTCGCCAGCAGGCGCATCAACAAGGCTATGTGGAAACCATGTTTGGTCGGCGCCTGTACTTGCCGGAAATAAACTCCCGTAACCTGATGCGTAAAAAAGCGGCTGAGCGGACGGCTATTAATGCCCCGATGCAGGGCACTGCGGCGGATATCATTAAAAAAGCCATGTTGGATATTGCCCAATGGCAGCGGTCGCAGGCAGAGCCTATGGCGCGTATGATCATGCAAGTGCACGATGAACTCGTGTTTGAAGTGCGTGAGGGCCAGCAGGAGGCCGCCAGGGCTATCATTAAAGAGAAAATGGAGCACGCCGTCGCATTGGCAGTTCCCCTACAGGTGTCATTGGGGATAGGCCGCAATTGGGGCGATGCGCATTAAGCGTTCGCCATCAGGCCGGGTTCAATCGCCGGTGCGGGCGGAGCCTGCTCATGCGCCGGGGGCGTAAAACGGGCGGTCAGGGCGACACAACCCTGGCCGGCATGCAGTCCAATGGCCGTTGACACCGGCTCAATAAAGAGCGGTGCTTTGCCAAACGCCTCCGTGGTAAATGCGGCGAACTCCCGCGCCCTGTCTTCGGCAGCAGCGTGTACAATAGCGTATTCCTGTAACGGATGGTGCTGATGTTGCTTTTGGACGCTTTCCACCATTTTGCCAAAGGCGCGCGTTTGCGAAAACGCTTTGTCAAAAATGAAACCTTTACCCTGTTCATCCAGGGAAATAATTGGTTTCATGCCGCTGAATTGGGCGAGTTTTCCTTTCAGCTTGCTGACGCGGCCAGAGCGAATCATCGAGTCAAATTGTTCGACCATAACATACATTTTGATATATTGGCGTTGCTGCTCGAGTATTTGGCAGATCTGCGTCACTGCATAGCCCTCAGCAATTAAATGGGCGGCCTTATCCACTAATAAACCTTGTCCACCGGCAACCTGACGGGAGTCAATCACATGAACATTGCCCAGCGACTGGGCGACAGTCAGCAGAGCATCATGGGTACCACTGAGCACCCGGGCCAGACTGATCACCAGTACCTGCGCATAGTGTTCCGATAAAAAGCGCAGTTTATCCCTAATCAAGGCCGGTGAGGGAAAGGAGGTGGTGGGATAGTGCTGATACTGGTTGAGCCTTTGATAGAGCTGGTTGCTGTCGAGGCAAAAGCAGTCCAGCAAATCATGCCCGTCGACATGGACATTGACTGGAATCATGTGAATCTGATGGGCATTGATAAAGCCTTCCGCCAGATTGGCGCTGGAGTCGGTGACCAGGGCGATGGGACTTTTACGCTGGTGGACGCTTTCATACTGACGCAGCATATCATCCACTTTCGGGTACTGAATGCGCCCCAAAGTCTGGAGTTCGCCGAACAGCGACCTGGGTTCGTTGCTGTGAACATGGAAGCGACACAGACGAGGATTGGCGCTGAGCACAATACTGTCCCCGTGCTGGGCCAGGAGCGTGGCCAGTTTGTCTTTATCCAGTTGCGGATGGATCACGACCGCTTCGGTGCAATAGCGATGTTGTGGCGGCCTATCGGCCGCAGGAGCTTCATGGGCGGCGCATTCAGCCATCGTATGCTCGGGCGCGTCCACGGTCAGCTTGGGGTTTGCCAAAAAAGCGGCAAATCCGCTGATGAAATGGTAAAAGCCCAGAGCGCCGGCATCGACCACACGTGCGTTTTTGAGCACAGCCAGAGTGGTTTCTGTCGCGGCCAATGCCGCCTCCAGAGTGGTCAAACCGTGCTGCATCAGGCGATTAAAGCAGCCGGTGTGCGGAGCGCTGTCCTGCAGGCAGCGGGCCCATTGCTCCATAACCGTCAGGATCGTACCTTCTACCGGATGGAAGATGGCCTGACGCACTTTTTGACAGGCGAGCGCGATGATATGGGCAAAGGCAAGGGTATCGAGTGTCCGCTGTTTGGTAATACCCTCAGCTATTCCATTAAAGAACTGGGAAAAAATCATGCCGGAGTTTCCACGGGCACCTATAACACTGGCATCGGCAACCGACTGTGCGGTTGCCGCCAGCGAGTCCATCTCCCGGGCATGCAAGAGGATGGCACGTGCGGTTGCGCTCATGTTATCGCCGGTGTCGCCATCGGCTACCGGAAAAACATTAATGGCGTTAATCCTCTCGCGCTGTTCTGCCAAATGCTGACAGGCATAGCAGAGCGCCTGATAGAAACGTCCTTTGTCAAGTATTGTTAATTCCATGAAAAACCATGTTGAGCTATGGGTTATCGGGATAAGCCGAACGCTATACTATAGCATAGCATTGAATGAGCGATTTGCGAACCTTTACGAGGACACCATTAGCATTGGGCACCGGCACGGATTAGTTCAGTGATTTTTTGTCCGGTACAAAGATGTAACCTATTGATTAAAAGCACCCGCGGTTATCCTGAGTGAGGCGAAGGATCGTCTTGAAATGGTGATATGCCTGAGGTAATAGGAAATTCAAAAGCAATTTATTGGTTTTGCGCGCCAAATGTCCTCTTCTTAATCAACTCTTAAGCTTAGCTGTTTTATACTAGGGCAGCGCGAAAACTGAGCCTGGTTTTTATCATAAAGCGAACTTTTGAGATTAAACATGAGCAGAGCAAAACTAGAACAAGCAATTTATTATATTGGAGACAATACCGACTTGGCGACTGCAGGAAAGCTGCGAGAAAATTTAGCCAAACATACCGGTAAGGATGTCAACCAGATTCCACTAGTTGAGTTCAATCCCAAAATTCTCCAGGAAATACCAGGCGAATTAATTTTACTAGCCCATAGTGATGAGTCACGGCAGCACATTGGTGATAAAACACCAAAAGAATTAATCCAGGATCTTGCAAAGCAATTTCAAGGAAAAGAGAAGACAAAACTTACATCGTTAACCTTGGTTTCTTGTGAGGGTGGTTTTGGTGAACCTCCACTTGCTTTTGAGGTTGCCAAAGAATTGCATAAACAAGGTTTTACCCAAACTATGGTTAAAGCGGCTACTCATCCTCAAGGAAGTAAGGTTGGTGGGGTCGTTTCCGTAACTACCCATGCTTGAATTTCAATCCTTCACGGTAATGAGGATGGGAAGGTCAGTGCGGTCATGTACGGAAATCAAAAAACAGCCGATTACATACGCTGGAAAGAATTAAACCGTATGCGGGGTAGAACAACGAAGCCCCGTGCAGGCTGGAGTGAGTCGTTAGCGCGTGAGATGGATAATCTGGCGGACAAGCATAGTAATTTTCGTGGTTTTGACGAAAGGCATCCCGATTATTGTGTCATCACGCTAGTTAGTGATATCGAGGATTTGGATGCTCCTTATAATTGTTATACGAAAGAGGGTGCTCAAGCTAAGCTCAGCCTTGATGTCGCAATTGCTGTAGAGTCTTTGCGAGTAAAAAAGAATGCATATAGGCGCGTCGACGACAAACAGACCGTGGCCTTTATCGATCGAGTGATACAAAAACTATATGCAAATCCATTGATGGAAAAAAAGGAGATTTTGCAAACCCTCGCCAATAAGGACATGGGAAAGAATGCCAAACGAAAGATGGTTTCTGAGATGCGGGAAACGCTTAAGCAGCAAATTGATAGCAAACGTATGGCGATGGATCCTTCTGCACGTCCTTCCAAAGCGAATACGATTGCATCAAAAATTGAAGCAGATGAAGACTATTTAGCTCGTATCATGCAAAAAGATGGTCTTTTCGACAAGATATGGCGCAGTATCTTTGGTGCCGGTGACTTTACTCAAGGTATGCGTTTGCTTTTAAAACGTGTCAATGCTCAGACGCTTTTGGCAAAAGCAGATCGTGAAGACACGATAGGTCATATTGAAAGTCAAAAGGAAAAAGATTTTAAGAAACTTACCGTTACATCAGGTATCGATATAGGCTTCATTAATACGAAAAAAACAGTGAAGACTCCACTGGATCATTTATATAATGCGCTAAAAATCTATTACGATAAGACCAACCCTACCATCCATGATTGGGAGCGGCTACTGGCTGCAAAGCGAGAGTATGACAAGAACCAGCCCAACAAACATAAAAGTCAGGAATTAGAGAATTTGATTAAGCTGCTTGATGCTAATAATCAAAAATTTAACGAGATAGGAACAGGTTTAAAAGAGATAAAAAGCCAGGTAAATGCCGCTATTCAATCTTATTTGGATAGATATGATCAAGGGTCTGATACGGATGAACGGCATCAGCCTAAAGTAGCGGTGATGAAGGCAATGCAAGCCTATGTCAATGAGCCTGCTGAAACACATTGGAAGGCACTTGAAAGGTCAACGGCAGATAATCCCGGTTGGGATAAGGGATGGTTCTCAAAAGTCAGGTTCTTAATGTCTGAGGTGCAGTTGGCGCGTAGAGAACAGGAAGACGAAACGGAACGCCTTTCTTCTGGTTATCGGGTTTAACTGGTAACGGGATGTCGCATAGCCGTCCAGGTCTATAGCAAGTTGATTGGCATTTCATTTAGCCGATCCTTCGCGTCGTTCAGGATAACGTCCTAATGTTTTAAACATTAGCAAAGTCTGATTTTGCCCTATACGATAGCACAGGGCAGAAAAGCGCACAAAAACCTGTGCCTCTATCGGAGATTAAGGCCCCGGGTATCCGGAGGCATGATGCTGTCTGTGTTGTATTTCTGATGCATCGTGCGTATTGTCTGATGATGGCTCCTTTGGAGCTTTAGCATCATCCTGGTGCCATTTTGGCTCTGGCTCTGGTTTCGCGGAGCCCTTGCTCATGGTTTCCAGCACTCCTCTGGTGGAGTCGGGCTTCTTAGGCGAGGAGGCATCGGTTATTATGCGAGGATATTTTTGCAGGTGTTTGGCGTATAGCTCGCTGGCCTTGGCCGTATTACGGTAGCTGCCATAGCCAAACAGACTCGCTCCGACCACCCCTATAGCCAGGCCAGCCCCCAGGGCAATCATGCTGCCGCCGAGGGCTTGTGTGACCACCGGAATGGGGACCAACGCCAGTACGATACCGGCGGCCACTAACAGGCCGCCGCATAATTTGGCCGCCCAAGAGGTTTTGTTACCGTTTTTTGTCGCTTTGGCCCAGGCCTGCATTTTTTGCATCCGCTCCGGGGCGGCTTTTTCCGCTCCGGGCGGTGTCTGATACACCAGCTCCGCATAGCTTTGTGTGGTATCAGGCTGTTCCCGCTCCTTGGCCTCTTGATATAGTGCCTCGCATTGTTCCGTGCTCAGCTTAACGGTAGCCCAGTTATATTTTTCCGTCGTACTTAAGGGCGTCTTGCCGGACGCTATTTGCGCCTCATGCAAGGCTTTACTATTAATTTTAAGCTCCAGAAAGCCGGAGCGCTCCCCACTGGCACCGGTAGTGCTATGAGTCTCCCCGGTGCGTCGGTTATTTTTCCCGGGGGCGCTGGGCTCGAGACCCAGTAATAATAAATCACGGGCTTTATGCAAATACATATGGCCCCATTCACCACTTTCATCGGGCCGTTGCTGCAAAGCTTCGGTGTTTCCTTCGCGCGCGGGGATCTGAGAGCCACCGATGGCGAGGTTCAAGCCATAGTGACCGACATGCTCGGCCTTGGTGCTGGAATAAAAGGCCTTGCCAAATGTTCGCAGTAGCGTACGCCCCACATCCGCTATTACTCCCCAAAGCCCTGATTTCGTTTCAGCCGGACTGCCGCTGGCATCCATGCCGCCAGCCCGATGGGTCGCAAACTTGCGCTCCTTGGCCTGTTCAGCACTGATAAAGCGGAAAAAAGTTTCCTGCTGCGCTCTGGTTAAGGCACTCAGGTCAAATTTAACGCGGCCACCATGGACCAGGTATTCGCCAAGAGGATAATCTTTATCTGGCATCTGGCCATTGACGCTCAAGTCCCCCTTCTCAATAGCAAGCAGGGTTCGCCCCAGAGCGACGCCGTTCCCGCCCGGCTCGCGAACGGTATCGGCCAACAGAGCCAAGCCGCCGCGGGGAGGCAGCAGAGCCCAATATTTTTTTTGTATGCCTGGCGGAGCATTGGTGAGCGCCTGTTGAAACTGCTGCACAAAGGCGTCATAGTCCTCTTCGCTAACACGGTCTTTTTGCAGGGGTTGGAACAGGGTGTCCAGCTGGTTTTGCCAGGTCTGCAGCAATTGGCGTTCTGTATGCTCAGAGGGGAGTTGTGCTAATTGTGCGCGTACTTGTTGGTTGAGCAAATAAAAGCGGAGCAAGGGGGCGGCCCACTGGGGGAGCTCCTCATTGGTGAAGGCTTTTTTCCCCGCGAATAATTCCTCCACGTCCTCAACCAGTGCCATCTTTTCCTGGAATGCCTGGTCGATTGGACCCAATATTGTCTTCCCCTCCGCATTCCTCGCGGTCAAAAGTCCGTCTGCTGTAGCCTCCATTAAGAGGGCATCGATAGTAAGCCGTGTCGATCTGGGCAGGGCCTCAATCTGTTTCTGGCTCAAAAAATTCAGGTTTTTTATGGCGCCATGTGCTCTTGGCAGGTCTCCGCTGTAGGGTGAGTCCCCGCCGAGGTCAATGGCCTCTAATGCCGTTTTGATTTCTTTTCTGGGACAACGGTTGTCATTTTTTTTGATGCCTTCCCGCATAGACAGTGCACTGAGTTGTTTGTCGTCACTCTGTAACAGGGCAAGCAGATTATGCAAATAGGTCTGGCGCCATATTTTCTTTTCTGCGCGAAACGTTGTGCTGAATAGATTAGGCATGCTGACCACCTCGCTGTTGACGTTTTTCTGAGAGCTGCATCTCCATTATGCACTAAATTTTGTCACCTGGCAAGCGGTGAGAAGGTTTGCACGCGAGGGTGCAGCGGGAGGTTGGGCTGGTCTGGATTTGTTGGCATATTCTGCGCTGTGAGCTGTTGCTGTTGGAAAGGAGCTACTGATGTTGAGCAGCACTATCAGCGCAAGGGTCAAGAAGAGCAATAGCAGGCCAAATATGGGCCATTTGCGCATCAGTATTTCAGCAGAGACAGGCAAAGACGCGCTCGTGCGTCTTTGCCTGAACACGTCGGAGAGCATGGCAGCAGGAAGGGACGGTACCAACGTGCGGAGCCTGCGCGCACTCTGCCGGCATCTTCGCCACAGGACTGGAAAGGCTTTGCCCACGACCACCATATCGCCGGCAGGAATGGCCGGATAAGGCAGTCGGCAATAGCGTGCTATCCCGCAAACGCCGCAGGCTATTAGCGCGCCGCAACCAATAGGTCCGAGCGCTGCTAACCACGGCAGCGCGCTCGCCGTGTCCGGGCTGAGGGCGGTGGCGGCTGGCCAGAGGAAGACGATGGTGGCGCTCGCTGCGCTTAATGCCAGCCACGGCAGCCATAAACCGGCGCTCAAAGCGCCCTCTTCTGTTTTTTGCCACCACAGCAGATAGAGAAAACGGGCCATTAACAGGGTGCTGCCTGCTGCCGCCAGGGATAGGAGCGTCGGGAGCCATACGCCCCATTGACCGGGCAGCGCCAGGGTCAGCGATTTCAGCGCTGCTTTGGCAATCATACCGCTACTGAATGGCGCGCCGGCTAATGCCAGCGCCACAAGCAGTAGCACGGCCAGGATCCATTTTTTGCCAGTCGCGCCTGCTGCTGCTGATACCGCAACCCCCAGAAACAGCGCGCCTTTGGCCAGGCTATGGTGAAGACTATACAGCAGCACTGCTTTGTGCACGTCGCCTCCCGTGTCCGGTGCGAGAAAGGCGGCGCCAACGGCCAGAGTTATTAATCCGACTTGACTGATGCTCGAATAGGCTAACACCGTTTTGGGATTGGTTTGCGTCACCCCTACCAATGTCGCATAGCCTGCGGCAGCCAAACCCAGGCCAAGTAACAGGTTTCCCCACTCAGGCCATACTATCTCACCCAGAGGCAAAAAGCGCAGCCAGCCCAATAGTCCGGCCTTGATGATGGCGCCGCTTAATACCGCGCTCGCTGCGGTTGGTGCGACAGGGTGGGCAAGGGGTAGCCATACATGCAGCGGCACCACGCCCGCCTTGATTCCAAAACCAAAAAAAAGCAGGGTCATCAGCAGAGGGCTCCAGGCCAGTCCCGGCGCAACGGGCAATCTTATCGTACCCATCATGGCGGCACTCAGGACAAAGCCGGCAAATAACATCAACTCCCCCAATACCACAAAGGACATATAAATACGGGCAGCTCGGAAGGCTTCCGGGGTTTGGTTGTGCACAACAAAGGCATAGGAGGAGAAGCTCAGCAGCGCAAAAAAGGCGTAAAATGACGCGATATCCTGGGCGAGCGTCAGGCCAATATTGCCGCTCATCGCCAGCAAATAAAAGCGGAAAAACGCGTGGCGTCGGGGGTCGGCGGCAAGGGAGGCGCAGGCAAAAATTCCGGCAACCAGCCATAACAAGGCCGTAAAAAAAAGAAAAATTTGGCTCGTGCTATCGATGCCCAGTCGGGTGCCGAGCAGGACCCAGTTCCATTCAATCGTACTGCCTGTGGGCACCATCAGCGCGGCGAGCAAGGCTGGAAATGCGGCCCAGGGGGCGATGTGGATCATAAACGGGCGATAACAGGTCAAAACAAGGATGCTGCACAGGAGCGGAGTACACAGCGCCATACTCAATAACAGTGTCGCAACATGAGGGAGATTTGCCTCTGGCATCATCGCGGGTACTCCAAAAAGACCAACAGCCGTGCCCATTCAAGCGGCATAAAAGGGGCGCTGGCAAAAACACCGATGAGGATGACCAGCAATCCGGTTACCAGCGCAGGGGCCAGCAGCATGCCATGCACCGCTTGGCTCATCGGGCGTTCCGGGCCTGGCCAGGGCGCTTTGTGCGCTTTAAACCAACCGGCATAGAGGAGCGGCAGGAAATAGATCATATTCAACAAGCTGCTGACTATCAGCACCACGACGACCCATGCATGCCCCTCTAACAGAGCACCTGTGGCCAGGTACCATTTGCTGATAAAGCCCGCCAGGGGGGGCAAACCAATCATGCCCAGTGCGCCCACCGTAAATGCCGCCATCGTCCAGGGCATACGTTGGCCTACGCCGTCTAGTTCATCGACGCGATGAATGCCCAGCGTGGTCGCAAAGCTTCCCGCACAAAAAAACAGGGTAATTTTCATCAGGCCCTGGTTCACCAGATGAATGAGACCGCCAATTGAGGCCAGCGGACCAAATATTGCCACACCCAGGGTGATATAAGAAACTTGGCTTACTGTTGAGTAGGCCAGCAATCGTTTTATATCATTCTGAAAAGCCGCCACCATCGAGCCGTACACGATCGTGATTGCGGCAACGATAGCCAGCCCACTCATCAGGCCAAGCTGCGATGCCAGCTCAACACCATAGACATTATAGACCAATCGCACAATGCCAAAGGCACCGGCTTTGACAACGGCAACAGCATGCAGTAATGCACTGACGGGTGCTGGCGCGACCATCGCCCTGGGTAGCCAGCCATGCAGGGGAACCAAACTGGCTTTGACCCCTAGCCCTGCTACCGATAAAACGAAAATCATCCTGAGGCTCTGCGCATGTTGTTCTGCTACGGAGGCCAGTGCGCCGCCACTGGTAAATTCAAGCGGACCTGCCAGGCTCATCAGCCAGGCAATCCCCAGGGTGAGGGCGGCGCCACCGGTCATCGTATAGATCAGGTACAAGCGCCCGGCCTGATGCGACTCCCGGGTACCGCGGTGGACAACCAGAGGATAGGTGGAGAGGGTCAAAAGCTCATAGAAGATCAGGAAGGTAATCAGGTTGCCGGCCAGAGAAATACCCACGGTTGCATTCACACAGAGGCTGAAAAAACCAAAAAAACGCACCTGATGCGCTGTATGTTTTAAATAACCCACGGCATAGATCGTGGTCAAAAACCAGAGCAGCGCCGACAGGCTGGCAAAGAGGACCGACAGCGCATCCAGACGCAATAACAGCTCCAGTTTTGGCAGTAGCTGTAGGCGAAACTCATAATTTTGTCCGCCAAGCCAGCCCCAAATCATGAGCGCCAGCAGAACGAGCTTGATGCTGGCGCCTGTCATATTGATCCAGGTTCTCCTGCGATGCTGATGTTCTTGTAAGCAAAAAATCATAACCGCCGGCATGAGTGAACTCAGCAGCAATAAGACGATAAGGGTGCTGTTGAGGGTCATGGCGCCCCTCCGGTGAGCAGCGAGCCGCTGAAAGGCGCGCCAATGCGCAGATAGTCCAGAAAAATCGGAGCGACAAAGCCCAGAGCAATGGTGCCCAGCGCAAGCAGCAAGGCGGTTCCCTCCAGGGCAAAGGAGACTAAGGCGCGCGGTCGTTTCGGTGGCGACTCGCTGAAGGGCAGCTTTAGAATGCGCATGAGATAGGCGGCAGACAGAAGCGTTCCTGCCAGTATCACCAGCACCCACCACCATTGCCCGCTGGCCAATGCCGCATTGAGCAGCATCCATTTGGCGATAAAGCCACCACTGGGGGGGAGCCCAATCAGACTGACTGCCGCCAATCCAAACGCAAACATCGACAGGGGACAGGCCTTCATGGTACCGCTTAATTCTGAAATACGATCATGGCCGGCAACCCGCATGAGGTTGCCGGCGCAAAAAAACACAGCGGCTTTGGCGCAGGCATGCGAGAGCAGAAAGTACAGCCCGCCCGCCCAGGCGGTAAAAGCACTGCTGCCTGCAGCTAAAGGGAACATCAGGAAGATATAGCCGAGCTGCGCTACGGTGGAATAGGCTATCATGGTTTTCAAATGTGCCTGTCGATAGGCCTGATAAGAGCCCCAGAGAATGGCTCCCGCCCCCAAGATACCCAACGCGCTCTTACCCTGAGCCAAAGGGAGAGAGGAAAAAGTCTCAAACCATAGACGCAGCAGTAGATACAGTGACGCTTTCACCACCAGGGCAGACAGCAGCGCGCTGACGGGGGCAGGCGCGGCGGCATGCGCTGGTGGAAGCCAGAAATGCAGAGGAAACAAAGCCGTTTTCATGATTAGCCCCGTGCTCATGAATCCAACAATGAGCAGCACCACAGGTTCCGTACTCAAGCGCTGCTTGAGCAGTCCCAAATCCAGGCTTGCATAGGCGGCATACACGAGCGCGATGGCAAAAAGATAAAACAGCGAGCCCAGCAGGCTGACGAGCAGGTAGCGCATAGCTGCCATCTGCGCGGTTGCGGTGCGTGCCAATGCGGTCAAAGCAATCGCCGCTACGCTCAGCAACTCCAGGGCAACATAAATATTAAAAATATCGTCTGACAGAAACAGGGCATTGAGTGAGGCCCACAAAAACAGCCACGACGGCCAGAAATAGGTCCCTTGCTGCGGCTTTGCGCGCGCGGAATCTGTGCGTTTGCAAAAATAAGCGGCTGAATAGAGACTGACGAAAAAGCCCACCAGTGCTACCGTCAGCAGCATAAAAAAGCTTAAGCCATCGGCACGCAAATGAATGCCAAGCGGTGCCTGCCAGCCGCCAAGCGCATAGTGCTGAGTACCGTGGCGCAGGAGTTGGCAGGCTAAGCCTGCCAGGGGAAGCCAGAGCATGAGTGCGGTCAAAAGACCGAGTGCTCTGGCCAGGCGCGGCAGCAGAAAGGCGGCTATAGCCGTGGCAAGGGGCAGAAAAATCAGCCAGATGATACTGGATTCTATCATATAGCGACTCATGGCTCGGCTTCCTCAGACAGGCTACAGCGTCCACTCAGTGCGTGCAGACGTCCGGCCAGCACCAGGGCAAAGGCGGTGAGCGCGACAGCGACCACTATTCCGGTGAGTACCATGGCATGGGGTACCGGGTCGGGTGGGTTGTTTCGGGCGGCCATGGCAATCAAAATCAGAAAGACGCCAGCGGCCATGATGTTGGCGGCTATCATTTTTTGCACTAAATGCACGCGCATGAACATGCCATAGAAGGCGAGAAAAAAAAGGACCACCCCGGCCAGGGCATAGAGTAGAGGTGACGACATGTTCAGGATTCCCTTTCGGCGGCTGGCGTTGTGCGCAGGGCAGCCGGGCAAGGCGGCCTGCCGGCGATGAATAAAAAGCTGAGTGTTGCGGCAATAGACAGAGTGGCGGTGATTTCGATACACAAGATCAGCGCTCCGGCCCATGCGGGAGGATATTGTAAAAGCTGCCCGGCCGGAAGCATCACACCGCAGGCCACAAGGATAAAACTGCTCAAACCTAAAATCAAAATCCCGCGGATGGGCCAGGTATTAGAGAGGAGCAGCACGGGAACCGCATTGGACAGCAGCAGCAAAACCCCGGCTCCCCCCAGAATGGCGCCAGCCTGGAAGGCACCTCCCGGTGCGGACGTGCCTATCCACAGGGCATAGCCGGCAACGATGAGCATCACTGGGCTCAGAAGATGGACCAGTGCGGACTGCAACAATGGTAGTGGCAGAACCGGCGGGTTGAATTCGGCTACTGCCAGTGACCACACCGCAATCACCGCCAGCAATAAAACCGCAATCTCAAGCAAGGTATCATAGGCTCGGAAGTTCAGTAACACTGCGGTTACCGGATTCCGGACACCGCTGTTGTGCAGATGCGTCTGTACTTCGGTGAGTAACCCGGCGCTCTGCGTTGGCAGGGTGCAGAGCGCCCAGGCGCTCAAGGCGGCCAGTGTCGCCAGAACGAGCAGGATAGCAAGTTGTATGAGCCTGGCAGCGCGGCGGGGAAGCGCAACCCTTCTCTGCCGGCAG
Source organism: Legionellaceae bacterium (assembly GCA_020831865.1). Lineage (GTDB taxonomy): Bacteria > Pseudomonadota > Gammaproteobacteria > Legionellales > Legionellaceae > JAFIFT01. The sequence goes on along the minus strand of JAFIFT010000023.1, from coordinate 64,542 downwards.
GCATCCTCTGCCCGATAGGCCTTGTCGTGCAGCCGGCCCAGCGTGGCTAAAAACAAAGCGCCGGTTAATCCCGAGCCAATGGCCGCTTCAGCCATGGCGATATCGGGTGCACGCAGCCGCGCCCATATCAGCGCCATCAGCAAACCAAAGGCAATAAACAGAACCACGGCCTGGAATAGATTCGTTGCTGTCAGAGCACGCCATGCCAGCCAAAGCAGCGACAGGATCAACAGACTGTCAAAAAGCACCATCATTCCCGCGGCTCCCTCCCCGGCTCGCTTTTGCGTACAAAGCCGGCAATTAAACTACCGATCGTCGCACTGCTCAGTAACACCAACAGCCAAATCATACTATATTTTACGATAAGTCTCCATGAGGGAGACTGAAGCAGCAATGCGGCTACAATAAAGCCCAAGCCAAGGTTATCTGCTTTGGTCAGGGCATGTAAGCGCGTGAAGACATCCGGGAAACGAACCAGTCCCAGCGAGCCGGCCAGGAAAAAAAAGGCTCCCAAGGCGATGAACAGACAGGATAGCCCATCGATGATGCTCATGGTTGCTCCTCTTCTTCGTTTGCCTCAGGGAGGGGATAGCGACGGACAAAAGTGATACCCACTATGGCCGCCAGCAGGGCAAAAATGAGGGCAATATCGTTGAGTGCCGGGGCATCCCATGCCTGTGCCAGCAAAAGCAGGATAGCGACGCCTGTCGTACCAAAGAGCTGCGCCACCAGCATGCGGTCTGCCGCTGTCGGTCCCCGCACCACACGAAACATGCCCATGACCAGTGTGCACAATAAAAAAATAGCCGCAGCCAAGGTGACAAGCGTCATGAGGTCATGCCCTTTGTATTGGGAAGCGCCAAGCAAAACACAGCAGCCACCCGTTGCTCGAGTGCTTCAATATCCTGTTGAACAGGGCTCGTGCTATCCAGCACGTGCAGGGTCAGGATATCGGCGTGCAGTGCTACCGACAGGGTACCGGGCAGGAGGCTTATCACATTCATCAAGCAGACCCGCGCCGCGGCACTGCGCAGGCGAACCCGGTATCTCACAAAACCCGGCTGGATGGGTAGCCTGGGGTGAAAGACACGACGGGCGATATCGATGCCGCCGGCTAAGGACTCCCTCAGAAAACACCAGAGAAAACGAGCACTGGCACGCGTATGCCAACGCCAGTGTATGGTCGGTGTCAGGGCCAGGCTTAAGGCGGTCGCGGCAAAAATAACTGGTAGCCCAAAGGCCCATGCCCCGCCGGTTCCGGGCGGGGTTAATATCCCCCACAAGACGGCCAGCAGTGCCGCACGTATGGCCGCATCGATACGGGCGTCCCGCGGCTGTCCATCAGAGTTCATGCCTCCCTCCTGCATTTCGGTAATTCCGCCATGTATTGCGCGACAATGGCAATGATGCGCAATACTATACTAGCATGTTAGCGTTGCAGCGACATTAGTTCCAGAGACTTTTCAGGGTGCTGGCTTCACTTTTCACCCGGCTTTGGTCTAAACTCTAATGAAATGTCCGGATTGCCGATGGCCATATCCTGACCTGGTCGCCAGATAGGCATGCTATAGGGAGAGTAGAGAATGGATGAATTAACACATGACCGGTTGAGGCAACTGATACAGTATGATCAGTCTCCCTGCCTGTCGCTGTACCAGCCTACCCATCGTAGCCATCCCGATAATCAGCAGGATAGTATCCGTTTTAAAAATCTTGTTAAAGGTATGGAAGCGTCCCTGCAACAACAGTATTCCGCGGCAGAAACCCAAGTGCTGCTACAGCCCTTTTATGCCTTGCTCAACGATTTTACGTTCTGGAAACACAATGATAGCGGATTGGCCGTGTTGGGAGCGGGTGATTTTTTTCAAGTCTATCGATTGCCCAGGACAGTCCCTGAATTGGCCATTGTCGCCGATACCTTTCATATCAAACCGTTGATCCGAATGGTACAGTCGGCTGACCGCTATCACATCCTGGGACTGAATCGGCAGGAAGTGAAATTATTTGAGGGAAATCGTGACAGCCTTCGTGAAATTGAACTCAGCGCTGATATTCCTCGAACCCTGGAGGCTGCTCTGGGTGAAGAACTGACCGCCCCCCGTCAGACGGTGGGAACCTATGGCCATGGTCCCAGTGGCCCGGCCATGTACCATGGACATGGCGGAAAAAAAGAGGAAGTGGATAAGGATGCCTTGCGGTTTTTTAAAGTGATTGACCGTAAGATTTTGCAGACCTATTCGCGCCCCTCAGGCTTGCCGCTCATTCTGGCCGCCCTGCCCGAGCACCACCATCTTTTCCACTCCATCAGTCATAATCCATTTTTAATCGCAGACAGTATCGATACCCACCCCGATGCCCTGTCTCGTACGGCCCTGCGTGAGAAAGCCTGGGCGCTGATGGAGCCAAAGTATCTCCATCAGCTCAGCACGCTTATTGAGAAATACCATCAGGCTAAAGAGAAGCAATTGGGCTCTGATGATGTCGGTGAGCTGGCCAGGGCTGCCCTGGAGGGACGCTTATCGGCGTTGCTCGTTGCGGCGGAGCTTGAGCTCGGTGGGCGTTTGAACCGGCAAAACGGCACCATTGAGCCGGATGATCTGCAGCATCCCGCGGTCAATGACCTGCTGGATGATTTGGCAGAATTAACCCTGCGAACCGGAGGCAATGTGGTTATCGTGCCCGGTGCCCGTATGCCGACAGAACAGGGTGCGGCAGGTATTTTCAGATTTTAAGAATACATCCTATATCATGCACAGGAGCGCTCATGCACATTCAATTTAACACCGATAATCATATTAATGGACATCAGCAGCTGGAGAAAGACTTTGAAAGCCAACTGCGCAAGGCTTTGGGGCGTTTTGAGGAGCATATCACCCGTATCGAGATTCACCTGGGGGATGAAAACAGCCATAAGTCAGGACAGAAAGACAAGCGTTGTGTACTGGAAGCGCGGCTCAGAAATTATCAACCGGTGGCGGTTAGTGAACATGCGCCCAGCATACAGCAAGCCTTTGGCGGCGCTATCGACAAATTAAAACGTATGCTGGATGACACGCTGCAACGTTTGAAAAAACATTAAGCATCGACACATCATAAAAATAAGGAGTCGAGATGAACCATCGTCTATTAAAAATCAGCCTTTTCTGCACCAGCCTTTTTCTTTTTTTACCGACAGGGGTTTCCGCCAGCCAATGGGATAGCTGGCTGGCGGAGGTGCGCCGGGAAGCGTTGGAGCAAGGGATCGACCCGCAAGTCGTGCGTGAAGCTTTTTCGGTGGTGCGCGAACCCAGCCGCAAGGTGAAAGGACTGGCCCGTTCGCAGCCTGAACACCGTTTAAGTTATGTTAAATATCGCAATACGCGAGCCGACAAGTACCGAATCCTGATGGGGCGTAAGAATTATGCGCGCTACAAGGATCTTATCAACCAGATCGCGAAAGAATATGGCGTTGATCCCTGTTTTATCGTCTCCTTTTGGGGTATGGAAACCAGCTATGGCAACTATATGGGGGATTTTCCGGTGATTAATTCGCTGGCAACCCTGGCCTATGACTCCAATCGCAAGGAGTTTTTCCGAAAACAGTTATTTCTGGCGCTGCACATTTTAAATGATGGCCATGTCTCCTTGTCCGATTATAAGGGGGAGTGGGCCGGTGCCTCCGGTCAGCCGCAGTTTTTACCGTCCAGTTTTATGCAATATGCGGTGGATTACGATGGCGATGGCCGCAAAGATATTTGGAAGTCAAAACCGGATGTCTTTGCCTCAATTGCCAATTATATGAAAGGCCATGGTTGGAAAGAGGGACAACCCTGGGCGATTAAAGTGCGTTTGCCGGCGAATTTTGATAAAAATCTCGAGGGCAAAGCAACGGTGAAATCTGTGGCGGAGTGGAATGCGCTTGGCGTTCGTACCGAGTCCGGCGCGCCCTTGCCTCATCAACATCTGGAAGCCAGTGTGATTCAGCCGCATGGTGGCCCGGTCTTTTTAGCCTATCCGAACTATAAAATGATTCTGCGTTATAATAATTCCATTTATTATGCCGGCGCGATTGGGTATATGGCGGATCAAATCTGCCAACGCGACAATTAACACGTTGCTTCGCCTTATCTTGGCCTGGTTGTTCATGCGTGATGCTGCGGAGCGACAGGCCATAACGATTTACAGGATGATCTCTGATGCCCCAAAGCAAAAAAAGCGATAAAGCCACCTTGATTGTGCGCAACGCGCGGCTTACCGATATTCCCGCGATCCGTAAACTGGTGTCAACCGCCTATCCGGCGACCATTGACAATTATCCACCCAACGCCATTCGTGGTCATATCAATCATTTTCCGCAAGGGCAATTTGTGGTGGTGTATGAACAGCAGATTGTCGGTTATTGTGCAACCTTTAAAATCAGTGGCGATATCGCCCTGAAGCCGCATACCTGGAATGAGATCACCGGTTATGGTTTTGCGTCCCGGCATGATCCGCATGGTGATTACCTGTATGGTATGGAGGTTTGCGTGCACCCGCAATACCGTGGCCTGCGGATTGGCAATCGCATTTATACGGCACGCAAACGTCTTTGTCAGGAAGAAGGGCTCAAAGGGATTGTGTTTGGTGGCCGACTGCCAGGTTATGCCCGCCGGCTGAAACAATACCCCAACATTGAGGATTATGTGGCTGCAGTCTGTAACAAGGACATACGTGATCCGGTCCTGTCGTTTCAATTACGCAATCAGTTTGAACTCATTGGTATTTTAGAGGGGTATTTGCCGGAGGATAAACAGTCTAAAGCGTACGCCGCCCACTTACTGTGGGTTAATAAGGCGACCAGTGGTGCCAGTCCGACAACGCCAAAAAAACATGGCGTGGTGGAGAGCCGCAGTGTCGATCGCGTGCGTTTGAGCAGTGTGCAGTATATGCAGCGGCGGGTGCATTCTTTTGCCGAGTTTGCCCGGCATGTGGAGTATTTTGTCGATGTGGTTGCCGATTATTATGCCGATTTTGTCTTGTTTCCGGAACTGTTTACCCTGCAGTTATTGTCCATTGATAATGCCAAATTGAGTCCGGAAGCGGCTATCCTCAAGCTGACAGAGTATCGTGAGCCTTTTATCGAACTGATGTCTTCGCTGGCGGTAAAATATAATATTAATATTATCGGTGGTTCGCATCCGACAAAAGTCAAGGATGATGAAGGGGTATATAATATTAGTTATATTTTTCTGCGCGATGGTCAGATTCATGAGCAGTATAAAATTCACCCGACCCCGAATGAACGCTATTGGTGGAATATTCGCGGTGGCAATGAACTGAATACCATTATGACCGATTGCGGGCCAATTGCCGTGCTGATTTGTTACGATAGCGAATTTCCCGAACTCGCTCGGCACGCGGTGAATCAGGGGGCAAAGATTCTGTTTGTTCCTTTTTGCACCGATGAACGGCAGAGCTTTATGCGGGTACGTTATTGTGCGCAGGCGCGGGCTATTGAGAACCAGTGTTATGTGGTGATGGCCGGTAATGTCGGGAATTTGCCGGGGGTGAGCAATATGGATATTCAATACGCGCAAAGTGCCATACTCACCCCCTGTGATTTCCCTTTTGCCCGAGATGGGGTGGCAGCCGATACCACGCCTAATGTGGAAATGGTGTTTTTTGCCGATCTCAGTCTGCATGCGCTTGAAAATGCCCGCAGTCAGGGCACGGTGCTGAATCTGAAGGACCGTCGCCATGATCTGTACGCGGTGAAGTGGATGAAAAAACGCTAGTGGCTCTGACCGGTATTTAACAAAGCCCGCTTATTATGTCATTAACGCTTACAACGGCCGGTCTTTTCTTGCTTCCAGATTGCGCTGTATGATCAATCAGGTCAATGAATCCGTTGTACTGCTTCGGATATTGCCTGCCTCTGGGCCAATGTTGTTTGCAGTTAGAGAGTCGAGATACTCAACCCTGACCGGCACGATCAGTATGAAGAAATTTGCCAATGATTGGGATCGACTGGATGCCGCGGACAAGCCGCGGCACGTAGGCGGCAGGGGAATTTTAACAGTCCCTAATCGGAGCGTTTCATGGCCTCAAAAAACTCTGCATTGGTTTTGTGGTTTTTCATGCGTTCGAGCAAGAATTCAATGGCATCGCACTCATCCATCGATTGCAGAATTTTACGTAAAATCCAGGTGCGCTGTAATTCTTCCGGCGACAGCAGGAGATCTTCACGACGGGTGCCGGAGCGATTGATATTAATGGCTGGAAAGGTTCGTCGTTCCGAGATTTGTCGGCTCAGGTGAATTTCCATGTTACCGGTTCCTTTGAATTCCTCATAAATCACTTCATCCATTTTAGAACCGGTGTCGACCAGCGCGGTGGCAATAATCGTCAGACTGCCGCCTTCTTCGATATTACGGGCCGCGCCATACAGACGCTTGGGGCGCTGCAAGGCATTGGCATCGACACCACCGGTTAAGACTTTGCCCGAAGAGGGAATCACCGTGTTATAGGCACGAGCCAAACGGGTAATGGAATCCAGTAAAATGACTACATCGCGTTGATGCTCGACCAGACGCTTGGCCTTTTCAATGACCATTTCAGCAACCTGTACATGACGATTGGCCGGTTCATCGAAGGTACTGGCAACGACCTCGCCCTTGACTGAGCGCTGCATTTCGGTCACTTCTTCCGGACGTTCATCAATCAACAGGACAATGAGATAACAATCCGGATAATTTTTTTCAATGGAATGGGCAATATTTTGCAGCATCAGCGTCTTACCCGCTTTCGGTGGAGAGACAATCAAGCCACGCTGCCCACGGCCAAAAGGGGCACAGAGATCGACTACCCGGGCGGTTAAATCCTCGGTGCTGCCATTGCCCTGTTCCATCACCAGACGCTGGGTGGCAAACAGAGGGGTGAGGTTTTCAAATAAAATCTTGCGTTCAAATTTGTTTTTATTATCGGTAGGAGACTCAAAGTTGATTTCGTTAACTTTTAACAGTGCGAAATAGCGCTCATTATCCTTGGGAGGGCGAATCGTACCCGTTACACTATCCCCGGTTCGCAGGCCGAAGCGGCGAATCTGGCTGGGGGAGACATAAATGTCGTCAGGACCGGCCATGTAAGAGCTGTCTTCGGAACGTAAAAAGCCGAAGCCATCCAGTATCTCCAGGACTCCGCCGCCCAAAATATCTTCGCCTTTGAGGGCGTGGTTTTTCAAGAGGGCGAAAATGATATCCTGTTTGCGCATACGGGAGGTATTTTCTATTCCTGCGTCTTGGGCAATGTTAATCAGTTCAGCAATCGGGAGTCGCTTAAGTTCACTCAGATTCATACTTCTCACTTGGTGTAATGGTTAAACGTAAGGTTTTGGGAAAAGTTTGCGATACATTAGTGCCTCGCAAGCCAGTTGGTTATTATTAAATAGTCTATCGTATTGGCCGTCATCGGGAACAAGTTTATCTCTCACTGCAGGTCATCACCAATAGAGGCGGTTTTTCATCTTGCACTGGATTGGCGGTGCTAAACGTCCGCAATGTGTAACCGCGTACAGTATAAATCAGGTTGTAGTCAAAGATTCATCCTGAAGATTAGATTGATCCGAAGTTACATGAAACGGATGGTCTGTTGATTAAAGACCACACAATGCAAGATAAGTATACTATATTTTAAAAACTGTGCAAATATTTTTTATGGGCGGGGCGAAGCGCTGCTGGCCGCCGCGATTTTTTGTGCCTTGTGTATGCACAGGGTCGTTCTCTGTTGCCAGAAATAGCAGGCTGAGGGCCGTATGAGTGCCCTCAACCTGCCTGCCGGGCGGTCTGTTAGGTATGACTTTCCACAAAAGCGCTTAATTGCGGTTTGGACAGGAGCCCCACTTTCACGGAGTCCACCTGACCGTTTTTAAATAAAATCAGCGTAGGTATGCTCATGACCCCATATTTGGCCGGTACCTCAGGGTTTTCTTCGATGTTGAGCTTGGCGAAAATAATTTGTTCGCCATAGCTGGCTGCAACCTCTTCCAGAATCGGGTTCATTGCTCGACAGGGGCCGCACCATTCTGCCCAGAAATCAATAAGTACCGGTTTGCCGGCATTGAGGACTTCCTGCTCGAAGTTGCTGTCGGTAATATTTTTTATCAAATCACTCATTACTGCCTCTTTAGATGGATGGTAAACCTCCATTATAGATCACCCAGTTGTCCTTGCAACAGGCTAAGGACCGCAATTGCTGCGGTTTCAGTACGTAAAACCCGGGGACCGAGGGAGACACCGCAAAAACCGGATGCGTGAGCCTGGCTGATTTCGTGCTCACTGAGCCCCCCTTCCGGGCCAATCAATACAGAAACTGCACCTGCTTCTAAAGGGTAATCTCGCCATCGCTTATGCGCATTAGGGTGCAATATAAATTTATTTTCCGCTGTGGAGCACTGTAAATAGTCACTCAGAGGACTGATGGGATGAATGATCGGCAATTGATTGCGGCCAGACTGCTCACAAGCGGCTACACTAATTGCCTGCCATTGTGTGTGCTTTTTTTCTAATCGCATAGAATCCAACCGTACCGCACAATGTGCTGTTAATAACGGTGTAATACTGGCAACACCGAGCTCAACGGCTTTTTGGATAACCCACTCCATCCGATCACCTTTTGAAATCGCTTGAGCAAGATGGATAGCACAAGGAGATTCACGACTTATCGTTTCCACCGCAACAATCGTAACCGTTACTTTCTTTTTGTGCACTGCAATAATTGTGGCACGAAACTCTCGGTTATCACCACAAAAAAGGATCAACTCCTCACCGGGCTGCATCCGCAACACAACCCCAACATGTTGCCCTGCTGACGCATGTAGCTCGATAGTATCGCCAGGAAAATAATTCCCAGGTTGGTAAATTCTTACCCGTCTCACAACATGACTTCCTTACGTTAACAGTATAAAACAACGTTGCTATGTTAAAGAGGGCGCTGCGCTTAAAATGTGATCTGGCATCCCTTCCAGCTGTGCTACTGTGCACTTAGTCTCATCAGGAAACACATAACCTGCATCCAAATTAACCCCTTGTTGGAAAATAAGGACTTGTTTACGATGCCCACCGGCCTCACTGATAGGACTTTGGCCCCGTTTAAAAAATCTGACTGCTGGAAAAGCAGCAACAGTTTCTACTTGTTCTAGTTGATAGCGAAGATCTTGATTTAAATCAGCAAGTTTTCGTATCAAATCGGTAGCGTAACCGCGCGCTTCTGCTGCTGATGGCAGCTCAACATTATCATTAAGTTCTAACCAAATTTCAAGTTGCTCGATACCATCCGCATCCTGATAAGTATAAAACGATTTCTTAAGAATACGATCCTGTTGATCCGTATCCGTAACAGCTGCCGGGGCTGCTCCAGACGTAAGGTCTGACCCTCCCTATAGCTGCCGCTTTGATCCATGCGAACCGGACGCAAAAAGGAGATTTTTAGGGTTCAAAATTCGGAGGCGTTTACCCTGAAATGAAAAGCCGCTGTTGTAGCAGAAATTTTTGTCTGTGCTAAAATAGCCGTTTGGCACATAACGCATGCTGGGCGGTCACGACCAGGCCTATACATTGAGGAATGACAACATGACGGAAATGAGAATAGAAAGCGATAGTATGGGGGAGATAGACGTTCCCGCCGATCGCTACTGGGGGGCACAAACCGCCCGTTCGCTGCACCATTTTTCCATTGGTGCCGACAGGATGCCGACGGAGGTGATCCGTGCCTTTGGTCTCTTAAAAAAGGCAGCGGCTTTAACCAATCAGGAACTGGGGAAGCTCGACGCCGACAAGGCCGCGCTGATCGTCAAAGCGGCCGACGAAGTGGCCAATGGCAAGTTGGATGCGCATTTTCCCCTGCATGTCTGGCAAACGGGCAGTGGTACCCAGTCGAATATGAATGCTAATGAAGTGATCAGCAATCGGGCCATTGAGCTTAGTGGCGGCATCATGGGCTCGAAAACGCCGGTGCATCCCAATGATCACGTCAATATGTCGCAATCGTCCAATGATACCTTCCCGACTGCCATGCACATTGCGGCGGTGATGGCCTTTCACCATAAACTGCTGCCTGCCGTACGTACGCTGCGCGAATCCCTGGCGCAAAAAATGCGCGATTTCGACGCTATCGTTAAAATTGGCCGAACCCATTTGCAGGATGCCGTGCCGCTGACGCTGGGACAGGAATTTTCGGCCTATGTGGCACAGCTTGATGCCTGTCTGGATCGCATTCGGCAGGTGTTACCGGAATTATATGAACTGGCCTTGGGGGGCACGGCCGTGGGCACCGGTTTAAATACCCACCCGCAATTTGCCGATCGCGCCGCGGCCTGCCTGGCCGACCTCACCCGACTGCCCTTTGTGTCGGCGGCGAACAAGTTTATGGCACTGGCCTCACATGAACCCTTGGTCATGGCGCATAGTACGCTGAAAACGCTGGCCTGTGCCTTGATGAAGATTGCCAATGACATTCGCTGGCTGGGTTCGGGTCCGCGTTGCGGGATTGGCGAGTTAATTTTACCGGAAAACGAGCCGGGTTCCTCCATTATGCCCGGTAAAGTTAATCCGACCCAGTGCGAAGCCCTGACGATGGTGTGTGCGCAGGTCATCGGCAATGATACAACGGTAGCTTTTGCCGCCAGCCAGGGTAATTTTGAATTGAATGTGTTTAAGCCGGTGATCATCTTTAATCTTTTGCATTCGCTCAATCTCATTGCCGACAGTTGTGGCACCTTTGAGGAATTTTGTGTGCGCGGTCTGGAAGTTAATCAGCCCATGGTGGAGTATTATGTCAACCATTCGCTGATGCTGGTGACCGCTTTAAACCAGCATATTGGCTACGATAAGGCCGCAGCCATCGCCAAGACCGCTCATCATGAGCAAAGCTCGCTCAAGGAAGCAGCGGTAAAACTGGGCTTTTTAACCGCAGAACAATTTGACGCCTATGTGGTGCCCAAAGACATGACCCATCCCTAGGTTCGCAGCTGCAAGCGCCGTCAAACGGCCTGAGTATTTCCCGGGCCGGCGCTCAGCGGTTGCGTAAGGCTTGCAGATAGGGAAGTACCCGGGCGGGCGCATTGCTGAATAGCCAGGGAATATCGCGCTGCAATTCACGATACAGGCTATTTTTGGAGTCCACAAAGCCAACCCCCACGGTTTTATTCTCTGCGCGCAGCTGGTCAAGCTTGCGCTTGCTCATCAAGAGATAATGCCCCAGCACCCCGCCATAGTGTTTATCCAGACACAATTGGCAGAAGTGAGCGGTATTCCACTGGATAGGAACTAATAGCTGTGCCTTTTTGGGAACCTTTTCTAAGCCCGCCAGTATCTCTTCTTGCAGACTGATGAGAAAAAAATCCTTGCCGGCTTGCAGTGTCCCCAGCACGTCAAGGAGCTTCGCTTCATTGATCAGCCGCGTCTTTAGCTCGATAAAGAGGATTTGTTTGCCGGCACACTGTGCAATCACCTCTTGCAAGGTGGGTATCATGGGGGCCAGTTGGCGTATTTCGGCAGCTGATAGGTCTGCTATGCGTTGTGCTATGCCGAAAAGACGCTGTAAGTTGTCATCATGACAGACCATCCATTCACCATCGCGACTGGTTTGTATATCCAGCTCAATACCGTCACAGCCTAATTCCATCGCACGCGCAAAGGCTGGCAAGGTATTTTCGATGATGCCCTTTGCCTGATCGTGCGCGCCTCGATGCGCAATCAGTTTGCTTTGCTGTGCCTGGCTGGCCAATGGCTTTCTGCGGGGCAAAAGGGCGTATACGGCATTCAGGGCTTTTTCGGGTATATCGGTATAAGGCATGGTGTTTTTCCCGGAGGCTTTATCGTATTCTCGCTGGAATTCGATTGGCAATCAAGGGAGATTTCCTAGCCGGCCGGCATGTGCCATAATGCGCTCTTATGGCATGCCTTGGAACTTCAGCTATGAAATACGATGACTTACGCGATTTTATCGCACAATTGCAGGCTCGGGGAGAACTGAAGGTTATCCATCATCCGGTATCCCTGCGCCTGGAGATGACTGCGATTTGTGATCGGGTGTTGCGCGCCGGTGGCCCGGCTTTATTGTTTACCCGCCCGGATGCGGGAGAAATGCCGGTATTGGCGAATTTGTTTGGTACCGTGGAGCGGGTTGCTATGGGCATGGGCGAGGATTCGCTCAAGGCATTGCGTGAAATCGGCACCTTATTGGCCGCCCTAAAAGAGCCGGAACCGCCGCAAGGCTTCAAAGATGCCTGGCAGAAACTGCCCCTGTTAAAGCAAGCGCTGCACATGGCTCCGAAAGTGCGCAAGCAGGCACCCTGTCAGGAAGTGGTCTATGAAGGCGATGCGGTGGACTTGCGCCGTTTACCGATACAAACCTGCTGGCCCAAGGATGCCGCACCCCTGATCACCTGGGGTTTGGTGACCACTCGCGGACCGACACAAAGCCGTCAGAACATTGGAATTTATCGCCAACAGTTGTTGACGAAAAACAAGCTGATTATGCGCTGGCTGTCGCATCGGGGCGGGGCTTTGGATTATCAGGCCTGGCAGCAGGCCCATCCGGGCAAGCCGTTTCCGATAGCCGTGACCCTGGGCGCCGACCCGGCCATGATTCTGGCCGCAGTGACGCCAGTACCGGACCGCTTGTCTGAATACGCCTTTGCCGGCCTGCTGCGCGGGCAACGCACACAGCTTGTGTCCTGTATGGGCTCGGATTTGCAGGTACCGGCCAGTGCGGAAATTATTCTGGAGGGTTATCTGATGCCGGGAGAGGAGGCGGCTGAAGGCCCTTATGGCGATCACACGGGTTACTATAATGAGGTGCAGTCGTTTCCGGTGTTTACCGTGGAGCGGATGACCCATCGCAAAGAAGCCATTTACCATAGTACGTATACGGGACGGCCACCGGATGAGCCGGCGATACTGGGGCTGGCGTTAAATGAAGTCTTTATCCCCCTGTTGCAAAAGCAATTTCCTGAAATTGTCGATTTTTATCTGCCGCCGGAAGGCTGTTCCTACCGTTTGGCGGTGGTGACGATTAAAAAACAGTATCCCGGTCATGCCAAGCGGATTATGATGGCGGTGTGGTCCTTTTTGCGGCAGTTTATGTACACCAAATTTGTGATCGTCTGTGACGAGGACATTAACGCACGCCACTGGCCGGATGTCATTTGGGCCATGACCACCCGTATGGATCCCCTGCGCGATACCGTCTTGATCGATAATACCCCTATTGATTATCTGGATTTTGCTTCACCGGTTTCTGGCCTGGGTTCTAAAATGGGAATGGACGCGACCAGTAAATGGCCCGGGGAGACACAGCGAGAATGGGGGGAGGTGATTACGATGGATAAAGAGGTGTTGGCCCGGGTCGATGCCATGTGGCCGAAATTAGGACTAGAGGCATGAAAAAACCGACTATAAAGGCGCAGGTGGTCGAGGTGGTTCCGCTGACCAACAGTATTTTGCAGCTGGTGCTACAGCCGCAATCCTATTATGACTATCAGGCCGGGCAATATCTGGAGATTTTGATAGGAGGGCAATGGCTGGCCTATTCGATTGCCAATGCTCCTCTGGGCGCACGCCATTATGAATTGCATATTCGCCATAGCGGCTATAATCCCTATGACGAGCCACTGTTTGCCCAGATTAAAGCGCAAGGGGAGCTTGATATTCGCCTGCCCTATGGCCGTTGTTCGCTGGAGCAGCTAGCGCCGGAAAAACCGCTGTTACTGATTGCGGGTGGCACGGGGCTGGCGCCCTGTAAAGCGATGATGGAACAATTGCTCGCCACGGATGATCCGCGTCCTTTTGAATTGTGGTGGGCGGTGCGGGAGCGCAGCGATTTGTATTTACATGACAAACTGTGCCACTGGCAGAGCCATGTGCCGCATTTTAATTATTACCATTTTTTGGCAACGCACAGCCAGCTGCCTCTGGTGGAACGCATTCGGCAGCACTATGGCCCTGCGTTACTGGCGTATCAGATCGTCTTGGCGGGCCCTTTTGATATGGTCTATGCTACCCGAGATACACTGTTGCAGTATGGGGTGAGCCGCTCGCTCATGCATGCCGATGCTTTTGATTTTGAAGAGGAGTCGTGATGGAAACGCTATTACAGATTATGGCTATTATGGGAGCTGTCCTGGTGTTGTTTATTTTGTTTCGGGTGATAAAAAACCAGCCGGAGCGTTTTTCGGCGGAAAATCTGAATAAAAGTTTTGGCACCATGGGGATACTAGCGTTAATTCTGATGGCCTTTATTGCGGTGCTGGTTTTGATGTTGCGGCAGAGTTAGGCAAGGCTTGACCACCGCGGGAGAGTCCGGGGCAACGGAGCGGCTATTTTTTGCTATGCTTAAGGTAGGCGTTTTTTAGGGCCTTCTGGAAAGCAACCGGGGGAGAGCGTATGGATCTGCGGCAATTTTTAACCGCTAATGATGGCTCAGTTGACAAGGAATCGTTATGAAGCCTTTGTTTTTTCTGCTGTTTATGTTGATAGCCGCCCCGAATATGGCGCAGACCGGTCGCGTGGTGCAGGTCAATATTGAGGGCGGTATCGGGCCGGCAACCGCTGATTTTCTGGCGCGAGCTATCGAAGCGGGACAAGGTGCGCAACTGGTTCTGATTGTACTGAATACCCCCGGTGGCCTGGATGCGTCAACGCGCTCTATCGTGCAGTCGATTTTAAGCTCCAAAGTCCCTGTGGTTACTTTTGTGGCGCCGGATGGCGCACGCGCGGCCAGTGCCGGTACGTTTATTCTCTATGCCTCTACCGTTGCGGCGATGGCGCCCAGTAGTCATTTGGGCGCAGCGAGCCCGGTCTCGTTGGGAGGGATGGGAGCAGGCGATAAAAAAGACGAAGACGGCATGTCGACCATGGAAAAAAAGGTGAGCAGTGATGCGGTGGCCTATATCCGCGCCCTGGCGCAGTTGCGGGGGCGCAATGTCGCCTTTGCGGAAAAAGCTATTTTAGAAGCGGCAACCTTGACCGCCTCTGAAGCGCTCAAAGACAATGTCATCGAGGTGATAGCCCGTGATGTGCCGGATCTACTGCGCCAATTGAATGGCAAAGAGGTGCAGCAGTCGGGCGAGAAGATAACGCTACATACGGAACAGGTGCCGATAGAGCGTTTTGAGCCTGATTGGCGTATGAAATTCTTATTGGTGATTACTGAGCCTACGGTGGCGTACCTATTATTGCTCTTAGGCGTGTATGGCATATTTTTTGAGCTGTTTAATCCCGGTTTTCTCGTCCCGGGTATTGTGGGGGGGGTGGCCATTATTATTGCCTTGTATGCCCTGCAAATGCTGCCGGTGAATTATGCCGGGCTGGGACTTATTGTGTTGGGTATCGCGTTTATCATTGCCGAAATATACCATCCGGGCGTTGGTGCGCTGGGGATTGGCGGAACCATCGCCTTTATTATTGGTTCGGTACTGCTGATGGATACGGAGGTTGAGGGTTTTCAAATTGCCTGGTCGGCGATTCTGGGTATGGCGGCGGCCAATATCGTCTTGTTTGGTACGTTTTTGATGATGGCCATGCGCACACGCCAGCAGGCCTGTCTCAATTCTACCGAGCGTCTGATTGGTCAATATGGCCAGGTGGTCACCGCGATATCCCCGCAAGGTCAGATTATGATTGGCGGTGAGATCTGGGAGGCGCATTCGGAGAGTCCGATTGCAACGGGAGCAACGGTCAAGGTAGTGTCGGTTGCCGGTTTGCAACTGGTCGTTGAGCCGGTGCATCAGCCCGGGGAACGCGAGCACGGTTCAATGATGGAGTAAATAAGGTGGGATGGTGACGACATTCCATGCAATGACAGGCTAAAAGGAGAAACAGCATGGGTCCATTTCTAGGTTTTTTTATCGCGGTAATTGTGCTACTGCTCATTTCCGCTTTTCGTGTCTTTCGGGAATATGAGCGCGGTGTGGTCTTTATGCTGGGGCGATTCTGGCGGGTCAAAGGCCCTGGACTGATCATTATCATTCCGATTTTACAACAAGTCGTGCGGGTGGATATGCGCACCGTTGTGATGGATGTGCCCTCTCAGGATGTCATTTCGCGCGATAACGTGTCAGTGCGGGTGAGCGCGGTGATCTATTTTCGGGTGGTGGAGCCGGCAAACTCGGTG
Organism: Legionellaceae bacterium; assembly: GCA_020831865.1. Taxonomy (GTDB): domain Bacteria; phylum Pseudomonadota; class Gammaproteobacteria; order Legionellales; family Legionellaceae; genus JAFIFT01. Next base: position 48,414 of record JAFIFT010000023.1, on the reverse strand, counting down.
ATTCAGGTGGAAAATTATTTTGAAGCCACCTCACAGTTGGCGCAAACTACCCTGCGTTCGGTCTTGGGACAACATGAGTTGGATGAAATGCTGGCGGAGCGGAACAAGCTGAATACGGCAATCCAAAAAATTCTCGATGCCCAGACGGGAGGCTGGGGGATCAAGGTCTCCAATGTTGAGATCAAACATATTGATCTGAATGAGAGCATGATCCGAGCGATCGCCAAACAGGCCGAAGCCGAGCGTGAGCGACGGGCGAAAGTCATTCATGCCGAGGGTGAATTGCAGGCTTCGGAAAAATTACTGCAGGCGGCGCAGGTGTTGGTGCAACAACCCCAGTCCATGCAGTTGCGTTATCTGCAAACCCTGGCCGGACTGGCCTCCGATAAAACCACAACCATTGTGTTCCCCGTGCCGATGGAGTTGGCCGAGATGCTGCATAAAGTCAGCAAGTAATGGCAGTCTAAGCGAGCGTGTGCGCCCGCCCGGGCGGCGAAGAGCGGCATCTATCAAGGCGGTGACGCAATGGTTAGCAGGCGGTGGATGCTGGTATTATCGCTTTGCCAGCACTTGCGCACCGCTGAGGGTTGTCCCGGGTTTTAGCCACGGCTGTGCCGCTGTGAGCGCGATAGGCCTGGGCGACCTGCGCTTGCAGCCTGTGCAATAATTACATATCATGGCCCTACCATTTGAATACAACTGTTGAAGACTGTGCCACAATTACCGCTAAAGCAGAGCGTGATGCCCATTGGGGGATGGATGAGCGCGGTGCTGGTTCCAGCCGCGCTGCTGCAGGCCTTGCAACAAAGCAGCATGAATTGGGCTTGTGTGAATTTTAGCGTCATTTTTGCCGCGGCTTTGATGATGTGGATTTTTCGTTTGGTACCCGAATATGCGCCGGCAATTTTTGTTATCCTGGCAACGGTATTGCTGGGATTGGCACCACAGGAGGTCTTGCTGTCCGGTTTTAGTTCTGACAGTTTTTTTCTTGCCTTGAGTGTGTTTGGTATTGGTGCCCTGCTCATCAAGTCGCGTCTTTTTTTTCGCCTGTCGCTGTGGTTGCTAAAAAACCTGCCGGGCAACAAATTTGTATTGCAACTCAGCTTGTTTCTGATGGGCCTATTGCTGACGCCGCTGATTACAGCGCAGAGCGCCCGCGTCAGCTTGCTGGCGCCATTGGTGGAAGATATGCGCCGAACGGCCGGTTTTAGAGCCCAGGGACTGGCCGCAAACAGTCTGGCGGCCAGTGCCTTTTTCGGGACGATTTTATTCTCGGTGGTTTTTTTAACCGGAAAGTCCAGTAACTTTGTGTTATACGGGATGTTACCAGAACAAACCCAATGGCAGTTTGGCTGGTTAGCCTGGTGTAAGGCGGCCAGTGTCACGCTATTATTTTTGATCGTGGCCTTTTGGATTTTGCAGAGTTTTTTCTTTCGCAATCGGGAAAAAATTGCGGTGGACCGCCGCGCGGTTTTGCGTGAATTGCGCCTGATGGGGCCGCTGAGTGCGCATGAATGGGCCGCTATCGTCAGTATGGTCAGCTTGTTAGGGGGGCTCATCACGTCGTCCTGGCATCATATTCCCAGCGCCTGGCTGAGCTTTGCTATCTTTTTTGTGTTGTTAACCACCGGACTATTAGATAAAAATGATTTTAAAAGCCGAATCAACTGGCCGTTTTTATTTTATCTGGGGGCTATTATCGGCATTATGCGCTGCGTGCAGCATATTGGCATTGATCAATGGATCGCCGATTTTTTAGGCCCGCTCGCAGACATGGCCGATGAGCATCTGGTGCTCTATTTAAGCCTGATGTATGGTCTGAGCTGGCTGGGAGGGTTTTTGTTTGGCACCATGGCCGCTCCTGCCCTGATGTTTACTATCTTAATGCCGCTGGCGCAGCAGGCGGCGGTGAGCCCCTGGCTCTTGGCTTTTATTATTTTAATGGCTACGGAAGCCTGGATTTTTCCGTATCAAGCCAGTTATTTTCTGTGCTATGAGGAATGGGGACGAGAGCAGCAATCCTTTGAATTACAGCGCCTGCTTTGGCAGAATGCCTGTTTTAGTATTCTGCGTTGGTTGGCCATTCTGGGCAGTGTGCCTTTTTGGCAGTGGTTGGGCATTATATGAAGCGTTCCGGATCGCTACAATGGGGAGCGGTGATTTTTCTGCTCCTGGCTTCCTTTTTTTTAACCTATCAGCGCTTGTATAAACCGCGTATTTTGATTATCCACAGTTACCATCCGCAGATGCCCTGGGTGCTGCGTTTAAACAGCGGTATTGAAAAAATATTTGCCGATAAGGCCTTTATCGCCCGTCGTTATTTTTATATGCACACCAAGCACAAGCATTCTCCCCGTTATTTACGCCATATGCGGCAGAGTATTCAAAACACCGTGCGGCAGTGGCAACCGGATGTGATCATCGCCTTTGATCCCGATGCGCAAAATGCCGTGGCTCATCTGGCCCGCCAAGGCATATCAACTAAAATTATTTTTGCCGGTACCACCAGTGAAGCCAGTCTGCGTGCGTTTCAGGATAACCCCAATAGTACGGGTATTCGGGAAAAGGTGCCGGTGCGCGCTATGCGGGAAATTTTATCATTGATTTTTCGCAATAAGCGGCAGATTTATTATCTGTCTGATGACTCCTTTGCGGCCCGTGCCCTGGAAACCATGATCCGGCGCGAAAATTGGGGTGCCTTTCATCTCGTGGCGCATAAACGGGTGAAAACGGTGGAAGAATGGCAAGAGGCTGTGCAAGAGGCCAACCGTAAAGCGGATATTTTGCTGGTGTCTGTCTATCATACCTTGCAGCAAGGGCGACACAAGGTCAACCGCCGTGCCCTGCTGCAATGGATGAATGCGCAGGCAACGATTCCGGTGGTGGGGATGTATGAGTCATTTATGGGAGACGGGGGCTTGATGGCCATCGCTATTTCCAGTTATGAGCAAGGGTTTCGGGCTGCCCAAATGGCTCTGCAATTAGTGGAAAAGCAGGCCCAGGTTTCTGACATGCCGGTTTTGGAGGGCAAGGCTTTTGCGTTGTTTATTGAGAAAGGCAAATTGAAAAAGCAGTTTCCTGATATCTATGTGCCGGCGATTTTAGACGCGTTTTCCCGTTCACAAGCCATGCCTGCTGAGGAAGGAGATTTGAGTGACCGGGAGGGGCTTGCCGCCGGAGGGTGACTGTTTGCTTTGTGTGTCATTTGGTTAATATTTGACTGGACTGTTGGCGCATTTTTTGGTATTGTATACAGAATATAGACTTTGGAGCAGGCACATGGTAGCTACGCTGGTTGATAATAGTGGTCAGGGCAATTGCATGTACTATGCCTACGCTATTTCCCTCATGTACTATTTGCGGGCACAGTCTGATGAGCTCATCAGCGAAAAAATTTTTACCAGACTGGGGCTTGATGATACGAACAGGAAGCTGCTACAGGGTCTCCTCGCGCTGCGGCGCGAGAAAAATGAGAAATTTAGCAAGGGTGATATCAAGATTGTCATCGAACCTGTTCTGGGGACTGCGTGCCGAAAAACAGCCGGTGAAAGTGTGCGTCAGGAGTTCATGCGCAATCCTCAAGGGACACAAATGGTCGCGGTGCTGACGGGCCCGCTCAGCCAAGCGTTTCATTTGTCACTGAGGAAAGCAGGTTCCGAATACGCCCTATTGCTGGAGGCTGCCACCCTGCCTGCTGATATTACAGGGGCCGAACTCTTTAAAGTCCCCGGTATGCCACAGCGCATAGCAGATTATGCCAACAGGCATTCCCAAGCTTTGCTGGCAGACTTTCAAAAACAATGGTCTGATTATCAGGAAGCCAGGCAGAACGATGGGGCTTGGTCGGAAACGGAATGCCTCCGCTACCAGCAAGAGCTGATGAATAACCTGGTGCAGCAGCAGAGCATCGCCTTTTTCAAGTCCGATCGCTACATTCATCTGAATGCGTACATTAGCCATTTGCAGACCAATTATGTATGGGGCAGTGAAGATACTCTGCTGAGTCTGCATGAATATCTGATGGGGCCTCAGGTGCTACGAGATGAGCAGACGCAACGGGTGATGAGCATTACATATGATACACCGATGAAACTGGCTATTTTCAGCAATGGCTGTGATGTGACCAGAAGTGGGGCTTCCGCCGATATCATTGTGGATAACCGCTATAATATGCATTGGGTTTCCCGTATTCCGGAGACCCAGTATCCTGGTCAAATCCGAACGCTTGGCAAAGGACTCGCCGAGGAACATGGCAGCCGGGTATTAGATTCACAAACCCGAAGCTTGTATGCCGCCCGGCTTGAGCTGTGCCGGTTAAGGGCGAAACGGGATGCGCTGTTGCAGGAAGCGGAGTTTTTAGAGAGACTGGGCAAGTACATACTACCGCCAGCGCTGGTAGTGATGGCGCTTTGCGCCACGATGCTGGTAGCGGTTGCCGTGGCCACGCTGGTTTTTTCTTTCGCGCTCATCCCTGTGCTGCTGGCGGTTGCCGTTATCGGTTTGCTTCTGGGCGGTGTCACCACACTGGCGGTCTATGGCAGCCAGTGGGAGGCTCAGAATGAGGAAGAGATCGCACAGGAGGCATGGGAAAAATCCTGCGCCAGCCTTGAGCGGCTTGAGCGGCAGAATCGCGAATCCCTTGCCCTGCAAACAAAGGGGTCTGTCACCACGCTTGGTAAGGATGTACCAGAACAAAACCCCTCTCAGAGCACCACTGTTTTGCCGCAGAGCCCCAGGGTATCTGATGCCCCAAAAGTAGTGAAAAAAGAGGACCCCCAGCGTCTGTCGCAGAGCCCTGCTTTTTTTACACCAGTATCTCAGCCTAAGGCCCGCTTACCCGTGCCCGGGAACGTGCCCGGGAAGTCATCCTGATGCCTCGTTTTGCCGCGCTGCTTTGCCTTGCCAGCCTGCTGCTCGGAATGCAAGCCGGATATGCCCGCATGATACCCTTGCGGTTGGGGGAGACGCGCCTGCACCTTGAATTTCATGCCGGTCATGCCCCCATTCTGGTGCATCTGCACCAGAATGAAACGACGGCCTATACTGCTATTTTGCGTGTCGCGGCTGAACAGGGCAATGCCTGGTTGAGTCTGCGTCATGCCGGTGGGCGCAATGTGCGCTTTCGGCTGAAGGGAAAAACCTATATCTTTGATCCCAATCGGATGTTTACAGCCAAAGGGATTGAGGACAGCCTGAGACGCTACAGCCAGTTTGACCGGCAAGCCGCCCGGGAAGTGGCCAGGCTGGCGGCCGCCATTCAAGATGTGATTGGCGCACAAAAGGTGGTGGCGGTGCATAATAATCAAGGCTATTCCCTGCGTGATTATTTGCCGGGACATCCCTTGGCCGGCGAGGCCACGGCCTTGCATGTTGCGCAGCACACACAGTACCGTAATTTTTTTCTGGTGACTCGAACACAGGATTTTTCTGCCCTGCAACAGCAAGGCTATAATGTGGTCGCACAGGCAGCACAGGCAGAAGACGATGGCTCCCTCTCCGTTTCTCTGGCCGAGCGCCCCTATATCAATGTCGAGGCCGGCTTTGATCAACTGACGGCACAACGGCAGATGCTGCGAGATGCCACCTGCCTGTTGGGCTAAGCGCTTTTGCAGGCGAAGCATGTGCGTCATCCGCCTGGCGTTTACCCTACCCTGCTACAGGGCAACATCATCCTTTGCCAATGATTAAAACATGATGACGTCATTCTTAGCGTCGCGCAGGATGATAGCGTGTTTTTTTGAACGACTGGTTAAATATTACAATGTTTTTTTGGTGAATATGCTATGATCTGGCCCTGGCCTTTGCTACGGCATGGTATCGTTGTGAGCCGAATTATGGTACATTTGCCACGATAAGATTCAGTCTATCCATCATGCCTGAGCCTGGGCATGTTTCCTGCCAATGCGTTCGGTAGCCGCATGCCTGGCGACTGCTGCGGGCAGGGTCATTTTGCTGCACATTTTGCATTGTTTGGATTCAAAACTGAGGGGGAGACTTCGTGCGCCTGGGTCGCTTTTACTTTACCAATAAAGAAAATGTGAGCCGTTTTGTGAACCGCTGGGATCTGTTGATCCTGGTGTTGGTCTTTTGTTTGCTTTTTTTCCTGGCCTGGGCGGGCGCGCAGATGGCCAGTCCCTACCGTTTGGGCGAGCAACTGCCTATCTCGTTAGCACCGGTGCATTTGCCGTTTTATGCCGCGCGTACGGTTTTGCGCATGTTTATTGCCTTGGTTTTTTCCTTGTTGTTTACTTTGATTATCGGTACCCTGGCGGCTAAAAATAAACGCGCCGAACAGATTATCATTCCCGGCATTGATATTTTGCAGTCCGTACCGGTGTTGAGCTTTTTATCGATCACCGTCAGCGGTTTTATCCACCTGTTTCCCGACAGTATGCTGGGGCCGGAAATGGCCTGTATTTTTGTGATCTTTACCGCGCAGGTGTGGAACATCACCTTTGGCTTTTATCAATCACTGAAAAATGTACCCTATGATTTGCAGGAAGCGGCAGCCATGTTCCAGCTCTCTCCCTGGCAACGGTTCTGGAAGCTGGAAGTGCCTTTTTCCATGTCCAGTTTGCTGTGGAACATGATGATGTCGATGTCCGCCAGCTGGTTTTTTGTGGTGTTATCCGAAGCCATTGAGGTGGCGCATCAAAGCATCCGCTTGCCCGGGGTCGGTTCCTATATTGCCCTGGCTATTGCGCAAAAGGATCTCATGGCGGTTTTTTATGCCATTATCACGATGGTGATTGTGATTTTTCTCTATGATCAAATGCTGTTTCGCCCTCTGATTGCCTGGTCGGAAAAATTTAAAATGGAAGCGTCGCCGGATGAGGAAGAATACCAGTCCTGGTTTATTGACTTGATTCGCAGCAGTCTCCTGATGGGGTATCTGGGCGTTGGATTGCGTATTTTTAAAGATCGCTTTATCAATCTCTCCTGGTTGCGCCGGACGACGCCAGCGCCAGTACGGCAATGGGATGAGCGACACGAGCGGCGCATCGACTGGATTTGGGCGTTGTTGATCTGGACGGTTTCTCTGCTGGCCGGTTGGCATTTGCTGCGCTATATTCTTGATGAACTGACGGTGCGGGAAATTTTGCATACGTTTTTTCTGGGGGCGGCAACGGGTACGCGAGTGATTATCCTGATTATTATCAGTTCGCTGATTTGGATTCCGGTGGGGGTTGCTATTGGTTTGCGACCTCGCATGGCACAGCGCATACAACCGGTGATTCAATTTTTCGCTGCTTTTCCGGCCAACCTGTTTTATCCCCTTTTTGTGATTCTCATTGTGCGCTATCAATTGAATGTTGAAATCTGGGTAACACCGCTGATGATCCTGGGCACGCAATGGTATATTTTATTTAATGTGATTGCCGGCGCCTCTACTATTCCCCGCGACCTCTATATGGCGGCGGATAATTTTTCTGTGAAAGGCTGGCTGTGGTGGAAAAAACTGGCTTTGCCCGGTATTTTTCCTTTTTATATTACCGGGGCCATTACCGCTGCCGGCGGCGCCTGGAACGCCAGTATTGTGGCCGAATGGGTCAGCTGGGGGGATACGACCTTGAAAGCCACCGGACTGGGAGAGTATATTCAAGCCAGCACTCTGGCTGGTGATTTCCCCAAAATTGCCCTGGGTACGGCCATGATGTGTTTGTATGTGTTAGCCTTTAACCATGTCCTCTGGCGGCCACTGTATCGCCTGGCGGAAGAACGCTTTAATTTAAATTGAGAAGGTTATGACTGCCACCATTATTCAATTGGAAAATTGCCGAAAAAGTTTTAAAAAATATTCGCGGCAGGAATTGCTGGTATTGGAAGATGTCAATTTTAGCCTGCATGAGGGCGAAATCGTCGCCCTGTTGGGTAAGTCGGGTTCGGGAAAGTCCACTTTGTTACGCATTATCGCCGGTCTGGTACCGCCTTCCTCTGGTAAGGTGCACTACCGCAATCAACCAGTGACCGGTCCAGTGGCAGGCATTGCCATGGTGTTCCAGTCCTTTGCCTTAATGCCCTGGCTCACGGTGCTGGAAAATGTAGAACTGGGTCTGGAAGCTCAGGGGGTGCCGCGTGAAGAGCGGCGCCGGCGTGCCATTGAAGCGATTGATATTATTGGTTTGGACGGTTTTGAGTCGGCTTTTCCAAAAGAACTGTCGGGCGGGATGCGCCAGCGTGTCGGTTTTGCCCGGGCCCTGGTCATTAACCCCGATGTGTTATTAATGGATGAGCCCTTTTCCGCTCTGGATGTGTTGACGGCGGAGAATTTACGCTCGGATTTATTGGAATTGTGGCAGGAGAAAAAAACCAATACCAAGGGTATTTTGCTGGTGACCCATAATATCGAAGAAGCGGCCATGTTAGCAGATCGCATTATTATTTTTGGTAGTGATCCGGGTTATATTCGCGCCGAATTGACCGTTGATATTCCGCAACCCCGTAATCCGGAAACGAAGGATTTTCAATTACTGGTCGACAAAATTTATACCTTGATGACCACAGGCCCCAAGGAGCGGGCCAAGCGGGCGCAACGGGAGCAGCAAATTGGCTTGGGCTATCGCTTGCCGGATGTCGATCCCTCCGAGCTCAGCGGTCTGATTGAAAATATGAAATCTTTTAAGGATAAAATTGATCTGCCGGAATTGGCCGATGAGATTATGATGAATATTGATGATTTGTTCCCCATTCTGGAAACCCTGGAAATTCTCGGCTTTGCGCAAGTCTCTGATGGTGACATCCATCTGACCGAACTTGGCCGTGAATTCTCAGAGGCAGATTTGCAGACCCGCAAGCGTTTGTTTGCCCGTCGTTTATTGGAGAAGGTGCCTCTGGCCCGTTATATTCGTCGGGTGCTGGATGAAAAAGCCGGCCACCGGATCTCGGAGGAACGGTTTTTAACCCGTTTGGAAGACTATCTCAGTGATAAGGAAGCCAATCGGGTTCTGCACACGATGATTGACTGGGGACGCTATGCCGAATTATTTGCCTACGATTTTAATTCCGGTATTTTGAGCTTGGAAAATCCGGGAATCTCCGATATTACCGAGAGCTGAACGCGCTGTGCTCAGTTCTCGGCCGGCTCCTCCCCCAATGCCTTGGCCAGTAACATATCAAGAATTTCAAAAAAACGCTCGACTGAGCCGGCCATTTGCAAATCTGTTTTGTAGCGTTGCCCAATGACAACGGCCGGAACGGCCTGAATGTGGTATTGCCCCATGGTTTGCAAACCGGCTTTGAGTTGCAGCTCGAGTGTCGGTGAGTGCGAGAAGGCAGAGCGAGCCGTTGCCTCATCGACGCCCTGTTTGATAAAAAAAGCGCTCATGCTGTCCGCGCTATCGAGTTTTTCTTTTTTATCCTGGATGGCGCGGAACAAAGCGGGGGTCATTTCCGGTTCTATGCCGAGCAACTGCGCGGCATAATAGGCTTTGGCATAGAGTCGCCATTCGGCATGAAACACGACGGGAACCCGCTCCAGCCTGACCTGTTTTTGATGCGTTTTCGCCCATTGCTCCAGGGGAGCATTGAGTTTATAGCACCAGGGGCAACCATAGCTGAAAAATTCCAGTACGCTCACCGGTTTTTCCACTGTGGGGGTGGTCTGATTGGCCTTGAGTATTTGATAATCCTTGCCGGCCACAAAAGGGCTGGCGTGAAGGCTATGGCTTAACAGGCCCATCACGATAGCGCAAATGAGTGTTTTCATCGGGTACTCTCCTCAGTGTAAACCTTGCATATAATAGGCAACTGCCTCCATATCTTCCGGGCTCATACGCTGGCTGATATCGCGCATCATCGCATTGAGATCATTATGACGCTTGCCTTCTTTAAATAACTGCAGTTGTTCTATGGTGTACGCCGCATGCTGTCCGGAAACCAGGGGAAAATGGGCCTGGCTATTGCCTTTACCGCGCGGACCATGGCAGGCGATGCAGGCGCTGATACCGGCTTTGCGGTCGCCACCCCGATAGAGCTGCTCACCGCGTTCGACATATTGTTCCGGCGTGGCCGCCTCTGCCACCGGCAGGCTGGCGTAATAGGCCGCCAGGTCAGCCATATCCTGTGCGCTCAGGTTGGCTACGATGCCCCGCATGACCTCATTATCGCGTCCATCCGCCTTCTGATAATCCTGCAATTGTTTGTACAGATAGCCCGCATGCTGCCCGGCTAGATTGGGCCAAATGGGATTGCTGCTGTTTCCCGATTCAGTATGGCAGGCAACGCAGGCCTCTGTTTTGGCCTTACCCGCAGCGATATCACCAGCTGCTGCACAATGCACGCTAAAAAAGAGCGTCAATAACCATCCTGTTTTTTTCATTCTTTCCTCATCAGAAGGCTTGTATTAATGATACACTTATCGCCGAAAATTAAATTAATGGTTTTTGCCTTGTTTTTGTACGCATGCCGTTTTAAAGCTATACTGTGCGACATTATAAGACAGCAGCCATTAAAAAAACCGGATACCAGCCCTATGATAACAAATCCTTACGCTCACGCCACTTTTTTACAAAGCGCGGCGAAAGTTTCCCAGTTGCCGGCCGATCAGGGCTACGAAGTGGCCTTTGCCGGGCGCTCCAATGCCGGTAAATCGAGTGCCCTCAATTGCCTAACGCAACAAAGGCAATTGGCCCGCACGTCCAAAACGCCGGGGCGTACCCAGCTTATCAACTTGTTCATATTGGATGACCAACGGCGTCTGGTGGATCTGCCGGGCTATGGTTATGCCAAGGTTGCATTGACCGTGCGGCAAAACTGGCAACGGCATCTGGCGGATTATCTTGAGCGGCGGCAAAGCTTGCGTGGTCTGGTGTTGCTTATGGATATTCGGCATCCCTTAAAAGAGCTGGATAAAATGATGGTTCAGTGGGCCTGCGCCCGTGCGATGCCCGTCCACATTTTGCTGACCAAGGCCGATAAACTGGGACGGGGGCAACAACGTCTTGCCGTGCGCCAGGTGCAACAGGTTTACCGTTCGGCTGCTACAGCGGAGCATATCACCGTACAGGCCTTTTCTTCCCTGAAAAAAGAAGGGCTGGACGAGTTAATTCAAAAGTTAAATCAATGGTTTGCCCAATAGCCTTTTAAGATAAATGACAAAACGCTGCATCTGAGCTAGGATGTCCGCTGGTGGTCGTTCATTATTTAACGTAAGGAGTACATATGAATGTTTCAGGAATCCGGTCTTGGCTCGCACTGACGCTGTGTTTGGCAAGTGCTGTGGTATCGGCGCAGGACGGGCAGGTTGTGCAGCCCATACAAATGACGCATTGTCTGGCGGCACAACTCTCACCCGCCTACCCAGTGTTAGCGGCCGATGCCCGGTTCAAGATTGTGAATGTTCCGCTGCAGGAGCTGGATCGTCTGGCGCTATTGGCGGATAAAGCGCAATGCGGCCGTTTTGTGAATGTAGCGCCGCAAGTGCCCGTTGGACAGTCGTTAACAGCAGCACAGGCCCAACACCTTCTCAACAGCCCTCGGGCGCTTGCCCCGGTTACCCCTGCGCAGCAGTATCAAATTCAGCATCAGGAAGCGGTGCATCACGCCTTGGATTTGGTGGAGCCCTTTCGTATCCAGGACACGCTCAGTCAGTTAGTCGCGTTTCAAAATCGCGCCGCAGCGCTGCAAACCGGTGTGGATGCCGCGCAATGGCTGAAGGCGCAGTACGATGCTATGGCAACAGACTATGGCCGTAGCGATGCGGAGAGTTTTTTTGTCGATACTGGCCGCTTCAAGCAGCCATCGCTGGTGACGGTTTTAGGGAAAGACCAGCCTGGCCCCGCCATTGTCATTGGTGCGCATATGGATACGCTGGGTGCCACGGTGTTTGAGCGTATGCCGGGGGCGGGGGATGATGGTTCCGGTTCGGCAACGGTGATGGAGATAGCACGGGTCTTGATGGCGAGCAATTTCGCACCCAAACGGCCCGTCTATATTATCTGGTATGCGGCGGAAGAAATGGGATTAGTCGGTTCACAGTATGTGGTGGCGCATTTTATGCGAAAAAACATAGCGGTCCAGGCGGCCATTCAGTTTGATATGACCGGCTACCGTAACCGTCCTGATGATCCCAGCATGTGGTTGTTCCGTGATTATACGGATAAAGCCCTCACGGCGTTCAACGCGGAATTAATCGAAACCTATGTCAAGGTACCGGTGAAATATTCGCATTGTGGTTATGGGTGCAGCGACCATGCGTCCTGGCATGCCGTTGGTGTACCAGCGGTCTTTCCCTGTGAAACCAGTTTTGAACAGCATAACCCCTATATCCATAGTGCCAATGATACGATGGACTTGTTAAGCCTCGAGCATATGAGTAATTTCACCCGTCTTGGAGTGGCTTTTGCGATTGAGTTGGCCGGTGCCTAAAGTGTGATAGGACGCCCCAAACAGGATACTTGCCAAGCCGGCGTGGGCAGTTTATGCTGAGCTATCCTGTTTGGCAAAGCAACGATAAGGGATTTTTCATGAAGGCTAAAACAGCGTTGTACACCCAGCATCAGCATGCTGGAGCCCAAATGGTGGATTTTCATGGTTGGGAGATGCCTCTGCATTACGGCTCTCAATTGCAAGAGCACCACTATGTCCGTGAGCAGGCCGGTATGTTTGATGTGTCTCATATGGCCGTACTGGATATTTTAGGCGCTGGTGGGCGCCAGTTTTTACGCTACCTGCTCACAAATGATGTCGACCGCCTGCCCCACTCCGGTAAAGCCTTATACAGCTGTATGTGCAATGAGCATGGCGGCATTATCGATGATCTCATCGTCTATCAGCGCGCATCGGATCATTACCGCCTGATTTTAAATTCCGCATGCCGGGAACAGGATTTAGACTGGATTCAGCGGCAGTCGGCAGGTTTTGCCGTTGGCCTGCAGGAACGGCGGGAGTTGGCCATGCTGGCGGTGCAGGGACCACAGGCGTTTGGCGCTTTGCAAGCGGTATTGGATCCGGCGCAGGTCGATGCCATTTCAACGCTGACGGCTTTTGAATGTGTGGATGTGGGGGACTGGTTTTTGGCCCGTACCGGCTATACCGGGGAAGATGGTTTTGAATTGTTGGTTCCCGCCGAGGATATTGCTGCTTTATGGGATAGGCTGCGGGCAGCCGGTGTGCATCCCTGCGGTCTGGGAGCGCGTGATACCCTGCGCCTGGAAGCCGGGATGCTGCTTTATGGTCAGGACATGACCCAAACGACGACGCCTCTGGAATCAGGACTGGGCTGGACGGTAAGCTTTGAGCCGGCTGAGCGTGATTTTATGGGCAAAGGAGCCTTGATGGCGCAAAAGCTGCAGGGCGTTGCGCGAAAAATGGTGGGTTTGCTGTTGGTGGAGAAAGGAATCATGCGCAGCGGTCAACGGGTGTATGTACCCGGTGGGGAAGACGGTGTGATTACCAGTGGTGGATTTTCACCGACCTTACAGCAGTCCATTGCGCTGGCCCGGGTGCCGGCCTCTTGTCCGGAGGCGGTGCAGGTTGAGATTCGTGGCAAAATGATACCGGCCAGGCTGGTGAAACCACGTTTTGTGAAAAACGGGAAAAAATTGGTTTGAATGTAGGGTAGACTTTGAGGGAAACAATGAAAGCACTGTTATTTACCAAAACACACGAATGGTTACGTGAGGAAGAGGAGCTGGTCTGCATCGGTATCACCGAACATGCGCAGCAACTGTTGGGCGATATGGTTTTTGTCGAACTGCCGGAAGTTGGCCAACGCTTTGCGGCCGGTGATTTGCGGGGGGTGGTTGAGTCGGTCAAAGCGGCCTGTGTTTTTTACGCGCGCATCGATGGGGAAGTGGTGGCGGTCAATGAAAGCCTGATGGGCAATCCGGCATTGGTGAACCGCGAGCCACTGGGAGCGGGATGGCTGGTGAAGATGCGCCCTGCCTCTGCCGCACGTGCGCATCTGTTAGATGCACAGCAATACCAACAGTCCATTCAGGAGTGAGAACACGAAAGCCACGCGCCCGAGAGGCGCTTTGGCGTAGGCCAGGCATGGCCACTGTCATCACATCATACTATTGAGGGCAACAGGATATTATTATGGCATTTACACCCCATACCCCCGAGGATATTGCCCGCATGTTGGCGGCTATTGGTGAGTCGGATATTGAGCATCTTTTTGATGAAATTCCGCTCAGTTTACGCGCCCAACCCCTGGCGGTGGTGCCTGAGGCACAAAACGAAATGCAGATGTTGCGTGAGGCACAGACGCTCAGCCAACAGAATCGCGCATTGACCTGTTTTATTGGTGCCGGCAGTTATGAACACCATATTCCAGCCGCAGTTTGGGATATCACCATGCGCGGTGAATATTTAACCGCCTATACCCCTTATCAGGCTGAGGCCAGCCAGGGAGGGTTGCAATTATTATATGAATTTCAAACGATGATTGCCGAGCTGACCGGCATGGACGTGGCCAATGCGTCGATGTATGATGGCGCCACGGCTCTGGCGGAGGCCATTTTAATGGCGGTTCGCCTGAACAAGCGCAGCAAGAGCCATAAAATTCTACTGCCGGCGAGCCTGCACCCCTTTTATCGGGAAACCGTCGAAACCATCGTACGCAATCAGCACATTGAATTGCTGAGCCTGCCTTTTGACGCGACAAGCGGCATTACCGATTTGGGCGCTTTGCAGCGCTATGCGGGAGAGGATATTAGCGCTATCGTGATTGCGCAACCCAATTTTTTTGGCGCATTGGAGGCGGTGGATGTCTTAAGCGATTGGGCGCGTGAAAGACAAATCATCAGTATCGCCTGTGTCAATCCGGTCGCTCTGGCCTGCTTGCAGGCGCCTGGACACTGGGGCCGTGCCGGAGTGGATATTGTGTGTGGCGAAGGCCAGCCCTTGGGAGTTCCCATGGCGGCTGGCGGGCCTTATTTTGGGTTTTTGAGTTGTAAAAAAGCGCATGTCCGGCAATTGCCCGGACGCTTGGTCGGGCGTACACTCGACCGTGCCGGCAAAGAGGGCTATACCCTGACGCTGCAAGCGAGAGAGCAGCATATTCGTCGAGCCAAGGCGACCTCCAATATTTGCACCAATCAGGGGTTGTTAGTGACCGCCGCGACGATCCACATGAGTATGATGGGGGCGGAAGGGTTGGCGCAGGTTGCTGCACTTTGCCACCATAATACCTGCTGCTTGCTTGAAAATCTGCTCAGCATTGCGGGGGTGCGGCAACGGTTTGATGCTCCCTTTTTTCATGAGATAGTCATAGAGCTGCCGCGTCCGGTGTCCGGGGTATTACGCCAGTTGGCGGCACAGGGCATTGCCGGTGGTTATGCCCTCGAGGCGCATTATCCGGAGTTGGCAAACTGTCTGCTGGTGTGCGCAACTGAAATGCGTACGGAGGCGGAAATCGAGCATTATTGCCGCACCTTGTCCCGTATCTTGCTGGAGGCTTAAAAAAATGTTTATTGTGCATCTGACCTATAAAGTTCCCTTATCGGAAGTAGACAAGTATTTGCAGGCGCATCGTGATTTTCTCGATTATCATTACAAGCAAGGCCTGTTTCTGGCCTCCGGTCCGCGCAAGCCTCGGACGGGAGGGGTATTAATTGCCCTCTGCGATGAGCGGCGCGAGCTGGAGGCAGTGTTACAGCAAGACCCCTATTATCTGGCTGATATTGCCGACTATGAATGCATAGAATTTTCTCCGGTGAAGCACCGGGATGAGATCCGTGAACTGATTCTGGAACGGGAAGGCAAGTTATGTTGATCTTTGAAACCTCGGCTGAAAACCGTGCCGCCAAGGCGCAATGGGTGGCCGCAGAGCAGCCACTGCGATCGCAGATTCCATCGGCCATGCGCCGCAAACAGGCGCCTCGCTTGCCGGCCTGTTCGGAACTGGAGGTGGTCAGGCATTATACACGGCTCTCTAAACTCAATATGGGAATTGATACCAATTTTTATCCCTTGGGTTCCTGCACGATGAAATATAACCCGCGCGGGGTACAAAAAGCCGCCGGCCTGCCCGGTTTTCTCAACCAGCATCCGCTGAGTCTGGCGGCAGATGCTCAGGGAACGCTGCAAATTCTACACCGCTTACAGGAGTATCTGGCCGATATTACCGGCATGCGTGGGGTGTCGTTGACTCCCATGGCCGGCAGTCAGGGTGAGTTTGCCGGTGTGGCTATGATTAAGGCCTATCATCAGTCGCGCGGGGATACGCAGCGTGATGAAATGCTGATTCCCGATGCCGCACATGGCACCAATCCTGCCTCCGCCGTGATGTGTGGCCTTAAGGTGGTAGAAGTACCCACTGCGGCAGACGGGGATATGGATCTGGAGCTGCTCAAGGAAAAAGTGGGACCGCGTACGGCGGGAATTATGCTGACCAATCCCTCTACCCTTGGTTTGTTTATGCGGCAAATTAAAGACATTGCCACCATCGTGCACCAGGCCGGGGGCTTATTGTATTATGATGGGGCAAATTTGAATGCTATTCTGGGAAAAGTGCGCCCCGGGGATATGGGCTTTGATGTTATGCATCTGAATTTACATAAAACCTTTGCCACCCCACACGGGGGAGGCGGGCCAGGGGCCGGCCCGGTCGCAGTCGGAGCCCGTTTACTTCCGTTCTTGCCACTACCGCTTGTGCAGCACAATGAGCAGGGCTATTTTTGGGCTGGGCGCCGGGAAATTCCGCAAAGTATTGGCCGTTTATCCTGTTTTATGGGTAATGCCGGTATTTTGCTGCGCGCCTATTTTTATATTCGCCTGTTGGGTAGGCTCGGTTTACAGCAGGTTGCCGAATTTGCCACCTTAAATGCCAATTATCTGCTCAAAGAGCTCTGTCGGGTGGGTTTTTCGGCGGCGTACCCACAACGCCGTGCCAGTCATGAATTTATTTTGACCCTGCAAAGGGAAAAGAAAGACTATCAGGTCACGGCGATGGATCTGGCCAAACGCTTGCTCGATTATGGCTATCATGCACCCACCACCTATTTTCCATTGTTAGTGCCGGAATGTTTGTTAATTGAGCCCACGGAAACGGAATCGCGCCAGCAACTCGACCGTTTTATCGCTGCCATGGCGACCATTCATCAGGAAATGAGTGAGCAGCCCCAGTTGCTCAAAGACGCACCATTGCACATGCCAGTGCAACGGCTCGATGATGTGCGGGCTGCACGGGAGCTGGACTTGAATTATTATTATGCGCCGCATAGCGCCTCATAAGCCTGTGCACCGGGGGCATGGTCATGCGGATGGATTTGCTATTCCAGAGTGAAAGATTAAGGGCTGTTTATCCTTCCCCTCGCTGCCTAGGTGCGATTTTGCACGACGGCTAAATCTGACCAGCTGGTGGTATAACAAGGTGAGCGCATAGCCGAGCGCATTGCCCAGCTTGTGTCGTATCCCTCGGCCGCAAGCTTTATGCTATGGCGGCCAAAACGATGGTTTATCTGGTCGATAAGTGACATTAGGCGCTCTTTTTTGCTCCACGCCTCCCCATGTGGCTGGTCAAATAAATCCAGTTGGAGAGAAGAGGCCGGTATGAAATCGCCCAGCATGACGCCTACTTTTTTATACGCCATTCCCGGCTGGTAGAGTTTTGTTAAACAGGATTTGGCGGCCTTGGTTATCAGGCGGGTATCATCACTGGGACTGAGCAGTCGACAGTCCATACTTTGGACGCAGGATTCTGCCGTCTGGTGCGAGGGATGACGGGACACAAAGACCGAGATCCGTTGCGCCAGCACCTGTTGCTTTCGTAATTTCTCGCTGACTCTGGCGCAGTGACTGCTAAGCGCTTGTGCCAAGCTGTCATATTCTGTTTGTCGCTGCGCAAAACTTTTAGAGGAGATAAGGCTGCGTTTCATCTGGGTTTCCTCCCAACTGAAGCAGGAAATACCCTGTAGTTCCAACAGCGTGCGCATCAGCATCACATTGTAGCGTGTTTTGATGAGACTGGCATTGGATTGTGCCAGATCCCAAGCCGTTGCAATGCCTTGTTCCTTTAATTTTTTTTGCCACTGTCGCCCGATGCCCCAAACCTCCGCTACCGTTATTTGGCCTAACCAGTCGTGGGCGTGCTCGGTGAGGGTAAACACGGGAGTGTGGAGCTTTTTTTTGCAAATATGACTGGCCATTTTTGCCAGTGTTTTGGTTGGGCCGAGCCCGAAAGAGGTAGGGATGCCGGTTGACTTGAAAATCAATTTTTGTAGCCTCATGCAAAAGGATTCCTGTTGTGCAGGCGGCATAGTGCGCAAGTCCAGAAAGGCTTCATCGATAGAATAGACCGCAACCGCTGGCCAGGCTGCTTGAATCACAGACATGACCCGTTGCGATAAATCACCGTACAAGCGGTAGTTTGAGGAAAACACATGGATGCCGTAGCGCTGAACCAGAGCTTTAATGGTAAAAAACGGCACGCCCATCGGGACCCCCAGAGCTTTGGCTTCCTCAGAACGGGCAATGACACAGCCGTCATTATTTGATAAAACCACAATCGCCTGCTCTCGTAAGTCCGGGCGGAACAGGCGTTCGCAGGAAGCATAAAAATTGTTACAATCCATCAGGGCAAACATTATTAGTCTGCCTGATGAATGACATGCGTTACCACGCCCCAAATGACCAGCTCTTCTTCGCCGTTAATGTCAATGGGCTCATATTGCTCATTCTCTGGCAACAGCTGCACTTTTCCGTTGCGGCGTGATAAGCGCTTGACCGTCAATTCGCCGTTGATAGCGGCAATGACAATCTTGCCATGCGTTGCCTCCAGGCTGCGATCGACTATCAGCATGTCTCCGGAAGTAATACCGGCTCCGGTCATGGAGTCACCAGAGGCGGTAACGAAAAAAGTAGCGGCTGGATGTTTGATTAAATGGTGATTTAAATCAAGCTGCTTTTCAATGTAATCATCAGCGGGAGAAGGAAAGCCCGCTCTGACCGTGCTGGCATACAGGGGCAGTTGATAAGTGCGGCCATCGAGCAGAAACGCCTTGATATCAGCGATACGCGATAGAGGTACGCGCAGGGGTTTGGTTGCCTCACCATAGGGCCCCTGTCCTTTCGGACGCCCTGCATGTTCTCTCTTGCCGCCATGCCCCATTGCCATACCTAACTTGAATAGTGTGTCATGATTCAAATTTTAGACTGAAAACAGGCTGGTGTAAACCGGAATGTAATTCAACTATACTAAACAGCATACCCCCAGTGATGGCATGTTATGTCAATATTGTTTGCGCGTCAGGAAATTTTTGATCTCAGAGCCCGCGTGGTGGGGTATGAGATCTTGTATCGACAGCACAGCGCTGAAGCAGCCTTGCTTCCCCAAGGTGATGTGCTGGCCGGCGATCAGGCCACCTCTGCTGTTGTGGCCAATTTATTTACCAATATTGATTTAGATGTGGTGTTGGCTGGGCATCCTGCCTACATCAATTTTACCCGTAACAATTTATTACAAAAAATTCCACTGATGTTACCCAAAGAGCGGATTGTGATTGAAGTCCTCGAAGATATGTTGATTGATGAGCAGCTACTTAGCCTTCTGCTCACTTATGCCAAATTGGGCTATAAACTGGCATTGGATGATTTTATCTTTCATGTCCATCTGGCGCCATTGGTGGAGGCGGTGGATATTATTAAAATTGATGTTCTTCAGAGCAGCCCGGAGGATGTACGGCGGCAATTAGCTCACCTGGCCGGTTTCAAAGGGAAATTGCTGGCGGAAAAAATTGAAAGCGAAGCACAGTTGCAGTGGTGCAAGCAACAGGGTTTTCACTTATTTCAAGGGTACCACCTGAATTATCCGGCCTGTGTGGAAGGGCAGTTACTGTCGGAAAATAAAACCTATCTGTTGCGTATCATGGCGGAGTTGCACGATCCGGATGTCAGTTTACAGCAGGTGGAAGCGATTATTTTGCAAATTCCCAAACTGAGTTACCGTATCCTGCGGTTGGCTAATTCCGTGATGTATTATGTGGGTCGCAAGATGGATACCTTGTTGGCAGCCATTCAGCAATTGGGTTTGCTGCACATCCGTAACTGGATCAGTTTATTATTGGCTTCCAGTCTGGACGACGTGCAGCCGGACATGCTGGAGCGTACGCTGATTCGTGCCAAAATGTGTCACGCATTGGCGCGGCGTTCGGAGGTGGATCCGCATATGGCCTACACGGTGGGCATGCTCTCCTGCCTCGACTCTATTTTGCGCCAGCCGTTGGCTGATATTCTGCAGCAACTGCCCTTACAGGAGAGTATTATCGAGGCATTGCTGGAACATAAAGGCGCGCTGGGCTCGTTGTTATTGCTGGTTAAAAACTATGAGCGGGCAAAATTTTCCGAATTGGACTTTACTACCTTCAGTGAGGGGGATTTTCGCGAAGCCTATCTGATAGGACTGCAATATGCCAATGAAGTCATGATGATCATTTCCCGTGACTGAGGGCGGTTGCAAGCCATAAAAAAATCAGCCTTGAGCGCCCCCGCCGCAACGGTTCTGAGCATCCTGCGATAAAACAGGAAAAATATTTTGTGTAAAAACTGCGGAAAAACTTTGACTCTTCCAGAAAATACGTTATAAATGAAATACCTGGGTACAGGAAACTTGGAGTGCGTCCCTGTTGCAGGGTAAATTTGACCTTATTTTTTTCAAGGAGTGAAAAAAATGAATCGCAAAGTATTTTCTCAACGTTTTAATCGTGAATTAGCGACGATGGGTTTGCCTGAGGAGCTAAACGAAAAAGTAAAAGCCGTCTCGAAAGTCTTTGGTATCAGTCGCCATTTGGCAAATGCCATGATTTTTGGACACCTCACCCCTAATCATGAGCAGATGGATAAAATAGCGCTGGTGCTGGAGGTGTGTCCACAATGGTTAAGTGGGATCAGTGATCGCAAGAAGGCCTATCCGTTGCGTGAAACGGCAGACATTTAGTCCGCTCCTATGCCAGGCTGCCCCAGGCGGTTTTTAGCGGCGCGCTCAGGAAGACGTCGCCATACGGCGCCCCTGAGCCGCTTTATGCCCAGAGCCAGACCAGAGGTGGCGTAATATTGCCGCAAAATGCGGTGCGCCTGCCTGCTTGTCTCCTCACCGTTGTCTCCCGGTAAGCTGCTGTTTTTGTTTGGTGATGATGCTATACTGGCGGGCCTGCCGGTTTTATTTCCTGACCTCTTTTCAGGCCAGCGTTGTCTTGGTGTTTTTATGGAATGTTTAAGCTATTGTATTGCCAGTCACATTGATATCAATCGCCTTGACGCCTATTGCAAACAGGCGCCGTCTCCTTTTCATACGAGCAAGTTTCGTGATTTGCTGCAATTGGTG
The DNA here is from genome assembly GCA_020831865.1 of Legionellaceae bacterium. Classification (GTDB taxonomy): domain Bacteria; phylum Pseudomonadota; class Gammaproteobacteria; order Legionellales; family Legionellaceae; genus JAFIFT01. The sequence continues at coordinate 27,149 of JAFIFT010000023.1, read as the reverse complement.
CATCAGGATTATCCGGCTGGTATGGTCTATGTTTTTACCAATGGTACCTTGGTCTGCTGGAATGTGAAACGCTACCGTGTTCCTATCTATCGTGAATTGATTTTACCCTTTTGTATGAAACCGGTGAGCTTCCAGGTGGCGGATGATTTCAGCTACCAGCTGGGCGAAAAGACCGGTATTGAACCGCATGGTTATTTTGATGTGGATTGTTTGCGCCTGGCGTCAGAGGATGAGGAAATCAAGCTCAGCCTGTCCTATGGTTTTTCCCAGTCGGTCAAACTGCAGTATTTTGAAATGACGCTCGAGGCTTTGATTGAAAAATACACCCCCATGATTCAATCCTTGACCGAACGCGGCGATATGCCGATTACCCGTAAACAGATTCGTCAGGCTACCGGCGAGATTCTGGCCGCTAAAAGTGAAATGAACCTGATTTCAAATTTTCTCTACCATCCCAAATTTTTCTGGCAGCATCCCAGTCTGGAAGAAAATTATATTATGCTCGAGCGCTATATGCATATTCAGCGGCGAGTGAACGCGATTAACCACCGGCTGGATACCATTAATGAAGTCTTTGATATGTTTAACGCCTATCTGGAAAACCGCCATTCCCATTCCCTGGAAGTTATTATCATTGTCTTAATTGCTATTGAGATTATTTTTGGGGTGTTGAATTTTCATTTTTAAGAGGCATCCCGAGTGTCGCTCCTGTGGTCGGGAAACGCAAAGCTTCCCGATCCGATCGCCTCTGTGCTGCTTATCGTCCTCCAAGCCCCATCTTCGGAGAGGTGGCTTCCTCCTCGTCTTTGTTCTCATTGTGGTTTTCGGCCAGGGTCCTGTCTGCAATCTCGGACGCTGTCTCTTCCTTTGCCGTTGAGAGCCCCATCTCTGTGGAGAGAAGGGATGATGACGATGACACGTCTTCCTCTGCCTTGTTCAGGATAGCTGCGGTTTTCTCACAGGAGGAGCGCAGCCCGGAAAGCGCTGTTTCCTGTTGTTGCAGCAGGGCATCATCCTGCTGTTGATAGTGCACTTGACGGCGCTGCTCACGGTGCGCCAGACTTTGTTCCTTGCGAAACAGTTGCGCAGCGGACAGCACGCCCACCCCTCCCGTGACTACGGCGCCGCTCAGGGCAGCGGTGCTGGCGGCTCCCGCGGCCAGCACGATACCCCAGGGCGCTAAAACGCCGCTGACCAGCAGTAATAAACTGACCAGAAGGAGCAGCGCGCTCACCCCCAGAATAAGCGACATACGGTTGCGCTGGAAGAAGGGTTGCGTTATTTCGGCGCCGGCGAGGGAGAACAAATGCGCCCTTTTTTCCCGGTAGTGCGCTTGAATCTGCAGGCTCGTGGCATCAACCGTCGCCTTGAGCAACTGCGAAAAGCTGGTATGGCTCTGCCTGTGGTAGTCGCGCATCGCTTTGTCCATATCCACAGAGGCTGTGCTGATGAGCGCTTGTAATGCCTGGCGGCTTTCCTCATCTTTCACAAGCAGCTGTTGTTGGATAAGACAAAATATGAATTGATTCTCAAGCATCAGGCCCCTGGCTCGTGTCGTATCGTTCACATGGGCAATATGCTGATGAATCCGCACACAAAGCGCGGCTACATTAGTCTCGTATTCGTTTTTTTTAAAAAAATCGACCTCTGTTGCCATGCGAGTTTTGAGCTGTTCCATATAGGTAGCCAGCGCGCTATCTTCTGGCAGCTTTTGTTGTACCAGTGTGATAAAATTTTGCAGCTGTGTTTTTTTGAAATCACGATGATCAATGTTTTGGTTTGTTTGCAGACGGTTTTGCAGCGCTTTAAAACGTGGTAGATCTAAAGAGTCTGCCTGAAATAGTCCCTCAAGCAAGCTGTTTAACATCCGCGAATTTGTGGTGGCCTTGATGGCAGCCGCTATATTCTCCGCAGCACATGTGTCTCCTGCATCGGCCAATGTTGGCGATAGCAAAACAGGATGGCTGAAATAGGTTACACATCGCTCTTCAGGCGCAGCATTGCTGTTTTTGATTATGGCAACTGAAAAAGGGTGGTTTTGCGCTGACGGATGGCGCAGGTAACCAATCGAGAAGGCGCACAGATGGCCCTCATCGTCGGTATAGGCGGTACGCAGAAAATCAGAGCATTCTTCGGATGGTCCTTGAGCGGTTGCCTTTTGTAGGATGGCCCAATAGTCCGGGTTGCTTTTTAGATAGGTTTCGGTAAATACGCCACCATCAAAATTTCCCTGGGTATAGGAGTAAGTTGTATCAGAGGGCTCTTTTAGTTGATTCTGGATCTCCTGTACCGAATATTCATAGCTTAGATAGCTGGTTCGGGGCAGATCTTTTCCTATTTGCTCTTGATATTTTTCAAGGGAGGTCTCAGGGCTAAAAAACTCGGGAGGTAATTGCAACTGCGTGATGACTTTTTGATAGTTACCGGTGAATTTTTTAAATACTTTCATATAGTTGGCCTTAATGTGAAGATATGATCAGGTTCGGTCGTCAACATGCCTACTTTGGTGGGCCTCGAGATGTTTTGTGATGGGGCTTCTCTGTTGACGCTTCGGTTGGCGTTTTTTGCGGCTCCTTTTTTGAAACACTTCTTGTTTGTAACCGAGAGCTGTATATTGCTCTTTTCATCTGTGCCGGATGTCTCTGTATAATCGGCTATAATGCGTTCAAATTGATGGGAGCCCATAGGCTAAACCTCGTCATAAATATCGTTTGATCGTATTTTGAATTCATTTATAAATGACAATACAATGTGGATATGCTATCCCAAGAGTCTTAAGGTTTTATTAACTGCTTGGGGAGGCCCAGGGCGAGGACATCAAAGTTTACATGCAATTCATTTTGTCATGATTTTTCCCCTTTCTGCGCCTGCTGCTTGTCCGAGGGGCGTAGGGGGCTGTTTACAATGGATACTTTGATGCTCTTGCCCCGTGGGGATGCCAGAAACCCAGCGTTGCCGCTGGCATCGAGCCCTCATCCACCTATCACTGCGATGCGCAGGCGGTTCATGCTGTTGTTCTGAGCGCATAGCTCAAATCAGTCAATGATGTTTGCATTTCAACCCTGAGTTTATGTAGTATGCAGCCATAGTCAAAATGATGGTGACAGGATATGTGGGCGCGTGTAACGCAGGGCAGTGAGGTGAAAACAGAAGTATTGGCCGGCTGCAGTACGTTTTTGACCATGGTCTATATTGTTTTTGTGAATCCGGCCATTTTACAGGATGCGGGTATGGAGCAGGGAGCGGTATTCACTGCCACCTGTCTGGTGACCGCTTTTGCCTGTATTTTTAACGGCTTATGGGCTAATACGCCTATCGGTATCGCGCCCGGTATGGCGCTTAATATTTACTTTTCCTATAGCGTTGTGCAAGGTCAGGGCATTGACTGGCAACATGCCCTGGCGATGGTTTTTATTTCGGGATGCCTGTTTCTCTTCGTGACGCTGACGCCGCTGCGGCGCCTGCTCATTGAGGCGATACCGCAGAATTTGCAAATCGCGATCTTGATTGGAATCAGCCTGCTGATAGCGCTGATTGCCTTGCAAAGCAATGGTATTATTGTCAGCGATCCGCACACCATGATGCGGCTTGGTGACATCAGCCGGGCTCCCGTGTTGCTCTTTCTGCTCGGTTTTGTGCTGATATTGGCGCTGGATTATTATGCGGTTCCGGGGGCGATTATTATTGGTATTTTATCCATCAGTCTGCTGGCGCTGCTGCTGGGGCTGACCCGCTGGCAAGGGATAGTGGGGCGGCCGCCGAGTCTACTGCCCACCCTGTTGCAATTGGATTTTTCCGGTATGGCCTCTGCTGTGGCTGTGAAAGCAACCTTTACTTTTTTTCTGATTGCGGTATTTGATGCGACCGGCACCCTGATTGGTTTGTTGAATCGTTCGGTTTTCAAGCACAACAGCAATTACAACACCCGTATCGCTCGCAGCCTGAGCGTTGATGCGGCAGCTTCTGCTTTGGCTGGATTATTGGGCTCTGCCAGTACCTCCCCCTATATCGAGTCGGCTGCCGGTATTGAAAGCGGAGGTCGAGCCGGTTTAACCGCGGTGGTCATCGGTGCGGCGTTTCTGTTGATGCTTTTTTTCTTTCCGCTGGCAAAAATGATACCGACCTTTGCCGTAGGCCCTGCATTATTGTATGTCGCCTGTTGTATGATGCGGCACGTCACCGAACTGGATTTCGGTGATATGAGTGAAACGGCGCCCTGTATGCTGACTATCATGATGATACCGTTTACCTTTTCCATTGCAGATGGTATTGGGGCGGGCATTATTTTGTATACGCTTTTAAAGCTATTGGCCCGCAAACCCTTAAACCCCTTGCTCGGGGTATTAACTGTGATTTTTTTGATTTTTTTCGGAATTAGTTTGTAAAATAGCCGAGAATAGAGAAAAGATAGCCTGCTGCTGTCGCCTTTCTCTTGGAGAACAGGTTATAATGTGGCGTTTTTTTGCTTAAATGGGGATTTTTTAATGGCGCAAGCGATGTTGACGTTGGCCGCACAGATTGCGAAAGAATTGCAGGTGCAAGTCGTTCAGGTTGAGAAAACGATAGGCTTGCTGGATGAAGGGGCGACGGTTCCTTTTATCGCACGCTATCGCAAAGAGGTGACGGGGGAACTTGATGATCGCCAGCTGCGTTTTTTAGAGGAACGTCTGCATTATTTACGCGAACTGGAGGCGCGCCGCCAAGTTATCCTCAAATCTATTCAGGAGCAGGACAAATTAGATCCACTGTTGGAAGAGGCTATTTTGCTCGCCGACAGTAAAACCCGGCTGGAAGACCTGTACTTGCCCTACCGCCCCAAACGGCGAAGTAAGGCACAAACCGCCCGTGAAGCAGGTCTCGAGCCGCTGGCGGAGCATTTGCTGGCGCAGCCCGGCGCTATTCCGGAAGAAGCCGCTCTGGCTTATATTAACCCGGACGCGGCTGTGACCGATGCGGCGGCAGCTTTGGAAGGCGCCCGCCAGATTCTCATGGAACGTTTTGCCGAGGATGCCACAGTATTGCAGCAGTTGCGACAGACGATTTGGCGGCATGGCATTTTACAATCGACTATGCACAAGGCCGCCCAGGCTAAAAACAGTAAATTCAGTGATTACTTCGACTATAAAGAAACGCTGCATAAAATTCCGTCGCATCGGGCGTTAGCGCTGTTTCGTGGCCGGCGTGAAGGGAGCTTGCGGCTGGAATTGGTTCTGCCTGAGGCGATTGACGGCCCTGCGTTACTGGCCCGGCATTTTCAGCTGCAAGCGACAGGAACGCCGCGGGACCAGTGGCTGCAGGAGGTCATACAGGCGAGCTGGAAAATAAAAATATTGAGCAAGCTGGAATTGGAACTGATGGCCAGCCTGCGAGAAAAAGCGGATGAGGAAGCCACACGGGTATTTGCCAAGAATCTGCGTGATTTGCTGCTGGCGGCGCCAGCGGGTGCCAAAGTGACTCTGGGTCTGGATCCGGGGATGCGCAGCGGTGTCAAAGCGGTTGTGGTGGATCATACCGGCAAGCTGCTCGATTATGCGACGGTTTTTCCTCTAGCACCGCAAAATGAATGGCACCAGTCTCTGGCTGAGCTGGCTAAAATGGCGGCAAAGCATCAGGTGAGTCTGGTCAGTATCGGGAATGGTACAGGCTCACGGGAAACAGAACGGCTGGTGAGCGACTTGATGCGGATGTACCCTGATCTGGCGTTACAAAAGGTCGTAGTCAGTGAGGCCGGTGCATCGGTATACTCCGCCTCTGAACTGGCCAGTCACGAATTTCCCGAACTGGATGTCACGGTACGTGGCGCGGTATCCATTGCCCGTCGTTTGCAAGATCCGTTGGCGGAGCTGGTGAAAATTGATCCCAAGTCTATTGGGGTGGGCCAGTATCAGCATGATGTTAATCAAAGCCTGCTGGCGCGTAGTCTGGAAGCGGTGGTTGAGGATTGTGTCAATGCGGTCGGTGTTGATGTGAATATGGCCTCCGTGCCCTTGCTGGCCCGTGTGGCCGGTTTAAATGAAAGCGTGGCGAAAAATATTGTGGAATATCGCGACGCGCATGGGCCTTTTGCCAATCGGCAACAGTTACTGGCGGTGCCGCGCATGGGAGACAAAACCTTTCAGCAGGCCGCGGGATTTTTAAGGATTCATCAGGGTGATAATCCCCTGGATGCCTCATCCGTGCATCCCGAAGCCTATCCGTTGGTAGAGCGTATTTTGCGCACCCAGCAATGGGAGATCAGCACCGTGATTGGCGACAGCCAGAAATTACGCGCGGTAAACGCCGCCCACTTTGTGGATGAGCAATTTGGTTTGCCCACCATTCAGGACATTTTAAAAGAGCTGGAAAAGCCAGGCCGTGATCCCCGTCCGCTGTTTAAAACAGCACAGTTCAAGGAAGGGGTGGAAGAGATCAAAGATCTGGAAAAAGGGATGATTCTGGAAGGGGTCGTTTCCAATGTGACGAATTTTGGCGCCTTTGTCGATGTGGGTGTGCATCAGGATGGTCTGGTCCATATTTCCGAGATGACCCGGCAGTTTATTGATGATCCGCACAAGCTGGTCAAAGCCGGTGATATTGTGCAGGTTAAAGTCCTGGATGTGGATGTCGCGCGTCGACGTATCAGTTTAACGATGATTCTCGAGGAGCGTAAAGCGGTAAACCGGCCGGCCCGCTCAGCCCCTGTCAAAAGCAGTAAAAATAGCAAGGCGAATGCAACCCGGGCAAAAACGTCATCACCACCCAAAGCCAGGCCCAAAGCAGAACAACCCCTGTTTAATACCGCTATGGCTGATGCCCTGGCAAAATTAAAGCAGGGCTCTTGATATGAGTCGCGATAAAGGCGAGTTGGCCATACAAACGCTGGCCATGCCATCAGTCACCAATGCCAATGGTGATATTTTTGGGGGCTGGCTGGTCTCGCAGATGGACTTGGCAGCCGGGGTACTGGCCAAACGTTTGGCCAAGGGCCGGGTGGCCACTGTCGCCATTGACGGCATGAGCTTTCTCAAGCCGGTACATGTGGGGGATATTGTGCAGTGTTATGTCCATCTTCTGAAATGTGGCCGCAGTTCCATGACTATTGCCGTTGAGGCATGGGTGCAACCCGCCATTGGTGGTGATGCCTATTGCGTCACGCGTGGCACCTTTACTTTTGTGGCGATTAACGAACAGGGGCAATCACGGGCACTGGCAACGGATGGATAAAGAACGGGCCTTAATTGACGATTGGTTGCAGACGGTTGCCCGTTCACTGGCGAAGAATGAGGAGCCGCCGGTTGATTTTTATCAGTTGTGGATCGATAAACCGGCACGTGTGTTATTGCTCATCGACAGGATTGACCAGTATCCTGATCAGGAACTTGATACCCTTGAGCACGAGTTTTCAGCCGCGATTATCGCCCTGGATATTTGTGTTGCCAATTTGCAGTCTGCGCTGGAAAATGGCCAGAAATCGGCACGCGGAATGCTCGATCGTATCATGGAGACACTGACCGAAAAAATGCTGGAAAAAAAACATGGCCTCCCCTTCTGGATGCCTATTCTCAACGCCTTTTATGATGTGCAGGTTGAATTGTCCCAGCCGCTTAAAAATGCCTATTTATGGTTGGCTGATCAGAGCGAATCCGAGGAGACAGCTCCGGAGGATACGCTGGACAATATTCGTGAGATGATCCAAGAATTGTCTCACCATAATATTTATGAAATAGCAGAACATATTTTTGCCCAAAGCCATGTCATGCCGCCGGAATTTTTTGCCGAATTGCTCCTGGATTTGTTTAGTCTGGATGAAGGGCAGGATATTGGTTTGCTCAGCCTAATGCATCCCCATCCTGTCATCCGGGCCAGCGTTCTCGAGGTTTTAAACGATATTTTGCCGCAGGTGCGGTTAAGCCCTGCGTCCCTGTCTCGCCTGCAGGCGATTCGCCACTGGTATTTTGATGGTGAGCGACGGTTGATTGAAGGCTGGATCAAACAGCAACGCAAACAAGGCGTTGTCTTTGCGCGTCCGCCAGTGGCCAGGAATATCCGTATCCGTGCCTGTGAAATTGACGGCAGCGGTACCCAAGGCATTATTTTACGGATGAGCCATCAGCGTAAACCCATTATGGCGGGCCTGTTATTTAAAGGTGCATGTGGCATTAAAGATATCTGGCTCAATACCCTGGCATCGCAGGCTGTGCTGGAGCAGCAATTTAAAGAGCTTTTTAATGAAGACTTGTATTCCCGTGAGGTTGATTTGGCCTATTTTACCCAATTGACCAACCATTTTTTACAAGAAACACTGGCGATGGGCTCTATGCCCGATTTGCAATTGCTGCAATTACAGGAGGTATTGGGTATCCAGTTTATTCCGCAAAAGATAGACATCAAAGCGTTGCTGGCCTCCCTGACCGTGCTGATCCAGCCTTTTACCCCGGAGTTGATTACCCAAGCTCTGCAAAGCAGCAAAAAGTGGAGCTATAAAGCGCCTTTCGCGGGGAGCTGGTTTGCCGAAAGTCCGGTTATCGACAGTGTTGTTAATCAGTGTTGCACCTATAAAGAAGGGACCAAAATCTGCGATTTGACAGAAGCTATTACACAAGTTATTCACCAGGTGTTTGACGCGCAACGGGAGAAATGGTGCTTTCATTTTCTGTGGAACGCCTTGTGGTTAAAGGCCAAAGCACGGCCACAGGAGCGCAGTTGGCGTGACAGTCTCTTAATTGCCTATGTGATAGATCAGGGTATGGCGTTGGCGGACATTCCGGTGATGCAGACTATCGCGCAGCAAACGGTGATTAACAGTATGGAAACGATGAATAATCGCCGTACCCACTTAAATACCCTGTCGACATAAAGCCCCTGCTCCCCTTGGGCTTTACGTTACAATTTTATAACTGGACTTTGGCCATTTTTGTAGAATTGGCTAAAAAAATGTCTTTGCGAACGAAGTGAAGCAATCCAGATAGGAATTTCAATTAAAAATCGATCTGGATTGCTTCACTTCGTTCCCAAAGACGATATTTTTTGCCCTGTTTTCAAAAATGGCCAAAGTCCAGTATAATAAAGCGTTTGAAAAGGTTAACTATGAGTATGATAAAGACAGCGGCTGAAATTGAAAAAATGCGGATCGCCGGTCAGTATACGGCACGGGTGCTACAGGCGCTGGGCGCCATTATGCAGGCGGGTATCTCAACGATGGATATTGATGCGTTTTGTGAAGATTATATTGTCAATACCCTCAAAGCCACTCCCGGCAGCAAGGGGCAATACGGTTATCCGTATTGCGTCAATACCTCACTCAATCATGTGATCTGCCATGGCATGCCTTCCGAGAAGCAGATCCTGAAATCCGGTGACATTGTCAATGTCGATATTACCGTCATCCATGATGGGTTTTATGGCGATAGCTCGAAAATGTTTTGTATTGGTAAAACCCCTCCCCATGCCGAACGGTTGGTGCGGGTAACCCGCGAATGCCTGTTCAAAGGGATTGCCCTGATTAAACCGGGCCGGAAGCTGGGCGATATCGGCCACGCCATACAACAGCATGCCCATGCGCACCACTATTCGGTGGTTCGTGAATACTGTGGCCATGGCATCGGCGCTAAAATGCATGAGGATCCGCAGGTCATGCACTACGGCACTCCCGGGGAAGGTTTGAGTTTGCAGGAGGGGATGACCTTTACTATCGAACCTATGATCAATCAGGGCAAGGCCGCGCTCAAACATTTGCGTAAAGACGGATGGGATATTGCCGTGACCAAAGACCGCAAACTATCAGCCCAGTGGGAGCATACCTGCCTGGTCACCGCTGATGGGGTCGAGATTTTAACGCTGCGCGAAGAAGAGCAGGCCGAGCTGGCCAGCTTGCTGGCAGTCTGAGTTGACTGCGCTTTCACGCCTTGCCGTATAGCTTCCAAGGGGGGAATCCGTTACCATAAGGATCTCTTTAGTAACCTATTGCAAGATTATGCAGGAAAAAGAAAAAACCACGCATTTCGGTTTTCGTTCAGTGCCATGGCAAGAGAAAGACAAGGCGGTGGCCGATGTGTTTCATTCCGTGGCTTCGCGCTATGATCAGATGAATGATCTGATGTCTTTTGGTATTCACCGCCTGTGGAAACGCTACGCTATCCATAAAGGACAGCTACGGCCCGGACAGCGGGTACTGGATCTGGCCGGTGGCAGTGGAGATTTATCAAAACTCGCCAGCCAACAGGTCGGTGCCAGTGGTGAAGTGGTGCTGGCGGATATTAATGCTGCCATGCTGGCGGTTGGACGTGACCGCCTGACGGATGCCGGTTGTATTAACAACGTTCGTTTTGTGCAGGCCAATGCCCAGGCGCTTCCCTTTCCCGACCATTACTTTCATTGCATCACCATTGCCTTTGGCTTACGCAATGTGACCGATAAAGAGGAAGCCTTGCGCGCCATGTATCGGGTATGTCGGCCGGGCGGAAAATTGATGGTTCTGGAATTTTCCCAACCTGTTCTTCCGGGTTTAAAGCCCGTCTACGACTGGTATTCCTTCAACATATTGCCCCGGCTGGGACAATGGATTGCCGGTGACCGTCAAAGTTATCAGTATCTGGGCGATTCCATTCCCATGCATCCGTATCAACTGACCCTTAAAGCGCAGATCGAAGCGGCCGGTTTTGCCGATTGTCAGGTGCATAATTTGAGTGGCGGTATTGTGGCCTTGCATTTGGCCTGGAAGTATTAGGGGGCGGTTATGTTAAAAAAATTTTCACTAAAAGCGCTGCAAAAAGCGATCAATCATGCTCTGAGCCTCGATCCGGCACTGATAGATAAAATGGCCCCTTTGTCGGGTAAATGGATTGAATTGATCGTTGAGCCTTTGGGGGTCAATTTTTTTATCGGCTTTAAGCCTGATGGCATCCTCCTGCAGGACGAACTTGTACAGCCAGCCCATACTATCATCCGCAGTTCGCCGCTGGGCTTTATCCGTTTGAGTTTCCTGCCGGCCTCCAAAGCCCGTTCACTCTTTAATGATCATATTACGATGAGTGGTGATGTGGAAACGGGGCAACAGGTGAAGCATTTGTTTGATGCTCTGGATATTGACTGGGAAGGCCATCTGGCGCAGTTTACCGGTGATATCGTGGCCCACCAGCTGGGTACGGTTTTTCGACAGGGTCGTGACTTCGGACAACGGGTAGTCAGCAGCTTTCACCACAATGTCGATGAATATATCCATGAAGAATTGCAGCTGGCGCCAGGAGCAGAAGAGCTGGCGGATTTTTATCAGGATATCGATGACTTGCTGATGGATGTGGAGCGGGTGGAAGCACAATTTAAGTGCCTGGCAGGTGCGTATGAACGCGATTAAACAATTTTTCCGCTTGCTGAAGATTAATTATATCCTGGCAAAAAATGGACTGGATCAGCTGGTGGTGAGTTTCCCTCTCTTTGCCCCCTTTCGCTTTATTGTCTACCTGAATCCCTGGAATTGGTTTCGCCGCCAGCAATACAGCCACGGAGAAGCATTACGGCTTACCCTGGAACAGCTGGGACCAATTTTTGTTAAATTTGGTCAGGCCCTTTCTACCCGGCCGGATATCCTCTCCCCGGACGTGGCGCAGGAACTAAAAAAATTACAAGACAAGGTGCCCCCGTTTGCCAGCGAAGACGCCCTGGCTATTTTTGAGAGCGCCTTTGGGCAGTCGGCGTATGATGTGTTTGCCCAGTTTGACTCGATTCCGCTGGCTTCTGCCTCGATGGCGCAGGTGCATGCGGCTACGCTGCGTAGCGGTGAAGCGGTGGTGGTTAAAATTTTACGTCCGAACATGCACAAACTGATAGCGCAAGATTTGGCGATTCTGCATACCATTGCCCGCTGGGCAGAACGCTACTGGTCAGAAGGCCGCCGGCTCAAACCCAGGGAAATTGTAAGTGAGTTTGAACATAATTTATTTGATGAGCTGGATTTGCAACGGGAGGCGGCCAACGCAGGCCAGTTGCGTCGTAATTTTAGCCAGTCTCCGTTGTTGTATGTGCCGGAAGTCTATTGGGATTATACCCGTGAGAATATCTTGGTCATGGAGCGGATTCATGGGATTCCGGTGGCCGATATTAATCGTCTGCATGCCTATGGCATTGATATTAAAAAACTGGCGGAGCGTGGGGTGGAAATCTTTTTCACCCAGGTCTTTCGCGATTGTTTCTTCCATGCCGATATGCATCCCGGCAATATTTTTGTGTCGATGAACCATCCGCACGATCCACAATACATTTGTATTGATTTCGGTATTGTGGGTACCCTAAACGATAGCGACAAGCGGTATTTAGCTGAAAATTTATATGCTTTTTTTAATCGGGATTATCGTCGGGTGGCGGCATTGCATGTTGAGTCAGGGTGGGTGGCGGCCTCTACCCGTGTGGCTGAATTTGAAAGCGCTATTCGAACCGTTTGTGAACCGATTTTTGAAAAGCCGTTGAAGGATATTTCTTTTGCACAGTTGATGTTGCGCTTATTTCAGGTGGCGCGGCGCTTTCAAATGGAAGTGCAGCCGCAGCTGGTGCTGTTACAAAAAACGTTGCTGGCGATTGAGGGGCTGGGGCGGCAATTGTACCCGGAGCTGGATTTATGGGCTACTGCCAAACCCTTTCTGGAAAAATGGTTGCAAGAGCAAATGGGGCCAAAAATGTTTCTCCACCAGTTGCGGGAAAACCTGCCCTTTTTTGCCGAGCAGTTGCCGAATATGCCACGTTTATTGTACGACGTACACCGGATGCAAAAGGACAGGCTGCTGCGCGACAGCGAGGCACCATTCCGGCAGGCCCCTCCTGCCAAGCAGGGTAGTGTCCTGCGTGGGCTGGGTCTGGGGATGTTATTGAGTGCCCTGGTCATTGGTGGCCTGTCGCTTGGCTCCTACGGGCCGTCTGACCGCATCCTTGGCGCTCTGCTGAGCCTCGCGGCTGTGGGAGTGGTATTATCTGTCCTGTCATACAAGAAGGAGTAATCATGGGTTTAAGTGGAATCAGTCCCCTGTCGCTATTTTTGATCTTTTTGATTGTACTGGCTTTATTTGGCACCAATAAATTAAAAAGTATCGGACGCGATATGGGCGAGGCGATTAAAAATTTTCGTAAGGCGATGGATGAAGAGGATCAGAAAAAAGAATGAGTCTGGCGGAAGTATTGGTCATCCTGTTGGTGGCTCTGCTGGTATGGGGACCGACTAAACTACCGATGTTGCTGCGTCATGCCTTCCATTTGAAAAAAAAACTGGACGCCTGGCAGCAACAATGGCAGGCATTCTGGCAAGCGCAGGTCAAAGAGCAGGCGTTATTAGAGAATCAGGAACGGGCTAAGGAGGCGGACAAGTATTATCAGCAGAACCATCAGGCTCAGGAACCGGCTCCGACTGACGTCGTTGGTGCTGCAAAGCAGCAGCATTTGCCGGACTAAAGATACTGTGGGCCGACAGGGAGCGCGGTATACTCGGGGGCGACGATTCTTTTTCTTGCGCGGTTTCGGATGGGGTGCTGTCGTGCTCGGCTACGGGCTGTGGCTGCGTTTCCGGAGCGAGTGTGGCGGCTGCCGGGCTATCAGGAGGGGCACAGAAGCTGCTCTGTTTTTCCGGTGTTTCGGATGCGAGTGTTGCCGTTGTTTCAGATGAGCTGCGGTCTAGACTGGATAACAGCTCCTGCTCTTTTTCCGGACTGATGGCGTCAACCGCCGGGCGGCCAAAGCCCTTGCACAAGGCTCTCAGCGCCAGGCAGAAGGCAAAGATCAGGGAACTCACGGCACTGATACTGAGCATCATCAGGGTCGCATGATGATAATGGCCATCTTCGCCTCTCTCCTGGTAGTTATTCAGAGTATAGTCAATGGATTTGGAGCCTTTGCCGATACCGGAAAAAAACGAGCGAACCACCTCAAACCACTCTTGAAAGAAAAATTGGGGAGAGGGATCAACGGTCATATAACCAAAAAGTTTGTTTTTAAATTCATCCGGTTTTAAATTTTCAACCGTTGTTTCATGCCTCTTAATCGTGTCTACCACTTCTTCAATGATGCTGCGGGATTCCTCATCCAGTTGCCGGGCTTGCCGCTGGTAGTGACAGGCTTTATAAAAGGCGTGTGCGAGAAAAATACCAAGCAGGGCCAGCCCGGCCACGATACAGCTGACAAGCATCGTGACCGGGAGGGTGACACTGCACAAGGTCAAGATGGTAGCGGCAGCAAACAGGCAGCTGGTCAACACACCGTACGCAGAAAGCCCATGGCGCAGACCCATGAGAAATGCACGAGTCCAGGTCATCGATTGATCATGAATCAATTTTGTCTGGATGTTGGAAAAGCGGATGAGTTGTGCGTTGACGGTTTTGAACAGGGCTTCATAGCGGACGAGCTCTTCAGCGCTGAGTGAGTTTTTGGGGCGGATCAGGTGTTCAGGGTTCGGCGGGATTTCGGTGGTGGGCGGGGGCTCGGTGCTGGGTGGGGTTTCGGTTTTGGTTTCGGTGTCGGGAGGGTTTTCTGCGTTGGGCTGCTGATCCTCTATTTTTTTCTGATGCAAGATAAGAAACGCATCGAGCTCGTAGGTCAATAATTTTCCGGTATAGGCCAACTCAATTTTGCTTACAGAAACATCAACGCGCAATTGATAATTAAATTCCTCGTAGAGGCGGGTGACAATACAGGCTGCCAGATACAGTGCGGAGCAGGCGGTAAGCAAAAATAATACGGGAAGGGTAACCGCATTCAGTACCAGGCCTAAAATGCCCACATACATATACATGCCATCAACCAGTCCACCAAAGGCCGCACCGATATAGGCCAGCCGGCGTACATACCGTTTTTGTTGTCGCGGCGGACTCGATCGGTAGCGTTCCTCCACATCACTCATGTTCTTTGCCGCCTGGATGGCAAGCAGCAATTCTTTATTGAGCTTCATCATCTCTTTGCGCTGGCCATACATGTAGCGTAACAGCAGGCGATTAGCGGTTGCCATCAGTCCTAACAGCAGAGATGCCGGTAGCAAAACCTGTAGGAGTGGTATATCCAACAAGCGGCTGCTGACCTGCAGGCTGGTGCGTAAGCCTTTGAAGGCATTTTTGGAGCCTTTGATACAGTCCCGCACATACGGCCAGCTTCGGGCAGCCCATTTTTTTAATAAATGTGAGGCATCGTCATCAAAATAATTACCCATGCTGGAATAGGCAACAAGCACCAGCGTTTCAAAACCGACCAGCAGGAGGCCCTGCCGCGTCAGCATCCACTCATGCAGAGCGTCTGCTGAGTCTATCGGGCTATTACAGTAATGGATGTCAAACAGATATTTCCAGCTGCTATAGGCATTACTCAGACCATCCAGTGCGCCGTAAGCCAGGTAGAGATAACCCGATTCGTGCAGGCTGGTTGCCAGTACCTTGCTGCTGTCGGTTACGCTTGTTTGTTGATTTGAGAAGAGAGTGGGGGGCTTATGCGAGACGTCAGAAGCGTTCCTTTCATCGGATAAAGGCGTTGATAATGTTTCCAGTACAACTGCTTCATTAGATGGAGTCATCGATTCAGGCTATCGCGACAATTGTGGCCAAGATGGTACTGTCTGGAAAGAATAATGTCAAGTGTTTTTTCAGTTTGATTTAAAAGATTACAAATCTTGGCGCAGATCTGTCATACTAGCACAAAGCGATTCGCTTGCGATAGTATGTAAGTCAGGTATTTTTTTGATTATTAATCAGCCAAAATATTAAAATAACCAACAGATAAATAAAAATGGGCTTGATAATAAAGTTAAAAATAACAATCAGACGCAGAAAAAAATCATCGGAAGCCCATAGTATTTTAGCCAGGCTAAAGGCATCAAGCATCGGTGAACCCGGTACATACAATTGTATCGTGACTTTTATTATGAGCATAAAAGCGAGCATCATGCACAGGCAGGCAAACCCGTGCCGCAGGGAATACAACAGGTCAAAGCCACTTCTGTGTTTCATGATACCCTCCTTGGGCTATGCACAGGTTTTAGAGGCAAAACAGGGGTTTTTACGCCTGCAGGGTTTTTGTTATACTGATCTTTTATTGCCGGAAAGGAACCCATGAGTATGCGCCTTCGCTTTGTTTTTTTACTCTTTTGTGTGCTAAGCCCTGTGATGTGGGCTGACGCGCCTTTGCAGGAAGCCCGGCAAGATCTCAGTGATGCGGTTATCAGCGCTAAAATCATGGCGCGATTTACGGAACATCGACTTTTAAACCCACTCAAAATCAGTGTATCAACCCACAACGCTAATGTCAGTATCAAAGGCTATGTCGGTTCCAGGACGGCGTTTGTAGAAGCCCTGCGTATTGTGGTGCAAACGCAGGGGGTGCAACATATCGATACGGAAGATTTACACATCCAAAAAGTCAATACTGCTTTTACCGATGGTGTGATCAGCGCTCGGGCTGAAGTCGCGGTGCTGAATGCCAAAGTTCTGGATGATGAAAGCATCCCTCTAGCGGGCATCAATGCGCATACCGAAAATGGGGTGTTGACCCTCAAGGGAGAACTACCCAGCACCGTGGCGCTTTCTGCCTTGCTCAAACGGGTGAATCGCATCAAAGGGGTAAAAAAAATCATTTCCCAAATCACCGTCAAGGATGAGCGGACATGAAGATCATAACCCGCTTTCGATGGTTTCTGTGGTTATTCGGTCGTTTTCGTATTCGGATGATAGGCTACCTGCGTCCCAAATTAATCGCCCTGAGCGATGAACACATCGTGATACGGATCCCCTTGACTGCACGGTCACGCAATCATCTGCATTCCATGTATTTTGGCGCGCTGGCGGTTGGGGCTGATTTGGCCGGAGGTTTCCATGGGTTTTATCACGCCGACAAGGCAGGTGTGAAGATATCGTTGCTGTTTAAATCCTTTCAGGCACACTTTATCAAACGCGCGGAAAAAGAGGTCTATTTTATCTCGTCTATGGGTGAGGTTGTGGCAGACATGATCGCCAGCTCTCAGCGTGACGGCGAACGCTGCCATCGAATCATTCGTGTGGATGCCTGTACGGATTATCCGTCACAGCCTGAACTGGTGGCACAATTTGAGCTGGAACTGTCCATTAAAGTGCACGCCCCGCAGCGTCAGGCTCGCCCGGCATGACCGCTCTTGTCCTTCGCTCAGGTTGGGGGGGCGCAGCAGCCCAATCGCTGCGCTTTGGATTCAGAGGCGTTCATGGCTAAGCTGCGGCCCTACCGACACTGGGAACAGTCTGTTGCCGTGACCGTCATGCTTATGATGTATGCGTTGTTGATAGGATTACTGCTCAGCGATCGTTTTTATGTCGATTTTTCCTCCCTGTATATCGCTATCAAAACGGTCTGGTTGAATGACAATCCCTATCGCGTGCTCATGACCGATTATTTGCCGGTTGCCAAACAATTACCCGCCAATTTGAATCCGCCCTTTACCTTATTGTTGCTGAGCCCCTTTCACTATTTACCCTTTCACTGGGCGCTCATGATCTATTTTTTTTCGGCTATTGCCCTGGGGTTAGTAGGAGCTTTTATTGGCGGACAGTATTTTCTTGCCGCGCAGGTCTGGCGACAACATCGTATCCTGCTGCTGTTGTTCTACAGTTCACTGTTTTCGGTGTTTATGGGGATTGCTATCGCCCAGTTGGGCGCGCCCCTCTTTTGCCTTATGATGCTCGGTTATCACGGTTATCAGCAGCACCAAGAAAAAGCGGCTGCTTTTTTTTGGGGCATGGCCATTGCCTTGAAATTATTCCCCGGGGTGGTCTTGTTTTTTTGCTGGCAGCAGAGGCGCTACCGGTTGAGTCTGTTGACCGGAGCCTGGGCAGGGCTATTGTCGTCGACTCCCCTGTTGTTCTATCGCACCGACCTCTATGCACTCTACCTTGCCATGATGCGGCGGGTGATGTGGTATGGTGACAGTTGGAATGCCTCGCTGTATGGCTTCATCATGCGTTTGTGTATCCGCACCGAGAATACTGATATTAATTTACTGCCCTATCAGATCGTATGGTTTCTGCTGGCGGTGCCCATCCTGTTTTTCTATCTCAACAGTCGTCGTTTGCGCCGGGCGCCTGCCCGTTCTTTTGCCGTGGCTTTGGTGTTAATGCTCCTGCTCAGTCCCTTCGGTTGGATCTATTACTTTGCCCTCCTTGTGCCGGCTTGGGCCATGAGCTATACCGATGCGCTGAAACGAGGATTATCTGGCTTGCTCTTGTGGTTTGCCATGTTCGTGCTGTGCAATGTACCTATCGATTATGTGATCGAACGCCTGATGGAAGATCAGTGGCACAGGCTGAGCCTCTATTCACTGCATGGCTATGGTTTACTCTTGCTGCTATGGCTGCTGTACCGACCAGATGGGCCGCGAGCGGGACATCGCTATGGGCCGGAGGTACTGTACTGGCCGCTATACTGGCTGCAGCTTCTTAGTATGTTGGTGGTTATCAGTATCCTGGCGTACCGCCTTTAAACGGAATATGCTATAACTATACTGTGAGACCCCACAGTACCATCAATCAGGGAGCAGGATGAGCCTATGAATGTCGATGCGCTACGCCAAGCCTACCAAAAACCCGAAATCTCGTCCTTGCAATTGGGCGCTATCGTTGTCGAGCAGCAACTGCTTCCGCAATCGCCTGTGTATTTGGTGCTCAAATCGTTCAATCGACATGGCTTGATTGCCGGCGCCACGGGTAGCGGTAAAACCAAAACTATCCAGGCCTTATGCGAGCAGTTATCCCTCCTTGCTGTGCCCAGTTTTGTGATGGACATCAAAGGGGATATTTCCGGTTTGGCCATGCGCGGCGAAGTCAACGACAAGCTGGCCGGGCGTAATCAATCGATGCAGTTGCCCTTCACCCCCCGGGCCTATGCCTGCGAATTGCTGACTCTGGATGATAAGGACATTGGTATTCCGCTGCGCTCGACGGTGGCGGAGATGGGTCCGTTGCTTTTTGCCAGAATGTTGGGCATCAATGAGACCCAGGCCGGGGTGGTGACGATATTGTTTGAATACGCCAAAACGGAAAAAATTCTGTTGATCGACCTGAATGATGTCAAGGCACTGTTGCAATTTGCCCAGTCTGATCTGGGAGTGAATGCCATCCAAAAACAGTACGGGACCATTTCCGGCAGCTCTATCGGCGCCATTATGCGCAAAATCATCGAATTGGAATCCCAGGATGCGCAGTCTTTTTTTGGTGAGCCGGCCTTTCAGGTTGAGGATTTAATGCGCTGCCGGGCTTCCGGGGAAAGGCTGATTTCGATATTGCGCCTGATGGACATGCAGGATAAGCCCAAACTTTTTTCCAGTTTTATGCTCAAGCTGCTTTCGGATATTTATCGGCGGCTGCCGGAAGCGGGTGATTTGGATAAACCCAAGCTGGTGCTGTTTATTGATGAGGCCCATCTGATTTTTAAGGAGGCGTCACCCGCATTGCTGTCCCTATTGGAGACGATGGTGAAGCTCATTCGCTCGAAAGGGGTGGGCTTGGTCTTTTGTACGCAAAGCCCCAATGATGTTCCGGATGCCATTCTCAGTCAGTTGGGCCTGAAAATCCAGCATGCCTTGCGAGCCTTTACGGCCAAAGATCGCAAGGCAATGCGCTTGGTTGCGCAGAATTTCCCGCCCAGCAGCTTATATAATACTGAAGAGCTCTTGACCAGTCTGGGTATTGGTGAGGCGCTGGTGAGCGCGTTGGATGCCAAGGGTGTCCCTACGCCGCTGGTGTATTGCCGCATCCGGGCTCCTGAATCCCGGATGGGAGCTTTACTGGCCAGTGAGGCTAGTATGTTGGTGGAGCAGTCTGATTTGAGGGCAAAATATGGTCAGCGTATTGAGCGGACCTCCGCCTCGGAAACCTTGGAGCGGCGTGAAGAGGCTGTCGAGGACTCGGACGCCAAACGCCAGCCGGTGGTTACCCTTAAAAAAGACCCCTCGCTCATCGAACGCGTGACGAAAAACACCCTCTTTCGCCAAATCATCCGGCAATTGTTTCGTGACTTGACCCGGGTGGTTTTGGTCGCATTAGGTATTAAAAAGGGGCGCAGAGCCGACAAAGAAACCAAGCGCAAGAAATAAGCGCTCGACACCACGAAGGTCTGCTATTATGAGACGCCAGGACCGGAGCTGGCGGTGCTAGTGAAACACAGCTCGCGGCAAGGACTTGGCCTGTTCTATCCAGTCGCTAATTTGACTGACCGCAGGTGTCTGTCGTACCAGTTTAAGGCGAGCATTGGTTTTTTGCAGCATCTCATATAACGAATCCGGGTTGCGTTGTGCTAACTCCGGAACAGAGTCCACACCGCTGCGCTCCAACAGTTCCGCATATTCTTCGCCAATGCCATGAATGCGCGCCAGATCCGCCTGATTGGTCCATTTCAGGATCAGTTTATGGCTAATACCGGTTTGCGTTGCCAGTTTCTCACGCCCTTTGCGCTGGGCGCAGGCGGCTAATAATTGCTCCTGATCGTCAATACCCGCATCCTGGAGTATTTGGGAAAATTTGACGCCTATGCCTTCAATTTGGGTTAGCTTAGCCATAGAATCCTCATGCGCTGATTGCCCTCACTGTTAAGTATATTACATTTTGTAAAAAACAAGCGGACTTCAGGACAATATTGGTCCATCCTGACGGTACAGGGCCGGGAAGGCAGGCGTTCGACGATGAGCCTTCCGCGCTAAGGCCGCTGTGGAGAGCAGACTGGTGGAGGCGGCCGAAGTTTGCCTCCGCCGTCTGCGAATCGTGGCAATTTATGAGATTTTTGTATGATTGATCCGTTATACTGCAATAAAAGCGAAAGAGTGAACAGGAGAGCAGAACATGAGCACAATTGAGAGAGGTAGTATCAGGGTGAAAGGTTTTAGTAACCCGGAAATGGACTTTCAATTGATCCGTCAACTCGGTGCGGCGTCCAGTCGGGCAGCCTCTATCGGTGAATGTTTGTATATTGCGGATGCGATTCAAGACCATGATCATCGGCAATGGGTTGAAGCCTTTGCGCGTCAGGCGCTGTGGCAGGAAGAAGATGGCCTGGAGCGTTTACGGCGCAACCATCTTGTGAGTGGGCGGGAGCAATTATGGAAAGCCTCCCTGTCGTTTCGGGCGGCGGAGTATTATGCGCCTCCGGGCAGTGAGGAACAGGCTTCGTTGGGGCTGCAATCGGCCGGTTGTTTCTCATCAGCAATGGCCACGACGGATTTTCATTTTGAAAGCCATTTGATTGCCTTTGATCATCATCGCCTGCCGGCCTATTTTATCAGTCGGCACAATGATGGACAAAAGCGCAAAACCATCATGATCATCAGTGGCTTTGACGGAACCTTGGAAGAAGAGTTTCTGATGCGTGGTATGGCCGCCCTGGAACGGGGCTACAATGTGATTCATTTTGCCGGGCCGGGGCAGATGGACGTTTTTCGCCATCATTCCGATACGGTCTTTCGTCCCGATTATGAAACGGTCGTGCGTGCTGTGATCGATCATTTCGCCTTCCGAGAAGAAGTCGATATGGACAGCCTGTGTTTAATGGGCATTAGCTTCGGTGGCTATTTTGCCATTCGAGCGGCACTGGCGGAGCCGCGGATTAAAAGCCTGATTGCCAATTCACCCATTCTTGATTTGCACGCATATCTTTGTGCCTTTACGGGCATGGATCCGGCACAGCTGCCGGTCGAGGAAGATTTCAATCTGGAGGACTTGAGCGCCATACCCGAGACAGAAATGTCTCCCCAGCTAAAGTTGCAAGCGGCACAGTTAATGGTGCGTTTTGGTGGGCGTAGTTTTCGGGAAACCTTTCTGCACGTGCGGGATTATCGGGTGAATGAGCAATTGCTTTCCGCTTTGATGATTCCCTGTCTGGCACTGTACGGCAGCAGTGAAGGACATGAACCCCAGCAGCAGGCCCGCCGTTTTGTCGAGCTTTGTCCCCATGCCAGCGCTTTTGAATTTTCCAGCCAACAGGGTGCCTCAACACATTGTCAGGTGGGCAATATTAGCTTTGCCAACGCCGTCACCTACGACTGGCTGGATGAGCAGTAAGACGACAGATGCCTCCGGACATCATGTTTCGGCCTTATAGCTTAAATATAATAGCTGCTGCGGGTCATGGCCTTGGACACCCACCGCATCAAGTCTTGTACGGGCTTAGGCAATACGGCTGCGCCGGCATTGTGGGCCTGCTCGGCATGTTGGCATTCGTCGGCGTGCATTTGTTTCACAATCGCTCTGCTGCGCATGTCCGCCTGGGGTAAGCGTGTGAGATGATCGTGCAAGTGGGCGGCGACTTGACGCTCGGTTTCCGCAACAAAACCCAGGCTATAACGGTCACCCGCCAGGCCAGCGGCGGCACCGATGATAAACGAGCCCAAATACCACAGCGGATTCAACAAACTGGGGTGACTGTCCAGCTCGCGCAGGCGCTGTTCGCACCAGCTTAAGTGATCGACCTCCTCCGCGGCGGCCTGCTCCATTTTTTGGCGGGTTTCGCTCAGTTTGGCCGTGAGCGCCTGTCCTTGATACAGAGCCTGAGCACAGACCTCACCGGCATGGTTTACCCGCATCAGGCCGGCAACCTGTTTCTTCTCTGCCTGCCCTAAAGACGGCTGCTTAATGTGTTCAGCCGGATAGGGACGGTTGGCCACGCGTTCTTCGGGGGGAAACAGGGTGCGTAAGCTGGTATCAAACACGCTGATAAGTTGCTCCAGTGCAGTAGCGGACATGCGGTAACCTGTGTAGTGTTAGGGTCTGTCGTTATTGTAGGACAATTTAAGCGCCGCGGCCATAGTTCGGCGGGGCGCTACGGTATTTGCTGACCATCATATACTGAGGGTCAGGATAGATAACGCTAAAATCAGTCCGACAAACCAGACTGTCGAGCGCAGCGCGGGGTAGTCAAGCCAGTACATAAACAAATAGACGATACGGGAGACGACATAGGCTATCGCCAGGTATTGTACCGTCATGCTGACCTTGTTGGTGACCATGGCAACCAGGGCTACGATGCCAAACACCAACAGCGCCTCAAAACAATTATGATGGGCGGCATTGCAGCGAGCGCCAAAACCTACCAGTGCCGCCTGCTGTGAGCGGGGATAACGATTATCATAGCCTCCCTGTTGCTTCATGGCATAAGCCAGCGGCGCCTTGGCAATATAAGGCAGTAATATCATCACATACAAGCAGATAATCAAGGTGGTCATGAGGATTTTTCCCATTAAATAAAGTGAAATACCTCAAGAGGCTATCGGATATCCCAAGCCAAGTCAAACCCAGTACAGCAGCCTGTGCGACAAATCTGCACGGCACTTCCTCAGGGCGTGTTTTTTAGGTGCGATTGCTTAGATATGCCGATGTCAGGGGGCATCAAGAGGCTATGAGCTTGCCCTGTCGTGTGCCTAAATAGGTCAGGGAAACCGCATCTAAACGAACCTTTTAAAATCAAAATGCCTGCGTTCCGCGCTTTATGCGCGGAATCCTGCTCCTAACCTCGTCCAAGGTCGTTTGGATACCATGCATAAAGTGCGGTATATAGGCAAAAAGGAGATTTTTAGTGTTCAAAATTCAGATGCGTTTACCCTGCTAAATAGGTTTGAGGGTTGCGCTAAAGTTGTGGTACCATCACTCGCTTAAAGTCATTTTTTTGCACAATATCTCCTTTAACACTTCAAGCGCAAGGTGACAATTTCATGTTTCTAGTCTTCATCGAGACCTTTGTTCCTCTCCTCAGTTTATTTATCTTTGTGGTAGGAACTGGATTTTTTGCAACACTGCTCACCCTGAGCATGACCTTGCATCAGGAGCCGGCTATCTTGATGGGGGCTTTAACGAGTACGTTTTATGCCGGTTTGGTCCTGGGATCGTTTCGGGTAGAGCGCTTTATCACCCGCGTGGGCCATATCCGCGCTTATGCGGCTTTTTCCGCTGCTTTAGCGGTTCTGTGCCTGCTCCATGGGATTTTCTATCAACCCTACTTGTGGTTGTTGCTGCGCTTTGCGGCCGGTATAGCCACCGCCGGTTTATATGTGGTGATTGAAAGCTGGTTGTTATGCAAGAGTACCAATATCAATCGCGGACAGGTTCTGGCTCTATACATGGTGACCTTCTATGGAGCCCAGAGCCTGGGGCAATTTATTTTAAATCTGGGGGATCCCCTGGAATTAATATTGTTTGCGTTGGCCTCGATGATGTGCTCTTTATCGATTATTCCTCTGGCCATGTCCTATGTACAGAGTCCACAGTTTGATGAACCGTCCACGCTGCGCTGGTCGAAATTAATCCATCAGGCCGCGTCCGGCTTAGTGGGATGTTTCAGCGCCGGTATGATTTTGAGTGTGATTCAAGGCTTAATGCCAGCATTGTTCAGTGAGCTCTTCCACTACAAGGCCCAGGTGGCCAATTACATGTTTGCCATTATCTTCGGTGGTATGTTGCTGCAATACCCGGTAGGCCGCATCTCGGATGTGATTGAACGGCGCCTGGTTTTAATTATGATTAATGTGGCTACGGTTGTGTTGGCTCTGGTTTGCATGATGAACCTGCAAACGGGATGGCTGTTTTTTTCCCTCATGGTGCTCTTTGGTGGTTTGACCTTTACGCTCTACCCCATCAGTATTAGCCATGCCTGTGATGCACTGGAAAATAAAGACATTGTGGCCGGAACCCAAAGCCTGTTGCTGGCCTACAGCCTCGGAGCGGTACTGGGACCGTTGATTGCGCCTCTGTTTATGCATGCCATGGGAACGCATGGCCTGTTTATCTATTATGTGGTGGTTTGTGGTCTGGTGATCCCTTTGCTGATTTTACGCAAAACCCAAAAAAGCAATGTGCCTCAGGAAGAAGCCTTTATTTCCATGGCACAAACCAGCCCCATTATGATGGAGCTCGATCCGCGTGGAGAAGAATCCGCTGAGCAGGCGGGCTGAGCGCGGAGAGAACCACAGTCATCGCTTATGTATGCAGATGGCTGTGGATTCTCTATCACTGTAGCGTTTCGGGTGTTATTGCGCGGAGTGATAGGTTTCTTCGCTGTCATCAGCCTCGTCACCACTGCCATCCATGCTGTCGTCATCGGTTGGATCGGTGGTCATATCCGTGCCTTCATCCGTTTCGGTGCTGCTATCGGGATAAGCAGGGGCTGGTTGTGTGCTTTGATCGGGCATGGGTTGTGTGGTTTGTTGTGCCGGAGCCTGGGTATCATAGCCGGTTTGCGGTTGGGTGGCCTGCTCGGATGGGGTGGTTTGGTTTGGCATCGTATTATCAACGACCACAGTCCCTGTATTCATTTTGGCATAGGCAAACATGGACACACCAAACATCACGGCAATAATGGCGAATATTTTTTTCATCACTCTCTCCCTGAAATTGAAAAACGAATCAAAACCGACTCGAACTTTCACTATAGTACAAATTGCCTGAAATGCAAAGAGAGCCGAAGACTGTCCATCGCTTGGTTATTGTTTTCAAAGAAGTTTACGTAAATTTTCCAGGTAGCTTTGCTCATCTGGCGCATGTTGATGGCGCTGGGCCAACCACAGAGTGTCGGCCAGACAATTCATCATCAAATGTTCGGCATCCAGCGGCGCATATTTTTGACTGAGTTTGCGATATACCGTGGCAATGCCGGAGGGACGGTTGGTGTGGATTTGCTCGCGCAGGGCGAGATGCAGGCCCATATGTAAAAAAGGGTTGCTTTGCCCTTGTTCAGGGCTGAAGTCTGGCAAACTTTGGGTGCGATTTTCCAAAAATTGGTGATATTCCGGATGATCGTGGATCACCGCGAGCAGTTGTGATTCCAGCGGAGACAGGGGTAGTTTATGCTGAAATTTGTGCCAGGCATCAAAAAAATATTGCCGGGTTTGTGCAATACTGTTCCCAAAAAACATAGTTGCTCTTCTCAAAAGGGTTCATCTTAGCCCAAATAGAGAAAAACTACCAGATTGTTCTATTGACATGCTTTGTACCGGACAAAAAATCACTGAACTAATCCGTGCTGGTGCCCAATGCTAATGGTGCCCGTGCCCGTGCCCGGGTTTTAATGGGTAGGGCTCACCACTTTAATGAGCATAGAGACTATTCGAAATAACCGTTCTCTGGCATCACTAAGCTTATTTGTTTCAATCAGACCTAATTTCAGACCGATATCCAATATTGCAGCACATTCAGTTGCAGATCGCTTAGCCATACGATAAAAGCGATGTTTTTCATGCCTGGCATACTCACCTGCGCCTTCTGCAATGTTAAGTGCTATTGATGAGGCTGCTCGTTGTAATTGATCTACAAGATAGGCCCGAGCGCGAGGCAGTGATATCAGTTTCATCTCAACACAGGCGAATTTCTAATTTCAGTAACTCCATCTCATCCAAAAACACCTCCAAATGCTCAGCCCTGTTTTGATGCTTGTTGGCCCGGTAAATAAAACGAAGCAAATGAAGGGCATCGCGCTTCATATCCTGACCCAGTGTGTATCGATATTCTCTTGGAAAATCACGGGTTATCTCAAACACCTTTAACACTAACTGGTAACTGTCCTTATAAACCGGTAACTCCGTATAGAAAGCCATTCGCCAAAATCCAAATCATTCGTCTTTAAATAAATCATGAGGCAGCTTCGCTGCCTCAAAAGAAAAGGGATAAAGGCATAAAGGGGCTAAGGGGTAAAAGCCCGGACACAACGGACACGCTGCCCGTTGACCTTATCGCCGGTGAAGCCATTACCTGACGGAAATTGCACGAGCCACCCGTTGTTGAGGATGAACCCCGACGAACTCCAGTAGATCGCGGACGAAAACCCGCCAAAATCACAAGTCACACCGCCAGGACAAAGTGCAGCTGCGACACTTTGCAGTTCATTCCTCGCCGGTAAATACCAGTCTGGCGTAGGCCCATCAAGATTTCTACACCGGTACGCTGCGCAATCGTTTACGCTGGTACATCCAGCATCATTATCTATAATGTTAGTGGTGTTTTGCTCCCCATCGACAAGGTTAGTAGCAATACTGTTGTTTAGACTACTCCATTGACTTAAAAGCTCATTGGGATCATCAAGCGGGCCGGTCACGACTTTGCCTGTGTTGCACGCATCGACCTCAAAAACTATACCGCCCAAGTAATTGTCACCTATATTTAAAGCGGCCTCAACACCAACACTGACCAAAACTTCCGGTGTATTGCTGCCCTGGA
>JAFIFT010000020.1 GCA_020831865.1 Legionellaceae bacterium | reverse complement strand
CAACTGTTTTTGAGACAGTATCTGCGGTGGTGTTGTCAGCTGGTCTGAAAAACGAAAAGGCTGGCATGTAACGGTCACTATCCTTATCAATTAGGGAAAACCTACGCTTCATGGTAATCAAGAAATGATAAATGTCCTCGGGAATATCATCCGGTCGAGAATGATTAGTGGTATTTGTCGAGTTTATATGACTACGATAGATCCAGGGTATGTTATTGAGGTGAAATTTATGACTATACACTGTTGAAAACATCGCACCGGCATTTAGCAACGCAGTGGCTATATCGTATTTTTTATCAGTAAGCGCAATATCAAGCACTGTTTGATTGTCACTATTGCGGATATCACAGGGTACTCCAGCTTGCAGTAGTTGATTCACCAACTCAAGCGATCCATATTCAATGGCTAGATGTAATAGGCTGATTTGCCGTTGTCGCACAATGGGATGACCCTCCCGACATGACCAACCAAGCCCCAGATAATCCTCATCATCATGCTCAGACGGCTCCACAATGAGATCACCAAGGAGATCTTTATTCTCGACACACGACACGGTTTCACTCAAATCAAAACGATTGCTGTTTAACAAAATAGGAATAAGCGCATCTGCTTTTTCAATAATAGCTAAGGCTAAAGGCGATATATTTTCATAATAAAGCGCGCCATGAAAGGGCCCGTTAGTCGTTTCGCTCGCCAAATGAATAGTCAGTTGCTGGCAGGATAATAATAAACGCAGTGCGTGTGAGTCTTTTAAAAGAATTGCTATATGCATTAATGAGGCATTTTCAAGTTGCCAGGTAGGAAAGGTATGATTTAACGTTGTCACCAAGTGTGGGTTACTCAGAAAATGTTGTAAGGCATGGTAGCGTTTTTCCTTTAGTGCGTTCATGGCCATAGACAACTGAAAGGACATTGCGCTATTTCCTTCAGTTAGTACTGAAAAATCGTCTAAATCCCCTAGAGTTAACCTGCTCAATTCCCAAGCAATCGCTCCTACATCCTTCTCGTTTTCGATAGAGGTGATTGCGTTTTTTGATGGAGAAGCTTTTTGCTGGCGGAGCCGTTGCTTTTCTTTGCAAGGTGATTTGATCTCGTCTGTCATCGAATTCACATTGCGATTAACCGAGTCTATCGGCGGAACGAGCGAGAATCGTTGATTAATGTCTTTGTAAATCAATACACCCCCTCGTGCTTTGGCCGCTTTTCGTGCGATATCTATCAGCTTGACTTCATGATAAGAACATAACCATTCACCCAGAATTTTTTTAAACTCAGTCATTTCATTGGAGTGTGGTTTAGCTCGGCGCCACAGTGTTTGCAGCTTAGTATAAAATGGTTCATTAATGCCATACTTTGACGCATAGATTTGCTTATAAGGGCCAGAAAATGACAAATACTTTGCAACATGTTTATAAATAACACGTCCCTCAGGAATATAGGCAGGAAAACAAGATTCTCGTTCGGGTATAATATTGAGTTCGCTTTTTAATTTAATCTCAGCGTTGCGATTAAGTGAGACCAAGTGTAGTGGGCCATTGTTATCATAGTCAGTTAAAGGATGCAATGAAACATACGTTATACCTGAATAAGGACGTTCTGCCTTACCGTTGTGTTTCCAACGTGGTCGTAACCGCTCATTTTCATGCCCTTTATAGGGTTTAATACCGTAGGCATATTTTAAAGCGTGATAAGGAACATCGCCCGTTGAAACAAAGGGATTGGTGTCATTGAGAAAGATGCTTTGTAGCAAAGGATCCTGGCTTAGCAGACGATGAAACTCATCATAATCCTGAGTATAGATATTTTGTAAAAGATAAGAAAAATTAACATAGCTATACCCCTGATAACTACAAGGGCGAGGTTCTCTGAGTGTTAACAAGACTTCTCTAAGCATTTGGGCACGTTGTTCCAGCGTATCTTTATTTTGTTCAATAAGCTGTCGCGCTTGGCGGTAATTATTGTATATCTCAATACCGGATGCTTTTAGAACCGAAGCACTGTATTGTGGTTGACCTGTTTCATTTTCAATGCGATGCGCTTTACGACTGTCCTGATTCCATTTTGATGTTAAATGCGTAACCCCCCTATATTGCGCACAATAAAAGACAGTTTCTACTTGTCTTTGCGCTTCTTCCAATGTGTCGCCTTTCTCTAAATGACGATTTAAATGCCGTAAATCGCGCGCTATTTTGTCCAGATCGACTTTCTTTCCTCGGTATATGTGCGTTCTTTGCTTCAGATTAAAAATACTAGAGGCTTCGTTGATTGGTTTAATATCGCCGCGACTTCGTTCACCAGTTTTTCTCTTAAAAAACAAGTTATCCAACTGTCCACGTGTCTGGTATTTTTGTGATTTTTCTTCTAGTTTTTTCTGAGTTGATGCCGGTAGCCGATGATAAGCCAACTCCTCGTCTGAATCGGAATCATCAGAGGGATAAGAGCCGTAAAAATCATTGGTTTCGGTTTCTTGATGGCGGATATACGATTCAAACGGCTTTGGTGTAAAATTCACGAATTGTGAGTTTAACGACTGAATATAATAGCGTAAATTA
The DNA here is from genome assembly GCA_020831865.1 of Legionellaceae bacterium. Classification (GTDB taxonomy): domain Bacteria; phylum Pseudomonadota; class Gammaproteobacteria; order Legionellales; family Legionellaceae; genus JAFIFT01. The sequence goes on along the minus strand of JAFIFT010000020.1, from coordinate 131,587 downwards.
ACACAATCCTGTGCTTCCCATCCTTTTCGTTTGCTTTTGTATAATAAAGTAGTAATCAGTTTGTTTATAAGGGTCTGAGTATCATCGTCCATCGATGTTTGCACACAAGAATCATTGGTCACATGCTGAACAACAAGCATTTTTGTTATCTCTGCATCGCCTCCTCTTGACAGACTTAGCGCAATCTCGTTGTTGTTATTTTTTTTATATAAGTCAACGGTGTGGGTTAAGAGATAACGGACCATGTGCACATTATTATCGATAACTGCTAACATGAGCGGTGTGTTTCCTGCCTTATCAATGCTATTGATATCGGCTCCCTCTTGAATCATCGTTTCTACCTGTGTTAGATTTTTAGTGCTAACAGCCTTATGAAGTGGATTCAAACTTATGTCCCAAACCATCGTTGCCTAGGATAAAATATTACCATGATGTTTCAGCATTGATCAACAGTGTTTTTTAAAATGAAATACGTATGAGGAAATGTGCGTCGATAAAATAACGCCGTTTCAACAGTGAAGTGCAACAGTGGAACTAGGATTTAGCCCACCTCTGACCTACTGTTATCAACGAATGATTCCTTATTCGTTGAACCCTTATACGTTGAAATTGAACTATCAATCATTTGACCATTTTAACTTTGATAATTGAACTATTCATACAGGAGAAAAAACTATGACCATTGAGAACAAAATAATGAGTATGCAATGAAATACAACGTGAAATTGAAGCTGAGGATTAAAAATTTAAGGAAGTCCTGAATATCCATTGTATTTTCAGCCTTCATGCTCTGTTGAACATAATGAACAATTCCATCAGTGACATAACCTTTGTCAGCCAGTACCGCCTCTGCTTGTTGTCCTTCCAGCAAAAACTTAGCCTGGGTACAGTCAGCTTTGTATACTGCGGTCAGTTGAAACTTGACCGGCTTTCCCATCCCATTTGTGACAAGATGTATTTTTGTGATTAATCCTCCTCGACTTCTCCCCACAATGGTGATGGAACCTAATAAGACAGGAGTTAGCAATAGTGATAATTCGCATGCTCGCCACATTTGCTTTCATTTTGGTTAGAGCCTATATTTTGTTTATGTATTCTTCATTAAAGGTGCGTCACAAACAATGGGGGCAATGAAGCACCAACTAAAAGAGGTGTTGAATGGCCATCAGTATGGCCGTCAATATCGCATGACTTTTGTCATTGGTATTGAAACCATAGTCTTTGTACTGCTGATGCTAATACTGCCCCCAATCCATCACTGGACAGTTATGGTCGTTTTATCGCTGGGAATCCTCCTGTCACTCCTCAATTTGATTGCCCTAAAACGCTATTACTGTGTTCGATTCTCCAGCCACTTTTTAACGATTTTAATCGTATCGACCGTGATCGGAGTGAATTATGTCTCCGGTGGCATCGATACCTCCCTCTTTGTCTGGTTTTATTTGGTGCCTCTGATTGCTGGTACGCTCACAGGCTTCTTTGGTTTAATCCTGTATGGGGGAGTTAGTATTATCGCCATTATTGCCTTTTTGCTACTCCCGCATGAGGCGATATTCCACCCCCCTGAATCACTGATTTGGTATGTTCAGATCATGAATTTTGGGTTTGCTATGGTCTTGGTCCTCACTATACTTACTGCCTTCCTCATCGAGATAGATGTGTTTGAACAACGCAATTTCCAGCAGCAAAAAATACTGGAAGAGGATAGGGATAAACTGCTTCATTTGTCACGGCATGATGTCTTAAGCAAATTACCCAACCGCAAGTATTTTTATGAAGAATTACGAAAGAGAATACGTAGCAAGCAAGGTTTAACCCTATTGTACATGGACTTAAATGGTTTCAAAGCGATTAATGACCGTTATGGACATGAAGTTGGCGATCAAGTAATAGTGGAAAGCAGCAAACGCTTGAGCCAATGCTTCCGCAATGAAGATTTTATAGCACGAGTAGGTGGTGATGAATTTATTGGCATGGTTTCAAATGACGAATCAATAGCCCATAAGATGATGGCCCGGGTCAGAAAGGTTTTCAGCTATCCCTACCGCAGTGTGAAACATGATATTCAACTGAACGTCTCTATTGGCCTCGCGCACTATCCCGCCGATAGTCGACGGATGGAACAACTCTTATCCATAGCAGACCGGCGTATGTACGAAGACAAGTCGAGAATCAAAGCCTCGCTCAACAAGAAGGATGAACGCTAGTCCCTCATCCTGCAAATAAGCAGAACATTAAAATGTGCTATCCCGAAGCCACATACGGTGCTTACAGGGGTTAAAACCAGGGAAATACATAAAAAGAGCCCCTGTCCAGTTGAACATGCCCCCCATAATAGACTATTATTTATACATGACTTCCATCTTGATCATTACCATTCCAATTGAGTAGAAAATTAATGAAAAAAAGCTTTCCATTACGGAAGCTTAATCAAACGCAACAACATAATATAGTGGGTCACAATCGCGGGGTTTTTCGTTATCTGGAAAAGACTCTCGCGGTTCACCTCGCACTGGAACCGAATAATGTTCTGACCATTACTTCCGATGCCCACGCAGCAATTCAGCGGGCCCATCACTGTATCCAGACCCTGTCACACTATAGTCACCAACCAATACACATAGCGCAAATTAAACAACTATTACAGCAAGGAGAGGTTGAGCACATGACAAGTCCTTCGATTAAGCTTGGGCGAAAAACCATTACCGCTCGCAATCAAAAACAACAAGATTATCTCAACAGCATTGACAAAAATGCCATTACCATCGCTGTTGGTCCGGCCGGAACGGGTAAAACCTGGCTGGCTGTGGCCAAAGCCATTGAGTCATTTGAACGTGGCGAGGTGCAACGACTGGTCTTTGTTCGACCCGCAGTGGAAGCAGGCGAGAAGCTGGGGTTTTTACCGGGCGATCTGGTTGAAAAAGTACTGCCCTATCTTCGTCCGGTGTATGATGCCCTGTATGAAATGCTGGGTTTTAAAGAAACTCAAAAACTCATTCAAAGCGATGTCATTGAAATATTGCCTCTGGCCTTTATGCGGGGCCGTACGCTCAACGAAGCATTTATTATTCTAGATGAGGCACAAAATACGACCTCGATGCAAATGAAAATGTTTGTAACACGCATGGGGTTTTCTTCTCGTATGGTCATTAATGGCGATATGACGCAGATTGACTTGCCCAAAGGCACCCGATCTGGGCTCAAACATGCCACCACAATATTGCAGGGTATTCCTGAAATCGGCATATACCGTTTTACTAATCAGGAAGTGGTACGTCACCCGCTCATTAGCCAGATCATTGACTGTTACGACAAAGACGAGGCGAAACCGGATGCATAATTACATTGATATCCAGATTGCCTGCCCCCTACCACCGCCCATTACACCGCAAAAACTGGAGTTCTGGGCCGATAGCGCGCTCAAACACCTGAACCAATCCGCGGAACTCACCTTGCGTGTGGTCGATGAAAGTGAAATGACAGCACTAAACTGGCAATATCGTCAGCAAAACAAGAGTACCAATGTATTAGCCTTTCCGGCTGCCCTGCCCGACATTGTGGAATTGGACATACCCCTGCTTGGTGATGTGGTCGTCTGCCCGGCCGTATTAGCCCGTGAAAGTCAAGAACAACACAAAAATCTCGAGGCTCACTGGGCACATATCATCATCCATGGCGTTTTGCATCTTTTAGGGTATGATCATATCCAGGAAGCAGACGAAATGATCATGCAAGCTTTAGAAATTGACATACTGTCACATTTTAATGTGAATAACCCTTACTGAAAGGAAAGGAGCATATCTTGACAAAAGAGGAAATGAATCCCGGCTGGTTTGGTCGCTTACGCCAGTTTTTGCAGAAAGAACCGCAAAACCGAGAGGAGTTGATTAGTTTACTGCGTGACGCAGAAGATCGGGCGTTAATCGATAGTGACACACTGCGTATGATTGAAGGCGTGATTCAATTTACCCAATTGAAAGTACGCGATATCATGGTGACGAAAAATAAAATGCATACCATCCCTTATGACAAAACCTACAATGAGGTACTGGATATGGTTCGTCAAACCGGCCATTCACGCTTTCCCGTTACCGGCGAAAATAATGATGAAGTCATTGGCATTCTTCACGCCAAAGACCTCTTTCGCTACAGCCCTGCCGATGACAATCAGGAGTTTGATCTCGAGGATATGGTTCGTCTAGCCAGTTTTATTCCCGAAAGTAAGCGCCTGGATTTGCTGCTAAGCGAGTTCCGTTCCAATCGTAACCATATGGCCATTGTTGTCGATGAGTATGGCGCTGTCAGTGGCTTCGTGACTATTGAGGATATCATCGAGCAAATCGTAGGCGATATTGAGGATGAATTTGATATTGATGAAGAGGATTATATTAAAAAGCACGAAAATTACCATTATGTGCTCAAAGGGCATACCCCGATTGAAGAATTTAACGAACAATTGCATGCCCACTTTAGTGATGAACAGTATGATACCATTGGCGGTATTATTATGAGTCACTTTGGCCACCTGCCAGAACGCGGTGAAATCCTTACGATTGAGGGCTGGGAATTCAAAATACTCAATGCCGATGCCAGACGCATTAAGCTGTTGTCTTGTGTAGACAAGCGCTATCTAAACAAAAAAGAAAAAACCAGGGAATAGTTTATGCAAAATGCCATCCTGCTAATTGACGATGATCAGGAGTTAACCGATTTACTGGTACAATATCTCACACCGGAGGGATTTGAAATCACCTGTGAACATGATGGGGTCAATGCGGTAAAACGCGCCATCAATCAACCTTTTTCCGCCATTATTCTTGATGTGATGTTACCGGGTCTCAGTGGCTTTGAAGTATTAAAAGCCATACGTGAACACAGTGATACTCCCGTTTTAATGTTAACAGCTCGTGGTGATGATGTGGATCGTATTGTTGGCCTGGAAATTGGTGCTGATGATTATCTCGCTAAACCCTGTAATCCACGAGAACTGGTAGCCCGTTTGCGGGCCATTTTACGACGGACAAATAAAAGTCCCAGCCAACGTCCGGTCATCGAACATAACCACATTGTCGTTGATGGCGCCAAGCGTATTGCACTCTATCATGATACCCCCCTGGATCTGACCAATACAGAATTTAATATACTTGAAATGCTTATTAAATCTCCCGGACAGGCCTTTTCCAAGGAAGAATTGACAGAATATGCTCTGGGTCGCAAATATACCGCCTATGATCGCAGTATTGACGTGCACATCAGCAACCTGCGTAATAAACTGGGTAATAATCCGCAGGGAGAACCTCTGATTAAAACCGTGCGGGCTTTTGGTTATATGTTTAATGCATAATCTGTACTGGAAAATTTTTATCTCCTTCTGGCTTGCCACCATCTTAATCATTCTCACTACCGCCTGGGTCACCAGTGAAATAGCGCAAAAATCATCCATACCGGCGCGTGAGAAAGTGTTTATGGATAGCCATGCCACTGCCGCCATTGCCACTCTCGAATCTGGCCACCATAATGCATTGCTAAAATGGCTCAAGCAGACGGGTCAACAACGCAATATGGACTTGTTTTTGCTGTCTAATACAGGCGAAATTATTTCGCACATGCCTCCTCCTGCCTCGGTTAGGCAGATCTCACACAAACTGGTCAACTCGCTTCTGGATGACGGCCTGCTCAAATCAGATAACCGGATCATAAGCCATGAAATCGTATCAACCAGCGGTCATATCTATCGACTGGTCGCTGTCAGTGAGACGCCTCTGTCCCACTTTGTCGACATACCCTGGGCCGGCTTATCCATCCGCTTGACCATCGCCGTTTTTTTCAGCGGATTAATCTGCTATCTTTTATCCCTTTACCTCACACATCCCTTGCGCTCCCTGCGCCAGGCAGCACGTTCACTAGCTACGGGAAAACTGCATACCCGAGTCGGAACCATCAGGGGGCATACCCATGATGAAATCGCTGAACTCAGTCGTGACTTTGATCGCATGGCAGAGCAACTCGAGCAGCTGATTCTCGCGAAAGAACGCCTGCTCAGCGATATCTCTCATGAATTGCGCTCCCCTTTAACCCGTTTGCAGATTGCGATAGAAATTGCCCGTGATAAAACGCAAGGACAAGCCCTGCCAGAATTCAATCGTATGGAGCTTGAATGTCTGCGTCTGAACCAGCTCATTGGGGAAATTTTAGAGTTTGCCCGACTGAGTCAGTCGGCTGAGCCACTGAATGCTCATCCCAGTAATATTCGTGAGTTGCTGGACAATCTGATACAGGATGTCAATTATGAATTTGGTGCTGCTCAACCGCGTGTACAGTGGCTTGCGCAAATGGATGTCACCATCCCGGTGTATCCACCACTCATTCATCGTGCCCTGGAAAACATTCTCCGTAATGCCTTGCGCTATTCGCCAGTCAATACAACAGTTTTGGTTAGCATGCACCTTGAGGCCGGCTATCTGACGATCGATATTGATGATCAGGGCCCGGGCGTACCTGAAACCGAAATCCCTAAAATTTTCAGCCCGTTTTACCGGGTAGACTGTTCACGTGAAAAAAAAACCGGCGGCTATGGCTTGGGTCTGGCCATAGCTCATGAGGCTATTCTCCTGCATAAGGGATATATTGAGGCAAGCAACCGTATTCAAGGTGGTCTACGGGTACGGATCGGCCTTCCTCTGAGTGGATAGAACGCACAAGTGCTTAGGCACCGTTTTAGCATTTTCATGCCGATACCGTTCTGTGGTGCTAGAAAAAAAAAAATAATACCAGCATAATGTTACGCAAACATACCAATGCGGTAGACAGTATCAAATATTGAGCGGGGATAGGCAGTTGAGCCATAAAAAACTGAGTAAGTATAGCGGATATTTGTTTACCCTGTCCTCTATCATTGGTCTATTGAAGCACCTTTCTCAATCAGGCTTCAAAATTATTGCCAACATCGCTGCACTCTGTGTCAATATGCTGGCCCATATTGTGTGGCTGCTTGCCCTTGAAAAACTGCCTGAGCAGCGTTCTCAAGACTCCCGCCAGTCTGGTTTTATCGGTTTTAAAGCACAAAGCCGAACTACGGCCATCCTTGGTTTTACCGGCAGCCTGTGCTTCTTACTATCCATGGTTTTGCCTGTGTTGATGTATGTTGGTTTATGGTGCACGGCCCTGAGCAGTGTCCTTTGGTTAAGCAGTGAATATCATCGTTTTTATTATCCCCCCCAAGGAGAAGAGAACTACTGTTCTTCAAAACAGCACACCTATCTGAAATATGTCGCTTTTATGACGCTGGCCAGTGTCAGCACGGCCAGCTTGGTCACCCTTCCCCTGGTTCTGCCGGCAATGACGGCTCTGCTCCTCGCCGCCTCTACTGTTTTTTCCTTTCTCCTCAGCATGAATGCATTGCAATACTGGCTGGCACAGTTTGATTTCACACCGGAAAATCGCTCATCGATAGCCGAACCCCTGATACCTGAATGCAGCCGGGCACTCTCCCATCCTGGTTTTGCCCTAAGCAGCCCAAGACCAAAGACATATCCCCGTTGCTCCACTCACGCGCTGTTTCAACCAACCGCCCGCTCAGGAATTTTGCAGTGCCGCCAGGCGGATACCCTGCAAAACGAGATCAGGAATGTGGGCATCAAATAATCCCATCTCATCAAAAAGAGAAGAAAAACCACCCGTCGCCACCACCATGACCTCCGTGCCGGCAAAAGCCTCTTGTTGTATGCGGGTAATAATTTCCCGGCAGGCTCCCAAGGCGGCATAGTAAATACCGCTCTGAATACTCTCAATCGTAGTCAAACCGATCACTTTTTCCTTACGGACAATTTCAACCCCGGGCAATTTAGCGGTATTATTGGTCAGGGCCTCGGCAGAAAGTCGGATACCCGGGATGATAGCCCCTCCCAGATATTCTCTACGCGCCGAAATCACACAAAAGGTAGTTGCTGTGCCAAAATCAATCACAATAATATTGTTTTGCGGATACAAATGGCTTGCCGCAATCGCATTGGCAATGCGGTCAGCACCGACCTCAACCGGATTACGATAGCGTATATGCAGCCCGGTTTTTACGCCCATTTGTAAAATAAACGGCTCGATTGAAAAATATTTCAGACAAGCGGAGCGCAAGGAGTAGTCAATTTGTGGTACTACGGAGCACAGGGCAATCTGCTTGACCGCTTCCGGGTGGCATTTGTTTTCGTGCAGAACCGTTTTAAGCAAAATACCCAATTCATCCGAGGTGCTGACACTGGAACGCAATCGAAAACGCAACCGAATCTCCTCTCCCGCAAACAAGCCGCCATATATATGAGAGTTACCCACATCAAGACATAACATCATCACTCTGCCCCATCGTCCTAAAAATATTGTATTATACGGCAACTATGGGAAGGATAGTAATGGAATCTTTTACCAAATCTGTCAGGCTCAGAAAAGCAGATGAAGCACAAGAAGAGAGACGGTAGCCTGCCGGCAGACCAACAGTCGAAGATAAGGCTAGCACGGCAACGGCGGTATTTTCGGGCAGCGTGACATTCAGAACATGAAGCAGCGAGTGCGAACCGCACGCAAGCGAGGGTATAGCACGCTGTCGGTTTAAAAAGAAAAGTCGGTCTGTAAGCCGGGTTCTGTCGAGAGCAACCATTCATCTGGGATTGTTGTCACCAACAACCTCAAGCGACCTACCCGAATCCCATGCGGGCCACACGTCAAACTCGCAAGTTTGTGGATTCCTATTTGGTCTTGCTCCGAGTGGGGTTTACCCTGCCACGACTGTTGCCAGTCGCGCGGTGCGCTCTTACCGCACCATTTCACCCTTACCTGCATACAGGCGGTATATTTTCTGTGGCACTTTCCGTAGGTTCACACCTCCCAGGCGTTACCTGGCACTCTGCCCTGTGGAGCCCGGACTTTCCTCCCTTTGCAAGCAAAGAGCGGTTGCTCGACCGACTTTGCTGGCGAGTGTAGCAAAATGGCTATCGAAAAACCACCATTATCTTATGATGCAACGGGGACAGAACCGATATTTGGTGTGTAGCACGAATTTTTCAGCTAGTCCGTATTTTTCCCGGCACTTTCCATAACAAATTAACAGAAGCAAACTTGTAAAATAACAGGCATGGTGTTAGTGTTTGCGTCAAATTTCCGGTGGTTTTTGAGCGCACGAGCTAAACTATATCCAATGTTGTTCTAACTTCAGGGAGTGCTAATGTTACAGCAAACGAAAATATTCTTGCGTATTTATGGGAAAAGGCTTATCGAGCTTTCCATCACTGATGAGCAGTTAGAAAAGCTCTTGGCACCCCTGATTTTTCAAAGAAGCCCTCTTTATATTGCGGTTAAAGAGGTTAGCGATGACAATTTTTCCGAGTCAGAAGGGATGAAGGATTTTGTACGCCATCTTGCGCCCCAAATGACTCTGGCTAATTTACATCAACTCATTGCCAGAATGATCCCCCTCATTCCCCAGGAGATCGAAGAAAATAAATTTATGCGCAACAATTCACTGGCTAAAACGCTTTTAGCCTATGAGTTTGCGGTAAATCCCGCTGCGGCCGAAACCCATTTCACGCTTTCGCGCATGCAAAAAGAATTACCCAGCGACCATGCCCGCTCCGCGTTCAAAGAAGTGATATTAAAACCTATTATTGACTATTTTCAAGAAAATCCCCTCGATACCTCCACCCTTGCTTCGGGAGTCACCACGTTAGAGATGCAAACCATCCCACATCCTGCGCCAAAGGAAACGCATACCAACTACCAGGAAGCGAAAGCGCTGTTACAAGGACATCATGAGACCCTGGATGAGGGTACGTTAAAAAAATCCCTAGCTTCCCTCTTGGCGCACAGCGAGCACATACGGAACGATAACGAACAAGACGACCAAGAGTTAATTGACGTCTTACGGAATACCTATCGTTTTCTGAATCAGGAAATAACCACAGAGGACTACCGCAATAGCGCACAGCAATTGACCACACATGCCAGTATCAGTATGCGGCTTCTCGCAAGCGCCATGTTGGTCTTGGGGGCGCTTATCGTGGCAGCGGGGACTATACTATTTTCAGACTACATCACAAGCAGTGGTCAGCAGCTAATGCGCCAGGGCTGCGCAACCTGGAATGCCGGGAGCTATGGTCGCCTCTTTCAGACGATCGATACCGTCAGACGGGCCCGCATCGATCCGGCGCAACAGCAAGAAGCGTCCATTACCCAGCCGACATGAGCATACTGAGCCCCAATGGGACGCAGCTTATATTTTTTTGAAATTTTGCTCTTGTGTATTGACAAAGCCATCTTAAATCAGGAAAATGCGTCTTCGTCAGGCTATGTAGCTCAGCCGGTTAGAGCGCGGCACTCATAATGCTGAGGTCGGTGGTTCGAGTCCACCCATAGCCACCACAAAATCTTTCTTTCCTCCACTGTACTGCTTCTTTTTCCTTATAAACTATTGTATCCTCCTGTTTTATCTGCAACGAATGAGAGCCTGATAAAGGATGCGAATTTATTTCTACTTGCTTTTAAGTTACTGCCTGACAAGTGTCGTATTTGCTTCTGAGGTGACGATTCGCACCGTCAGTATTGATGGTCAAGATGCGTATGTAATTCATGCTGGCGCTTTTGCGCATAAAAAAAATGCCGATGAACTGCAAAAGAAAATATCTGACTTAAGCCATATGCCGGTTGAGCTGCAATACCTCCCGGAAAAAAAACTCTGGCTGGTAAAAACCGCGCCACTAAATGATTACAATGAAGCACTCGAGCTGCAAAACAAAATCCGTGATCAAAAACAAGAAGCACGCCAATTTGGCAGGCAGGGCTCTCCAGGTAAAAAACTGTGGAATCTGAAAAATGCCGATATCCGTGCGGTTATTGCCGAGGTTTCCCGCCTGACCGGTAAAAATTTTATCATTGATCCTCGGGTGCAGGGAAAAATCTCTATTGTGTCGGCAACCCCCATTTCAGATGACGAACTCTATCAAGTCTTTCTCTCCATGTTACAAATATCCGGATATGCTGCCATTGATAATGGTGATATCACGAAGATTGTTCCTAATATTGATGCCAAAACCCAGTCACCGGATATCAGCGAAGCCGATGGCCATCCTCCGCTTGGTGATGAAATGTTGGTCCAGGTCATCCCGGTTAAATATGTGCCGGCAGACCAACTCGTGCCGGTATTACGGCCTTTAATGCCGCAGTGGAGCAGTATTTCAGCCTATAATCCCTCCAATATGCTGATTCTTTCCGGTCGGGCAAATAATATTCGCCAACTGGCCACTATTATTACTCAGGTTGATGACTCTACCTCCAGTGACATTGACATTGTGCCCTTAAAGTATGCCCTGGCAATGGATATTGCCAATACCTTGAAAGATCTGGTAAAAAGTGTCAGCGGACCGGGGAAACAACCCACAACGCTCGCTCCCGATGATCGCAGTAATGCCATTCTCATCAGCGGCAATAAAACCGATCGTATTCGCCTGCGCATGCTCATCAACCGACTGGATCAGGAAAGCTCCCGTGGGGTACATAGTAATACCCAGGTCATTTATCTAAATTATTTACGCGCCGAAGATTTAGTGCCTATTCTGGCTGGTATTGCCGAGGCCAATTTCAGCGGTATTGTCGGCACCACCATCGGCAGCATAACCAAACCTGAACTGGATAGTACGAATCCAGCCTCGAGTATGGCGAGCGGGAGCTCCAGTACCAATTTGCAATCCGGCGAGCGAATGAGTTCAAGCAAAATGGGGGCATCGATGGGAACCTCAGAGGTTTCCAGCAAGACGGAAGGCTCAACCAAACCCATCGTGCAGATTATTGCGGAACCCAACACAAACTCCGTGATTTTAAACGCACCGCCCAGCATTATCAGCATTATGCGCAGCGTGATCAGCCAATTGGATATTCGTCCCGCCCAGCTCTTAATTGAAGCGATCGTGGCGGAACTGGATGAAAACGATGTAAACAGTCTGGGAATTGAATGGGGAAGCCGTGAGGAACAGAACGGTCGGGCACCTGATTTCCGGCCAGGTTTTGCCATTATTAATTCACAAACCTCCATTGATAATTTTCAGGCGCAAATCTATGCGCTGGCTCGCAACCGACGGGCCAATATCCTGTCCAGTCCTTCCGTGGTGGTGCTGGATAATCGTCAGGCGAAAATACTGGTCGGTCAACAGGTTTCCGTACAAAATTCATCGTACCCCAATAATGCCGGCGGCAGCACGGGAGCCACTCCCTTTACCACCTTTGACCGCGTCAATGTAGCGTTACATCTTTATGTGCGCCCCCAAATAACGCGAGGACAAGGCATTCAAATGCAAATTGATCAGGGCAACGATACCATTTCTCCCACCAGTATTGAAAACTCGGTCAACCCAGTCTTCAATATCAGCAGCATTGTCACCTCGGTGCATGTTGAAAGCGGTGATATTGTCGTCCTCGGCGGTCTTTCGCAAGACAGCTTGGGAAATGAAGATAACCACCTACCGATCCTCGGTGATATTCCAGGCATCGGCCGCCTGTTTCAGCATAATATTCGTAACCGGGAAAAAAAGGTGCTCATGGTTTTCATCAAACCGATTATTTTGCGCAATAAAAAAGATGCCCTGCAGGTCACCGGTGGTAAGTACGATCACGTTCGCAATTACCAACTGGAGATGCTGCGGGATCAGGAAATCTACATACCAGATGACAAAGAACTCTATCTGCCCCCGCTGCATAGTGCCAACCTGCCCAAACCGTTTGCAGCGCCTCCTCCAGAGCAAAAAATAGTGACGAAAATAATAAAACGACCTGCTCCCAGAGGAAATATGAAATAACGATGTGCGCCCAAACAACCGAACTCTGCAAACTGCCTTACAGTTTTGCAAAAAAACATCAGGTGATTATTATACCTTCCCAAGAGGAGGAGAGCGCCTACGATCTGATCTATGTTTTCAAACCACCTGCTTTGGTGGTTGCGGAAATCCTCCGCTATGTGCAACAACCGGTACGCAGCAGGCAAGTCAATGAACAGGAGTTTCAAAATGCCCTTGCCCAATGCTATCAGTCTCAATCCGCTATTCTCGATGTGACTGAAGGCATGACAGAAGAGATGGATCTGGATGTGCTGGCCAACCAACTGCCCAACAGCGAAGATTTGCTGGATAATCAGGATGACGCGCCGATTATCCGTTTGATCAATGCGCTGTTTACCCAAGCCATTAAACAAAAAGCCTCGGATATTCATATTGAAACCTATGAAAATCGGGTGATCGTCCGCAATCGGGTGGATGGCGTATTGCATGAGGTACTTGAAATTCAAAGAACCATTGCTCCGTTAGTGATTTCCCGTGTTAAAGTCATGGCAAAACTGGATATCGCCGAGAAACGGATACCTCAGGATGGACGTATTAATTTGCGAATAGGCGGCCACAGCATTGATGTGCGCGTATCCACCCTCCCCTCTAACCATGGGGAACGCATCGTGATGCGAATTTTGGATAAACAGGCAGCCCAGCTCGATTTGGCGTTATTGGGAATGCCTACCGATACCCTGCTGTCCATGCGCAAACTTATAGCGGAGCCACACGGGATCATCCTGGTAACTGGCCCGACAGGGTCAGGAAAAACCACCTCGCTCTATGCCATGCTCACAGAGCTGAATCAAGTAACACGTAATATTCTTACCATTGAAGATCCGATTGAATATGATCTGCCGGGGATTGGCCAGTCACAGGTTAATACGAAGGTGAATATGACCTTTGCCAAAGGTTTGCGCGCGATACTGCGGCAAGATCCGGATGTAGTGATGATAGGTGAAATCAGAGATTTGGAGACTGCGGATATCGCGGTGCAGGCAAGCCTCACCGGTCATCTGGTTCTCTCTACTCTGCATACAAATACTGCCCTCGGCGCTATTGCACGCCTGCTTGACATGGGAGTAGAGTCCTTCCTTTTATCCTCCAGTCTGGTGGGACTGATTGCCCAACGTCTGGTACGAAAGCTTTGTCCTCATTGCAAAAAACCGCATATCTTAAATGCGGAAGAACAACAATTAATGCAGATTAGCGCAGAAACAGATACGAGCAAAGTGGCACAAGCAGAAGGATGTGAGCAATGCAATCAGTTAGGGTATCGCGGTCGTACAGGCATCTACGAATTAATCCCCATGGATGAAACCCTGCGTGGTATGATTCACCGCAATGAAAGCAGCCAAAGTCTGGAGGCTCATATTCGTCCAAACGTCCCTTCTATCCGCGAAGATGGGATCAGACGTGTGCTGGCCGGAGATACCTCTCTTGCAGAAATTTTGCGGGTGACGTCACAGCAGGTTTAGGCAAATAGCGATGGCTCTGATTTTTAGACCCTTGCCTGATTATGTTATACTATACGGAAAACAAGATTCCGTTCCACCACGAGAAGAGCATGCCCAAAATACCGCTCTCCTTTAGCGAAAATAGTAAGGCGCAAGCGTAGAAAAGAGAGAACTACTAAAGTATAACTGACAGGATAACCACATGAAGCTATTAACTGATTTTTTACCCATCGTTCTTTTTTTTATTGGCTATAAATTATTTGGTATTTATATAGCCACCGCTATTGCCATTATTGCTTCTTTGATTCAAGTCTTATTTTACCGACTGCGCTATCATCGCGTTGAAAAAATACATCTTTTTAGTCTGGCCGTCATTAGCCTTCTGGGTGGCGCCACCCTTATTTTTCATGACCCTGTCTTTATCAAATGGAAACCAACCGGCGTGTACTGGATAAGCAGTCTGGTGTTTTGGGGGTCGATGCTGGTTGGTCAGCAGCCACTGATTCAAAAAATGATGGCCGGCAACATCATTTTGCCTCGTAAAATCTGGCACCGTCTCAATCATGCCTGGGCCATCTTCTTCGTTTTGATGGGCTTTTTGAACCTATATGTCGCCTTTAACTATTCGACCGATACCTGGGTGAACTTTAAACTCTTTGGTGGTTTAGGCTTGACCCTGGTTTTCGTGTTATTACAGGCGCTATATCTTACCCGACACATTGATGAGAAGGTAATGCGCCAGGAGTCCTGACACAAACGTTCTGACAGACAAACCCTCCCGGCTGATACATGAATAAATGGAGATTATAATGCGCCTGTTACTGGTTGAAGACGATGAATTATTAGGGGACGCTGTCAAGGCAGGGTTGACACAATTTGGCTATGTTGTCGATTGGTTAAAAGATGGTGAAGCAGCACGTGCGGCGGTTAAACACGAGTCCTTCGAATGTATTATTCTGGATTTGGGTTTACCTCGCCTGTCAGGTTTAGGATTTCTGCAAAGTGTACGCCAGGATGGTAATGGTACGCCGGTTATCATTCTCACCGCGCGCGATTCCGTGGAAGATCGCATCAAAGGTCTTGACAGTGGAGCCGATGATTATCTGGCTAAACCCTTTGATATGAACGAATTAAGTGCGCGAGTGCGTGCGCTTACCCGCCGCTCACAAGGAAGAGCGGATGCGCTATTGCATTATCGAAACTTAACCCTTGATCCAGCGGCACATGCGGTTTTTGTGGATAATGAACTCATCAATCTGCCGCGCAGAGAATATTCCCTGTTATATAAACTCCTTGAAAATCAAGGGCACGTCTTGTCCCGTGAACAATTGATGCAAAGTGTTTACGGTTGGGATGAGGATGTGGACTCTAACGCACTGGAAGTCCATATTCATAATCTGCGCAAAAAACTGGATGCCAATTTCATTCGCACGATACGCGGGGTCGGATATATTGTAGAAAAGGCCGAAGGTTAAGTATCTGTGAAATCATCCATACGTAAATTTCTGCTGATTAATCTGTTGCTGGCCATTACCATTACCACAACTTTGACGGCTATTGGGAACTATTATCTCGATCAAAAAGATATCCAGGAGCATCTGGATAGCCTGATGGCGATATCGGCCTTATCTTATCAAGCCTTGCTGGGTGATGATCTGCATCAAAGGCCATTACATCAAATTCAGCAGGCGCTGGAACAAATTCCCAATGAAATCCAAGGCTACTACCAAAAACGCTATCTCACCGAGGAACCCACCCCCAATCTGGTTGGAAAATTTAACTTTCAAGTATGGACAGATGACGGCAAGCTCCTACTCCACTCACCAACGGCTCCCAGCCTTCCCCTGACAGCCGATATGGATGGCTTTAGTGATAAAACGGTCAATCAACAACGTTGGAGGGTATTTACAGCCTATAATAAAAATGCCGCCATTCGTACTGTTTTAGCAGAGCGCTATGACACTCGCAATGAGCTGGGGCATCGTATTGCACAAGATGATTTATACATTATGTTACTCACCTTTCCCTTGTCGGGCTTACTCATCTGGATCATTATTGGCCGTGGGTTAGACAGCCTTGACCGAGTGGCACAAGAAGTCGCCGACCGTGCGCCCACGCATCTGGAGCCGGTCAACCTGGAAGCGGTTCCAGAGGAAATCAAGCCGGTGATAGACGAATTAAATCAACTGTTTTACCGTTTGCAGGAAGGCTTTGAGCGCGAGAAACGTTTTGCCGCCGATGCAGCACATGAGCTGAAAACACCGCTTGCTGCGTTGAAAGCACAAGCCCAAGTGGCCCTGAATAGTGATAACATCGCCGATAAAGACAAGGCCCTGCACAAGCTCATTGCCAGTGTTAACCGTAGCACGCATACCGTGCAACAACTCTTGACCATGAGCCGACTGGTCTCTGAATCCGTTGATATGCCGGACAAAGATCAATTTGATTTGGCAAAACTTTCTCGAGATGTCATTGCCCAGCTGGTGCCACAAGCCGTTGAAAGCAATGTTGAAATTGAATTTGAAACTGCCCCACACCTCCCCCCCATGCAGGGAAATGCAACAGCCATGGGCATTTTAATTCGTAATTTGGTGGATAATGCTATTCGCTATAGTAAAGATAGCGGCAAAGTCTTAGTCCGTGTTTATGAGAGGGCGCCATCGCTCATTTTTGAAGTGCAAGATAATGGACCGGGTATTCCGCATGAATTAAAAGAACGCGTCTTTGAACGATTTTTCCGTGTCTTGGGTAACAAAAGCCCTGGCAGTGGACTGGGACTGGCCATAGTCCGTCAGATATGCGATTTACATAATGGCGAAATTGAACTCGACAAGCCAGAAAAAGGGAGTGGTCTGGTGGTCAGAGCTATTTTTCCTGTGCTTGACAAGCTCCAGCCTTCGCAAAAGACTGACAAGCCGTTACCACTCGATTAGAGTGTTGCTTGTTGCTTTTTTTGCACTGATTTTACCATGACGTGAATGCTGCGGCTGTATGAGAGGATGTTATGAACGTTCGTTTATTCCTGTTCAACCACTCCTCTGCTTTCGCAGAGCTGCGGTTGAACAAGACATGCGCTATGCTGTGTTTATCCCAACATAGAAAAAATCAGTGCATCAGCGCATCCGTTGGGGTGACATAATCGTAACCCAGATCACGCGCAACCGCCTCATAGGTAATGCATCCTTGGTGCACATTTAAGCCATTCAACAAATGACCATCACTTAATAAAGCCATCTTAATACCCTTACTAACCAACTGCATGATAAAAGGTAAGGTGGCATTGTTCAGAGCAAAGGTTGAGGTCCGTGGTACCGCACCCGGCATATTAGCCACACAGTAATGCACAATATCCTCCACGACATAGGTAGGCTCGTGATGCGTGGTTGGTTTTGAGGTTTCAAAGCAGCCACCCTGGTCAATCGCAACGTCAACCACGACAGAACCCGGTCGCATCGCCTTAAGCATATTGCGTGTTACCAGCTTGGGGGCGGCAGCACCTGGTACCAATACAGCGCCAATCACCAAATCCGCATCCGCCACGTATTTTTCCAGGGATTCCACCGTTGCATATATCGTATTTAATTTGGAGCCGAACTGAAAATCGAGCTCACGCAGACGAGACAGTGACTTTTCCAGAACGGTAACATGGGCTTCCATCCCCATCGCCATTCGAACCGCATTTGTTCCAACCACGCCGCCACCAATCACCACGACATTGGCTGGTGCAACGCCTGGCACGCCGCCCAACAATACGCCGCTGCCACCCTGCGCCATTTCCAGGCAATGCGCACCCGCCTGGATGGACATTCTGCCAGCAACCTGCGACATAGGCGTCAACAGAGGCAATCCGCCGTCATTCTGCGTCACCGTCTCATAGGCGATCGCTGTAGCGCCTGATTCTTTCAATAAACGGGTTTGCTCCGGATCAGGAGCCAAATGCAAATACGTAAATATCGTTTGACCTTCACGCAATCTTTTACACTCAACCGCTTGTGGCTCCTTCACTTTAATAATTAAATCAGCCTGCTCGAATACTTCTTCTGCCGTATCCACCACAGTGGCACCGGCATTACGATAGTCATCATCACTAATACCAATTCCCATACCCGCATTATGTTCAACTATGACGCTTTTTCCAGCCCGGATAATTTCACGCACACTGGCAGGTACCAAACCAACTCGGTTTTCCTGCATTTTAATTTCTTTGGGAACACCAACTAACATAATTATTATCCTCTTTCTTTTATTAGTGTAATCAATTGGGGAACAATCTCAAACAAGTCTCCGACCAAGCCATAATTGGCAACCTGGAATATAGGGGCATCGGGATCTTTGTTGATAGCCACAATCAGTCTGGAGTCCTTCATACCAGCCAGATGTTGAATGGCCCCCGAAATTCCAACCGCAATGTACAATGTGGGCGCCACAATTTTACCGGTTTGACCGACCTGGTAATCATTGGGTGCAAATCCTGCATCCACAGCAGCCCGTGAGGCCCCAACGGCTCCGCCCAACGCATCCGCCAACTCTTCTATCAAACGAAATTTCTCTGCACTTTGCAACGCACGTCCACCAGCCACAATACACGTGGCATTCGTCAGTTCAGGTCGTTCAGAAGGCGTTTTTGTAATGTTAACAAAGGTTGTTTTATCCCATACAACCTGCGACGGCAACACTTTAATGGGCGCCATGCTTTGTGCAGCAGATACCGGGGTAAAAGCCGTTGTACGGATACTCATACACACCTTATCATCTAAAATAGCAAGCTGCTCTATAGCATTACCCGCATAGATCGGATGCTCCACTGTTTTTTTATCCACGATTTTGGTCACATCCGAAATTTGAATACGATCCAATAACGCAGCTAACCGTGGGAGACAATTTTTGCCAAAAGTAGATGCCGGGGCCAGAATATACTGAAATTCCGCCGCCAGGGGGGCTAATACTTGTGCAACGGGTTCTGCCAGCGTATGTGCAAAAACCGGCGAGTCAATCAGCCATACGGACTCTACGCCCTCCAGTTGGGCAACTTCTTCCGCTACAGACTGGCAATCACTACCCAGCACCACCGCGATCGCAGCACAGGCAAAATCGCCAGCGGCCGCCAGCACAGCAGCATTTGCCGGGGATGGTTTTTGATTGTCATGCTCAATAATTACCAAAGTACTCATGCGTTATCCCCTTATATCACTTTATCGTCATTGGCCAGCTTGCGCACCAACTCTTCCACCGAGGATAAAATTTCCCCGCCTGAGCGTGGCTCTGGCGCTTTGACCGAAAGTACCCGTGTGTGTTCTTTGATGGATAGTGACAAGTCATCAAGACAAAGACAGTCCAAAGGTTTACGTTTGGCCTTCATAATATTGGGCAAACTGGCGTAACGCGGTTCATTCAAGCGTAAGTCTGTTGAAATAACGCAAGGCATCGTCAGCAGTAACGTTTCAAGCCCCCCATCGATTTCACGCACCGCCTGCATCTTATCCCCCTCCAGACGCATCTCAGAGACATTCGTTGCTTGTGGCCAGTCTAAAAGTGCAGCCAGCATTTGTGCGGTCTGATTATTATCTCCATCAATGGCTTGTTTGCCCAACATCACGCAGTCAGGATTTTCCCGCTCTGTGATTTTTTTTATAATTTTGGCAACATCCAGACTATCCAGCCTTTGCTCGGTTTCAACAAAAATAGCCCGGCAAGCTCCCAAAGCCAAACCGTGACGCAAAGTCTCCTGAACCATGGCAGGACCAATGCTCAACAGTACGACTTCTTCACATAAGCCTTGCTCTTTCCAGCGGATGGCTTCCTCAACGGCAATCTCATCAAAGGGATTCATTGACATTTTAACGTTCTGAGTCTCCACCGCAGTTTGGTCTGGTTTAATCCTTATTTTGACGTAAGGATCAATGACCCGCTTAATTGCAACTAATATTTTCATATATCCTCATTGGCAACCTATATTTTGCTGAATCACTCTTTGCCGGTGCCGGTGAGCTTTTGCGGACTCTGTGCAATACAATGCAGCGGGGATACGCAGGGGCTCAACCAACATCAGCAAAGGGCAAGTTCAGGAAATATAGCATAATATTAATAACTGAGCGCGCCTAATGGCTCCTTAACGATCAAAGCCTGATCCTTAAGATCGCCAGTAACATCTCCCTCAGTTCCCAGTTTTACCACATCGAGCGGCTGTTTCTGGCCCACACGCAATTGCAACATTTCAACTAATCGCCTGGCGCGGTTTCCACTACGGCTCAGAAAATCGTTATTGGCCAGCAAGGCGACTTGTTCGGCAACTCGAGCATAGGCTTGATACTCATCGGGAGCGGTACGATCAATTCCCTGGATCGTTTGTAACGTTCGTTGCATCATTTTTCCCTTCGTCCTCCCCTTCTGCCAGCTCGCAAGCCATTGTTGCTCCTGCTGGTGAATATAACTTTCAATATCATAAGCGACCATGGCGACAAATGGAAATCTGAAATGCTTTTCCTGTATATAATCCTGATAGGAGGGCAAGACATTGTTCGTCCCTTTGAAAAAAGAATGGCAATAACTAATAGCTGATAACGATGCATTGATCATATAAAAGGCGCCATTACAAATGAGAAAGTTCAGACCAACCACAGAGAATATAGCGCTGGCACCCAACTTTTCCGTGCCTTTTGTCACGCTCAGACAATGCTCCTGCAAGCGGGAACCAAACGTTTTTGATTCCAGAGGAATTTTATGATCAATATGGTAATGCAGCATACGCAGCGTCGCGACAAACAAACACAATCCAGGCAAATATAAACCTAAAGTAATACCCGCCGCTAAAAACGGCGTTGCACCACTAAGTACTGTTAACATTCTGGACTGGAGTACATCCAAATTGGCTCGATGCTGACTCATTCCATCTAGTAAAAAAACCAGACTTTCCAGCAATGCCCGCGTCGTAATATCCGTAGTACGCTTTTTATGTTCTCTCAGCTTGTCAACAAACTGCTCCAAATCATCACGCGGATCGGGATCAGGGAAAAATTCACGTGCCTGGTATTTTTTTGAGATATTATCAATAATGGTCGCTATCTGCTGTGATACCCCTCCCCTGCTGGCCAGGCAAGTATCCAGCCATATACCGGTAACGGAAGCCAGCAGCTTTTCCCTATTCAAATGGGCCTGTACCAGCTTGAGAACCAGCAGATGTTGCGCTGGCGTTTTATACGTGAGCGTATAGTGCGCCAGCTGCTCCTCTAGCAAAAGCTCAATTTCGCTTTCCAGTTGTTCTGCCAGCCTGTCCGCGCACTCACCGCCCAATTCCGCATATTGGCGATACAACGCATCAAACCGCTGTTCAAGGGCCATTACTGACACCACTTCGGCGTGCTGTTTCAGCAGCCCCAGGTAAATAAAGGAGTTTTGCTGAGCATGTTTTTGTAGTATTGCGTCCAGAAAGGCGATGGCGGGATGATGAACGATTTTATCAGGATGCAGAATGACCGACAGCTCTTTATAGGCTTTTTGCGCATTCTTCTGCACAATAATGGTACAAAACTGTTCTGCAATGCAATGTCGATACTGCTCGCAAAGCTCGTGAGGGTCTACCGTTGATTTCAGTTGGACCTGCTCCGTATCCTCCCCAACCAAAACAGAACTACTATATAGCGCTTTCACTTTGTCTTTAAATACTTCCATGTTCGTACTCCTTAATCAGAATGAACTGAGCGTTATTCTACAAAGTATTTTTTAAACCGATAATAATATAAATAATGCGCCACCAAGTACGATATCAGACTTGCAAAAATAATATCACTTAAATAATGTTTCATCAAAATAATGCGGGTTGAAATAAGTAATACGGCCAAGGGCAGGAACCACCAGCGGTATTTTGAACATAGACAGGCAAAAGCAAAGGTCAGAGCCATTAGCGTAAGCGTATGCCCTGAAGGCATAGACCAAAAATCATGCTCAAATGCAGGCCCGTAAAAACCGTACTGACCCTGCTCAAACCAGCGCAGTGGGCGTGCGCGCCCCAGCGTGATTTTCAAAATAAGTCCGATCACATTGCTCAAAAAAACCACCGAAAAGACAAATCGACATTGCCAGAGCACGCGCCGGTCAGAATGAAATAACTGCACATACAGCAACACCGCACATAAAACAGCCAAAACAAAAAGATTCAGCCCCAAGAACGTCACCACCTTGAGCCAGGGTTGCGATTGATAGAATTGTAAAGTATAGAAAAATTGGGAAATGGGGCGGTCGAGAAAGAAATAGCTGAGCACGGTCAGCAGCATTACGGCAAAAGACAAGGACAACAGCGTCCGGGCAGGTAGGGCTTTTGATGAAGGATACATAGGACAATCCTGCGATGATATAAAATAATCATCATACTGCAATCGCAGCCAAATGAAAATTACAATGAAAATTACATCGTAGGTTCACTGGTGCTGAGCCTAAAAAGAATGGTGGATCATGTCCATTAGCGTGGTTTCCAAACTCCATCTATCGCTCTTCATACAGGAGCATCGATCATAGAAAATGCATGAAACATATCAAGGCACGCTCATCCCCTCTTGACGGAACATGAGAGGTTCATATACCACCAATCAACTCCCAAAATATACAGCCATGCTTTAATCCTTGGCAAAGTATGACTTTGTCCTGTTTAAACACCTGATAACCCATACTCTTTTACTCAAAAACATTGTATCATGCGGCTCAAACCATAGTGCTTCACAATAGACAGTATGAAATCACTGCGTCGAGACATCATTCTTACCCTGCTGCTAAAAACAAGTTTACTGGTTGGGTTATGGTATGTCTGTTTTTCAGGCCCACGAATGGAGCAACTGCCCTCCGGCGAATGGTTCTTTGGCCATCATCATCCCCACCAAAACCCATTATCTGACACACAAGAGGTGCATTCCCATGATTCCCGTCGGTGAAGTTGTTGATTTATCACGCCTGCAGTTTGCATTAACCGCACTCTACCATTTTTTGTTTGTACCTCTGACCCTGGGTTTATCGGTTTTGTTAGCCATCATGGAAACGGTGTATGTGATGACGGACAAACCGATTTGGCGCTCCATGGTAAAATATTGGGGAATACTGTTTGGTATTAATTTCGTCCTGGGTGTTGCCACAGGACTGACGATGGAGTTTCAGTTTGGTACCAACTGGTCCTATTATTCGCGCTACGTCGGTGACGTGTTTGGTGCGCCATTAGCCATAGAAGGATTAATGGCTTTTTTCCTTGAGGCCACTTTTGTCGGCTTATTCTTTTTCGGCTGGGAGCGCCTGAGTAAATTTCAACATATGGTGTGCACCTGGCTTTTAGCGCTGGGCACTAATCTATCGGCTTTGTGGATTCTCATTGCCAACGGCTGGATGCAGAATCCGGTTGGAGCGGTGTTTAACTACCAGACCATGCGTATGGAAGTCTCCAGCTTCTATGACATGATGTTTAACCCGGTAGCCCAGGCCAAGTTTGTCCACACGATCAGTGCCGGCTATGTGACCGGTTCGGTTTTTGTGCTGGCAATCAGCGCATGGTTTCTTTTGCGGAATCGAAATATCGCCTTTGCCAAGCGCTCCATGGCGGTGGCGGTGTCTTTTGGCCTGGCGTCAGCGCTGTCTGTCGTTGTGTTGGGTGATGAGAGCGGTTATGTCGCCAACAGTAACCAAAAGATGAAACTGGCTGCAATGGAAGGGATGTGGCATACTGAAAAAGCCCCGGCAGGATTAACAGTAATTGGTATACCAGATGAGACAAACCGAGTAACCCATTTCGCTATTGAAATACCCTGGATTCTGGGAATCATTGCCACACGCTCGTTTGACACACCACTGGAAGGTATTGTCGAGTTGGTCGAAGAGGGAAAATCACGGATTCGTGAGGGAATGATTGCCTACGCGGCGTTGGAAAAACTAAAAAACGACCCTGATGATGAGGCGGCAAGACAACGCTTTGAAGCCCATAACCAATATTTGGGCTACGCCCTTTTGCTCAAGCGCTATACTGAGACCGTCACAGATGCGACCTCGCAACAGATCGAACAGGCTGCGTCTGACCTGGAACCGCATGTCATGCCGCTGTTTTTTTCCTTCCGCATTATGGTTGCCTGTGGGATGTGGTTTATCGTCTTGTTTTCCGTCGGATTTTATTTGTTAGTCAAGCGTCGTCTCCATAGCACCCGTTGGTATCTGGTTATGGCGTTCATAAGCCTGCCGCTGCCCTGGCTTGCGGCTGAACTGGGCTGGATTGTGGCTGAATACGGCCGCCAGCCCTGGGTGGTGCAGGGTATTTTACCAACCTTCATGGGCGCCTCTTCCCTGAGCAGTTCCCAGGTATGGACCTCCCTCGGGGGGTTTATTCTTTTTTATTCGGTATTGGCCGTGGTCGAGGTATGGCTCATGATTAAATACATTCGTCTTGGGCCGGATGGGATGAGGAGTGCATCATGATCGATTATGAAACCCTGAGGATAATTTGGTGGCTTTTATTGGGTGTGCTGCTCATCGGCTTTGCGATTATGGACGGTTTTGATTTGGGAGTAGCGATATTATTGCCCGCCATCGGCCAAAATGATAATGAGCGGCGTATCATGATTAATGCGATAGGTCCAACCTGGGAGGGCAATCAAGTCTGGTTGATTCTAGGCGGAGGCGCTATTTTTGCCGCTTGGCCAGATTTGTATGCCTTATCCTTTTCTGGATTTTACCTGGCGATGCTGTTGATTTTACTGGCCCTGATTTTAAGGCCTGTGGGCTTTAAATACCGCTCGAAATTGACCAATCCCCGCTGGCGCAGCATTTGGGACTGGGCCCTGTTTGCCGGTGGTTTTGTTCCCGCACTCATTTTTGGTGTTGCCGTGGGTAATGTGTTACACGGTGTACCGTTCCACATTGACGATAACCTAAGATTGTTTTATACCGGTAGCTTTTGGCAATTATTAAATCCCTTTGCCTTGCTTTGCGGGCTGGTATCCGTACTGATGATGGTCATGCAGGGCGCCGGATTTCTGCTGATTAAAACCGAGTCCGTGCTGCAAAGGCGCGCAAGTAAGGCACATATGATCAGCAGCCTGCTTCTGGTGCTGTTGTTTGCATTGGGCGGTGTTTTCCTTTATCTGGGAATAGATGGCTATGTGCTGCGTTCCGAACTGCTCCATGATGGACCGTCCAACCCATTACATAAAACAGTTATAAGGGAAGCTAATGCCTGGTTTTTAAATTATGAAGAATTTCCCATCACCATGCTCATCCCTGCTCTGGGTCTTATGATGCCATTGATATCCATCTTGTTACAAAAGCGTGTCATGCTTGCCTTTCTTTGCAGCAGCATGGCCATTGCATCGATTATTGCCACAGTGGGTGTCAGCATGTTCCCCTTCATACTGCCCTCTTCTTCCAACCCCGCCTATAGTTTAACGGTGTGGGACAGTTCCTCGAGTCAGACGACCCTGTTTATCATGCTGATAGCAACCGTGTTGTTGTTACCAATCGTATTAATATACACCGCCTGGGTTTATAGAGTGTTGAGAGGCAAGGTCAATCTTGATACTCTGCGCCATGAATCAGCGTATTAGGAGCAATAGTGATGTGGTATTTTTCCTGGATATTAGGGACTGGACTGGCCTGTACCTTTGCCATTTTGAATGCAATATGGCTTGAACATGATGAAGACTGATTTCGATTAGAGCAGGCTAACAAACCTGCTTTACTATCTTTTCTGGTTTTTTCACTCACACAGACGGCAGTTCCATGCTTCTATGAAAAGGGGGTATGGTCTGAAGGTATGCATGTTGCTCGATCCGTAACTCCCCACGCCATCCCGAGCCTGGCCAGGATAAAGCTGTCCTTTTTTTGATTTCACCGTTCATTTCAGATATTATAAATTCCCTTAACAAATTTACTATCCAAATGGCATGCGTATTATGCAAGAAAATCCCCAAAATTCCCGCAAATTTCACCCTATGTTTCCCTGGTTTATCTGGCTGCTTGGCGCGGCGTTTTATTTTTATGAAAATCTGATTCAGGTTTCCCCCGGAGTCATTGCCGACAATTTAATTCAGGATTTTGCCATCAGCAGTACGGTGCTGGGTACTTCGATGGGATTTTTTTATTATTCGTACACCCCAATGCAAATCCCGGTGGGTGTACTGGTTGATAATTATAATCTGCGCTATCTCCTGACCATGGCAACCTTATCTGTTGTGGCAGGTTGTCTTATTTTTGCCTATGCCCCCAATGCTGCCTCTATTGCCGCTGGTCGTTTCCTCATTGGCTTTGGAGCGGCTTTTGCAGCGGTCTGCGCTATGAAAATTGCTGCGCTGTGGTTTCCTCCCAATCGCTTTCCCATGTTGGTGGGATTTATGGTCACATTGGGTATGCTTGGCAGCATGACCGGTGAACAACCGCTTGCCTATATGGTGGAATATGCCGGCTGGCGCAATGCCCTGCTTATGCTGGCTGCTGTCGGCCTTTTACTGGCCTGCCTGATTGTATACTTTGTGCGACATTCCCCCGATCACATGTCCTATCATGCCTTGAAAATACAGCGCGACTCAGAACATTCCGAGTTTTTACTGCATGGATTGATGCAAGTCATCAAAAGTAAACAAAGTTGGATTGTGGCTATCTACGGTGGCCTTCTTTTTGCCTCTACCTCTATTTTTGGGGGACTATGGGGCGTACCCTATTTTATGACCGCCTACCAAATGGATAAACCAACCGCGGCGGGACTGGTATCCATGCTCTTTCTGGGCTGGGTTTTTGGTGCCCCTTTAAGTGGATTTTTAGTGAACTGGTTACGCTCCCATAAAAAAGTGCTCTGGCTCAGTTCTATTGGTTCACTGTTGACAATGTCCGTAACCCTTTATGTCAACGGTTTATCGCTATTACAATTGCAGCTGCTCATGGGCGGATTTGGCTTTTTCTCCAGTTTATTTCTGCCCTCGTTCACCTTAATGCGCCTCATCCATACCCGACACAACGCTGGTGCCGCTCTCGGCTTTATGAATGCGGCCAATATGCTGGGAGGCGCATTTGGCCAGCCACTGGTCGGAATACTGCTGGATATGAGCTACAGCAAGGGAGCGGCGGTGACGCAGACGGTCACACAACATGGGGATCGTATTTATTCCGCGCTCAACTACCAGTATGCGCTGAGCACCTTACCTATTCTCATCGCCTGTTCGTTTTTGCTGCTTCCTTTTATCAAGGAACAATCGGCAAATACCCATGAACGCTAGAGACTCTCGTCACGAGTTTATTTGCCGGATGAGGGATTAGTCACCAGTGATACCATGGGTCTCGTGGTGTGCTTTCACCGTTTCATCCAGACTGGCGGCTTCTGTCAAAGCCGCAACGTTGTCTTTGGTAAAAAACCCATCAAAGTGATGGCAGCGCTCCACATATTCGGTAATCAGCAGCGAATACGCAGAATGCTTGCTAAAAATCTGTTTTAAATCTGGTGTATCCTGACATTCACCAAAAACCTGCGCCAGAAACGCAATGTTCATCTCATCACGCAACACGGCCACGGTATAATCAATATTTTTTTGTCCGGAAGCATGATCACCATCCACGACTTCTATAGCAATATGGTGCAACCGCCGCCCATAATTGCGCACAAAGGTCTCAGTGGGCATGGGCAGCCCTTTAAAACTATTAACCATAAAGGGCGTATTATTCGCGGTAAAAACCTTTGCCGGGGAACGAATATCATCACCATGCGGGATCCGATTTACATTGGTAGAGGAATTCATATCACTAATGTTGTACGCTCCCCAGAAATAGTATTTTGACAAACACAAAAACTCCAAAATGGCATCTTCGCGCTCCCCCGCTAAAATACGCGTTGCCAAATGATCAATCCCTTTCAAGAGGCTATCAAGCCCCTTGTCTCGCGCAAATTCCTCAGCCAGCGCCAGTTTTTTTTGTTCTTGTGGGGACAGGCTAAAGGGTTGCCCCAGCTCCAGGGCATCAAAGTCAAAACGCTCAACCTGAGTATAGCCAACGCAATTGCAGGTAAAGTCTGACAAACGCGTAAAAAGAACGGGGGCGTTGCAATAAAATTTATTTTCCGTCGTATCCGGATCATGAAAACGAAAATCCTGCTCACGCAGAATACGACAAGTGGCATCCTTATCTTTTGTGGAATAGATTTCACCGACATAACGCGCATTACATTTTTCTCGTGAATTGGGATACATTCGATTTAAGCGGGTCAGATCATCAACAAAATCTGGATTCAAAGGTTCCATTACAATAAAGGCCGGCGCGTCTTCCCGGTTTAGCAAACAATAAAATTTATGAGTGGCACTGATGTAAGCGGCTTTAAAACGGTAGGGCATCATGGCATAAATCTGGGAAAGATAAGCGATGGCGTCTCCGGTATGTACCTGAACGACAACGGCATACATATCACCATACAAATCCTCCAGGCCGC
Organism: Legionellaceae bacterium; assembly: GCA_020831865.1. Lineage (GTDB taxonomy): Bacteria > Pseudomonadota > Gammaproteobacteria > Legionellales > Legionellaceae > JAFIFT01. Next base: position 102,851 of record JAFIFT010000020.1, on the reverse strand, counting down.
TGGCAATTCGTCGTTCATAAATTTTATGCTTGTATTCTTCAAAAAAAGCGGAATTATGTTTATCCCCTTTGGGCTCATAATGTAACGGATCGATCATGATCTCACTCCCACAATTGGTATATTAAGAGCATAGTCAACAATCCCTGCTTTTGCCTGCATTTTTGTTGCAAACGATAATGATTATCATTTATAGTTATAGAATATCGTGCTGATAGGAGAACACATGGCATTTGCAATTAGTAAACCCGCTCTACTGAGCAACCACCTGAGGTTTCTTCTCTTTGAAATTGGTATTGCCCTGAGCCCTGCCCAGATGGATGCCATTGTCCTTGGCAGTAGCCGCAAACTTATGGCCGCCATGGCAAAAATTTTTTATGGCAGCGCACCTGACGCTGGTGCACAGCACCCTCTCGACCTGGATGATTTTATAACACACCTGCAAGATCAATGTTACCAAAGCAATCCCGCCAGCCGTTTTTACCCCTGGCTCAGCATCAGTGAGGCTATGAAACAGCAATGGTATATTCTGTGCCTGCAGGAAAGCTGGCAGATTCACCGCTTGCATCAGTATCCGCACAGAGCACCCCTGCCCCTAGACCGCAAGTCTTCCTCTTTCATCCAGCGCAGCCAATTGGCAAGCCTCTACGATACCAGCCTGAACTCTGCCCTGGTTCAATTTTTGCGAAAAGCCAGGCACGAGCCCAGAAGCGCCCGGGAGGGCGGCGTCTGTTTATCAAAAGCACTTGCCCCACCCAGAGCAATACGCGAACTATTGCAATACCAGTCCCCCTTTAATGCAGCGTTCAAACTGCACTGGCTCGCGATAGCTAAAAATGATCCCCAACAGGAGGCCCATTGGCGAACACAAGAAAGGCTCCTAAGCCAATATTTTCCTCATGACTATCACCAATGGAGGTTAAAATTACACGCCATGGGATATCGTGCTGCTGATTATTGGCCCGTACCTATTCATCCCTACTATTGGCGCAAACTGCGTGCTGCGCTCGAGGATGCAGGGCACTTATTGCTGATACCACATCTGCAAACGGTCCATTGCCTCAATCATTTGGAGCAGTTAATCAGTGAATCGGAAAATGGCCCTCTCCTGAGTTTTCACCTCAACCCGGTACATGCCCTTTTAAATCCAACGGACTGCCACCGCTTAAATCAGGTCTCTGTGGCTTCCACACCCGATAGATTAACCATACTTGAATGCATCCATGCCACTCCCTTTTCCTGCCAGGGTGGGCACACACTTAGCGTCTATTATCAGAAAAATCCGCTTGCATCCTTGGCAGAGGGCGAGTCGCTTATTCCATCCAGCAGTCTCTGTACCGCGCAAATCGCAAGTCCTGGTGATTCTCTGGCGCAATTATTGGGAGATCATCATCTAGATGCACGCTCCTTTTTTAAAAAATACAGCAAGATACTGATTCAATACTCACTACGAATGTTGCTGCAACAGGGCATTGCCTTAAGTCTGGATGCCAGCTCCTGTGTCCTGCAATGCAAAAAAAACAGTCGCTGGACTATCTTGGCCTGCAATCCGTATATTCTCAAATTTTGCTCCACGCCGTCAGATGCACAGCCGGATATGGAAACCGTCTACGCCCACTGGCGCTTTCACCTTTTTAACCGACACCTGATACCCTTGCTGGAATACATAGCAAAAGAAGTCGGACCATTAGCATGGGATCCCAACGCGATGATGGTCGAATGCATCACGACAGAGCTCAAAAGGCAGCCAGCAGAAACCCCTCTCTCAGCGATGATCCAAGAGTCGCTCAGGACAGGGGGTATTGTATCGAGTGAATGAAAAATGCTATAAAGAAATCCTTTCAGAAGGGATGATGAGGACAAGCCTCGTATCATCCCATACGGCAGGTAAAGTAGGCCAAGGATAGAAAGGACAAGACCATGCGCGAATCGATGCAATATGATGTGGTGATTGTGGGAGCTGGCCCGGCCGGTCTTGCGGCTGCCATTCAATTAAAACAGGCTTGCCCCAAGGGGCAGGAGCTGTCCGTCTGTGTCATTGAAAAAGCGGCGCAAATTGGTGCACATCAGTTGTCGGGTGCCGTGCTGGAAGTAGACAGCCTCAAAAGCCTGCTCCCGGATCACTGGCAAGCAGCCCCCCTGGATACCGCAGTCACCCAAGATCAGTTTTACTATTTGAGTGCGCGCAAAGCCTGGCGTTTACCCACTCCCAAACCTATGAAGAATGACGGTAATTATATTATCAGTCTTGGCCTGATGTGCCGCTTTCTGGCAGAGCAGGCCGAAGCGCTGGGCTGCGAAATTTATCCGGGCTTTGCCGCCAATACGATTTTGTATAATGACCAAGGGGAAGTGATTGGGGTTAGTACGGGAGATATGGGGGTTGCTAAAGACGGAAGCAAAAGTGCACATTACCAGGAAGGCATGAACCTTCTGGGCCGTCAAACCCTCTTTGCGGAAGGATGCCATGGTCAATTAAGCCAAAATTTAATTAAACGATTTCAATTGCGCAAAGATAGTGATCCGCAAACCTACGCCATTGGACTGAAAGAAGTCTGGCGGGTAGACGAGAAATATCACCAGCCAGGAAAAGTGATTCATACAGTTGGATGGCCTTTAGACCACGCAACTTATGGTGGATCGTTTATGTATCATTGGTCAGAAAATCGAGTATCCATTGGCTATGTCATTGGTCTGGACTATCAAAATCCCTGGCTGAACCCTTTTGCCGAACTACAACGTTTGAAAACGCACCCTTTTGTTCGCCAAATGCTAAACCAGGCAGAGCGAATTAGCTATGGAGCCCGTGCCTTGACCGAAGGAGGCTGGCAGTCATTACCCAAACTCAGTTTTCCCGGCGGCGCCTTAATTGGTTGCAGCGCTGGCATGGTGAATGTACCGAAAATTAAAGGCATTCATAATGCCATTCGCTCCGGCATGCTTGCCGCTGATGCCTGTATATCCAGCCTGCTGGCCCAGGACAATACGCATGATGTGGTATTGGAGTTAAAAGGGTATGGTGAGGCATTCAAACAGAGTCCGATTGCCAAAGAATTAAAATCTGTACGGAATATCCGGCCGGGGTTTCGCTACGGTTTATGGGCCGGAATAGCAAATGCTGCTTTTGAAACCTATCTGAGTCGGGGACATTCTCCCTGGACGCTACAGCAGCATGCTGACCACCCCCGCTTGCAGAGTGCTGACAAAGCGCCCAAAATCCACTATCCCAAACCCGATGGAACCCTGAGCTTTGATCTTTTAAGCTCGGTCTTTCTGACGAATGTGTACCATGAAGAAAATCAACCCTGCCACTTGATATTACGTGATCCGGCCAAGGCAATTCAGGTAAATTATAAAAAATACGCCGCACCAGAGTCACGCTACTGCCCAGCCGGAGTCTATGAAATTATTGATGAGGCACAGGGACCACGCTTACAAATTAACGCCCAAAATTGTATTCACTGCAAGACCTGTGACATCAAAGATCCTACGCAAAATATAGTCTGGCAGGCTCCTGAAGGCGGTGGCGGCCCTAATTACGAAGCGATGTAGGCGGTAAAACGGGGCCTGGAAGCCTGGCAAATAAAGCCGCAGAGGCTCAGGCCCTGTTCCTTCCTGAAACACCATAAACCTGCACTGCCTGCTGATAAAACGCTCAAAGGCCATGAGAATAAATCACAACTGAATACGGCTATGACCTTGCTTTTTTGATTTGATTTTCGTACCTTTGCATCAAACTGATTAGCCAGGAATCATCATGAACGTCGCGCGTATTGATTTTACCCGGAGCGATGCTCCCCAGGAGTTTAGTCATTCCCTGCAGCATACTGGATTTGCTGTTTTGGAAAATCATCCTATTCCCTGGGAGTTGGTCGCGGATATTTACCAAGAATGGACTGCCTTTTTTACCAGCCCGGAAAAAGAGCGATATTATTTCCATCGTGATACTCAGGATGGGTTTTTCCCCCAGTCTATTTCTGAAAAAGCCAAGGGCGCGAACCTGAAAGATATCAAAGAATATTTTCAATACTACCCCTGGGGACAATATCCTGCTACTTTATCGGATAAAACCAGGCAGTTATACCAGCAATTAACCCTATTGGCGGCTACCTTATTGGCCTGGCTGGAAGCAGAGCTACCCTCACAGATTGCCGAACAATTATCCGTGCCCTTATCGGATATGATTGCAAACAGTCAACAAACCATGCTGCGCATTTTGCACTACCCTCCCTTCAGCGGAGATGAGCCTGCTGGTGCGGTCCGAGCCGCGGCTCATGAGGACATTAACCTCATCACCTTGTTAGTGGGGGCTACACGTGCCGGACTACAGGTACAGGATAGACACCAAAACTGGCATGAGGTGCCTTGCTCTGCTCACAGTATCGTGGTTAATGTAGGAGATATGCTCGCGTTGGCGACTCAAAATTATTATCAGTCGACCACACATCGTGTCATCAATCCGGATAGCGATAATACGGCGCGTTTATCCATGCCCCTGTTTTTGCATCCTCGCCCGGAGGTATTTCTGTCGGCGGAAAAAACCGCACAGCAATATCTCAGGGAACGTTTACTTGAGTTGGGAGTACTGTAATGACCCACCTGACCTGCCCCAAACTGCCAAAGGATGCCCTTGCACAGATCAAATCTTTTCTACTGCAGCTACAACAGAATATCTGTGAGGCACTCGAAAATATAGATGGACACTCCGTTTTTATCAAAGACGAATGGAAACGGTCCGAAGGCGGTGGGGGTATTAGTCGCGTGCTGACCAAAGGTGCTGTATTTGAAAAGGCCGGCGTGAATTTTTCCCATGTTATGGGCAGTAGTCTTCCTCCTTCAGCCTCAGCGCACCGACCAGAGCTGGCTGGCCGACATTTCCACGCCATGGGGGTTTCGCTGGTGATTCATCCCCACAACCCCTTTGTTCCAACCTCTCACGCCAATGTGCGTTTTTTTCTTGCCTCCAAAGAAGGCGCTCCTGATATTTGGTGGTTTGGCGGCGGCTTTGACTTAACCCCTTACTACGGTTTTGATGACGATTGCCAACATTGGCATCAGACAGCATGGCAGGCTTGCCAGCCATTTGGCATGGATATTTATCCGCGTTTCAAGGCAAACTGCGATCAGTACTTCTATCTCAAACATCGTCAGGAAACCCGCGGAATCGGGGGGCTATTTTTTGACGATTATCATGCGCACAGTTTCGCGCACAGTTTTGCCTTAATGCAAAGTATTGGTGAACACTTTATTCCCGCCTATCTCCCTATCGTGATTCGACGTAAAGAGACCCCATTTAGCGAGCAACACAAAAAGTTTCAATTATATCGCCGCGGACGCTACGTGGAATTCAATCTGGTCTATGATCGAGGTACCTTATTTGGCCTACAATCTGGTGGACGCACCGAGTCTATTCTCATGTCGCTACCACCGGAGGTGCATTGGGAATACAATTGGACTCCTGCGGCTGGAACCGCTGAATCCCTGCTTTATGAGCGCTATCTGGTGCCTCGTGACTGGCTGCAGGGCAGCGATCTCCCTCTGTCCTCTGACATGGAAAGGGAGTAACGCCCCGCATACCGGCTTCGCAGAGAAAGTCAGCGAGGGACTGTCAAAACAGAACGGCGGTGAGCTCCGCCGCCCCTATTCGTTGTATTACGAACGGTGGCGATAGAACCAGACTCCTATCCAGCATGCCATCACCGCATTCAATATAGCCAACACCAAAAACACGGCTGGTATAGAGAACTCCCATTTTAACAAGATCATTACCAGAATCGAGCCCAACACCATAAAAACGGCATTAATGATATTATTAGCGGCTATAGTACGAGACTTTTGTCCCATTAAACCATGTACCTGTAAAAAAGTATAAAGCGGCACAACATACATTCCACCCGCGAAGGAGAAGAAAAAAAAATCAAACATGACGCGCCAGTTTTCTGGCCGCCTCAAAAACTCAGCCATATTTTGTAAAGTAGAACCCGGCTGTAAATGGCGTGACGCATAATACAAATCGAGAGCAAAGAGACTGATAAAGCACATAATTCCCGCGACATAACGTAAGCTTATCGCCCCTTTTTGCAGGAGATTGATGGTCAGGGATCCCAGGGCAATACCTATCGAAAATAAAGCAAGAAAAATGGCAAACACCTGTTGATCGGCTCCCAGCACATAATGAGTAAAATCAGGCAGCTTGCTCATCGCTACCACTCCAAGAAACCAAAACCAGGAAATAGCAAGGATCACCGGCACAACCGGACGATTTCTGAAAATTTGCCGCAACATCGTATACGTTGCACGCGGAACCAGCCAGTCTATACGCAAAGTCGGTTCGGTTGATGGGGCGTCCGGTATAAAAAAACTGGCGATCAACCCCAGCAAAGCCACAGCATTAATCAGCACCATAGCATAGAACACATCCTCTCCAGCTACCGATAAAACCCCCATCAGCGTACCGCTTAAAATAGCGATGAAGGTACTTGACTCAATTAAAGCAGTTGCCGCCAATAAATTGCGTTCCGGTAAGTGCTGGGGCAAGATAGCGTATTTTATAGGACCAAAAAAGGTTGAATGTATCCCCATGCCCGTTAAAATGCTTAGCATCAGCATAATATCTCTGGAATACAAAGCATACGCGCCAAACATCATCAAAATCAGCTCCCAGAGCTTAATCCAGCGTGTCAGGGGGGCTTTATTAAAGCGGTCGGCCATTTGTCCCGCCAAGGCCGAAAACAAGAAAAAAGGTAAGGTATACAACGCGCCTGCCAGTGCCTGATAAAACTCAGACTGTTGCTGAGATTGGCTAATCTGGTAGCTAATTAACGTCAGAATGGCCAGTTTAAAGGCATTGTCATTAAATGCCCCCAAAAACTGAGTGATAAATAAAGGAAGGTAAAAACGCGTTTTGAGAAGACTAAAAATAGAGGTTAGTCCATTTTGCTCAGCCATTCAGGCATACTCTCCCAAATCTGCCGTTGCCCTTTGGGTCAGAATATTAATGACCTGTTCCACACTGTGTCGATAGGGTTCTGTCTGCGCGTCAATCGCGGCAGCTCGCTGCTGACAGTACTGTTTCACTTCCTGATCGGGTAAAATATAAAATTGCTCCTGTTTTACTCCCGCAATGATCGCGCTCGCCACATCATCAGAGGAACGACTCCTGGCTAACATCTGTTTCATGAGCTCATGCAAGGCATGATCACGTAATGGCGCTGAATTGCTCAATAAAGACGTATCCGCAAAAGAAGGACAGGCTACCGATACATCCACTGGTTTATTCAGGCGCTTTAAGTCAAAATACATCGATTCGGAAAGGCTGACAACGGCAGATTTACTCATCGCATACGCGGCTAGTTGCGACCCGCTGCATAATCCGTAAAGACTGGATATGTTGATAATTCGAGAGCGTATTTTTTGCTTGAGCAAATAAGGCATAAACGCCCTAATCCCATGCATCACACCAAACAGGTTCACATCCATGACCGATTTTAAATGCTCCGTGGGCAATTCCCAAACCGGGGCGAGCTGGCCACAGATACCGGCATTATTAAATAACCAGTCAACCTGACCAAATTGCTCCATAGTCTGCTGCGCCAATTGCTTGACAGAATCAGCTCGGCTCACATCGGTAACCACCGCTAAAACTTTGGCAGAATAGGTATTACTGAGCCATTCAACCTGATTACACAGCAAAGACACATTGTTATCAGCCATCACAATATTCATGCCGGCATGCAAACACTGTTTGGCTAACGACAAACCAAGCCCACTGGCTGCGCCAGTGATAACCGCAACACCAGGATTAGAATCCATTCCAATCACCTCCAAAATAGGCGCGACCACTCATAATGACAACAGCTTTGCAAACATGAGAACACAACAAAAGGCTGATTGATTAGCCCGGTCGCGCATCTGAGACCATCACTTCCTTGGCACGAAAGCCTTTGTCACTGGCATCTTTAATAAAGCTGACCGGTTCACTTTCGTAGAGGGTTTTAAACCCGTCCCCAACGATATCTTTGTAATGAACAAAAATGTCTGTTCCATTCTGGTCAATGAAGCCGAAGCCTTTTTTTTCATTAAACCATTTTACGATACCTGTTTCTCTCTGCAACATTTCGCCTACTCTCCCGTATCTCTAGAAATTACCATGTATCGCCTCCTTGTGAATATTGTACTTGGTAGAAATCGCAAGGCGATGATACTATCTCGTCTTAAACTTCAGTTAGAATAACAGTTTTTTGAGCTTTGTTAAGACTTTCGTAAAAAAAACTATGAAATACCAAGAGATTAGGTAAATGAATGCACACAAAAATCAATTTATAGAATTTGCTCTCAGGGCTCAAGCGCTTAAATTTGGTCAGTTTACCCTCAAATCGGGACGCATCAGCCCCTATTTTTTTAACACTGCCGTGTTTAACGATGGGAAAATGCTAACCCAACTGGGAAGATTCTACGCTCAAACCTTACTCGATAGTCAAATCCCCTTTGATCATCTCTTTGGTCCAGCCTACAAAGGCATCCCTTTGGCCACCGCGACTGCCCTGGCCTTATATTCAATGCAAAAAAATCCCAGCCTCACCTTTAATCGCAAAGAAGCCAAAGCCCATGGCGAAGGGGGGATCCTTATGGGAGCACCACTCCATGGCGCAACCGTGATGATCGATGATGTGATCAGCGCCGGCACAGCCTTTCGTGAAGCTCAATCCCTCATTAATGCAACAGAGGGGCACCTGAGTGGCGTGATCATTGCGCTGGATCGCTGCGAAAAAGGCTTGCATCAGCAATCGGCCATTGCCGAAATTCGTCAGGAAGGTATTCCGGTCGCGTCTATTATCGATCTGCACGATATCCTGGCGTATCTACAACAGAGCAACAAAACAGCAGAAATAACTGCAATAGAGCACTACCTCTCTCGCTATGGCTTATAAACAGCAGTAGGCTCAGTGAGCCACACACCACGCTCAGGTACCGCTCTCCTAAATGTATTCTGATCAAAAGAGAGAATCCCCGCGCTTTCCACCGTTCTGAGACAATAACGCCAGCTGATTAATAGCTGGCGATATCAATCGTATGCAGCTTGTGCTGTATCCGCTTCCCTTTCCGCAGGACGGTTATCGAAATTTCCTGACCGATGGGTATGTTGGTCAATATATTATAAAGCGCATCATAATTATTGACAGGGTGCCCGTTGATAGCAACCAACACATCACCTAAAACCACCCTTCCCCAGTGATCACGATAGGTACCACGAAGACCGGCCTGTGCTGCCGGGGTGCCCGGAAGTACATCAGCAATTAGAATGCCTTTTTGCACTCCCAAACGGGCGGCAATACCAGGCTCAACCCGCTGAATGCCAATACCGGCGAGTTTGACCCGGCCATGCTTAATAATTTGCGGCACAATCCGCTCAATATCATCCGCCGCTACCGCAAATCCAATGCCGGCAGAAGCTCCGGAATTTGAATAGATAGCGGTATTCATCCCAATCAATCGCCCACGGCTGTCCAACAGCGGACCACCTGAGTTCCCGGGATTAATAGACGCATCCGTCTGGATCATCTCACGAATCGTCACCCCGCCTGCTCCCGGAACCTGACGACCCAAGGCAGAAATCACGCCGGTAGTTAAGCTGTGATCCAGACCAAAGGGATTACCAATAGCAATCACTTTCTGCCCCACCAGCAACTGATTCGCCTGGGCCAGCTCAAAACCTTTCACACCCTTTAATAATTTTAAAGCCTTGGGATCTTTGATTTGCAATACCGCGATATCCTTACGGGGTTCTGCACCAATAACTTTGACAGGCACCGTCAACTTGCCGATACTGACCGCCAGATCATCTGCACCGCTAATAACGTGAAAATTCGTCACAATATGCCCTGCCTCATCCCAGATAAAACCGGAACCGGCACCGGCAGCGACATTCATGCGTTCGTATGAATGATTCATCACGGTTGCCAAACGGTGAACATATACGACTTTAGGTGAATATTTTTGAAAAATTTCAACCGTATTGCGTTCGTCAGGCAACAACTCATCCAAAGGGCTGGCCTGGCTTGTCCAGCCGCAAAATAGCAAAGGAAAAAAAAGGAAAACGGCAATGCGATTACATAGCATCATCATGGTCATCAAGCTCCGTACTGAATACACCCAATGTGCTATATCATTGCACTTAAATCACGCCTTTGCAATCATTTTGTAGCTCACGACACAGCATTGTCGATTACCTCTGAATACCTTGCCCACCAACCTCTGCGATCCACATCAAAGCATAGCTTGCCCAGAGAAGCACATACCGGTACACTAGTTCCGCCATCATCATAAAATGGCAGTTGAAAAAGGGAAATTTAACCCCATATGTGCTATAGTGAATCTATAAATAATTTGGAGAAGTTCATGAACAGAAATGATGTTAGTGTTCTCAGCAGACGTCAGGAATCCGCCCTCAGCACCAACAAGGTACTGCGCAATACCTATCTCTTATTGGGTATGACCTTTCTGTTCAGTGCGCTGATGGCAACAATGGCTATGGTCAGCAACGCCCGCCCCATGAATCCGTTGTTGATGATTGTAGGCGTTTATGGCCTGATGTTTTTAACCCAGGCTCTACGCAACAGCCCCTTGGGATTAGTAAGTGTTTTTGCGTTTACCGGCTTTCTCGGCTACACCATTGGCCCTGTTCTCAATTTTTATATCGTCAGTTTTTCCAATGGCACACAGCTGGTCGCAACAGCGCTGGGAGCAACAGGTTTGATTTTCTTTGCACTATCCGCCTATGCCCTGACCACACGCAAGGATTTTAGCTACTTAAGCGGCTTCCTCTTTGTGGGCGTCATGGTTGCACTGCTTGCGATGATAGGATCCTTTTTCTTTCAGATACCAGCCCTGTCATTAGCGATTTCAGCCTTGTTTGTCCTGATTTCTTCCGGTTTAATTTTATGGCAAACCAGCGAAATTATTCATGGTGGTGAGACTAACTACATCTCCGCGACCGTCACCTTGTTTGTGTCTATCTACAACCTGTTTCTCAGCCTGTTAAATTTGCTGAGTGCGTTTTCCGGTCGTGATTAACCTCCGCTCTTATTTTTCTTGCAATCCCGGTTTACCCGGGATTTTTTTTGCCCTATCATAAGGGGCGGCCAAGCCGCATGTCATCATGAGATTTTATCTTTACTACCGGAGGCGTAATGCGGTTACGAATATTTGACTTTGACCAGACCATTACCATCAAGCATACCTTTAAAAACCGCCACCTCACCCCTGAAAATAATCTTAAGGCTAATATTGACGAGGTCTTCAAACACTCAACAGACGAGATAGCCGCCATCGCCACTTACCATGATGATCCGGAGTATATTCTCAATTACGTGGCGAAGATTTTACAGGTGGAACGAGCCACAATCAGTCTGACAGGCAAGCCCCTTCGGTATCAACATGCCAATCTTCATGCCTATTGTATTCCTGGACAGGATAAGCCGCTGCTGATATCAGCCCTACCAAAAGACGACTATAATAAACACCAGAAAGCTCTGAATGAAATGGGAAAAAACACCCAAATTGCCCATATTCTACTTTATTTAACAGAACACTACGCTATCCAGCCACAGGATATCCGCTTGCAATTTTATGACGATAGTTTAAAAAACTGTCAAAAAGCAACCTATTTTACCCCTATCGTCGCCGACTTGGAGCGTTACTTCGTACCAGACAGCCAGCCTACATTCCGCACATTTAGACAACCCAATCATTCAGGGTTATCCCGAGGGCCAGCCCCAGTCCTGGTTCCTGAACAGGTCATGGCATGGGTTGAGCAACACGTAAGCAGCGCTATTGCGCGTATCGAGGACTACGGAGCGCAGTGCAATCAATCGCCTGACTCGCAAAAAGGCCAGCGTCTGACACAGCTGGCAGCTGATTTAAAAGCGCAACTGCGCAATTTTTTGTATGTGGCCGAGAGTCAGGATCAATATAAACTGGCAATCAGCAAAACGGACTATCAGCAGTTTGAGCAAAAATGTACCGCACTCCTGCATCAACACCATCTTTTCATGAAAGAGCACCGTGCCCTCTGGAAACCAATCGTCGCCAATATGCTCTTAGCCCTGACCGGCATTGGTTTCATTTTTCTGGCCGTAAAAACGACAATGGCGCTGATAAACGCAGCCTCCAGGCAACAATACCCCAGTCTGCACGATTGTCTTTTCTTTAGCAAATCACAATCACAACAGCACTGTGAACAGATAGAGCATAGCCTGGCAGATTGTAAAAGCAGATTGCTTTCTCCTGAGGCTTGAGGCGTTTCCGGTTCGAATAGTGGGTTGGTCGATACCAAAAGCGCGACGCTAGCCCACTACCTCAGTATTACGCTATTACTTCCCCAGTGAACGGGCATGTCGCATAATGGTTAACATTTCCTTGACTGCGGTTTTTATCCCCACGAACACAGCCTGCGCAATCAGAGCATGGCCAATATTTAACTCATTAATTTCCGTCATGGCCGCCAAAGGGGCAACATTATGATAATGCAAACCATGACCGGCATTGACGACCAGCCCTTTCGCCGCAGCATACTGCGCTGCTTGCCTAATTCGCGCCAGCTCCCTTTCACGCTCGGCGGTATTTACCGCCTCGGCATAGACTCCCGTATGAATTTCTATCACCGGTGCACCGGCAGCATGCGCAGCATCAATTTGCTCCGGCTCAGGATCAATAAATAAGGATACCTCAATCCCCTGCTGGCTTAATGCCTTGGTAGCTCTGGCAACCGCGGAAAAATGGCCTTTCACATCCAGGCCTCCTTCTGTTGTTAATTCCTCACGTTTTTCGGGAACCAGACAGGCATGAGCTGGTATAATTTCCAAAGCAAAGTCAATCATCGCATCGGTTACCGCTAATTCCAGATTCATCCGTGTTTGTAATGCCTCTTTCATCAAACGTACATCACGCGGTTGAATATGTCGCCTATCTTCCCGCAAATGCAGTGTAATACCATGTGCACCTGCTTCTTCCGCATCCAGTGCCGCTTTCAGCGGATCAGGATACAACGTTCCGCGAGCCTGGCGAAGGGTGGCAACATGATCAATATTTACACCTAATAAGATATCTGACATAGTGATTCTCTGAAAAAAATGGGAATTATAGCCTGCAAAACCCACCAATACCATAACATGCAGAACTGCTGCAGGGTAAACGATTCTAAATATTGAACCTTTGTACCGGACAAAAAATCACTTGTAACCCCCCAAGGCACGTCATTGCCCAAGGAGGAGACATTGCGAATACATCGTCGAGATGCTCAACAGTCCCTAAATGTCATTAAAAATTAAATCCGTTTGCCCTGCTCTCGCTGTACTCTGCTAGTCGATACTGCTAAAATGCAAGATAATTAAACAGATATCAAACAGGTTTTCCATGACAACGTATTGCGGTTATATCGCGCTGATTGGTCGTCCAAATGCCGGCAAATCTACCCTGCTCAATTATATTCTCCAGCAAAAAATCAGTATCACATCGCGAAAGCCGCAAACCACGCGCCATAGCATCCTCGGAATCCATACACAGGATGATTATCAATGCATTTATGTGGATACCCCAGGTATTCATCAAGCCAATCCCAAAGCGATGAATAAAATGATGAACCGCACGGCCATTACCGTCCTGAAGGATGTGGATATCATTGTCTTTCTACTGGAAGCTAATCGCTGGGGGCCAGATGAGGACGACATCCTGGCTATGATTAAGCAAACAAACACCCCTTGTATCCTGGCGATTAATAAAGTCGACAAGATCAAAGAGAAAGAAAGTTTATTACCCCTGATCAACCAACACCAGCAACGACACAACTTTAACGCCATTATTCCCTTGTCTGCCAAACAAGGGATGCAAGTGGATATTTTACAAAATACATTGAAGGAGTTGTTGCCTGAAGGACCACATTTTTTTGCAGACGATCAAATTACCGACCGCCCCACCAGATTTTTATGCGCGGAATTGCTACGTGAAAAGATTTTCCGATTTTGTGGTGATGAGCTGCCCTACTCCACTACCGTACAAATTGAATCCTTTCAAGAGGAAGCACAGATCATTCGCATACACGCCTTAATCATGGTGGATAAGGCGAATCATAAGCGCATGATTATTGGTAACAAAGGCGATAAGCTTAAGGAAATGGCCAGTCAGGCCCGTATGGATATGGAAAAATTGCTCGATAAAAAGGTTTTTCTGCAATGTTGGGTAAAAGTCAAGTCGGGTTGGTCTGATGATGTGCGCATGTTAAAGCAGCTTGGCTATGATAACGGATAAAGCCTGGCTGATTCACCAGCAAGCACGCGGTGATAGCTCGCTTTCCCTTTGTCTGTTTACAGCCCATCACGGTCTGATTCGCACCTACTATAAAGGTGGTCGTCATGCCCGGAAACAACGCCTGCCAAGCTTTGCCCCCTTGTGGGTGGAACTGGCAACCGGTAAGCATTGCTTTTTTATCCGTACAATAGAGATCCTAAAACCCCAGGCTCACTTTCAGGAGCAGGCACTCCTGTGTGCCATGTACCTCAATGAATTACTGTTTTATAGCTTGAAACAACCAGAACCCGTACCGCAGCTATTCCATTACTATGAAAAAACACTGCAACAGTTATCTGAATGTCGGGAAAGTATCCCTATGGCGATGGCACTCCGTGAATTTGAGTGGATATTATTACAACATTGTGGTTTGGCGTTCTCACTGAGCAGCGATTGCCGTGGTGTGGCTATCGCTCCGGATGCTTATTATCATTTTGATCCAGAATACGGATTTAAACCGGCACCAGAAGGGATAAGCGGTTCGATTATTATCGCCCTGGCAAACCAGGATTTCCAACAGGCAGAGGTTCACCGCTCTGCCAGACAAATTATGCGCAGTGCCATTGATCACTTGCTGGAATACCGCCCCGTCCACAGCAGAAACCTGCTGCAACAATTTGCTCGTCGACAAAAGTCGCTCTAGAGGCTGTCGCCACAACCGTATTTAATGTTCGCGCGTGGCATAAAATTTAATATCGGGATAGCGTTCCTGCACCATACTGAGATTAACACGGGTAGGTGCCAGATAGGTTAAGGTATTACTGCCATCCAGTGCCAGGAAATCATAGGCTTTTTCACGAAAGGTCGCCATAGCCTTTTCATTATCACTATGCACCCAGCGCGCACTACTGACACTGACCGCTTCGTAGACACAATCAACTTTATATTCCTGTTTCAAACGATGAGCCACGACATCAAACTGTAAAACGCCCACGGCGCCAAGGATTAAATGATTACTGTTCAGGGGACGAAAGATCTGGGTTGCGCCTTCTTCGGATAATTCAATCAACCCTTTCAGCAGCGCCTTGCTTTTTAAGGGATCTTTTAAACGTACCAAGCGGAAAAGTTCCGGCGCAAAATTAGGTATTCCGGTAAATTTTAAATGCTCACCCTGACTAAAGGTATCCCCAATGCGAATCGTCCCATGATTATGTAAACCAATAATATCACCAGCCACCGCACAATCGGCATGTTGTCGGTCGCCTGCCATAAAAGTCAGGGCATTGCTAATTTGTACGTCTTTGCCCAAACGCAAATGACTCAGCTTCATACCACGCTGGAAACTGCCAGAACAGATACGCAAAAAGGCAATGCGGTCGCGATGACGCGGATCCATATTGGCCTGAATTTTAAACACAAAGCCTGAAAAATTTTCCTCCCCTGGCTCTACCAGACGCTGTTCGGCCTGGCGTGCCAGAGGTGCTGGGGCAAAATGGGCAAAATCATCCAGCATTTCTTTAATGCCAAAATTATTAATCGCCGAACCGAAATAGACCGGGGTTAGCTTTCCTGCCCGATAGGCTTGCACATCAAACCCATGAGACGCACCTTTGACTAACTCAATTTCCATGCGCAACTCTTCAGCCATATCACCAATAGCGGCATCTAGCTCAGCATTGTGCAAACCTTCAATCCGGGTCGCCATTTGCTTTTGCGCATTTTTACCAGTTTCGTATAAGTAGATGCAATCCTGCTCAAGATGATAGATTCCCTTAAAACGCTTGCCCATGCCAATAGGCCAGGTTACGGGTGCACACTGGATACCCAGTACTTTTTCTACTTCATCCAGCAAGGAAATAGGCTCACGCCCCTCTCGGTCGAGCTTGTTAATGAAGGTCATAATAGGAGTATCACGCAGACGACAGACTTCCATTAATTTGACTGTCCGCTCCTCGACCCCTTTGGCAACATCAATAACCATTAAAGCAGAGTCAACGGCAGTCAGAGTGCGATAGGTATCTTCAGAAAAATCTTCATGCCCCGGAGTGTCCAGTAAGTTCATCACACAGTCATTGTGCCTGAATTGCATGACCGAGGTCGTCACGGAAATACCCCGCTCCTTTTCCATTTCCATCCAGTCAGACGTGGCATGTCGATCAGATTTTCGCCCTTTCACAGTTCCGGCTAACTGAATCGCACCTCCAAAAAGCAACAGTTTTTCCGTCACGGTTGTTTTCCCCGCATCCGGATGGGAAATAATGGCAAAGGTGCGGCGATTATGAAAATCACTATCAATAAGGGTCATAAGCTCAACAGGCTAATAAAAGAGGAATTCTAGCGCATTCCCTACCCTGAAATCCAGCAATGCACGCATCAACACAGGGCAAAATCATACTTTGCGCCTTTCAAGACCAAAGAGGAGGTGATGTCTGAGTTCATAGATTGCGGATATTTCTTTGCTACCCAGGCTTGGTATATTGGCAGTTTCGTAAACCACCCTCTACAATTTAGGTACTGAATGACTGTACTTTGTTTTGAACCAAACGCTTGAGGGGAAATCGTGGCACATGATGCTTTAATTGGTTTTTTAACAACCATTCCCTATTTTCAAACACTGCCACTTCCTGTCATAAAAAAAATAGCCGCCAAATTTGATCCCATCTATATTCAGGGCGGCCAGGTTCTAATGAACGAAGGTGATCCCGGAAACTGTTTGTATATTGTGCAAAGCGGGCGATTACGTGCATTTAAAGCGCTGGAAGATGAACGTGAAGAAATATTGGGCGATGTATACCGAGGAGAACTCATTGGTGAGCTTGCCTTATTTACAGAAGCACCACGCGTTGCAACAGTCATTGCCATACGCGATAGCATGTTATGGAAGCTATCTAAATCCGCCTTTGATGTATTTGTTCAGCAAAACCCGATACATATCATGCCAATGGTGAAGTCCACAATTTTACGTCTATTACATCCCTCTACCCATCGAGCTGGCGATTGTAAAGTCATTGCCGTAGCACCCGCCGGACGTTCGCCCTTAAATAAAGACCTTATGAACGCATTAATTGATGAATATGCCCGTATTGGACCGACAAAATATCTTAATCTGGATACCGTCCAGGCTCAATTTCCAACCATGGATTTAAAGTCATCCCATTCGCTTGAGCTGTTGCATTCTACATTGGCAGATTGGTTAAGTGCACAGGAGTGTAATCATCAACACCTTATTTATGAAGTTGATTCCAGCAACTTACACTGGACACATTTATGTATACGGCAGGCAGATAAGATTATTTTAGTCGGCGAGGGTAGTGACTCCGCGGAGCTTGGCGAAATTGAACACACTATTTTTAGTTCTCAAAGCAAGATTCCAGTTACGGTTGAATTGGTTTTATTACATGAGCCCTCGATTTCGATGCCTAAAAACACTCATCATTGGTTACAAAAAAGAGAGGTTCAGGTACACCACACAAAGAAAGGGAACGCCAATGATATAAAACGGCTGGCACGTTTGATATCAGGAGGTGAAATATCTTTGGTTTTAGGTGGAGGAGGAGCAAGAAGTCTTGGGCATATCGGCGTATATAAAGCCTTAAAGGAATTCGGGATTCCGATTGACCGATTTGGTGGAGCAAGCATGGGAAGCATCATAGCAGCCGCTTTGGCAATGGAACTTTCCATTGAAGACATGATCAATACCGTGACTGACTATATGATTAAAAATAGAAAATTTAATGATTACACCATACCGACAACGGCTTTATTGGGCGGCGCGGGTTGGCTTGAGGTCATCCAAAAAGTATATGGAGAACAGCTTCGCATTGAAGATCTTTGGCGCAGTTTTTTTTGTGTTGCCAGTAATTTTACCTTACGAAAGATGGAGATCATACAAAGCGGGTTAGTCTATAAAGCCGTCAGAGCCAGTGTCTCACTACCTGGCATCGTGCCTCCTATATCTAATGAGCATGATGAATTATTGGTTGATGGGGGCATTTTTAATAATTTACCCGTTGATGTGATGAGAAACGTAGCGCCCTCCTCTCGTATTATTGCAGTCAGAGTCTCTCCTTCGATCAACATTCATGCACATATTCCAAATGGTATTGCCTCAGGCTTAAAACGATTTTTATGGGGTCCCGCTCAGACGGAAAACCCTTTGGAAAATAACGTTCCTGGAATTGCCGATATTATCGCGGGCTCGGTGTCGATGTGTAATGATGAGAAAGAAGAGAAAATGTTACTATCAGCAGATTATCAACTGGATATGGATTTCAGTAAATATCCGATGCTTGATTTTTCCAAATTGCCTGAGCTCATCGAACTGGGCTATACCAAAACCATGGAACAACTCAGCAAAAATCCTATTATGATTGGCAGGTCACGAGCGGATAACTGACTGTTAGCGGAAAAATAAGCCTTAACCCCGGTAGACAATTGAGAAAAAAAAGCTCTTGGCCGTTCAAAGGGCTGCCAATTATTAAGTTCAAACCAAGTTAAAATATCCCACTTTCAATCGAGCCTGTTATATCAAGCTGCGATGCGAAGACATCTCGCGTCTGTTGAATATAGTGTACTTGCTGTTATGATAGATGAAATTCTCAAAATCATAGCCGTATGCAAAGTATTCTGACGGTTTCACAATTAAACCGAAAAATTAAATATGTATTGGAAGACAGCCTACCGATGGTAGAGGTCACGGGAGAGGTTTCTAACCTTGCACGGCCAAAATCAGGTCATTTGTATTTTACCCTGAAAGATGAGTCCGCACAGGTGCGCTGTGTCTATTTTCGCAACTATCAGCCGCCCAGCGGCGCTTCTCTGAAAGATGGTCAGCAAATCAATATACGGGCAAATGTCAGTCTTTATGAAGCCCGCGGAGAGTATCAACTGACGGTGGTTCATGTCAGTGATGCGGGACAGGGAGCGCTGTTGTTGCAGTTTCAAAGGTTAAAGGAAAAACTGCAGCAAGAAGGTCTGTTGGCAAGTCACATAAAAAAAGCAATTCCCGTATTTCCGCACCGCATTGCTATTGTCACCTCGCCTTCCGGCGCGGCATTACAGGATATTCTCAGTACCTTGAGTAAACGTTTCCCTCTGGCCGATATTCTGCTCTACCCCAGTGAAGTGCAGGGCCATTTGGCACAAGCCAGTCTGAAACATGCCTTACAGCTAGCCTCACAGACTCCAAATATTGATGTCCTTATCCTGGCGCGTGGAGGCGGCTCAATTGAAGATCTGCAGGCCTTTAATGATGAAAATCTGGCTCGCATGATTCGCCAATGCTCTTTTCCCGTAGTGACCGGTATCGGTCACGAAACCGACTTTACCATTGCCGACTTTGTGGCCGACAAACGCGCCGCGACCCCAACTGCCGCCGCCCAGGCCGTCAGCCCTGATATCCGGGAAATAGCCCAACATCTCTATAAAGACCAACAACGGCTTGAGAAGGCCCTGTCTCATATCATACAGCGTAAGATGGCTCATCTGGAGCACTGCCGCAATCAGTTACGAGAGCCCTATCCCCTGATCCAGGCCTCTTGGCAGCGACTGGATCGCTGCCAGCTGGCTATCGCTCGACAGCTCAAAGATGTAGTGCAACAACACCAACATCACCTGGATTTACTCAGTCAGAAACTCGGCTATCAGAACCCGCTTAAAAAACTGCAGGCATTACAGCAACGCACCGATACGATCCTCAGATCTCTGTTCCAGCACATGCAAAATACACTACAACATTTGCGGCAAAGCTTTCAAATGAGCGCATCCACGTTGCATGCAATAAGTCCCTTGGCTACACTGGATAGAGGATATTCCATTACCACGTTTCAGCAAAAGGTATTGTATAGCGCGTCCACTGTACAAATACACGATACGATTAATGTACGTTTAAAAGAAGGTGCTTTACTTTGTGAGGTCACCAAAAAAATAGAAATGGAGAAACAGCATGGGTAAGTTACAACCGCTACTACTATCTTTCGTTCTGCTCTTGTTCACCAACCTGGCCCTGGCACAAGAACTCAAATTACCGGAAAATCATGCGGTCAATGGTGGACTGACCATCATTCCGGTGAATATGAAACAAAAACCCGAAGTATCTTTTAACGATAAAGACATTATTGTCCTTCCCAGTTTTAAAGCAAATCAATGGTTACTGCTTGTAGGCATTCCCTTATCGACCCAATCTCCCATTCAGGAACTCAAGGTCAAAAAACCGGTGAAAGGTACGATCCCCTTTCATATCAGTGAAAAACATTATCCCACCCAGCGTCTGACCATTAGCAATCAACGAAAAGTAGATCCCTATGCACAGGATCGGGCCCGCATTGAGCAGGAAAAAAAAGAGCAGGCAAAGCTCTTTGCACAATATACCGAGCGCAACCCCTTTAAGGAAGGATTCATAGCGCCATCACGGGGCCCCATTAGTAGCCTGTTCGGACTTAAGCGGGTTTATAACAATCAAGAGCGCGATCCTCATTCCGGGCTTGATATCGCCTCGCCGCAAGGAGATCCTATCATAGCCACGAATGGTGGAACGGTAGTCAGTGCAAAAGACTATTTCTTCACGGGAAATACCGTCATCATCGATCATGGTATGGGGCTTTTCTCGCTCTATGCTCACCTCGACAGCTTTGATGTCAAAACAGGGGATACCGTGCAGCAAGGACAATTACTGGGCAAAGTGGGGTCAACTGGTCGTGTAACAGGCCCCCATCTGCATTGGAGCATGATAGTAAACCAGACCTTGGTTGATCCATTGCTCTTTGTGCATGCTGCAGCAATACGAAAGTCCTGACCATGTTAGATAGGCTCAACCAAAGTCTGGAATATATTCTCAATATGAGCTGGCAGAACCGCTCGTTCCTCTTGCTGATCGCCGCCATCTTGCTAACCAGCTACATAGTAACTCTCCTCAGTGGTGGTCGATTATTATACCTGGGTATTGTGCCGCGCAGAGTGCTGGGCTTGCGTGGCATCCTCTTTGCTCCCTTTCTGCACGCAAATTTTAACCATTTATTTTTTAACAGTATTCCCCTGCTGGTCTTCAGTAATTTTTTATTGATAGAGGGCCTTGATTATTTCGTCCAGCTTTCTATCCTGCTAATTGTCAGCAGTGGTTTTTTAACCTGGCTCATTGGCAAACCCGGCCTGCATATTGGCGCCAGTAGCGTCATTACCGGGTACTGGATTGTTCTCGTTTGTAATATTCTGCAACATGCTACGCTAACAGCCGTTATTTTAGGTGTGATCTCCCTTTACTATTTTGCCGGTATTTTTTTCGGCATTTTCCCCAGCCAAAAATCAGTATCCTGGGAAGGGCATTTATCTGGTTTTGTATGCGGTCTGGCCATCAATTATTTTTTCACCCTGCCAATACCCTTACCATCCCTGACTTTTCTGTACTGACCACCCCGTTGTGTCATACAATGCTCGCTCTGCCCCGGCCCTTTCTCAGAGATAGCCGATCACATCGGCATGGAATAAAAAATCCACCTCCACATTTCGTAGACTCTATTTGTGTCTATACTTAAAAAGTATGTTCTATCGCCTGTTAAGAAAATAAAAAGAATAACCAAACTTGGTCGCCCTTTCTATTTGCTATCCTTAACAATTCGGGTTATCGTAAGACGATTTTTAAAACAGGAGATTTTAAAATGCTGAAAAAATTGAGTTTAGCATTAGCTTTTTCCAGTATGTTATTGACTAATATAGCAATAGCAAAAGTACAACCCTTGCAGATGGGGGCCACCATTACCTACGAACTTTTACCACAAGAACCTCTTGAATTATTTAATTTCACCTTCTGGACGCTCGAAGCGACCTGTCTTATCTCAACCGAGGATGAAGCCAACGATATTTATGCTGAACTGCTCAACCGCACCGGCACCATAAATGGAAAGAGTCTGACTGCGGGAGATATCTTTACGGTAACCGTTCGCCGAAATGATGCGCTACATATTTCTGCGGAATCCCGGGCAAGAATTAAACTAACCAATCTCGGAGCCAACAAAATTATTGCGACCTGCTCTACCTAAGAGAATCTGGTTGAGATGGGCACCCAGCCCCACAAAAGTGGAATCTACCCGGCGTTTTCACCCAGCAAGCCTCCAGGTTAGATTCCCCCGAAGTGGGGAAAACCAGCACGCTAATAGACCGGACTATTGCCTGCTTTGTGTACTCAGGCATCGTCATCTGTCCTGACGTCCCGATGGAATGCATCACAGCAACACTTTGTCCTTGTATGCCCCCTCGCTTCGCTCTGGATAACGGTTTATATTTTGATTCATTGGCAAACAGTGGTGGGTTAAAATAGTATGATTTTGCCCTGGTAGCAGGAAAACCGAGTGCGTAGATTTTTTATCAACCATTTCTTAAATTTCATTAGCTACAATGGGTATATGAGTGTATGTTTATGTGTTTATAAGGATTTGAGGTGCAAATATGTCTAAGTTTACGGTAACCATTGATGTTGTAAGGCAGTTTTTTGAAAACAATAAATCTTTTTTTACCATGCCAATCAATGACCAACAGGCTTTTGGAGCGTACTTTACTAAGCACAAACAAGTAGATGTTATTACTGACTATTCCCAAAAATTTATGTCCCTGCTTAGTGGTATTCAGCATGAGACGGGTAATTATAAGGAACCACTTTTAAATGTTTGGATGCACCAACAGATCCCGGGCGATCCCAGGCCAAAAGGTTGGAATTTTGAGGAAGCTTTTAAGCACGCAGAGATTCGAAAATTCATTATGGATCATGCAAATCACCCGGCTATCCAAACGTGGCAAGAGGAGCACCCAGCCAAGAATGTGGAATTGAAAAAAACCGTTCTATCCCATGATGAGCGGCTAAATCAGCTACAAAATATTGACTTGATACATGATATAACAGAAAGGCTATACGATGCGCTTGGAAATTTTATTGACCAATATAAAGCGACTCCCTCACCATCTACGTATAGTCAAAAAATGACTCAAGACTTAGTGGCTGCACAAAAGCAAATAACATTGCTGAATGGGCAATGGGGAAAAATTGCGTTTGCACGAAAGATGCTGGAAGATGAAAAAGAAGACGTAAAGATTGGTGATTGGGTAAAAGTTTGCCAAACTATTTTTAACGTGGTGAATAACAGTTTATACAAGATGACACAAGAGCCTTTGATTGTAGAGTGGGTGGAAAAATTTTTAGGCTCTTTGGCTAAATTTTTTGGTTTTGAGGGGTATGACAGTGCCTCTAAAAATGAGTGGACAGGCGATGAGAACTTCATTCCCATTATGATTCATGCAGTCAATGCTTCTTTGTCCGATCGACCAGGTGGTATCATAACACATATTTGCAGAGAAAAAGGGCAAGCCCTCAAGGAACAAACTGCACCACAAGAGGAGCAGGAACAGACATCACAAATGATTGCGCCCTAATAGTTCTAAATCACAACCACTGCCCATCAGGCGTTATCGCCATACAGGTAACATTTATCTTGTGGGGGCTTTTTTACCATCGATGGATAAATGCATCAGTATCAGTACGTACCTCTTGTCATTCCTTGCTATAACACGGCTTTGGCTGCGTTATAGCGATACTTACAGATCCTGTAAAATTTTTGCCAAACGGCAACCCGCCAATGCGATTCGCCGCATAGACTCATCTTTTACCCGCTTTTGATAGGCAGGTGACGGTTGCGTATTTTCTGGCAAGGAATAGGCAAATTGGCGTGCCAACTGATGTGACTCTTCTACCCACTGATGCGGATCGGGGTTTGCCTTTGTCAGCTCACAGGGCCATTTTTTTTGCAGCGCATGCGCCATCCGTTTTACCTTGGCCGCATTCACGGGAGCAGCACTTAGCAAATACCCACCACCCCTGTCCCAATAACCATGCAAATTAAGAGCGACAGGGTTATTGGCCAGTAGGTAAAGATTTCCTCCCATATCCCCTTGTGGATGGGCGTGGCTGACTCTGGATATCGTATGCATCGGTTGATGCAAATCACCGCTTACGTGCAATAAAATACGCAAGGCCAGCCCCTGGTCAAAGGAGCTGGCATGCTGCCCCTTGATGAGCTTCTGACTCATCCCAATCGCTTTTAGTCCATTCACCGGTGAAGTGCTGGGTAAGCGCGAATGATCGGTTGTAAAAAAAATACTGATAAAATGGTAAGGAGAAAACCAGTCCACATCTTCCTTTCTAAGCAGGTCAAGCCAGATAGAAGCATTCACCAGGCTCATAGGTCGGTATATAGCATCCATTGCATGATTGAGCCTGTTGAGTCTTTTAAGGGTGGGCTTATCCAGTTGATCCAGGGCGATTTGAGCCACCAGGCGGTGCCCAAGCGCATTCCAGGTCCAGGAAGACCGTGGAAAAACAGCCCCTACTGAAAGCAAAAAAAACAGTAAAGCAATCCGGTGATACGGTAATTGTCTACCCATTCCCCACCCATTGAACGTTCATATTCCCTACAAAGGCGTTTCCTACTCACAATACGTTGCAGAGAAAAAACCATACCATCGTATAGAGGCAGCTCCTGTCAGAATCAGGCCAAGTATGGCGACCAGGCAGGTTCTTGCACATCTCCATCACGGGAGGGTAAACGCATTCGAATACGTCCATCCAGTGATACAATAGCCAGCACGCCTTTCTCTTTAAATCGTGTCGCATACAGAATCAAACGGCCATTTGGGGCAAGCGATGGGGATTCATCCATCGGTGAAAAGGTCAGTCGTGTAACGCGAGCGTTAGACATACTCTGTACACCGATATTAAAATGTTTGTCTTCCCGGTGCAGCATCACCATGTTTTTTTGATCAGGTGTCAGCGAAGCACGTGCATTATAGTTACCATCAAAACTTATCCGCTCTACTTTTCCCGTAGCCAGTTGCAAGCGGTAGATTTGCGGTGATCCCCCCCGCCCCGACGTAAACAGCAAAGACTTACCATCCGCAGCATAATTAGGTTCGGTATCAATTGAGCTCCCCTGCGTTACTTGGTGCAAGTTTCCATTGGCCAAATCGACTTCGTATATTTTGGGATGACCATTCTTGGACAACACAACTGCCAGTTTTTTTCCATCGGGGGACCAGGCAGGCGCGCCATTGATTCCGTCAAAATCCGTCACCAGGCGACGCTTGCCACTCGCCAGCGCGACAGTGTAGATCTGCGCTTTTTTCCGCTCAAACGAAACATAGGCAATTTTTTTCCCATCAGATGACCAGGCAGGAGACATAATCGGTTCGGATGACACGAGCAAGCTTTGCGGGTTATCCCCATCAGCATCGGCCACCTCAAGCGAATAGCGTTTTTTATTGCCCTGCTGTTGCACCAGAATGTAGGCAATCTTGGTAGAGAATATCCCCCGTTCCCCCGTCAGTTTCTGATAGACCAAATCAGAAAAATGGTGCGCCAAATCCCGTAACTGCGGGCGCTGTATTTTAAAGGATTTGCTGAGTAATAGTCGTCCTTTATTTACCGCATCAATTAACTCCAGACGCACCTCCAGCCCCTGGTTTCCCAGACTGGTAATACTACCACTGACAATACTGTCAGCACCGGCGTTTTTCCAACTATCCGTGCTGATCTCCTGACGGCTCGCTCCTGGCGCATTCACCAATTTGAATTGTCCAGACAAACGTAAATCATTTTTCAGCACGGTGCTAATCAACTGACCATCTTCATCAGGAGAAAATTGATCAATGCCTACCGGAATGGCAGACGCGATACCCTGAGTCAGTTCTAAATCCAGTGCCAGGCTATTGATGCCATACATGAGAACCAGCAAAGTACAAAAAATACGTTTTAACACCCTTACCCCCTTATATTTTCGGGTCTTACCGTCAATCGAATATCTCGGAACTGTTCAAAGAGTTCTCTATCGGAAGGAACAGGAACCGGCGAGGCTTTATGGATGGCTGTTTGTGCTGAGCGATCCAAAAGCGCATCCCCACTGCTTTTTACCAGGCGTACGTCCAGTACGGAACCATCCGGACCAAGCCGTATCTGAAACTGGCTGGACAAGGTCTGATCTATATTTTCAGGGAGGATCCACTGTTGAGATATGGCATTGATAATTAATGCTTTATAGCGATCCATCTCTGATTGGATCTGTGCCTGGCGCCGGGCCTCAATCTGTTGCTGCTCTGCGCGTTGGCGCGCTGTGCGTTCGGCTTGCTCTTGTGCCAGCTTTGCCTGTTCCCTTTGTTGCTGCTTTAATAGAGCAGCCTGCTCTTGCTTTAGCGCCTCTTGTTGTTTGCGCAGTTCAGCCACTTGCTTTGCTTCATCGGCTTTCTGGCGAGCGAGATCAGCCAGGCGTTGTTGTTCCTGTTGCAGTTTCTGTGCTTGTTCTTTGGCTTTTTTGGCAGCCTCTGCTTTGAGTTTGGCTAGTTTTCGTTCCTCAGCCACACGTTTTTGTTTGGCTTGTTCCCAGGCTCTTTGTAAAGCTTTTTGCTGTTCTACAGCCGCTCTGTGTGCCTGCTCTTTTTTTTCTTTGAGTTGCGATACTTTCTGACTGAGCACCTGCGCATCAATATGCACGGCTTCTATGGGCTCGGCTACCATGTTTTTTTGTGCTGGACTCTCCGTATGCATACGAGCCACCGACGCTTGCCCCGAAACCGGAGCAGGTGGCAAGGCCAGGTCTGTGATCAGCAACAGCGCCAACAACACATGCAGCAGCAATGCCAAGCCAAAACCATTGCGATAGTAAGTATCAGTCCACACTAGACATTCTCCTGTGTGTTTTCGGTCACTAACCCCACTTTGTCCGCACCCGCTTGCTTTAATAACAGCATTGCTGTCACCACCTTTCCATAGTGCACGGTCTTATCGCCTTTGACAAATACAGGCAAGGCAAGATTTTTTTCCCGGGCAATCTGCAACTCGGCGGCCACCTGTAACACAATGTCTTGTGCCGACAGCGCTATATCAGGCTGGTCACTGATATTTAAATAATATAAGCCGTGGCTATCGACCGACACAATGACCGGTTCTTGCTCAGCAGTGCTGATTTCTTCTGACTGCGCCTGTGGCAAGTCTACCGTTATACCCTGTGTCAACATAGGTGCAGTAATCATAAAAATAACCAGGAGCACCAGCATCACATCGATATAGGGCACCACATTAATTTCGGCCATGGGTTGATGGCTTTGCTGCCGACCTTTCCTCACCGGACTACCCCTCTGTTCCACGTTTGGTCTGGAGTTCAATCATGCTCATAAACTCATTCTGAAACAATTCATACTCATCCAACATCGAAGTAACGCGGTTTGAATAGCGATTGTAGGCAATCACAGCGGGTATCGCCGTAAACAAACCCAACGCGGTCGCAACCAATGCTTCCGAGATACCGGGAGCCACCATGGCGATGGTGGCTTGCCGGGCATTTCCCAACGCTTGAAATGACGTCATAATCCCCCAGACCGTTCCAAATAAACCAACATAAGGGGCAATAGAGCCGACAGAGGCAAAAAATGCCAGATGTTTTGATAGTTTTCCCGCTTCACGCGCCTGCTGATTTTGCATGACCCGCGCAATGGCTTCGACAGATATTGCTCCAGATTTACGAAACTGTACATAGGTCTTGAAGCCTTTGTGAAAAACAGCGGCCAGCCCTTCATTTTTAATCTCTCCCCCATCAATCTGCGCAAACAGGGTGCTCACATCCTTGCACTGCCAGAATTTTTCCAGAAAATCTTTGGCCTGTCGTTGCTTGGCAGACAAAAACCAGGACCGTTGAAAAATTAAAGTCCAGGAGCTTAATGAGGCAACCAGTAATAATAGCATGACGGACTTGACGACGGGCCCGGCTTGAAAAAAATATCCCAGCAAATGGGTTTGTGAACTCATGATTCAACTCCTTCAAGTGAGGTTTTATCCATTGCGTAATGTTGATAGGCCAGATTTGTAGCAGTACGCCCGCGCGGCGTACGCATCAAAAATCCCTGCTGAATCAGATACGGTTCTATCACATCTTCTATCGTTCCACGTTCTTCGCCTATGGCTGCGGCAATACTGTCCAAACCTACTGGCCCACCACCAAAACGTTCAATAACCGCTTCCAATAATCGTCTATCCATTTGATCAAAGCCATGCTGATCGACTTCCAGCATAGCAAGCGCATCCTGTGCTATGGATTCACTGATCACGCCATTTCCTTTAATTTCCGCAAAATCACGAACCCGGCGCAGTAAGCGATTGGCAATACGGGGCGTACCGCGCGCCCGTCTGGCAATTTCGAGAGCGCCTTGCTCGTGCGTCTGTACTTGCAGCAGACGCGCTGAGCGATTCACAATAAAGGCAAGTGATTCAACGGAATAATATTCCAAACGTTGTACGATTCCAAAGCGGTCACGCAAAGGGGAGGTCAGGAGCCCTGCGCGTGTCGTAGCACCGACCAGTGTAAAGGGGGGTAAATCCAGTTTGATGGAGCGGGCCGCAGGTCCTTCACCAATCAGGATATCCAATTTATAATCTTCCATAGCCGGATACAGGATTTCTTCAATCACCGGACTTAAACGATGGATTTCATCAATAAAAAGCACGTCATTGACTTCAAGATTCGTTACTATAGCAGCAATATCGCCCGGCTTTTCCAAAACAGGCCCGGATGTTTGTCGCAAATTCACCTGCATTTCATGGGCAATAATATTGGCCAGTGTTGTTTTGCCCAAACCCGGTGGGCCAAAAATCAGCACATGATCCAGTGCGTCGCTGCGTCGTCTGGCCGCATCAATGAAGATACGCATCTGCTCGCGTACGGCATCTTGCCCAATGTATTCATCAAGGTTAAGAGGACGAATGGCGCGGTCGAACTGTTCTTCCGGTGCGGAACCATTGGCGCTGATAATGCGATCACTTTCAAGCATCTGTAAAATCCATCCGCAAAATTTCAATCATGACATAGCCTTGCTGCGTCTAAAGGCGCAAAATACAACGATAGCGACATACCACAAGAGTATATCATGCTTTCCAAACAGGGCAACTGCCCAACCGTACTCTTGCCACCATTTCATCATATCGAATCAAAATCAGGCAATCGCTTATTCAGCGCAGGGGGATTTTGCGTGCAGGAGGACGTGCAATTGATGCCACTCTTCAGGCTGCAATTGATCGTAGAAATACCATTTTTTTTCATAGAGCCGTGACCGCAATACCCGTAAAACCATGAACCATGGGCAGGAAAAACCGATGCTCAATTCCTTGAGACCCGTCTGCGCTTCCTCATGGCCGAGAAACCACTGACCATGGTAGAAAGACAAGGGCTCTTCCCCTTGTCGCCAGACCTGCAGTGACCTGAAAAATGACAGCACTAACCCCGATAACAAGAGCAGTTTCACTGGCCAATCCAGGGGACTCATGGCCGTGACGATAAAGCTGCCAATATGGATGAAGCTAAAGAGCCGTAGGCTGAACGCGGATAATCGGGGTTTAATGTCCAGATTCAATAAAAGTGACAATGTCACGGAGTTCTCCTTCTGGTGCCGGGGTGTGTCCCATCAACCAGGCATAGATCTCCGGATCCGTACAATCCAACAAACGTTCAAATTGCGTCACCTGAGTATCACTCATCTGATCCAGTTGATGTTCCAGTATTTTCTCCAGGAGTAAGTCCAGTTCCAGCATGCCTCTGCGGCAATGCCAGCTGATTTTTGCCTTTCTCAAGGGATCGATCATATCTGCTCCTGATTGTCAGTTGAGCCATACTAAACTAAAATCCTTCTTTTCGCTATGAGATCATCACCATGAACCAATATTGTATTGATAATCGCCCCTATACGTTTACCACACCACTGGCCGCTGAATTGGCTATTGATCTCAACAAGAGTTATCTCTGCCCTCTGGAGCATCTTACCTGCCTGTCAGTGCTTGGTGACCACGCTGAAAAATTTCTGCAGGGACAACTCAGCTGCGATGTCAGCAAAGTAGATGCGCAACATTTTGTCAGTGGCGCACTGTGTAACCTCCAGGGACGGGTGAAACTCTTGGTTGATGTGCTGTGCTGTCATGATTACCAACTAGTCCTGCCCAAAGATCTCGTGGATACCGCTATTGCGGATCTGAAAACAGCAGCCATGCTCTCACGAGTTACCCTGCATCATTCCCCAAACTACCGTGTCTTTGCCATCGTCGGCAATATTCAGGACGACTTTATTCCCGCTGACTACCGCCTGCCCCAGGGACAAGCTCTGAAAGCAGATACCAGGAGCTGTGTCTATACCTTATGTGACTCGGTTCTGATGGTGCTGGTGCACCAGCAGGATGCCGCCAGCCTGCTGGATTACTACCAACAGCAGCAACAGGTCAAAGGGTCATTGCTCTTCCATTATTATGCCTTGCAAAATAAAAAATTTACGATTTATCCTGTCAGCAGCGGCCAATTCCTGCCCCATAAAATTTCTCTGCATGATTTAGGCTATTTAAGTTTTGATAAGGGGTGTTATAAGGGGCAGGAGATTATCGCCCGCATGCACTATCGCGGAACCATCAAACATCAGTTGCAAGTGTGGGAGTGGGATACAGAGGTGCAACCAATGCCTGGTCAGGCATTAGTAAACGACCAGGGCCAGAACATCGGGGAAATTATTGATTATTGCCCTTTGGGCGATTCACGCTACTACATTGCTGCCTCGGTGCTGATACAACACGAAGGGCCGATAACCCTGGCCTGAGACAGTACAAAACCAACCCCGATTACCACATTATGGCATCGGGGTTATACTTGTCGTCTTGGGATTCCCCCTACTGTTTATCGGGCAACATCCTTTTGAGCACGTTGTCCTTGTCAATAAAGTGATGCTTTAACGCACCCGCAATATGCAATATCAGAAAAAAAATGATGACCCAAGCCAGGATCTGGTGTGTTTGGAACATATTTTTGGCCAACGCTTTATCGGGAGTAATCCCTGGTAAAGGCAGGGTGAATAGTCCAAAAATCACCGGTGATTTATTCGCGGCTGTCGACATAATCCAGCCCACCAGAGGCATGGCAATCACTAAGACATATAAGCCATGCTGCACCAACCGGGACGCTATTCTCTGCCATATGGGTACCGTGGCCGGCAAGGGTGGTTTGCCTGTACGAGTAATCCAGACGATGCGCCATAACATTAAGAAAAGGACCAGCATGCCAAATGATTTATGCAAGGTAATAGCGGTACCAAAAAAACGCTCCGGCAGCGCATCGAAAAAAAAGGTAAAGATCAGCATCGGCAGAACTATAGCCGCAATAAGCCAATGTAACCATTTGGAACCTGAGGAATAGGAACGTGACGACTCTAGCGATACCATGATGAACTCCTTATCAATCCGTAAGAACAGGGCCTTGTTACGCTGTCATGTGGCACCCACAAAAACCACACAGCGGTTACAGAAAGCTGACCATCCTTGAACACATGCTGCATTAGGCCCTAAACGCTCAACAGCCCCTAAGCGGATGATCAACTATTCTGCCTGCCGCCCTATCAAAAAAGGCAGCTGCACCGGAGCATGCTACCCAAATCCTCCCCATAGCGATAGGCATACCACCGCTATGGCGTCATGATATGGTAGCAGCAAGTTTTTTATCCTGCTTTTCTGTATGTTTTTTTGACTGGGCTATCGTTGTTTGGGTCAGGTCTAAAAGCTCACGAATCGCCACAAAAAACATAGTATAATTGAGAGTAGCAGCTGACTTCAATTCCGCAAGCACTTTTTGCCAACGTTCAATCAACATTTTATTTTCTTCCGACCAACGATCAAAACAGGTCATTAACATCTGTTCACCATTGGCAAAACGGATAATACCAGAGGTTAATTGCTGTTGCTGCCAATCCAAATCATCCCGCAAGGCTTCCCGAGATAAGGACTCCCAATGATTTTCAGTGGGATGAGCAATCACTTGTGAACGTATCCACCCCAGCTCTAAAAACTCACCCAAAGCAAAATAAACCTCGGCCACTTTCCGCACCGGCATTTCCAGAGACTGTGCGACCTGAATAATATCATTAGCGGAAAACATCACACGGGAAACCGTTATTTCGTGCGCCAGATTTTTACTGAAACCGACATTAAGGTAACTGTCGTAATGTTCCTCATATATTGCCCTACTAGACTCCTTTAATATATCCGGAATGCATTTTTTCAATTCCAAAATACCATCACGGTATTGTTCGACCGCTTTGCTGATTGACAAAGCCTGGCGCTGGGTACGTAGAAACCAGCGAGTTACCCGACGCGTCAAACGGACATAAAGCAACATCGTCTGCAATTGCGTTTCAATGGGAATCGATACACCCAAGCCCTCAATTTGCTTCCAGATATTTTCGATATCCAGAATCGTTCTGGCGATCATATAGGCACGCACTATTGCGGATACCGGCGCCCCGGTTTCATCTTGCAAACGATACACAAACGCAAAGCCCATTTCATTGACAATGATATTGCTAATTCGTGTGGCAATAATCTCTCTTTTCAAGGGATGGTGTTGCATCTGATCGCTAAATTGCTGTTGCAGAGGCTTGGGAAAATAGCTTATCAATACAGATTTTAAAAACCCGTCCTCTGGGACATTTGTGGCAAGGATCTGTTCTTTGAGCAAGGTCTTGCTATAGCACATTAAGACTGAAATACCGGGGCGGCTCAGACCTTTGCCGGTCAATTTACGCTCCATCAATACTTTATCTTCCGGGAGGAATTCAAGTTCTCTATCCAGTTTGCCACTGCGCTCTAGTTCTTTGATGTAGCGCATTTGCATTTCCAGTGTATTGAGCCCTTGTGCCGCTGTCAGTGAAATAGCCCTGGCCTGAGCATAATTATCAGCCAGAACCAGTTGGGATACTTCTGCGGTCATTTCACTGAGTAAAACATTGCGTTGCTTTACCGTGAGATCCCCATTCGCCACAATAGAGTCCAACAGAATTTTAATATTCACTTCTTTATCCGAACAGTTAACCCCTGCCGAATTATCAATAAAGTCAGTAAAAATATAACCGCCATTCAGGCTGAACTCCATCCTGGCCAACTGGGTGAAGCCCAGATTTCCGCCTTCACCAACCACTTTACAGCGTAATTGGCCCGCATTGATGCGACAGCCATCATTCGTACGATCGCCAACGTCACTGTTTGACTCGGACTGTGCCTTCACGTAGGTACCAATACCACCGCTCCATAACAAGTCCACGTGCGAACGCAGCAACAAACGGATTAATTCATTAGGTTCCACCACGGTTTGCTTAATTCCAAACACCTTACGCATTTCCCGGGTTACGGTGATTGACTTGGATGCCCGGCTGAAGATGCCGCCACCTTTGGAAATCAAATTTTTGTCATAATCAGACCAATTGGAGCGGGGAAGTTTAAATAAACGCTCACGCTCAGCGTAACTGGTTTCTGCACAGGGATCCGGGTCAACAAAGATATGCAAATGGTTAAATGCTGCCAATAAGCGGATTTTTTTGGATAGCAGCATACCGTTGCCAAACACATCACCGGACATATCGCCAATACCCACCACTGTAAATTCTTCCGTTTGCGGATTGCGGCCCATTTCATAGAAATGCCGTTTTACAGACTCCCAGGCGCCTTTGGCGGTAATCCCCATTTTTTTATGATCATAGCCAACCGATCCGCCGGAGGCAAAAGCATCTCCCAACCAAAATTGATGTTCTTGTGATATTTCATTGGCGATATCAGAAAACGTCGCCGTTCCTTTATCCGCTGCGACCACAAGATAGGGATCATCTTCATCATAACAAATTACCGCATCCGGTTTAACAACCGCCCCCTCCTGCAAATTATCGGTAATATCCAACAATCCCCGGATAAACAGCTGATAACAGGCTACCCCTTCTGCCTGTATCACTTCCCGGGAGGCATGATGCGGAATCTGCTTGGGAACAAATCCTCCTTTTGCACCACTGGGAACAATGACTGCATTTTTTACCTGTTGCGCTTTCATTAAACCAAGAATTTCCGTTCGAAAATCTTCCGGTCTGTCAGACCAGCGTAAGCCGCCGCGTGCCACCTTGCCGCCACGCAGATGCACCCCCTCAAAGCGAGGTGAATACACAAAAATCTCATAGGTGGGATAGGGTTTGGGCATCCCGGCGATAGTTCGACTGAACAGCTTGAGGGATAAATACGGACGATATTGTCCCTCAGAGCTTGTCTGATAATAGTTGGTACGCAGGGTCGAAGTAATGGTCTGCACATATTGTCGAATAATTTTATCTTCATCGAGATTACTTACCGTATCGAGATCCGCCAGAATCTCGGCTACATACTTATTCTGCTCTTCTTCCCGATTCCCGCTATAATCTGGAGAAAAGCGTATTTCAAACAGTTCGACAATCTTGCGCGTGATGTCACTGTGATTAACGAGAGCGTTCTCAATATATTCCTGACTAAAAGTAAAGGCAATCTGCTTAAAGTATTTTGCATAGCCCCGCAAAATAGAAACCTGACGCCAGCTGAGACCCGCAGCCAGAACAAGCTGATTAAAACCATCGCTTTCGGCATGACCAAACCAGATATTTAAAAACGCCTGTTGAAAGGTGGTCCCAATTTCATCCACATCAATAGGATGTGGGCGGGTGTACTGAAGCGTAAATTCATTAATCCAGGAGTTAGAACCATCTTCAAAACGAATCAAATAAGGTCTTTCACTAATAGCGCGCATACCCATTCGTTCGACAATGGGCAAGACGTCAGACAAAGGAATAATCTGATCATGCTGGTAGACTTTTAGTCTAAAATAATCAGTTCCATCATCAACCGGCCGATAAAAATTCAAGCCCATTGGATTTTCACTGGAAAGCTCATTAAGATGTTTGACGTCATAGACCGCAGTCCGTGGATTATGGTATTCACTATACGAAGAGGGGAACGCATTTTTATAGCGATTAAAGAGGACGTTAGCCTGCTCTTCACCCATGGTCTCTTTCAGATATAATTGCAAGTCATCCGTCCAGGAGCGTCCAACCTCAATCAATTTGCTTTCGATGCTTTTAAAATCCCACTCAGTATCTGCAGCGGGATCGATGCGTACAATGAAATGGATACGTGCCAAAACTGACTCAGAAAAATGGGTGGCAAAGGTTGAGCTCAGTCCTTGCATTTCATCCATTAAAACCTTCTGCATGGCCAATCGTAATTCCGTATTAAAACGCTCCCGCGGAACATAGACCAGACAGGAAACAAAGCGCCGATAAATATCCGTGCGCGCAAACATACGAATACGCCGGCGCTCCTGCATATAATAAATGCCCATGGCAATTTCGAGCAGCTCATCTTCAGAGGCCTGAATTAAATCATCGCGCGGTAAGGTTTCGATAATATTCAATAGTACCTTGCCAGAATGACCAATAGTCGACATCTGTGATTTTTGCAAAACACAGTTCACTTTGTGGCGCAGAAAGGGGATGTGACGCGGGTTAGTGTTATAGGCAGCTGAGGTGTATAATCCGATAATTCGGCGTTCTCCCACCACATCCCCGGTTGTATCGTAGCGTTTGATACTGATGCCATCGGTGTAAGCATCACGATGAACGCTGGCAAGGGTACTGGTTTTGAACATCACCAGTGGCCGTCCCGTTTCCAATGTTTGCTCACGCGCCTCCGGATTCATAGCAGAAACACTGCGGGCCCGGGAAACACTAAGATTGGAACGCAACACCCCATAACCCGTTTCTGGGATCGCTTCTAAAATGGTTTCATCTTTGTGCTTTTGAAGCTTATAGTCGCGCATTCCAAGAAAAGTAAAATGGTGGTCTTCCATCCATTTTAAAAAGGCCTTGGTCTCGCTAATTTCATCCGTATCAATAAACCCCTTTACGCGATCGAGCTCATCAATTGCTTCTTTCACTTTCTCACGCATGATGCCCCAGTCTTCGACAACGGCCTTGTTATCCTCCAGCACACGGGCAATATTATCATGCAGTTGCTGCAAAACCTCTGCGTCTGTTTGGCGATCCATTTCAATCAGGATCAAAGCCTCTGTACTACTTTTGCTGGTGGGTTTATGGAAGCGGTCTAACACATTTTTGATCGTGCCATTTTTATGGCGTTCCAGATGAAAGGCTCCCATGTGAATAATTAAATGCGTTGAAAAACCCATACGATTAATCAGCATCCGTATCGTATCGACGAGAAAGGGCATATCTTCCAACACAATTTCAATCACCGTGTGGGTCGTCTGCCAGCCATGCCGCTCATAATCCGGATTATAAATATGAATTTTAGATTCATGCGGTTTTCGCGTCTCCACCAGAGCCCAAAAGTTGACTGCCGCACCATACAAATCATCAACATCCCAAGTTTGCAGATCCTCCAGTGCTACAGTTTCATAAAATTGCCTGACGAACGCAACGCACTTCTCTTTTTGATCATCGGCCATTTTCTTTTCAACCAAAGACACGACCGCATTAATGATCTGATCTTTACCTTCTTCAAACTTATAGGACATCCACTCACCTCGCCAGATGAAAATATTGACTTAGATTATATAATTTCTGATATCAGAAAGCGATAGAACCAATGGCCTACCGCGCTTACATTTTGCAAATTTTTTCAGCCTTACCGCACTGGGGACAACTATTATTCGATCATGACAGGTGTTCGTATTTGAGTCACCGCAAATAATGCCAAAAGATCAGCATTTGCCATTCGGATACAACCCCGTGAGCCAGGGGTTCCCAGGGGCGTACAATCCGGCGTTCCGTGAATATAAATATACCGATTGAGTGAATCGCATTGCCCGCCTTTATTGCGGCCAGGCTCATCACCGGCCAGTCGTAGAATGCGGGTTAAAATCCAATCCCGCTCTGGGTATTGCTGATGCAGCACGGGCGAGTAAATTTCTCCCGTCCATCGTCGTGCCACAAAAACGCTGTTTAGGGGAGCGTCAGCACCAATTTTGGCATAAATATGGTGCTGACCACGAGGAGTGCACTCCGAATTTTCCCATTCTCCGGCACCATTTTTAGCCGTAGAAATAGAATAACGCTGCACCAAGGCGCCTGCTTGATAGGTTTCGAGAGTCTGGGTGGCTATCTTTATTTTTATCCAGTCAATATTCATTTGGCCATCACCACGGTTTTAATATTCATAAATTCACGAATGCCCTCGGCGGCCAACTCACGACCAAATCCAGATTGCCGAATTCCACCAAACGGTAACCGGGGGTCGGAAGACACCATGGTATTCACAAAACACGAACCCGCTTCCAGTCGGTTTTTTGCGATCGCTTCACCTTTTGCCGTATCACGCGTAAAGACTGCGGCTCCTAACCCATAAGGACTCTGGTTGGCCAGCTCAATGGCCTGTTCGGTATCCTTTGCTCCGATCAAAGCGATGACTGGCCCAAAAAGTTCCTCGTCAAAAGCTGGCATGCCAGGCTGTACATTCGTCAGTAAGGTGGCCGGATAATAAAAGCCGTCACCGGCCGGTATCCTGCCTCCCACCCGCAAGGTTGCCCCCTTCGCTATAGACTCCTGAACCTGTTGGTGCAGAGTCGTCCGCAAGTCATCTCGCGCCAGAGGTCCCAGCAGACAGGTCGCAGTATGCGGCTCGGATGGGATATAGCTTTTCATCCCTGCCAGAATTTTAGTTTCCAATGCGGCGGCTACAGACTGATGGACTATGACGCGTTTTGCCGCGATACAGACTTGCCCGGCATTACTTAGCCGCGACTTGATAATGCACTCAGCCGCGCGATCCAGATCTGCATCGTCCAGAATCAAGTAGGGATCACTGCCGCCTAACTCCAGAACCACTTTTTTTAGATGTTCGCCAGCCGCTCGCGCCACCGCCCGCCCCGCCCGGTCGCTACCGGTCAACGTCACGCCCGCAACAAGCGGATGACCGATAGTAGTAGCGCTCAGGCTGCTGTCCATAATGATGCTTTGAAATAATCCCTCGGGAAAACCCGCTTCAGCGATTAGGGCGGCTATTTTCTGGCCACAACCACTGGCAATGGCCGCATGCTTTAAAAGCGCACTATTTCCCCCCATCAGATTAGGTGCAGCAAAGCGAAACACCTGCCAGAAAGGATAATTCCAGGGCATGATAGCAAAAATAACGCCGATTGGTCGATACGTGACGTAGGAGGTCTGATACTCTGTAGCAATCGGTTGATCAGACAGATAGTTTGCGGCATGTTCGGCATAATGCTGACAAACCCAAATACATTTGTCAATTTCCTGACCAGCCTCAGTTTGTGGCTTGCCCATTTCCGTACTCATGAGATGCACGCATTCTGCTTTCTGCTGCTTGAGTTTTCCAGCCAGATGATTCATCAACGCAGAACGTTCCGCAAGGGAAACCTCCTGCCAGTTCAGGAATGCGGTATGCGCCCTTTCTATGCGCTGCCCTATTTCGTCCTCGGTACTTAGCGTATAATCCGCTATTTTCTGACCGGTAGCCGGATTGATGGTCTGAAGGATAGCCATGTCTTCGTTCCTGTTCTCTAGAAAGTGTACTCCACTTTATGGTATCAGATTTTTGTCATTTTCAGTGTAGACCATGTAGAGGGAAATATAACCTCAAACACAGAAAAAACGAACCCTATGCCTTAAAAGACCACGAGATTATTGCTAATCCTATCTAAATGTTGTTACTATTTTTTAATGAGGTATAAATATAACTTATCGGAATCATGCTAATGACCCTGCCCCAACCGCATTATCACCCACTCCGCCATTTAGGCGCCTGGATGGTGCATCTTTTTACTGCCTCCGCAGCCATAGCCGGTTTGCTCACCCTCATCAAGATTGAACAAGGTCAGTATGTGCATGCCTTATGGTTTATGGGGCTCGCCGTATTGATAGACGCGATTGATGGTAGCTTTGCCCGACAATTGCAGGTCAAGGAAATTTTGCCGCGTTTTGATGGGGCATTACTGGACAATATTGTTGATTATTTTAACTACGTCATCACTCCATCATTTTTTTTGTATCATAAACCTGACATGCTGCCCGAAAGCGTGGGTTTTGCGGTGCTCTGTCTCATTATATTGACGTCCTCCTATCAATTTTGTCAGTCCGATGCGAAAACACCGGATCACTTTTTCAAGGGCTTTCCCTGCTATTGGAATATT
Source organism: Legionellaceae bacterium (assembly GCA_020831865.1). GTDB lineage: Bacteria > Pseudomonadota > Gammaproteobacteria > Legionellales > Legionellaceae > JAFIFT01. The sequence continues at coordinate 63,513 of JAFIFT010000020.1, read as the reverse complement.
GTGGTATTTTATTTGTTTATCTTTTCCAGCAGTGCCACTACCAATGCGCTGGTTCTGAGCATATTATCAGTCTTAATTTTTGTGCCCATCAAATATGTTTACCCTTCCAGACTCGATTATTTGACCAACTCCAACCTGCTAAAAATACTGATGCATATGTTCTCCGGATTATTTGGCATCAGCTGTGCCTTTATTCTGTGGCAATATCCGCATCCTTCTCACTTTTGGCTGGCCATATCTCTCTTCTATGTGGGGCTCTATCTTTCGTTAAGTTTTTATCGAAGCTGGTATCCTTCTATTAAATCAAGATTAATCGCACGAAAAAATAAAGCTAAGGGCTTAGAATGAAACACGCACTTATCCTTTTTGTCAGTGTCCCTTTATTACTCGCCACAACCGGTGTCTATGCCTATCCGCAAGGTTGTGAAGTCAGTGGATTTTCTTACCAAAATCCTTTTCTCATTTTAAATGATACGGGCAAACAAACCTTTTATCTGATACAAAATAAAAGCAAAACCACCATTGAATTGCAGCGACACGAAACCCGTGAAGTATTTATGAGTCCGCTGCTGAGCGCAAAAATCAACGCCTCGAATTGGTCCGCCTTCGCGTCTGATGTCCCGAGCTTTCACTTTGCCTGCTTTATCCATGAAAAAAAAGAGGTAATACCCGTAGCCTGCTCGGAAGTACTGGATATCTGCCAATATCCCCGGGTTAAATTTGCACTGAGCAATATGGGAAATTACTGGGTCGCGGTCAACCAAGGGCAAAAACAGATTATTAAAGCGGCGATTGCCAAAGGGATATTGTTGAAGTGGTAAACTATAACGTACGCGATCTATCGTTTATCAGCATCGGTATTATAGGTGCATTAAGCAAGCTGTACGGTATTGCACAACCCTATCCACAACCCTGGTACGTACTGGGTGCGTTTCTTTTGCTCCTGACAGCCATCCATTTCAAATTGATTTTTTATATTGGTCTTGAAACTATTTTGTTGGCTGGGCATTTCAGCATTATGCTCGGCCTGCATGAGCGCATTCAAATTGCCTTACCCATATTGCTATCCTTACAACTGGCCGTGTATTATCTATTGGCAGGACGCCTGAAAAATCCCTGGTTGTGGTTCGGATTAACCGGCATTATACTGTTATCACTGGCCTTTCATTACCCACAACAATGGATTTTATTTTCAGGCTGCGTATGTATCAGTAGCTATGCTTTTTATCGTAGTGTCAATACAGAACGCATATCATTACTTTGGGCTATTCTGAATTCATTATTTGCCATTCAGGCTATACTGAAAGCGAGTTTGCAATATTTAGATATCATTTTTTAATGAGGATATTATGAGCAAGACACCATCTGCCATGCTACCACTGGGGACTATTGCCCCTAATTTTAGTTTAATCAATGTACTGGACCATAGTTTGTTTCAGCTCAACAAGCAAAAACCAATGAACGCCACCCTGATTATGTTTATTTGTAACCATTGTCCATATGTAAAACATGTGAATGCCCAACTCACCGCTCTGGCAAATGACTATATCCCGAAAGACGTGGCCTTCATTGCGATTAATGCCAACGATATTGACAGCTATCCCATGGATAGACCGGAAGAAATGGTAGCAACGGCCAAAAAACACCAATTTCCCTTCCCTTATTTATTTGATGAAACTCAGGAAGTCGCCAAAGCCTATCAAGCGGCATGTACGCCTGATTTTTTTCTCTTTGATGATAAACTCAAGCTGGTATATCGTGGCCAACTCGATAGTTCACGCCCAGGAAATGCCATTCCGGTCACCGGTGAGTCTGTGCGTAATGCCCTGGATGCGTTACTGGAAAAACGTCCGATTGATCCGAAACAATATCCCAGTTTAGGATGCAATATCAAATGGAAGGCTGAATAAAATGTACACAGCAGCACCATCGTCATTTTATCTGACAGTATGGATACTTGGCGTATGATTTGCTACTATCGCTGCCTATCTTTTTTTAACTGGTAAACATGAATAAAACAACGACAATTAAAGATCGTATTTTGCAGTATCTTGATGAGATGCAAGCCATCGATATTGTTTGTATTGACGTAAGAAATCAAACTACTATTACAGATGACATGTTAATTTGTAGTGGTCGTTCATCACGACATGTTCAGTCCATTGCCGAATTTGTTATGGAACAAATGAAGCATAAGGGCTATCCCGTCTTGAGTAAGAGTGGCCTGACACAAGGTGAATGGGCACTTTTAGATTTTGGCGATATTATTTTACATGTCATGCAACCTGATAGCCGCGCCTACTACAATCTGGAAGACCTGTGGCAGACCAGTAGTACCAGCAGGGAATAACCTGGTGTGTTGAAAGTCCAGCTCATCTGTTGTGGCAACAAAATGCCTGACTGGGTCTATGAGGCCACGGCCGAGTATCAAAAACGCCTGCAGGAGTTTTGTCATTTTTCCATTCTCGAAGTTCCCCTGCAAAAACGTAGTAAAACTTCGCAGATGGACCGGATCATGGCGAAAGAAAGCCAGACCCTTTTGCATATGATCCCAGCACAGTCATATTGCATTGGTTTGGACAGCCACGGCAAAAAATTTACCTCTGAGCAACTGGCAACGCACCTGGATAAGATCACCTTGCGCGAAAGTCAGTGGTCTCTCATTATCGGTGGTCCGGAAGGATTGCATACTGCTGTAAAACAACGCTGTCAGGAACAATGGTCTTTATCCGACCTTACCTTTGCACATCCACTGGCCCGAATAATTCTTTGCGAAGCGTTATATCGCAGCTTTGCCATCTTGCATCACCACCCTTATCACAAATAGGCAACACAGCCAGGCTATGCGTATCGAAATGAAAATGGCAACACCTAAATACACAGTTTCCCATTAAAAAAAGAGCACGTCGTTCTGAGCTAAGCGAGGAATCTGCTGTAGCAGACACCATTTTTTTAAATACCCCATTCAAAAATCTGCAATTAACATCATATCCAGCGTTGAATCGCCCCAGCTCGCCTTTTCTGCAGACGTTTAACAAGTAGCTAAAATAAGGTATCATGTCAACTGGTCCATTGAGCTGATTAATTGTGAGCCATTATTCTGATAATCCGCGACAAAATTCCAGTTTTCGCTGCCAGAGTTTTCGGCTTTATCAGTTAATGATCATCATCTTTCTCTTTTCCGCCCTCTTGCTCATCCGTCTGGCTTACCTGCAATTAGCCCAATATAAACGTTTTCAAACCTTGTCACAAAAAAATCAACTGAGTATTACTCCTATTGCACCGGCCCGTGGATTAATCAAAGATCGCAACGGGGTAATATTGGCCGATAATATCCCTATTTATGCCCTGGAGATCATCCCCGATCGAGTGAAAAATATTCATGCTACGCTGGCGCAACTTCAAAGCTTAATTCCTTCCATCACCCAGGAAGATATTGAAAATTTTCATAAAGCCCGCCAAGGCAGACGCTCCTTTATGCCGGTTCCCTTCAAAATCAAACTCAGCCAGGAAGAAGTGGCCCTTTTCGCGGTCAATCAGTACCAATTTCCCGGCGTGGCCATCAAGGCACAATTGATGCGCTATTATCCCTATGCCGAACAAACTGCCCACGTCCTTGGCTACGTAGGGCGTATCAATACACAGGACTTAACACAGGTCGATAATGGTAATTACCGCGCCACGCACTTTATCGGCAAAACCGGGATAGAAAAATTTTATGAACCCCTGTTACACGGACAAGTAGGGTATCAGCAAGTTGAAACTGATGTGAGCGGTCGCACGATCCGGGTACTCAAAGAGCAATATCCAGTAGCAGGTGACGAACTCAATCTCACGCTGGATATTCATATTCAAAATACGGCCTACCATGCCCTGCAGGATAAACGCGGTGCCATTATTTTACTCGATGTGCATAATGGCGCGGTATTGGCGATGGTCAGCTCACCAAGCTTTAACAGCAATGCCTTTGTCAATGGTATATCACACCAGCATTATAACACGCTGGCACAACACCCCAGTCGACCATTATTTAATCGAGCGGTGCGCGGATTATACCCTCCCGCCTCAACCATCAAGCCCTTTATTGCACTGGCGGCACTCAATAAAGCGGTCATTCGCCCGGAAACCAAAATCTATGATCGAGGGTGGTTTAAACTCCCTCAATCCAGCCACCTGTACCGTGACTGGAAAAAAACAGGACATGGCATGGTTGATCTTGCCCGTGCGATTACGGTTTCCTGTGATACGTATTTTTATCAACTCAGCCAAAAGCTTGGTATATCTGTGATTGAAGAGCTGCTGACTGAATTTGGCTTTGGACAACTCAGCCATATTGATCTTCCGGATGAAGCCAGTGGCATTGTGCCGAACGAACAGTGGAAAAGAGCCCGGCACAAACAAGGTTGGTACCCTGGTGATACCGTGATTACTGCAATTGGCCAAGGGTTTTTATTATCCAGCCCCTTGCAACTGGCGAACGCCACAGCAGCCCTTGCCAATAAAGGACAACGATACCGTCCTCATCTGATCCAAAAAGCACGACAATACAGCAGCGGTCTCATCCATGAAGTCATGCCTCTGGAAGAATATCCCGTTAAAATTCAAAACGTACAGGATTGGGACATCATTAACCAGGCCATGCAGATGGTGATTAAACAACCCGGTGGAACAGGCTATCGCTTCGGTAAGAACACTGCGTATAGCGTTGCAGCAAAAACAGGCACCGCTCAAGTGCATAGCGCTCCCCAATATGAAAAACTGAAGTACCAGGATATACCGGAACAATTACGTGACCATTCGTTATTTATTGCGTTTGCGCCTGCTGAAAAACCACAGGTTGCCATCGCCGTTATTGTGGAAAATGATTTTATAGCGCCGAATATTGCCAGAAAAGTATTAGACAGCTATTTTAAATCCAAAGAAAAAGAAGCGGAACCATCTGTATGAATTTTATGAATAGCCGACATCGTCCCATCTATCGGATTAGTGGCCACAGCCTGCACCTGGACTATCCGCTCTTTGGCCTGTTATTACTGCTAATTTGCTATGGTCTTGCGATTCTCTATAGCGCATCAAACGAAAATCACGCCATGATGATTCGCCAAATGATGCGGCTTATTTTCGCCAGTTCCATTATGATATTTCTGGCTCTGATTCCACCTCACCGTTATCGGCTATGGACCCCCTGGCTCTATGCCTGCGGTTTGTTATTATTAATCGCCGTAATGCTGATGGGGAAAATTGGTAAAGGAGCCCAGCGCTGGCTCGATCTTGGGTTTTTTCGTTTTCAGCCGTCTGAGATCATGAAACTGGCTGTTCCCATGATGATGGCCTGGTATTTAGATGAAAAAAGAACACCTCTGACCTGGAAGACCCTGACTATCTCTACGCTTATTTTTCTGATACCTACGCTGCTGATTGCCAAACAGCCCGATCTGGGCACCGGAATTATGGTAGCCTTTGCTGGCCTTTCCGTCATTTTTATCGCCGGCATCTCGTTTCGTCTTTTATCCATTTTTGCTGTCAGTGCTTCAGTTATCGCTCCGGTCTTATGGCATTTTCTTCATAGTTATCAGAAACAAAGAGTACTAACCTTACTCAATCCTGAACAGGATCCCTTGGGTTCAGGTTACCACATTATCCAGTCCAAGATAGCCATCGGCTCAGGGGGGTTGATTGGTAAAGGATGGTTAAATGGCAGTCAATCACATCTCAACTTTCTGCCGGAGCATGCGACGGATTTTATTTTTGCGGTTTGTGGCGAAGAATTTGGCTTTATTGGTTCTCTTGCCCTGATCTTAATGATTATTTTTATTAGCCTGCGCGGACTGTCTATTGCCCAGAAGGCGCAAACCGGTTATACGCGCCTTCTGGCCGGTAGCCTGGTGATTACCTTTTTTCTCTCAGCCTTTGTCAATATGAGCATGGTCATGGGCATTTTACCAGTAGTCGGTATCCCCCTGCCTCTGGTCAGTTATGGTGGCACCGCAATGGTTACTTTTCTGGCGGGATTTGGCATACTCATGTCCATTAGCACCCATCGTATCTTATTCGATAAAGGCCTGTAAACGTAGATTAGCTTTCTGCTGATGGGTGGGATGCGACTCTTTTAAAATAAAGAGGACAATCAATAAACTCAACAAGTAACAAAGCGGCATCACCAGCAAAGCCCACTGATAGGCTTTCAGCGTATACACCGGTGTTTGGTTGATCCAATACCAGTGTTCACTGCGATGCAGAAAAATTCCAACCAGTGGTTGAAAAATAGCCCCCCCGAGCAACACGGATAAATTATTAAAGCCCGATGCGGTGCCCACCAGATTAGCTGGATTATTATCCTTAACCACCGCAAAAGATACCGACTGCCCCCCTGCTCCAATTCCTAAGGCAAACAAGACCAAAAGCATCCAGCTTTTAGGAATACCGCTGATATAGAGGATCAACAAGGTTGCGACAAGTCCCATAAAAGCCGAGATACCCAGAGCAATTCTCCGACTCTCCAGATGATCACTGAGCCATCCTAACGCAGGGCTTCCAACACCAATACCCAACCAGATCATACTGCACATACCTGATGCTGCAATCACTGAAATATGATATTTTTCCTGTAAATACGGTACCCCCCATAGTGCCGCAAATACCGCAATGGGGGTCCAAATCGTAAAGGCGTACGCCCCAATGATCCAGGTATAGGACTGACTGCATACTTCTTTTAAACGCAAAATTTCGCGACTGAAACTGCGCTTTTTACCCGGTTTTTTGGGGGGATTAGGATAATCGCTGACAAAAATCCATAACAGGGCCGCAATAAATAGACCAATGGCAGCAAGAATAAAACTGGCCTGTCGCCAACTGGTCCATTGAATTAATACGGCTAGCGGCATCTCACCAAACATGGCGCCCAAAGAGCTCATTAGCTGTGCAACACCCGCCATTAAAGCAAAGCGTTGGGGTGGAAACCAACGAGAGATGAGAACTAATACGCCAATAAAAGAGCAGGCCGAACCAATACCAACCAGAAAGCGACCAGTGGTCGCCACGGTTAAGCTGTTGGTTGCAGCAAACAAAACCATGCCAGAGGCACAAACCAATACCGCAGTTGTCATTAATTTCCGCGGGCCATAGCGATCAAACAGCAAACCGGCCGGCAATTGCATCGGCGCATAGGCATAAAAATAGACCGATGAGATGATACCAAATCCTTCTGCGCTGACCTTGAAGGTTTGCATCATTTCTTCTGCCATGACGCTTGGCGAGACCTGCAGAATAAATTCGTATAAATAAAAACTGGCCGCCAGCATGAATACCAGATAAGCGTACCAACTGGGAGAACCACTTGCAGAAAGGTCGTTTGTTTTCAAAGTATTCTAGCTTTTCAGTCAAAAGTAAATTTAAACTGATTATCAACCGTCCTGTCAAATAATTTTTGTTTATTGACATCCATGCTGTTCTTAATTAGGGCGAGTAGACGATTCCGCTATACTGACTTGCTCTACCACCAGTATATGCACGCAAATCCAGCTTATGATTGAGTAGACGCTGTTGTGCAAGCCAGGCAAACAACATTGCTTCAATATAATTCTCATCCAGTTGCAGCTCGCGCGCCTGTTTGACGGGGATTTCAGGACAGTAGCTGCGCAAACATTCCAATAAAAAATCATTATGGGCACCACCCCCACATACGATCAGCTGTTTTGCGGCGCTCCGATTATGCTGTAACGCAAGTGCAATGGATTTCGCTGTAAAATGAGTCAAGGTGCATTGTATGTCAACCATAGGATACCGATGGGGAGAGAAGGCCTCCAGCCAATGCCGATTGAAGGCTTCTTTATCCAGACTTTTAGGCAGCGGTTCGAGGAAATAGGGATCCTTGAGCAGCTCAGTCAGTAATTCGGGTATGAGCGTACCGGATTTTCCCCAAAGTCCTCTATCATCATGAGCCAGTTGACGACAGTGCTCGCTCCAGGCATCCAGCAAAACATTCCCTGGTCCAGTATCATAACCATAATCCCCACCAGCATCATCCAGCCAACTGAGATTTGCAATACCGCCGATATTAACAATAGCCAGCGGCTTGGGATACTCTTTAAAAAGTTCCCGGTGGTACAAGGGCGCCAAAGGAGCGCCTTGACCACCTTGTGCGATATCCGCTCGCCTGAAGTCGGCCACCGTTGTCATGCCAGTTTCATAGGCAATGGTATGCGCGCACCCTAATTGGAGCGTGTTGGCCGGCTTGGCTTTTGGATTGTGGCTGACGGTTTGACCGTGTGAACCTATGGCACATACGTCCTGAGCGGTCAATCCATGGTAGCTGAGCAATTGTGTACATGCGTGCGCAAAAGCAAGACCAATCTGCCTGTCGAGCTGTGAAATCTCTGCCGCAGTCATCGCCTCCCCCTGAGCGAGGCATCGTATCCTGGTGTGTAATCGGTCATCATAAGGAAAGGTATTGGCCGCCAACAACCTGTGCTGCGCACAGTCAACAACGGCAACATCAATGCCATCCATGCTGGTTCCAGAAAGTACACCCATATAAAGATTGTTCATGAGATTATGACCTTATGATGTATCAAAATGTATCATGACTTACCGCTATCCCGACCGTTTTCTCATCGCACGTTGATGACAGCCGTTGCAAAGCCTGACAGGGTACACACATCTAAATTTTGCACACTAAAAATCTCATTTTTTCCTACGTACTGTGCTTTATGCACGGTATCCAAACAAGCTCAGATGTCATTAGGAGCTGGATACTGCACATAAAGCACGGAACATAGGCTTTTTGATTTTACCATGTTCGTTTAGATGCGTTCAACCTGCAAAATCTGGCCTTTTAGCAGGTTACAAGCTATGATCGTCTATTACTATGATATCCTAAATGCTATGAAACATAAAACGCCTACACCGCTGCTGTACCTTGGCATGCTCGCCTGCTTTTCGTTACTGACCTTTGATCTGTTTCAGCCGGCTCTGCCCGCGATGACGGCCGATTTTGACACGTCACAGTCTATCAGCCAGTTGACACTCAGTCTGTATTTGTTCTCTTATGGCGTATCACAGTTGTTCTGGGGACCGATCCTGGATCATTATGGGCGACATAAACCCCTTTATCTCAGTTTGGGTATCTTTCTTTTTGCGACTCTTTGTTGTATTTATGCCAGCAATATCATGGTGCTGATTGCAGGACGGATGTTGCAGGGCTTTTCCGTTTGCTGTGCCAATAATATTGCCTTTTCTTCCACACGCGATATTGCGAACAATACCGCTCGCGCTAAAACCATTTCCCATATTTCCATGATTATCTCTGTATCACCGATTTTTGCCCCGGTGATAGGCAGTTATATTTTCATCCATAGCAATTGGCAAATGATTTTCTGGACCATGTTTGCCATTGCACTACTGATTGCGGCACTGATCAAGCCCCTACTTCGAGAATCGCCGAATTGGCGTGTGCCTGCGCGTCGATTGCGTTTCTCACATTCCTTACGCCGCTATTCTTACCTTTTTGATAAACGCAGCATCTGGCGCGCTTTAGTGATCACCACAGCCTCCTTCAGTACGGTTATGATTTTTGTCATCAATGCATCTTTTCTACTGATTGATGATATGGGGTTCTCTCCTACAGTCTTTGCCTATCTTTTTGCCTGTATAGGATTCAATATCATTTTGGCCAATTATATTGGTATCAAACTGCGTGACATTAAACCACTGAACTGGAATATTCGCCTTGGCTCCAGCTTAATGCTGCTGGGATCGCTGCTGATTTTTCTTTTATTAAATACCATTGGCTTGCAATTACTGACGATTAGTCCAATTCTTGTGGTAAGTCTGGGAACCTGTCTGACGAATCCGCCAGCACTCTCTATGGCATTAAATGACTTTCCGCGATTGTCCAGTAGTACCACTGCCCTTATCAATACCACACGCACCATAGTGTCCTCGATCGTTGCCGCAGGCGTCTCTTTATTTTATGTTCTCCATCCCAATGTACTACCGCTTGCTTTATTGGTCTGCTCCCTGATATCCATGCTGGCTGCCGTATATCTGTATCCCCTTAGTGAAGACGAAAACAGCGATAGAAATTCTCGGTAGTTTGCTGGGCAATGGTTGTCAGGGACTCCCCGCGCAACTCCGCCAATTTTTCGGCAACGTGTTTTACCAGTGCCGGATGGTTTTGCTTACCGCGGAAGGGTACCGGTGCCAGATAGGGTGAGTCGGTTTCAATTAACATGCGATCCGCAGGAACTTTTTGTGCTACCTCCTGTAATACTTTGGCATTTTTAAACGTGACTATCCCGGAAAATGAAATATAGAAATTTAAATCCAGCGCTTTTTGTGCCACCTCCCAATCTTCCGCAAAACAGTGCATGACACCGCCAATATCGGCTGCGTTTTCTTCCCTCATAATGCGTAAGGTATCTTCCGCCGCATGGCGAGTATGGATAATGAGTGGTTTGCCCAGTTCTTTGGCGGTATGAATATGCTGACGAAAAGAGGTTCGCTGTACATCCAGCATGGCTGCCTGTTCTTCACGATAATAATCCAGACCCGTCTCGCCTATAGCAATACATTGGGAATAAGAGGCCGCCAAACGTGTTAAAATTTCCGCATCTTCCAGAGGCTGATGATGACCATTCGGATGGATGCCGACTGAAAAATACACCTGCGGATACTGTTTGGCGATAGCAGATAATATTTCATGGTCGGCAAGCTCTACCGACACACATAAAAACTTGCTGACCTGATTCTGCTGCGCCGCCTCCAGCACCTGCTGCAAGTCCTGATTAAAGTCGGTTAAATCCAACATATTTAAATGACAATGGGAATCAATAAACATAACATCCTCTCTGTACCTCACACCAATTTGTGGTGATTACGAGTTTTTGGTGAAAAAAAAGAAGCCTATGCGTCGTATTTGCCGCTGCGAAACAAGCGCAAAGCAATGCTACATCGTATCCGTTGGCTGGGTGGATTTTAGCACGCCCGCCAAAAAGCTCTCAATTTTATTGCAAAAATGGCGGCTATTATCGTCCGAAAAATGAAAACCAACTCCACAGGGTTTATTCGCCTGGGCTCCTTTGGGGCTCAGCCAAACAACCGTTGCCTGAATCAGATATCGCTCTGGTTCCGTCAATAATTGCACGGATAATTGAACGGTTTGCCCCATATCCAGCGAGTGGGTCATGCGGATAAATAAACCGCCCCTTGTCAAAAAGGGCATATACGCCTGATACAGCGCCGACTCGCTTAAAAACGCACATGCTATGGTTTGATTCGTCTCACTCATCCACTCTTTCCCTGATACGCCATCAACAAACTCTCCAGAACAAGCGTTTTATTGATAGCCACAGCACTTTTTTCCAATTTTATATTAGCAGTAATCGCATCAATTTGCTGATAAAGCCGTGGCAACCCCAGTTGGGCAACCAAGCGCAGGCACTCTGGTTCTTCCAGTGCCGGGCTTGGTTCTTGCAGCGCTATCTGAATGGCCATAGCCGTCACCAGGTACAAAAACAACATGACACTTGAGAATGGATACTGCCCCCACTGTAGGGCAATATCACAGGGGTGGCTTTTTTCGTGCAGAATATCGACCATATCTTGCATGCAGTGTGTTTTATGCGCAAAAAATTTATTCTCTTCCCGCTCCAGCTCCTCAGCCAACTGAAAATAATGACCGGCAGATCTTATCATATCCAGCCGCCATAGCTGGCAACGGCTTAGAATGGTGGGCAACACGGTATCAACCTGCTGCGCAGTTAAAATAAAATAGAGGTGTGCGGGGGGTTCTTCCAAAATTTTCAGCAAGGCATTGGCCACAGAGCGACTAAAGTGATCGACTTCGGGCAAAACCAGTACCCGCCGCTTTGCAATCTGCGGTGGGATATATATTTTTTCCTGCAAGGCACGAATATCTGCCATTTTAAGGCGAGAATCGTCCGAGGCATTCCAGGCGGGACACAGATAATCCGGGTGCTGTCCTTGCGTAAACAGGGTGCAGGATTGGCACTGCTGGCATGCTGATTCGCCCTGTTCACATAAGAATACCGCGGCAGTATGCTGTATAAGCTGTTGAAGATGCGCCTGCAAAGGCGATACGAACAAATTGGCCTGAGCCAAGGTACCCGTTCGTATCGCGCTTTCAATGTGTGCGCAAAGGCTGGTAACGGAGGGATAACTTCTCATAGTAGTCGATCGCAGATCACCTGGCGTATGTGTTGCTGTACCACATCCATAGTCTGATGCGCATCAATCCTCACGCTGTGAGGAGTATTCGCCAGCAGTTGCTGGTAGCCCGCCCGAACTTTAGCAAAAAAATCAAGCGACTCCTGTTCAATACGATCCTTTGCCCCACGCCTGGCAGCGCGTTGCAAGCCCACTTGCGGCATCACATCCAGAAACAAAATCAAGTCAGGCTCTATTCCGGACAGGCAAAATCTCGCCAGTTGATCAATCATGGTGGACTGTAAACCCCTGCCATACCCCTGATACGCATAACTTGACCAAACAAAGCGATCCGCCAGGATCCAATGCCCTGCCGTTAGCTGGGGGCTAATCACTGACTGAATTAATTGTACACGTGCCGCAAACATCAACAGTAACTCCGCTTCTGCGTAGAGTGGTTCGCGATAATCTTTCTTAATCATGTAACGTATTTCTTCGGCAATTTCCGTACCACCTGGTTCACGTACGGTCTGCACTGGAATGTCATAGTCCGAGAGCAAACGGCTAACGGTCTCCATAGCTGATGATTTTCCAGCACCTTCCAGGCCTTCAATGACAATAAACTTTCCCTTATTCACGGTATTGCCCTCGTCGTATATATAGATTGACCGCTGCCTGCTGCTGTTGGTAATTCTCAGAAAACTGATGGCTGCCGTCACCTTTGGCAACAAAATACAGGAAGTTGGTCGGTTTTGGCCGCGCCGCCGCTTCAATTGACGCACGTGACACCATAGCAATCGGCGTAGGAGGTAAGCCCGGGTAGCGATAGGTATTATAGGGTGAGTCAATGCGTAAGTCGTTTTTTGACAATGGTCCGTGCCATTGATCACCCATCGCGTAGATCACCGTCGGATCCATTTGCAAGCGCATATTTTTACGTAATCGGTTCACAATCACACTGGCAATCAAGGGACGTTCGGCCGGCTTCGCCGTTTCTTTCTCAATGATAGAGGCAGCAATCAGCAACTCGTAGGAATTAGCATAGGGTAAATTTGCTGCACGCTGACGCCAGTTTTCTTCCAATACTTGCTGTAAGGCCGCATTTGCCCGCTTAACCAGAAGACTGGCACTATCATGTGCATTGTACTGATAGGTTTCGGCTAATAAGGTGCCTTCCGGCTGTGCTATGGCCTCCCCCTGCAGTTCATCCTCATCATAGGTCAGCCAGGGCAGCGATTTCAGTTTCTTTTGTACGGCAGACCAGCGGGTTCCCGCTACAATGGTGAAAGCAAAGCTTGTGACTTCTCCCCGACATACCCGCTCAACAAGGCTGGCCAGCGTATCTCCGGGATAAAGGGTGTATACCCCCGCTTTCAGCAGGGATGAACGGCCATTGATACGAAGAATATAGTACAACAAATCAGGATGGGTGATGAGTTTTTCCTGCGCCAGTTGCAGGGAAAAGTCTTTGGCAGAACTCTTTCTGGTCAGCTCAAAGAGTCGCTCGGAAGAAAGCGTTAGAGGTTTAAAATACAAGTGGTAAAAAAAGAGGCTCGGAACCAGTCCGAGCACAATAGAAAAGGCCAGAAGCAACGATAGCCAATACCGTACTTTCACAAGCCTTAATCAACCTTCTTAAGGACAAGACTGGCATTCGTGCCACCAAAACCCAGAGAATTACTTAAGACATAAGCAATGTCCATGGCCTGACGGGTATGCGGGACATAATTCAAGTCTAACCCTTCATCCGGTTGATCCAGATTTATAGTAGGAGGAGCGACCTGATCGCGAATAGCCAATAGACTAAAAATCGCCTCAACCGCGCCTGCGGCACCCAAAAGATGACCAGTCATCGACTTGGTTGCGCTTACCGCTAATTTCACGGCATGTCTCCCGAAGATACGCTTGATGGCTTTGGTTTCATTCAAATCATTCAAATAGGTAGAGGTTCCATGCGCATTAATATGCGCAATAGCGGAAGGCAAAACGCCCGCATCCTCGATCGCCAGTTGCATGGCTCTGGCCGCACCATCGGCATTTTCATCTGGTGCGGTAATGTGCCAGGCATCACCCGACATCCCAAAACCGGCGACTTCTCCATAAATCTTGGCACCTCGCGCTTTGGCATGTTCATATTCCTCGAGGACCAGAATACCAGCGCCCTCACCCATAACAAATCCATCCCTGTCTTTATCAAAAGGACGGGAGGCTTTTTCCGGCTCGTCATTGCGTCGCGACAGAGAACGTACCGCACTAAAACCACACAAGGCAAGCGGACAGGAGGTCTTTTCAGAACCACCGGCAATCATCACATCTGCATCACCATAGGCAATCATTCGAGCCGCTATTCCAATATTATGGGTTCCGGTGGTACAGGCTGTTACCACGGAGACGTTGGGCCCTTTTAAATTATGAAAAATGGATATTTGACCCGCCACCATATTAATAATCGAGGCGGGTATAAAAAATGGTGAGACTTTTCTGGGGCCGCCATGGATTAATTTTTCCGTATTCGCAGCGATAGTTTCTATCCCGCCAATACCGGCACCTACCGCAACACCCGTCCGCAGCGACAGCGCCTCATCTATTTCAAGTCTGGCATCGGCCATTGCTTCCTGAGTTGCTACCAAACCAAATTGCGTGAAGGGATCCATCTTACGCGCATCTTTTGCCGGCAGATAATCTTCAGGATTGAAGTCCTTAATATTAGCCCATATTTTTGTAGGGTATTCAGACAAGTCAAAACCTTCTATGCGGTTTGCACCACTTTTGCCCGCCAAAATGGCCGACCAGGTTTGCTCTACATTATGACCCAAGGGCGTAACTGCACCTAAACCTGTTACTACTACGCGTCGTTTAGTCAATGCCTACTCCTGATTGAAAACATACCATTATTGATCATTACTATCCTGCTGAACGACTCAGTCTACCTGGTGTGGCTTAAACGAAAGCTGTTCTGCAAAAGGTACCGCACTTGTTCAGAACCGTTTGATTGCACGCACTCTCCAATCTGAGCGTTCCCCTCTGTATAATGACGATGAATAGATACCATTTATTTTGAATCATTGCTTTTCGCACACGCCCCTGTTGTTAGAAACAACAGCGGGTACGAAAACAGCGAGCCCGCACATACCGCGTACCTTCTTTCGATCCGCTGAGCGAATGCGCGTTGCTAACCTCCCGAGTATGCAAAGCGGTCAACGCTTTACCCTGGTGCTATGCAAGGCTTGCTATCACAAGAAAAAAAGGCCTGCATTGACAGGCCATCCTGCTTAGGCGTCTTCTTTGTTCAAATTTGATTCGATATAACGGATTGCTTCATCAATAGTAGTGATTTTTTCCGCTTTTTCATCCGGTATTTCTGTTTCAAATTCTTCTTCCAGCGCCATAACTAATTCTACGGTATCAAGAGAATCTGCACCCAAATCATCAACGAAAGAAGCATCGTTTTTTAATTCATCGTCCTTGACTCCTAATTGTTCCACAACAATTTTGCGAACCCGTTCTTCAACTGTACTCATAAATCATTTTCCTCATTGTTAATAAAATTACGAAAATCAGTTTATTCAATTATACCAATAACGCAAGCTTTTTAGCTCATGAACATACCGCCATTGACATGAATCGTTTCACCGGTGATATATTTCGCCCGATCTGATGCCAGAAATGACACCGCATCGGCAATATCCTCTACCTGCCCCATACGTCGCATGGGTATTCGTTTTAACATTTCAGTCTTAACCATGTCTGCCAAATGTTCGGTCATATCGGTTTCGATAAAGCCCGGGGCAACAATATTGACGGTGACCCCACGGCTCGCCACTTCCTGAGCGATAGCTTTGCTCATACCTATCACACCCGCTTTCGCAGCGCAGTAATTGGCCTGCCCTGAATTTCCCATCGAACCGACCACCGAACCAATCGTAATAATACGTCCCCAGCGACTGCGAAACATCGACTTTACGCATAGTTTGGACATACGATACACCGCATTCAAATTGGTCTCAATCACCTTGTACCATTCGTCATCTTCCATACGCAGGAAAAGGTTATCGCTGGTAATTCCGGCATTATTCACCAATACCGCAGGCATGCTATTTAGTTCGTCCAGGTGCGACATGAGCAATTCCAGTGATTCGCTATTGGTGACGTCCAGAGACCAGCCATGTCCGTCCAAATGCTGTTCCTGAAGTTGGGCACTAATTTTCTCGGCCCCAGTTGAGGTCGTCGCCGTTCCAATCACATAATAGCCATCATGGGCCAGGCGTTGCAGGATGGCATTACCAATTCCTCGGCTGGCTCCGGTAACCAATGCGACTCTTTTTGTCTCAGATTCTGACATCACACGTTCTCTTTATAATTAATTCATTCAAATATCAACAAGTTGTGTAGCCGATTCTACCCGTATTTCACGATTAATGCGTTTTATTAATCCGGTTAAGGTTTTACCAGGGCCACATTCAATAATATGATCCACACCACAGTCTACCAGTTTTTCGATAGTTTTCACCCATTGTACCGGCCGATACAATTGTTGCACCAGACGTTTACGTATATCTTCACTATCCCCATAGGGCATGGCATCGATATTAGATAATACAGGGTATGCTGGCGCACGCAAAGAAACTTTGTCCAGCTCATCGCGAAAATAAGACGCAGCGGTTTCCAGTAAAGGACAATGGCAGGGCACGCTGACTGGAATCAATTTTGCCATTCTGGCTCCCGCCTTTTCAGCAGCGATGATGGCAGACTGCACCGCTTGCCGATGGCCTGCAATCACAATTTGCCCGGGTGAATTATAATTGGCCGCACTGACTTGCAAATCATCGTGGCTACTCTGTCGACAGAGCACTTCAACCTCTGCGTCACCAAGACCAATGATCGCTGCCATAGCCCCTTCACCGGCTGGCACCGTATTTTGCATCAGCTGCCCCCGACGTGACACCAAATGCACCGCATCGGAAAAAGATAGTACATCGGCACAAACCAGTGCCGCATACTCTCCGAGACTGTGTCCAGCCATGGCACGGATGTGCCAGTTATTTTTTTCCTGCAAGAAGCGGAAAAAGATCACATCACTGACCAGCATGGCAACCTGCGTATATTCGGTTTGATGTAGAGTCTCCTCCGGACCTTCGGCAATCAGCTTCGATACCTCATAGCCAACCACCTCGGAAGCCTCCGCAAGTAGCTTTTGTGACCGGGAATACCTGGGTATGATCCCATCCAGCATTCCGACAAACTGTGAGCCTTGTCCGGGAAAGACGACAGCTAAATGATTATGCATAACTCACCGATACTTAAGGTATTAAACATTAATAGTGCAGGAGCATCGCCCCCCAGGTCATTCCTCCACCAAACGACTCCATCAATATCAGATCGCCTCGTTGAATAATCTGGCGGTCAAACGCGTAATTGAGCGCTAAGGGAATAGAAGCAGCGGATGTATTGCCTTGCTCGGCAATGGTTAGGATGACCTGAGACATCGGCATGGCCAGCCTTTTTGCAATCGCCTGAATAATACGGCTGTTCGCCTGATGCGGCACCAACCATTTGATGTCCGATTTACGTAAGTTATGGGCTTGCAGAATCTCATCGACAATATTTCCCATGTGCGTCACGGCCAGCTTAAATACATCGTTTCCTTTCATACTAATGAAAGAACCCGCATCCGCATTGCTGCCATTGACATAACGTAACAGTCCGGCCACGTCATATTGCGCATGGAGCTGACTGCCAAGTATTCCGGCCTGCTCGGAAGCACTTACAATGGCGGCCCCTGCGCCATCTCCGAATAAAATACAGGTCGAGCGATCGGTCCAATCTACTGCGCGAGACATACTCTCACTGCCAACGAGCATGATGTGTTTGGCCTTTCCCGTCATGATATATTGGCTGGCCACATCAAGAATATACAGAAATCCACTACATGCCGCCGTAATATCCATGGCCGGAATTGGGCGCTTGCAGCCAAGCGCATGCTGTACATGACAGGCCATGCTGGGAAAGAACTGATCAGGAGTACAGGTGGCAACGATAATCATATCGATATCATCTGCGGCCAGCCCTGATTTTTTCAGACAATCACGTGCCGCCATAGAGGCCATGTAGGATGTAGTTTCCTGTTCATTGGCGATATGCCGACTCGCAATGCCAGTACGCTCATAAATCCAGGCGTGACTGGTATCCAGACGGGAGGCCAGATCATCATTAGTCAGTGACTTTGCAGGAAGATAACAACCCGTGGTATGGATCTTGGCATACGTCATAATAGTAAACCATGGTTAATAAAATCATTAATCTTGTCGCGCACCAAATCAATAGCGTAATTTTTGATTTGAAGCGTAGCCTGTTCAATAGCGCATTCAAAACCCAGAGCAGAAGCACCACCATGACTTTTTACAACGATGCCGTTCAAACCCAGCATACTGGCGCCATTGTACAATGAGGGATCTAATTGTTTTTTAAAATCGTTAATCACGGGCGCAGCCACCAGACCAACCAGCCGGCTATAGAGCGTACGGGTAAAAGAATGACGTAAATAGCCCTGCATTAATTTTGCCAGGCCTTCACTGGTTTTCAGGGCGACATTACCGACAAAGCCATCACAGACAATTAAATCTATGTCACCGGAATAAAATTGATCCCCTTCCACATAACCGACATAGTTGAGCAAGGAACACTCTGCCAACATATGTGCTGTCCGCTTTACCTGATCATTTCCCTTAATTTCTTCCACACCAATATTGAGCAGACCTATCCGTGGATTGGGAATATGATCAATGGCCTGGAGCAGTGCCGTGCCCATGACGGCAAATTGAAATAAATGCTCAGCGCAGGAGTCAACATTGGCACCCAGATCCATAACACGTGTTTTACCGCTAAGCGTGGGCACCTGGGAAATAATAGCCGGCCGGTCAATACCGTTCAACGTTTTTAGAACAAAACGGGAAATGGCCATCAGAGCTCCGGTATTACCCGCACTCACACAAGCCCTTGCCCGCCCTTCTTTTAGTAAATTGAGCGCGACCCGCATCGACGAATCTTTTTTGTTGCGTATGGCATGGGATGGTAATTCATCCATGGCAACCACTTCACTGGCATGCACCAGTTCCAACTGCTGCGAGTTACGAACCGTGTGACGGGCAAGGGCTTCGCGCATAGACGATTGATCCCCCACCAGCAGCAAACGCAGTTTAGTATTTTTATTCACCGCATTGACACAGGCTGGAATGATCACCGATAAACCATGATCACCCCCCATTGCATCAATGGCTATGGTAATAGTATCCAAGCGTCTTACTCTTTTTCGTGAACCGTCTCTGTAGTGATAATACGACGACCACGATAATAACCGTCTTCTGTCATGTGGTGGCGTCGGTGCGTTTCACCGGTAACGGCATCAACAGACAAGGTAGGCTTACCCAAGGCATCATGCGAACGCCGCATATCGCGTCGCGAACGTGTTTTTCGATTTTGTTGTACAGCCATTGTATTACTCCTAGCCAAATTGCTTTCAAAGAGTCGGAATTTTACCGAGATTTTACCGCTACGCCAAGCCTTATAGATAAAAAAAATAAGTTTTATCAAAATACCGTGAATTTTAGGACGTTATCGAAGGGCAATGATCATCGGGATGGACGTACACGCTGGCCAGGTGTAGATCATCCAATACCACCCGAGTCAGGTCCAGAAAACGTCCCTGCACCACAATTGGCTCATAGCACGACATTAGACGCTCAGCGATTGTGTCATCAGGGCAAACGGCCAGGCAACTATCGAAGGTCATCTGCTGTGTGAGCTCTCCGGCACAACGCTGACAGGTAAAATGCAAGAGGCCGCTCAAGTGGATCCGCAGGAGAAAATAATCCTCTTCTGGTGTTATCGAGTACGTGCAATCGAGATTCAGCGGCCCGATAAGCGGCTCAGGTAAGCCCTCGCTGAGGACGACACTCAGCTGACTGTGTTGTGTTGGATTCATCAGAATTTGCATGGTTGATAACGCTCGGCAGAAAGAATCGGACAATATTATACCCATTAGACAGGCGAATATGGTAAACTATTGACAGGTTTAACGCAAAGCGAAGCTCAGTAGATGAAATTTTGTAAAAGCGCTTTATCGGTCATTGAAACGGAAGCACAAGCAATTTTTAACCTGGCGCAACGTATCGATACCCAGTTTGAAAAAGCCTGCACACTTATTATGGCCAGTACAGGACGGGTCATTGTCACCGGCATGGGGAAATCCGGACATATCGCCCGCAAGATCGCCGCGACTTTATCCAGTACCGGCACACCCTCCTTTTATGTGCATCCGGCAGAAGCCAGCCATGGTGATCTGGGGATGATTCTGCCGCAGGATATTGTGATTGCCCTTTCTCATTCTGGCAATACGCATGAGGTTTTGTCTCTGATCCCCCTGTTAAAGCGCAAACAGATAAGCTTAATCGCCTTTACCGGCAACCCGGTGTCACCATTGGCCAACGCAGCAGACGTCTGTCTTGATCTCTCCATAGAGCAGGAAGCCTGCCCACTTGGACTGGCTCCCACCACCAGTACCACAGTGGCGCTGGTCATGGGTGATGCCTTAGCTATCGCTCTGCTCGAGGCTCGTGGGTTCAGTGCCGATGATTTTGCCTTGTCTCACCCCGGCGGCAGTCTTGGCAGACGTTTGCTATTATCTGTGGATACGTTATGGCATGATGGCGAGCTGTTACCACGCGTGTCAGAAGATACCATTATTGCCGAGGCCTTAATTGAAGTTACCTCAAAAAAGCTCGGTATGACCTGCGTGGTGGACGCAGCCGGGCATTTAGCGGGCATTTTTACCGATGGTGATATTCGCCGCAGTTTAACGCAAAAGATCGATATCAATACCACCCGTATTGCCGAGGTCATGACGCGTGACTGTAAAACGATAAAAGCCGGAACATTAGCGGCGCAGGCCTTAACGATGATGCAGCAACACAGCATCTCAACGTTGGTGGTCGAAGAAAATAACAAGCCTTTGGCCGTTGTCCATTTGCAGGATTTGCTAAAGGCAGGAATGAACTAGACAGGAATTTTTATGCAACAGATTTTACAAAAAGCAAAAGATATAAAATGCCTCATCAGTGATATTGATGGCGTTCTGACCAATGGTCTGCTCTACATGGATAACCAGGGTAATGAATTAAAAGCATTCCACGTACAGGATGGCATGGGTCTGAAGTTACTTATGGCCGCCGATATTGAGGTAGCGGTGATCACCACGTCGCAGAATAATGTGATCAGCCAACGCATGCAGCAACTTGGTATCCGACACTATTTTACCGGACAGGTCGATAAGCGCGCCGCGTACGCCGAGCTGAAAACACGCCTGCAACTGAGCGATGACGCGTTCTGCTATATTGGCGATGATTTACCGGATTTACCCATCATTCAGCAGGTCGGACTGGGCATCGCTGTTGCCAATGCCGTGCCCCAGGTCCGCGAATTTGCTGATTGGACGACGACCTTCAGCGGGGGTAATGGTGCCGTTCGGGAATGTTGCGATCTCATTCTCACAGCACAGAATAAATTTGCTGATGCCTTAAGTCGGTACCTAAACGCATGAATTCGGCTCCGCAGAATGCCTTATGGATATTTTTGATCATGTTGGCGCTGGCGGTTTCTGGCTGGTACTTTGCCAGTAATACCCAACAGTACCGGCTTGATGAAGACGCACTCAGCATCACGGCGGACAATCGAATTCGCAATCTTCAAGTGACGCGCTTTGACGCATCGGGAGCCTTGCTTCATCAACTTACCACACCCTATATGGTGCACATTCCCAAAGACGATACCAATCATTTTTCGGAGCCGCGAATCCTGATTGTGGATAAAAAACAGGCACCGTGGAAAATTCAGGCAAGCAAAGGCATTTCCTTGCATGGCGGCGAAAAGATCCACTTGCAGGATAAGGTGATTATGGAACAGTCTATTGGCGATAAGGGGGAAACGAACCGTTTTCTTACCGATGCGATAGATTATTACCCCCGGAAAAAATTTGCCGAAACACAAGCTCCCATCCGATATCAACAGCCTGGTTCCTCAGTGGAGTCCCTGGGAATGCGCGCCTGGCTGGAACACAAACATATACAATTGCTCAGCCGTGCCAGAGGTCGTTATGAACCGGCCCATGCTTAGATTTTTGGTATTAGCAATCGGTTTGAGCACCCCGGTTCTGACACTGGCCTTACCCGAGGACAAACACAAAACTGCCGAGTTGCAGGCAGACTATGCGGACTTAAATCAAGCCCAACAGCATGCTGAATTTGTTGGCCATGTCGAATTGACACAAGGCACCACTAAACTGCTGGCACAACGTCTGAGTACCGATAGTACGAAAGAGAATACATTACGCCTGGCCATTGCTTATGGCAACGATAAAGAACAAGCGCACTATGTGACCTGCACGGCTACCGACAAACCACTGCTGCATGCGTATGCGGATGAAATTCGCTATTATCCGGCAAAACACCGGATAGACTTGCTCGGGAACGCACGCGTTGTACAGGGGACGAATGTATTAACTGCCGGTAAAATCAGCTATGATACTGAAAAGCAACGCGTCCTCTCCCAAAGCGATGCGAAATCGCGTGTCACCATTGTGATTCATCCGGAAAAATAAGCCATGGCCGATCTGATAGCAAAAAACTTACAAAAAGCGTTTAAAAGTAACAGGGTCGTGAATGATGTCAGCCTGAGTCTCAGCCGAGGCGAATGTGTCGGTTTGCTTGGCCCCAATGGTGCGGGGAAAACAACCTGTTTTTACATGATAGTGGGTCTGCAAAGCTGTGATCATGGCTCTATTACCCTGGATGGTCAGGATATTACCCGCTATCCCATTCATGAACGCGGCAGACTGGGAATTGGCTATTTACCGCAAGAGGCTTCTGTCTTTCGCAAACTCTCCGTCGCCGATAATATTATGGCCATACTGCAACTGCGCCGCGATTTAAGTCCACAAGCCAGACAGGAAAAACTGGCGGCGCTCATGCAGGAGTTTCATATCAGTCATCTGCAAAAAAACCTCGGTATGAGTTTGTCAGGCGGAGAGCGTCGTCGCCTTGAAATTGCCCGGGCCTTAGCCATTGAACCCCATTTCATTCTACTGGATGAACCCTTTGCCGGGGTTGATCCCATTTCTGTTATTGATATTAAGCAAATCATCAAACATTTGTGTCAAAAAAATATTGGCGTACTGATTACCGACCACAATGTCCGTGAAACACTTGATATTTGTGAACGGGCCTACATTGTCAGCAAAGGAGCCATCCTTTGTGAGGGCGAACCACAAACGATTCTGGCCAATGAACAGGTTCGCGCGGTGTATCTGGGACAAGAGTTCAGTTTATAGCATGGTACTGATCATCGATAATTATGACTCATTTACCTATAATCTCGTCCATTACTTTCAGATTCTTGGCGAGTCGGTTACGGTCTTTTACAATGATGCTCTGACTCTGGAAGATATCAAGAGTCTGAATCCCAGCCACATTGTCCTCTCCCCCGGCCCCAATCAGCCAGAAGATGCCGGGATTTCCCTGTCTGTTATCAAAAGTCTCCATCCCCTTTATCCCATGCTTGGGGTCTGTCTCGGGCATCAATGCCTGGCGCAGGCATTGGGCGCCAAAATTCGCCAGGCGGACTATATCCTGCATGGCAAAACCTCTTTGATTCAGCACAAGAACCAGGGATTGTTTAGCGGTTTACCGCAAAATTTTCGCATCACCCGTTACCACTCGCTGGTGGTCGAACCCACGAGCCTGCCTTCCGAGTTGCTGATCGATGCCACGGTCAATCAGGAAATAATGGCGCTAAGACATCGCACATGGCCGCTCTTTGGTCTACAATTTCATCCGGAAGCTATTTTAAGTGAGTATGGTTTAACCTTATTGGAGCATTTCATTCGTGACACCTCTCAACCAAATCTACGAACAACTGATCGCCAAAAAAGACCTGTCGGCATCGCAAATGCGTGGCCTGATGCAAGAGCTGATGACAGGCCAGTTAAGTGACTGTCAAATCGCCTCTTTTCTTGTTCTGATGCGTGCGAAAGAACCCAGCGTCGATGAGCTGACTACCGCTGCTATGGTCATGAGAGAGCACACTCGACTGATTGATTTAGGCAAGGATATCCTGGATCTGGTGGGCACCGGCGGTGACGGGCTTAATACCTTCAATATTTCCACTTTTGCCAGCTTTGTAGCTGCCGGTGCCGGTGTTCAAATCGCCAAACATGGCAACCGCTCGGTATCCAGCAGCAGCGGCAGTTCCAATCTCCTGGATGCAGCCGGCATATCTCTGAGTGCGGATATCCCTACCCTGCAAGCCCAACTGAACGGCAGCGGGATTTGCTTTCTTTTCGCACCATTGTTTCACCCTGCCCTGCGCCATGCGGCCACTGCACGCCGGGAACTGGGTATCCGAACTTTTTTCAACTTGTTGGGGCCTTTATTAAATCCTGCGCAAGCCAAACGACAGGTCATTGGCGTCTTTAGCAAGCGCTGGCTGACACCAGTCTCACAGGTGTTGGAAAATCTCGGCAGTACCCGACACCTTGTAGTGCATGCTGCTGATGGCATGGACGAATTAAGCGTACAAACGAGCACGGATATTGTGGAATTTCAAAAAGGAAAACGCCACCATTGGCAGTTACACCCCGAAGACTATGGCATTTTGTATCCGTCACTGGAGGAGATTCAAGCAGATTCCCCAGAAGAAAGTCTCAGTATTGGCCTACAGGTTTTGGCCGGAACACCAGGTTGTGCCCATGATATTGTCTGTTTAAATGCCGCTGCTGCCATCTATTGCAGCCAGGACGCATTACCCTTTGCCCAGGCTTTCGAGCAGGCCCGACACAGTATTGCCAGTGGTCAGGCTCTGAAAGCATTTCACCTATTGCAACAATTATCTGTGAAAGGAGCAGTACGCTGATGAATAGTATTTTACACAAGATTGCGCAACACAAACGGGCTGAAATTAGCCAGGCCCAAACACACAGCAACATGAACGCAGATAGCCTGAAGCACAGCCCGGCAACCCGTGATTTTATCGCCGCGCTACGAACAAAGAAACCAGCCATTATCGCCGAAATAAAAAAAGCCTCTCCTTCCCAGGGAATCATTCGAGAAGATTTTGATGTCGCCGAGATTGCCCGGATTTATACGGAACATGGTGCGGCCTGTTTATCGGTATTAACCGATCAGCATTTTTTCCAGGGAGATAATCGTTACCTTGCCCTGGCCAAAGCGCACAGCCCACTTCCCGTTCTGCGTAAAGATTTCATCATTGACAGCTGGCAGATCAAGGAAAGTCGCTTATTAGGTGCAGATTGCATTTTGCTTATTGTAGCCTTACTCGATGATCAGCAACTGACAGACTACTGTCAGGAGGCGCAGGCATTCGGTATGGCCGTATTGGTGGAAAGCCATACTCAGGCTGAATTTGAGCGCGCCTTGCGTCTGCCCACGCCATTAATGGGGGTGAACAATCGTAATCTGCACGATTTTACCACCCGCCTGCAAACCAGTATTGAGCTGGCTCGCATGTTACCCGATGATAAGCTCTTGATCGCGGAAAGCGGCATTCATCATCCCGGCGATATCAGCCTGCTCCAACAAGCAGATATTCATCATTTTCTGATTGGTGAGAGCCTGATGCGAAAAGACGATATCGGAGCAACGTTAGGGGCATTTTTACAGGCATAAACAGCTCGATGCGGACACCAATCTCGTGAAATTGCTCAACCCACTAAGGACAGACCATGAAAAAAATTCTGTTAACCCGCACAAATGACTCGCTCCACTGGGTGGGCGATGGGTTTCCAGTGCGTACCTTATTTAGTTACGCGGAACTGGCAAAAGAGCTGTCGCCATTCCTGCTTCTCGATTATGCCGGCCCGGTGCCGTTTCCGCCCAGTACCCACCGCCGCGGCGTGGGAGCGCATCCGCACCGTGGATTTGAAACGGTTACCCTCGTCTATTCGGGTGAAGTGGAACACCGTGATTCCAGTGGAGCTGGTGGGCTCATTCAGTCAGGAGATGTGCAATGGATGACGGCTGCTTCCGGATTAGTGCATGAAGAATACCATGGACCAAATTTCACCAGAGAAGGGGGACTCTTTGAAGTCATACAGCTTTGGGTAAACCTGCCGCAAAAAGAGAAAATGAGCAAACCGCGGTACCAAAGTATCAGGACTACGGATATTCCGCTGGTCACACTGGCCAATCATGCGGGAACCATAAGGGTCATTGCGGGTGAATACGGTGGCACGCCTGGTCCAGCCACAAGCTTTACTCCCCTTAATCTTTGGGATATCCGCCTCCAGGCCAGACACCAAACCACCTATACGGTTCCAGAGGGACATACTGCCGCACTATTTGTCTTGAGCGGAGAAGTACTGCTGAATGATGAAAAAACACTGGGGCATGCTGAATTGGCTGTGCTGGAACGTGACGGTGATACCTTTAGTCTCCAGGCGCAAGAAAACACCACCCTGCTGTTTCTGGGCGGCGAACCCATCGATGAGCCTCTTGTCGGGCAAGGTCCTTTTGTGATGAATACCTCCCGGGAAATTCAGCAGGCATTTCTGGACTATAGGCAGGGGAAAATGGGAAGCTTTAACGAGTAATCCTCACCCTCACCGCCCAGTGGCTGCAATAGGGCGGTGCATCCCTCAAGTCCAACTGGACGACTCAGCGCTTTGATTCGCAACCAAAAGGAGATACTGTGGAATATTTTGGTCGCACAAGGTCATACTGATTTTTTCCCAACCACCCTTCAATGCAGCCACCGGCAAACGTGGCGCTGCTCTGGCCACGCAAAGCGACAAATCTCACCTGTCTCATTTTAGCCCTCGACAACGCATCCTATACTCCGTATGATAGATATTATTTCTCATTCAAAGAACCGTATGAAAATCATGAAATTATTAGTCGTGGCTTCTGTTATTTTTTTATTGCTCGATGGCCTGTGGCTCGGCTTTATCGCAAAACAGTTTTACATTAAACATCTGGGTTCACTTCTGAATATCAAAAATGGAAATATCCAAGCCAACCTGTGGGCGGCAGTAATCGTGTATATCGCGTTAATCAGCGGCCTGGTGTTTTTAGCGCTCCCCCCTGCGCAGGGGGATTGGTTAGCGGCTCTGGGTATGGGCGTATTTTTTGGTTTTGTGACCTATGCCACCTATGACTTCACCAATCTGGCAACATTAAAAGACTGGAATTGGACTATTGCAATCTTTGATACCTGCTGGGGAATGTTCCTTTGTGGCATTACCGCCATGCTCACCACATTGATCGTACGCGTTTAGATTCTGTTTGCGTTGGAATAGTAGTTATATGAATACAGACGTCTAGTGGAAAATGTTTTCGAGCCCTTCTGCAAAATTTGATAAATGACAGTGCAACTACAGACTTGTAGTTGCTATGGCTTGTGCTCTTTTGCGGTTTCCTATATGAAACATCAGCAGATTATCATGTGGGCAAGGACGCGAGAACGTTATCAGAGCCAGGCTCAGCGCTTTTTTTCCAATGCGAATACTTGCACCTGATGTCGTAGGTGATTTATGCTGAATACTATGAACAGGCTGCTAAAAAAATAATAATGGATACTGATAATAAAAATATTCTGGTTTATCTTATTCTTGGACTACTAAGCGGCAGTTTTCTGGCACTGCTCACCTGGCAACAGCTAACGAGTATTTATCTTTATACGGTTCCTTTGCTGTTTGCATTATTCTTTGCTTTGGCCTTTAATGGCAAGCAAACACTCCGGTTATTATGGTCTTCTGCTGCCCTGGCCTTGATTCTTGGCTCTCCACTATTAGCCCTGTCCAAGAGTCAGCACCACGGGCTTGAATCCATGTTATGGATTCTCCCCATTGCCTGCTACGTCGCCCACGCTTTTCATTATGCCATACATCTTGATTCCAGCCTGAAACCAAGCTACCAAAGCTTATTTTTCGCCGTCTGGAATACCATCCCACTTTTACTGGTGGCAGGACTATTTAGTCTTATTGGTGTCAGCCTGCTCTATCTAACCGCTCTAATATTTTACAGTTTGCAATACAATGCATTTGGGGACTTCATTGTGAACAATAGCTATTTTGTTCTGATCAGCAGAACCACTTTAGTCTTCACAGGATTAGGGATTGCCAAACAAAATCTCCCTCTTATGAATAACCTGCGCCTGGTACTCTTGCGTGTTATTTATTACCTTTACCCCTTTCTGGCGCTTATCAGCCTCCTCTATCTGATTTTATTCACCGCACATTATATTGGTGATGCGCAAAAATCTGATGCAACGGGTATGGTGCTGTTGAGTCTGGTCAGTCTCGGCATCATCTTTTTTAATGCCATATTTCAGGAAGGGAAAAGCGATATCTATCCTTCAAAAACAATGCTTTTTTTTCTAAAATTATACCGTATCAGCTTATTGCCGCTTGGCCTTATCATGGCATTTGAATTATGGTCTCCGGAACGCTCCGCAAATTTCCTCCTGATTATCAGCCTGTTAACCTTATATAGCATCAGCTATTGCCTTAGCGTTTTTTCGGGCAAGTCTCGCGCCACTAAAGCCATTCAAGCAGCAAATATCAGTATTGCTTTGTTTTTTGTTTTTGTTTTTCTGCTCATTAATAATCCCCTTTACCCTATGGCACCATGAGTACATTAACCTATCGACAGGGAGTGTAAGATGCAACTATCCGGATTTGGTAATTTCCATCAATCAGAGGCGCTGACAGGAGCATTGCCACGCCAGCAAAACTCCCCCCAGCATTGCGCGCATGGACTCTATGCCGAGCAACTCAGCGGCAGCGCCTTCACCCGCCCACGCCATCAAAATTTTCACAGCTGGCTTTACCGACGCCTGCCCACCGTTGCCCATCACGATTTTAGGTATCATTCAGCACAACTTGTTTTCAAGGTGCTCGATCCCCTGCCGCCCAATCCGCTGCGCTGGGGTAATTTGTATCAAAATACGACACCACGAGACTTTATTGAGGGGCTGTTTCCCGTAGCCTGCACCCCTCATAATTCAGTGTATAACTATCATTGTCAGAAAGACATGGAGCATCGCTACTTTAATAATCAGGATGGAGAATTATTAATTATACCCTATCTGGGTACCCTTGAGGTTCATACGGAATTTGGCCCGCTCACGCTCATGCCTGGTTCGATCATGATCATACCGCAAGGGATCTATTTTAAAGTGAACGTTGCAAACGAAGAAGCCGCCGGCTATGTTTGTGAGAATCGGGGCAATCCTCTGGCTCTGCCCCAGCTTGGCCTGATTGGTGCGAATGGCCTGGCTAATCCACGACATTTTCTCTATCCGCAGGCCGCCTTTGAAGCTGCCGGGGAAAACCGCGCAACCCTGATTCATAAATTTCAGCACCATCTTTGGATTTCAAAAAATAATCCCACCCCCTTAAACGTGGTTGGCTGGCAGGGCAATTATGCCCCCTGCACCTATGATCTCGGCCTCTTCAATACCATTAACACCGTAAGCTTTGATCACCCCGATCCCTCCATATTTACCGTTTTGAGTTCGGAATCGGCCTACCCCGGAGTCGCCAATCTGGATTTTGTTATCTTTCCTGCCCGCTGGATGGTTGCACAACACAGCTTTCGCCCCCCCTATTTTCATCGTAATGTCATGAGTGAGTTGATGGGACTCATCAGCGGACAATACGATGCAAAAGAGGAGGGATTTGTTCCAGGGGGCATCAGTATCCATAATCGCATGAGCGCGCACGGGCCTGACGTGCAAAGTACGCATAAAGCACAACAAGAGGAACTCAAACCCCATTTTTTTGATGGCGGCTTAGCCTTTATGCTGGAAAGTAAAGACTGCTGGCAGGTGCATCAGGATGCCTATGCGCACCCTTGCCGTCAACAAGACTATACGCAATGCTGGCAAGGCTTTACGCCCGCGGATACCTGAAACACCGCTTTTTCTTGGCACCGCTGAGCGTATTGACGGGCTAAAGCAGATATCCCAGTCAACTTTATTCTGTGTTATCCATGAAATGGGCTGGTTTTCAAAATAATTTATCAGTATCCTAGTAGCTATGCTTCGTCACACATAAGGAGATCATATTGACCACCGTAGCTCAGTTTAAGATTGAATATTTTCGTTATCTGGATGAGAATGGCAAAGTTTGTGCAGCCTTACCAGACATTGCTGCGGATAAGGCATTGATGCTGGATCTCTACAAAAATATGGTCAAGGCACGTCTATTCGATAAAAAAGCAATAGCCCTGCAACGCACAGGCCGCATGGGCACCTATGCACCCATTAATGGGCAGGAAGCCATTTCAACCGCCATTGGGCAAAGCATGCGCCGCGACGATGTCTTTATTCCCTATTATCGTGATTATGCCGCTCAATTTCAACGCGGCGTTCAAATGGATGACATCATGTCCTATTGGGGTGGAGATGAGCGGGGCAGCCAGTTTGCCAATAACCGTGAAGACTTCCCTATCGCCGTGCCGATTGCCTCTCAATGTTTGCATGCCGCTGGCGTCGCTTTTGCGTTCCAATACCGCAATGAGGCACGTGTCGCGGTGGTTTGCATAGGCGATGGAGGTACCTCGGAAGGTGATTTTTATGAGGCTATTAATGTGGCTGGTACCTGGAATCTTCCCGTCGTTTTTGTGGTCAATAACAACCAATGGGCCATATCCGTACCCCTGGCTAAACAAACCGCCTGT
Source organism: Legionellaceae bacterium (assembly GCA_020831865.1). GTDB lineage: Bacteria > Pseudomonadota > Gammaproteobacteria > Legionellales > Legionellaceae > JAFIFT01. The sequence continues at coordinate 32,602 of JAFIFT010000020.1, read as the reverse complement.
GAAACACTGGCGCAAAAAGCGATTGCCGCCGGTATTGAAGGGTTGCAAATTGACGGCAATGATATCATTGCCTGCCGTGAACACATTGCCCGCGCAATAGAAAAAGCTCGGAATGGGAATGGACCTACTTTGATTGAAGCGCAAACCTACCGACTCTGTGATCATACCACCGCCGATGATGCCGGTCGTTATCAGCCCGCTGATGAGGTCGAAACCGCCACCTTAAAAGAACCGGTTCATCGATTTCGTAACTATCTGGAATCCCAATCCTGGTGGGATGAACCACAGGAAAACGCATTACTCGAGGAAAGCATGCGCGAGGTAGATGCTGCTGTTCACAGGTATAGCGAAAAAACACCACAAAGTATCAGTAGTATGTTTGACTATCATTACGCGGAACTTCCGGATTATTTAATTGAACAGCGAGCCATGGCAATGGAGGAATCGGATAATGCCTGAACTTACCCTGATTGAAGCGGTCACTACCGCTTTGGCGCATGAGTTGCAATCAGATCCCGATGTAATTGTGTTTGGTGAAGATGTTGGTAAAAACGGCGGCGTCTTTCGTGCCACCCAGGGTCTGCAGGAACGCTTCGGTGAAAAACGTGTCTTTGATACCCCCCTGGCAGAGTCCATGATCGCCGGACTGGCCGTTGGTATGTCCGCACAAGGGCTAAAGCCCATAGCCGAATTTCAGTTCATGGGTTTTATTTATCCGGCAATGAACCAAATTATTTCTCACGCTGCACGCATGCGTAACCGTACCCGCGGACGGTTGCATTGCCCTATCGTCTTTCGCGCCCCCTTCGGTGGCGGTATTCGGGCTCCTGAACATCATTCTGAAAGTACCGAGGCGCTGTTTGCGCACATACCGGGTTTGCAGGTTGTGATTCCCTCTTCCCCCAAACGTGCCTATGGGCTGCTGCTGGCTGCAATTCGTAATCCGGATCCGGTGCTCTTTCTTGAACCCAAACGTATTTATCGCCTGAGCAAACAAGAGGTTGTCGATGATGGTCAGTCCCTACCGATTGGCAAGTGTTTTACTTTGCGCCAAGGCAGCGATGTCAGCCTGATAAGCTGGGGTGCCAGCATCTATGAAACCTTACAGGTAGCAGAACAGTTGGCACAGGAAGGCATAGACTGCGAAGTCATCGATGTTGCCAGCATCAAGCCGCTGGATATCGAAACCATCCTCAATTCGGTCGAAAAAACCGGCCGCTGCGTTATTATTCACGAGGCCGCCAAAACCTGTGGCGTTGGTGCGGAAATTGCCGCGCAAGTGAATGAGCATTTATTTGGTGATTTACTGGCTCCGGTGACACGGGTGACCGGTTATGACACCGTTATGCCCTATTTTCAATTGGAAAAAGAATACCTGCCCAGTGTGTCACGCATAAAAAATGGTATATTCAATATAATGGAGTAACGATGAACGACTTTAAATTACCCGATCTTGGTGAAGGTCTGCCGGATGCAGAGATACATGAATGGTATGTAAAAGAAGGTGATACCGTCAAAGCCGATCAACCGCTGGTCTCCATGGAAACGGCCAAAGCCGTTGTTGAGGTGCCCAGCCCACAAGATGGGATTATTGCCAAACTGTATGGCAAACCCGGTGATGTAATTCAAACTGGTGACCCCTTATTAGCCTTTGCGCATAGCGAAGCAACCCGCAAGGATGAAGGGACAGTTGTGGGAAATCTGGAACAAAATGTTCAGCTTGGTGACGATCATTTTACGATAGGCTCCGCCGGAGATCATTCAAACCGGGTTAAAGCAACTCCTGCTGTTAAGATTTTAGCCAAAAAACTCAACGTTAATATTAAAACGGTATCTGGTAGTGGAGAACATGGTCTGATTACCAGAGCAGATGTGGAAAAGGCGGCTGCCTTGCAACAACAAATTCCAGAAGGATTTGAGCCGCTACGTGGCGTCAGACGAGCCATGCTCAGCAGCATGACCCAATCTCATGCCCAGGTTGTTCCCGTCAGTATTTTTGATGAAGCCGATATCTCTGCCTGGGATGCGGATCAGGATATAACCGTCCGATTAATTCGTGCAATAGTCGCGGCCTGCATTAAAGAGCCTGCGCTAAATGCCTGGTTCGATACCCAACATAGCGCACGCAAATGTTTTGATCAGGTCCACCTTGGTCTGGCGATGGATAGTGATGAGGGACTTTTTGTTCCGGTGATTCACAACGCCTCATCCAAATCGGATACCGCACTGCGGGAACAGATTAATAGCATGAAAAAAGCGGTAAAAAACCGAGAGCTACCGGCAGAAAAGTTAAAAGGAGCAACCATTACCCTGTCTAATTTTGGAAAATTTGCCGGCCGTTTCGCATCCCCCATTATTGTCCCGCCCAGTGTGGCCATTTTGGCTGTGGGGCGCTTGTATCAGGCAGCAGTGGTAGATGGAAAAAATCTCGCCAGCCATCCGGTTTTACCCTTATCCTTAAGTTTTGATCATCGTGCGGTAACCGGAGGGGAAGCGACTCGTTTCCTGGGTACGGTAATTGACGCTCTACAGCAGGCACAGTAATGATGGTGAGCCATACGGCTCACCCAGCCTTTTCAGCTTAGCTTGTCAGAAGCCGCGTGTAACCCCTCATACACAACAACCCCAATGGTCCAGTCGTCGGAAGCCTCTGCGGGCAACTGCTCAATCCACTGCTCAGGCGACAAACCATAGCCATTGACGACCAGTGCGTAGTAATAGGAAGGAAATAAACATAAATACTCCAGATAATGATCCGAAGGATATTGCTGCTTGAGACCACTCCAGTCCTGTGAACAAATTTTCTGCTGCGCGGCTTCTAAAAGCCCTGCCAAGGTTAAATGGGCCTCGGTGTAGTGTAAGGGCTCTGCCTGTGCGGTGTAATTAATACTTCCCATGGCAACCCAACGCTTTTGGTGCATTGCGGATAAATCCGGTACCAGTTTATCATGCACGTTATGCACACCATTGATCAGTTGCGTCAATGAGTCTACGCATTCATGGGCATTGCCATGAGCCTTCTCACCATTCGCCATCGCATATTCCTGAGCATAACACGCAGCATTTTCTAAATACTGGCGCTGCATTTCATTTTGCCCCAAGCCCAGGAAGCTATAACTTTTCAGAGCAATCACTTGATCAAAAAAACGCAGAGTATAGGTCGAAGCCCCCGTATCGCTGGGAAATACCAGCTGCACCGATGCCCCGCCCATGTCGAGAACCCCCGCCTGATGCTCTCTGCTTTTGCCTAACAATCCTAGCTGCTGGTTCACTGACAACCAGCCATACAAGCCTTCTTCCTGGCCACCGATGGTTTTCAAGCTACGCACCGGACCACTATAATATTGAGAAAACCAATCTTGAATAAGACGAAAATAGGCCTGTTGTTCTGCCTCAGGCAACATACGCATACCGGCTGTTGCGTAAAAATACAAAGGGATATTTTGCTCGGGAAGGGTTCGGGTCAGAGCCAATAGATAGGCATCCACGCTATCCGGATTCGCCTGGATTTGGGTTAAGCCCGGACGTATTTTTTTGGACCATAGAGTGGTAACCTGGATGTTTTGGGATGCTTTGTGCAACTGATATTGATAAAGGTGAATACGCGTCCCGCTGCTGCCCGCGTCCACCACCAGCATACATTGTTCCGGATTGCATAAGGAGGAGGCGGGTAAACCCAAGGTAGCAAAACAGAGACTCAGGAAGATTAAAATTCGCATGTCATCGAACCTCTACAATTAAGGCATAAATAGTACCAAATTAATAAAAAAAAAACAATTCATTCTTCCCCCATTACAAGACAAGATCATACTTTGCCAATGATTAAAACATTATGACGTCATCCAGAGCCGAAGCGAAGGATGACCGTGTTTTTTTGATCGACTGGTTAAATATTAAAATGGTTTTAGTTAAGATGGTATGACTTGCCCTGCCCACAATTAAACAATGTACCATGCATGTATGTATTTCAACCAGGCAGGCCATGCAGTTGTCATATTAATTGACTGAATGAATCTATCGGAGTATTATTGCTTTTTTTTAGACATCCAGGGGATCAAATGAATGAATTAGTCGAGACTATCACCAAGCAAGCTCAACTTACAGCATCCGTTTTTTTGCCAAAGAGTAAATTTGGTGGAATGTTGGAATTGCCCCAATATGCTACGCTTTATCAGTATGAGGCTGAAGCCTTAAAAACGCTCAGCAATATGATCTCCGCTCCCCTTACACTGACCGCAATAGCAGGCGCTTGTGCCGTTGTTGGCGCGGCAGTCGCGTCCCTGGGCGTCATGCTCCTTGCCCTATCACCTGTCAGTGTGACCGCCGCATTGGTTGGTCGCGCCGCAATGAGTGCTGAAGAAGAGACGGGCAGCAAGCATTCTACCCGGGAAAAGGCATTAAATATCACTAAAAATGCCCTGGCTGGTGCCGGCTTCATGTTAGCTGGCTCTATCATTGTAGCGGTAGCTACTGCTGTCATATCCGCTCTGGCGATGGTTCTAGCTGCTCTCAGTCTGGTTGCCGCCGTGCTATCCATTGCCGCTTATGCTGGTGAGCAGCTGGTACGCAATACGCTGACTGCCGCCAAACCCATTGTGTCTTTTTTTAGCAAAGCATTTACTAAAGCAAAAGATAGCCTTGAACCTGACAGCGAAGAAATGAATATTTTGCATAGTGAGAATTTGGGATCGAACGAACAGCCCACACCAGGCACCTAATTTTACAAGCCATAAGCGCCGCTATTTTTAATAGTTAACACAGCTAGCCAAGCCATCCGCTTTAGCCCAAAGCGGATGGCTTTTTCAGGTCACGTAAGTGTACACTAATCATCCCCTGTTCTGCCGTATTCAGGATTTGCAATCCTAACTGTCGATAGCGCCGCATACTTTGTGGATGCGGAAAATGAAATCGGTTATCAAAACCAGATGAAATAATGACCATATCTGGATGAACCGCCTCTAAAAATGCGCGGCTGGATGAGGTTTTGCTGCCATGATGTGGAGCCAGGAGAACAGTGGATGGCAGTGATTTTCGATGGTGCTCTACCAACCATTGTTCACTGTCACGCTCAATGTCACCGGTTAATAGAAATTGTCCCTGCGTGTTATACACACGCAATACACAGGAATGATTATTGCGCGGCATCAGCGGAACCAGCAAATTAAGAAATTCAAAGTGAACACCGTCCCACTCAAACGCGGGCATCACATGACAGTTCAAGCCACGCTTATAGTACAGCGGATCATCCACAATCAACCCCCCAACCTTTAATGCAGCTTCCAAGCTGACCAGCCCGCCACGATGATCAAGATCGGGATGGCTAATCACTACATAATCCAGGGCATCAATAGAGCGTGTTTTTAAATAGGGTAATATCGCCAGGACACCCATGTCAGAGCCCTGATAAAATTTTCCACCGCTATCATAAAGCAAGCGATGGTGTTGCGTTTCAATCAGAACAGCCAGCCCCTGTCCAACATCAAGCACATCCATGCGTGCATCCCCAAATGGGGGTGCAGAGTGCCGCTCCAGGCCGATACTCAATAGCAGACAAAACCCAGGCCACAGAAACCATCTTTTGGGTAAGAGCATACTGGCACACAACAACAGGCTACCTAAGAGTGCGCTGAAAGGATGATGCAGGCTCCATTGCGGATTAAGCCAGGAAAACTGATCCACTGCAGTTAAAAAAAACAATAACAGGTGAATAGGATATTCTATTAGAACTTTAGGCAAGTAATAGGCCATCATTGCCAAGAGTGCCGAAATCAGGGATAAGGGCACAACAATCAAACCAACCAGAGGTATTGCTACCAGATTGGCCACAAAACCATTGAGGGCACCATAACCAAAGCAGTACTCTGTCAAAGGAAGCAGCCCCAGCAAACAATACATCTGCAGACAGAGAGACTTTGTGATTTTTCCACCCCGTAGCCAGCGGTTGGCAAAGAGTAATATCGCCACGGCGGTAAAGGACAAATAAAAACCGGACTGTAAAGCCGCATGGGGTTCGTAGAGTAATACCCCCAACATGGCATAACGCCAAATTTGCCAGCCACTTAAAAAAGGTGCCCGCAGAAACCTGGCAAAATAGAGTATACAGGCGATAAGAGCCCGTTGAGCCGGCACGGCAAAGCCAGAAATCAAGGCGTAAGCCAACGCCGCTGCGATAGCCACTACCGCGGCTATTCGTTGTGCCGGTATCCATAGACAGGCATTTGGAATCCAGCGCCAGATCCCTCCGGTTAATAAATACAACAAGCCAGCGACCAAACCAATATGCGCGCCCGATATCACCATCAAATGCGCGGTGCCCGTTTGCCGAAATAATTGCCAGTTTTCACGACTTAATTGCTCGCCCATACCCAACGTCAAAGCGAGAACAATCGATTTCGCAGTCGGATCCAGTGGTAACTGTCGGATATTGTCGGCCATTTTGCTCCGCAGCCGCTGCAGGTAATTCCACGATGTCTCAGGTGCTGTAATGTGCATGGATTGGGGACGCACATACCCCGTCCAGTCAATATGCCGGACCGCCGCCCATCGGACAAAATCAAATGCACCAGGATTTCCCAGATTTCGGGGTTTTTTAAGTTTGGCATCCACCTGCAAGAACTGTCCAGGCTCAATAGTGGGGCAATGTTGATAGCAGCGCAGTAACACTCGCGCCCTGGCCGGTTGCTGGTTATAGGCCGACACGAGTAACTCAAACTGGGGTATTTCTGCTTTATTACGACTAACAGCCAGGACCTTGCCGCTGAGAAGCGCATGCTGCAACACTGCTTGCTCCGGCATGCCCTGTGGCTGGCTGTGGTACTGATGCAGCAGAGCAACACCGGCGCCACAGCAAAAGCACCACAAAAAGGCCTGTCTGTAACACAAAAGGCATTGGATGCAAAAGCACAACAGCAGGCTATAGGCATCATAATATACTGCAAGAATGCCGAGTAAAAACGCTATAATTTCCATGATATCCGGCAATAAGGACTTACCAGACAAAACTGTAATCGAACAGAAAAAGAATTACAAGTTCTTGATAAAAAGATATTTTCCTTTTCTAATGGCCGGTGATGCTTCCTTTTTCCCAGGCCAGTCGATATCTAGGGGCGGTCAGCTAACCACTGGCGTACCACATCCTGATCGGAAAACACCGTTTTTTGATCGCCAATCCATTGATACGCCTCGTGCCCTTTTCCGGCAATCAATACGGTGTCCGTGCTGTTAGCCATGTCCAAAGCGGTTATAATTGCCTTACGGCGATCACAGATACGCAACACTTTTCCCTCCGGAGGAATACCTGCGGCAATCTCATCCATAATATGTTCCGGCTCTTCATGACGTGGGTTATCAGAGGTAATGATCATCTGATCGGCAAATCGCGCGGCGACCGCTCCCATCAGGGGGCGCTTGGCCTTATCCCGTTCGCCACCACAACCAAAAACCAGCAACAAACGGCCTTTTTTGAATTGCTTGAGGGTACTGAGTACATTTTGCAGGGCGTCTGGCGAATGGGCAAAATCAACAATGGCAAGCGGTTGATGCGCTACGATTTCCATCCGTCCCGGTGAGGCTTGCAACTGACGAAGTACGCGGATAACATGCTCTGGACGATAACCGCTGAGCACCAGCGAGGTAAAAACTGCCATGGCATTATAGAGGTTAAATTGCCCTATCAAAGCCATCTGAATACTAAAGTTCCCCCAGGGACTTTTGATATTAGCCAGAATTCCATTTTGATCCACATGCATATCCAGGGCATGTACATCGGCTTTTTGGTGGAAACCATAACGATATACTTTGCAAGTGGCCGGGGCATGCTTCAACATCCCTTCTGCTGCCGGATCATCCTGATTGATAATGGCATACTCCAGACTGTCTACCGCAAATAATTTGGCTTTTGCCTGGGCATAGCGTTCAAAACTATGGTGATAATCCAAATGATCGTGCGTGAGATTCGTAAAAATAGCCTGCTGAAAAGCCAGACCACTCACCCGCCCCTGATCCAGGGCATGCGATGAAACCTCCATGGCTACTTGCCGGATACCAGCCTGCTGATATTGATAAAACAATTTCTGTAAACAGAGCGCATCGGGAGTAGTATTTTGCAATGCTTGTATCCGGCCGATACTACCCTCGCCCAGAGTACCAATATAGGCTGAGGGTACACCCAAAAGTTGGTGGGCCTGCGCCAGCAACCAGGCAATGGTGGTTTTACCATTGGTGCCAGTAACCCCTGTCAATGCTAATTTCTTTTGCGGATGCTGATAAAAACGTTGCGCTATTTGTGGCAGCTTGCCACTGAGATTTTCCAGTGCGATACAAAGCTTATCGGCTGGCAACCCCACCGTATCCGGCAGGTTGTCTGCTTCATAGACTACTGCTGCCGCACCTTGGTCAAAGGCCTGCTCAATATAGTGGCGGCCGTCAGCGCTCAACCCTGGATAGGCCAAAAACAGACTGCCGGCCGTCACATCCCGGCTATCATTGCATATATCACCAAGCTTCAGTGACGGCAATGCCTGGGGCGTGAAAGGCGATAATAATTCATCCAAATTCATGATGCACTCACTGTTGATTGATCAGGTGGAATATCGAGTATCCGTAAAGCTCCGCGCATCACTCTGGCAAACAGTGGCGCGGCGACAGCTCCCCCATAATAGCTTCCCTTGCCCGGTTCGTAAATAACGGCAACGACAATTAAGCGAGGCTGCGATACCGGCGCGATACCGACAAAACTGGCGATATGGCGATCGGCATCATAGCCTTTGTCATCCGCAATTCGCGATGTTCCGGTTTTACCGGCCACACGATACCCCGCTATTTGCGCTTTTTTACCCGTTCCCTCCTTCCCGACAACTTTTTCCATCATCAGCAATATCTGTTTCGCGGTCTCACTGGAGAGCACTTGTCTGCCCTGCGGAGCTGTATTCTGATACAGCAGGGAAAGCGGCAGTAACTTCCCTTCGTTCGCTATGACTGAAAACGCTTTGGCCAATTGTATGGCACTGACGGACAGACCATAGCCAAAACCAAGCGTCGCTTGCATAAAGGGATCTACCTGGGTGGCTCTGGGTAATATGCCTTCTATTTCACCCGGATATCCGCTTTCGGTTCGTTCACCGAAACCACTGCGTTGCAAAAGCGAAATGAGTTGTTCTGCCGGGCTGGCCAAAACCATTTTCGTCACACCGACATTACTGGAATGCGAGAGCACACCGCCCACATCCAACACCCCATAATTGCGCCCATCCCGAATGGCATGACCGTGCACCATCATCCAGCTGGGGCGCGTGTCAATGATGGAATCCGGCCGAAACTGCCCCGACTCCAGCGCGGATGCCAGACTAAAGGGCTTAATGACCGAGCCTGGCTCAAAGCTGTCCGTAAAAGCGCGGTTCCGATAACTGTCCGGATCATAGCGATTGCGTCGGTTTGGATTGAAAGAAGGCGCGTTGGCCACAGCCAGTACTTCCCCTGTCTGACTGTCAATGACTACCACCGTGCCCGACTTGGCACTGGACTCCTGTAGTGTTTTTGATAGCTCATGATAGGCGATATATTGAATACGTCTATCGATGCTTAACGTTAAATTGTGCCCGGGACGTGGCTCTTTGATGCGCTCTGTTTCATCAACAATATGCCCTTTTCTATCCTTTAATACCTTTTTCTTACCATTTTCCCCTCTTAACCATTCCTGGTACTGCAACTCAATGCCCTCTTGCCCTTGATCGTCAATATTGGTAAATCCTAATAATTGCGCGGCACTGCGTCCTTCCGGATAATAGCGTTTAAACTCTTGTTGAAAATTTAAACCCGTTATCGGCAATGCCTTAATTTTATCGACGAAAGAGGGAGAGAGATGGCGTTGCAGGTATAAAAACCCGCGATTTTTTGCTGATATAATACGCTGTTGCAACGCATCAGGTGTCATATTGAGCAACTTGGCCAGAGCCGCTAATTCGGCAGGCTCTGCGTTAAAATGTGCCGGGTTAACCCATAGGGACTGGACCGGCGTGCTCACGGCCAAAGGCTGCCCCTGTCGGTCGGTAATCATACCCCGATAAGCGGGCACATCAAGAATACGTACGCTGCGTGCCTGCCCCTGAGTGCTTAAAAACTCACGTTGAAATACGGTCAACCAGACCATGCGCGCCAGTAAGCTTAACAACAGGAACAACAACAGTAATGATAAAAGGAACACTCGCGTGTTATGCGTCTTCACAGACTCACGCCCTGAAAATCAGCTGTTGTTTATCATCGGGTACGAACATCCCCAATTTTTTTTGCGCGATCATCTGTATACGCTCGGCAGTCGCCAGGCTGGCCTGCTCCAGCATCAATTGACCATGGTGCAACTGCATGGCGTGTTGTTGTTGCTCTAATTGCTGTAGCTCCATAAAGGATAATCGGTTTTCATTCGTGACATACACAACCGCAAGCGCAGACAAGAGCACAAATGCGATTAATAGCCATAATACACGTGTTGCAGCATCCCACCGCAACATCAAAAATCGGCCGGCAAATACATTACTTTGCTGAATCACTTTCGCTGCTGCGTTCATAGAAGCTTCTCCCCTACTCGTAGCACCGCGCTTCGCGCACGGATGTTCTTGCTGATCTCGTCTTCCGATGGTTTGACGGCCTTATGGAGGCGCTTAAAGCGTACAGGCATGCTTTGGTGCGTCACCGGCAATCGACGGGGTAATTGCGGACCACGCTCGGCGTGACGCATAAACTGTTTGACGATCCGATCTTCCAGCGAATGAAAACTGATGACACTTAAACGCCCGCCCACCGCCAAAACCTCAAGTGCATCTTGCAGAACATTCTCTAAATCAGTTAACTCTCCATTGACATGGATACGAATCGCCTGAAAGACGCGTGTTGCGGGATGCTTATGCTTTTCCCATCGAGGATGAGCAGCTTTTACAATTTCAGCCAATTCCAACGTGCGAGTAATCGCTTTTGACTGGCGGGCTTTTTCAATCGCTGTGGCAATCCGTTTTGCATAGCGCTCTTCGCCATAGTCTCTGAATACCGCCGCCATTGTCTCGACGCGGGCGTGATTGACGAACTCCGCCGCACTCTCTCCTTTGCTCTGATCCATACGCATATCAAGAGGGCCATCCTGCATAAAGCTGAATCCGCGTTCGGCTTCATCCAGTTGCGGAGAAGAAACCCCAAGATCCAATAAAATCCCATCGATCTGTCCCAGTAATTGCTGTTCCTGTACGAGCTGTTTTATTTCAGAAAAACTGGCGTGATGCACCTGCAAACGTGGTTCATGCGAAAAATGTGTTTTGGCCCATTGTATAGCCGCTATATCCTTATCTACCGCCAGCAAACGCCCCCCGGGTCCGAGACACTCTAAAATAGCGGCACTGTGTCCACCTCGCCCAAAGGTACCATCGATATAAGTACCATCCACTTTGATTGCCAAAGCATTAACCGCTGCATCTAACATTACGGATTGATGGCTTTTCATGTATATTCACCTGTTGTTACAACGCTATTTGTTTCATTTCATCAGGAATGTCATCTTGACCCTGTGCTTCTTCCGCCAACCATTGCGCACGTTTTTCCTGCCACAGTGTTTCATCCCAGACCTCAAACTTATTACCTTGTCCAATCATCACCACTTTTTTATCCAGACGGGCATAGTCCCTTAGTGCTGGCGGGATTAATAAGCGACCACTGCCATCCGGCTCAATATCGGTAGCATGACCTATCAACAAGCGCTGAATTCTGCGCGCGGCACGGTTAAAGCTCGGCATGCTTTGCAATTTTTGTTCGATAGGTTGCCACTGGGCTGCGGGATAAAGCAGCAAACAGGTTTCCTCGGTATCAATCGTGACGACAAGCTGCTGTCCACCATCCCCCAATAAGGAATCGCGGTAACGGGCAGGCACACTGAGACGCCCCTTGGCGTCAATACTTATCGCATTGATCCCTCGAAACATGATCGTTAGGCGGGCCAAAAATCTCCCACTTTCCTCCACTTTTTTTTATTTTAACCCACTTTATTACACTATAGGTAGAGAATATACCATTCGTCAAGCTATTTGGCTGTAATCAGACAGAAAAGACACAAAACAAGCATCACTATGGACAATGATTATTCAGAAAGAAGCAGATGAGGCTTGGCCACAAATCAGGGTCTGGAGGGGATTCGCATCAGGATTACAGCATCCACGCTCAAATTACAGGGCGTAATATAGTCTGCCCAAGAGCTCATGCAATATGATGGTGCTATAGACAAGATTGTAGGGATTGGGGATAAAACGCTTGCTCCAACGCTCATCGTGCCAATAGCGAATAAAGTCTGTCGGGGCGGCTATTGGATGCATGCCAAGCTTACGCATGCTATACATGGATCTCGGCATGTGCATGGCGGAGGTCACCAAATAAAAAGGCTGTGTTCCAATCATTTGGTAGAGCTCAATAGCCTGTTCATAGGTATTGAGTGACCTTTTCTCCATCAAGACACGGTTGCTATCAATCTGACACCATTGGGTTAATTGTGCCATTTGCAATGCTTCGGGTTTTTCACCGGGATTGTAACCTCCCCCGGATACAATCAATGTCGCTTTCGGCAATTGATGCAATAAACGCAACCCTTCCCATAAGCGCTGTTGGCTGGATCCATTAAGCTGCATATTGGCTGGTACGTGTTTTTCCCGAGACTGCCCGCCACTTAAGACTACCACATAGGCAATATCCGCTTGTGGCACACGGACAACAGGATACTGTTTTTCGAGATAGCGACCCAGGGTAGCCGGCAGCCAGGCGGTTGAACATAGCGATAACATCAGAACCGCCACCACAAGACAATAGCCTGCCAAACGAGGCTTGCCACTGCGTAGTACCAACAAAGTTGCCATCCATAACAACAGCAACGCCAGAAAAAAGGGATTCAATACCGCCTCAATAAAATAACGCATGCTCAACGCATCCTTCGCATCAAATAGAAACCCAACAGTGCAAACATCAAGGTCGGGCCAATCCCGGCAAATATCGGGGACCATTGAAACACCTGGGACACTGGGCCAAAAAAACGATTGACAATATGAAAACCAAAGCCCACCGCTGCACCGGCCAGAAACTTTGCCCCCATCGTAGAGGAACGCAGAGGCCCAAAAATAAAAGGAATAGCCAGCATCATCATGACCAGCGTTGTGAACGGCTGAGCCACGCGTTGCCAAAATGCCAGTTGATAACGGTGCGCATTCTGCTGACTGGACTTTTGAGCACGAATATAACGGTGCAATTCCATCAAGGTCATTTCATCCGGCTCGATGGCAGACACCTTAAGCGTTTTCGGTTGAATAGCAACCTTCCAGGGCAGTGTGTTCCACGATTGAATGCTGGTACGATCCGGATAAAAATTGGTCTGCTTCACCTGATACGCTTGCCATTGATGGGCTTCATACCGGATCGTTTGGATGAAACGGGCAAAACGCAAACTGTGATCGGGGTTAAATCGATACTGATAGACGTCCTGTAATGTATTATTGTCCTGCACAATACCAATATGGATAAAATCATTCTGATGCCGCAACCACACGCCTCTCGCGGTGCGAATGGTTTGCCCTTTTGAGATCATTAACATTTTGTAATCATTGGCATGGCGGGCCAAAAGTGGTACCGCGGTTTCACCGGCTAGGGTCATCCCAAGAACCAGGATAATAGCGACTTTGCTGACCACCGCAGTAACCTGCGCAATAGAGACCCCTGCCGCACGCATCACCACCAACTCACGATGATTGGCCATGGCACCCAGACCAAGTAAACACCCTAATAAACTGGCCATCGGGAAAAATAAATAGACCTGATACGGGGTTTGCATCACCACATACCAACTGGCCGGCAACAAAGCAAAATCACCTTTGCCAATATCATCCAACTGATTGACAAATAATATAAAAACCTGCAAGCCGAGCAACATTAAAGTCACCAGCGCAATCGCAGACAGTACTGTTTTTCCAATATATTTTTGTAGAATTCTCATGCGGGTTTAACCCGGTTACGCCACATTAATAAAAGACCCAATACCGCCACCAGCGCATGCAACCAAAACATGCCCAACCAAACGGGTATTTTTCCAGCAATTATCCAATTACGCGCAACAAACATAAAATTGGCATAGATGATATAAATTAAAATAGCCGGCAGTAGGCGGGCAAATTTACCCGTGCGGGGATTCACCCGGCTCAGAGGAACAGCCACCAACGTCAGAGTCAACACCATCAGCGGAATGGATAATCGCCACTGCAATTCCGCCGCTTTTTGCAAATCAGGATTATTAAAGGGTAATAATTGCCGGCTGGGCAAAGTCCGTACATCCCGTTCTACAAACACCTGCGGATGCGGTAAACGGGCTTCCAGCTGGTCAAAGCGTAATGTCTGATAATCGGCACTGCCCGCCTGCCCTTCATATTCCTGGCCTTTTTCCAGCACCAGATATTCCTCATAGGTATCAGGATCCTGACGCACATGGGCTGTCTCCGCCCACATAATATCCCAGCCCTGTGGCCCATTTTTAGCGTTTTGCCGTGCCAGAAATATATTTTCTCCCTGCGTATGGTCACGATTCATTTGCTCGACATAAAAGACTTGCTTGCCGCCTCCTATCGCTTGAAATCGCCCGGGTATAATGGTTTTTATCAGGGTTTGAATACCGGTGCTGCGCAGCAATCGGGTGCGTTCCACCGCAATATAGGGACTGACCCACAGCATAATAATCAACACCAGCGCACTCACAAGCGACGCCATGAGGAGACTGTGGCGCAAGAGACGCCCGGGACCATAACCGCAAGCCTGTAAAACCGTCATTTCGCTGTCGGCATATAAGCGGCCATAGGCCACTAACATAGCAACATAGAAGCCCAGGGGCAGTAAAAGGCCCAATAGGTTGGGCATTTCCAGCATCATCAGCTTCGCAATGACCATACCGGGGATCTGACCACTTGCGGCCCGATTCAGATAGCGCACAAATTGGTTGCTCATAAAAATCAGCAACAATATGGTTGTGAGCGATGCGAGAGTAATAAATATTTCACGAGCCAGGTAGCGAAAAATCAACACGGTTTGCGTCTTCTCTGTAGAATAATTTTTTTACCAGAGGTAAACTACCAGTTTTTGCGATGAATAGGAAGTAATATGGAGTATGCAATAGAAACCCAACTCCCACAACTCAATACAACTGAGGTTCTGGTGGTCGGTTTTTTTGAGGGACAGGACGCTTCCCCGCAGGTCAATGCCCTGAATGAGGTTCAGGCGGCGCAAATAAAACAGCTGCGACCACGACTAAAAAAGAAAGGTCAGATTCTCTGTCATATCGACAGCAATGGGCAAAGTCTGATCCTGCTGCATCTCGGTGAAAAGGAAACCTTTTCCGCTCAGGAGCTGGCCAAACGCAGCCAGGATATCTGCCAACAGTTAAAACAACAAGGATTTAGTTCCGCCAGCTTGCTGTTCCCGCATGAACCGGAACGCTCCGCTGATTTTCTCGAAAAACTGATAGCCGCGCTGGATCAGGCACTCTATCAATTTGAGCATTTCAAATCGAAAGCGACTCCCTTATCCCTGACCCGTATACTCATCTATTCTGAAACGGCACATCCGGCACTATTGAAGGAAATTGCCGCCTTAAATAGCGGTGTGCGTATGGCCCGTGACTTGGGCAATACTCCGGCTAATATTTGCACTCCCACCTATTTGGCTGCCACCGCAGAAGAACTGGCCAATCATTATGATAAAATAGCCTGTAAGATATTTGGGCCGCAATCCATCCAGGAAATGGGCATGGGCGCACTACTGGCCGTTGCGGCCGGCAGCGAGGAGGAACCTCGGTTTATTGAGTTGCAATACCAAAATGGCGGTCATAAAAAACCGCTGGTACTGGTAGGCAAAGGCATTACCTTTGACTCCGGCGGCATTAGCATCAAGCCTGCTGCCGGTATGGAAGAAATGAAATACGATATGTGTGGGGCTGCCGCAGTTCTGGGCGTGATGAAGGCCTGTGCGGAAATGGAACTGCCGGTTAACCTGATTGGACTGATTGCCAGTGCTGAAAATATGCTAAGTGGCAAGGCGACCAAACCGGGTGATGTCGTAACCAGTATGAGTGGGCAGAGTATTGAAATTGTTAATACGGACGCGGAAGGGCGACTGGTTTTAGCGGATGCCCTCACCTACGCAGAACAGTTTAAACCCGAATGGGTGATTGACATTGCAACGTTGACAGGAGCAATGGTCGTTGCCCTGGGTTCGGTCTACACAGGATTTATGACCCAGGATAAAGCGCTTGCCGACCAGATACAAGCCGCTGGCGAAGCCAGTCAGGATCGCTGCTGGCCTATGCCGCTGGATGAGGAATATCAATCTGCCCTCGACTCCCCTGTAGCCGATATTCTCAACGCGACTTTTGATCGCAGCGCCGGTTCCATTACCGCAGCCTGCTTCTTGTCGCGCTTTAGCAAACACTACCGCTGGGCCCACATGGATATTGCCGGAACGGCGTGGAATTCGGGTAAAAACCGCAATGCTACCGGTCGTCCGGTGCCTGTACTGGTAAAACTGCTGCAACAGTATGCGCATGCGCGTTGATTTTTATTTACTCAGTAGCGATCAGGCCGCTGATCGCTGGCACTTTGCCTGTCAGCTCATTGAAAAAGCCTGGCTGAAAGGAAATCGCGTCTATGTCCACTGTGAAAATAAACAACACGCAGAAAGCCTGGATGAATTATTGTGGACCTTTCGTCCCGACAGTTTTGTACCGCATCATTTACAGGGAGAAGGTCCTGAACCCCCTCCACCGGTACAGCTAGGCTATCAGCATGAGCCACGCGGGTTTTCAGATGTGCTCGTTAATCTCGACAGCAGCATCCCCCCATTTACCCAACGTTTCCAGCGAGTGGTTGAAATTATTAGTCAGGAGAGCTCGCTACGCGAAAGCGCACGCCAACATTATCGCCAGTATCGCAGTTGGCAGTGTGAGCTACACACCCATACTATTACAATCTAACCCCTCATCCTTGCCGTTTAACCACCCCACCCGGCAAAAGGAAAGCGCTTCGATTGCACCCCACAGAGAGACGCCTCGCTCCACGCGCGATGTCACAGAAGTCACTCAGCAATAGCAAGAACCAGCCAGGCTTTCGTATGGTATACCAAAAAAAAATCCCCGCATCGCTGCGGGGATTTCAAGAGAGAAAGCTTAATGGGACATTACATCATGCCCATACCGCCCATGCCTCCCATACCGCCCATACCACCAGCAGCCGCAGCGCCGGCATCGTCATCTGACTTAGGCAGGTCCGCAACCATACACTCGGTTGTCAGGATCAGGCTGGCAATAGAAGCCGCATTTTGCAATGCTGAACGCGTTACCTTGGTTGGATCCAGGATACCTTGCTCAACCATGTCGCCATATTCACCGGTAGCGGCATTGAAACCAAAGTTATCTTTGCCTTCGCGTACCTTATTGACGACCACAGATGCTTCGTAACCGGCATTGTCAACGATTTGACGTAAAGGAGACTCAATAGCGCGACGCAGGATATTGATACCCATTTGTTGGTCGCTATTGTCACCTTTCAGACCATTCAATGCATCTTGTGCACGAATCAGGGCTACACCACCACCGGCAACAATACCTTCTTCTACTGCTGCACGGGTCGCATGCAGAGCATCTTCAACACGTGCTTTCTTCTCACGCATTTCAGTTTCTGTCGCAGCACCAACTTTAATCACTGCAACACCGCCCGCTAATTTAGCAACACGTTCCTGCAGTTTTTCACGATCGTAGTCTGAGCTGGTTTCTTCCATTTGTGCACGGATTTGGCTAATACGCGAAGTGATTTCTGCTTCTTTACCTTCTCCATCAATAATGGTAGTGGTTTCTTTGGTAATCACTGCACGCTTGGCAACCCCAAGGTCTTCCAATGTTGCATTTTCCAGTGTTTTGCCAATTTCTTCAGAAATAACCTGACCATTGGTTAAAATAGCAATGTCTTGCAACATGGCTTTACGTCGGTCGCCAAAACCAGGTGCTTTAACAGCACAGACTTTAACGATGCCACGCATGTTGTTGACAACCATAGTCGCCAGAGCTTCGCCTTCTACATCTTCGGCAATAATCAGCAATGGACGGCCAGATTTGGCAACCGCTTCCAAGGTCGTCAGCATTTCACGAATATTGGAAATTTTCTTGTCCACCAGCAGAATGTAGGGGTTTTCCAACTCTGCACTCATGTTTTGCTGGTTGTTGATGAAATAAGGGGAAATGTAACCACGGTCAAACTGCATACCTTCAACCACGGACAGTTCGTTTTCCAGGCTGTTGCCTTCTTCTACCGTAATAACGCCTTCTTTACCAACTTTTTCCATCGCATCTGCAATAAGTGTACCCACCATCTCGTCAGAGTTGGCAGAAACCGTACCGACCTGGGCAATTGCCTTGCTGTCGCGGCAAGGTTTAGACATTTCCTGCAGCTTTTTAATCACCGCAATCACGGCCTTGTCAATACCACGTTTCAAATCCATTGGATTCATACCGGCAGCTACGGCCTTGTTTCCTTCTTCTACTATAGAACGAGCCAAAGCAGTCGCAGTAGTGGTACCATCACCAGCGGTATCAGAAGTTTTGGAAGCCACTTCTTTCACCATTTGCGCACCCATGTTTTTGAATGCATCTTTAAATTCGATTTCTTTTGCTACCGATACACCGTCTTTAGTCACCGTTGGGGCGCCGAAAGAACGCTCTAAAACCACGTTACGTCCGCGTGGACCCATGGTTACTACCACGGCATCAGCCAGCTCATTGATACCAGCTATCATTTGTTGACGTGCTTCATCACCAAATCGTAATTGTTTTGCCATTTTCGTATCTCCTGAATTCGTCTCTAAGATTTACTTCTCAATCACACCCATGATGTCGTCTTCACGCATCACAACTAATTCCTGACCGTCCAGCTTGACTTCCGTACCTGAGTATTTGCCAAACAGCACCACATCACCAACCTTCACGGCTAAAGCTCGCACATCACCATTATCAAGGTGCTTGCCAACGCCAATTGCAATGACTTCACCACGCATGGGTTTTTCAGTTGCACTGTCTGGTAATACAATACCACCAGCTGTAGTGCGCTCTTCTTCCATCCGACGAACGACTACCCGATCGTGTAAGGGACGAATTTTCATACTCGTTTTCTCCTGCTAAGTTAAAATTAACTTGTTCAATATACGCTTTATTCAGGCTTGTCTTGCAACAAACCAGATGCGAGTGAGATGGGGGTAAAACCGGTATTTTCAAGGGGCAAAAGTAAAAAAAATTTAATATTGATCAGGACACGCTATAATGTCACCAAAATAAGCTTTGATGACGTATAATGCGAGCATTTTTTTTCCTTACTCTATTTTTTTTATGCGTAGCAGGTCGCGGTGCAACGTACTTGCCGGTAGAGAACGCCTTTGTTGCGCAGGTGCAATGGCTATCTCATCGGTCGTTTGCTGTTCGATTCCAGATGCATCCGGGGTATTTTCTGTATAAAGAGAAATTACGTCTGGAGGATTCTATATCAGAAGCAGTCCATATTGTCTCGATCGTGTACCCGCCTCCGGCGTCAAGTGGCGTTCCCACAGACAGCCAAAATCGCTCTCCCCGCCCCAAACCACCTGAGCAGAAAAAACCATCGCCTGAAGTCTATCGTGAAACGGTGACGCTTATCATCAATCTGATCCCGCGGCACAGCGGTCAACACAGACTATGGCTCAACTATCAGGGGTGTTTTGCCCAGCAGTATTGTTACCCGCCTGAAAAACTGGCAATTCAGCTCGAGGTTAACGAGAAGCGGCTATTGACCGCCGTACGCCGGGTATCCGCACTTGAGCAGCCATGAGGGATAAGCCCTGCTGCAGGATCAGGATGAGGTACTAGAGATAATTAAACACAGTTAAACCCTGGATTTTACCAAAACTCTGCTGAGCCGCCTGCAAATAAACCATTTGCAGATTCAAGGCAACCGCGGTCTCAGCCATATCGACATTTTCCAATTGCATTAGCGTGTTCCGACTGATAAAAATCAAATCCTCATTAATTTTATCGGCCACATCCAGCTGATTGAGTCTTGCCCCAATATCAGCCTGTACACCCAGCAGGGTATCGAAAGCATTGTCCAATTGTTCCAGAATTTGATTATTTTCCGTTTGAACACGAGCTTTATCCACACTGCTGTCAAAAGGTTGACGTAAATTATTGACCATCCTGCTGACAGTTGAAAATACAGACTCATTGACTGAAGGGGCTATTGTAAAACCATCACCAATGTCAGGATTACCGCGCAACGTGATTTCCAATCCGTTGAAACGAATGGCTTCACCTGATTGATACAAGGGGGCATCGTCCACATCTCCGGATAGCGGTAAAACATCTCCTTCATTAGCCCCGGTCACCATAACGACTTTTTCGCCGGCACTGTTTTCCATGATATTGAGGGTGTACTCGTCCTCCACATAGGCAGAGCGGTCAAATACGGAACCTGAACTGGCAGAAATGGTGCCATTGTTGCTATGGGCACGCACACTAAAATCACCATTACCATTCGCGATACGCATAAATAACTCTTGTCCGGTATCACTTAAGGCAATTTGCAAACCACTGGTTATATCCTGATACCTACGCGTTTCATCACCGTTGTAAAAGAACTGATCGGCGCTGCGCGTGATCGTTTGCGTATTACTTTTGCTTCCTGAAAAGATATAATAGCCATTACTGTCTTGCGTATTCGCCAAGCCTTGCAACTGCTCTAATAAGTTAGACGCCTCCACTGCGATAGCTTCCCGATCAGTCGATGACATCCCGTCATTTCCGGCCTGTATCTGGAGATCACGCAATCTTTGTAATACAGCGACACTATTGGACAGAATACCCTCTTCAAAACGCAGTGTACCTTCGGCAGACTGCCGGTTTTGTTGTAAACTTTCCGCATGGTCAATGCGCATTTTCATTAAGTCGATGCGGGCAGCAGCAATCGGATCATCGGCCGGGGTTTCTATTTTTTTACCAGATGATAATTGTTGCTGCAACTTTAAAACCTGGGCCTGCTGCGTTTGCATGTTATTAAGGCCCCGCAAAAAAATCTGATTACTGGAGATTCTCATAGTCTACCTCAAGCTGCTAAAGAGAACGGCAAACATATCATTGGCTACCGTCAATAATTTACCGGCCGCCTGATAGGCTTGTTGAAAGCGCAGTAAGTTGGCGGCTTCTTCATCCAGATTGACGCCACTTTTGCTTTCACGAAAATCCAGCGCCTGCTGATGCAGAATATCGGCCGATCCGGCTCTTAGTTGCGCTTGATAGGTTTGCGATCCGACTTGTGCAATTAAGTTGGAATGGCGGTCAAATAAAGATTGTTGGCCATTTTCGAAGATCTCACGGCGCTGCAAATTATTTAACAACAACCCATTTCGGTTGTCTGCAATCCCTCCTTGATTGTAATCCATGCTAAAGGTATCCCCGGCCAACGGACTACCTGAAATAACGATACTGTAAGAAGGGTCAACGGAATCAGGTATCATGATGATATTGTCTTCATTAGGCGTATAACTGAGAGGACCGGTTGTTGTTCCATCGCTTACGTTAATCAGGTTAAACTCAGTCGCATTGATAAATTCAACACGAAAAGACTGGCTCACGACATCTGTGTTAAATACCTGTCCCAATTGAATCGTCGCATTACCGCTATTATCAATAGAACTCAAGGTACGTACCGGTGCGGCAAAGGCAATTTCACGGGGATCATGAATTTGTAATGCCAGATGAGCAGCCGCTCCCCGGGTAGCGGTGATATTGAAAATATCATCCTGTGTCAGTTCACTGATATTATCGACCTGAATCCGCATGCCATCCAGGCTAATCTCACCTGCTGGCGGTGCCGGGGGATTATCAGTCCAGTTTAAGGTAAAAGACTGTCCATCTGACTTGCGAAGCACACGGACTTCATTACTCCCGGTATCGCTGACTCGCAGCTCATAATCACTGATTTTGGTTTGACCAATATCCTCAATAGCCACCGCCAGAACGGCGTTGCCGGTATTAGAGGCAGCCCCTGTACTGCGAGCCAATTGCAGATCCGGTCGGTTAAAGTCGGTAAAAAAATTCTTACCCAACTGGTCATTCATATCCATACCCAGTTGATGTTGCTCGTTAAAAACCATAGCCATACCGATGGCCATTTGTCCCAGCAATTGGCTGGCAGGCGTCAGGACATCCTTTTCAAAATTCAACAAACCTCCTATCACGCCGGACTGCATATTTTCACTGATATCAATACGGCCGCTACCATTATTCATTAAAATTTTACTGCCTTCTTGCCCTGAAGCGCTCAAGTCAACCGATAGTTCACGGAAATCCGAACCCAGCACCAGCATCTCCCCGCGTCCAATCGCAATATTAACGACTCCATTGTCCTGCTCCAGAACCGACACATCCACCAACTCCGATAATTGTCGAATCAAATCATCCCGTTGATCCAGCAGTTCCGGGGCATCGGGCGTAGCGCTTAATTTCTGATTTATCTCTGAGATATTGGTACTTAATTGATTAATGATAGTCACTGACTCTTGCAGCTGCTGGCCATTATTGCGTTGATACTCATCAATCTGGCGCTGAATTTGATTGTACTGCTCGGCTAAAATGCGACTTTGATTCAATACCACATTGCGGCTGCCAATATTATCGGGCGCATCATTCAATTGTGAGAGCGCATTAAAAAACTCTTGCATACTAACAGACACACCGGTTCCATCCTGAGATAAGAGACGATCCAGTTGACTGGCTTGCTGAAAAAAAGTTTCATACTGACTTTTCATGGACTGCGTATCTCGCACCTGCTCATTGGCAAAACGGTCACTATTGCGCATCACACCGGTAATCGTAACGCCAGAACCAATAAAAGAGCCGGCATGGCGATTGGAAGGTCCGGTATTATAGTGGATCGTTTGGCGAGAATAGCCTTTGGTATTCACATTGGCAATATTATTGCCGGTTACGGCCAAACCCTGCTGAAAGGCATTGAGTGCGGAATTGGCTATTCCCAGTATTCCTGCCATGAATCATCTCCTTATAATTAAAGCGCTTTTGACGCAAGCTGCGCAATGGCCTGTTGCAAGTGCGGCCCTTCATAGACGCCAATGACCTTCTGTGCGTAGTGCGGATCACTGGCATAGCCCGCTTTTTGCAAGCCTTGAATATACAGGCGACTATTCCCACCATGTTGCAAGGCATCCGTATACCGTTCACTACCGCTGATCAATTGCAGATAATCGGTGAAACTTTCTTCCATGCTGGTATAACGTTTAAACCATTGATTGAGCTTAACGGGTTTATCGGCCAAATATTCTGTAGTTTTAATATTGAGCGCATTTTTTTGATCTTTTTCCGATGCCTTAATATTAAACAAATTAAAACTGCTGCTGCCGTTTTCATCCCGCACCATATATTGACCCCAGCCTGTTTCAAGCGCCGCCTGCGCAATCACAATGGCAGGATCAAGTCCCAAAACCGAAGCTATTTTTTTAGCGTGTGGCCATAGCTCTTGTACAAAGTTTTGGATAGTATCCGGTATCTCTGCGCGGGGCTTGTCTGCGGCATGAACCGCTTTTGTCTGATGCATTTTAGCGACAGCGTCAGGTGCCGTACCGTTGCCTGAGCCCTTGAGTTGTTGCTCCAGAGCTTTAGCCAGCCCGATACCCTGTCCCTGGCTGATAATCTGCGCATACTGCGCATCCAGCATTTCCTGAAAGGTATCCTCCGATTGGCTGCGAAAAGGACTGTCTTCCTCCAGATAATGCTGGCTGGCACGCATGGTTTTCAACATCGTCTGGACAAACAATGCCTCAAACTGCTGCGCGGTTTCTTTCAATGCCGCAGGCGCATTGGCCTGCGCCTGCACCTTGAGTTGCCCCAATCCCTGGAAATCACTGACCGCCATGCGGTTGCTCATGTCCGTATTCACCATTATATGACCACCAACGTTGCATTAATGGCACCAGCCTGTTTAAGCGCATCCAGGATAGCAATAATATCACCAGGTGCCGCCCCTACCGCATTAATAGCATTAACGATATCCCGCAAGGACGCACCGGCCGGGAAGACAAAGGCCCGATCGCCTTGCTCTTCCACATTGATTTGGGTTTGCGGTGTTACCACCGTTCTCCCGCCGGCAAAGGCATTGGGTTGACTAATCAAGGGATTTTCCGTGACCGTAACGACCAGGTTACCGTGAGAAACCGCAGCCTCTTTAACCCGCACTTGCTTGTTAATAATCACCGTACCGGTTCGCGAATTAATAATAATTTTAGCAGGCGCATCGGCCGGGTCAAATTCTATATTCTCCAAAACAGAGACATAATCGACACGATGAGCCATTTTTTTTGGTGCACTGACTTTGACAGACGCCGCATCCAGCGCCCTGGCCGTTCCAGGCCCCATCGTCTCATTAATAGCATCGGTCATACGCCGGGCCGTTGTGAAGTCCGGCGTATGTAAATTGTAGGTCAAGACATCTGAAAAATAAAAAGGATTCGGTATATCGCGCTCTACAGTAGCCCCGTTGGGTATTCGCGCGCCACTGGGCACATTTACAGTAACGCTGGAGCCATCCTGTCCGGTCACCCCCAGGCCTGAAACCGTTAAATTGCCCTGCGCGATCGCATAGACTTTTCCATCCGCTCCTTTCAGCGGCGCCATTAACAAGGTACCGCCACGCAGGCTTTTCGCATCACCAATGGAAGACACATTCACATCTATCGTTTGCCCTGTTTTCATAAAGGTCGATAAATTACTGCTAATCATCACTGCCGCTATATTTTTAGAATTTAACTTGGTTCCCGGTGGAATATTAATGCCCAGCTGCGTCAACATATTACCAAAACTTTGCTCCGTAAACTTGGTGCCGGCTCGGTCACCGGTTCCATCCAAACCTACGACCAAACCATATCCGACTAACTGATTCGTCCGCACACCCGCCAAGGTCGCAACATCTTTGATGCGATCCGCCTGTAGCAGGCTGAAGCACATCCCCCCAAAGATAAAAAGAAAAATCTGGCTCACACGCAAGGCACGGAACCAGTATGGCTCATCACCATGATGCCCATCCAATATCACTCCCCCAACCTCTGTGCTCTTTCTGTCATTTGTCATGCCGCAACCTTATTTAGGTGGGAAACAGTGGGCTCCAGATAAATCTGGCAAACCACCCTTGTGCATTCGTATTATTTGTCTGCCCAACACCGCCATAAGAAATTCTGGCGTTGGCAACCCGATCGGAGGTGATGGAATTATCAGGTCGAATATCTTGCGGGCGCACAATGCCCGATAGTTGCACAAATTCACTACCCTGATTTATCCTCACCCATTTTTCCCCTTGAATCACCATGTTGCCATTTGCCAAAACTTTGGCAACCGTAACCGACAGACTGCCGCTTAATTTATTATTCTGAATCGATTGTGCATCCCCATCAAATTGCCTGCGGGCTTCCAAATCAAAATCAAAGCTATACCCACTCCCCAGGGATATGGGGCGACCGGCTACCGTCGTATTGGCTATTTCCATGGTATCATTTTTACGTTGTCGGGTTGTCGCCCGCTTGGTCGCATCCGTTTTTTCGATCAAGACCAGGGTTAACAAATCACCGGCATGGCGAGCGCGTGGCGTTTCAAACAAGGGGATAACCGTTTCCGCATTGTAAACAGAACCATTCACATAGCGGGATGTTTTCGGATCTGGTGTGACCGGATAGGTCGGCGCGTATTCAGGATTGACACCAGGAGCAGGGGGATTTAAGGTTTCACAAGCACTCAGACTGGCAAGTAGCCACAACCCCGTGATCATTTTCGCCAGGCTGCGAAAAAGAGATGATGTGTTTTCCCGCTCACCAGAGCCAAAACAATCCCAAGGGGTATAGTGTGTTACGACGGAGTATAGGGAGTAGCGCCTGGCAATACCAGCACCGTAGCGTTGCAACCCCCCTCTGTTTTTTCTTGCGGTTCTCATGCGCTTTCCTACAGTGTCTGCGTCAAGTACTGCAACATACTATCCACTGTTTGAATACCCTTGGCCGTAATCTCATAACTGCGCTGTGCCTGAATCATATTCACCAGCTCTTCAACCACGTTCACATTGGATGCTTCCAGTGAGCCCTGCAAGAGCGTACCCAGTCCGTTGTTGCCGGGATTATCAAGCTGCGCCGGACCACTTGCGACCGTTTCCAGATAAAGATTTTGCCCCATAGGCTGCAAACCAGCGGGATTAATAAAATCGGTCAATTGAATGATACCAATTTGCGCCGGTACATTATTGCCGGCAATTAAGGCACTGACCGTACCATCATTGCCCACGGTAATATTTAACGTTTGTTGCGGAATCGTAATAGGGGGTTGTAAAACATACCCATTCGCGGTAACGATTTGTCCTTGTGAGTCGACATGCAAACCGCCATCTCGTGAATAGGCGGTGGTTCCATCCGGGAGTAATACCGAAAAAAAACCACGGCCCTGAATCGCTAAATCCAGAGGGTTATCAGTATTTTGAATACTGCCCTGATTGAAAAGTTTCTGGGTAGCGACCATGTGCACTCCGGTTCCCATATTGATACCGGTCGGAATCTCACTGTTCTGGGAAGATTGCGCACCCGCCTGACGCAGATTCTGATAGATCAAATCTTCAAAAACCGCCCGACCTTTTTTAAAAGCCGTCGTGTTCACATTCGCCAGATTATTTGAAATATTGGCAATGTTCTTATCCTGCGCATCAAGACCCGTTTTACTAACCCATAGTGCTGGTTGCATAGTTCACCTCGTTATCAATGCTATTGGGCACAAATATCCCTCTCTTCCCTGGCCTGCCGGCTATCTGTCGTTCTATTGCGGCTGCCTGCTCAGGCTATTTGGTATCATTATCCTTTAGTCTTGCAAAAGTTGTGCCAAACGCTTCTGATTTTCATCGACACTTTGCATCAATTTCATATTTCGCTCATAATCCCGGTTGGCCTCAATCATATTGACCATCTGATCAATCGCGTTGACATTACTGCTCATCAGGGCTCCTTTGACCACACGTATACTGGCATCGGCTTCAATGACACCACCACCCATTGGTCTAAAAAAACCATCATCGGTTTTTTCGATATTTTTCGGATCCAGTTTCACTAATTTTAAACGGTCAATGACTGCCAGGGTGTCAGGGTCAGCATCCAGGGGTACTATGGATACCGTGCCGTCTGAGCCAATTTCAATGCGCTGGGCAGGGGGTATGGAAATCGGACCACCATCGCCGATGACCGGTCGGCCAGAACCGGTAACCAACTGGCCATTGGCCGTTATCTCAAAATTTCCCGCTTGAGTATAGGCTTCCTGGCCACTGGCATCCTGTACCGCCAACCAGCCATTGCCTTCAACGGCCACATCCAGATCACGACCGGTTGTGATTAATGTTCCTGCCGTCAAATCATGACCATGGCGCATTTCAACCGCAAAGGCGGAGGAGTCCAAACCAGGACCTTGCATATAGACCGATTGCGCGGTGAATAGATCAGCTTTAAATCCGGGAGTATTATGATTAGCCAGGTTATGGCTTAAAACCGCCTGTCGGTTAAAACCATTATTCGCACCGTTGGTGACATGATATAAAATCGATTCCATGACTGATCTCCTGTCCGCTTTTAACGAATGTTAATAATGGTCTGTGTCACCGCATCCGCCGTTCTAATCGTCTGAGAATTGGCTTGAAAATTGCGTTGTGCACCAATCAGACCAATCAATTCCTCGGTAATATCAACATTCGACTCTTCCAACGCACCAGACTGGATTAACCCCAAACTGGCCGTACCAGGCTCACCAATCAGAGGCATTCCAGAGGCTGCCGTCTCAGCCCAGGAGGTATTACCAAGCTGCTGCAGACCATCCAGATTGGAAAAATTTGCCAGCATCAGTTGCCCCATCGCACGGTTCTGTCCGTTGGTATAGCGAGCAAATAACACCCCATTCTGATCAATATCCAGTCCATTCACCTGGCCGGTTGTATACCCGTCCTGACTCAGGGACTGCACACCAAAAGGACTGCCAAACTGAGTGGTATTCGATAAGTCCAGATTAACGGCCATGGGGTTCGCTCCATTTTGCGGATTCCACGACAGTGGTATAAAATTGTTGGCCAGGGGAGTGCCATCGCTGTCCTCGACGCCGACAAACGTACCATCAGACGCAAAATTGGCTCGGAAGAGTTTGTCCGCATTATCACCCGCAACCACCGCAGGAACATCCTGGTTATCTATTTGAAATGCCACATACCACTGATTGGTATCCCCACCATTCGGACCAGGGCCTGAATCATCAGCACGGATAAAGTACATAGATAATACGTGTGAATTACCGAGGCTATCATAAACAGTCGCTGAGGTAACATTATTGTAACTATCGCTGGCAGGTGAAGCACCTCCAGACCATTCAACCGTCGGTGGTGCCGCATTCGCAAATAAATTCAGTCCCACCTCAGCCAAAGAGGTCGTTCTCGGGGCAATATTGGCCATATCAACACGCATATTTCCCTGCGTCTGTAAAATGTTACCATTGGCATCAGCCTGCCGACCAATCAGATTCTGGCCAAAGGCATTCACAATCTCGCCTTCATTATTCACGGTAAACGCACCAGCTCTGCTGTAGGCATTTGTGCCCTGATCATTTAATACGAACAAGCCCGATCCACTGACGGCCAGATCAAGCACATTATTGGTAAAGGTCAAATTGCCCTGCCCAAAGGTTTGTTGCACATTGGCAAGCCGCACACCGCTTCCAATGGCATTGCTACCGCCGCCATAGGCCCCGACCGCGTATACATCGGCAAATTCTGCCCGTGAGGACTTGAAACCGACCGTCGCTGAATTGGCTATATTATTCCCAATCACATCCAAATCCTTGGATGCCGCCTGAATTCCACTTAATCCCGTATTAAATGCCATGATAGCCTCCTGCTTATTAAGCGGTAATTTCCCGCACATCATTTAGTGAAACATCACCAATGCCTGCCACTTTTAAACGTACCCCCTCACCATTCTGACCAATACTGACCGAATTCACATTGGCCGCGGTCATCGTCTTTAAGGCGACTTCTTCACCCGAATATTGGCCAGTGACTTTTAACTGATAGGTACCGGCAGCCACCCGTTCACCAGACTGATTGCGTCCATCCCAGTCAAATTGTTGCAAGCCAGTTCCTTTTTGGATGGCATAGTTGCGAATTAAATCGCCACTCTCACTATAAACAGAAGCAGTAAGTTGGCTCACACCTTCCGGAACCTGAGCGCTGAACGTGGCCCCCCCTTCTTCTCCCAATGCCAGCTTGTCAGTGTCTACCATCACCTTGCGCCCGACCAGAGCCGAAGCCTGGAGCGCCTGGTTGGATTGCAGCGAGTGCGATAAACTACTCAAGGACTCCTGCATTTTGCCAATACCGTCTGTCGCGGCAAATTGCGCCAATTGCGCCATAAAATCGCCATTGGTTTTATTCGAATCCATGGGATCCTGATTTTTAACCTGGGCTACCATCAAGCGCAAAAAATCCTGCTGGCCCAAGCTTTTTTTCTGATTTTTAGCTTCCGGCATCAAGGGCATTCCCTGATTTCCATTGGCACCATGAATGCTGTTCGTTGCCATCACTGTTCTCCTTATTCGCCAAGATGCAAGGTTTGTTGTATAAGTTTTTTCGCCACGCCGATCACATCCAAATCCATTTGATAGGAACGTGAGGCAGAAATCATATTGGCCAACTCATCGACATAATTCACATTCGGGGCATAGACATAGCCGTTCTCATCGGCCATGGGATGATTCGGTTCATGGCGCTTAATAGGCTCTGCGTCACTCTCATAGACCCCACTGATTTTGACACCAGCCTTGGTATTGTCCATAGCCCACTGCTGTTGGGCATTCTCGGCAATGGCTTTAAACACAGGATATTTTGCCCGATATACGGCATTGGGGTCACCGGTGACCACATTGGCGTTCCCCATATTGCTCGACGTTGTCGTTAAACGCAGGGTTTCTGCTGTCATTGCCGTGCCGGCAATGTTAAAGATGTTATTTAGCCCCATACTTACTCTCCTCGCAACGCATGCATCATCATTTTAATTTTATTATCCAGAAAACTCAGTGATGCCTGATATTCCAGTGCATTCTTGGTATACGCCGCCGTTTCCATGTCTTTATCCACCGTATTGCCATCGAGAGCACTGTGTGCCGGAACACGATATTTTAACTGGCTGGCAAAATCAGTGCCCATCGCGATATGCTTGGCATCCGTGGTGACGGTAGCCTGAGCCGATCCCTGTAGGGCCGATTGCAGACTGCTCTTAAAATCAATATCACGTGCTTTATAATTAGGGGTATTGGTGTTCGCCAGATTATTGGCAATCTGGGACGCGCGTTGATCGCGCAATTGCAGTGCATTGGCATGCAATGACAAGTAATGATGCAAATTAATTCCCATAGCGACTCCCTTCTCGTATTACTGTGAAATATGCAAGTCCTGTGCCAATATTGCTGTCATTTTTTGTTCTTTTGGTCGTTTTATCAGATTTGATGCGGTTTTTCCCAAGCTATCTACCTTGTTTAGTATGGACAAGTAAGGGTTCAATACCAGCGCGGCGGCTATGCAGCGGCGCTCATGTGGCACCTGTCACTTTTGCAGGCGGCGCATCAAGCACATGTTCCGGACGTCGCAGATAAGGGGGTACAGCCACTTACGATGGATACATACAAAGACAACGAAGCAAATAAAAAGCGTCGCGCTTCATATCTTGTTTCAGTGTGTATCAATATTCTCTTAAAAAATCGCAGGTTACCTCAAACAGCTTTAATACCAACTGGTCAGTATCCTTATAAGCCGGTAACTCCGCATAGAAAGCCATTCAGCAAAATCCAAATCGCATGTCTTTAAAAAAATCATGAGGCAGCTGCGCTGCCTCAAAAGAAAAGGGATAAAGGGGCTAAGGGGTAAAAGCCCGAACGCACCTAACCCGCATACCCCCACTGATGCCCTTTTCGACGCTGACCGACTCGCCATTGCTGAATCTCTGGGCCCAAGCTTGAGTCAAAGAATTCAAAGAATTCTCGGTAGAACTCCAGTAGCCGATGCCGGTACTGGCAAAACCGCCTATAGTGACACGATTTGTAAATAAGCAGTTGAGCTGGCCTGTGGCTGTCAAGTTATTTCCGGCCGGCAAGAACCAATTGTCATAGCAGGTATTTCCTAGCTGACAAGGGGTATTGCCTTGGGAGTCCACCGCAAAGTCATTACACAGTTGTGCCGCATAAGGTGTGCCGCCATTATTGCCAAGCTCAGCAACAATGGCTGCCGTATTACCAGCCCCATTGGTATTGTCTTGCGCTCCAGCACCAACAGCTGTCCCAAGTCCTCCCCATACAATAGCTGCGCTGTTATCGGCCGTGGCTGCAATCAGATTATTGAATCCTCCATTTAAGCAGGCAATGGTACCACCAAAAGCCGGTTGCCCGACTGCGGTGGCCACGTAAGTATAGCCATTAGCCAGTGTCGCACCACCTGCTGGCGTGTCAATGACCACATCCACAACCCCCACCTCATGGGCGGGCGTGACGCCAGTCACCGTCGTAGAATCGACCACATGAACACTCGTCGCCGCTTCTCCGTCAAAGGTGACGCCCGTAGCCTCTGTTAAACCAGTGCCTGTTAAGGTAAACCCCGTTCCCCCTGATGCCGTTCCTGAAGTTGGGTTGATGTTGGTTAACGTACTACCTGATTGAATGGCAATGGCTGCCGTCAGCTCATTGGTATTGGTGCCCTGGATGGTGAAATTGGTTTGCGGCACCACCGTGTTGCCTGGCATGTACGTCAGGGTGCAACTGCCTCCTGGCGGCACATTCGCACAGGTATTCCCTGTTTCGGTGACATTGCCATCCAAGGCCGTGCCTGTGAAATTCGAGATGATGTTGGTAGCCGCCAATTGCGTTGACGTGTTGTTAATCGTGAGCTGCCCCGTTGCGCCATTGACTGTTAGTGTTAAAGGAGACCCGGTGACGGTAATCACCGCATCCGTTATCGGCGGCGCCTGAGTGATATGTAAAATGTTGGCAGAACTTGGGCGATAACACTGATTCAGGCTCCCCTGTTGACAAACCACGGGACCATCCGCAACCGCATCGTTCAACTGACTCCCGTTTATCTGCAATGACAGAATGCAGGAATTTTTGCCTCTGAGCACAAAAGGATTGCCGCAAATACCCAGACCCGTGGTGATTTGCGTAATGCCACGAATGGGCTGCATACTTAAGGTGTGCGGCTTGCTGGATTGGTTGGTGACCCGGTATTGTACTGTAGCGCTGCCATTGGCAGGCACTGCAATCGTGGTGGCCGTCAGCGGTTCAAAGGTCCACAATGGGGTTCCTGCAAAAACGCTTGTCATCATGAACACTGAGCACAAGCAAGCCAGTATCCTCTTCAAAAAAATGTTGTTGCTGTATCGTAGCATGGCCTTTGTCCTTATGCGATGTAAGTGAAATTCA
>JAFIFT010000008.1 GCA_020831865.1 Legionellaceae bacterium | reverse complement strand
TCGGACATTCCGCAGCAAAATTTCAAGAAAAAGTATTTACTCACGCAGTCATGATTTTTTAAGACTCAAATAGGCTTTATTTTTTGTAAGAAATAGATCACACAAAAATAAGAAATGGATCAAATACATAGGGCCTTCAATCGGTTATGCTCTTGCGCTGTTTTACATCTAACTGGAGAACGGCCATGAGTTTCAGCGGTGATAATGTTAAAAGTGAACAATTGGGTCATTTAGGGCTTGTTGCTTCAGTGATTCACGATCTTGGTATTATCGATAAGATTGATGCCCGGATAGAGCTCAATGAAAGCAAAGGCGGGATTGTGAGTTATGGGCGTCGAGTTGCAGCAATGGTGCTCAATGGTCTTGGATTCATGAACTCCAGACTCTGCATGACCGCTCATTTTTTTGAAGATAAACCTGTTGCGAAACTGCTGGGTGACGAGGTCAATGCTGATAATCTGAATGATGACTGTCTTGGACGTTGTCTTGATAAAATCGCAAAGTATGGAACCACAAAACTATATGCCGAACTTGCATTTGAAATTGCAAAAGAGCAAGGTATTCTCGGACAAAGACTGCATCTTGACTCCACGAGCTTTACTCTCCAAGGCCGCTACGATGTTGAGGTGGCTGATGATGCTCCAACGCCCACTTATGGCTATTCAAAAGCGCACCGTCCAGACTTAAAGCAAGTAATGATGTCACTGGTGCAAGGTGGAGAGGCAAATATTCCTCTATGGATGGAGTCTTTAGACGGTAACAGCAGCGACAAAAAAAGCTTTCAGGAAACGGTTCGGCGCGTGAATGCTTTTATGAAGGGGTTGAATCAAAACTCTGAGAAACTCTGTTTTGTCGTTGACTCCGCATTTTTTGTGCCAGAGAAGCTGGCCGAACTTGATGAGGTTTTCTGGATAACCAGGGTTCCTGCGCAGCTGAAAGAAGTGAAGACCTGGCTAAAACAGACCCAATCAACACTTAACTGGCAAAGACTGGATGAACAAAACCGCGCCTGTGGCAAGACGGTTACCATTCACGGCATACCCCAACGTTGGCTGATGATTGAATCAAAACAAGCTATCGAGCGGGAGAGCAAAACCCTTCAGCGCAAACTCGATCGACTGTCAGAAGAACTGATAAAAAAACTCTGGCACCTTGGCAATCAATTATTTCAGTGTCAGGAAGATGCAAAAAGGGCGGCTTTAGCCATTCAAAAGACACTGAAATACCACCAGATTCATTTTGATATGACTCCAGTATGGAAGCATACCGGTCGGGGCAGGCCTTGTGCAGACGCAACGAAACTGTTAGCAGGATATCGCGTTGAAGCATGTCTGGCATCAGACCTCCATAAAATCAACCGGGAGCGTCAGACATTGGGCCGATTCGTATTGGCAAGCAACCAGCTTGATATGGAATTATTGACTAACCCTATGATGCTTAGACAATACAAGGAACAGTCCTGCGTAGAGGCGGGTTTTAAATTCATTAAAAATGACAGTTTTGAGCTGGACTCATTCTACTTAAAAACCCCTGCCAGAATTGGGGCTCTGATGATGGTAATGACCTTGTGTTTGATGGTGTATAACTTTGCTCAGTACCACATGAGAAAATGCATCAAAGAAAACAATGAGGTACTTCCAAATCAAGTGGGAAAACCCATACAAAACCCAACTCTTAAATGGATTGCCGAGTTAATGAATATGATTGCAGTAGTAACCATCACAACAGAGCACCAGAAACATCGTGTCATTACCAATCTGAAAAAAGTCCACCAGCGCATTATTGCCTATTTTGGACCATCCGCACTCGATATGTATGATTTACCCCCCGAATTGACCTACGTCGATATCGACCACTCTAAATATAAAAATATCAATCACTGGTGCGAAAGGTGAGATGTAACATTACAATCTGTAACAGACAGTAAAGTATTATTAATTGAAATATAAATGTATGATAAGTTTGATGAACAACAACATTTGACAGACGAACAGACAAAGGCCTTTTTGAAAAGCCAATTTCAATCATTTTGCGAATTTATATAATGAAAAACTGAGGATGTATCGAAATGAAAGAGCCGATAATTGCTGATAATAAACCGGCAAAAGTAAGTTTAACACCAGGTGATAGTTATTACTTTTGTACTTGTGGTCGCTCAGAAAATCAGCCATTTTGTGATGGGTCGCATAAAGGAACAAAATTTACGCCTCAGTCCTTTGTAGCTGAAAAGGAAGAAGCTTATCTGTGCCAATGCAAGCAATCATCGAATAAACCCTATTGTGACGGGGCGCATCGTTCTATCAAGGAAGAACAGATTGGCAAGTCGCTTGCGAATGCAAAGTCTGTCAATATTGCCAAATCCACGCCTGAAGAGCCTTATGTTGAATTGATTCATCAACTTGCAAAAGATGGCTTAAAAACATTTGGTCATCATGGCCCGATGACCGCCATGGGGGTTCCAAGAACATTGTTACCAAGCTGGGATAATATTCAGATTTTAGTTGCCCAATTGGCTAGACAACCTTTAATGGAAGATGTTCGTGTCGATACCCGCCTTGTTATTGGCCCAAAAGCTAAAAAACCTCTAACGCTAGAGATTCCCCTCTTTGTATCTGATATGAGTTTTGGTTCATTATCGGAAGAAGCCAAAATAGCTCTGGCCAAAGGCGCTGAATTATCAGGTACTGGTATTTGTTCTGGTGAGGGCGGCATGTTACCTGAAGAGCAGGATGAAAGCTCCCGTTACTTCTATGAGCTTGCCAGTGCCATGTTTGGTTATGATGAAAGTATTCTTACAAAGGTTCAGGCATTTCATTTCAAAGGTGGGCAGGCTGCAAAAACAGGAACAGGCGGTCATCTGCCCGCTAATAAAAATACTGCAAAAATAGCTTCAGTTCGAAAAATATCCGAGGGTCAACCGGCCGTTTCTCCACCAACTTTTAAAGAGTTACATACGGTTAAGGATTTCAAACGCTTTTCTGATAGGGTGCGAGAAATCTCTGGTGGTATTCCAATTGGATTTAAGCTTAGCGCAAATCACATAGAAAAAGATATTCAATTTGCATTGGATGCAGGCGTAGACTATATCATTTTAGATGGCCGAGGCGGTGGAACCGGTGCCGCACCAGTCATATTTCGTGATCATATCAGTGTGCCAACTATCCCCGCTTTGGCAAGAGCAAGAAGATATCTGAACAAACAAAATAAGCGTGGCGAGATTACTCTGATTATTACCGGTGGCTTGCGAACCCCTATGGATTTTGTTAAGGCAATGGCCTTGGGCGCTGACGGAATTGCTATTGCAAACAGCGCTATTCAGGCAATAGGTTGTATTGGAGCAAGAATGTGTAATACTAATTTATGCCCGGCAGGTATTGCTACACAAGACCCAAATTTGCGTAAACAGATTGATATTGATGTGGCTGCAAAGCGACTCAATAATTTTTTAACAGCGACAATCAATTTAATGTCTGTCATGGCTAGGGCATGCGGTTATGATGCTTTATCTAAATTTAATAGAAGTGACTTAACGACCTTTGATGGAAATATAGCAAAGCTTGCTGACATTGAATATGGTGGCTGTCAGGAGTATTAAAGGATCTATCCATAAAACTGTGTAAATAGCCTTGGTTAACTCACCTTACGCGCCCAAGGTTGCTTGACCGACTCAAAAACCGCGCTGCTTTACCAGTGCCCCATTTTTCGATATATCCACCAGGGCATGAGGTTAAAAATCCGCATGATAAAACGCCAATAGCGGGGAAAATAGATTCGATGATGGCCTTTGTGCCAGGCCTGCCACAGGCGCTGTGCAAACATTCGTGGGCTGGCACTGCCTAGGAGGCTGTGTTGTCCAAATGTCTGATGGGTATCAATAAAGCCGGCGCGTGCCACCAGAATGTGATCCGTGTCGGAACAGGCTTGCTGCAAACCTTGCAGATAGACTTCAACAGCGGCTTTGCTGGCTCCGTATAGACTGTTTTTCTGCCGACCAGGGGCGGCGGCCACCGAACTTATGAAAATCAGCCCCTTCTTCGCTTGTGGTCGTTGCCAGTAGGCGTGAATCAATTGAATACTCGCACTGATATTGACTTGCAGCAGCTTGTTGATTTTTTCAGGGTCAAGTTGCTCATTCGTGCATTGCATACTATGGGCGATAAACAGATAGCAGTGGGCGCGCAAGGAAGTGATGGTTTCGAGCAGTGTTGTCATCGGTTGACTGAAATCACAGATGCAGACGGTGCATTCAATGCGGTAGCGGCATTGAAGGTCATTAGCGATGACGGTTAATGGCTCACCATCTCTGCCCAGCAATAGCAGGTCAGCACCTGCTGCCGCAGCCTGTCTGGCAAAGGATTCCGCAATAATGGAACTGGCGCCACTGATGATCCACAAGACAGGTTGCTTCATGGGTGAATTCCTAATCGTTGGCCCATTACTGATTGCATGGGGGAGTGATAGTGGGCACGGACTGCCATCAGTTCTTTATAAGCGGGATACATCCGTTGAAACAGTTCCGGAGTCAGTTCGGTATCTTTGGCCAGGTAGACTTTGCCACCCTGTTCTGCAATGTAAGTGTTTAAGGCTCGTATCGCTTGGGTGCTCTGTGCCGTATTCTTAAAATCAACCGCCAGAGTAAAACCTTCTTCGGCAAAGGACAAATATCCCTGGGACGAGCCTTTAAAATATTTCAAGACGGCAAGGCAGGGCAGGGCTTGATATTCGGTCATAATGTTTTGTATCTCCCTCAGGCTGCTGACGGCCTGAGGCGCAGAAAAAAGACACTGAAACTGCTTTAAGCCTCGTTTACCATACACACCCTGCCAATGAGACACCTGATCCAATGGATTATTAAAGTGCATAAACTCCGATAGCGATATGGTCTTGCGGGGCCAATGATAGTAAAGGCTATTAAATACTTTTACCGCAGTTCGTGACAGAATGGAAAAGGGAAGTGGCGGCAGTGTGTGACCCTGATGCGGCGTGGTTGTCACTCTTTCCGCTGAATGCCGGGCATAGCTCAAAATAGAACGCTGGCCATGCAACAGATCCAGCCAGGCGACCTGATAGTCTTGTTGCAGGCCATGCTGCTGCATTTCAGCGATTAATTCGGCGTGGCGGTCAAATGGTTGTGTGGTAACCTGCAGTCCTCTGGTTTTTCTTTGCAGTTGCAAGGCGACGGTGGCAATACTGCCAACCAGCCCGGCCCCTCCGACGGTAGCTCGCCATAAATCAGGCTCTTCTTTCGGGCTTACCCTGATCTGTTGTTTACCGATAATCAGGTCAAACCACAAAACTTGAGCGGCAAAGCTGCCGGCTTGATGGTGATTTTTGCCGTGGATATCGTGGCTCAGGCAGCCGCCGATACTGGCATGGACCGTACCTGGTACCACAGCAGGCATCCAGTCTTCATGCAGATCAAATAAATCCCGAAGCTTAAGGCCGGCCTGACACACAACGATACCACTTTGCGCATCAAAGGCCAGAAAATGATTCAAGCGCTCACTCAAAATGGTATAGCCCGTTTGCAGCAAGGGACTGTCGTTATAGGACAGTCCCCTGCCACGCACCAGAAAAGATGCCTCTGCCAGTTCTTCAGACAAAGCGGCCAGTTGTCGCGTGCTCTCAGGTCGAAAACATGGGCTGACCATACGGTGATTTCGCGCAAAATTGCTTAAGCTTATCTGTTTATGGTGCATGGGCGGCCTGCCATTTTAGTTTTCCAGTTTATCCAGTAACTCCTGAATCTCCAGTAGTTTGGCTTCCTCTTCCTGACTCTGCAGAGCACAGATCAGGGTCTGTGGTCCTTTCATCTGGTAGCGCTTGGCTTGCAGCTGAATGAGTTGAATCAGAGTGGCAGGATTAATGTGGGCTTCCGCACCAAAAACAATTTTAGCCTGTTGAGCACTCCCTTGTATACGGATAATGCCCAGCGTCTCGGCCTTTTGTTTCAGTCGGGTCAACAGAAAAAGGTTTTTGACCGTTTGCGGCAATAATCCAAAGCGGTCAATCAGTTCAATTTGTAGATCATGCAATGCATCTTGGCTGTCCGCATTAGCGATGCGTTTATACATAATCAGGCGATTGTGTATATCCTGAATATAGGTTTCTGGAATAATCGCGCTGAGTCGCAGATCAATTTCTGGCCCTTGTTGGACTGGCTGCGCCAATTCAGGGACGCGTCCCGCTTTGAGATCGGTAACCGCTCTATCGAGCATTTCCATAAAGAGGTTGAAGCCTATGGCATGCATATTACCGCTTTGTTCCTCACCTAATAATTCACCGGCACCGCGTATTTCCAAATCATGGGTCGCCAGGGTGAAACCCGCCCCGAGATCTTCCAGTGACACAATGGCATCCAGCCGTTTTTTCGCATCGCTGGTTAACAGTTTCTCATTGGGGGTGAGTAGGTAGGCATAGGCTTGGTGGTGGGAACGACCCACGCGACCGCGCAACTGATGGAGTTGTGCCAGGCCAAATTTATCGGCCCGGTCAATGATAATGGTATTGGCGGTGGGAATATCAATGCCGGTTTCAATAATGGTCGTACAAACCAGGACATTAAAGCGGTGATGATAAAAATCGGACATCACTCTTTCCAGTTGCCGTTCCGGCATTTGGCCATGCCCCACTTGTACCTTTGCTTCGGGCAGTAATGCCTGCAATTCCTGTACGATTCGGTTGATCGTCTGAACGTTATTATGTAGAAAATAGACTTGTCCACCCCGTAAGACCTCACGCAATACGGCCTCACGGATAATAGTGTCATTATGCTCCAGCCAAAAGGTTTTGATGGCCAGTCGTTTGGCAGGAGGGGTTGCGATTAATGAAATATCCCGTAAATTGGCCATCGCCATATTCAAAGTACGGGGAATCGGGGTTGCGGTCATGGACAACACATCAACCTCAGTGCGCAAGCGCTTGATGAATTCCTTTTGTTTGACACCGAAACGGTGTTCTTCATCGATAATTAACAAGCCGAGATTTTTAAAGTGGATATCGCGTGAGAACAACTTGTGGGTGCCAATGACGATATCAACCTTCCCCTGTGCTAAACGCTCTATCACCTTCTGACTGTCGTTTGCGCTGCGAAAGCGGGAAAGCAATTCTATAGTAATCGCAAAGTCGGCAAAACGATCGCGGAAATTCTCAAAGTGCTGACCGGCCAGTAGCGTTGTGGGAACCAACACACAGACTTGTTTGCCATTTTGCACGGCAATAAAGGCTGCCCGCATGGCAACCTCGGTTTTACCAAATCCCACATCACCGCAGATCAGGCGATCCATGGGGCGCGGGGCCTGCATGTCTGTAATAATATCGGCAATGGCTCGTTTTTGATCCGGAGTTTCCTCAAAGGGGAAGGCCGAACTAAAGCGTTGATAATCTAATTTATCGCAAGTGTGACTGAAGCCTTCCCGAGCGGCTCGTTTTGCATAAACCTCCAGCAGTTCAATGGCGACATCATGAATTTTTTCGGCGGCTTTTTTCTTTTCTTTTTGCCATTGCTCCGTTCCCAGACGGTGCAGTGGAGCATGCTCACTGTCAGAACCGGTATAGCGGCTGATCATTTGCAAGGACGTCACCGGCACATAGATTTTATCGTCACCGGCATAGCTTAATATGAGAAACTCATTGGTGATGCCTTGATTATCAAAGGTCGTCAAGCCCTGATAACGACCTACCCCAAAGTTAAGGTGGACAACCGGTGCGCCTATCTGCAATTCTGCCAAGTCCCGAATAATCCGATCCGGGTCGACACGGGACTGCTTGCTGCTGCGGTTGACAATAATATGCTCACCAAAAAGCTGGGATTCCACAATGATGGCAATAGCGGCTTGCGGGAGTTCCGCTCCATAGAGTAATGGCCCGGTAAGGATATTATATGCGCTGTCATCCTCCAGAAAACTGTGCCAGCTCTCCTGGTTCTTGATGGGCAGGCCGGTCGGAGACAAGAGTTCCAGCAGCACTTCCCGTCGCCCCGCACTTTCGGCGACCAGTAAAAACCGCTGCGGTTTTTGCTGGAGATAGTCGCTGAGCACTTTCAGGGGCTGGCTAGACTGGCG
This sequence comes from Legionellaceae bacterium, assembly GCA_020831865.1. Classification (GTDB taxonomy): domain Bacteria; phylum Pseudomonadota; class Gammaproteobacteria; order Legionellales; family Legionellaceae; genus JAFIFT01. The sequence goes on along the minus strand of JAFIFT010000008.1, from coordinate 2,360 downwards.
GTCAATCGGTAGTGCCGGGGCTTTGCTGACCGGAAAGGCCGGAGCCTGTTTTGCGGTAGTGTCTTGCCGATGGTAGCAACGATGATGAGCATAGTGTTTCACTTTGGCGAAGAAATCATTGGTTGGAATAAACAGTTGCTCAGGATTGAGAATAGGGCGTGTGACATCATAATTGCGTTGCTCGTAGCGTTTTTTTACTTCTTGCCAAAATTGATCCGCCTGTTGATGCACGTCTTCAATTAACAAGACCTGGCTTTCTGCCGGCAGGAAATCAAAAATGGTCGCGGTTTCTTCGTAAAAGAAGGGCAGATAATATTCAATGCCGCCAGGGTAGTTTTGTTGACTGACGGCTTCGTAAATAGGGCAGTGAGCGGGATTGCCGGTAAATTGATGGCGAAAATTGCGGCGAAATTCACTGATAGCGCTTTCTGTGAGTGGAAATTCTCTGGCGGGCAAGATTTGGATCGTATCTACCTTATCAATGGTGCGTTGGCTATCCACGTCAAAATAGCGCAGGCTTTCGATATCATTATCCATGAGTTCGATGCGAAAAGGGCGGGTACTGCCCATGGGGAAAATATCGATAATGCTGCCACGCAGAGCATATTCGCCATGCTCGAGTACTTTATTCACACAACGATAGCCGGCCTGTTGCAATTGGCAACGAAAGCGATCCCGGTGTAAGGATTGTTGTACGCTCAAACTGAAAACCTGCTGTTGCAAAAATGCCGGAGGGCAAAGGCGATGCAGCAGGGTGCTCACCGAGGCGATGAGTACCAGATTGTCTGCCTGTTGCAGGCGATTTAGGGCATACAACCGTTCCGAGATGATATCCTCATGGGGGGAAAACTGATCATAAGGCAGGGTTTCCCAGTCTGGGAAGCTTAAAATCTCACTCTGGGGCTCACTAAAAAAAAGCAATTCTCTGCACAGTTGACTGGCTTGCAAGTTATCTGGCGTAATGATGAGCTTGATGCCGGATTGTTGCTGGCAGAATTCAGCCAGTGCCAATGGAAGCGCCGCCCCATAAAGCTGATGCCAGACGGGTTTGGAAAAGCCTTGCCATTTGTCAAATACATACTTGCTCACACGCAATCCCCCTGTTTTTAACGGGGAATAGTATACCAATTCCGCAGAAAGATAAAATACGGGTAACCAAGCTATGGCCCATGGAAACGGATGCATAATCCTTTTCGGTGCTGGGCGCATTTTGAAGGATAAGACATGAGGTAGGGTAACCGCATCTAAACGAACTTTTTAAAATCAAAATGCCTGGATTCCGCACCTCGTCCAAGGTTGTTTGGATGCCACGCATAAAGGACGGCATATAGGCAAAAAGGAGATTTGTAGTGTTCAAAATTCAGATGTGTTTACCCTGGGCCTTGGCCATTTTTGTAAAATTAGCTAAATACCCGTCTTTGCGAGCATTAGCGAAGCAATCCAGACTGGAGTTTTTAGTAAAGGTCGATCTGGATTGCTTCACTTCGTTCGCAAAGACGGCACTTTTTTGCAGCATCTTAAAAATGGCTAAAGTCGAGTTTACCATGGACAAGAGGAAACTTTTTGATTTTAAATCATCAACAAAGTATCATGATTGGAAGAAATTCTTCAATACCCACTAACACCAAGTTAAAATATAGGATTGTTGATGCAGGGAATGAACTATCGATTAGATAGTGGAAAAGGATTGCTGGTAACGTCCGCTGACAGGAACATTGCCAGCAATCAGCAATACATTTTATTGTGTTTCTATCCTGACTTCAGGGGCTTATTTCATTTTTTCACATAATAAATCGTTTTTACTTTGCAAGGAGCGCTTATGAAGTATCGTTTATTTCTTTCCCTCGCTGCAGCCAGTGTGCTGGGAAGTACAACCTTTGCGGGCACCATGGGGCCTGCTATTCCCTCCAAAGACTGGACTTGGGTTGGTGCTGTGAGCGCAGGGCCTGTTTGGGCCAGGGGTGGTAAGACAGAGACTTTTTTTCTGGCTCCAGAACTTGAAAAGACCTATGCAGCCAGAAAGTCGACCAATGCTATTGCCTCTGGCGAGCTGTTTGTTGGCTTGCAAACAACTTTGTCTTCCCCATGGTTGGGTCAATGGGGTCTGGCGGTGGCCACCACAGGCAATGCCAAACTTCAGGGCGTGATATGGGATGATGCCGATGCTCAATTTGATAATTACAGCTACCACTATAAAGTACGCAACACACGCATCGCAGTAAAAGGCAAGCTGTTGCTTGATAGAGGTGCCTGGCTTATCCCGTGGGTGAGTGCAAGCGCGGGTGTTGGTTTTAACCGCGCCCATGATTTTACGAATACGCCCTTAATTTTTGAAGCACTGCCCAATAGCAACTTTACAA
>JAFIFT010000001.1 GCA_020831865.1 Legionellaceae bacterium | reverse complement strand
CAGGCACCGTCCATTTTGTTGCCACAGACTAAAACATGGGTATTTGGCTGATGTAAAATCCTGCTTTGTTGATGATTAAAATTCAATGATGCACTTCGGAGTGGAATGGCTGCGCTCCTTGAGATGACGGTACGCTTGATTCAAGAGCTCCGCCGCTTCGCTCAGGATAACACTATGTTTCTTGTTGGTTCGGCTAAATATTAATATATTATCAAGCCAATATGTTATAATATCACGCTTTCATTTGGGGCTTTTTATTTTACATATTGTTTTTTATTTGCAATGTTGTTATAATGCACGCATTGATGTCTACGTGATGGAGTCTACCGTGCCAAAAGTAATAATCGCCTTAACGGGAGCAGCAAAGGTTGGAAAAACTGAGATATTCAAGCGTCTAACTCAACAAAACTACTCTTATTCCCACGAATATTGTCCTACCATTGGCGTGGAACCTGGTAAAAAAGTCGAAGACGACACAGATGTGGAGTTTGAATTCTGGGATCTGTCGGGACAACAATGTTTTGCTGGCATTACTAATACCTACCTTACAAACGTTAATCTGGTATTTTTATGCTTTGACCCAAACGTGAGTGACAGTTTTTCAGTGCTTGGCGGAAAAATTGATATAACTCGTTCGCACCGCCCTGATGCTCGGTTCGTTCTGGTTAAAACAAAATCCGACATAACCGATAGCCCTGATGCGGTAACGCAACAACAGATTGACTATTTTATAGAGAAACATCAGATCGAACACGAAGCGGTAAACGTCAGCGCCATGGATGGGACGGGAATGGATAAGCTCCGCGAGCATGCACGCCAAGTGGCTGAATCCCTGATGGAAAAAGAAAATACCACCGGCAGAAAGGCTGGTCATGACGCACAGCAATCTTCTGCCGGCAACAGCACTGGCAACTCTTCCTTTTGTCTGAATGCCCTGCTTGCCATTGCTGTCGCAGGTGGATTGGCCTTGTGTGTAGCGGCTCTCGTGACCGCATTGGTGGTGAGCTCGCTACCGCTTTCAGCGGCCTTATTAGCAGCAGGCGCCATAAGCGGACTGGCTGCTACCGCAACCTTCTTTTATCGTCGTAGCGCTGCACAACACGTAACGGAAACGATTTCTGATGTAAACGTAAGGCCCTGCTGCAGTGGTGAGGGATGATGGTCTTTGTGAATCTCCGTGCTTATGGAGATTTTGTTAGATCGTGTCTATCAATTCTCGCACAAGCGCGGTGGCATAGGAGCCGGCGGGTAAGGAAAAAGCCAGATGCAAGCGGTTTTTTTCTGGCCAGCTCCAACGCAGATGCTCTGGCCATAGTACTGTGGCTCGATAGGCACGTTCCACTTTCATCCGTTCCAGCGCATTTAAGTAATCCATAAACGGCTCCAGACTGTCGCTTTGCAAACGTAGCGCATCATGTTGGGCCATCTGCTTACCTTTCCCCCACAAAATAGCACAGGGATTAATGTCACGCTCCCTTAGTCGTCGTTCCAGTTCCGAGAACGAGTCTTCCGCAATAAAATGGCTCTTACTACCGCTGAGTTGCAAGACATCGCCGGGGATGACGTGATTCCATTGGCCTTTATTCAACCGCTCACTGACAATTTTATTAAACAAATATGAACGGATTGCAGACAGATAGATTCCTGAGAGAAAACGATTTTTGACCTTTTTCCCCTCCAGCAACATACGTGTCGCCTGCCGTAAATTTTCTCCCTGATGACCAAAACGCTGAGCAGTAAAATAATTGGGCACGCCATGAGCCTGCACCTGCTGCAGTTTTTGCTCGACTTCCTGTGGATTGGAGACCTCATGCAGATTGAGTTCGAAATGGTTACCACGTAAATTTCCGGTTTTGAGCTTCTTTTGATGACGCCCATGCGATAAAACCCGCCAATTTTCTCCCGCCCAGGTAGGGGAATCCGGAAAATCCTGTCCCGGTGCATGCAGTGAAAACCATTGACGGGTTAGGGCCTGCTTGTCCTTTAGCCCGGCATACGAAATAGCACGTGGCGGCAGGCCGCTCATATCCACCAGGGATTTTACCACCTGTTCTGTGGTTTCATGGCGTTTTTCAATCCACAAGAACAGGTGCTCACCCTCACCACAAGGCAGGAAGAGCGGAATTTCTTCTACAATAAAATCTTCCGGCGTTAACTTTAAAATACCGGTTGATTCCGGCCTGCCATGCGCAAAAGGGAGCTCAAGATAATCCAAAAACATATTATACCGGATTGGGTGCATCAATAAATTGATGTTGAATGGAAAAAGTACGCTGCAAATAGTCACCCAGCCGCTGCACTCCAAAACGCTCGGTCGCGTGATGCCCTGCTGCAATATAGACGATTCCCAGCTCGATAGCCTGGTAGTACGTGCGTTCAGAAATTTCCCCACTGATATAAGCATCAGCCCCAAGGGCATAGGCCTCTTGTATAAAATCCTGAGCACCGCCCGTACACCAGGCAATTTTCTGTACCTCCCGCTGGTGACCATGAATCACCTGAGGTTCACGACGCAGTTTTTTGCGAATTTGAGTGCTCAAATCGGCTATAGAGACGGCTTCCGCTAAAAAGCCGCTCCATAAAAGACCAGCAACGGCGCCCGCCTGGTGCTGTTGCATATCCTGAATACCCAGAATCTGCCCCAATCCTTTGTTATTTCCCAGCTCAGAATGACAGTCCAGGGGAAGATGATAGGCGAAAAGATTGATATTGTGATGCAATAAGCTGGCGATACGTTTTCTTTTCATACCACAGAGAATGGGCGGTTCTCCCGCCCAAAAATAACCATGGTGCACTAATAAGGCCTGAGCCCCGCATTGAATGGTGGTGTCAATGACATCCTGGGATGCCGTTACTGCGCTGCAAATCGACTGAATTTTGTGGCTTCCTTCTATTTGCAAGCCGTTGGGGGCATAGTCTTTGAAATGATGAATCGCGAGTACATCGGCAAGATGCTGCTCTAAATCACCGCGCTCCACAGTAGCCATTACTGTGATACCCGTCTAATATTCGCACCCATCATAGCTAATTTTTCCTCAATACGCTCATAACCTCTATCAACATGATAAATCCGTTCGACCACGGTTTCGCCCTCTGCAACCAAACCCGCCAAAATCAGGCCGGCAGAGGCCCGTAAATCGGTGGCCATAACCGGAGCGCCGGTCAGATGCTCTACGCCATTAATGATGGCAGAGTTTCCATTCAGGCGAATCTTGGCACCCATGCGCTGCAGCTCCTGGACGTGCATGAAACGATTTTCAAAAATATTTTCCACCACGGTCGAAGAGCCTTCGGCTATTGTATTAACCGCCATAAACTGTGCCTGCATATCTGTGGCAAAACCGGGATAAGGTGCGGTAATGATATCAATTGCCTGTGGGCGAAAACCATTCATATTCAAACTCAGCCAATCTTCACCAAGACTCAGTTCCGCTCCCGCCTCTTCAAATTTACACAGCATTGATAACAGGTTATCCGGCTTTACCTTTCGCAGCGTCACCTGGCCTCTGGTAATGGCTGCGGCAGCCAGATAGGTGCCTGCCTCAATTCGGTCAAACATCACCGAATAATTGGCAGAACCCAGTGCCTCAACCCCTTCAATAATAATGGTCGAGGTGCCGGCACCACTGATCTGAGCCCCCAAGGCATTTAAAAAGTTAGCCAAGTCGACTACTTCTGGTTCTCGCGCGGCATTTTTTATAACGGTGGTACCTTCTGCCAGACTGGCCGCCATCATGATATTTTCCGTACCGGTAACCGTTACCGTATCAAACACAATGGTTTTGCCCTGTAATCTTCCTTTTTTCACTTTAGCATTAATGTATCCATTTTTGACACTGATGTCTGCTCCCATCATTTTCAGGGCTTTCAGGTGCAAATCTACCGGGCGCGTTCCTATGGCACAACCACCGGGCAAAGAAACATCGGCCTTGCCAAAGCGCGCCAGCAATGGCCCAAGGACCACAATGGAGGCCCGCATGGTTTTGACTAAATCATAGGGCGCCACATGTTGATCGATTTTCGAACTGTCAATTTGTACCTGCATTTTTTCGTCAATGGTCAAATGCGCACCAAGCTGGCCCAGTAGCTCCATCATGGTGGTGACATCTTTGAGATGAGGTACGTTAGAAAGAGTGACGTTATCCGATGCTAAAATACTGGCGGCCATAATCGGCAATGCCGCATTTTTTGCTCCGGAAATCAGGACGTCTCCCTGCAGTTGCCTGCCCCCTCTGATAATTAATTTATCCATGTTGTTGTTCCCATTCTTTTGGCGTAAAGGTTTGCAGGGTGACGGCATGTAACTTGCCGTCCGCAATCCAATCCTGAATCAGGGCATATACCCATTGTTGTCTGGCCACAGCACGCTTGTCGTTAAATTGATCCGAGACCACACGTATCGCATAGTGATAACCGTCACCACTGACTTCTACCTCTTGCACAGCTTTATTTTCAAGCAAACGTGCCTCCAACTCCTGAATGGAAATCATAACAACTCCTGCCAAACGCTCATACTGTGGAAAAAATTGTTTCAATACCGCAAAAACGGGCAAGCTTCAGTACCGGGTCAGGAATCGCCTGATAAAAGCACTCTTTTTGAGCTTTATTTGCCAGTCGTTTAGCCTCCAGAATTAAGGCAAGCCCGGCACTGTCGCATTGTTTAATCCCTGACAGGTCAACCGTAAGTGCTTGCTCTCCCAGTGCACTGATAAATTGCCGCAAGCGTCGATGCTCTTTTTCCACGGTGTCAAAGCTTATCGTTTCACCCGGCATGAATACATTGGATTCGTGCATAATTATCCTTTTGCTTTACTTTGCATTTGTTGGATCAAAGTCTGGATATTTGAGTTTTGTAGTGCTTGCGCAAATTGGGAGCGGAAGCTTTGTAACAAGCTGACCCCTTCGACGCTCAAATCATAAATTTTCCACTGGCCATTTTTCGATACCATACTGTAGGCCAGCGGAATGTCTTTGCCACTGGGGCGGACTATGATGCTGTTTACCCGCATAAAACGGTTATCCGCATTACCACGAACAGGTAAAAATTTCACGCTTTCGTTACTGTATTCCGCGAGCGGCGCGGCATAAGTTCGGATCACTAATTGGGTAAACGCCTTGGTAAAGGCCTTGCGCTCACTTTGGCTGGCTTTCATCCAGGCTTGCCGCCCCAACACGGAGCGTGACATACCAACCACGTCAACTTTGGGTAGGAGGTGACGCTCAACCGCCTGGTAAATAATCTCCGGCTTGCTTTTGAGTACGGCTTTATTCTGAGCCAGAGTGGATAGAATTTCATTGGCCGCCTGCTCTAGCATCGGTACAGGTGAGGAGGCACTCCATAGCGCATTCAAAAAAAAGAGTGATACTCCAAAAATTGTGGCTTGTAAGTATTTCATGACGCACCTCTATTTTTTGTTAATATTAAACAGCAATTGCCCTATTAAATTTTCAAGGATAATTGCTTCTTGTGTTTTTGCTATTCTGTCGCCTTCCTGCATGAAAGGATGGCTGCGATCAGCATCTTCAAAGCCTGGTACTATACTAATATAGTTGGAACCAAGCAAACCTTCCGTCAAAATGCGTGCCGAGGAATCTTCGTAAGGAATTTTCTTGTTCTTGTCCAGGAGCATGGTTACTTTGGCATTCAATTGATCCGGTTGCAGTTCAATTCCCACGACCTCACCAATTTTAACGCCGGCGATAGTGACTGGTGCACGTACCTTCAATCCGCCAATATCATTGAACTCCGCTGTTACACGGTAGCCTTTGATTTTAATAAAATCAGCAAGACCACTGACATTCAGCGCCATCACAGCGAAGGCCAGTATACCGGCCAGCATGAATAAACCCACCCAAAGATCAATCATTTTTTGATTCTTCATCACCATCCTCCAATCATCATGGCGGTCAATATAAAATCAAGACCCAATACGGCTAAAGAGGAATACACCACCGTCTTAGTCGTGGCCTTGCTGATACCTTCGGCGGTAGGAATACAATTGAAGCCCTGGAACACCGCAATCCATACCAACACAAAAGCGAACACTACACTTTTAATCATACCGCTTACTACATCCAGACGAAAATCAACGGCCGACTGCATATTTGACCAAAAGCTGCCTGCATCAATACCCAACCAACGCACCCCTATGAAATACCCGCCATAGATAGCAACGGCTGAAAAAATAAGCGATAAAATGGGCAGGGATATTAAACCGGCTAAAAAGCGCGGATAAATCACACGTCCGAGAGGATCCACTCCCATCATATCCATACTAGCAAGCTGCTCTGTCGCTTTCATCAGGCCAATTTCGGCAGTCAAGGCCGAGCCCGCACGTCCGGCAAAGAGTAACGCTGCAACGACCGGACCTAATTCCCGGACAATACTGAGAGCCAGAAGTTGGCCAAGCTGCGTGTCAGCACCAAATTTTTGCAGGGTGTTATAGCCCTGAAGGCCGATGACCATTCCAATAAACAGTCCGGAAACCACAATAATTAAACAGGACAGTACCCCAATAAAATACAGTTGGGCCTTAAAATCTGACCATAATTGGCCTGCTTTGGGCTTACGACAGATGAGCCTGGCTAAAAATATACCTGATTGGCCTATTTGCTGCAAGCTTTGTCCACCCTGCTGCCCCAACCGTATAATCTGATCACGCATTAACGAGCTCCTCCACGTAGGATGTCGCGGGAAAATGAAATGGAACCACACCGTCTGCCTCACCGTGCATAAACTGTCGGACTCGGGGATCCTCCGATGCCTTCAGCGCTTCTGGACTGCCATGGGCAACCACTTGTGCTCCGGCAATCAGGTAGACCTGATCAGCAATAGAGCAGGTTTCCTCAACATCATGCGAAACAATAATCACACTGATCCCTAACAACTCATTCAAGCGACGGATTAAACGCACGAGCACGCCCATGGAAATAGGGTCTTGCCCCGTGAAAGGCTCATCAAACATCATAAGCTGCGGATCAAGCGCTATCGCACGTGCCAGAGCAACCCGTCTGGCCATTCCCCCCGAAAGCTCATCAGGCATCATTTGTGCTGCCCCCCGCAAACCAACGGCTTCCAGCTTCATCAGCACTACTTCACGCAACAACTCTCGGTTCAGATTGGTATGTTCTCTAAGCGGGAAGGCGACATTATCAAATACGTTCAAATGGCTAAACAGAGCCCCACTTTGAAACAACAAACCCATTTTACGTCTGGCTTCAAACAGCGCGCGACGCGACAATTGATGAACATCCTGTCCATCTACAGTAATACGCCCCGCTGAGGGATAGAGCTGGGCGCCAATTAAACGTAATAATGTGGTCTTACCGCTACCGGATGGCCCCATAATGGCGGTAATTTTACCCCGCTCCACTTCCAGGTCCACCTGATCGAAGATAGGCCGCTCCCCTCTCTGGAAGGACAGGCCTTCTATGTTCACTAATTTATCAGTCATGGTGGTATTCCACGGTGCAATAATTCAACTAGTATAACCTTAGTTTTGAAAAATTTGGTGAATTTAAAATAAAAATTATCCCATGATCCGCAAAATTTCCCAAAATTGCGGTATAATGGCCATTTAATGGTCTGAACTAAAACCGATGAAAAAAGTGATTGTAGGTATGTCGGGTGGTGTAGATTCTTCTGTTGCCGCCTGGTTGCTTAAAGAACAGGGCTACCAGGTAGAAGGCTTGTTTATGAAGAACTGGGAGCAGGATGATCGCAAGGATTACTGCCCAGCCGCCCTTGATTTAGCCGATGCACAAACCGTTTGTCATCAATTGAACATTCCCCTGCACACGGTTAACTTTGCCCAGGAATACTGGGATAAAGTTTTTAGCTATTTTCTCAGCGAGTATCAAAACGGCCGCACTCCTAACCCGGATGTACTTTGCAATAAAGAAATAAAATTCAAAGCTTTTTTTCAACATGCGTTATCGCTGGGTGCTGATTATATTGCTACCGGGCACTATGCCCGGGTATCCCGGGGCACAAACGCCGCTCTCCTGAAGGCCAGGGACCGCAATAAAGATCAAACCTACTTTCTACACGCCATCGATAAAGGCGTCCTCAACAGGTGCCTGTTTCCAGTTGGAGATTACCTGAAAGAGGAGATTCGACAAATTGCCGGGCAATTGAATCTGGTGACCAAGGCCAAAAAAGACTCAACCGGAATTTGCTTTATTGGCGAACGCCCCTTTAAGAGCTTTTTACAAGAATATATTCTGGCGCAACCTGGTGAGATCCGCTGCACCAGCGGACAGCATCTGGGGCAACATGATGGCTTAATGTTTTATACCCTGGGTCAACGGCAAGGACTGGGGATAGGCGGCCATAAAACCGCCGATGACAAACCCTGGTATGTGGTTGATAAAGATACCGGACACAATACCTTAATTGTGGCGCAAGGCAGTGATCATCCCTTATTGTATGCCCAGGGATTGATCTGTGAGTCCGTGCATTGGCTGACAACAGAACCGATAGAATTACCATTAACTTGCTTTGCCAAGACCCGTTATAGACAGCAAGAGCAGGCCTGTATGATTTCACCGCAATCAAGCGAAGGCCATTGTGTGATGTTTGCCTCCCCGCAACGCGCGGTTACGCCCGGACAATTTATTGTATTCTACGAGGCCAATCGTTGTTTGGGGGGAGCAGTGATTCGCTCGATTATCCGGTAAGCGCTGTTGTATGGGGTATGTGGTATTATTTTGCGTTTTATGAGATCAATACCAGCATCATAAGGTACAATGGGTATATAATTACAAATATATATTTTTTTTTAAGGATCTGTCATGACTATATCCGACGTGGATACACCAGTATCTGAATCCATTATCTTCACTCAAAGTGCCGCAGATAAAGTCTTTTCCCTTATTTCGGAAGAAGACAATCCCAAACTCAACTTGCGGGTCTATATTACAGGAGGCGGTTGCTCTGGTTTTCAATATGGCTTTAGTTTTGATGAAACGATCCTGGAAGATGATACAATCATTGAAAAACAATGTTCAGAACGCGATGGCAGCGTCAAGCTTTTAGTCGACTCGATGAGCTACCAATATTTGAAAGACGCTGAAATTGACTACGTGCAAGGGATTCAGGGCGAGCAGTTTGTCATTCGTAACCCGAACGCGAAAACAACCTGTGGTTGCGGTTCATCGTTTAGTATTGATGAAGAGTCCTGATTCAGGAACCTGCGCCTGCACCGGACGTGTTCCGGAGGCGCCGGGCATTTTCATCCTGAAGATTACACGTTATCATAGCTGTTTGGAAAGATGCATCCTTTGACTCGCTCTTCCCGTTTTTTAGACTTGATTTCTTAAAACACCGATGCCGTAAGACCGTGGCATCAGGGAAAGCCAAGCGAAAAAACGTGGAGCTCGAGTGTTAATATTAACTTTTAGTTCAGGCTTATTTATGCAAAGAATTTGTCCTTGTTTCCTGCAATCCCTGTTCATCGGCATAATGCTGTTTATCGGCAGCGCCCCTTTGTATGCCCAGGCCCCCTCCGTGTCGCCACCAGACAATGGACCGCCTCTTTCCATTCCCAAGCCGCCTCATGTCAATGCCAAAGCGTTTATCCTTATGGATGCCCATAGCAACAGAGTGTTGGCAGAAAACAATAGTGACACGCGCCTCGCCCCTGCCAGTCTGACCAAAATGATGAGTCTGTATGTCATTTCAAGTGCACTCAAAAACGGACAAATCAAGCTGGATGATCAGGTTACTATCAGTAAAAATGCCTGGAAAACCGGTGGTTCCCGCATGTTTGTGAAAGAAGGGGATCGCGTCAAAGTGCAAGATCTCTTGAAAGGTATTATTGTGGACTCGGGTAATGACGCCTGTGTTGCCATGGCGGAATACCTCGGTGGCAGCGAGGAAGGTTTTACCGATTTAATGAATCGCCAGGCCAAATTACTCGGTATGAATGACAGTCATTTTACCGACAGTACCGGTTTACCTCATAAGGATCTCTATACCACAGCTCATGATATGGCCATACTGGGTAAAGCCCTGATTCAGGATTTTCCGGAATACTACCATTGGTATAAACAGAAATGGTTTACCTATAACGGCATACGACAACCCAACCGTAATCGCTTGTTGTGGCGTGATAGTGATGTCGATGGGTTAAAAACAGGCCATACGAATCAAGCAGGCTATTGCCTGGTAGCTTCGGCTAAAAAAGAAGATATGCGGTTAATTGCCGTTCTTTTAGGCGCGCCCGGTGAGGCTGCTCGTGCCGATGACAGCCAAAAACTGCTGAACTATGGTTTCCGTTTTTATGAAAGCCATTTTTTATATCCGGCCGGGAAAAAAATTACCGAACTCCCCATTTACAAAGGGAATGATGTCAATATTCCCGTTGGGCTGCACGTTGATCAGTACATCACTATTCCAACCGGACAGTATAAAAACCTCAATGTTAATTCTAAAGTACCAAAGTATTTGCGCGCCCCTATTAAAAAGGGCCAGGCCATTGGTGAGTTACTGATCAGCCTGAATGATACGGTTATTGCGAAAGAAACCCTCTATGCTTTGCATGATGTTGATAAGGGGGGGGTTATAAAGCGCTCTTTTGATTCCATCAAACTAACAGTAAAAGACTGGTTTAATTAAAATGGCTCATCAAGGCATATTACAGTTTCCCACTGAATTCCCGTTCAAAGTATTTGGCCCGAACGATGATGATTTTATTGCGGATATTATTCGTTTAACTCAGCTGCATTTTTCGGATTTTAACCCGAAAAATGCCTTGCGGTGCCAGAAAAGCAGCAAGCGAAACTTTGTTGCCATTACCCTGCTTCTGTATGTTGAGTCACAACAACAACTGGACGCGCTTTATCTTGCGGTACACCAGCACCCGGCCACTAAAATGGTATTATGATGATCAGGATAAGAAACCAGGGAATGCTGACGTATCAAAACGCGTGGGAAGCCATGAAAGGCTTTACGCAAAGCCGTTCGGAACATACCATGGATGAAGCCTGGTTTCTGGAACATTTTCCGGTTTATACGCAAGGGCAAGCCGGAAAAGCAGAGCATATTCTCAATCCCGGCGGTATTCCCGTGGTGCAAAGCGATCGGGGCGGCCAGGTCACATACCATGGTCCTGGCCAGCTTATCGTCTATTTTCTAGTGGATTTACGCAGGCGCAACATCGGTATTCGTACTTTTGTGCACCAATTAGAACAAATGGTCATTGCGCTTCTGGAAGAATACCACATTAGCGCTAATACCCAATGCGGTGCCCCCGGCGTCTATGTGGATGAAAAAAAAATAGCCTCTATCGGCCTTCGGGTTAAAAATGGCTGCACCTATCATGGCATTGCATTAAATGTTGCGATGGATCTGCAACCGTTTGCAGGCATTAATCCCTGTGGATTTGAGCGGTTAAAGATGACCCAGATACAAGATTATGTTCCTGATATTACTGTTGAAAGGGTTCAAAACAGTCTGCATCAGCAGTGTATGATTTTTGGAGGCCTATAGGTTATGCAATTTTTTGCAGACTATATGCAAACCATTACCCATTGGCTTAGCCTGCACCCGCATTGGGCCTTGCTCATCACCTTTTTAATTTCTTTTAGTGAGTCACTGGCGATTATCGGCTCTATTATTCCCGGCTCAGTCACCATGACCGCGATTGGTATTTTAGCGGGCTCAGGTGTGATGCGTGTTGATTTAACGCTTTTGGCAGCGATTCTGGGCGCTATAGCGGGCGATAGTGCCAGCTATTTTATTGGGTACTGGTATCGTGAACGCCTGGTAAATATCTGGCCTTTTACACGCTACCCCCAGCTCTTGCGTTATGGTCAATCCTATTTCATTGAACATGGGGGGAAAAGCGTATTGATTGGTCGTTTTGCCGGCCCTTTGCGTTCCATTATTCCAATAATTGCCGGTATGATGCAGATGCCGCAGCTTAATTTTATTATCGCCAATGTCATTTCAGCCATAGGCTGGTCTATTCTTTATGTCATGCCTGGTGTACTCATTGGGGCAGCCAGCGCCGATTTATCGGCGGAAGTGGCCACACGCCTGTTCGTGTATATCCTTATTGCTATTTTAATGGCCTGGCTGGCAGGAATCAGCTTACGTTGGCTTATTATTCGACTTAATCGCTGGTTAGAAAAAAACCTGCACCATTTCTGGCGTTTTTCTGCGCGTCATCCTGTGTTTAATCGCCTGGTCTCCTTTATTACTCCCCAGGGTGAGCGCAATCATTATCCCACTGTATTTTTTCTGGCGATTAGCCTTTTCTGTTTTATTAATCTAATAATCTTATCGTTTTTGCTCTATCAGGGCGGATGGTTGCTTCACCTTAACCAGAGTCTGTATTATTTTTTCCAAAGTTTGCGGACCGTCTACTTTGACTGGTTTTTCAGCATGATGGCCATGTTCTATTCTCCTATCACTTTGGCTCTCGTTACCCTTGTGGTCAGCATAACCAGTATGTTCAGACGCCAATACCGTCTGTTTCTATATTGGGTGCTTCTCGTGCTGTCGACCACCATCCTGGCCGCGCTTCTCAACCATATTATCGCCAGCTTCCATCCGGTCAACATTGATGTTTTAGCCAGAAGCAGTTATCCCCCTATCCTTCTCACTTTAATGATTGCACTGATGCTCTTTACCAGCCTGATATGCCTGCGAGAGCTTCACAAGTTGCGCTCTATTCTTTATGCGTATCTTTGTGCATTTTTGATCTTGTTGTGTTGTCTGTCGTCCTTGTATTTTAGCGAACATTGGTTCAGTGATATCCTCTCCTCTTTACTGCTCGGTATATTTACTGCTGTTACAGGCTATATCTTCTATCGCAGACGCCCTTCCCCACGCTATAGTCCCTCATATGTCCTCCCCCTGCTATTGTTATGGTTTCTGGGAGCTATCATAAGCAACACTTTTTTATTAAAAAGCTTTGTAGCCGAACATAAATTATCCTACCCGCAACAAGCGCTGGAAATGTCTGCCTGGTGGAATCAATCTGAAGACAGTCTGCCCCGATATCGCCGCAATCGTTTGGGAAAACCGGTTGACTTGTTTAATCTGCAACTCAGCGGTTCACTGACTCAATTTAAAACGAGGGCCAAAACAGCAGGCTGGGAAAGCATCGACAAGTCCTTCTGGCAAATGCTGATTGATAAAATGAGCCAGACCAAAGACAGTCCAGCACTGCCCATCTTGAAACAACTGTATTTAAATCAAAAACCATCACTGATTATGGTGCACAAAGTTCAGGATCAGGAATTTCTGCTGCAATTTTGGCAGTCTAATTTTTATATTCAATCCCCTGCTTCACCCATCTATTTTATTTCCTTGTCACCTGTGGATATCAAAGGAAAACGACAACGCGGCTCTTATGCTGTCGAACATAACCAATTTGAAAAACTGCTCCAGCAGACCTTTTCCGCCCTGGATCCTTGTTTTATGATTAAGGAATTCACTTTGCACCATACGAAAACAGTGGACTGGAATAGTAAGGTCCCCCCCAAAATATATCTTATCCGGGAGAATAGCTTATGTCGGTAGTCATTTATTCTTTGTATGCAAGCCTGACCCTAACCGCGTTAATCATGACCTTGCTGGCTTTTAAAAGTCAGTCAGACAGCAGCATGAGTATTGCCACCTGGAGTAATATATTAGCGATACTTATCCTGTATCAGCTAGCCGGCGGAGAAATTTTGGGGCTGTTTTTTGGATATAGCAATGCCTTTCTCTACAGTGTAAATCTACTGTTACTGGTCGTTGCCGTCAGCTATCTTTTGTTGCATAGCGAAAGCATAAAAACCAGCCGTGTTATGGGGGGCATGTTGTGGAGTATTGCCCTGATTGTCATTTTTGCCGGCCTGCTATTATTAAGCAATGTCTGGATAAATGCCCACTTTATTGAACATCGTAAGCAGGGAAAACCTATCTTGCAAGTGGCAACACTGGGGAAAAATCCCCACTGCAGCTATCGCTATATTTTTTATAAAATGCAATCAGATGGCCAGGTTGGCTATTTATGCCCTAACTACTATGGCCTCATCCCCCGCGTGGGACAATTGGAAACGACACCTGAATTTCTTAAACATCAATTCCGATAAGCAGGGTACAATCATACTTTGCCAATTATTAATAACGTTATGACGTCACCCAGAGCGAAGCAAAGGATCTACGGTCTTGAAAGTCAAACATATCGCCATTTCGAGGAGAGCCTTCGCTTCGATCAGGATGACAGTGGTTTTTTGATCGACTGGTTGAATTGTTTTTTAGGTAATATGGTATGATCTTACCCGGCTCCGACAAGGATAATTATTGCACAAACCATGAAGGTTTGCTAAGATGAGCTGAGCATTTTCTATCACAATTTTTATGCGAAACAGCTTTATATCCTTATGGCCAGCAAAGCTATTTTTGATGCTTTTGCCAGGCAAATTATTAGTAAACATTCACAGCAGGATCGATAACGACTGGTGGTTAAAAACCCTTGACTCAAAAAAATCCACAGGTCTGAAATCGACCCTTTTGCAGCAATCAGGATATCTATGTTGCCTCCTGCTGTTGTGCTTTCCGCTCTACTCTATGTCACCCAGGATAAATTGGGAAAAAGCGATTGATAATGCGATTGTGCGCTATGGGTTAAAAACGGAAGCTGAATTAACGGAATATTTTATAAAAGCTGGTGTGCGCTATCCTCCTAAAGAAATGGCACTGCTGGCTTTTAAATCAGAGCGTCACATTGAATTATGGGCGCACGATGACGAAACCCCCTGGACATACATTCATCGCTATCCTCTTACCGCTTATAGTGGGAAATTAGGGCCAAAGCTTCGGGAACATGATCGGCAAATTCCGGAAGGAATATACCGCCTGGTCAGCTTTAACCCTTTTAGCAGTATGCATCTGTCCATGATGATCAATTACCCCAATGCCTTTGACAGCCAACATGCTCAACAAGAACATCGCAAGAAACCGGGCAACAATATTTTTTTGCATGGAAAAGCAGAGTCAGTAGGCTGTTTGGCCGTCGGTAATGCGGCCATCGATCAATTGTTTTTATTGGTCCGGCGTGTGGGTTTGGATAGTGTGAAATTAATTATCGCACCAAATGATTTGCGCAAATCCCCTGCTAAAACAGACTTGAGCACACAGCCGAAATGGTTACCGAAACTCTATGCGGAAATAAAAAAAGAACTTAATTCCTTTCGTCGGGCTGCAGCCTAACCACAGTCCCAGGCGTTCAATGATATCGGGTGGGAGGCGATGCCGCACCTCATGCCAAAACGGCAGCCTGTCTTACTCAGCGCAGCCAAGGCGGTCTACTCAGGGTTTTCTGGTAGGCTCTGGCGATAGAGCATCCGTCTTTCCTGCTGCTTTCTTGCGCCTCTCAGCAAACAGACCCGGTTGATGTGCTGTGGATGTCTTGTGTTCCGCTTCGCGCAAGCGCTGTTTGATCAGCTCATACAGACTGAGCCGGCCATCAAAGCGCAGCAGATCACAAGGTTCGCTGTGACGGTTAAGCAGGCATCTGATGATAGCGGCATGGTCTTTCGCCTGTCCCGGGTAGTTTTCTTCAAGTTGACCCAGGGTGTCTTTGATGATGTCTTCACACCGCTGCTCAGAGATATTGAGACTGGCCAGCGTCTTTAGCTGCGCCTCTGTATCCCCTTCCAGTAAAACCATACCATCATAGGCTCGTTTCAATTCTGCCACATTTTCGCAGGTGATCACTTGTTTGAAATATGCCGTCACCTGCTCGTTGACTGCCTGCTTAACAATCTCACCTGTTAATCGCTGGAATAGCTTATGCCCCAATACTGCTTGAAATAAACGGCGTTTAACACCCGAATGGCAGGAGGGCTTATCTGCTTCCAGATCATCATACTCCTCATTGATATGTTTCCCCGCTTTTGTCGCCGTTCGAGAGTTATCCCAGTTGTGGGCACGGCCAATCAGAGCCAGTTGCTTGATAAATAAATCGATACGACCCTCAAGAGTATGTCCATCAAGAGCCGGCATGTCCCGATCCGTAACCGCCAGATAAAAAAGACTGATTAAGGGAATGTAGTCTTCAAAAGTGGAATAGCGCTCGGAGGTGGGCTCACCTTGTGCATCGGTACGCACATAAACGTAGGATGCCTCTGGGTGCATCCAGTAGTTGGGTTTGGACAGGTAGCGGTAGGCGCTGTGCACATCGTGCTGGTAATAGGTCTTGAGTGCCAGCTCATATTCCGCTTCTGCCAGCGTGTGACGCAGCCCCTGCAGTGCGGACCACCGCAACGGGAGGGAGAGTTCCTGGCTTTCCTCCTCTGATCTAATAACACGGATACAAGCGGGGTTTTGCTTATAGCGCTGTTTTAAATCCTTTTTGAGCCCTTGAAAAACCTTTTTCTTTCCGCCCGCCTCGATCATTTTCTGCTGATAAAATGCTTTGACACGAGCTACCGTATCGCGTTCGGTCTTATTAAGTGCCATCATGGATGACTCTCTGTCTCTAACAAGCGCCCTTAAATCCTCCTCCTGGTAATAGCCGTTTTGCTCGGCAGCTTGCGCTACCTCGGGAATTTGCATTAACAGGCCGGCTGCGGACTGATTTTCTACCCGAAGCGCAAGACGCAATAGCTCATTTTCCGGACCATCATTTATCCGCTGATGCGCCAGTGCACGCACCGCAGGCAGGCGGAGCAATAAGGTCAAGCTGTCTTCCGTGCCAACCTCAGCCGCCGCACAGTCATGCGCAACTCCTCTGCGAATCAGGTTACGGAGCAGGTAAAAGTATAGGGGCGCATCCTCTTCTTTGACATCAAACACTTCGTGGGGATAGTGTTGCGTGTAGGCTTCCCTGGCTTCAGCAAGTTCATCGAGCTTTTGTTGCACAAAAGGATATACATATTTCTCACCATATTCCTGGTCATGCGCTTCCATATAGGCAAAACCAACATCAACATTGAGAAAGTGTTCAACCGTTGCATGGTGCCCATCTCTGGCAGCGAACACAATCGCGAAATAGGCCTGCGCTTGCACCGCCTCTTTTTTTTCGTCCGGGCAAAGCCAGCTCTCAAGCTGCTTAATGGTCTCCGTATGGCCGTTTTGAGCAGCATACCGAATCGCTTGATAGTGCTCCACTTTTACCGCCGCTTTTTTTTCCTCATCCGTCAAGTGGCGTTCAAGGTGACGTATAATGTCAGTACAACCACTTTCAGCCAACCCACGAATGAGTCCATACTGATACGCTTGCACCAGCGCTTTTTTTTCCGGATCACTCATGAGGCTCTCAAGATAGCATAGCGTCTCGAAACAGCCATTGGTCGCCGCTATATAAATAGGCAAATAACCAAGCCCTTGCACCACTGCATTTTTTTCTTCTGCGTTCAAACGTTCGATAAAATGGCGTAGTATCGCGGTATGACCGCCTTCAACTGCTGATTTCATGGCACCATAGTTCTCAGCCTCTACCGCCTCTTTTTTTTCCTCATCGGTCAGCAGATTTTCAAACTGAATCAGTCTTTCAATATCACCGTTTTCAGCAGCCCATCGAATAGCCTCGTAATTGTCCGCCTTCACTCCCGCTTTGGTTTTTACCGCACTATAATCAACCATCGTTATCACCACGCACGTATTCGCCAACCAACACACATCACAGCAAAACCCAATATGGTCGCTCTAATGCGGACGGGTAGCAAGCCCTGGCACCTGGTAGCATAAGCATAATAAAACCCCGTCCAAGCCATATTCTACCCCATATACCAGTTTGATTAACAATCCCGGGTTTTCATCACAGCGCCGCTATACGCAGCAGATATCTTTTAGTATAGCATGTGAGCGCCAGACTGAAGACAAGGCGACAGTGAGCCTCAGGGTAAACGCATCTAAATTTTGAACACTAAAAAACTCATTTTTGTCTACATACCGTGCTTCATGCATGGTATATAGACATTTTAATTTTACAGTAACTCCCCACGTCATCCCGAGCACAGCGAGGGATCTCCCTGCATTGGCACATAATAAATTAATGCTTTGTACCGGACAAAAAACACAATAATGTTTTGTATACTGGTGTTACCAATGATTTGACCGTGTTTATGAGCACAAGAATAAACTGGTGGCTGGATTTACTCAAAAATACAATGTGGAACGACTCGTTTATTTTGAAGTTTGTTCAGGTATAGTGTTCGCCATTGAGCGAGAAAAGCAAATTAAAGGGTGGTCACGAAAAAAGAAGCATGCTTTGATTAATACATTAAATCCTCAGTGGGATGATTTATATCGATCGATATGCTAAAGATCTTGCCTCTAACGGGAGATCCCTCGCTGCGCTCGGGATGACGTGGGGAGTTACATTTTACAAGGTTCGATTAGATGCGGTTACCCTGCAGTGAGCCCTTGTCGTAAACCGGGTTTGTACCTAAAGATTGACCAGGTTCAAAACATCATGGGCTGACGGAAACTGATCGTGTCGCCTGAGAAAAGGGAAACCAAGGTGTAAAAAAACCGGCAGAGCCGGCGATAGTATCGCGCGCATATCAGAATCATCTGACGCCTCTGACCAGCACTCGAACTAAAACGGGTAATATACCCGACTGCCGCCCTTGTATTTGCAATCCTCTAATATTGGAAGGCCTGAAGAATCCACCCTGTCGGTGTCTTTCATACAGTGTGATGCCGAACGATGCTCGTCGTTGTCCCAGCATGCATTACCAACATTCCATCCGGTATGGGGGCAGCAAATGTATTGGGTGTGCCAGGCATCATCGCACAGACCCGCCATTGCCGCATAGGCTGATGAGGCAGCGATCAAAACAGCCGCAGCGGGCAACAAAAAAATCTTTTTCATCAACTTCACTCCTTGTTTTACAGATCATATCTCTTAGTTGAACGGTTGATTCTAACAGCTTTATCCTGGTGAATGCCAATCTAAAACAAACATATCTAAACGAAGCGCGTTAACTCAAAATGCCTGCGTAGCGCGCTTTATGCGCGGTATCCAGATGAACAATGTTTACGTCAATTTTGTCTAAATACACTTTTTACCTAACACCATTTCTCGGTTTTGAGTGATATTTATAATGATCAAATTAATTTGACGTGGTTAGTATCCAGGTTGGACTGCGGCTCTTTGTCTTCTTTTTTGTCTCTTTGCCTTACTTTGCAACCCCTTTTCTTCTTTTTTGGTTCTTTGTCATCTTGAATTGTATGAAAAAAGCCTCTTAAACTGATCATCCTTTGTTGATTCCAGCTAATTTGTTGTTTCGCCTTTTTAACGCTCAGTTTTTCAGGTTTGGCCTCAATCAAAATTTTTTCCATTATCTCATAGGGCAAGGAGAACCAATTAATTTGAGACGAATCGTTTGATTTACCTGAGGTAAGAGTGCCGAGTGTGTCTCGAAATTGCATGACCTCATCTTTAGGAAGATTTGGAGAATATTTTTTTTTATTTGGACAGTAAATATCACCAGTATTACCCCTGCCTAACTGAAATGTAGTAATCCCACCCGGGCAGACAAAAGCTATTATTAGTAAATTCAGTTCTTTCTTACTGGTAAACTTAATTTTAGCTTTATCCAGGGCTTCGTCAATGAACTTACTGTCATAGCTTACATATAAATGCGATTGCTCTCCCATATTAAGATGGGGAGTCTGACAGATCTCCCATATTAAATCTGCAAGTGTTGTAGTAAAAACTTTTTCTTGCATGGGCGTTATTTTTGGAGGTTCTATTGCTGTTTTATGGTACTGATTGTGGTCGGCTATAATTTTAGGTATCTCATTTTTTAAGACGTCCCGCCACCAATAAGCTGCGGAAACAACTTGTTCTTTAGTGTAAAGACACTCTTCTCTTTTTACAACGGGCTGCGTAATATACGAAAAAAAATTAAGAATACCTGTCGCGGTATCATTCATTTTGGGTGTTATTTGGAGTAATATTTCATCAAGCCTCTCATTGTCTTCTGATTTAACAGCATTGATAAAATCAGTAATATTTGGATTGATGTTAACAAAATGTTTTTTAAAACTGGAAAGTTTAACATTTTGAAGCGCTTGATTGATTAATTCATACTGTTCCCTATGTGGTTTTTCTTTAAATTCCTTTTCTGAAAAAAGCGCTTTAAGATTTGATATACGTTGATCAGAATATTTTTTCAGTCCAAAGTGCTGTGAGATCTTTCCACTATTACTAAAATAATTTGTTGAGCCACTACTGTAAATACCTATTATTTGATCAATTTTGTTAATTAATTCATGGAGAACTTCGGCTCTGCAAGGAGATTTGAATCGGTTTGGCCTCTCATACTTTGAAAACATAAAATATCCCATGGGCTAAAAGGTTAACAATTGTACAATGAAATTGTTTTTTGTCAAGCTCAATATGCTAATACGAATGCTAATTTTGAATAAATATAGAATGTATAGTACAATATTTTATCCAAAATTCCTTGGAAAGGGGTCATGTACAACGCATTACTGAGAAAACTGTTGCGCTTGTTCAATAAAACGTTTCACCAGAACCATTGGAATACCATACGCCAGGAGCTGGGTGATGCGCTTGCATCCAGCAAAGGCATCGGGGCTTTAGTGAAACTAAATGAGGTGATGGATGCCATTATTGCATTCAAACAAAATGAAAAACAAAGCACTCAAAAAGCTGGTCAGGACATTTTATTAGCGATTTGTGAACTGGCTTTTTTGTTTGAAGAAAACGGAAATCCTATAGAACATGCCCTGAAACTGTCCGTGGTTTTTGACCGAGTTGAGGAAGCGCTAAAGTACCTGGAACGCTCGGGAACACATGCGGAAAGCACACAGCAATTGTTAGTCCATGCTGCCTGCCTTTTTAGTCTGCCTGACATATCTCAGCTTCGTGAACAAAACTGGAGCAAATGGAAAGCCCTCTTCAAAAATGAAGTGCTCCATCGAGGTAATCGTAAGTTTCTCCGTGTGTTTGCCAACGCCGTAGAAATCGAACGTTTTTTATATGCTCCGGGAGAGGATGGCAAGGTGCCATATAAATCCCCTCCCTCAGACGCGCTCAAGACATTGGAAAAAGAACGAAACAGCGCCCACCAAGAATACAAAAAACTGCACCGTCGGCATGGGCGTCTGAATGCCTCAGAGTCAGAGCGCTACGATAAGCTGGTAAAAGATATCCTGCCAACGTTGCATTCGAAACTGGCGCACGCTGCCCGAAGTCTTCAGTTCACGCACATGACCTACTCTATTCTGCATGTTTGCGACATATATTGCACCCCGCAGGATGGCATTGCAAAATATCTGCACCATCTTGGCCTGGGTACGCAGAGTTATGAGAAATTTAAACGTCTGAAGCGTCAGGATGATCAAGATATGATTCCCGATATCACTATTGATGGTGAAAAACATGGATATAAGGGGTACTATCTGATGAAAGTTCCTGTTCTGCATGACGGACATGCAGCGCGGGCTGCCGGACTGGGTAAACTGACTGATTGTTGCCAGTCCCTGTCCGGAGAGCTGGGAGAAGCCTGCACTATCCACGGCCTTTGCAGCCCTTATGGAGGATTTTATGTGCTGTGCGAAGGAGAGACTAACGCTCCCCTGGACGACAAGATTCAACACCCGGTGCTTGCGCAGACCTGGATATGGCGAAGTCAAAAAAAAGCCCTGGTCTTTGACTCAATCGAAGTAAACAAGGAAAGGACAAAGCATAAGTCACAGAAAGAAATGGTAATCACACTGTTTCACCAACTTGCAAAAAAATTGGTTACCGGTGGCCATACTCACAAGGTTACCTGTGGCGCTTATTCGGGTATTTCATGGCATTTCGGACTGGATGAAAGCAAACCCGAACGGTTTATAGATTACGATGCTTACCATGACTCGGCTAGACAATACATACTGGTAGATGCAGATAGACCCTTTATTTTCTATCATTGCGATCCCCATTTCCGAAACGAAACAGAGCAACGCATTCTGCAAAACCTGCAAGGGAAAGAGGCCATAAGCCAAAATTGTTTTTTAACGCAACTTATCAATTGGGCATTGCTCCACCAGCAGGAAACGCTTTTAGTGGATCTGGAAACTTTTTCCGCAACTGTGGGACGAAAGGATGAGATCATAAACCTGATTGGGCTGATGCAAAATTATCTCAATGGGGAAATGAGATTACGGGAAGTGTTTACACACATGACCCAACATACCCTGCCGATATCAATCGTAAACCATGAAAATAATACCATACTGCACCTGCTTACCCCCGAAGGACCCGATCTCCTCAAAGCCATTCTCGAACCTTTTCCTGCGAGCCAAAAACGGAAAGCGCTCGCAGCAGAAAACAATGATGGTAATACCGTATGGCACCTGGCTGCGCACAGCAATATCAATTCACTGAAATCCTTGCTGCATCATTTCCCCAAATCACAACGACTGGAACAACTTACGGTGCAAAATAACGATGGTTTTACTGTCTTGCACCTGGCAGCACAACGAAATACCTACTCACTTAAGACTATTCTGGAGCAGCTACCTGAAGAGCAAAGATTATCCGTACTACAAACGAAAGATAAAAATGGCAATACGGTTATACATTCATCGGTATACCTCAATGCTTATTCCCTGAAAGTCATTATGGAAACGCTGCCCATACACCAAAGACTTGCCGCGTTGAAGCTACAAAATATCGATGGCAATACCGTATTACACCAGATCGTGCCGCGGAGCAATCCAGAGTCCTTAGCCATCATTTTTCAGCAGCTCCCTGAAGAACAAAGACTCGAAGCGCTTATGATGGAAGATAAAAATGGTGATACTATTTTACATCTGATCGCCTCACACCACCTCGACTCACTGGTTGCTATTGTCCGACTGATACCTGCCGCGCTGCGACTTGCCGCAGTAACGACAAAAAACAAAGATGATAATAACCTGCTACATCTGGCGGCGATGCGAAGCGATACCAAAGCACTGAAATCCTTTCTGGAGCTGTTGCCCGAAGCGCACCGCGCTATCGCACTTAACAACCTCAATAAAAAAGGGCATTCCGCGTTACATCTGGCAGCGATGCGCATCACACCTGACGCGCTGATAGCCATTCTGAAACGATTGCCTGCCGCACAAAGACTTGCTTCGCTCAAGAGCGTTAATAAAAATGGGGATATGGTGTTGCATCAGGCCGCAATCGGCATACATCCCGATTCGCTGCTCGCTATTTTGGAACTCTTGTCGGATGATGAAAGACTGGCCGCACTCACCCTCGTCAATCGCAATGGCAATTCGGTATCACATTTGGTTGCCAAGGGCATTCATCCCCAATCCTTACTGTGTATGCTGCAACCGCTATCGGCAAGCGAACGCTATGCGATCCTAACGGCGAAGAATAAAAAAGGCAATTCGGTGCTACACCTGATCGCAATGCACCAAAACCCCGAGTTGCTGATAGCTATACTGGATATCTTGTCAGGTCATGAGGCACAACTACAGGCCCTACAGAGCAAAAATAAAAGGGGCAAAACGGTGGTTGAATTGGCGACATCAAAACATCCCGAAGCACTGCACATAATTTTGCAGTCCTTGCCTGAAAGAAAAAGGCGTGCAGCAGGAAAATCAGACGATGAAGCTGCCGCCGAGCAGTTGGAAGGGAGAGCACCAAACCACGAATGGCTGACGGCAGGACATCCTTTTTTTATAAAACAGCAGAATAAAAATACCGGTCATAGCGGCTGCTACACCAACGAGGGAGACATGGAATCGAGTCGCCCGGGTGGTCATTCCATGTAGCGAAGCATTTTCTACTCTTTCATCTGTTCAAGTAAACTGGCAACCTCTTTATCCTCCAACTCTATATGGCGTCCTCGCGACAAAAATCGCGGCAGTGGGATATTGGCATAGCGCACGCGAATCAGGCGACTGACTTCCAGACCCTGGGTTTGCCAAATGCGCCGAACTTCACGGTTACGTCCTTCATTGAGAACAACGTGATACCAGCTATTGCTGCCTTCTCCCCCACTAAAGGTAATTTTGCTGAAAGCCGCTTTGCCATCATCCAGCTCGACCCCCCGCAACATATTTTGAATCGCTTCCGCAGGGACTTCTCCGTGCACTCGTACGGCATATTCACGCTCAAACTGATTGGACGGATGCATCAGAAAATTAGCCAGCTCACCATTATTGGTGAAAATCATTAATCCTGAGGTATTAATATCCAAGCGCCCGACCTGAATCCAACGCCCATTACGGATGGGCGGCAATTGATCAAAGACTGTGCGTTGATGCTTGGGATCATGGCGGCTGGAAATCTCACCCAGTGGCTTATGATACAGTAAAACCCGTGTTCGCTGGCGTCGGTCAAGGGGATTGTCAATTAACTTGCCGCGAACAATAATTCTATCTTTTTCGCTGACAGACATTCCAATCAGGGCCGGTTTCCCATTGACCTTGATCTTGCCTTCCTGTATCCAGCGCTCCATTTCCCGGCGTGATCCCAATCCAGCCTGACTCAGGACTTTTTGTAAGCGTTCTGTGGCCATGTTCTTCTCTATAAAAGTTCAGTGGGTTGCAGAGACTGTTCGGCAATGAGCTCCGGCAAATCTCCAAGTGAGTTCAAATTAAAGTATTGTAAAAAATGGCGAGTCGTGACAAAGACAGCGGGTTTGCCCGGTACATCTCGATAGGCTGCTATCTTGATCCACTGCCGCTCCAACAAACCTTTTATGATGTGCGAACTGACCGCAACCCCGCGTATTTCTTCAATATCCGCACGTGTTACCGGTTGTTTGTAGGCAATGATGGCCAGAGTTTCCAAGACCGCCTTCGAGTACGTTGGTGGCTTTTCAACTTTAAGCCGGTTAATCCAGACACTATATTCACTTTTGCTTTGGATGCGATAGGTATTGCCGCATATGGCCAATTCGATTCCCCGCTGCTGATAATCGCAACGCAAATGTTCCAAAGCCGTAATGACTTGCTGACGATCCGGTCGCTCCCATTCTTCAAACGCCGCTAATAATTGGGTAATGCTCAAGGCCTCATTGGCTGAAAGCAATAACACTTCTATAATGTTTTTTAAGTGATCCGGAGTCACGCATCCACCCTGTGCAGTTCAATGCAGGCCAATGGCTCCGCCTGATGAATGTGAATCAGAGATAATTTTGCAAGCTCCAGTACCGCTAAAAAACAGGCAATGAAGCCCCCACGCCCATCCTGACGGTTCCACAACGAAAAGATATTAAACGAGTGCTCCCTGGCGATACGTTCGAGAATAAGCTGCATACGCTCACGCACCGAAAAACGTTCTGCTTTGATATAGTGTTGCGACTGCTGCACCTGACGTTGATGTAAACGCCTGATAGCCTCCGCCAAGGCAGCCAACTCAACGTCAGGAAATAACGTGAGTGGCTCTGTGCTTTGTTGCACAATGTTGAGTGGGAAAATATCACGCTCCTGGCGAGGCAGTTGCGCCAGTGATTCTGCCGCGACCTTCATTGCCTCATAGGCCTGCAAACGCCGCACCAGATCCATTCGGGGATCACATTCCTCCTGCCCCTCTTCCAGCACTGGACGAGGCAGCAGCATGCGCGATTTGATTTCAGCAAGCGTCGCGGCCATCAAAAGATATTCTGCTGCCAAATCCAGCTGATGGACCTGCATGAGCTCGATGTACTGCATATATTGTTGGGTAATGGAACGCATGGGAATATTCAAAATATCAAGGTTTTGCCTGCGAATCAGGTACAAAAGTAAATCCAGCGGTCCTGAAAACAGATCAAGTAAAACCGTCAGCGCATCCGGCGGAATAAATAAATCAGCCGGCCACTCAGTCAGTGGTTTCCCCTCAACCAGAGCTACAGACAGGCTAACGCTTGTAATCGCCTCAGGAAGTGGCTGCGCCGATACGGCGCTCGGCGCCTCACATATCGGCATGGCCCCTCCTGTTCACACCCCCCAAGCGCTCGGATTTACAACAAGCGCTTATGCGTGATGACCAGTCATGCGCCATTAATAATCAAGCCCCATCGCGTCACGGACATCACTGAGCGTTTTATTGGCTTCGTCACGTGCAGCTTCACTACCTTCAGCTATAATTTTTTTCACCGATACCAAATCGGCTTCATAATCAGCAATAGCAGACTGAATCGGTGCTAACTCAGTATTGATCGCGTCAATGATGGGTCTTTTACAGTCCACACAACCAATACCCGCCGTGGTACAACCTTCTTGAACCCAGTTTAAGGTACTCTGCTCAGAATACATCTTATGCAGAGGCCAAACCGGACATTTTTCAGGCGTACCCGGATCAGTCCGTTTCACCCGGGCCGGATCCGTTGGCATCGTTAATATTTTCTTTTCAACGTCCGCTGGTGATTCCCGCAGATTAATGGTGTTTCCGTAGGATTTTGACATTTTCTGGCCATCAATTCCTGGTACTTTCGAGTGTTCAGTCAGTAAGGGGTGCGGTTCAGGCAAAATAATCTTCCCAGATCCATCCAGGTAGCCGAGCAGGCGCTCTTTATCGCCAATAGAAAGATTATGTTGATGACTCAGCAGGGCTCTGCCTGTTTCCAAGGCCTCATGATCTCCTTCCTGCTGAAATTGTCGCCGTAATTCGGCATAGGTTTTGCTGTTTTTTTTGCCCATTTTACGCATCGCTGCTTCTGCCAGCACTTCAAAATTAGCTTCACGTCCATACAGATGATTAAAACGCCGGGCAATCTCGCGTGTTAACTCAATATGGGCCACCTGATCTTCGCCAACAGGCACGTAATCAGCCTTGTATAATAAAACATCCGCGCTCTGCAGTAAGGGATATCCTAAAAAACCATAGGTAGATAAATCCTTATGCTTTAATTTTTCCTGTTGATCTTTATAGGTAGGGACACGCTCCAACCATCCCAGGGGGGTAATCATCGATAAGAGCAGATGTAATTCCGCATGCTCCGGAACCCAGGATTGAATAAACACTTTAGCCAGATTGGGATTAATCCCGCAGGCCAACCAGTCAATCACCATATCCCATAAAATCTGCTCCATGGAAGCAGTATTGTCATAATTGGTGGTTAAACCATGCCAATCGGCTACAAAAAAGAAGCATTCATACTGGTGTTGCAGTTCGACCCAGCTTTTTAACACACCATGATAATGGCCCAAATGCAAACGGCCGCTGGCTCGCATACCTGATACAATACGCTTGTTTTCTGAATAGAGCGATGACATATAACCTCAATCGTTTAGTTAACGAAATGGCGAAGGATCACCCTTCCCCTCTCGAATAATGCTGGGATACTCTCCCGTCAAATCAATAACGGTGGTGGGTTCCTGCCCACAATTACCCCCATCAATAATTAAATCAACCTGCTGACCGAGCAGATCGCGAATCGCTTCCGGCTCACTTAAAGGCGCATTCGCTCCCGGTAAGATCAAAGTGGAGCTCATAACCGGGGCATCCAGCGCCTCCAGCAAAGCCTGGGTGATAATATTATCTGGCACCCGCAAGCCCAGTGTTTTACGTTTCGGATGCAGCATTAAGCGCGGCACTTCCGAGGTCGCATTTAAAATAAAGGTATACGCGCCTGGTGTAAACGCTTTTAATAAGCGAAAGATGGGATTACTGACTCGGGCGTAGGTGCCCAGCTCCGACAAATCGCGGCATATCAGGGTCATGTTATGATTTTTATCCAGCTGACGCAAACGCCGTATCCGTTCCAGAGCATGCTTGTTTCCTAAAGCACATCCCAAGGCATAGCCAGAATCTGTAGGATAAACCACCAAACCACCATCTTCAATAATACTGCTGGCCTGACGCAATAGTCGCGCCTGCGGATTATCTGGATGAATAGCAAAAATTTGACTCATACCGGTCCCCTGTATTTATTCCCATAGTGTCCAAACAGGCTTACAATCGGGAGGTAAGCTGTGCTGTTTCCCCAAACCGATCCTTGAGCGCCCCTGACCATGAAAGTCAGAGCCTGTCGAAGCATAAAGTTGATATTTCTGGCATAGGTTCAGGACCTCACGGATCTGTTGTGTTGACATTTCACCAGAAACCATTTCCATAGCCTGGCCACCAGCTTCCTGAAAATGCTCGATTAATTCACATAGTTTGCGCCGCGTCAACTTATATTTCAGCGGATGCGCTACTACCGCAATACCACCGGAGCTTTGGATACAGTGCACAGCCTCACTCACCGTCATCCATTCTGTTTCCACATAAGCTAATTTACCTCTGGCCAAATATTGGCTAAAGGCCGCCTGAAAGTCTCTCACCCAGCCTGCGTTCAAGAGTAATTGCGCAAAATGGGGGCGGGCTATATGTTGATGCCCCGCCAGTTGTCGCACAGCGCTCCATACCTCTTTGAACCCCAACTGCTCCAGTTTTTCCGCAATCTTCTGAGCGCGCTGCAGACGACAGTGTTCCTGTTGCTCAATCGCATGCACAAGAGCCGGATGCGTGGTATCCATATTCAACCCTATGATATGGATATCATGCTTTTTCCAGCGTGTGCTTAATTCAATACCCGCTATACAGCCTATACCGCTTTGTTGACAACACTGACGCAATTCCTCGACACCGGCGACCGTATCATGATCAGTTAAAGCAATCGTGCGCAATCCATTATGCAGCGCCAGATCATGCAATTGGGTAATATTATGTAAACCATCAGAATAGGTGCTGTGGAAATGCAAGTCGATCATTACGTTGATATCGTACCGCTATTTAAAATAAGATTATAGCCCATTCGCTCTAATGAATCATCCAGTTTTCCAGCCCAGGGACTAATAGCGAGGCAGGGTACGGGTAAACGGTTTTGTAAACTGGTTATATTTTCCTCTAAAAAAAGCATCTCCGGATCCATACAATTGGCAATCCAGCCCACACAGGGAATCTGGTGATCTTGTAATGCCTGATAGCTGAGCAAAGCATGATTCAAACAGCCTAAACGCATTGCCACCACCAAAATAACCTGAATGGATAATTTTTGCCAAACGTCAATCCAGGTTTCCGATGCGTTCAGGGGAACCATAATACCGCCGGCCCCCTCAATGAATAACATGTCAATATCAGAAAACCGGGAAGATTGACAATAATCAGCAATCGCACACGCACTCAGGCTATCCTGATGCAGTGCCGCTGCCAGATGCGGTGAAATGGGCTCCGGCCACGCCCAGCGATGAATACTTCGCTCATCGGGGGCATTGGCTTGCTGCAAACAGGCTATATCCGCATAATGGTCTTGTGTTCCTTCGGTGACCCCACTGACCAAGGGCTTAATTGCCAGACTTTGGTGCCCTTTTGTCCGCATAAATTGCACTAGCTGTGCGGTTATCCATGTTTTACCACAGTTAGTGTCCGTACCGGTTATAAAATACCTGGGCATAGTAACGACTCCTTTATGAAACTCAGGCATGCCGCCTGGTGTGAGACAAAAGGCATATGGGCAGCTTTCGGCCACAGCGTGGTATGAACATGGGTATAGTAGTTTTGTAATTGGGTGGCCAGTCGACGGGGAACAATCGAATCACGGCCTCCCAGCAGATAAAAGACCGGCAATGCTAAAGCCTGCAAGTCCGGGCGCAAATCCCAGGATTTCAGCATATCCAGGCCAGTTTGCAAATCACAACCCTGTCGCGGCAGGGGCATCGATGGATTGTCCAGTCCGGTGGCGGACTGGATCTGGATGAATTCCCGAATGGTACGGTCCGGGTCGGCTTGGTAACGCTCATAAAATCGGTTAAATACGGTCTCACTAATACCACACCAGTTAGTATCGGCCAAAAAATAGGGTGAGCTGCTGATCGTGATTAAACAGCGGATACGTTCCGGATAGGAGCTTGCCATTTTCAGCGCATAAATACCACCCAGCGACCAACCCAGAAGCGAAAAGCTATCGGGCAGTACTGCCAGTAATTGTTGATAAAATTCGCCATGGGACATCGCCGCTGTGCGGCCATGCCCTGGTAAATCCGGACAAAAAAGATGGAAGTCTTCCGCCAGCCCGTTGGCAAGGTATTGCCAAACCTGGTGATCAAAGCCCCAGCCATGCAATAAGACGACAGCGGGTCCTTGCCCTTTCTCGGTATAATACAGCGGCCTCATATCAGTATCGACGAGAGCTTCAGACGCTCTTCTATACCGTCTAGAGCGCTAAAGAGGCGGTCAATATCCTCCTCGCGGTGATCGGCCCGGACGCAAAAACGCAGACCAGTCTCCGGTATCGTCACGCTGGGATAGCGAATAAGTTGAGCCTGGACGCCCTGCTCTTCGAGCGCAAGCTGGACATGGCGCGCCCGGCATGGATCTCCGATAATAAGGCGTTGAACAGGAGTATCGGATTCCAGCCAGTGTAAAGTAGAGTTTTGTCTCTGTTGCGTAAAATAGCGGGTGAGCCTCTGTAAACGCTCCCGTAGCCCGGAGGCTTGCCGCATGCAACGAAAACTGTGCGTAATCCCAAAGGCCAAAGCCGGACTGATGGCAGTAGAGTAGATGCAGGATCGGGCGACCTGTAACAGCACATCAATCCAGTTTTGTTGCCCCACCACAATAGCACCCATGGCCGCAAAAGCCTTGCCAAACGGGATCACCCGCAAGGGCACATCCTCTTGCGACAAAGCAGCCTGATGCACTGCACCCAAACCCTCGTCTCCCAAAATTCCAAAGGAATGTGCCTCATCCACCACCAGCAAAGCATCACGTGCACGGGTAAGAGTCCGCATTTCAGCGAGGTTTGGTGCATAGCCGCTCATACTAAAAATGCCTTCGGTCAAAACCACCGAATGGGAACGCAATTTTTGGTGCATAAGGGCAATGTGTTGGTGGGGAAAGCGCTCATATTGAGCCTTTGCCAGTTGCAAGCCATCATAGATTGAGGCATGCACAGATTTATCGATAAGGGTCGGAATGCCCAAGCGCCCCAGCAAGGCAGTTACACCAAGATTGGCAGTGTATCCTGAACTAAAAAGAAGCGCTGCATCGCACTGAAGATACTGACAAAATTCCTGCTCCAAAGCCTGATGGGCCGGATGATAGCCTGAAATCAAGGAGGAAGCGCCACTGCCGACCGGATGCCGCAGAAATCCTTCCTGAAAAAAGGCACGTACTTCAGAGTGGTGGGAAAACCCCAGATAATCATTACTGCAAAAATCAATCGCATCCGCCATAGTGCCATGGTGGTGTACCGGCCGCGAGCGCAGCATGCCCTGCTTATCCAAAGCAGACAAAAAATCCTGCAGGGACTGCTCAAGCGTCATGGCCCAAGGCCTCCAAACCCAGGGCTGCGAATAACGCCTTATCTTTATCCAGCTGGGGATTGTCTTCTGTTAGTAATACATCGCCAATAAAGATAGAGTTTGCACCGGCGAAAAAACAAACCGCCTGTAAAATATCGCTCATTTCAGTACGACCCGCGGTCAACCGAATAACAGACTCCGGCATCAGGATACGCGCACAGGCAATCGTTCTCACCAATTCGATATCATCCAGAGGACGCGCTTTGGCCAAAGGCGTCCCTGCAACTGGAATCAGCCGATTAATGGGAACACTCTCGGGTGCCGGACTCATAGTAGCCAGAACACTCAAAAATTCCAACCGATCCTCTGGTGCTTCCCCCAGACCAAGAATACCACCACAACAGACTTTGATACCGGCATTGCGCACCGTATTTAGGGTATGCAAGCGATCAGAAAACTGGCGTGTGGTGACCACCTGGGCATAATAGCTGGGTGAGGTATCGATATTATGATTATAGTAATCAAGTCCTGCTGCCTTGAGTTGTTTGGCCTGCGCTTCATCGAGCATACCCAGAGTCATGCAGGTTTCCAGGCCTAAGGATTTAACCGACTGGATCATGTCCACTAATTGCGGCATGGCTTTGGCCGGAATATTACGCCAGGCAGCACCCATGCAATAGCGTGTTGCGCCGCGGGCTTTGGCTGCTTTTGCTTTTGTAACCACACTCTCGATATCGAGCAGTTTTTCTTTTTCCACATGAGTTTTAAAATGGCCGCTTTGAGAACAGTAGCCGCAGTCCTCCGGACAGGCGCCCGTTTTAATGCTCAGTAATTCCGCCACTTGAATTTTGTTGGCCGGATGGTAGTGCACATGCGTTTGGTGTGCCTGATGCAACAAATCATTAAAGGGCTGTTGGTAAATTTGGCGGGTTTTTTCAAGATGCAGTGGGTCAATAAAGGACATTCTATACTCACGATTGGCAGAAGCGTGCGCTTATGATAAATTGCCCATTATGATTGTCAACCAAAAAATTTAAAATGGTTAACCAAGACACTATCATCACACGCGATTTACAACACATCTGGCATCCTTGCATGCAAATGAAAGACTTTGAACTCTGTCCGCCTGTTGTCGTACAGCAGGCCAAAGATTGCTGGTTGTACACGGATCATGGTCCCTTACTGGATGGCCAGTCCAGTTGGTGGTGCAAATCACTGGGGCATGGACATCCGGCTATTATCGAAGCCATACAGCAGCAAATGCAAGCCTTTGAACATGTCATTACCGCAAACACAACCCATCTGCCATTAGCCCAATTAGGTGAAAAGATAGCGCAGCTCACAGGCCTTGCTCATCTTTGTTTTGCCTCCGATGGTTCGTCTGCTGTTGAGATTGCCTTAAAACTCGCTTTATTGGCACAGCAACACCGCGGTGAAAAGCAGCGAATACACTTCATATCGCTTGAGAATGCCTATCATGGCGAAACCATGGCTACCCTGGCCGTGAGTGATGTAGGTCTTTACAAAAAAGATATTCCGCATCTCTCAAGCCACTGCCATTTTATTAAACCTATTCCCTATGTCAGCGGCAGTGATGATAGCTTATGGCATAATGCTCAACATGCCTGGCAGACTATAGAACCGCAACTGGCTCCTTTGGCGCATGAATGTGCAGCCTTGATTATTGAGCCTTTATTGCAGGGTGCCGGAGGCATGCGGCCTTATAGTGCTGACTTTCTCGAACGACTGTGCCACTGGGCACAGCAGCAAGGAATCTATGTGATTGCAGATGAAATCATGACGGGTATTGGCCGTACCGGCCAATACCTTGCCCTCGATCATTGTCGCGCCAAAGCCGATCTGCTTTGCCTGTCAAAAGGATTAACGGCAGGCAGTATTCCCTTAAGCTGCACTGCGGTCAGTCATGCAATTTATGAATTATTTTATGATGATTATCAGAGTGGTAAAGCCTTTTTGCATTCGCATACGCACAGCGGTAATGCCTTAGGCATCGCGGCCGCACTGGCTACCCTGCGAGTATTCGAAGAGGAAGCACTCCTGGAGCAGGTGGCAGAAACACACCAACAGATGCGTACGGCGATGCAGTCTATCGCCACCAGCACGGGCCGCCTCGAGAATATCCGTTCTCTGGGCGGTATGGTCGCCGCTGATCTCTGCCATATTGATCATCCGCGCCCCGGCTTTGCCTTTTATCAGGCGGCGCTCCGGCATGGTGCCCTGCTGCGGCCACTTGCCAAAACCATTTACTGGCTACCGCCATTGAATATCTCATCAACCAATGTGGATCGTCTGGCTGAAATCACATGGGAAAGCCTTCAATCGTTGCCGCTTAACGGTTGAGCACCGCTGCGGTCATACGGGAAATACAGCTGATTTTTTTTTCCGCAGTATAGATCTGGATTTCCCAAACCTGAGTGCTTTTTCCAAGATGTATGGGTCGTGTTACCGCCTCAACCTCCCCTTCACGTACCGAACGAAGATGATTGGCATTAATTTCCAGCCCCACGCAATACTGCTTGCTGATATCCACCACCAAATTTGCCGCAGTACTGGCAAGCGTTTCGGCCAATACGACATTTGCCCCACCATGTAAAATACCCAGGGGTTGACGTGAACGTACCGTTACCGGCATGGTTGCCACCAGACTATCCTCAGTTATCTGGCGAAACTCTATACCCAGAAACGCGGACATGGTACCTTCTCCTCGCGCATTAATCTCGTCGAGGCTGTAGGATTTAAACCAAATTGCCATGATGATTCCTTAGTTTAAAATTGGACATATTAACAAATATAGTCTATATTTAGACTATCATACTGTCATGAGGAGTTTCTGTCATGCCATCCCTGAACCCTGCCATGAAATTTGATGATAATCAAGCACAAAGTGCATTTCATGCGGTTCTTCGCATTTTTAAAAAATGGGGGTGCAGCGTTGAAGAACAAATGCGTCTTTTAGCTTTAAAGAAAGCAACCTTCTATCATTACCAGCACCCCTCTACAACCATTAAATTTAATCCGGATTTAGTGGAGCGCATGTCCTATATTCTCAATATCCACGCGGCACTACGCGTGTTATTTTCTCATCCGGACTCCATTTACGGCTGGGTGCGCAAGCCCAATCACGCTCCCTTCTACCAGGGAAAATCAGCAATGGACATTATGTTACAAGGGCGCGTGGTTGATCTGTGGGCTGTCGCCAGTCGGTTAAACGCCGAACGCGGAGGACGGGCCTAGTGGAAAACGTACCGCCATTGCGTAATTTTAACGCACAGAAAAACTATCGCATTATTCCCTCACGCTTTCCACCACTAGATCTGTTTGAAGATGTCGCCTCCGAGGAAGAGTTTGCCGCAATTTTTCAAATTCAATGCCTGACCAATCCACGCCTGCAAAATGAAATAGGCGATATCTCACTGGTTAAACCTCATGAGCGCGCCTATGGTATTCCGGGTTGTGGTTATGTGATGGCGGCGTTTACCCATCTTAATCCAGACGGCAGCCGATTTTCTAATGGCGATTATGGTGTCTACTACTGTTCAGAAACACTGGAAACCGCCATCAGTGAAACGCGCTTCCATCGTGCCCGTTTTCTCTCCTATACACGGGAGCCGGCACAGGAACTAGATATGCGTTGCCTGGTCGCCCGTTTTAACGGCACGCTCTATGACCTACTCCCCATCGCTAAACACCACGAGTATTATGATCCCCTCAATTATCAGCATGGGCAAAAACTGGGAATGGAACTGAAGATCCAAGAACAAGACGGCATCGTCTACCACTCGGTTCGCCAAGAGCAGGGGATCAACTTTGCCCTGTTCAAACCGAATCTGATTCAGCATTGTCAACAAAGTTTACATCTGTGCTATGTCTGGAATGGTCACGAAATCAGTGATATTTATCAAAAAAAGTTACTGTAACCCAACACGGATACAAAAAACCATGAGCAATTCTGCCTCATTCTCGAAGCAGACATCAGAAGAAATGCGGGGTTAGCGCATAGCAGTGCCTAATCATGGTACCCTTCATCTGACTTACCTCGAAAGACATGATAGGCATAGAATGTATACGCCAGAAGTATCGGTAGCATAATCACCACCCCAACCAGAATAAACTTTAACGTTGAATCAGGCGCAGCAGCCTCCCAGAAAGTCAACTGATAAGGCACCAGATAGGGATACACGCCAATTCCCATGCCGGCATAGGCACAAATAAAAATAACCACGCTATATATGAAAGGCCGCCATTCTTCTCCAGCCGATAAACTGTTCCAGGTTAAATACACCATAACCGCGGTAAGAATCGGTAAAGGGGACAGCAGAATAACATTGGGAAAACTATACCAACGATTAAACACCTCAGTATTATGCAATGGAGACCAAATACTGACAAAAATCAAAAAGAAACATAACATCAGCAATAAGCCTTTCGCATAATGGATCATTTTGCGCTGCAAACGTTGTTCACTTTTAATAATCATCCAGGTAGCACCCAGCAAGGCATAACCGCAAATCAAAGCTATACCGGTCAGCAGGGAAAAAGGCGTTAACCAGTCAAATTCACTGCTGAGAACCTGTCCTTCATGATAAGAAAAGCCTTGTACAAAAGCACCCAGGACTGTTCCCTGAAAAAACGCAGCCGCGATCGAACTTAACGCGAAGATCCAGTTCCAAACTGCTTTGGAAGCCTGGGCTTTAAAACGGAACTCAAAACTGACTCCACGAAAGATCAGTGCGACCAACATCAACATTAAAGGCATATAGAGTAAGGGTAATAAAAGACCATATACCTCAGGAAAAGCCCCATAAAGCATAGCACCGCCAAACACTAGCCAGGTTTCATTCCCATCCCATACCGGAGCTATGGCATTCATCATTTGATCGCGTTCTCGCTCGGATTGCGTAAAAGGAAACAGGATGCCTATCCCCAAATCAAATCCGTCCAAAATCACATACATGATAATAATAAAACCTATCAGGGCAGCAAATACGAATGGCAACATTATCTGCCCTCCTCTTTGATATCAGTCATGTATTGGAAGAAATGGTGTTCCGCTTTATGCGTATCCAGACTCTGCGGACCTTTACGAATGGTTTTTAACAGGTAATACAGATAAAAGCCAAACACAATACCGTAGGCCAAAACCAACAAGATGAACGAGATAATCACCTCTTCGGCACTAATAGCCGATACGGCATCGCCCACACGCATTAAATTTTGCACAACCCAGGGTTGACGGCCAACCTCAGCGGTAAACCAACCCATAATCGTGGCCACAAAGCCCAGCGGCACGATCAACACGCACCATTGATGAAAGCGCCGGCTGCTGTACAGTTGCTTTTGATAGCGCAGCCATACTGCATATAAGGCAGTTAGAAGCAGCAATAAACCAATGGCAACCATAATGCGGAAAGAAAAGAATACCACCGCTACTCGTGGCCTGTCCTCTGCTGATACCGACTTTAATCCCACCAGCTCACCATCCAGAGAATGGGTATTAATCAAACTGGCCAGCTTGGGAATTCCCAGCTCGAAATAGTTTTTTGCCTCTGACTGCGAAGGCCAGGCAAAAAGCAACAGCGGCGCCCCTTTTTGCGTTTCCCAAACACCTTCAATAGCAGCCGTTTTTATAGGCTGGTAGCGGTGAACTTCCAGCCCCACCATGTCACCAATAAATATTTGCACAGGAACCAGGAGTAAAGCGGCCCACATAGCAAAAGACAAGCAGTATTTCGCAACCTGCAAATGTTTGTTTTTTAGTAAAAAATAACTTGATACTGCGGCAATCACAAAAGCAGAGGTGACATAGGATGCCAAGAGCATATGGAGCATGCGATGCAGAAAACTGGGATTAAAAACTACCGCCCACCAGCTGTCCACGACATATTTTCCTGCCTCCATCGTAAAACCGGAGGGCGTTTGCATCCAGGAATTAGCCGACATAATCCAAAACGCTGAAATCGTTGTACCAATACCAACCAATAAGGTTGCCATAAAATGCACTTTGGGACTGACTTTGTTCCAACCAAAAAGCATAACCCCCAAAAATCCGGCTTCCAGAAAGAATGCTGTGAGGGTTTCGTAGGCAAACAAAGCACCGATGACATTCCCAAAAGTCGCAATAAAAGGACCAAAATTGGTACCAATTTGATAAGCCAGCACGATCCCGGAAACCACCCCCATGCCGAAGGTGAGGGCAAAAATTTTAACCCAGAACTTACAAATTTTTAAATAGAGAGGATTCTGCGTTTTCAGCCAGCACGCTTCCATTATTACCAGAAAAACGGCCAAACCTAAATTCAATGCGGGAAACATGATATGAAAACCAATACTGAAAGCAAACTGCGATCGTGATAAGATTTCTACTAACATGCTGCTACCCCTACTGTGGTGTTCCGCCGCTCATTCTAAAAAAATCCACTATCTGTTTAGTCCGATGCCTGGCCACTTATTCATCCTTTCCCTACTATAATCCTCTGGTAGAATTTTGTCTATGCCTAATGACTTCTGACTTTCATTTTCTTAGCTCCGCTTATTATGTTACCATCATAAAACCGTATCACGCGACGCTGATCATGTCCTGCCTGATGTCTATACGGTTAGGCAGCAAAAATGGTGGCGTTCAAAACAACAGAAAACAGCATTATGGATCAACTTAGCATTCACGGTTTAACCCTTCAGGCCAGGATCGGAACGCATCAGTGGGAGCAGGCAATCCGACAAAAACTGCTGGTGGATATATGTAT
The DNA here is from genome assembly GCA_020831865.1 of Legionellaceae bacterium. Lineage (GTDB taxonomy): Bacteria > Pseudomonadota > Gammaproteobacteria > Legionellales > Legionellaceae > JAFIFT01. The sequence continues at coordinate 95,198 of JAFIFT010000001.1, read as the reverse complement.
CCCACTTGACCTTAGCGCCTGTGGTGATCAGCTGGAAAAAACCATTGACTACGCTGCCGTGTGCTCCAGCGTTATCAGCTTCGTAGAACAGCACGCCTTTCTGCTCATTGAGCGTGTGGCAAATGAAATTGCCAGTTTACTCAAAGAAAAATTCCAATTGCAGGCCATCGAAGTCACCGTGCACAAACCACACGCCATTGCTCAGGCAAAGGATATTTCTGTTAAGATTTACCGCTGAATTTTCTGAATAGAGGGCAATGACCGCTTCCCGCTCGATACCACGGTGCAGGTCGGTAATTTATTATTAAAAATATCCATGCCACACTTGCGCTTGATAGACAGCTATGTGTAAACTGGTAATTAGTTTTTAAACAATTTTCAAGTAGGGGATAAGCTTGGCTAAGATTATTGTCATTACTTCCGGAAAAGGTGGCGTAGGGAAAACCACAAGCTCAGCTGCTATTTCTACGGGTCTGGCTATGGCTGGCCATAAAACAGTCGTTATCGATTTCGACATCGGCCTACGAAACCTGGATATTATCATGGGTTGTGAGCGTCGGGTGGTCTTTGATTTCGTGAATGTCATTAACGGAGAAGCCAGCTTAAACCAAGCCCTGATCAAAGATAAGCGTTTACCCAATCTATCTATCTTGCCAGCATCGCAAACACGCGATAAAGACGCGCTAACTCTCGATGGTGTCGAACGTATTCTCACCGAGCTTGCCAAAGACTATGACTACATAGTCTGCGACTCGCCTGCTGGTATTGAGTCTGGCGCGCTCATGGCCATGTATTTTGCCGATGAAGCAATCGTTATCACTAACCCCGAAGTCTCTTCGGTGCGGGACTCCGATCGCATTCTGGGTATTCTGGCCAGTAAAAGCAAGCGCGCTGTTGAAAACAAAGAACCCGTCAAAGAGCACTTGCTGCTCACCCGCTATGACATCCAACGTGTTGAAAATGGTGAGATGCTGTCGGTCGATGATGTAAAAGAGATCCTTGCCATACCCCTCATCGGTGTTATTCCCGAGTCGAAGGCTGTATTGAAAGCCTCTAATACCGGTACCCCCGTTACCCTCGATGATCAAAGTGATGCCGCCATTGCCTATCAGGATGCTATCGCGCGATTTTTAGGAGAAACTCGGCCTATGCGCTATATCAATCATGAGAAAAAAGGGATATTGCGCCGCATTTTTGGTAAAAACAAGGAGGATGCCCTAGCATGAGCCTGTTCAATATTTTAAGAAAGAAGCCCTCAACCGCTTCTGTGGCCAAAGACCGCCTGCAAATCATTATTTCTCATGAGCGCAGCCAACGCAATAAGCCCGATTACCTGCCCAAACTGCAAGAAGAAATTCTGGCCGTGATTGCCAAATACGTTCCTATCAGCCGAGAGCAGGTCAATGTTAGCTTACAGCGTATGGGAGATAACGCAGTACTCGAATTGAATGTGACCATGCCGGATGAAGCATTAGAAGAAAGTCAGGCCTGAAAAGCAGCGGAGCTCAATAGTCCGTACTGACATCCGCCCGCCTGCCCCTCTGCTCTAAAAAAACATACCGGCGAGAACTATCCGGCTGGGTTTCGTTTCACAGGGTTTGCCTTCACTGGCAATCACTTAGATCAGACTGAGATCTGTTGACATTTCACCTGCCGCTCCCGGACTTATTCCAGGAGCATCTGCCGCATCCAGTAAAAGCCACGCTATCTAACCCATGAATTCATTAGAGCTAATCCTTTGTGTTTTGTTATGCCATCACAGTGGATGCAATCAACTTGCATGGCTCAGCTTCCCTCACCACTCCCAAGCGATTGACGCTAAGTCTTTTCTGCTTGCCATTCTGCGCGAGCAGAAAGTGACCATTACAGGCCATCTGTAACAGATCTGGGGCAAAATACAACGTGTCATTTGAACGAAAGCCATGCCAGCTCATCTGCATAGTGGATCTTGGCCAGACATGCTCTCTGAGCAGAGCATCCCCTCGCAAACAGGATTCAGGACTTTTCCCATAACACAAACGAAAGCCTTTACTCCAATCGCCCGCAAGTGCTGTCATAATAATGCTGCGCTCCTCAAGTATGGCCATATTTCTGGCAAAGCTCACGTTCACCTTCAGATGATGCGTTGCCGAATCCAAACGATTACGGGTATAAAAATCTGAATCCGTGCAAACGGCTCCCAGCAGGATAAGGCAGAGGATGGCAAGGCAGACGAGCAACTCAGTCAGAGAGAATGCTCCTTGCCTTGCTTTCAGTGTCTTGGCTTTCCGTGCGTGAGCTTGCATTCCGAACAGTAACTGCGTTTTTAGCCCAGATAATAAAACGGATTAGGTAATTTATAGACTCGCATGGCATAACCGCCTGCCAGATCACTGTCCTGATCGCCGATAGAAGCGAGAATGGTGTATCCCATCTCACAGATCGTCTTGCGAATGCCGGCCTTGAAAGGAACTATGGATTTATCAGAATAATTGGGGGGGCGAAAATAAATACCTTCCCAATGCGTGTAACCAGCTTCTTGCAGATTTTTAATAGTCGCCTTTTCCTGACTGCTGTTACGCCCCGTTACAAAAAATACCTTCACACCACTTTGGAGTGCATTCAGGTACAACTGGTGCACGGGTTCCAGCGCTGGAGAATCTGCTTTTAATATTTCCTGATTGATCTGAGCAGGTGTAGCAACAAACTGACGTTTTTTTATATTTCGATAATTGCTCAAACTGGTTTCATCGATATCAAGGACAATCGCCAGGTTCAGAGGCTGTTCTCGTTTTTTATTTTTTTTCGCTTCGGCCTGGATAAAGCGATCCGCTTTCACCGCAACCGCATTGACTTCACGTAAATAGGCACCAGATTCAGCATAGCTGTATATTTTTTCCTGCAATAAAGCAATGTTTTGCGGTTCAGCTACAACAAAGCCAGAAGAAAAAAGAAAAAAGAGGATGAGTAAGGGTTTTAAAGCTAAGTACTTCATGTCATTTCCATTAATGGGCGCCGGGCAATTATAACCCGGATTTCGCCTGCGGCCAAGAAAAACTGTGCTTTATAATGACACCAAGAGATATTTCTTAAAAAGAATCAACAGGATACACTCAATCCTCTTTCGCCCTCCCCCATACAGTGAGTACGATCGAGGTCGGGCGTTTAGTTAGAGATAATCAACCGCTGTAATTTCATATTCCACCACGCCACCGGGTGTTTGCACACTCACCACATCATCAATTTCTTTGGCAATAATGGCGCGCCCGATAGGTGAGCTGTAGGAAATTTTCTTCTTCTTTAAATCCGCTTCATCTTCCCCAACAATTTGATAGCGAATTTCTTCATTCGTAGCAACATTCAGCAGACTCACCGTGGCGCCAAAAACGACTTTACCATTATTGGTTAAACTGCTGATGTCAATAATTTGAGCGTTTGACAGTTTCGCTTCCAGCTCTTGTATACGCCCTTCATTAAAGCTCTGCTGTTCACGGGCAGCGTGATACTCGGCATTTTCTTTAAGGTCCCCATGTTCGCGTGCCGTAGCAATCGCTTCAATAATGCGCGGACGCTCAGTATATTTGAGTCGGTGCAATTCTTCTTTTAATACCTCTGCACCAAGTAAGGTCATGGGATGCTTTTGCATATTCACCTCTAATGTAGATCTTGTAATTTGGTAACCGTATCCCGGTCTTCATACTTCATTGCCAGACAGGCTGCCTGAGCGCCAGACAAGGTCGTAGTATAGCTAATCTTTTGCTGTAATGCATTGCGGCGGATAGCAAAAGAATCTGCTATTGCTTGTTTTCCTTCAACCGTATTGACGATAAAATCAATTTCATGATTTTTAATTAAATCCACGATATGTGGGCGCCCTTCCGCTACTTTATGGACACGGCGGCAATGAATGCCGGCAGCCTGAATAACCAATGCAGTTCCACGCGTGGCGACAATTTCAAAACCCAACTCAATCAAGCGCTTGGCAATCTCGCCGATACGAGTTTTATCGCCGTCGCGTACCGAGACAAAGGCCTTTCTTCGCTGTAAAATATGCACTCCTGCTCCCAGTAGTGCCTTGGCATAGGCCTGTCCAAAACGTCGGGCTACCCCCATTACTTCACCGGTTGATTTCATTTCCGGTCCTAAAATGGAGTCCACGCCAACAAATTTTGCAAAAGGGAAGACGGGCATCTTGATCGAGTAAAAAGCCGGCATAGGATAATGCTGACCGATACCCTGCGCCTTCAAACTTTTCCCCACTTTGCATAAGGCAGCAATTTTTGCCAGAGGTAAGCCGGTGGCTTTGGAGACAAAAGGCACCGTACGAGAGGCTCTGGGATTCACTTCCAGCACATAAATATCATCAGCCTGAATGGCAAATTGCGCATTAACCAAGCCCACCACTCCCAGTTTCAAAGCCAGCTGGCGTAATTGTTCTATTAAGTCCTGTTGTACAACGGAGCTGAGACTAAAGGGCGGCAACGTGCAGGCAGAATCACCGGAATGCACTCCTGCCTGTTCAATATGTTCCATAATACCACCAATGAGAACATCCTTGCCATCACAGACGGCATCAATATCCACCTCAATAGCATCATTTAAGAATTTATCGAGTAAAACTGGCGCATCATGGGAGACGGTAACGGCATGTCCCAAATAATGGCGCAGCTCCTCCTCATGATAGACAATTTCCATTGCCCGCCCCCCCAATACATAAGACGGACGCACCACCAGCGGATAACCAATTTTTTTCGCCAGTATCAGGGCCTCGTCTTCACTGCGAACCGTACCATTTGGCGGTTGATGCAACTTTAATGCATCAACTACCCGCTGAAAACGCTCCCGGTCTTCTGCGGCATCAATGGCATCGGGACTGGTTCCAATAATGGGTAAACCAGCCGCTTCCAGAGCCTTTGCCAATTTCAAAGGGGTCTGGCCGCCATAATGCACCACCACACCCACCGGTTTTTCAACTGCTGCTACCGACAGCACATCTTCCAGCGTTAATGCCTCAAAGTAGAGCCTGTCTGCCGTATCAAAATCAGTCGATACCGTTTCAGGATTACAATTGATCATAATAGTCTGGTAACCCGCTTCGCGATATGCCATTGCGGCATGAACACAACAGTAATCAAACTCAATCCCCTGGCCAATACGATTTGGTCCGGCACCCAAAATCATAATTTTGGGTTGGTCTTCCGGATTTGCTTCACAATGCGAGAGATAGCAAGAATAAAGGTAGGCTGTATCACTGGGAAATTCGGCAGCACAGGAGTCAATACGTTTGTAAACCGGCAAAACGGCCAGTTCCTGTCGTTTTTCACGCACTTGTCTTTCACTGCAACACAATAAACGTGCCAAGGTCACGTCCGCAAAACCTCGTTGCTTGAATCGGCGCAACGTAGCCGCATCCATATCAGCAAGAGACTGTCCGGCTAATTGTTTTTCCATCAATACCAGTTCTTCAATTTGTGCCAAAAACCAGGGATCAATCTGAGTTTGCTGCTGTAGCTGTTCAACAGACCACCCCTGTCGAAAGGCATCGGCAATGTACCATAATCTGTCGGGTGTCGGGGTATGCAAATAGCTGCCAATATGCTCAATCTTCTCTGGTGGCAGACAAGACTCCAGCCCAAAACGCCCATTCTCCAGACCACGAATTGCTTTTTGTAAAGACTCCTGAAAATTGGCGCCGAAAGCCATAACCTCACCAACCGATTTCATTTGTGTCGATAAGTTTTGCGAGGTTTGCGGAAATTTGTCAAAATTAAATCGTGGGATTTTGGTCACCACATAATCAATTGAGGGCTCAAAAGAAGCCGGCGTTTTATGATTGGTAATCTCATTACCCAGTTCATCCAGCGTGTAGCCAACGGCCAGTTTCGCCGCCACTCTCGCAATGGGAAAGCCGGTTGCTTTCGAGGCAAGTGCCGAACTGCGTGACACGCGGGGATTCATTTCAACGACCAGCAATCGCCCGTCTTCCGGATTCACCGCAAACTGTACGTTGGAACCACCGGTATCCACGCCAACCGCCCTCAACACCGCAATCGCGGCATTGCGCATCCGTTGATATTCTTTATCCGTCAAGCTTTGTGCCGGCGCAACGGTGATGGAGTCCCCCGTATGCACCCCCATAGGGTCAAAATTTTCAATGGAGCACACGATAATACAATTATCATTGCGGTCACGAACCACTTCCATTTCAAATTCTTTCCAGCCCAGGACCGACTCATCAATCAGTAATTCATGGGTTGGAGACAGTTCTAGACCATGGCTGCAAATTTCCTCAAACTCTTCCCGGTTATAAGCGATACCTCCGCCACTTCCTCCCATGGTGAAAGAGGGACGAATAATAGCAGGGTAGCCAATCTGCGCCTGCACCTGCAAAGCCTCTTCCATACTGTGGGCAATAGCCGAACGAGGCATTTCCAAGCCGATGCGTTGCATCAGCTTGCGAAACTTGTCGCGGTCTTCTGCTCTATCAATCGCATCACGCGTCGCACCAATCATTTCTACGCCAAACTGAGCCAACACCCCTTCTCTCACCAGATCCAAAGCACAGTTTAACGCCGTCTGCCCTCCCATAGTGGGCAATATGGCATCAGGACGCTCAAGCGCAATAATTTTTGCCACTTCCGGCCAGAGCACTGGTTCAATATAAGTAGCATCCGCCAACTCCGGATCCGTCATAATCGTTGCCGGGTTGGAGTTCACCAAAATGACGCGGTAGCCTTCTTCTTTCAGTGCGCGCACTGCCTGAGTGCCTGAATAATCAAACTCACAGGCTTGCCCAATCACGATAGGCCCCGCTCCCAGAATCAAAATAGAATGAATATCCGTACGTTTGGGCATCAGTACCACCATCAAATCAAATGCCAGTATTCTATCGAGTTCTCAGGGCATTTTACAGCTCTTGGACACAATAATAATCAAGGCAGCTCAGATGAACTCCAAATGGTAAAAGTCATATCCCATTGCCAAGAACGCAATTCTCCCTAAAAAGGCATTGCAACAGCCCGATAAATCATGGGGTGTTTCCCGTGTCTGAAACGAAAAAATAGCCTCTCCTGTTTACCGCTCCACTAAAGCCACTCATCACACCATAGTTGTAAAAATGGCTTAAGGAGTCCAAATACTACAATCATCGCTTTGCTTATTGTCTATTATTTGAAATAATAAGCCTCTTTCTTTCGTAAGAGCATAAAATGAGTAAAAAGCTGTTTATTAAAACCAATGGCTGCCAAATGAATGAGTACGATTCCAGCAAAATGGCAGAAGTTCTCCATGCATCTCATGGTATGATCAAAACCGACAAACCGGAAGAAGCCGATGTGATTCTCCTCAATACCTGTTCTATCCGTGAGAAAGCTCAGGAAAAAGTCTTTTCTCAGCTGGGGCAATGGCGGGATTATAAAGAAAAAAACCCACAGGTCATTATTGGGGTAGGCGGCTGTGTGGCCAGTCAGGAAGGTGCCGAGATCATTAAACGCTCGCCGTTTGTCGATTTAGTATTCGGACCACAAACTCTGCACCGCTTACCCGCCCTGATTAACGAACGCATCCGCAGTAACAAAGCGGTCGTTGATATCAGTTTTCCTGAAATTGAAAAATTTGACCACCTCCCTGCCCCGCGCGCGGAAGGGCCAACGGCCTTTGTATCAATTATGGAAGGATGCAGTAAATATTGCAGCTACTGTGTCGTTCCGTATACCCGCGGTGAGGAGATCAGTCGTCCTTTCGATGATGTATTGGCCGAGTGCTTCCAATTGGCTCAACAGGGCGTGCGTGAAATTAATCTTCTCGGGCAAAATGTCAATGATTATCAGGGTAAAATGGATCAGGGCGGTATTGCCGATTTGGCCCTGCTGATTCATTATATTGCCGCTATTGAGGGGATTGGCCGTATCCGCTTTACCACCTCTCACCCTTTGGCGTTCTCGGACAATTTAATTAATGCTTTTGCCGAGGTACCTGAGCTGGCCAATCACTTGCATCTTCCGGTGCAAAGCGGTTCTGACCGTATTTTGGCACAGATGAAACGAGGCTATACGGCCCTCGAGTATAAGGCAAAAATTCGCAAACTGCGTAAAGTACGTCCGGATATTCGCTTATCTACCGATATTATTGTGGGTTTCCCCGGCGAAACGGAGCAAGATTTTGAAGATACCATGAACCTGGTACATGAGATGGGCTTTGATATTTCCTTTTCTTTTATCTACAGCCCACGTCCAGGCACTCCCGCGGCTAATCTGCCAGATGAAACCCCGATGGAGGTTAAAAAACAACGTCTGCAACTGTTGCAAAATCGGCTCAATCAGCATGCCGTGCGCTACAGTGCCGCTATGGTTGGCACCGTACAACGCCTCCTGGTTACCGGACCATCGAAAAAAAGCACGCAACAATTAGCCGGTCGTACTGAGTGCAACCGTGTTGTTAATTTTGATGGTCCGGCGCAGCTCATAGGACAGTTTGTACAGGTACAAATCAATGAGGCTCTGCCAAACTCCCTGCGGGGGCGTTTGTTACCTGAAAGCGCTGAGTGCCAGTAAATGTCGCAACCTTTACCGACCGATGTCGTCATTGCTGCCGACTATCATGGCCAACGCCTTGATCAAACGCTGGCGCAACTCTTTCCCTGCTATTCTAGAAGCCGCTGGTGTGAATGGATTAAACAGGGAAAAATTTTATTAAACCAGCAGAAAAGTAAACCCAGGGATATTCTGCGACAAAACGACATAGTGAACATTTTGGTGCAGCCGGAACAAGAGCTACGAGTGGATCATCAAGCCAAAGCACAGGCTTTAACGCTGGATATTCTGTTTGAAGATGCGCATCTTCTGGTGCTCAATAAACCAGCCGGCCTTGTGGTTCACCCTGGGGCAGGCAATGCCGAGCATACCCTCCTCAATGCCTTGCTCTATCATCATGAGGCCGCACGCCAGCTTATCAGAGGAGGCATTGTACATCGCCTTGACAAGGAAACCACTGGCTTAATAGTGGTAGCCAAGACCGTCGAAGCACAAACGGCCTTGATTCAACAACTACAAGCGCGGGACATTAGCCGGGAATATCTGGCGCTGGTCTATGGCCATATCATCAGTGGCGGCGAGATTGCCACCCATTACGGACGACATCCGAAAAATCGACTCAAAATGGCCGTGCTCTCCCAAGGTAAAGAAGCCCTGACCTATTACAAACTGGAAAAGCAATATCAGGACTATACTCTGTTGCGGGTCAAATTGGCCACCGGCCGCACCCACCAGATTCGGGTTCATATGGCGCATATCCATCATCCTCTGGTTGGCGACCCACTTTATGGAGCTCGTTTAAAAATACCGGCTCAGGCCACCGACGAATTGAGTCACGCACTGCGTGCCTTTAAACGCCAGGCACTTCATGCCGTTGCTTTAGCTTTTCACCATCCAGTAACCCATGCTCCTCTTCATTTTACGGCACCATTACCAGCGGATTTTGGCAGACTGCTTGCTCTACTGGAGGCATCTTATGCAGTGGATTAATGCCAATTGGCCCGCTCCCCCTAAAGTGCACGCGCTAACAACGACTCGTTCACCAGGGGAAAGCCTTGGTGCCTTTGCCCAGAATAATCTGGCGTTCCATGTTGGTGATGACAGCGATAGGGTACGACACAATCGCCACACATTGCAGCAAACACTCCAACTGGAGGCTGAACCCTTGTGGCTGGATCAAACGCACAGCAGCACCGTGGTGTATGCCCGAAACAATGCGATACAGCAGGCGGATGCCAGCATTAGCCAGCAAAAAAATTTACCTTTAGCCATTATGACCGCTGATTGCCTGCCCATCGTCATTTGCAATCAGAGCGGCAGTGAAATTGCTGCGATACATGCTGGTTGGCGTGGTCTGGTCCAAGGTATCATTGAAAATACACTCCGGTCTATGCACAGCCAACCCCTATCCCTCATGGCATGGATTGGTCCTGGTATTTGTGGACGCTGCTTTGAAATTGGTAGTGAAATTCTTCCCATTTTTCAAAACCATGCCAACTTTTCAGCGGATATGTTACAATTGCATTCCGGGCGCTGGTCTATGAATCTCGCGCTGTTGGCTAAAAAAATCCTGCAAAGCAACGGCGTAACCTTGATCAATAGCGCTGATTGTTGTACATTTGAGCGTCATGATCTGTTTTATTCCTATCGTCGACAAGCGAAAACCGGTAGAATGGCGACTCTGATTTGGTTAAGCTGATGCAGGATTGGTTCTTATTAATTCAACGTAAAGGATGCTAAAATGCGAAGTATGTGCAAAATAATTACCGGCTTTATGCTCTTGTTTAGCCTCTCGGCAATAGCGGCTACCCCAGAGAGTTTACCCACCTTGGCCCCTGTTTTAAAAAAATCGATGCCAGCCATTGTCAATGTAGCCGTACAGGGCTATATTCCTAGTGACATGGCCCCTTCCGCTCATGGTGAAGAGGATGAAGGTCCCCAGGCACCAGCGGGCATGTTTCAAAAACCGCGCAAATTTCAGAGCATTGGTTCCGGGGTCATCATCGATCCTAAAAACGGTATTGTCATTACCAATGATCACGTGATTCGCAACGCCAGCATCGTGACCATCACCTTGATTGACGGCCGTCGCTTGAACGCTAAAGTGATTGGCGGCGACAGCGAAACCGATTTAGCGGTTTTGCAGGTCAAGGCTGAAAACTTAAAAAGCCTGCCCATTGGTGATTCCGATAAAGCGGAAGTTGGGGATTTTGTGGTTGCCATTGGAAATCCCTTTGGTTTAAACAGTTTTGGCAATAGCCAATCCGCAACCTTTGGTATTATCAGCGCGCTCAAACGCAGTGATCTGAATATCGAAGGGGTTGAAAATTTTATCCAGACTGACGCCGCGATTAATCCGGGTAACTCAGGCGGCGCATTAATCAATGCCAAAGGCGAGCTCATTGGTATCAACACCGCTATCATTTCTCCTTACGGTGGTAATGTGGGCATTGGCTTTGCCATCCCGATCAATATGGCACGTGAAGTGGTGGAACAGATTATCAAGTTTGGTTCCGTTCACCGCGGTCTAATGGGCATTTTTGTGCAGCACCTGACTCCGGAGCTGGCACAGGCCATGGGTTATAATGGCAATATTCAGGGAGCACTGGTATCACAGGTTAATGAAAACTCCCCTGCTGAAATCGCTGGACTGAAATCGGGAGATATCATTACCAAAATTAATCAGACACCCATTACGCAAGCTTCCCAGGTCAAAACCACTATTTCTCTGTTGCGTGTCGACTCTGAAGCAAAACTCACTGTCATGCGTGATTCTAAGGAATTGGTATTAACAGCGCATGTTACAGATGCCAAAAAACACGAACAAAAAATGCAAGCCAATAATCCTTTTCTTTTTGGCCTGGCTTTGAAAAATTTTGAACAAGACTCCCCTTTGCATGGCAATGTGCATGGAGTGCAAGTGGTTGGCGCATCGGAAAACAGTGCCGGCTGGCGTGCGGGACTTCGCCCGGGCGATGTCATTATCGGAGTGAATAAGCAAAAAATTGCAAGCGTTGCTGAGTTACAAAAGATAGCCCAGCAAAGTAAAGAAAAACTGATGGTACAAGTTCTGCGCGGTCCTGGTGCCTTGTACCTGTTGATCGTCTAAGCATACGGGGCTTTCAGTGCCCCGACAAAACACTGGCTTGCGCCTGACGGCGCAAGCTTCTTCATCAGGCGCTATTGCGCTACCTCAATAAAAAATGTTTTCTCCAGAGCAAGCAGATTTTTTTTGACAAAAGATTCTCCCACCGTCTTCACTTTGGCCAGCTCGGCGACCGAGTTAAAGGCGCCATGTTTTTCACGATAGGCAATAATCGCTTGCGCCCGACGCTTGCCAATGCCCGGAAAGGCTTTCGACAGTTGCTGGAGGGTAATACGGTTCAAATCGTAGTGTGCTTGCGAACGCTCCGCGCTTGCCGGCGGATTGTTTTCAGCACCAGCCGCAAATGAGACGCTCAGTGTCGCACACGCCAGGATACCGGCATAGAATAATGGTTTCATACTTTCCTCTAATTTTAGATTGGACTAAACCGATGTATGTTTCCTATCGGTTGCCTATTCCCTTAACAGGCGGATAAACTCTAACGATACGCTCCTAAAAAGTCAATGAAATTTCGTTCCCCCCAGGGGAATCGCATCTAATCGAACCTTGTAAAATCAAAATACCTATGTTCCGTGCTTTATGCATGAAAATCAGGCTTGCAAGTTCTGCTTCGCTGCCAAGAGAGGCTGGCTACTGATAAATTGGCACTCTCCCCCCAGCTCATCGGCATTGGCGTAATCCACTACGGATATCAAAATACCATTCGCATAAACCAGAGGAATATGAGCGCGCTGCCAGGGAGGAATCTTCCACTGTTGCAACAGTTTTTTTAAAACGCGGTTTTGCCCCCCCAGTCGGATGGACTCTCCGCCGATTCGAGGCGCAATAACTATGTCCTGTTGTTGTAAAAAAACAGGAGGGTTTAGGACCGATATCACCAAGCCTGATTCCTCAAGTGCTAAATCTTGCGGAAAATGATGCCAAACCTGGCGGCTCGGAGGCGAGGGTAATACCGCTCTGGTTAAATAAAGAGTTTGTTGATAACGTCGCAGGCAATAGTCTCCCCAACAAACTTCCGGATTGGCATCCATCCGTGCTGCTAACAACTCTGTCTCTATTCTGCTAAAAATACGCTCAGAAGGACATTGTATGCCGTATCGCAATAACCAATGGCGTAAAACATTCACTCTTCGGTTATACGTTAATGGTCTCAACACTGCGAGGGGCATGCTGTCTGCACTCGGCACTGGCTCTTGTTCATCAATCACAGCCAGGCTGGCCAGATTGTGCCTTGCCTGCTGGCAATGCCCTATCGTACGCTGCACGTTCTTTGCCACAGACGGCCAGCGCTTTTCAATGAGCGGCAAAAGCTGATGGCGAATATAGTTGCGTGCAAAACGCGTATCCTGATTTGACTCATCCTCAATATAAGAGAGTTGCTGTTGTTGTGCGTAGTCTATTAACTGCGTTTTGGAACAATCAAGTAAGGGGCGACACAGATGGCCCAGACCAAAATTCCTGCGGGCCGACATGGCAGCTAAACCCTCAATCCCGGCACCACGAAATAATTGCAGGAAAAATGTTTCAACTTGATCGTCTCGATGGTGGGCTAATAATAACGCATCTCCCTGCTCCATATATTGCTCAAAAACAGCGTAACGGGCTTTCCGCGCTGCATTTTCAAGATCCGTCTGTCGTAAAATATCGACTTTTACCGCGTGAAACGCCACAGGGCTATCTGCAATATCTCGGGGATTCGCTGACGAAGCTAATAATGGGTGAAAGGCCAATTGCTGACAAAAATCACGACAATGCTGCTCCCAGGCAGCTGCGTTGGGACTCAATTGATGATTAATGTGAAGCGCCAACAAAGGCATAGTGGAGGCAAACTCACGCACCACTGCATGCAACAACACCGTGGAGTCCAGCCCACCGCTATAGGCAATAATCAGACGAGAATAACAACGCAGCGTCTGGATCTGTTGCTCCGTAAACAAGGTTCGCATGAATTACGAGTACCCGCTAATCGCAGGCTCCCATTGCCATCAATTTCTGATAGCGTCGTTCCAGTAATTCTTCAAACGGCACATAACGTAACTCCTGCAACGCATCTGCCAGAGTAGCTTTTAGCGTTGAAGCCATATGTTTGACATCACGGTGCGCACCACCCAGCGGTTCAGGCACTACAGCGTCAACCAGCTCATGCTCGTGAATCTGCTGCGCGGTAATCCCCATGGCTTTGGCCGCCTCGGAGGCCATACTGGGATCTTTCCATAAAATGGAAGCACAACCTTCCGGAGAAATGACCGAATAGATACTGTATTGCAACATCAACACCCGATCGCCTACGCCAATTGCCAAAGCACCACCCGAACCTGCTTCACCGGTTACCGTACATAAGACAGGAACCCGTAAGCGTGACATCTCAAAAAGATTACGGGCAATAGCCTCGGATTGATTGCGCTCTTCAGCGCCAATACCCGGGTAAGCACCCGCCGTATCAATAAAGGTAAAAACTGGCAGTTTGAATTTTTCAGCCAATTTCATTAAGCGCAGTGCTTTGCGATACTCCTCCGGACGGGCCATACCGAAATTACGGTAGACTTTTTCACGGGTTTTTTTCCCTTTTTGGTGCCCAATGACCATCACCGGCTCATCATTAAAACGGGCCAACCCGCCGATAATCGCTGGTGCCGCTGAATAATGTCGGTCACCATGCATTTCCTGAAATTCAGTAAACAAATGCTCGATGTAATCTGTGGTTTGCGGTCGCAGAGGATGCCGGGCCATTTGTGCCACTTGCCAGGGCTCAAGGTTGGCAAAGATACTCTGCGTCATTTGCTCAGCCTTATCTTCCAGTCGGGATATTTCATCATTTAAATTGATTTCACTATCCCCACTCACCATACGCAAGGCCTGTATCTTTTGGTTCAGTTCTTCAATAGGTTGCTCAAAATCTAAAAATTTCTGGCTCATACTCTCAACCATTGGCAGTTTGGTCATTATTGGAGTATGATAACGCTAAAGCGTTTTCTTTACCACTTTTCCCCATGCCTTTCTTTGAAAAAGCGGCTACCAATACTCGTGAACTTCCGCCTCATACCGTTGATGTATGGCGATTATCGCTCGATAAAAATTATGCTGTAAGCCATGTTCTCAGCACAGAAGAGCAACAACGAGCTGATCGCTTTTATTTTCCCTTGCATCGCCAGCGTTTTCAGCAGGCACATGGACAATTACGCATGTTACTGGGATATTATTCCCGGCAAGCCCCCGCTCAGATACCGTTGGCGCAAGCCAAACACGGCAAACCCTATCTTCTGGAAACCAATATACGGTTTAATCTTTCTCACTCCGGCAATATCGCCCTGGTAGCCATTGGAACAGACTTTGACTTGGGTGTGGATATTGAGGAGTTTAGTGCCAGACCCTATCTGGGTATTGCCAAGCATATGTTTTCTCAGCCAGAGATAGCACAACTGCAAGGCAGCCCCGCCCACCTCCGTACGCATGTGTTTTTTAGTATTTGGAGTCAGAAAGAAGCTTTTATCAAGGCATGTGGACTTGGCTTGCGTTACCCAACCCAACAGTTCAGCGTACAACACTCCCTGGCTCAGCCCTATCTCATCACGGACAGATTGCACCAGCAAGACTGGCAAATGTTGGCATTCTATTGTCAACCCGGTGTTGCCTCCGCACTCTGTTACCATCCGAGCTGTTCACAGGTGAGGTTCTGGCAATTCGAGCCGGGACCTCTCTTTTCAGCGGCGGGCTAAAACCTCCTGAACTGTACCGTATCTCCCTGCCGGAACGAATACTATATTTCTGTATTCACCTGATCTACACTTAGCGGTAATTCAATTTATTGCAGGAGAAGGGCGATGAAAGCGTGGATGTCAGGATTTGGGGTATTGCTATTAAGTACGACCGTGTATGCGGCAAGCCTGGAAGTCACCGTATTTTCGGCTGCTGACAAGGGCGGAAAGGATATTGGCACTGTAGTCTTTGAGGATAGCCAGTTTGGGCTGCTGATTACCCCCCATCTCAAAGACCTGCCGCCTGGCTTACGGGGATTTCACGTACATGAAATGCCCGATTGTGCCGATCATGGCATGGAAGCTGGCGGGCATTATGATCCGGCAAAAACCAATACACATCTTGGCCCCTACCGCAATGGACATCTCGGTGATTTGCCAGCCCTATATGTGGATGAAAAAGGTCATGCCACGCTTCCCAATCTGGCGCCACGCCTGAAGCTAAAAGATTTGTATGGACGGGCGCTCATGGTGCATGCCGGTGGTGATAACTACAGCGATACCCCCCCGCTGGGTGGCGGTGGTGCACGAATCGCCTGTGGTGTTATCAAAGAAAAGAAAGCAGACTAGCAACTACGTGTCAGTAGTTGCTATGGCTTGTGCTCTTTTGTGGTTGCCTATGTGAAATGTCAACACACCCTAAGCTTTTTCTGGGGTAATATCCCGCTCAAGGTTGCTCTGCTTGCGGCTGTACTTTGCTTTTGATTTCCGCCAAATATTGGCGAGCCTTTTGCCGCTCTTCCGGGCTCATTTGTTTGGATAATTCCTTCAATTGTTGAGTGGCTTTCTGATACTTGTTTTCGCTGGCCAGACTTAACCAGGCATAGGCTTTGGCGGGATTTTTGGTAACACCCAAACCCGCAAGATACATATAGCCCAGTCTGGCCTGGGCTATGGGATTGCCCTGCCTGGCAGCAAGCGCGAACCAATGAGCCGCCTGATGATAATCTTTGCTTACCCCTGCCCCGGTTAAATACAGTTGGCCGAGGTGGTATTGTGCCAGAGGATGCCCTTCTGTCGCTGATAATTCGTACCAGTATGCCGCCTGTTTCATATTGGCAGGGATACCAAAACCATTTTCATAATAATAACCAAGATACGCTTGCGCATTGACATGGCCTTTGTCGGCAGCCTTTTTAAACCACTGAAAGGCTATTTTATGACTCACCAGATGGCTATAATGCCCTCCATAAATCAAACCAAGACTGTATTCGGCAGCGCTATCTCCCTGTTTGGCCGCTTGCGTGTACCAATATTTCGCTTTGTCTATATCTTCCCCTACGCCCCGACCGGATAGATATAGATACGCCAGATTGACCTGCGCTTTAACGTAGCCCTGTTTGGCAGACCGCTCAAGCCACTTGATAGCCTGAGCCTCATCTTTTTCTACTCCTTCACCATCAATGTACATCAACGCTATATTCCGCTGGGCGATAGGGTTCCCTTGTTTGGCTGCCTGCCAATACCAAGCAAACGCTTTTTGATAATTTTGCTCAACCCCCTTTCCCACATCGTATAAGTATCCAAGGCTAAGTTGAGCTATCGCATACTTCTTATCAGCAGCCTTTTGAAACCAAAGTGCGGCGTATTTATAATCTTTATCTACACCCTGACCATATTGATACATACGCCCCAAAAGATACATCGCCTCCTCATTATCTTTTTCAGCGGCGCGAATCAAATACGGGTAGGCAGTCGTGTAATCTTTGTTTTGATAGGCGGTAAAGCCAATGAATTCGTTGGCATAGAGCGTTGTGGTCACAAATATCAGCAAGGCAATAAGTATGCGCATGGATAATCCAAATTGGACTTATATTATAATATTAGCTTATACAAGCCCTATTGCAAATAATGGACAAGCAAAGCCAACCACATACTCAACCCATACCAGCCATTCCATAAAAAGGCTCTGAAACAGTCCTCAGGCTGCCGATGGTAAATTAATATCAACTGCCAGACCAACACAAAATTTGCCAGCACCCAAAACCCATAAAAAAACAGACTAAAGGCATTCCAAAATGCCAGCACCAGCCACATCATCTGTCCGCTAAAGAACAACAAAGCAATGACGGCTCGATCTGCCTTCCCAAACAGTATAGCGGTAGAGCGCACACCGATATGGCGGTCATCCTGGCGATCAACCATGGCATACTCGGTATCGTACGCAACGACCCAAGTCAGGTTAATCAAGACCAATGTCCAGGTATTCCAGGAAAGAGGGACGGACAATGCCGTATACACCATAGGAATGGCCATGGAAAATGCCAGTCCCAAGATTAATTGCGGTGCCGATAGAAAACGTTTGCTAAACGGATAGAGGATCGTTATCCCTACGGCAGCCACTGCCCATTTGATGCAGGCCGGGGGAAGCGTCAATAACAGCAGCAAGGCCAAAACCAATAAAAAAACAAAACAGAACAAGGCCTGCAAAACGCCAAGCTCGCCCGTCGTCAGGGGCCGATTTCGGGTACGCTGTACCCGTCTATCAATATGACGATCGGCAATATCATTGATCACGCAGCCGGCAGCCCTCATGACTATTGTACCCAGGAGAAAGATAAACAGCAGATCTAAGGGAGGATGCCCTTCTGCTGCCAGCCATAGTGCCCAGGCCACTGGATACCACAATAGAAGGATACCAATGGGTTTATCGAAACGCATTAACTGCCAATAGCGCGCCCACTTTCTTGCAAACATAATTCAAAATCCGGTAAAAAAATTTCAGAAAGATAGAATGCAAAGCTACCATTAATCCGAAATTCTGACAGCTTTAACCATAAAAAATCGCTCTTCTTTGCAATCTCAGGAGCGATCCAGTGGTACTCAATACAGTATTTATCAATAGCATAACCGGTAGATAGCACACGCTGTATCCGGGTATCGCTGAAGATAATATCTCCTAGCGACTCGGTATCCAGCCGTTGAAAGCAATCACCGGCAGCTGAATAAGTCTCCAATGGGATCACGGTTCGAGCATACCAGCACGGATAGTGTCCTGAGTACATTAGGATTTGCCGACGATAGACGCTATCGCAAGATAAGCCCAGAAAATGTCGCTCCCACCAATCAGGAGACATCCAGTCACAAGACAGAAGCTCCAGACGGGCATCACCGGTGTGTTGTTTCAGCTTTTGAGTAAGAAAGGTTTTGTCATCACACCAATCCGCTAAAAAACGGGGGCACGGTAACGCTAATGGTACTCTATTTTGCAGCGATTTTTCTATTGACATAGTATGGATGGTACTAGTAAATCAAGCCTTATTCTAGCACTCCCCTCGCCTGATTCCCATGCAAAGATAGAGTTTATTCCGTATCAACCGACAGCCGCACAGCTTTCTGCGCGAGGGCTAATCAATCCGGGACAACTGCAAGTCAGGGCCAAGCAACATCGCATGCTTACCCTGAATATTGCTTTTCAAATACTGACAGAGTCTAGCTCTGCCAATAAACGGGGCTACGTTGACCTACTGCACTCTGAATCTCCGTCTGAAATTGATCCTCAATCTCACGCCGTTTTACTTTCAAGGTTGGTGTCAGAATATTATTTTCTGGGGTCCAGGCGTCCTTGAGAATAATGACGTGGGAGATTTTTTCGTAGCTGGTAAGCTCGCTGTTCAGTTTATGCAATGAGTTCTGTAAGGAGTCACGCACTTTGTCTTTATCCATATTGCGTGCATTTTCAGAGAGTGTAACCACCATGACATTACTCGGTAATCCGTTGCCCACCAGACAAAGATTTTCAATACAACTGTTGGACGCAAAGCGTTTTTCGATAGGCGCCGGCGCAATAAACTCGCCCTTCTGGTTTTTAAAGTTTTCCGTTGTTCGACCCAGGATTTTAACATTCTGCTGGTCATCTATTTCGCCAATATCGCCCGTGCGTAACCAACCCTCTTCCGTAAAGGCTTCTTTGGTTGCTTTCTTGTCTTTATAGTACTCGGTCATAAGACAATTGGAACGAAACAGCAATTCATTTTTTTCCCCTGTTTTTACTTCCACGCCCAAACGCGGAGTTCCCACATAACCGCGCTTGCGACCATCTCGCTTGGTTAAGGTCGCATAAGCCAAATTTTCCGTTTGCCCATAGCCTTCCTGAATTAAAATATCCAATTTCTCAAAAAATTCCAAAATCGACTCCGGTAAATGAGAGGCACCTGAGGCACAATTAGGGCAACGATCGAGACCCAGTTGTTTGGTGATTTTTTTCTTTATCACGTCGGAAATGACCGGGATTTTTAACAAAAAGTTCAGGAGGTTTGGTGAGAGCTTTGCCTCAATTTTTTGTTGAAACACGCCCCAGATGCGAGGCACCGCGGTAAATATGGTCGGTCTGATCTCACGGAGATTATCGGCAAATTTATCCAGACTTTCAACAAAAGAGACATCACAGGAAATCGTCACACTGGCCAACTCAACGGCAGTTCGCTCATAAACGTGAGCCAGCGGTAAGTAAGAGATAAAGTGGTGATGGGCCAGATCCGAGTGTATTTTCAGATCTTTCGGGAACAGGTCAAGATAATTGGCAATAATAGCGTGAGTATAAACCACCCCTTTCGGTTTCCCTGAGGTGCCCGATGTATAGATGATAGTCTGCAGATCATCGGCTTCCGGTAAAACCACCTCCTGCAACGGTTCCATCTTCAATACGTCAGACCATTTTTTATCGGTCGTCATATCATCATGATAGCCAAAATCAACCGTTAGCATACCTTCGGGAAGATGAGAACGTGCTTTTAAGTGCTGATCGAGTTTGCCGGCAAACACCAACTTTACACCAGCATGCTCCAGAATGTAATGTATGCTGTCCTCTGGTTGATTTCCAAATAAGGGAACATTCACCATACCGGCCAGACTAATCCCAAAATCGGCGATAAACCACTCGGCACAATTTTTTGAAAAAATAGAGACGCGATCACCTTTTTTAAGTCCCTGCTCCTGTAAAAAAGCCGCAACCTGGCGTGCTTGCTGCATGACTTTTCCCCAGGAAAACTCATGCCAATGCCCATCGCGAGGCTGACGCAGGTAGATTTGATGCTTTGAGTTTTTTTCTTTTTCTAACAAGAGTTGATTTAATGTAGGCTTCACCATAATCGGTCCCTCTTTTATTATTTTTTTAAAGTATAGAACATATTCTAAAAAAATCCCGCAAGTTTATCATTTTATTTAATATCTTCTGCTGCGAATACCAATCGCAGCAGCAGTAGATGATTTTCGTCCGTCAGTCCAGGCTGTTGTAGCCACAGATTATTCCGGCTGAGATTTCGTACCCCCTACCGTCAGGGCATCAATTTTAATGGTAGGCTGCCCAACGCCCACCGGCACTGATTGACCCGCTTTGCCACAGACACCAATTCCCGAGTCTAAAGCCAGATCATGGCCAATCATGCTGACTTTTTTCATCACATCAGGTCCGTTACCGATAAGTGTTGCTCCTTTAACCGGCCGTGTGATCTTACCGTCTTCAATCAAGTAGGCTTCACTGGCAGAAAACACAAACTGGCCAGAAGTAATATCCACCTGTCCCCCACCAAAGTTTACCGCATACAGTCCTTTTTTGACGGAGCGGATGATTTCTTCCGGATGATACTGTCCCGCCAGCATATAGGTATTGGTCATGCGGGGCATCGGTACATGCGCGTAAGACTCTCTGCGGCAATTTCCGGTCACCTGCATGCCCATCAAGCGGGCATTCAGTTTATCCTGCATGTAGTTCACCAACACACCGTCCTCAATCAATGTGGTGCATTGTGTCGGAGTCCCTTCATCATCCATACTCAGGGAACCACGGCGATCACTTAAGGTACCGTCATCCACAACCGTTACTCCTTTAGCCGCAACCTGCTCACCCATTTTACCGGAAAATGCGGATAAGCCCTTGCGATTAAAATCACCTTCCAGGCCATGCCCTACTGCCTCATGCAAAAGCACACCAGGCCAGCCAGGGCCTAATACCACAGGCATAGTGCCCGCAGGAGCCTCTTCCGCCTCGAGATTAATCAGGGCTTCTCTCACCGCCTCGCGCGTAAACTGTAACGCCCTATCCTTTTGAGCAAACCAACCGAGGGCAACACGTCCGCCGCCTCCGGAACGCGCGGACTCCCGTCGCCCCTTTTTATCCTCAACCATAATAGTGATATGGATACTGACTAACGGGCGAATATCAGCGACCATTTCCTGATGCATTCCTGCGATAACAATGGCCTCATAACTGCTGTTAAGCGATGCATTAACCTGGATCACACGGGAATCAAGCGAGCGTGCTTCTTTATCAATGGCTTCCAATAGGGCAATTTTTTCAGCTTTTGTCATCGTATCAATAGGATTCAATGCGGCGTAATGCCTTGTAGCCGGAGCGGGTGCATGCACGCTATACACGCTATTACTTTTACTCACCGCAATCGCTTTCGCAGCATTAGCCGCTCTGAGCATGGCGGGTAACATCAAGTCATCACTGTAGGCAAAACCAGTTTTATCATCCGAAACGGCGCGAATACCGACACCACGGTCAATGGAATAGCTACCGCTCTTCACCTGCGCGTCTTCCAGATGCCAGGATTCATAAAAACCACTTTGAAAGTAGAGATCCGCATCATCTAGAGGCGCATTTAACATCGCCCCCATCACTTTATCGATAGCCTGTTGATCAATGTCTGCCGGTGACAACAGCAGTTCTTTGGCAATGGTTAAATTATCACGCATCTTTTCCTCACTTTAAAACATGGTGTTGATTACAGGGAAATTGCTCGCGTATTTGGCTGAGCTTTCGCCGATCTATCTCGGCGGTAATCACCGATTCAATTTCTGTAGTGGAGGCAATCGCCTTTCCCCAGGGCTCTACGACCATACTATGCCCCCAGGTTTTACGTCCATTGTCATGAATACCACACTGATTCGCCGCCATCACATAACATAAATTTTCGATGGCACGGGCCCGCAATAATATTTCCCAGTGCACCGGTCCGGTCGTAGCGGTAAACGCTGCGGGAACAGAAAAAATCTCGGCCCCTTTTTCAAGTAATCCCCGGTATAATTCCGCAAAACGCAGATCATAACACACACTAAGCCCTACCCGACCCACCGGTGTATCAACAATGACCAGTCGGTCACCCGCGGCGATGGTTGCGGACTCACAATGCACCTCCTGTGCATTAACCCGCACATCAAAGAGGTGAATCTTGTCATAACGCGCACATTGCTCCCCTTTATCATTATATACTATCGAGCTGGCAAATACCTTTTCAGGCTGATTGCAGCGTAGCGGAATCGTGCCGGCAATGATCCAGATTTGATGCTGGCGCGCCAGATTACGAATACTATCCTGAATCTTTCCCTGTCCTTCTGTTTCGGCAATAGACAGCTTATCTCGCTCCTGCTGCCCCATAAACGCAAAATTCTCCGGCAGCAGGACTAATTGTGCCCCCTGAGCTGCCGCCATAGCGGTCATGTGTTCGATACGGTTCAAATTGTGCTCTACATTTGCCCTGGACGAAAGTTGAATTACAGCGACCTTAGACATATTACCCCCTGCCAACTCGATGATATTGCTATAGCCTTACTGCCATTGTACCTGAAGATCCCGACTATTGCCTCTTGCTTCAAAGGTAAAACAACATCCAAAAAAAATCCCTGACCAGAGCAGGGATAAACAGAGACACAAAGAGGCCTACTCCATGGCATAGGCTCTTTTTTTGAGTTTACCAACATCAGGGTAGCGGCTAGTCTTACGCAGTGCGTCATACTCATCAGTTTCATCTTCTGTATCCTCATCCATCGACTCCGCATCCGAAACATCAGCCTCCTCATCACGGTCGCTCTCAACAGAGGGCTCATCTGGCTCATTCAGGTCGGATTCGACATCAGAAACCGCTTCACGCGAGGCCAGCTCATCTTTTAGTTTATCCAGAGACAGCCCTTTTCCCATACCAAAACACTGCATCAGAAATAAAAGTGGCGCCATGATAATCGATTTAAAGCCCTGCGTACCGGCACTAATACTTTCCGTTGCCACTTTTTCACTATTTTGATTATGACGGATAAAAATCTTCTGCAACATGGATGAGTGTTTTTTATAAAGTTTATCCATATTTTCGTTACGGATTTTCTCCTGATTCATCAGATGATCGAGCAGATCGCGGTGACTGTCCCACAAACCATCCCGTCGTTTTTGATAGTATTCAATTTCCTTTTGATAAAAATCAATTTCCGCATCAATCTCGGACTGTAGACGATCACATTTACCTTTGCGCTCCTGCGACTGCTCACCGCTAATAATGGCAGAGGATTCATCCAGGGTAATCTGAGCATAACGCTGCACCAAATCCTCCTTTTTCTGCAAGATCTCTTCAATTTTCTGATCAAGATACTGAATCCCTTCCTTATTTTCCCCCAAGACTTGATAATGGGTCTCAAAGCGTGATTTGTTCTCCTTCATTTCAAGACGAATTCGTGCCAATTCTTCCGCTTCCTGACTGAGAGCACGCTGTTGTGCCTGATCGTTTAAGCTTTTATCCCGGCTGAGTAACACTTGGTGAATAAATACCGAAAAGGCAACCACCACGCCGAAAGATAATGCGCATATCAACGCTATTGATACAGGTTCCATAGCCAACCTCCCTAGCTCAAATGAACCACTTGCGAATGAATATCAATGGTAAAATACCGCATGAAATCCTGATAATTTTCCAGTTTGGGCCAATGATCAACCTGGTCACACATACGCAACATTTCTGCCGAATAAATATCGGGATAATATACGCGGATAAAGTTTTTCACCTCATCAGGACGCACAAAGTTTTTAAGAACAACAGTGGCATTTTCAGCAAGATGTGACACTTCAACACGCTCCAATACATCATGAAGCTCGGGCTGATTTTGTACCATGGAACGCATCCATTGTAATAATATAGAACGCGGACGAACACAAAATAATTGCTGCACATCCTGTATCTCTTTTTCCAATAATACCATTTGCGAATGCAATTCAAATTTAAAGCAACAGAGAAAATCTAAAAAGCTGCCCTTAATGTCATGTTGCACCTCATCCCCTAACCAGCGACTAATTTCAAAATGAAACATTCGCTTGAAATTGCTCTCGATTAGATTTAAAGTCGATTCATCATCCGCTTGGCGCGGAATGATATAGGCGGTAGTATCCGTTTTTAGAAGGTTATAATCGGGTGCCTCAACATCTGGACATTGTGAGGCTATAAATGCTTGAAAAACAGGGGTTGGTTTGAGTATTATGATTTCCCATTGATTTTTTTTCATGACGCTATCCTCCATTATTTTGCCGTCTCATCCTGAGTAAAGCTAAAGCTGGTGAACGTCTGGTTTTTCCTTTTTATTTTTAAAAGGGTGACTATCAGAATATCGATTTATCAGGCATAAGGCAATAGCTACTCTAAAAAAATTCGTTGACAGCCTGTGTGAGTATCGTATCCTTGGCCCTAAAAATAACCCTTGAGCGATTGATTGAATGACCGCACGCACGTTTTCCAATATTCTTCTGCACTGGTTTGATGAGAACGGTCGGAAAGATCTTCCCTGGCAACATCCTCGCAGTCCCTATTTCGTCTGGCTCTCGGAAATCATGCTCCAGCAAACCCAGGTGAAAACCGTGATACCGTATTTTGAGCGTTTTACCCAGCATTTCCCTGATATTACCAGTCTGGCAGACGCACCAATAGATGCTGTCATGGCGCTTTGGTCAGGCCTGGGCTATTACAGTCGGGCACGAAATTTGCACCGCGCCGCACAGATTATCCGCGATACCTATGGCTCGACCTTTCCCAACCGCATGGATGATTTGCTTAAACTACCGGGTATTGGCAATACAACGGCTGCTGCCATTTGTGCGCAAGCCTATAATCAAGCCACCGCCATCCTCGATGCCAATGTAAAACGGGTGTTTTCACGTATCTATCGGATTGATGACAGCAAAGCAGACGGACAGAAGGAGTTGTGGCGCATTGCACAACGCCATATGCCAGCAGAACGCTGTGCGGATTATACCCAGGCTATCATGGATTTTGGTGCCCTGTATTGCCGTTCCAAAAATCCGCTCTGCACCAGCTGTCCATTCACCCAAAGCTGTGCCGCCTTTAAACATCAGCAGGTTTCGCTCTATCCGGTCAAAAAAACCCGAAAAACTCGACCGGAAAGAGAACAGCATTATTTACTGATCACGGCCAGCAACGGAGTTTATCTGGTTAAAAATCCACCTAAAGGGATATGGGGCGGTTTGTGGATGTTGCCGACCTACTCTTCCGAGCACAGTGATGATACCAAGACATCCCCACTGACTCCCCCGGACCTACCCGACATCAGACCCTATGGTCAGATCAAACACAGCTTCAGCCATTTTCATTTGACACTGCATGTCTGGCATATCAACTTTCATCCCAGGCATCATGGGCATTTAGTCTCTGAAATAGCCGGCCGCTGGACGCGCCATGATGAGCTATCCCAAATTGGACTACCCCGTCCTATTCAACAGATTTTAACCGATGGTCTGCCCCAGACGCGCTAGTACGACGCATCTGCTGCTGTAGTAAAAACACCAGTAACGCCAGACAATATAATGCAATCTGTATATTATACAAGCTCTCAATTTGATAATGCTCCATATGCCCGAGAGCATAATAAAATACCATGATCACAACGCCAGAAATGCTGTTAAACAGAGACTGCACCCGTCCCTGGAAAGCAAGCGCTGTCATTTCTTGTGCCAGCGTGGTTAATAAGGCCCAAATGGAAAACGACACCCCAATGAACAAATGGAAGAAGAGCGCCCATTGCAGCCAAATACTGTGACTAAACCCGAAAAAACCTACCATACCCAGCATAATTTGGAAAAGGATAACTTTTTCCACACCAAAGTATCGGGCCATCCAGGGTGTCACCAGCCCGCCGGAGATAATCCCCACTGAAAGAGCCGCCTCCAAAAAACCAAACTGCAATACATTGACGTGTAATACAGACTTGGCAAATGGCGCAAGTAAAACTGGCGCGGTCATGTAACACACAAAAAATAAGCCCTGCAATAGGTAAATTAAAATCAACGCCGGACGACATCGCAGATAATGCATACCGGCAAAAAATTGACTACGCATGGACTCCCTGCTTCTCAATAATTTGGATTGGCGATGCGCAGGAGCATAGTAGACAAAAATGGTCGCCATAAAATAAGTAATAGCATTTACCAAAAAGCATACAGACGGCGAGAACACAGCCAAAAGAAATCCCGCACAACCCATACCC
Source organism: Legionellaceae bacterium (assembly GCA_020831865.1). Classification (GTDB taxonomy): domain Bacteria; phylum Pseudomonadota; class Gammaproteobacteria; order Legionellales; family Legionellaceae; genus JAFIFT01. Next base: position 68,568 of record JAFIFT010000001.1, on the reverse strand, counting down.
AATACGGCTCCCATTTCATAGGCCATATCAACGATAGTATTTGCCGCCAATAATTGCTCGACACGCACGATTTCACGCACATACGTGATGGCACTGGGCGCATATAAGGCCAGAACGGCACCGCTAAAAGCGGCCAAACCGTAAATAAGCGACGCTGAAAAATGCTGATAGAGTAGGACGCTAAAGCACAGAATTAACATGGCACGTGCACCATTGGCCATGATTAACAATTTCCAGCGACTAAAGCGATCCACCATAATGCCCGCAATCGGGCTCAGTATGACATTGGGCAGCCAAAATGCCGCCATTAACAAGGCTGTTGAACTCACGGAATTATGAAACTCCAACAAGACCCAGATCATGGTAATATAGGTTAAACCGTTACCAAACATCGCCAACATGCAGCTCAACACAAAGTTTCGATAATTGGATTGCTGTAATAATTCCTTTTGCAGGGCTAGCATACATCACCATCTTATATAAAAATCACAAAGTCTGTAGATAAAACCGCAGCGACACAGGGAACCTGTATTGACTCAAGTCCAGAACTCAACAGTAGAGCATTATACACCATGCTGTCAATTAAACGTAATTTCTTTACATTTTTTGTATAAATAGGTAATATGTTGTTCTTTTCAAGCCATCGGAGTCCCTATGAAACTTTCCAGATATATTATCTGTGCCCTCTTTGTGAGCACACAAGTCTATGCTCAAGGCATTCAAATTGTAGGAACTTTCAAGCAGGAAATCACAGCAAACCACTCACTCTACTACGCCCGAACACTCAAACCAGAACCGAAAAAAAGCGCCGTTCGTTTACTGAAATTGGAACTGTCCCCGAATAAACAAGCACTATTACAAAAACAGCTCCAAAAGTCGTTATCTCCCCCTTCGATGGCACACAAGCAATTTTCCACGCCACAAAAACTGCCCGAAAACATTCAACTGGGCATGAATCATGTCCCTGTACTGGATCAAGGCGCTCATGGTACCTGCGTCACCTTTGCCGTCACCGCAGCGTATGATGCCGCTCTACGGTTTGGCGATGGAATTAGCCAGTTGTGTCAATTACAGCTGGGTAATTATTTAAGCGCTAATGGCTATACGCCCAGCGGCTGGGATGGTTCTTTCGGTCATCTCATCCTATCGCAAATGGATCATTTTGGTTATGTCGACAAGGCACAGGAAGCGGCTCACGGCTGCGGTGGTATGACAGAATATCCCCTGGAAGATGAAAACGATCCTGCAAGCAGCATGACGTTGGAAGATTTTCATCAACTGTCAACACCTATCGATTCCGAGACCGTTACCTGGTCTTCCATTCTGAATGTGAATGATGCCTTTGAAGACTATCATGCAGACCAGATTGTATTCGATATTAAAACCGCACTCAGTAAAAATGAACGCGTAGTCTTTGGGGTATTACTGGGGGCATTGGAGCAAGGCTTTCTTGGTGCGGTTGGAACCTATCATCAGCACCAGGATAGCTGGATATTATCTCCTGATCTACTGAGAGCGATAGTACTGTCTCCTTTTATGGGCGGGCATGAAATGATTATCACCGGTTATGATGACAATGCCATTGCCTATGATGACGATGGAAACGCGTATAAAGGCTTATTTACCCTGAGAAATTCCTGGGGTGAAGATGTGGGTGACCAAGGCAATTTTTACATGTCTTATGATTATCTGAAAACTCTGATTTGGGAAGCAGCGCGTATTCGCTCAATCGCCCAGATTGAATAAGGTTCACTGAGCCTTTAGGCTCAAAGGCTGCTCCGAGGCTTGTCTGGGTTTCAGACCAGCTTTTTTGCAATGAATCTAAGGCAACTTGGCGGAGAGACAGGGATTCGAACCCTGGGAAGGTTTCCCTTCAACGGTTTTCAAGACCGCCGCAATCGACCACTCTGCCATCTCTCCGACAGGTGTGAATTTTATTACAGCCCGCCATAGATTGCAAACGCTTTATGAGCGTGGAGAGGTATAAATCTAAACTTCAGGTGTCACATCATGAATTTGGTTGATTTGCCAAGCGTGGCACAGGGTATGCCTGTGAGTTATTTATTCTATGGGTGCAGAATGGATGGTGTGCCGCAAGCGCAGGCACACCATCCTGTTGAGTATATTATAAGTGGTTACCAACCAGTTGTTGCGCTGCAGCTGGCGCCTCCGGATCAGAAGTGGCTGTCTCTTGCGCAAACAGCCCCAAACGCTGTACGAGCGGCCGGCTGCTTTGGCTGACTTGCGGTGTGTGCGTCGCATACGAGAAGACCACATCACGGGCAGACTGAAAAAAAGACAGATCGGGAAGCGCTGTTTCAGGGGTATCAGACCACATCCCCTCTTGATCCATAGCGTTATCCAATTGCTCCAGCACCGTATTATACGCTTCGTTGTTTTGCTGATGCGATTCAGACAGGGATTTGGTGGCCTGCATGATACCAAACGCAACAAACAAAGCCGGCATGATACCCTGCAACAGCAGTAATGGCGTCAGTACGGCGGTCGTTGAAAATAGCACAGCAAAAAAGAAAGGTATCACCAACATGGTTGCGGCGACACTTGCGGCTGCGGCATAAGGGAGCAAGACTAAAAAAGCCGCCGGTAGTAACAAGGCCGCTGTTAGGAGCGAAGCGCCCGCGGCCAAAACACCCAGAGCCAAAAAACAATGTACGGTAACTTCGATATAAAAATAGAGGCTACGCTTCAGAATATCAAATAAAAAATGAAAATGAGCCGCTGCCGAACGTAGCAGGGCTTGGCGAAAGCTTGGTTGATGCGCATCAATCATGTATTTGCAAAATTTTCGCAGATCATCGCTATCCTTACTGGCCTTATAAGCCTTGACGATACGAAGCCACTGCGTATTATCCAAGAGCTGCAATACACTCATTTGTTTTTCCGGGTACAAAACCGTAGTCATGGTTTTGAAAAACTCATCTTTTCGATAGATCATAAAATCTGCCGCCAGAAACCGGGCTTGCTGCTCAGGTAATTGTTGGAAGGCATCCCGCAAGGACTTGTTTTTCTCCAGAAGAGTGGCGCTTAACTGAAAAATGAGAGAACGCTCTTCCCATTTTTCCGGATCACCCTGTGCTGTTGTTATGGCCTGTACCAGGTGGCCTAACAGCATGTGCTGATCATCAGGAGTAAAGGGGGTATCCTCCTGCAACTTATTGGCCTCTTCCAGTGCAGATTTATAGTGCCCGGTTTTGATTTCATTCATTAATGTTCGGATATATTTTGCCGAATGTACCATCTTCCTCTCCTAAAACAAAAAAACATGATGTCCAGACACAACTGCCGTGCCTATCCCGAAACTTACCGGGGGCTGGCTTGCTCTTTGACGACCCGGTCAATCGCAATCAGACTTTGCAAGAGTTTTTTCATCTGATCCAGTGGCCAGCTGTTAGGCCCATCACTCAAGGCTTTATCGGGTTGAGGGTGCGTTTCCATAAAGATACCGGCAATACCGGCCGCAACAGCCGCTCTTGCCAACACTGGTATAAACTCGCGCTGTCCACCCGACACACCATTGCCGCCCCCAGGCAACTGCACCGAGTGTGTTGCATCGTATACAACCGGGCAACCGGTATCACGCATAATATGAAGGGAACGCATATCGGAAACCAGATTGTTATAACCAAAACTCACCCCGCGCTCGCAGACCATGATCTGTGAATTACCACAATCACGCGCCTTATCCACCACGTGCTTCATTTCCCAGGGCGACAGAAACTGGCCTTTTTTAATATTAACTGGCTTATTCAACGCGGCAACTTTACGAATAAAATTAGTCTGGCGGCATAAAAAGGCGGGAGTTTGCAGTACATCTACCACCGCAGCCACTTCCAATAAGGGTGTATCTTCATGGACGTCTGTCAGGATAGAAACACCTACCTCTTTTTTTACTTTTTCCAGGATGGCTAAACCCCGTTCAAAACCAGGACCACGATAACTGTTCAACGACGAGCGATTGGCTTTATCAAAGGAGGATTTATAAATAAAGGACACGCCCAGAGCATGACATATTTCCTTTAAATAACCGGCCGTCTCTATGGCCAGGCTCTCACTTTCAATAACGCAGGGGCCGGCAATTAAAAACAGAGGCTTATCGTTGCCTGCTTCAAAATCTGTTAAACGCATTATTTGCTTTCCTTTTGAGTCGAATACTGTTGGGCAGCCATCACAAAACTGCTGAATAAAGGATGACCATCCCGTGGTGTGGACGTAAATTCCGGATGGAACTGGCAACCGACAAACCAGGGATGGTCAGGTAACTCCACCATTTCTACCAAACTGTTGTCTGCAGAACGACCGGCTATCACCAGCCCGCCATCAACCATCGCCTGTACGTACTGCTCATTGACCTCATAACGGTGTCGATGGCGCTCGATAATAGTATCGGCTTTATAAATAGCATGCGCTTTACTGGATGGCTCCAGCAAACACAATTGCCCCCCCAGGCGCATCGTTCCACCCAGATCAGAGCTTTCACTGCGCTGATGCCGCTCACCGTCCGGTGACTGCCATTCGGTAACGAGGGCAATGACCGGATAGGCGGTATTGGAGTCAAACTCGGTGGAATTGGCAGCAGCCAAATGGAGCTGATTGCGGGCAAACTCGATGACTGCCGTTTGCATGCCCAAACAAATACCCAGGTAAGGTACCCGTTGTTCCCGGGCATATTGCACTGCCATAATTTTACCTTCAATGCCCCGTTCGCCAAAGCCACCGGGAATCAGAATGGCATCAACGTTATTCAGCAAACCGGTACCGTGCGTTTCAATCAACTCGGCATCGATGTACACAATATTCACCTGATTACGGGTATGGATACCGGCATGGAGCAGAGCTTCATTTACGGACTTGTAAGCGTCACTCAATTCGGTATATTTGCCTACCATACCAATTTTGACAGTTCGCTCAGGATGCTGTTGTGCTTCCACAACCGCCTGCCATTCCGATAAGTCAGCGCCTTTAATCGTCAACCCCAGCTTGCGCACCAGGATTTCATCCAGACCCTGCTCGTGCAAAATCATGGGGATTTGGTAGATGCTTTTCGCATCTTGCAATGAAATAACCCCTTCGCGCTCGACATTGGTAAACAGGGCAATCTTTTGGCGATCAGCCATTGATAAAGGCTTTTCAGAACGGCAAATGAGAATATCAGGCTGAATCCCAATAGAACGTAATTCTTTCACTGAATGCTGGGTCGGCTTGGTTTTGGTTTCCCCGGAGGTAGGGATATAGGGTACCAGCGTCAGGTGAATAAATAAGGTACGCTGCGAGCCCAGCTCCATACGCATCTGGCGAATCGCCTCCAGAAACGGAAGCGATTCAATATCCCCAACCGTACCGCCAATTTCAATCATGGCAATGTCATAGGCTTCCGCACCTGCTTTTATCGAGCGTTTAATTTCATTGGTAATATGGGGAATCACCTGGACCGTTCCTCCCAGATAATCGCCCCGTCGCTCTTTACGGATCACCGTTTCATAAATTTTTCCGGAGGTAAAATTATTGCGCTTGGTCATTGGTGTGCGTATAAAGCGCTCATAATGCCCCAGATCCAAATCGGTTTCCGCACCGTCATGAGTCACAAACACTTCTCCATGTTGAAAAGGACTCATCGTCCCCGGATCAACATTGATATAGGGATCGAGTTTCAGCATGGTAACGGACAAACCACGCGCTTCAAGAATCGCGGCCAGGGAAGCGGCCGCAATGCCTTTACCAAGCGAGGAGACAACCCCACCTGTGACAAAAATATAATTGGTCATAATGATTTTACATAGCAATGGACTGGAAAATTGCGAGAATTCTACCATAGTCGATCGATCATCAAAAGAAATTACTGTAAAATTTTTGATTAAAAACTAGACTTTGGCCATTTTTGTAAAATTGGCTAAAAACCCGTCTTTGCGAACGAAGTGAAGCAAAGACGACATTTTTTGCCCTGTTTTCAAAAATGGCCAAAGTCCAGAAAAAATAACAGGAGAAATCTGCTTAATTTTAGCAGTTTTGCCTTTCCCTTACAGGGAAGAATCAATCTTTTCGGCCCGGATCATGCCAGGTACTCGCTGCATAGCAAGCCTCACAGGCATAGCTACTGTTCAATCTGATTCATTATGAGCCATAAGTCAAAAATGCCGAAGTTGAAATCCTAAAAACCATTGCAATTGGTGATATTTGCCGTAGACTGGTTTCTAATTGTCCTTTAATTCATGGTATCGTGGAACGATAGATCCTAATACGACAGGGAGTAAGATTAAGATGGAATTTCTACTATCTCTTGAATTTATCATCAGGCTCAACCGCCTGCGTACTGATTACTGTGAAAAAATAGGCGTCAGCACGCTCAGGGATACCCCCCAACCCTATGCGGTCCGAACCTTTTTTGGAGCCACAGATTATCAAAGCCGAAACACCCAAATCTGTTTTTTGGAAGCCCTGTGCCTTTATCTGGACGTGCACTGCGATCTCAAAGGGGTAAAAGACCCGGAAGATGAGCCACATTTATCTATTGAAGCGTTACTACTGCGCGACAACAGACGTCTGAATGCCCTGCGTACACTGACCTCTGCATGTCTTTTTATCAAAGCACAAAACTCTTCCGGCTCCCGCCTCAATCAGCTCATTGTCAAAGCGCTGGGCATCAGGGAAAACAATACACTGGATCTGGAAACCCGGGCGAACTGCTATCGCAGCGCACAAAAATTTTTACAAGACCAGGAGCGCTTCGATAAAATCAACGCCTGTCTCAAGGCACAGCAAAAAGAGCCTCTGTCCATCGATGTATTTCGCGATTGGAGCACCTATGTTGCCGAACAGATGGCGAAAAAGAAATACTCCGATTATCCCCTCACCAACATTATGATTCCTCTCATTGCCAATCCCATGCGGGTAGCGGGTACCGCCTTTGGCGTGGTTACCGCTAAATTATTAACCCGCTCTACCTCTTTATTACGAGCCAATCTGCATGTTACCGCCGCACTGGGAGGAGGAATGTATATGATGATGGGGTCACGGGCAGCAACAGGCGTTTTTTTTATGGCACCGACCCTGGCAAAAGATTTTATGGAGTATTATTTAACCATTTCCCTGGCATGGCTCTGTGGCCATAGCGCCGGCTTGCTGGGCAATACCCTGGCTTATGGGATTGGCCTGCCACTTGATTGCGGATGGAAAATGGTGGTCGGCAGCAGCCGTTATGCGTACCGTTCTATCTATGGTGAACCCTTGGCCGATGCCGCTTCCGGCATGAGTTTGCTGTCAGGCAATCTGGTGATGAAGGGCGTTGTGATTTGTGCCAAAGCAAAAACAGAATTTTCTGGAATGCAGGAACTGCCATGGGAGCTGGAACTCGAGCCAGCCAACCCGATAACCGCCACACAGCAGACCAGCCCCCCCTCTCAAACGCCGTTACCTTACTTGCAGGAATTAAAAGAAAGGGTCAGCCCAATGTAGACCTGAGTAACAGGCCGTTACACTGTGCTATCGAAGCCATGCCTTGCGCATCCTGACCGCGTGTGCAAATCTTCAAAAGCATGTAACGAACCCCAAGTAGGTCATCCTGAACATAACGCGGTACAAAAGCATAAAAATTACCTTTTACTGCCACAAGAACAGCGATTATAGTTTCATTTGTTACCATCCTTCGGTATGATCTCCTTTTCACTTTAAGAAAGCTCTGGAATGAACCGGAACGTATCGTTTTTTAATCTTGAAACCATTGGCGGCATATTGCTTTTTTGCTTCGCACTGATCGCTATATTTCTGGCTAACTCCCCTTTTCAAGCAGAATATACGCGCTTGTTAAACTTACCGGCCGATGTCAGCATTGGGACCTATACGATTAACAAGCCGCTGGTTCTCTGGATCAATGACGGGTTAATGGCCATTTATTTTATGATGGTGGGGCTTGAGATCAAACGTGAAATCAAACGCGGGGTTTTACGGGATAAAACCAGTGTGGTGGTTCCCGCTATCACTGCCCTGTGTGGTTTAATGGTTCCCGCGGCGATTTATTATGCCTTCAATTATGGCAATCCTCTTTACATCAAAGGATGGGCCATTCCTACCGCGACTGATATTGCCTTTAGTCTGGGTATTTTGTCCTTGCTGGGTTCCCGTGTACCGCTTTCTTTAAAAATTCTATTAACCGCCATTGCCATTTTTGATGATATGGCCGCCATTATTATCATTGCGATTTACTACACTCAAAAACTATCCTTGCTTTCGTTGTTATCAGCTGGCGGTTTTACAATCGTCTTAGCCCTGTTTAATTATTTTAAAGTGCAGCGTGTGTCTTTGTTTATTTTTATTGGTACGGCCTTGTGGATAGCCGTTTTGCAGTCGGGCATGCATGCCACGCTTGCCGGCATCATTATCGCCATGTCCATTCCGGATGATGCAAAACACAACCACTCAGGCTCCTCCATGTTGACTCGGCTGGAAGATGGATTACATCCCTGGGTTGTGTTTTTTATTTTACCAATGTTTGCCCTGGCCAATGCGGGTGTTTCTTTTGCCGGCATGAACTGGGAGTTACTGATGTATCCTGTGGTACTGGGAACGGCCCTGGGTTTATTTGTTGGCAAGCAAGTCGGTATTTTTCTGCCCCTGTGGTATTTTGTTAAACGCAGAAGATACTTACCAGCGGATGATATTAAACTCAAACAAGTATATGGACTGGCGCTTGTCTGTGGCGTCGGGTTTACCATGAGCCTTTTCATTGGCTCACTGGCCTTCCAGCGTGGCGATCTGCAATTGATGAACATGGTTAAAATTGGTGTGCTTATCGGTTCGCTCTGCTCAGGACTATTGGGATATCTGGTCTTAAGAGCGAGTTTGCCGAAGCGACCGCAATAGCGTTACTGCTCCTTTTCCAGACGTTCCCTCATATCCATCAAGATGGGAATAGACTCGCATTGAAGACAAAGCTGACGCATAATCTGCGCTGTAGCTCCCCATATTTCGTATTGGTGATGCCTAAATTGCGTGGTCTTAATACGCCAGCCCTGACGATGTACTTCAATATCACGGTAATTATCTTTATTCAGTACCTCACGCAGGCTCAGAGGCACAATACACGCAACCTCATGGGAATTGATCTGACAGGGTGCCAGACCATCAATAATACCCAACCAGGGAAAAACCGAATAACCGGTCAATGTATCCTGCCGCCCCAGGCTCAAAAGATATTCCACCCTGTCCGCAGCAATACCCAGTTCTTCCTGTAATTCACGCAAAGCCGTATCGCGAAGATCACGGTCGCCCATGTCTTTTCTACCACCCGGAAAACAGATTTCACCAGGGTGGGAGGATAAATGCGCGCTTCTTTGCGTCAGGATAAACTCAGTCCTTGCCGCATCAAGCAAAACGATCACCGCAGCCTCTTTACGTGAGGATTTTTGCATGTACTGCCTCTAAGATGGCTTCTAATTTAATATAGCACTCAGCATACTCCTCCTGCCAATCGGAATCTAAAACTATGCCCCCACCCGCGGCAAGCTGCAGTTGATTGCCTTGGGCCGTCAAGGTGCGAATCGCAATATTAGAGTCGACCTGCCCATGTTGTGAAAAATAAGCAATCGATCCACAGTAGATTCCGCGCGGACGCTGCTCCAGTTCGGCAATCATTTTCATGGCTTCTATTTTCGGCGCACCTGTGATGGATCCGCCGGGAAAACACGCCAGAAGAGCTGCCAGACTAGATTGCTCTGCTTGCAATTGCCCTTCAATATGACTCACCAGATGATGGACCGCAGTGAAGCTTTGTACCTCCATTAAACGGCGTACCTGCACGCTACCCGCTTTGCAGATACGGCTTAAATCATTGCGCAGCAAATCTACAATCATGACATTCTCGGCACGGTTTTTTTCACTGGCCAGAAGCTGCTGTGCCAACATGCGATCGATTGCCGAATTGGAATCCCGACGTATGGAGCCCTTGATAGGAGAGGTTAACACCCTCCCATCCGGATCAATACGTAAAAAACGCTCCGGTGAAAAACTCAAAATCTTCTGTTTTTCAAGAGACATAAAAGCGGCAAACGGGACAGGGTTGCTCATACGTATCTGGCGATAGAGCGCCCAGGGATCTGCCTCGCTGTGCAGATGAAAGGCTTGCGTATAATTGACTTGATAACAGCGCCCGCGAGCCAGAGCAGCGTGTATTGAAGCAATATCCTGCTGGTAGCTTGCGCGGCTGGATAGGGCTCGCAACCCTGAAACCCTAAAAGCCACTGGCGAATCAGAACGGGCTCGCCATAAACGCTGTATTTCGCGTAAAATCCCTTCCGTATCCGGCTGCTGGTGTTGGGCCAGCAAGGTCACCTTTTGCAAATGGTGATCCACCACAATAGCCCAATCATAGTAAGAAAAAAAATACAAAGGAAAGTCCATATCCCACACCGCAGGATTATCGACCCGATGAAGAAGACTGCCGTAATCATAACTCAGAGCGGCAATAGCCCCCCCCTGGAAGGGCAGCGTCGAGCGCGAAATCCGGGGCTGAAACTGTAACTGGGGTTGCGTACATTCTGCCATAGCAGCGCTTGCAGGCATTTTGCTGACTACATCATAGGGGTAGGCCGATAGAATATCGTATCGTCCCTGTTGACGATCGAGGCTTTCTAACAAAAAAAAGCCTGGCAAATGCGACAGGGAGTGATAAAAATCAATCATGTCACCATAATACGCTAACGCTTGTTCGGTATATTGGCCCAATATTCACCCTACAGATGCGTTCTACTTGAATTGTGTTATAATCTACCCTGGAAATGAACAGGTAGTACCATGAGAATTACCATTCCCGGAATTAAGTATAAGGACATTCCCATCTTATGGGAACACCACACTGACCGTAATACGGTAGTCTGTCTGTATGAGTTGCAAGACGGCTCATCCGTTCCTGCGCAAGCCATCAAAAGCTGGCTTCAGAAGCATTATCCTCAATTACCCTTTGTTGAGGGGACGCATCAAAGCGATGATGCCCAGGCACTACTGGCAAGAAGACAACAGAGCATGCCAATTTCCCGCTCCTTAAGCAGTCACTCGATACTCTCTTCAGCCCGCTTCGACCAACCGTCAATGAAACGCGAAGTGCAATCAAGCGGCAATTTACCGCGCGAAAAGTTTCCACGTACGATCGACGAATTAATACCCTACAACGAAAACAGCACGAATACCTGGAGAAAAACACTGGTCTATTTGAGTGAAAAATTTCACCAGGATAGCGCAAATAAATTGCAAACATACAAGCAACTGCTGATTCAAAGCGAAAGCAGTTTGTGCCGGTTTTCCACCTATCAACTCATCCACCGCAAACTGCCATTCAAACGAGAAATGATGCGGGAAATCTGTGAACTCTATGATGAGCATTTCATGTCCTTTATGAAAATACCCGCCCACCATACTCCCATAAAAGAATTTTTTATAAGCGCCATTTGTGAGGCGATGGAACATGAAGGCGCCATGAAAAAGGGCATCAATGAACCAGAAATCCACAGCACTTACCAGCTGGAGATGCTGGCACAGGCGAATGCGAGATATTGTTTAAGAGCGCTGACGGGTCTGATAGATGATACCGTGCCTATAGAGGAAATATCGCGTAATACTTGCGTCATGCACTGCATCAATGCCTCGCGAAAAGCCTTCCAGTCTTATACCGAAAAAGAAGCGGTACTCGCGCACATCAATAACCTGGTGAATGCCATGGTAAGCATCATGCTCCTGGAATACCGTTCCCGGCAATCATCGCAAAAACAAAGCCCGCTGGATGGTTCTATTGATGACTTTTGCTCGGCCAGACTCATCATCCATGATGCGCTCGCCATCAAAGAAACGAAATGTGGAAAAAACCAAAAAATAGAAAACGAGCTGCTCAAGCAACTAAGGCAGGCCTGCACCAGCATGAATGCGGAAAGACCCGGTGCTGTCATAAGTCCGGATGCGAGCGCTCAGGATCTTTTCCTGAGTCCGCAATTGGCAAGACCACTTGGCCAACTCATCGCACAAGCAGATCCCCCCTCAAAAGATAAGGAAAAAATAATCACTACGTATTGTAGTGCAATTATTCAGAACTTTGTCGACTTTGTCTCGCAGTATATTGACAAACAAGAGGCGTTGGAAGATACGGTCCTATACATAGGCACTTCCGTCAAAGGCTTATCCTCATAAGCCTGTTTCCTAATTGTGCTTCTGCATCTGGAGAATGAATGTATATTCCTGATCTGGCCTGTCCATGTCAGGGTAGCTGCAAGTACTCATGCTTTTACGGATAACCATTTTAACGATTCTCGAATCAGTTGTTCACAGCTTTTCTGACCATCATTGACCACTTTCATCGCTTTTTCAACTGCTGGGAGCTTATAACCCAGTGCCAACAGTGCCGCACTGGCCTCTTCTGCCTGCACCGCTGAGGATCCGATGGGCAGTGCCACATCACCCAGTTGGATACCGACCTGCTCCGGCAAGCCTTTTAGCTCGATAAGCAAGCGCTCGGCTGTTTTTTTACCAACGCCGGGGATGGTATTTAATCGTGGCAAGTCTGCCTGCATGATGGCTTGCATGAGTTCAGGTGGGCTCATACTGGATAATATCGCTATCGCCAGCTTCGGTCCGACGCCATTAATTTTGATTAACGCACGAAAACACGCACGCTCTTTTGCATCGTGAAAACCATATAATAAAAAAGCATCTTCACGTACCACTGTGTGAATCAACAACACAACCAAACCCGACTGCGACTCCAGAGTAAAAAAAGTGGGCAACGTGGTTTCCACATCATAGCCCACCCCATTCACGTCAATAACCAGCTTGCCCGGCTGTATTTTGTCAACAATGATTCCTTGTAAACGTCCTATCATACGACTTGCCTTTTGAAAGAACCGCGTTTTGCTTTAGCAAACAGCTTATTGCGCATATGACTATGACAAATCGCAATCGCCAAAGCATCGGCCGCATCGGCCTGAGGCACTTGGTTCAGTGCCAGTAACTGGACTACCATATGTTTGACCTGCTCTTTTTCTGCCGCCCCATACCCCACAACAGTCTGTTTAATTTCGCGCGGCGAATATTCACTGACGGCTAATCGATGGGAAGCGGCAGCCACCATGGCCACCCCTCTGGCATGCCCCAGTTTGAGTGCGGCGTTGGGATTTTGATGCATAAAAACCTGCTCGATCGCTACTTCATCAGGATGATAGGTCTCCAGCAGGGTACACATTCCATTGAAAATAGCCAAAAGCCGCTCACTTAAATCACCATCACCCGTTCGGATACAACCGCTGTCCAGATAGTATAATTGTTGCCGTTCTTCCCTGATAATCCCATAGCCAGTAATACGCGAGCCGGGATCAATTCCCAAAATGATACTCATGCAGACGCCTCGTAGAGCTCTTCCGGTAGTTGGGCATTGGAGTAGATTTGTTGTACATCATCCAGATCTTCCAGCATGTCAGTCAGTTTCAAATAGCTTTCTGCCTGCTCCCCTTCCAGATGCACCAGTGTTTGCGCCCGCATAACCAACTGCGATTGCTCAACACGTAAACCAGCCGTATCCAGAGCGGCAAGAATAGCGTGGTACTCTTCCGGCCCGCTAATAATCTCCACTTGTCCCTCTTCCATTGCCACATCTTGTGCGCCGGCTTCGATAGCGACTTCCATTGCCCGCTCTTCATCCTGTTGTGGAGAGAGCAGAATTTCACCCTGATTCGTGAACAAATAAGCAACCGAACCATCCGTTCCCAAATTACCGCCATATTTGCTAAAGGCATGGCGCACATCAGAGACCGTGCGATTTTTATTATCGGACAAGCAATCCACCAAGATCGCTACCCCGCCTGGCCCATAGCCCTCATAGCGTAACTCCAGCATGGCATCACCATCCAGCCCACCAGCGCCCCGCTTGACCGCATTATCAATGGTGTCACGCTTCATATTCGCCTTTAACGCTTTGCTGATAGCATCACGCAGGCGTGAATTAGCACTTTCATCTGCGCCCCCCATACGAGCCGCAACAGTTATTTCACGAATTAACTTGGTAAAAATTTTCCCTCGTTTTGCGTCTTGTACGCCTTTACGAAAACGGATATTTGCCCATTTACTGTGGCCCGCCATACATTACCTCTTTGCCCATAATGAAAATCGAACGCCCCTTGTAGCTGAAACGGCACTGCTGTCCGCTACAACGGCTATAGTATACCGATTTTAAAAAAGAAAGATAAGGCACCGGCCAAATCGGATATTTTTACGGTGCAATACTTTGGATATGTTTACCCTGTCAAGAGCATTTGCCTACGCCGGAGCGAGTCGCTATAATCGCCTCTACATTGCGATGCTGGGCGAGAGGTAATTGATGACGCTTCATGATGAGGATCTGCAACAAATTGGTAAACTGGCGCATCTTGAGGTCGATCCGCTACACCATCACCACTTACTGGATGAAATCAATACCATCATCGACTTTGTAGAACAGCTTCGCCAGGCTAATACTGCTGCTGTTGCGCCGTTGTTTCACCCGTTTGACTTACATCAGCGCCTGCGGGAAGATGAGGTCTGTGAACAGAGCTGTCTCAATGAGTTGGCTGATATTGCACCTCTTTTTGCGGAAGGACATTATCTCGTACCCAAGGTGATCGACGATGCATAGCGATGAAACGCAGAGTATCCGCTCCCTTGCAGACGCGCTGGCTAAGGGCCTCTTAAGCAGTGAAGAACTCACGCGGCATTATATAGAACGCATTCAGCAACAGGCGCACCTCAATGCCTTTATTCATGTTGATGAGCAGCATGCCCTGCAAAACGCGCGCCTGGCAGATAAAAGGATTCGGGAAAAAAGGCAACATATTCTAACCGGCATCCCAATGGCACATAAAGATAATGTTTGTACCCGGAATAGTATTACCAGCGCCGGCTCCAAAATGCTCGAACAGTATCGTTCGCCTTTTGACGCCACTATTGTGGAAAAACTCAATGCCTGTAGTGTGGTGAATCTTGGCAAAACAAACATGGATGAATTTGCCATGGGTTCGGCCAATCGGCACAGTTATTTCGGTGTGGTTAAAAATCCCTGGGATACCAGCCGTGTTCCCGGCGGCTCATCTGGTGGTTCGGCAGCGGCAGTAGCGGCTGAGCTCTGCCTGTGGGCTACAGGCTCGGATACCGGTGGCTCCATTCGTCAACCGGCTGCGTTTTGCGGTATTAGTGGACTGAAACCCACATATGGACGTGTGTCGCGTTACGGTATGGTAGCTTATGCCTCCAGCCTGGATCAGGCCGGTCCTATGGCACGCAGTGCGGAAGACTGCGCCCATATTCTCAATGCCATGGCAGGCTTTGATCCCAAGGACTCCACCAGCGACACCCGCACTTCGCCTGATTTCAGCCAGCAGTTACAAGCCAGCATTAAAGGGTTAAAAATAGGTATTCCAGACTGTTTTTTATCTGAAGCCGTACAGCCGGATATTACGGAGCATATTAAATCTGCCTTACGGGTGCTGGAACAGGAAGGTGCTCTTATCATACCCGTTGATATTCAGCATCAGGCATTGTGGGTTCCCTGTTATTATGTCATTGCCTGTGCTGAAGCCTCTTCTAATCTGTCTCGTTTTGACGGGATACGTTTTGGACACCGCTCACGCCAAACGACCGATCTGGCAGAGCTGATTACACAGTCTCGTGAAGAAGGTTTTGGTGCGGAAGTCAAACGCCGCATCCTCACCGGCACCCATATTTTATCGGCCGGTTATTATGATGCGTATTATCTGCAAGCGCTGAAAGTCAGGCGTATGATTCGCGATGAATTCGTGCGCCTGTTTACCCAGGTTGATCTCATTATTGGCCCCACCAGTCCAACGATTGCCTTTTCCCTTGCAGAGGAAGAAAAAAACCCGGTGCACGCCTATCTGGCCGATGTCTTTACCGTGGGCGCCAACCTTGCCGGTCTGCCGGCACTCTCGCTACCGGCGGGTTTTAGCCAGGGATTGCCAATTGGCATGCAACTCATCGGAAAAGCCTTTGCGGAAAGCACGCTCCTGCAGGTTGGACACCGCTATCAGCAAAGGACGGACTGGCACCTGCGCCGACCCGACATGACTAAGGAGTAACGCATGCAATGGGATATGATCATTGGTCTGGAAGTTCATGCGCAGCTGACCACACAAACGAAGTTATTTTCCAACGCCAGCACCGCTTATGGTGGTTCCGCCAATGTGCATACCAGTTATGTAGACGCCGCTCTGCCCGGTACCTTACCGGTAATGAACCGGGAAGCCTTAATCAAAGCCATTCAATTTGGTCTGGCCATTAACGCTCAGATTAATCCCTGTTCCTGGTTTGAGCGCAAACATTATTTTTATCCCGACTTACCCAAAGGCTACCAGATTAGCCAGTTTCAATCACCGGTAGTACAAAATGGCCAGCTCGAAATTAGCCTGGCTGATGGTCGCGACAAAGCGGTTCACATTGTGCGAGCCCACCTGGAAGAAGATGCTGGAAAATCAGTACACGATGCGCATATAGCTTATAGCGGAATAGATTTAAACCGCGCCGGTATCCCTTTACTTGAAATAGTCAGCGCCCCCTGTTTGACCAGCGCCGATGAAGCGATTCGTTACCTTAAAACGCTGCATCGACTGGTGCGTTTTCTGGGAATCTGTGATGCGAATATGCAAGAAGGCTCTTTTCGTTGCGATGTCAACATCTCCCTGAAACCTGCGGGTAGCCAGACTCTGGGAACCCGAACCGAATTAAAAAATCTGAATTCATTCCGATTTATTGAAAAAGCCATTGCTTTTGAGTATCAGCGCCAGAAACAATGCCTGGAGCAAGGTGAGACGATGGTGCAGGAAACGCGTTTGTATGACCCGGATAAAGACTGCACTCGCCCCATGCGCAGCAAAGAAAATGAACAGGATTACCGTTATTTCCCTGATCCGGATCTGTTGCCTTTGTATGTAGATGAAACCCTGATCCACTCGATTCAGGCAAGCTTGCCACCGCTTCCGGCCGCCATCATGAGCGAATTGCAAAGCTGTACGGCATTGACAGAAGACGATATCCAATTTTTGCTGACCTCACCGGAGCACTATGCCTACTATAAGGCCGTGTGTCGGGAAACTGCCCTTGCGGGTGCTGAAAAAACGGTAGTGAACTGGCTTAAGGGTCCATATAGTGCGCTTTTAAACGAAGCCCAGGCCAGCTTTTCCCAGCCACCTATCGACGCACCATCCCTGGCTCTATTAATACAAGCATTGGTCGAGCAGAGCATCAGCTCAACGAGCGCCCGAAAAATTTTTCAAGAAAGCTGGAAAAAGGGGGAGCGTCTTGCAGATAAAATCGCCGCAGTACGTAACGGGCAGATGCCTGATATGGCTGAAATTGATAGCATGGTGCAGGATTGTCTGCTGAAAAACCCCCAGCAAGTCGCTCAGTACAAGGCCGGAAAAACCAAGTTACTCGGCTTTTTTGTCGGACAATTAATGCAACAATCGCAAGGTGCAGCGGATCCGGCGGTATTATCGGCATGCTTGAAAAAACACCTGGATTAGGGGCTGTTGATATTTCGTCTCTAGCACCGGCTTATCGGGGATCCATAGATGCTGCGGATAAACCGCAGCACGTGGGCATTTTGGGGTGAAATGTCAACAGCCCCCAGACCGTTAAAAACGTTTCACCCGACTGTGACAATAAGGCAATTGTGTTTTTTTAAAATAATAATCTTGATGCCAGTCTTCCGCAGGCCAGAAAGGACTCATGGGAAGAATCTGTGTGGCCGGTTGATAACCATGATGACTCAGCAGATCGAGTAGTGTCTGCACGCAGGCGTGTTGTTGCTCATTATAAACAAATACCGCACTGCGATATTGTGGGCCCCGATCCGGTCCCTGCCCATCTTTCTGTTCCGGATCGTGAATTTCAAAAAATACTTTTAAAATGCTCTCATCGTTCGTGATGCTGCTATCATAAAGCACTCGAACCGCCTCATAATGTCCGCTATTACCGTCACAGACCTGAGCATACGTGGGATGCGTTACCGTGCCCCCAATATAACCCGACTCCGCCAATACCACTCCGGCAAGTTGCTGTAAATGGTATTCCACTCCCCAAAAACAACCTCCCGCTACAATCAACTCCCCACTGTCAAGAATGGATCCACTATCGACCCAATCAAGAGCAGCGCTGTTCACACAATGCCGCAGATTTTCAGGCGTCAATCCCTCACCTCGAAACACATGACCCAGATGAGCCTGACAGCGTTGACAAATAATTTCGGTACGGTGACCATCCGCATCAGGTCGTTCAGCGACTGCCTGGCCAATTTGACGATCAAACGCCGGCCAGCCACAGGCGGAGGAAAATTGCTGTTCCGCTCGAAACAGTGCTTTACCACAACGACGACAGAGGTAACTACCCTGCTTGGGAATCCCGTTAAATGCACCACTGTGAGGTGGCTCTGTCGCTTTTTCGAGGATAATGCGCCTCTGCAAGCTGGTAAGACTGGCACTTTTATCAAGAAACGACACCTTATGCTACCTCCCGAAATATTGGCTCACCCCAAAAGACAGTAAGACCTAACTCAGTGTGTTTTTTCGGCACCCATGCACAATATACGCATCGTTATAATCAGCATGATTTGTACAAGTCAAATGTGCCGTATCCGTTTTATCCTGATGGTGCTGCATCCATTCCATTAAATCATGAAACGCCTGCTCTTTCATCAAGCCCATAACCCGATCTATATCTTTGTCCGTTAAGGACCAAGGATAAAACCAGATAGCCATATCCAGACGATCAGCATGAGTAAACATGCACTGCCCTATCCTATCAATATTAGTACAGACCACCGATAAATCCAGCTGCGCGGCCTTGCTCATCATGACCTGTAGCAAATAGAGCAAAAAATGCTGCTGGCCAGTATGTTTGACCAAGTACTCCAGACTTTTCGTATAATTGCGGGGACTTAAATGGTGCCTGGCTTCTTTAAAATGGGCAAAGGCTTTATCATCAATAAACATCACCACTGGCATACGAAGAAAGATGGGATACAACACATTATACATGCGCATTTGACCCAAAGCGGTACGGTATAAGAAGTGCTGTGAGGATTGGCGTTGCAGTAAATCAACCGGTGTGGGCTTCTCACGCTGCTGTGGATGTATAAAAATATCCACCAATGCCGTTTTGTCTAAAAAATGACTGTGTACGAGTCTGTCAAGCCGCAGCCTGGAGACACCTTGTAGTATTGCAAAAGGTTTCAAGCGATCAAAAAGATCCTGTCGCCCCCGCAAAGCAAAGTGCACCATTAACTCTTCCAGTGAACTATAGTTAGCATGCATAGCCTGCGCCATGGTTTTCGTCTTGGTATCATAGACATGATGCAAATGCCGCATCGCATAATAAAAGCCAGTTCGCATCAAAGACTGCTGCTGTGCAGGGCTCACGCTAAACTCGGTGGAAGGAATATCCGCCGGTACCACCACAACCTGATGGCTATTTTGAATCACTTTGCTCAAATCCATTTGCCAACCCGTTGCCGGGTCTTTCACCCCGGTCAATAAAGAATACACCCAATTGGAAAAAGCAGACTCACGATGCATGGGGATACGGAAATTGTTTAACAACGCAAACTCCACCCCAGTGTGAAAACAAAAACCAATGGTACCCAAATTAATGCCATAACGAGAGGACAGGAACGTATTACCCCTGTCAGGAAACAGCTCCAAAGGAAAGTTTCGTAACACACCGCCATCACTATGAGGCTCTCCGTCCAACAAAGACGACTTAAAGATCACCGGCATACTTGCGGAAATTTTAACCGCCTCACTCAGCTCCATATCCGGTGTGTTCACCACGGAAAAAATAACCGTTCTGTTTTGCTTGATATTAGTTGCCGTAATCTTGATACAGTTGCCTAAACAACAGTCGGGGTAGCGCTGTTTCAATTTATGCAAAGAGCGAAAGGTAATTTTTCCTTCTGACAAGATCTCATCCTGTAAAAATTTTCGCCCTGGCCAAGTTTTGTCAATGGCGTAGTGTTCAATGAGTTCAAGCACTTTTTTATTAATGGCAAAATCAAAGGCTGCTTTCATGGCTCTTGGATGCGATAAACCCGTCCAGTCAATATCATAATGTACCAGGAGATCGCGACTCACAAAACGAAAAAAATGGTGTATCTCATCGGAGTGATACCCTAAATAATCTAACATCGCCATGATGGCGCCAGCAGAACTTCCCGCAAAATCTTTGCACTTTATATCCATCTGCTCCATCGCACGCTTGGAACCCACATGCGCAAATATTTTCCCGCCACCACCGCTATACACCACAGTATCAATGGGAGGACACTGCTCAATAACCAGCACTTTATCCGTCCGCGGATCATATAAAATTTTAAGACGCAAGCGCTCTTCTTCGTCAGCATCAAGCAGCGGTTGGCTATACCGTGCTTTCGGTTCTTCGGGTGTTGGCGCCTCAATGGGCAATGGCTGTATCCATTGTAGAGGGGAACAGACCCACTTCCAGAGCTTGACTAATATATTCTGTGTCAGTTGAGAAGACTGTGGCTGCGCTAGACTCTCGGCGTTACTCTCAATAAACCAGGAAATAATCCAACTCCATAACCGTTGATACCAGGGAATATTGCTCTCATAGAGCTCAGTTTTCCGATATTCCTCCATCGCGTTTCGCCGCTCCGCCAATTTATATTGCGGTACCGTAATTGACAGCGGATGCGTATCTTGCAGTAATTTGTCAGCCTTGATCTTGGACAGATCAAGCTGGCAGAGCAGATTCACCAGACGCGAGGTTAACACTATCCGCTTGCTGTTATCCTGATTATTGGCCTTTTCTTCATCGACAGCGTTTGAAAAGTTGATTAGTCCACCTGGATTAAAAATATGAAACCCAAAAACGAGACCATTTTCGGCCCTGGTGACGGAGAAACTACGTAACTGTGTTCCAAAGGATAGCACTAATGGCTCGATGAACCAGGTGTGGCTGGAGCGACGATAGTAGATCCAGTTGAGAACACGCCCCCACCAGCTTAAACAGACTTCGGTTGTATAGCCACGATAATCACTGGCTATGACACCGTCCCAATAACTTTGTTGCGCATCATTCATATGGGGATCCAGCAACCATTGTTCAAAACGATGGCGCGAAACGGGATCTAAGGCACATAAATCAATAATACAATTTCCACGAGCCATCAAATATTGCTCAAGTCGCTGCGTCGCGCTGGGTAATTGACCATTAATTTGAAGATTTCCATAATAGCTTACTACAACCAGTTTTTTTAACAGAGTAATATTGGGATTGTGAGTCGCACTATCAAAAATCTTTTTATAATCAATATACAACGGCATATTTGACCTTAAAATGGAAAGAAGAATATTCCACTGCCATCCTAGTACTCTACACGAAGTCAGAAATGGACTCCATGGTAACATGGCGATCACTATCAAAACTAATGCGCAACTTATTATCATATATCTTTGTCCGGTACAAAGATATATTGTATTTTTGTGACGATACCTCAGCCTCGGAAGGAGCCATGGTTGAAGGCTATTACTCAGCAAAGGCCCATTTCGGGAATGGATCGCTAAAATGACTCCAAACCTCTTTTCCAGATGCCATTTCTTCCTCAGAAAGCAAACAGTTATCGAGCATTTGGGTGATTTCATCAACATTAATCTGAAGACCAATGAAGACAATTTCCTGACGTCTGTCACCGTATTCCGGATGCCAATAGTGTTCTTTAGCGATCTGGTAATCCGCATCTTCATGTGGATGCTCATCGTTATGTTCAGCCGCAGCCCACCAAAGCCCCACGGCTTCATGTTCCACCGCACAACCTGCCTGAGAAAGATGCCCCACCCAGTCATAACGAGAAGCCAACCAAAAATATCCCTTAGCTCGAATCACGTTGCCCCAGTCGCTTTCCAGGAAGGCATAAAATCGTTGGGGATGAAAGGGTTTGCTTGCCAGGTAAACAAAACTGTTAATACCATAGGCTTCGGTTTCAGGCAGATGTTCTCCTCTCATTTCTTTTACCCAACCCGCCGACTGAGCGGCTTTTTCTTCATCGAAGCGCTTGGTATGTAACAGGGATTCAAGATTAATGGCGCTATAGGATGCGGGTATGAGTAGCGCCTCCGGGTTGAGCGCTTTGACGATAGACTCAGCCAGCGCTAATTCTTCAGCATCCACCCTGTCTACTTTATTTAAAATAATGACATTGGCAAATTCGATTTGATCGACTAACAGATTGACCACGGTTCGCTGGTCTTCTTCACTGACCGCCTGTCCTCTGTGCTGCAAAAATTCATCGCTCTGATAATCCGTCACAAGACTGGAAGCATCCACGACGGTCACCATGGTATCCAGATACGCCACATCACTTAAAGATTGATTCTGCTCATCTCGAAACGAAAACGTTGCCGCGACAGGCATTGGCTCAGAAATTCCGGTGGACTCAATGAGAAGGTAATCAAAGCGCTTTTCTTCCGCCAGACGCCGAACCTCCATTAACAAGTCATCACGCAAGGTGCAGCAGATACAACCATTTTGCATTTCGACCAAAGACTCCTGGGTTTTGGATAAATTAGCGGTTCCCGCCTTGATAAACTGCGCATCAATGTTGATTTCCGACATATCATTCACAATCACAGCGACCTTTAAGCCTTGGCGATTATGTAAAATGTGATTAAGGAGCGTTGTTTTTCCAGCGCCCAAATACCCCGATAAAACCGTTACCGGTAATTTTTTTAACATCAATAGCCTCCCCCAAAAAAAGCGATATAATATAACACTTACTCAGTCGTTACAATATAACATATTACGGCGATTACAGGGCCTGTATACCCGACAGATGTGAAAATACTCGATGGGTCTACCCCCATCCCTTCCGCAGCTTACTACGGCATACCCCCGTTTCGGTCATTTCACCCAAAGTATGAATTGACCCGGCAGCTACAGTAAATGTTGGTCGCTACTCACATCAATTTAGGATAAAATAACGTCATCTTTCTCTTGGTTGCTCAGATAACACCATGCCGGCCTACCAATATCAAGCATTAAGCAAAACGGGATCACTCAAGAAAGGAAGCATTGAAGCGGATTCCGAGCGTCAAGCTCGGGAGCGTATTCGCGAACAAGGCTTAATCCCGACCCAAATGATTCTCATGGAGCGTCATGGTCCATCGGGAAGCGCCAAGCGCGCTATCAAATCCGCTGATTTATCCCTAATGACACGCCAATTGGCAACCCTGCTGGCTGCGGGTATTCCAGTGGAAGAGTCGCTGCGCGGTGTCAGCGAGCAAAGTGAAAAAGCAAGTGTTCGCGAACTGATTATGGGGGTGCGGGCAAAAGTACTGGAAGGCTATGGCCTCGCTCATGCCATGGCCGATTTCCCTCAGGCGTTTCCTGAATTATACCGTGCCACCGTAGGCGCTGGTGAACAAACGGGGCGCCTGGATGTTGTTCTGGAAAAGCTGGCTGATTACACCGAGAATCAACAAACCACCCGACAAAAAATTCAGCAGGCTTTGATCTACCCCACTCTCATGATAGTGGTCTCCACCGCCATTATTAGCTTTCTCCTTGCCTTCGTCGTACCCAAAATTATAGAAGTCTTCACCAGCAGTGGACAAACCCTGCCAGAGATGACCCATATTCTGATTATCATCAGTGATTTTATTAAAAACTATGGGCTGTATTGTGCGCTTGCGTTTATTCTGCTCCTCGTCGGCTTTCAGCGAAGTCTGCGTAAGGACAGTATTCGTTTTCGCTGGCATCAGGTATTACTGCGTCTGCCGATAAGCTCCTATTTAATCAGAGCCACTAATGTAGCACGCTATATCCATACCTTTGGGATTCTTTTTGCCGCAGGCGTACCGGTTCTGGATACGATGCGCGTGGGGGCCAGTCTGCTGACCAATCTCCCCATGAAAGAAAAATTTACCACGGCCCTTCATAAAGTTCGCGAAGGAACAGCCATCCATATTGCCCTCAAGGAAACTACGTTTATCAGTCCCATGGCCATCCATCTCATTGCCAGCGGAGAAAAAAGCGGTCAATTATCACAAATGATGGAAAAAGCAGCGAACCACCTGGATAATGAAGTCAAACGATTGATTGATACGGCACTGACCCTGCTGGAACCCATGGTAATTTTGTTGATGGGCGCAGTCGTATTGTTTATAGTACTAGCCACCCTCTTGCCAATATTTTCAATGGAACAATTGGTAGGCTAATCACCGGAGTATTCACATGAAGCAAAAAGGTTTTTCATTAATTGAGATCATGGTCGTTGTGGTCATTCTGGGTATTCTCGCATCCATCGTCGTACCCAAAATTATTTCCCGCCCCGATGAGGCACGGGTTGTCAAAGCCAAACAGGATGTTTTGTCCATACAAAACGCATTGGATCTCTATCGCCTGGATAATGGATTTTATCCCAGTACCGATCAAGGCCTGGCCGCCCTGGTAGAAAAACCGACCTCAAGTCCGGAGCCCAGAAATTGGCAAGTATATATGAAATCGATTCCCCATGATCCCTGGGGACGAGATTATATCTATCTCAATCCTGGTGAGCACAGTGAAATTGATGTGTTTACCCTTGGAGCCGATGGCAAACCCGGCGGAAGCGGCATCAACGCAGAAATTGGCAACTGGGATGCAAAATAAACGGGGCTTTACCCTGATTGAAATTCTGGTGGTTATGCTGATTATAGGCATAACCATCGGCTTTGCGGTCCTTGCCTTCGGTGACTTTGGAGCGAAGCGACAGCTTCATATTTATACCGAGCATTTTGAATCCTATCTTTCTTTATTACAGCAACGTGCCATTTTGGAAAATATCACCATTGGCTTACATATTGATGATCACGGTTATACCCCCTATTCCTATCAATATCCGGGAACCTGGCAGCCCTTTCCCAAACAACGATTGTTCGTGCGCCAGGTGTTACCGCGCAATATCGAATTGAAAGTGAGCGAACCGATTCATAACAGCTCAAAAACCCCAGCTATTATCCTGCATCCGTCAGGGGATATGGAGCCCTTTCGACTACAATTTAAACTAGTGCGCAGTCAGGAGCAGATTGAACTGGTGGGTACACATGACGGTAAATTGAAAACCGGGGTCCAGGATACGCAGCCATGACCCTTCCAACACGGAGCAAAGCCTTTACCTTGATTGAAGTATTGATAGCACTGGTCATTATTGCCATATCGCTGACCGCGCTCATACGATCCACAGGACAAAATATACAATATACCAATCGACTGCAGGAAAAAACTTTGAAACACTGGGTTGCCCGGCAAGGAATTAATATGATCCAAAATGGTGATATTACAGATACAAACCGCAAAACCCTGAAAACCCGCATGCTTAATCAAGACTGGTATTGGCGTCCCCTCATTAAAGCTACGCCTTTGAAAAAAATAAAAAAAATTGTGATTTATGTCAGTCGCACTGAAGCGGGCCCTTTCGAGGAAACCTTAACGGGCTATCAATTACGCCTATAATTTATTCCAAAACGAGATTATGAATAAAGGCTTTACGTTAATAGAGGTGTTAATCGCACTCCTGGTGTTTGCCATCTTATCGGCCATTACGGCCTCTGCCATGTTTTATGCCTTCTCCACGCGGAGCCGAATCAATGCCTACGCCGACCGTCTGGCACAGCTACAGATAGCCATTAATCTCATCAATCAAGATACCAGTCAAATCATCAATCGGCCGGTACGTGGCAATGATATGCGCACATTTCCCCCCTTTATTGGTACCATGCAATATATTGAATTTACCCGCACTGGCATTCTGAACCCCGGGGCATCTGTTACCCGCAGCAGTTTAAAACGGGTTGCACTGCTGTGTCAGAATGATCAACTGATTCGACGCAGTTGGCCGCAAGTCGACAATGCGGACAGAATGCGCTATGAAGATCGCATTTTGATACCCAACCTCAGCCAATGCCAATTTATGTTTTTGAATAAAAACAGACAGCGTTTTGAAGAGTGGTTATCGGAAAGTATGAGCAGCGAAACAGTAAAAGAAATGTTTCCGTCTGGTATCCAGTTACAATTGACAATCAAAGATTGGGGGGAAATGTCTTTGTTATATTTAGTTCCAGAGGCACTATATGCCAATCTGTAGCCCTCGCCATTCTACCGGCAGTGCTTTGCTGTCCGCATTGTTTATCATGACGCTGGTGGCTATTGCAGCAACAGCCATGACGCTGCGCTTGCAAATTGATATTTATAAAACCAACTTGACCATTAAGAGCGACAAGCCCTATCTTGCCTCACAATTGGTAATCTTCTGGGGTATGACCCAGTTAATGGATCCTAAAAACGAGTTGAATCAACTCAATAATGACGGTACGGTAGCCCGCTTTCCCGGTGCACTGCAGCATAACTATCCGGAGCTTGAGCTCAGTGGCTATATTTTGGATATGCAGGGACGCTTCAATCTCAATAATATCAGCAAAAACTTCGGACGAAAGCAATTTAACCGTTTAATCACCAAGACGCTGCCTGCAACAGATGACGTACCCGTCAAGCTCATCACGGAAGCAACCTGGTATTGGCAGAATCAATATCGTCCCGGACGGGGTCAGGATAAAATGATCGAGCTGTTTCTGCAACAAAAACCCCCCAGAATACCTGCACAAATGCCCTTTGCCAGTATCAGTGAATTACGCATGATTCCCGGTGTAAACGCCAATATTTGGAACGCTCTGGCTCCTTTTATTACCGCCCTTCCCAAAAGTACCGGCATCAATCTGAATACCGCCTCCCCACATGTTTTATCTATCCTGGGTAATGGTCTGTCTGACAGTCAGGTTAGTACGATTATCAGCGCCCGCAACCAAAGCCCGATTACTCAATCAGCAAAGTCGGCTGCACTTTTAAGGGAGCTACATTTAGGCAAAGATGATATTACGCTAAAAAGTGAGTACTTTATGGTAGTAGGCATAGTAAGGCAAAACGGGCAACGCTTTACCAATTACAGTCTGTTTGAACGCAAAACAGACCGACGAGCGAAAGGGAAGATCAAGTTAAGTCTGATTCGCGAGAGCTTAAATACCTTGTAGGCATCACTCGCAATCTGGCCTGGACTAATAATGCTATGACCCATCTGTAGATGGCTGGACACACAGGAGGCAAGGTTGATGGCCTAAGGGGTACCGTCTCCACAACTGCCCAACCTCTGCCACCAAGCCTCACTCACACCACAGTCAATATTAACCGCAGGCGGGGGTGTCTAATACACCCCTTCACGATGATCCTGACAGGTAAAGTGCAAATTGTCATCACGGACATCCAGCGTTACGACGCCGCCATTGACCAGGCTTCCAAAGAGCAGTTCATCCGCCAGTGGTTTTTTCACCCGCTCCTGAATCAATCTTGACATGGGGCGAGCGCCCATACTCTTGTCATACCCATGTTGACTCAGCCACTCTCGGGCACCCTTTTCGACCTTAAGCACCACACCCTTCGCACTCAACTGTTCTTCAAGTTCCATCAGGAATTTATCAACCACAAGACCGATGGTATTGGGAGCCAGGGGCGCAAAATTAATTACCGCATCCAACCGGTTGCGAAATTCCGGGCTAAACTGCCGTTTGATAATATCCATGCCGTCGTGGCTATTGTCTTGCTGAGAAAATCCAATACTGGTCCGACTAATTTCAGCAGCGCCCGCATTGGAGGTCATCACCAAAATGACATGGCGGAAATCAGCATGGCGACCATTGGCATCCGTTAAGGTGCCATGATCCATAACCTGTAGGAGTAAGTTAAACACATCAGGGTGCGCTTTTTCAATCTCATCCAACAGCAAGACAGCATGCGGATGTTTACTTACGGCCTCGGTCAACAGGCCACCCTGATCATATCCCACATATCCCGGAGGTGCGCCAATCAAACGCGACACCGTATGTTTTTCCATATATTCTGACATGTCAAAGCGCAACAGCTCAATGCCTAATAGATTAGCCAGTTGACGGGTGACTTCCGTTTTACCTACGCCTGTTGGTCCTGCAAACAGAAAACAGCCAACCGGTTTTTGCGGTTCACGTAAACCGGAGCGTGCCAGCTTGATGGCCGAAGATAAAGCGGTAATCGCATCATCCTGTCCATACACCAAAAGCTTCAAATCCCGCTCCAGATTGCGCAGGGTATCTTTATCCTGAGCAGAAACTTTCTTCAAGGGAACTCGCGCTATTTTCGCCACAACATCTTCAATTTCAGAGACTGATATGATTTTTTTACGCTTGCTGGAAGTTAATAAATTTTGAAAAGCACCTGCTTCATCCACCACATCAATGGCTTTATCAGGCAAGAAACGATCATTGATAAATTTCGCAGCTAATTCCACGGCTGCCCGCAAAGCGGGTATTGAGAATTTGACCCCATGATGCTCTTCCAAACGGGGCTTTAAACCCTTGAGGATTTCAAAGGTTTCCTCTTCACTGGGCTCTGCAATATCCACTTTTTGGAAACGTCGTGCCAAGGCCCGGTCTTTTTCAAAAATGCCCCTATACTCCTGGTACGTGGTAGAGCCAATACATTTTAGCTCCCCATTAGCCAGCAAAGGTTTAATCAGATTAGAGGCATCCATCACCCCACCTGACGCAGCACCAGCCCCGATAATGGTATGGATCTCATCAATGAACAAAACCGCTCCCGGATTACGGCTTAACTGGCTTAATACTGATTTTAACCGTTTTTCAAAGTCACCACGATATTTGGTACCTGCCAGCAAAGCCCCCAGATCGAGTGAATACACCACACAGTCCTTAATAGCTTCCGGTATTTCATCATCCACAATCCGTCGCGCCAGTCCTTCGGCGATAGCAGTTTTACCCACGCCAGCCTCACCGACTAACAACGGATTATTTTTTCGTCGTCGACACAAAACCTGAATCGTACGTTGAATTTCTTCATTTCGACCAATCAAGGGATCAATCTTACCCAGTTTGGCACGCTTATTAAGATTGGTGCAATAATTTTCCAGAGCAGACTCAGCCCCCTCCGCAGCCATATAGTCCTCATCGACTCCGCCAGGATTCACTCCATCATTCATATCATTGTTTTGATATTTAGATACACCATGCGAAATATAATTAATCACATCCAAACGGGTAATATTTTCTCGTCGCAAATAATAAACCGCCTGACTTTCCTGTTCGCTAAAGATAGCTGCCAATACATTAGCACCAGTCACTTCCGTCTTTCCCGCTGACTGTACATGAAACACCGCACGTTGCAGCACTCGTTGGAAGCCAAGTGTCGGCTGAGTTTCCCGATCCAACTCATCTTCCGGAATGCGTGGTGTGGTTTCATCAATAAACTCGGTGAGATCACGCCGCAAATTATCAATATTGGCATCACAGGCCTGTAAGACATTGCCAGCCGCTGGATTGTCAAGGAGGGACAATAGCAGGTGCTCCACAGTCATAAATTCATGACGTTTTTCTTTTGCTTCCTTGAAGGCCAGATTTAAGGTGAATTCAAGTTCTTTATTTAACATTGTCATATCTCCTTTCCAGCCAAAATTATTACTCGGATTCCATAGTGCAGCGCAATGGATATTCATTGCTCTTGGCATACTCATTTACCTGGGCCACTTTTGTCTCTGCGATATCCCGAGTAAAAATACCACATACACTATAACCTTTGAAATGCACCTCTAACATAAGCTGGGTTGCTATCGCGTCATTCAATCGAAAAAAACGTTTCAGAACCTCTACAACAAAGTCCATTGGGGTATAGTCATCATTGAGCAGGATAACTTTATATTTTTTAGGAGCCTGAATCTCTTCCTGAGTCCGACTCAACGCTCTGGTCTTCTCAATAATGCCTGTTAAATACTCACCGTTCATATCACACACCCCATACTAATTTTATAGACTTTTAAGAGCGATTTAGCCAGTAAATTTCGATAATAATTTCTACCAGCCCGGCTTCTTGTCTTGCTTTAAAGCAGATTGCTAGTTACGGTATGCCATATAGAGGCAGCATCAAATCAAAATGATACGACATGTCGTGATCATGTCTGACAGTGGACGCTGCCATCAGGAATTACAGGTGTCGAATAATCGCATCACCAAAGCCAGAACAGCTCACCACCGTCGCATCCGGCATCAGGCGCTCAAAGTCATAGGTTACTGTTTTGGCGTCAATAGCTCCTTCCATACCCTTAATAATCAGATCAGCTGCTTCTGTCCAGCCCAAGTGACGTAGCATCATCTCAGCTGATAAAATTAAAGAGCCAGGATTGACTTTATCTAACCCTGCATATTTGGGAGCCGTACCGTGTGTGGCTTCAAATACTGCCGCTTGATCACCAATATTGGCCCCTGGTGCAATACCGATACCACCGACCTGGGCAGCCAGCGCATCAGAGATATAATCACCATTCAAATTTAAAGTAGCAATCACACTGTACTCATCAGGACGAAGCAGGATTTGCTGTAAAAAAGCATCCGCTATCACATCCTTAACCACAATCATTTTGCCGGTCTTCGGGTTCTTAAACTGCATCCAGGGGCCACCATCCAGAAGCTCTGCTCCAAAAAGCTCCTGAGCCAATTGATATCCCCAGTCTTTGAATGCACCTTCAGTGAATTTCATGATATTGCCTTTATGCACCAGTGTCACTGAATCACGGTCATTGTCAATCGCATATTGCAACGCCGCCTTCACCAGACGGTTGGTGCCTTCTTTTGAAACAGGTTTGATGCCAATACCACAGTCTTGTGGAAAACGAATTTTGTTTACCGCCATTTCTTCGATTAAAAACTTGATGACTTTATTGGCAGCCTCTGTACCTGCCTGCCACTCCACACCGGCATAAATATCCTCTGAATTTTCACGGAAAATGACCATGTTTGTTTTCCAGGGCTCTTTTACCGGGCTTGGCACACCGTTAAAGTAGCGAACAGGTCGCAGACAAGTATAGAGATCCAATTGTTGACGAATAGCAACATTCAAAGACCGAATGCCACCACCGACCGGCGTGGTCAGTGGGCCTTTAATCGAAACGACATAATCTTGAATAGCCTGCAGACTTTCCTCCGGCAACCAATGATCCTGACCATACACCCCGGTTGCCTTTTCGCCCGCATATATTTCCATCCAGGCAATTTTACGCTCATCACCGTAGGCTTTTTTCACTGCCGCATCAACCACTTTTAACATCACTGGGGTAACATCCACGCCAATACCATCGCCTTCGATAAAAGGGATCACCGGTTGGTCAGGTACATTCAGAGATAAATCAGCATTAATCGTAATGGCCTGACCAAAAGCAGGAACGTTAATTTTTTCGTAGGACATGATGTACTCCAGTTTTAAAAAGTCATTAAACACCACAGACGGTAACCGCATACCGTGTCTACCTCTCGTATCGGAGACTGAGAAAGGTTATACCCTATTCTTTTCGAAGCCGAAAAAACAGGAGCAGATAGCCCCAAGCCTCCGATAGGAGCACTATAATACCATGCCTTCTATAAAGATTCAGCAATACGCTGCAATACCACAGAGGGAATCATAATTTACTTAAACTATGATCGACCATTATCTCAAGCCTAAAATTATATGAAAAATAATAAATCTGATTGATCTTTTATAAGTCTAATCCTATTCTTTAACTAAAGGATAATTGTTTTTGACGGAGTCACCACCAAACACAATAAAAAGAATTTGATGACTCAACAACGTAGAACTTTAGTATTTCTTTTTAAGGCAAGAAAAACATGGGCAAAAATAAATTGCGAGGTAGTGAATTAAAAGAAATGTTTAATGAAGGCCGTTTTGTGGCACGAGCCCTGAATGTATCGGCGCTAAAAAAAGGAAAACCCGATCTCACAGAAGCTGAAAATGAAGTGAGATTTTTAAACAGCAAAAAAACCAATGAAGGTGAACATAAAAATGTTGAGCGACATGGCCAGCGAGGTCGCAGCGCCACACTACTGGTTCCGGGCGTTGACATGACCTTATTTAACAACGTAGGCTTTGTTTATGACGCTGACCAATCTACCATCAAAGCCTACATGTTTTATGACTCATAAACCATGAGTCAAACTAATCACGAAAAATTTTATAATGTTGACATAGATAAAAGAAAATTTGAACCTATTATCTCCAGACAAGAATTTATGGAGAAATATAAGGACTACATGCATAAAGCTCAGAATGCTGAATTACGAGATGATCCCAGTAGAAATTACGATATGGCCGAGATGTTAGGAAACTATAATGAAATTCTTGGCAATTTTTTTCCTGAATCGTTAGTTGCTCTTGTCGGCAAAGATTCATCTCTCGTGACGATACAGAATTTACTTTTGCTTAAAAACATGATGGCAGAAAATGGCAAAGACTTACCAATGACGATAATGGATCACGGAAATATTCATGTTTGGACTCCGAATCTTCAAGATATCGCGAAGATTCTGAATGACTCAAAAGCTAATATCGCAAGAACCGCACAACACAATGGTGAGCCTGGTGAAAAACTATTAGCTGATTTTGCAAAAAGTCTTGGATATACCATTGACATCAAGAACCTCAATACTACGATTCAGCCATCAAATATTAAAATAAACAACCCCTGTGAATTTCAAGCAAAGGAGCTTATTCAATCACTGAGTAAGCTCACAGGCCTTTCAAAAGGAAACAGCTTTTCTTATGGCATTAAGGGACGACTAACAGAAGTTGTCAATCAACGATTAGTGACTGAAAACAAAAACCCTGCAACTGATATTAAAAATATCATTCTGCAAAAATCAGATATTGAAAATTTGATTATATTACTTGAAAAGGAAATGTGTATAAAAAATAAAAACCATAAAGCAATGAGTGAGAATAGCGTAAATGAGTTCTGCTCTACCATTATGTCAGATATCAATAATAGGCGCAGCGGAGTCCGTGAACCCTTAGACACTAGTTTACGAGATAGACATGGTTCTAGTTCAAAACTTCAGAAAATCGCCGAGTTTTTCACGAAGATAGCCTCTTTGTTTACAGACAATGTGGTCACCAAAAAAATTGAATCGTTTAACAATTTTAAGCATAAAATGGCTGAAATAAAAAAATATGACGAAAAACCAGCGGAACATAAGAATAAAGAGGAAGAGGTGGATAGACCTTTACCGTCTCCACGCTCATCATCGTTCACAAATTAGATCAATCTATATAAATTACCTTTATATTTAGTCTCATACAATATAGGCTTCCTTGAATTGACGTAGACAATGACTGTGACTGATATTTCTGGTAAACCCTACTATGACGGTGCAAAAAACCTATGCCCAAGATCATCCTGTTCAACAAACCCTTTGGGGTCAACTGCCAGTTTAGTGGTGATAAGTCTGAAGAAACCTTATCCGCCTATATTGATTGCCCGGGTTTCTATCCTGCGGGGCGTTTGGATAAAAAAAGCGAAGGGCTGTTACTGTTAACGAATGATGGTAAATTACAGCATCGCTTAACCAATCCCACAAGCGGAAAACGGAAATATTACTGGGTACAGGTAGAGGGTGCGCCGCAAGCTGCCGACCTGCTACCGCTGCAAAAAGGTCTGCGATGGAATCATTGCCAGTACCAACCTGCTGAGTGCCGTATTATTAGCGCTCCATCCCTTTGGCAACGCGACCCGCCCGTTCGCTACCGGAAAAGCGTACCGGATTCCTGGCTACAAATCATTCTGCAAGAAGGGAAAAACCACCAAATACGGCATATGACAGCCGCCATTGGCTACCCAACACTGCGCCTTGTTCGCTATCAGATTGATGCGTTTCGTCTGGCCGATCTACAGCCAGGTGAATGGATGTTTGTCTCTATCTGAAGCGCGAATCAAAAGGCCTGGCGCGCTCAGGACGCGCTGATTTTCCGTTTCATCAGCAGATCATCGAGCGTTAATTTGAACCAGGGCCAAAGCAATGTACTGACCGAAGCCACCAGTAAGGGCTGCCACCAGCGTACCGGATGTC
Organism: Legionellaceae bacterium; assembly: GCA_020831865.1. GTDB lineage: Bacteria > Pseudomonadota > Gammaproteobacteria > Legionellales > Legionellaceae > JAFIFT01. The sequence continues at coordinate 34,555 of JAFIFT010000001.1, read as the reverse complement.
CCGTAAAGGCATTCACCCCGGCCATTAAATACAGATACACCATAGTGAGCAGGAAAACCGGTATCATTTGCTGAAAAATATTAAAAAATACCAGGCGGCGTGCCCTTGTGTTCAACAACCACAGACTGCTCGCCATGGCAAAGCCATGTTGACCAATAATCGTATAGATCAAAACGTCCAACAAACATCCGGTCAGCATCAACCCTAAAAAAGTAAAACGTTCCGGCATAAAGATACGGATATAAAACCAAAACATAACGAGCAAGGGCGGCCGCAGAACATTGGCCAGATAAGGCAGCGGCATGATAGTCAACAGCATAACGCCTAATAGTACCAGCAGAATACGTCCATTCGTGCTCATACTGGCTTTCCTGTTTGCGACAATAGTCGTTCCTGAGGCCATACCAGTAAAACCAGGCGGTCGCGATTTAACAGCGCCAGTGGCTTCACCTGTACTCTGATAAACGATTCTCCCGGCATATCCTGGACAGACGCTACCATTCCTACCGGAAAACCCTCCGGATACCGATTGGCCAAGCCAGAGGTCACCAGCAGATCGCCGGCTTTAATAGAAGAGGAGCGAGGCAGATTAATGAGTGATAGGGATTCAATATCGTTGGTACCCACAAGAATCGCTCTTTCGCCGGTGCGATAATTACGCACCGGAACGGCCGACTTCGCATCAGAAATCATCAGAACGACACTGCTTAAAGGTCCAACCTCAATGATCTGGCCAACCACTCCTTTCGCATCAAGCACCGGTTGACCCACAAAGACCGCATCGCTGATCCCCTGGTTAATGATTAAAAGCTGGCGCGCTGTGTTGGTTTCAACCGCCATGATATGCGCGGCTACTGATTTAAAGTTAGCTTTCCGAGCCGTTTGCAGCAGTTCTCGCAGTTGAGAGTTCTCTTTTTGCAACAGCAGCAGGCGCTGCAAATTAGCCTCCAGTAACGTTTGCTGATAGCGCAGATGCATATTTTCATTGACCAGCGAGGTACGCGAGGACACCAAGGCATTCAGCCAACCAATAACACGCAGGGGATAATCTACAACATACTGCAATGGAGCCGCTACTAACATGAAGCTGCTTCTGACATGGTTCAAATAGCGATAATGATAATCGGATACCATGAGCGCAATGCATAAAAAGACAACGAACATAAAAGCAGAGCTTTTAGGTTTATCGGCTTGAAATAAACCGGCAGAGGCGGCCTTATTCCGTTGAAAGAAAATCACCGCCACGCAAATCCATAGTTTCGAGTGCCTTGCCACCACCTCTGGCCACACAGGTTAAAGGATCTTCTGCCACTAACACAGGAAGCCCGGTTTCTTCCATTAATAAGATATCCATATTCTTCAATAACGCACCACCTCCGGTCAGAACCATACCACGTTCGGCTATATCCGCTGCCAGTTCAGGGGGCGCCAGCTCAAGTGCCGCACGCACGGCCGTCACGATACCGGAAAGCGGTTCCTGCAATGCCTCAAGAATTTCAGCACTGGTGAGCGTGAAGCTTCGTGGCACGCCTTCCGCCAGATTACGACCGCGCACTTCAATTTCAAATAACTCACGCCCGGGAAAAGCAGAACCAATCTCATGCTTGATGCGCTCTGCGGTCGTTTCTCCAATCAACGTTCCATAATTTCGACGCACATAGGAGGAAATAGCATCATCAAATTTATCACCGCCAATACGCACAGACTGATGATAGACAATGCCGCTCAGGGAAATAATAGCTACTTCAGTGGTACCGCCACCGATGTCAACCACCATCGAGCCACTGGCATCTTCCACAGGCATTCCTGAACCAAGCGCAGCAGCCATCGGTTCTTCAATCAGAAACACTTCCCGGGCACCTGCACCCATGGCCGATTCTCGAATTGCGCGCCGCTCCACCTGGGTTGAACCACAGGGAACACAAACCAGAACTCTGGGACTGGGACGCAAAAATCGATTTTCATGGACTTTGTGAATAAAGTGCTGCAACATTTTTTCTGTCACATGAAAATCCGCAATCACCCCATCTTTCATGGGACGGATAGCCGTAATATTTCCGGGAGTTCGACCCAGCATACGTTTGGCTTCCAGGCCAACTGCCGCTACTCTTTTCTGCCCGGATTCATTGCGCAGCGCAACAACGGAGGGTTCATTGAGTACAATGCCTTTATCGCGAACATAGATCAACGTATTTGCCGTACCCAGATCAATCGATAAATCGTTAGAGAAAGCACCCCGGATTTTTCTAAGCATGAGTCTGTTATCTCCTGAAACATTGATCATATGGTCTTCTCCTGCAGCTAACAGGTGAAGAATGCGAAAATTGTAATTACTTTAACCGATTACAAAAGAAAAATCGATTATTTTAAACTAAAATATATCCTGTTAGGATGAAAACCACAATGGTGACGATGCGAGTCCGGCTCAACCCGGCGAACGCGATCAAAACCGGTTATAATTCCTGGTACAGCTCGGCTATCCAGCACAATACTTAAGGTGAAAAAATGCAGATTACCAAAGTAAAGGCTCTTGCGGACAATTATATCTGGATCATTGTGGATTCCACGCAAAGCCGTTGCCTCTGCATTGATCCCGGTGAAGCACCGCCTGTCTTTCGCTTTCTCCACGAACAGCAGTTGGTGCTGGATGCTATTTTTTTAACCCATCATCATTGGGATCATCAAGGTGGCGTTGCAGAGTTGTTAGAGGCATACCCGGATATTCCGGTGTTTGGGCCCACTGATACACGGATGCCATTAGTCAATACCCCCTTGTCCGATGGGCAAATACTGCCTTTTTATACGGGTCAGTTTCAAATACTCGCTATTCCCGGACACACCACAACGCATATTGCCTATTATGAAGCAAAGCAAGGTTGGCTTTTTTGTGGCGACACCCTTTTTTCAGCAGGCTGTGGACGAGTATTTGATGGCACGCTCGAACAACTATTCAACTCACTCAACCACCTAAGCACACTGCCTGACGCAACCCAGATCTATTGTGCACATGAGTATACTCTCAATAATCTCAAATTTGCCCGAAGCGTTGAACCCACGAATCCCGATATACAACAGGATATTGACAGGATAAGGCAGCATTCCCTTTCCTGTACCCTGCCGTCCACCATGGGCAAAGAAAAAAAAATAAATCCGTTTTTGCGTCTGGAGCAAAATGACGTTATTACCTATGCCCGCCGCTATGAGCATGTCACGGATCCCCTACAGGTATTTAAAGTACTTCGCCAGCAAAAAGATCACTACTAGGATAAGAACGAAAGTATGATTTTGCCCTGACATAAAATATAGAAAGGTTTCCATCTGCTTAATTTTACAGTAGAATGCCTATCTATTTGACCTTATCACGGCCTGAACATTGAGAGTTAAGGTATTGCTTGTCCCTGTCACCCTGTTCGTTCTTATTTTTGGGTACTCCCTAGCGCATGCTCAAGCGAATGTTTGGGACGTGCTGCGGAGTCAGTTCAAACTGAACCACCAGGTTTCCCAGCCTGAAGTACAAAAACAAATCCGCTGGCTTTCATCGCGCCCGCACTATGTCGTTAAGCTCGCCAAACAATCAGAACCCTATATTTATCACATTGTATCGGAACTGAAAAAGAATCGATTACCCGGTGAACTGGCCCTGTTACCTATGATCGAAAGTGCCTATGATCCCTTTGCCTATTCAGGGGCGGGGGCTGCTGGTCTTTGGCAGTTAATGCCCGGTACCGGTAGTGGTCTGGGTTTACAACAAGACTGGTGGTTTGACGGCAGACGCAGTATTCGACTATCCACAGCGGCAGCGTTAAAATACCTGACCTACCTGAATAAATTTTTTAATGGGAACTGGATACTGGCACTTGCGGCTTATGACTCGGGAGAAGGCACCATTAAACGCGCTATTAAAAATTCCGCGCAAGACCGGGCAAAAGCTAATTTTTGGAACCTTAAATTACCGCGCGAAACCAAGGCTTATATTCCTCGTTTGCTGGCACTGGCAGAAATCATTAAATACCCCGGCTATTATAAAGTCAATCTACCTGACATTCGCTATGAACCCTATTTTCTGGAAGTAGAAGTCGGTTCGCAGATAGAGTTGAATAAAGCCGCTAAACTGGCTCAAATGCCCTATCGGGATCTGATCAAACTAAATCCGGGCCATAACCGTTGGACGACACCTCCCGAGGGTCCGCACAAGCTGCTGCTTCCCGCCGACAAAGTAGAGCTCTTTAAGAAAAACCTTGAAAACACACCAAAGAATAATTTAGTTTGTTGGAAAAAACATCAGGTAAAAAGTGGCGAAAGTCTGGTGCAGATTGCCAAACAACACCATACTACCCTAAGTCTACTGAAAGAATTGAATCAATTAACCTCAACCAAACTGACTGCCGGGCAGTTTTTGTTAATCCCCCAAATCCAAGCGGAAGAACAGATAGACAAAAAAGCAAAAGTCATCAGCTTATATGACCGAAGCTCCCCCGGGCCTCATCGCAAGATGGTGCATATTGTCCAGGCAGGAGATACCGTCAAAAGCCTGGAGGAAAGGTATCAGCTGCAACCGGGACAAATACGCTACTGGAATCAGATTAGTGGCCATAAGCTGCAACCCGGAGATCCCTTGGTGATCTGGAAAAAAGGCGTCGAGAGCACACCAATGCACTACACGATTAAAAAAGGAGACTCCCTTTCGCGTATTGCTCAGCGTTTTAATACCAGCATGACACGTTTGAAGCAGGCTAATCCTCAGCTAAAAAAAGACATACTGCGCATAGGCCAGAGGATAAAAATTAGCTGAGCTAAAGCTTGTCCCCACAATCAGTTAGCAGCTGTTGCCAGACTCGTCTTTTGACCGCACAGCCGGATCAGGAATAATAAGAAAAAGTGTCTCAGCCTGTTTGCATTCAAAAGCGAACCACACATCATCCATCAGTCATGATGGCCGTGGCGTAGTTCGCATCAAGGTCCATAACCGCAATTCCCAAAACGATTGCCTGCAAAAACGTGCCTTTATTTAAACAATCGAAACCAGGGTAACACTGGATTGATGATTTCAAAAAATTGCAGTATGTACACGACCAACAGTGCAATCACGACCAAACGAAACAAGGTATGAAATACAGCAGGCATGGGAACCGTTACATGAACCAGCCATGTAATCACACCAGCTATAATGATTAATACCAGTAAATTTAATAATCCTACCATCACTTACTCCCTATAACATTGCAAAAAATCAACGTCTTGTATTATTATAGTTCATCTGTGGGTTTTTAGCGTCAATTTTGCAGAGAAATTTTGATGCTCCCTTATTCTCCACAGCATCGTGGTTTCAAGCGCTCAACCTTGGGCTGTTGGACGATATTCGGTAGCTTTTGCCATAGTGCTGACGGGTCTTATCCAGGGTCGATACACCAACACCTCTCTCGGCAAGCTTTTGATGGCCTCCTGAGCATCTTTCCAACGTCGGTATTCACCGGCAGTCAGCACGTACCAGACCGTATTTTTCAGAACCGTTTTATAAATATGGGTATCGGCGGCGAACGGATATTGTTTCGCCAGTTTTTCTACCTCCGTTGCATTGACACTGGCCACGACCTGTATTCGGTAGCGGGGAGCAGCATGAGGTTGTGCAGCGAACTGAATGGGGGCAGGCGATGCCGGTGTTTTCGGGTAGATTGCGGGCAGAGCAGAAGGCAAAACGGTGTGTATCGCCCGCTGCGGAATATCCGCTTTGATCTGTACCAGTTGACTCATGGGTACGGCTTTGACTGCCAGCGGCCAGTCAATAGCAGCGATCTGGCTGGGATAACTGGCTGTTGTCCAATCCAGCACCGGAATAAAGCTCGGCAAGGGCTGTTGCGCCTGCATAGCGAGAGGAAGCGTATCCGATGCAGTCAGGCTCAGGCTGGGGCTGAATCGCGTGGCCAATAGCTTACCCGACTCCACCAGGGAGCCAGCCTGATCCATAAAATAGCTGGACGCCGCAGCCAATATCAGAAAGCTGGCAGCGATTTTACCCAACGGACGCCATCGTTTTCTGCGGCTGGTTTTACTAGCTTGGGCATTGGAAAAATACGACTCCATCTGTAAATTAACCTCGGCAATGACCCCTTCTGTCAGCTCATAAAACGCCTTTATTTTGCTCTTATCCTCCAGCCCCTGCAAACCAGGCAGATGATGTGTTTTGAGTTTCAGGTAGGTGGAAAGCTCAGGCAAACTTAAAGCTCCCAACTCGAGAGTATGAATCAGGTCGGTATAGCCTTCCCTGGATAAAGCATTCAACAATGGCAATAGACTGTAGTCCGACACCAACAGAACATGAAAATAGGCCGGTGTGGACTGTTGTTGAATAACGCGCAACAGATCATTGATAAATGTATCATCCAGATAATGGGCATCGTCAATCAGCAGAAGCACATGTTTTTGGCGCTCATTAATCGTTTTCACCAAAGTAGCAAGATCAAAAGCAGCAGCGAGCGAGAAATGGAAGTTATCACTGAGCTCATTTAGTAACTGATGCGGTGCAAAGGAAGGGTTCGCTTTAATCGGGTAGCAGCTGATAGCCGCATCAAGATGCTTGGGTAATATCTTTGCAAAAGAGCTTTTTCCGGCGCCCTTTTCAGCAATCATCACGGTCAGAATACTATTAAATAACACCAAATGATTAATAAAATTAATTTTATTTAACCAGGAAGAAGGTGAAAGCACGGTTCGGTTCGCATCGGCATCGGGCGTTTGCGTTTTTTTTCCACTGTCATCCATCACATTTCTCCGTAGTATGGTTAAGTACCCATTGAATATCATCAATCGATATGGTATCCGAGATAAAGCAATCTCCCGCGCTGCGACATAAAATAAAACGCAGCCGATCCTTTTCAATTTTTTTATCGCTCCACATCCGTTTCAGTACCTCAGCTCTATCGATATCGGCAGGAATGGCATGAGGCAAGCCACAGCGTTGCAACCAGTCGATTAATTGCCCTATCAGAGCTTCCGCGCAGTAGCCCTTATGATAGGATAACCGTAAGGCACAAACCATCCCAATCGCGACCGCCTCACCATGCAGCCAGCGTCTATAAGCCGTTGCAGTTTCTAATGCATGGGCAAAGGTATGGCCAAAATTCAGTAATGCACGGATGCTCTGTTCTTTTTCATCCGCCATAACGAATTCTGCTTTAATCCGACAGCTCTCCGTAATCAAATGGTCGATATTGGAAAGCGAAGCCAGGCCATCACACGCAATAAAGTCCGCAACCCACTCCCACATTGCGGAGCCACGCAAAAAAGCATATTTCATAACTTCCGCCATACCGGCACGTAATTCCCGCTGTGGCAGGGTTTCAAGGGTATTGGTATCAATCAGCACCGCATTGGGCTGATAAAAACTGCCCATCATATTTTTACCCTGAGGGTGATTGATCCCGTTTTTCCCTCCAATGGCCGCATCGACCTGTGCCAGCAGACTGGTTGGCAGTTGAATGAGGTTGACACCGCGCTGATAGGTTGCCGCGGCCATTCCGCAGATATCGCCAATAACCCCCCCACCAAGCGCAACAATAGTAGTGTCACGGTGGTGTTTCCGGCTAATCAGCCTATCGTAGATACGGGATAAGATCTCCAGGGTTTTAAAGTCTTCTCCATCAGGTAATACCAAGGTGTCTATTTGACGCGCTGGCAGGGAACGTTGTACATCTGCCAGATATAAGGGCGCAATCGTAGTATTTGAGACCAGCAACACCTGGCTTCCTTTGATATAAGGCGCCAGAACAGACGCATCGGTCAGCAGGCCCTGACCGATAAAGACAGGATAGCAGGCTTGTGCCAGCTGAATATCAAGCTGGCGTAGAGAATCAGTTTTCGCCATAAATATATTTAATAATATTATTGGCTACCGCTTTTACGGTCAATTTATCGGTTTCAAAACTAATATCAGCCAACTCTTCATAAAACGGCTCCCGTTCATCCTGCAGGCTGACCAGACGCCCTTCCAAATCATCCGTCTGTAAAAGAGGGCGCTTGGTATCCCGCTTGGTCCGTTCATATTGTTGCTGAAGTGAGGTGCGTAAAAAAATCACCGTGCCACGACCAGCCAGGGCATTGCGGTTCTCCGGAGTCATCACCACCCCCCCTCCGGTTGCCAGCACAATATTCGTCTTTTGGGTGAGTTCATCGATCACACGCTGCTCTCGCTTACGAAAGCCATCTTCACCCTCGATATCAAAAATCCAGGATATATCTGCTCCGGCACGTTGCTCAATGACTTCATCCGAGTCATAAAAATCCAATTTTAGTTCCTTTGCCAAAGTACGGCCAATTGTACTTTTACCCGCTCCCATTGGCCCAATTAAAAAGATATTGCGTACTTTAACGATACTCATTGTACTGACAATCCTCGGTGGCTATACCTCCTGCGCTCATCCCTCATAAATTTGGGTTAGCCCCAAAATATCAAAGATGGTCGCAGGAAATATGGTAATAATTATACCTATACTACCTGCTAGTATAAGCGTGCTCAAAATATAGTGACCTGATTTTTAACTTAATGCCTCACCGTCACCGGTTTTCCAAATTTATCTAATTCTGCACCTTTTGCATAGACTTGTCCATGTCCTTCAATTGTGGTAATCGACAGGCTATCGGTAATAATTTTAGGTGTAATAAAAATTAATAACTCTTCATTTCTAATGATAGTTCGGTTATTTCTAAAAAGATAACCGATAACAGGAAGCTCTCCCAGCAAAGGCACCCGATGGATGGTATTATCTTTCTCCTGTTTATAAATGCCGCCCAGTACCAGCGTCTGGCCGTTATCCACTAAAACGTGGGTTTGAATAGCCTTCGTCACAATAGAAGGGACATTGTTCACTGCCTGTCCACGTGAATCCTGGTTAATCTGCAAATCCATCAAAATTTTGTTATCCGGTGTAATTTGTGGAGTGACTTTCAAGCTTAACACCGCTTTTTTAAACGCTACGGCTGTTGCACCGCTCGAGGTGGCTTCCTGATAGGGAATTTCATCACCTGACTCAATGACAGCCGCCTGTTGATTGGAAGTAATCAGGCGGGGGGAAGAAATGACCTCCCCTTTTCCCTCAACTTCCAGCGCGGAAAGCTCCAGATCCAGCAACACTCCATTACCGAGCTTAGCCAACGCTACGCCCAGTGTAGCAGCATTTGGATTCGGGGCAAACAGATCCAGATTTAAACGCTGACTCACTGGTACATCAGCCGGCGGAATACCTTGATTGATTTGATTGGCACCATCCAGGGTACCACTCAGGTGATTGGGTTGGGATACCCCAAAACGAATGCCCAAATCCTGCTCAAAATCTTTGTTTACCAATACGATACGCGACTCAATCAGTACCTGTTTTACCGGAACATCCAATTTGGCGATTAGCTCGCGAATTTCTTCAATTTTAGCGCCGGTATCCTGTATCCAGATTGTATTGGTTCGCACGTCCACACTGATTTTACCACGTTCAGATAATAAATTAGTATTTTTATCTTTCAACAAAGTTGCAATGTCAGCCGCTTTGGCATAATTAATTTGCAATAAATCGGAACGCAGAGGAGCCAGTTTTTGCACTTCTTCCTGCGATTTTAGCGCTTCTTCTTCCTGGACTCTGATCTCTTTTGCCGGCGCAATCAGCATGACATTACCCGTTCGTCTTTTGTCGAGGGCATGCGTCATCAGAATGATATCCAATGCCTGATCCCAGGGAATATGATTCAAGCGCAGTGTAATATTACCACTGACCTGATCACTCACCACCATATTGATACCGGTGAATTCCGCCAGAAGCTGTAAGACTGAACGAATGGGAATGTCTTGAAAATTCAGAGAAATTCGTTTTCCAGTAAAGACTTTCTTCTTCAACTGTTGTGCTTTGATCTCCTCTTCGGTCAACGGAAAAATATCCACGATAAATTGTGTATCCATCTGATAGGCAAAATGGCCAAAATCCCCTTTCGTCAATACCCTGATGTTGGCATCACTGGCAAGCTGGCGCGCCGTAATAAACTGGGCGGGTGTATTAAAATCAACGACATCATATTTTTTTGCCAAACGCTGCGGCAACGTAGTGCTTTGCAGGCTTATCACCACCTCCTTGCCGCTCTGCGTCACATTAATAGGCACTTGCGCATTCTGTAAATTAATAATCAGCCGCCCGCCGTTTTTAGGGTGACCACGAAAATCGATACTCTCCACCCGGCTTTGGCCCTTCACTCGTGTATTCGTAATATAAATTTCGCGCTGTGGTCGTGGAATCGGCTCTGACTTGCCACTTAAGATCAAGGAATACACCCTGTTGTGAATATACCCGGAATGGGACACCGCATCCGTCAAATCCAGAATAGCCCTCACCCGCCCCGCTACTGCCACAATGTGATATTTGCTCAAGGACGTAAGGTTCACGTTTTGTGCGTGCCTGTTGACTGGCACGTCATTGTGACTATCAATAAAATCGAGCACCAGGCGGGCGGGTTGTTGTGTGATAAAACTCGCAGGACCTTGATAGAGTGTATCACTGAAAATGAAATCAATACGCAGGCGGTTATCCGGCAAAGGTATCACTTTCAAATCAACCAGACTATTTTCTTTGGCAAAGGTACTCACTGATATCAGTATCCAAAAAATCGCTATCACAGCTTTGAATAATTGCAATGCCAACTCCTAATCCTGTCCTTTCAACGTAAAGGTGGTTTGTTTTTTTTCCCAATGTTCGCCAACTTTGATGGTTTCTTTAAGGACAAGCGAATCATCACTCGCTCGTATCACTTTTCCAAAGTTCTGCCCCATATAGTCACCCGGCCTTACTCTCATAATTCTGCCCTCAGGATCATGGATCAACGCCCATTTAATCTCGCCATCATCAAGTGTTCCAACAAATGTCAGGGCATCCAGCGGAAAGCGCTCCAGAGGCATTTTGGCGCGATTGTGATCCGGTGCCAATACATCCGGCCTGCGCTCTAGTTTGGCTACCGGCGTAAAAGGACTGCGGCGTTTTATGTCTTCCGGATAGGCAAATTTTTCCGCCTCGGCCAGTATCGGTATGGGTTCCACCGGGCTGGCTTGACGTGCTTTCACCTGTGGTATATAACGATTCAAATCATCGTTGTCCTGCGAGCAGGACGTCACCAGAACACTCCCCACCAGGAAAAGCGTCAATCGTAGACAAGGCAAACCTGGGAGCCCCTTTTTAAGCGCTTGTCCCACAAGGCAGAAGGCTGTCTTAGCACGACCGAACGCGGCTTTTCCTCCGCGCATCATAAGGACTTATACCTGTATATTTTTGCAGTAATCTTCATACGCAATGCGTCCTCCTCCTGTTCTTTTTTTACCGCCTCTTGTTGTGCGGGCACACGAGTAATATCAAAATCATGCAGGGTCACAATACGACTCATCTGAGCAAGGCGACTTAAAAATACGGCCAACTGGTGGTAGGTTCCCACAACTGAGATAATGATCGGCATTTCAATATAGAATTCATGTGATATTTCAGGCTGAAGCGCAAAGCGTTCAAAGTCCAGTCCGCTGGCTATGCCCGTTTTGGAAATATCTTCCAATAAACCTGGCATTTCATGCTCAGCAGGCAACTGCGCCAGCATTTTGCTAAAACGATCCCGCAAAATCGTAATCTGATTAAGGTAGCCTTCCAAATGCGCGGCCTGTTGCTGTTTTTGTTCAAACTCAGCCCGTAGTGTTTTTTCCTGTCGCACCAGGGCGGCATGTCGCTCAACATTCGGTTTTACCAATAACCAATAGCCCAGAGCGATGAGACAACCTGCCAGCACTGCGGACAAGGCATACTTAACCGCTACCGACCAATCCGCAATATTTTCAAGTGTGAGCTCAGTAAAATATATATTCTTCATGGCGACAGGAGGAACGTGAGTTGTGGTTGTAATAAAAAACTCAAACGGAATTCATTATCTTCGCGACTGGCATGAGAAGACTTTTTAATTTCCGTCAAGTTTGGCCGCCGTATCCACGGGTTGGTTTCCATATTACGCATCATTTGCGAAATGTGGGTATGGGACACGGCCCGACCGATAAGCCTAATGTTATCTTTGCTGCGCTCGATGGTATTGACAAAAACCCCATCCGGCATTACCCGAATTAACTCGTCAAACAAATGCACCGTTAGAGGACGGGTCGCCTGTAAACTTTGCACAATCATCATTCGAGAGATAAAAGCCTCACGCAATTCTTTCCGTTTTTTCATTTCATTGATCTGCCGGTCAAAAACCAGTATTTCGTTACGCAAACGTTGATTACGCACACTCTGGAATTCGATAAGACGATCAACATACGTATGGAGTATTAACACCATAGCTACAGCCACTACCAGCATTATGGCCAGTGCGGCAGTAAACTGCTTTTTTTCTTGCTCACGCTTAAGTTGTCGCCAGGGTAATAAATTTATTTCCGTCATTCTTTACTCCATATGCCTTAGGGCAAGACCACAAGCCACCATGAGAGAGGGCGCCATGACGTGAAGCTGCTCGGCATCGATCCGTTTATCAATGTTCATATAGACAAAGGGATTAGCAATCCGGGCGGGAACACCAACATCATCGCTCACCCGCTTATCCAGATTGGGCAGACGCGCCACGCCACCCGCCAGCAGGATCTGATCCACATCCCGGTGATGGTTGCTCGAGTAAAAAAACTGTAACATGCGTTTGATGTGGAGCAGGAGGGACTCTGTAAAAGGTTCCAATACTTCAACACGATAATCCTCAGGGTAGTTTTGCTCTTTTTGCAGCAGCAGGGCTTTATCCCATGCCAATTGATAGTGTTGGCTGATCGCCTGAGTGAGCTGCAAGCCACCAAACTCATCTTCTCTTGAGAAGATGATTCTCATGCCTTCCAGAACGAATAAATGGGTAAATTGGGCTCCAATATCGATGACAGCAATAATTTTATCTTGCCCCCGTGCCGGAAGATCCGCTTGAAAAAGCTCGACTGCCCTTTCCATCGCAAAGGACTCCACATCAACAATTTTAGTTGTCAGGCCTGCTTTACGGACTGCCTCTACTCTGGTGTTCACATTTTGCGAGCGTGACGCCACGATTAATACATCAATCGTGGCGGAGTTTTGGGCTGAATGCCCCAGAATTTCAAAATCAATATTGATTTCATCGAGGGAATACGGAATGTATTTATCGGCTTCAAGAAGAATAAGCTCTTCCAATTCCGCATCGTTTAACCCGTCATGCATCTGAATCACATTGGAGATTACCGCGGAATCAGGAACCGCCAGCGCCACTTCTTTGTTTAGTATCTTATGCTGGCTCAATAAGTTGCGTAGACAGTCACCGATAGCCGTCGCATCCTTTATCGTGTTTCCTTCGATAGCCTCTGCCGGGAGCATAGCTTGTGCATAGGATGTCACCTGGTATCGGCCAGCCTCACGCACGATTGCGAGCAGTTTGATGGACTGTGAACTGATATCTATTCCCAATAAAGCGCTTTTTTTTCCATGTAAGCATTTTAGTACCACAGTATTTCCCTACCCAACCATTGGTTTTGACCGCCAAAGAGCAAATATCCCTGCGTGACGCTCGATCTGCGAGTTTTTTCTCCTGACCTTCCCTGATGCCGACGTTCCGCTAGCTATGATAAACAAAATTCAAAAAATTGAAAGCGTTATCTGCAAATCACGTATACCACCCTTTCACACATATAAAGATACCAACTGGGATTAGAGGCTGTTCATTTTTCAGCGCTTCTTTGACGTCCGTCTGCAGCACAAGCACATATCTGAGGAACCAGAAGCCTGCTCGTACAGATGGTAATAACCACTATTCCCCCTATCGTAAAGTGCTTGCGCTTTGATTGTTGCCCAGTTATAGTAATTTCGATTTTGGCATTAAAAAGGAGCTTCTATGTCCCCCTTGCAAGAAATGATGAACCAGCTTGTCGCTATCATTACTGATTATCACTTCCGACAATTCAACACCAGCAATGTAGTCCCCACTCTCGCTTTCAAAAGCATGGATAATGAGGAGCTTTTCGAAAAACTGGCGGAATTGATTCAGGAAATTAAAACACAGGAATACTCCAAAAGAATGACCCTTTTGTCCTATATCCTGGAGCATGTCAAAGTCATCAAACCGCAACTCGATGATCCCAGACTGGATACGCCCTCCCTGACAGAACCCCTGGTTACGCAACTGCTGAATCTGGTTATTAGCTTGAATACACTACTGATAACGCCACAAAAAAACACCATAACGGCAGATTATAATAATCAAACTTATGAAATATATGGTTGTCTTCGGGCAGGGATGTTTTATTCCGATCTCTCGCAGTCCGGCACGATGGTCAAACGATTTCTGACGACCTTTGCCTTACAAGACAGCAATAGCGAAAATTTGAAAGCGACCCTTACTGAGTTATACCAGCAACACCACAAATTTGTAGCCGAACAACAAAAGCTCCACTCAGAATTGGAGAGCACAAAACAGCAATTGCGACAAGCGCAGAACAAACTCACCCAAACCCAAAGTGAACTGCAAAAGTTGAAGACTGAACATGAGCACCCAAAATCACGAACGCCTCACCCTCAATCTGCCACACCAAAACCCGATGCCAACGAAGAGGGGAGCGTTACGCTGAGAAAAATAGGTCTATTCTATCGAACACCATTCCTTCCTGCTCTGGGAGGATTAACCCCATTCGCATTGAGCGGATGGGATGGTTTTCCCTCCCTATCGGGCCAAAATGACTCACAGACTGATGAGGATCACTATGATACACCCGGTAATTTCTAGACGTGAGCCAGCAATACGGCGTATAATGCTATTTCTATAGGCTGAAAATTCCAATCATGAAAAAACCGGCGCTATTTTTACGTAAGGGACTGTGGGCATTATGCAGTCTCTTTTTTTTATTTCTGGTCCTTTTTTTATTGGCCTGGATATATATGGCCAGTCAGCTCCCTGATGTGGAGTCTTTAAAGACGGTTCAACTGCAAGTACCCCTGCGTATTTATTCAAAAGACGGCCAGTTAATACAGGAATACGGTGAAAAACGCCGAATTCCTCTGGAATACCATCAAATCCCTCCCACGCTGGTACATGCCCTTCTCGCCACGGAAGATCAGCGTTTCTTTGAACATCCCGGCGTAGATGTTTTTGGTCTGGGGCGTGCTGCAATTTCTGTTTTGCAGACTGGCAGTAAATCACAGGGAGGCAGCACCATTACTATGCAGGTTGCGCGCAACTTCTTTCTCAGCCGAAAAAAAACCTACTTACGAAAATTTAATGAAATTTTACTGGCAATTAAAATTGATCGTGAACTCCCTAAAGAAAAAATCCTGGAACTGTACCTGAACAAAATTTATCTGGGCAATCGTGCCTATGGTGTCGGCGCTGCCGCTATGGTCTATTATGGCAAAGATCTCAATGATCTGAGCCTGGCGCAATTAGCCATGATCGCCGGGCTTCCGCAAGCACCTTCCTCACAAAATCCCATTGCCAACCCTATAGCCGCTCTGAAACGCCGTAATCATGTGTTAGGGCGGTTGCTGGAGGAAAAATATATTTCCGAGCAGCAGTATCAGGAGGCCATTCGTCAACCCGTCACGGCTAAATATCACGGAACCAGCATCGACTTGCATGCCCCCTATGTCGCCGAAATGATCCGCCAGTCACTCTATGAGCATTTTGGGCCAGAAGCCTATACCAAGGGCTACAAAGTGTATACCACCCTCAATAGCAAACTACAGAAGGCGGCCAATGAAACCGTGCGTAATCACCTTATCAGTTACGATAAACGGCATGGTTACCGTGGCCCAATAGGAAATATAGGGGATGTATCACAGGAAACCAATGAAGATATTCATAAAATACTGGCTCGCTATCCTAAAGTTCACGATTTGGAACCGGCCATTGTCAAAGCGGTTTATCCCAAAAGTGCCCTGCTTGAGCGCCTGCACTCCCAAGCCGTGACGCTGGAATGGAGCGGTCTATCCTGGGCGAAACCGGCTCTGAAACGGGGTTGGGTCGGCAAAGAGCCCAGCAGTGCCCATCAAATCCTGGAGATTGGGGATATTGTGTATATCCGCAGGAATGCCGGCAACTGGCAATTGAGCCAGCTCCCTAATGTGGAGGCGGCTCTGGTCGCCATGAATCCGGTCGATGGTGCGATTGAAACCCTCGTGGGTGGTTTTGATTTTCAAAAAAGCAAATATAACCGTGCGACTCAAATGGAGCGGCAGCCGGGCTCCACCTTCAAGCCCTTCATATATGCCGCCGCACTGAACAAAGGATACAATCTGGCGACCATGATTAATGACGCCCCCATTGTGATTAATGATCCCAGTCAGGTCAGCGATTGGCGTCCCCAAAATGCAAATCGTAAATTTGGTGGCCCTACCAGACTTAAAGAAGGTCTGATCCGCTCCAGAAATCTGGTATCCATTCGCATTTTGAACGACATTGGGATTGACTATACCGTTGATTTTATCAGCCGCTTCGGTATTAAAAAAGACCGTTTACCGCACAGCTTATCCCTGGCTCTCGGTAGTCTGAGTATCAGCCCAATTGATTTAACCAGTGCGTATGCCATATTTGCCAATGGTGGCTTTAAGGTAGACCCTTATCTTATTGACCATATCACGGATGCCGAGGGAGAGATTCTGCTGCAAGCGAAGCCCGCTTTGGCCTGTGAGTCCTGTGTTGATGAGCAAAATAATCCACACAGTCAGGCCCAGCGTGTCATTCCCGCTGATTTAGCCTTTCTGATGAATAGCGCATTGCGGGATGTCGTACAACAGGGTACAGCCCGCGGGGCTAAAAGCCTGGGTAGAAGCGATATTGCCGGCAAGACAGGAACCACCAATGAGCAAGTGGATACCTGGTTTGCAGGCTTTAGTCCGGATTTGGTGGCCACGGCCTGGGTTGGTTATGATAATCCAGCCCCGCTTTATGAATATGCCGCACAACTAGCGTTACCTTTATGGGTTGATTTTATGAGAGAAGCACTGCAGGACAGCCCACAACGTCATATAGTCCCCCCGGAAAATATCGTGGCCATTCCCATTAACCCCAAAACCGGACAAAGCAGCGATGCCATGCTTTCCTCCAGCGTTACGGAATATTTCAGGCAAGGAGAGGTGCCAGGCAATAGCATGGAGACTAGCAACTTTGTAAGCTCGCCCGATCATAGTGAGGCGAAAGGCAGTGAAGAGTATTTATTTTAGACACCCGCATTCCAGGGCTCTGTTGATGCACACGCCACTGCGTGCACCTTCAAAATCAGACATGATGCATAGCACATCACCTGTATGATGCCACAGGCAAGCCATGGCATCAGGATGGTAGGAATAGGGGCTCAACAACTACCGTTTGATAGCGCTGAATGGGCAGAATTGACGGCGTTTAGTTGTTCTTAAACCTCGTCAATACCCTCACTGAATATTTTACATTACACGGCCACCATGAGTAATATATCATACATGGTGGATTTTACTTGACCGATAAGTCGTTATGGCTACGGATCACTGAAGAAGCGATAGCCAGGCTTAGGTCTGGCTGGCCATTAATCTAGCTCGTATGGATGCCGCAGATCACCCCGCGAATCAATCGTGGGGTAGCGGTGAAGTGAATGCCCTGACGTCAGGAAATTTTCCATAAATCCATAAAGTCCGGAACCGTCATGGCGCAAAGCCGCTGACTATCCGTCATGGCTTGATTGATCTGTTCTACCTGTTTTTCAGAAAAGCGGGTACCCAGATTATGCAGAAATTTACTCGTCAACACACCCACGCCTTCATCACGACGGCGCTTGTGCCCAATCGGATATTCAACGGTGTGCCAGTCTGTGCTGCTGCCATCATGAAAATGTATCCGCATACTGTTGGCAATGGAGCGCTTTTCCGGATCATGATAATCTCTGGAAAATTGTTCATTTTCACTAACCGTCATCTTCTCTCGCAATTGATCAATCCGGGGATCACTGGCGACCTCATCCTCATAGTGTTCCGCTTTCAAGTCACCATGCAGCAAGGCAATAGCCACCATATATTGCAGACAATGATCCCGGTCGGCCGGATTATGCAAAGCTCCTTTCTTGGAAATAATTCGTATCGCCGACTCATGTGTAATGAGTTCAACGCGCTTGATCTCCGCAATACGCTCACGTACGACGTCATGCAAGGCAACCGCACATTCTACCGCCGTCTGAGCGTGAAACTCCGCAGGGTACGACAATTTGAACAATACATGTTCCATCACATAAGAACCATAGGGTCGTTGAAAACGAAAGCTGTTACCTTTGAAGAGCACGTCATAAAAGCCCCAGACTGGGGCGCTCAATGCGCTGGGATAGCCCATCTCCCCTGTTTGTGCGATCAATGCCAATCGAACGGCACGCGCGCTAGCATCACCGGCCGCCCAGGACTTTCGAGACCCCGCATTCGGTGCATGGCGATAAGTACGCAGACTTTGGCCATCCACGAAGACCTGGGAAAGCGTACGCAAGACCTGATCACGGTCCGCTCCCAATAACACCGCTGCCACGGCAGCACTGGCCAACTTAACCAACAGCACATGGTCTAACCCTACCCGATTAAAGCTGTTTTCCAAGGCCATACACCCCTGAATTTCGTGGGCTTTGATCATCGCGGTCAATACCTGCCACATAGTCAGTTCAGGCTTGCCGGCTGCCCTGTTTTGCCGACTCTGGTAGTCGGCTACGGCCAGAATCGCTCCCAGATTATCGGAAGGATGCCCCCACTCGGCAGCTAACCAGGTATCGTTAAAGTCCAACCAACGGACCATACTACCAATATTAAATGCCGCCTGTACTGGATCGAGCTGATAGGATGTTCCAGGTACGAACGCTCCGTTTTCCAGACCCGCACCAGGTACCACTGGGCCTAACAATTTGGTGCATTCGGGGAAATTAAGCGCCAACATCGCACAACCCAGGCTGTCCATTAAGCACAGGCGGGCGGTTTCATAAGCAGCTGCGCTGTCAATCTCAGTATTTAAAACATAGTCAGCAATATCCTGCATCACCTGGTCATAATCCGGTTTGCTGTTTTCTTCCACGTAGCTGTTCATATTATCCTCTATCCTCTAACGCAATAAACGGACGTGCCTCAGGCCCGGTGTACTCTGACATAGGACGAATGAGTTTATTATTAGCGCGCTGCTCAAAAATATGCGCAGCCCAGCCGCTTGTCCTTGACATCACAAAAACCGGCGTAAACAAACCAGTTGGGATGCCGCAAAAATGGTAGGCAGAGGCACTGTAAAAGTCCAGATTGGGAAACAGTTTCTTTTCTCGGCGCATCACGGCCTCAATCCGTTCAGAAACCTCATACAAGCGCATGCTGTTGCGATGTGTCGCCAATTTACGCGACCATGCCTGGATAATATCCGAGCGTGGATCAGAGTCAGTATACACGCGATGCCCAAAACCCATAATTTTTGCTTTATCCGCCAGCATGGCCAGTAATTTTTCTTCCGCCGCATCGGCATTGTCAAACTGCTCTATCAATTCCATTGCCGCTTCATTAGCCCCCCCATGCAGTGGACCGCGCAGCGTTCCAATAGCGGAAGTCATGGCGGAATAGAAGTCGGATAAGGTAGCCGCTGTTACTCTGGCGGCAAACGTTGACGCATTAAATTCGTGTTCGGCATATAAAATCAAAGAAACATTCATCATGTCCCGTTCCAACGCTTCTGGCGGGCTTTGATGTAATAAATGGAGAAAATGTCCGCCGATAGTCTGCTCATCACTATACTCACTGATTTCCCGCCCCTGGTGATGCCAGGCATACCAATAACACATCATGCCCGGAAAAAGCGCCAGCAATCGGTCCGCAATATCATATTGTTGCGCAAAATCCGTTTCAGGCTCCAGATTACCCAGAAAAGAACAGGCCGTACGCAATACATCCATGGGATGCGTGTCTTTTGGAATCATTTTTAATACATCTTTTAAGACAGATGGCAGGCTGCGCAGATTATTGAGTTTATCAATATAGGCATCCAGCTGGTGGCGATTAGGTAATTCACCATAATGCAGCAGATACGCCACTTCTTCAAAACTTGCCCTGGCCGCCAACTCATCAATGGCATAGCCTCTGTAATTGAGACCTTTACCCGCCAAACCGACTGTCGCTATCGCCGATTGGCCTGCCACGACTCCGGCCAATCCCCCTGTTTTAGCACTCATCTTCTTTCTCCCTCAATTGATCCAGTGTTGCTTCAAACTGATGATATCCCAAATGTGCATACAATGCGTCTCGCGTTTGCATACGCCCAAGCATTGACTTTTGTGTTCCCTCCCGCACCACGGTGGTATAGACATCGAGGGCAGCTTGCGCCATTGCCCGAAAGGCTGAGAGGGGATATAAAATAATAGCGACGCCGGCTGCCGCCAATTCATCTCGCGTAAATAAGGGCGTTTGACCAAACTCAGTGATATTGGCCAGAACTGGTACCGCTATCTGTTCACAAAATTTTTGGTATTCAGCAAGTGTTGTCATAGCTTCAGGAAAAATCATATCCGCACCCAGTTCAATACAGCGTTGCGAACGGTCAATAACCGATTGCATTCCTTCCACCGCATAGGCATCAGTTCGCGCCATAATGACAAAGTCCGCATCCCGCCGGGCATCCACCGCGGCCTTAATCCTGTCGGCCATCTCGGCTTCACTGACAATAGCTTTATTGGGACGATGGCCGCAACGTTTGGCCAATACTTGATCTTCGATATGAATCGCCGCAACTCCCGCGCGTTCCATTTGACAAACTGTACGGGCAATATTAAAAGCATGCCCCCAACCGGTATCGACATCAACCAAAAGAGGCAAGTCACAAGCCGCGGTAATGCGACGCACATCTTCCAATACGTCAGGGAGACTGGTCATTCCCAGATCAGGAAGACCATAAGAGGCGTTGGCAACGCCTGCGCCAGATAAATAAATCGCTCGCAGGCCACTGGCTTTGGCTAACATAGCGCTATAGGCATTCACCGTTCCCGCCACTTGCAAAGGGGCCAATGATGTTACTAAGTCACGAAATTGTCGTCCCATGGATGGCATCATGTCTATCACTCCTTGAAAAAATGGGATACCGGATTTACCTTTCTGATGGATAGAGCTATTTTTAAATAACCAGATGGCCTTTTAAAAACCAACGGCAGGCACCGGACAAGTACACGCGATCGGCGGCAACACGGCACTGAAGATAGCCTCTACGTACCGAACCCTGAATAGCCTGTAATTCTTTTTTTTGTAATTTATCGGCCCACAGCGGTGTTAAAATACAATGGGCAGAACCTGTTACCGGATCTTCCGCAATATTATGGCGCGGATAAAAACAGCGCGAATAAAAATCAACATCGCTGGCTGCCGCTGTCAAAATTAAACCACGCGTCTCCATATTGATCAACGCTTTTAAGTTGACCTGCGCTTTCGCCACTTCCAGTTCAGAGCCTAATACCAAAACGCAATCCAGGTCGCTGTCCCAGGCTTCCATTACCGCTTGATCCACCAAAAGCTCCGGAAGATGGTTCAATGGAAGAGGACGGTAGGCGACCTTCGGAAAATCAAGCTCCACCAGCGAGCCATGACGCAACACCGAAATAGTACCACTCAAGCTCGAAAAATCAATCCGATCCTGCTCCACCTTGTTTAATTCAAACAACACAAAACCGGCAGCCAACGTCGCGTGCCCGCACAAACTAATCTCACCATTGGGCGCAAACCAGCGAATATGATAGCCATCAGAATGCTGCACGATAAAGGCTGTCTCAGAGAGGTTGTTTTCAGCAGCAATGGCCTGCATTAATTCATCATTCAGCCACTCTGTCAGCAGACATACTGCCGCAGGATTACCGTGAAAGACCTTGTCCGTAAACGCATCGACCTGAAATATTTCGATATCTTGCATGCTACACCAAACCCTGGAATTATTATTAAGAGACTGCGCACACTAATATGTCAAAGACAACGACGGGGAGCTTAGCATAGATCCCGGCTAATTTCTTCTATTTTCTCCACCTTCAGGCGGGGTACCTACAAGCGGAAATTAGCGGATAATGCTCCGGTAGCTAAAGCGCGCGGGAGATAATGCCTGCTGTAGATTGCGTGAAAAAATAGAAGGCTCACCGTTGATCACCCCCGCCAGCCAACGGCTGCAATAGGGTATGCTGACCGCCCCTCTTGAGCCAAAACCTGCACAAAGATACAAACCAGGATATCGGGTATCGCTAAAGGGGATAAAGGCCTTCGCGTTTTTTCGGAGTTTAGCATAGGCCACATGAAATTTTGCTTCATCGATCACCGGACCGAGTAATGGCAGATAATCTGGGGTAACCGCCCGCACACCGCACCAGCTTTGCTCAATACGCTTCGATAATGCCAGTCGCACCGGCATAGTATTGATTTTATCCCAATTCTCTTTATCGTCCTGTGTCTGGCACAAGGCCCTGATATCACTCCTGTCATAACTGGCCCCAAAGGCATGCATACCGTTCCTGGCCGGTAATAGGTGCCCTGTTCCACACAAGGGCACACGTAAATTTTGACTGTCGGTACTGGCGGGTAACCATGACATTTGTCCTCGAATACCGGCTAGTGGCAGTGTCTGGGTTTGCTGAAAATGAATACTTTCGTAACCCGCGCAGAGGATCACAACCGGAGCAGTATGGGAACCAACCGTCCACTGCCCCTGCTCTAACGCCAGTGTTGTCACGGACTGCCCACCAAGCCACTCGATTTGTGGATGACCCAAGAGCTGCGCGCAAAAGGCCGCCAGATCAATCCATCCTCCCTCGGGATAATAAAAACCCGCTTCTGTCACCGTCACTCCGGCCAACGCCGATAAGGCTGCCGCATCCTGAAACACAGCCAGCTCGTGTTGCTCTCTGAGAAAAGCTTTCAGCGCACGCAAGCGCTGATCCTGTTGTGTAAATTGAATTAATCCCTGAAAATCAGCGGCCACAGACACTGTGCGATAGCGCGCATAAAAATGTAGAGCGAAATGCCAGGCCTGATGCATCAATTGACTCATCGGAGAGTCATAGGCAGAAAAATAGGGGAATAACACCGCTGCCGGATTGCCGGAAGCCCCCTGCCCGGGCAACGCATTCCGGTCTATGACCACCACCTGCCAATCCCGTAAGGCTAACTGTTGTGCCATACAGGCACCAGCCAGACCGCCGCCGATGACAATGGCTTTTTTTTCAGCAGGCTCAGGGCGATAGGGATAATGCCAGGCTGTTTTTCCTCTTGAGCCACGACAGGCTACCACATCCTCGTGAAAAACGGCCAGCAACATCTCCCGCTTGCGGCCATAGCCGGGACGCTTTTCGATCTGAAAGCCAACCTGGCTTAAACCATCACGGACTTGCCGCGCTACGGAAAAGGTAGCGGCAGTTGTTCCTTTTTGGGAAAGCAAGGCCATGCTGCCCAGTAAGGCCGGTGACCACATGGCCGCATTACGCGCCGGGGCAAAACCATCCAAAAACCAGGCGTCAACCTTGGGCGTCGGCAAAATTCTTTCTTCCTGTGGATGGGCAGAGGCTAATAAAGACCGTAGGGAAGACTCGGCATCCCCAAGGAGCAAAAGCAGATGCACCCTATCTTGCGGAAAATCAAGGCTATAACTTCCCGGCAATAGCGCCGGCCATTGCGCCAGCAACTGGTGCTGCAAGCTATGAAATTGCGGCCACCTGCCAAGGGCTTTTTCCAAATCAGCCTTGCGTAAGGGATGTTTTTCACAGCTCATATAATGTAATTGCACACCAGCGGGTGCATATAGGCGCCATAAGTGCCAGGTCAGTACAAAATTCAAACCGGTACCAAAACCGGTTTCGGCAATCACAAAACGGGTACGTCCCTGAGCTGGCAATAATTGCCAGCGCTCTATCAACGCATTAGCGTCAATAAACACATGCCGGCTTTCTTCCAGACCATTTTCCGGGGAAAAATACACATCCTGATAGGTAGGTGAAAACGGCAGGCCGTCTCGCCATTCAATATCAGCAGGCGTCAGGGGAGTAAAAATTTCGCTCATATTTCCTTCGCTAAAGGCTCAGACAGGGCACCCTCCTCGCGCAGACCAATGAGTTTTTTTAGTACTGGAATCAGCAGATAAAGACACACACTTGCCAGGACCGCACCCATACCCAGAATCAAAAATACCTGCGCGTAACCCGGATTTGTCATGAGCGGGTGATCGCTGCTGACACCAGCAGTCATCCAATAACTGCTGTAACTGGACAAAATTGCCGCCACTCCGGAACTCATCATCCAAATACCGGTCATTAAACCCTGCAGGGAAGAGGGAATCAAAGCACCAACCATAGCATATCCAACCGGTGAAATCAGCAGCTCGCCCAAACTTTGCAGGATATAAGACCAAAGGATATATTGCGGATGAACGTAGCCTGCTGCATCAGCCCGGTAAATCCCTAAAGGTAACAACAGAAACGCGGTACCAATGAGCAGTAAGGCCACACAAAACTGACCCGGCACATGGATCCGGCGCCCTTGTGCCCGCCAGCGGCGAAAAAGCATACTCATAGCCGGACCGCCAACCATAATCGTCAGCGCATTAATGTTTTGAAACCACTGCGGAGGAATATCAAAAGCCCAACCAAACCAATGGACCTGACGATTCACATTATTACTAATAAACAGATTCAACCCCATTGGCGCCAGCTGATACAATATCCAAAAAACAAAGCCGGCAAGCGTGAGCATGATAAAAGCTTGTATTTTTTGTCTATCCTGTGCTCTTTTTTGGCTACGGCTCAAGAGCAGCATCACCACGAACATCACAACACCGGCCATCAATACCAACTGATTGGCAATGCTGGCCATATGCAGTAGCTGATTCAGCGCCAAAAATAATACCCCCACGCATAGCAGTCCGATACGCCTGCGAGCCTGCTGTTGTTGAATATTCAGACCTAAAAGTATCGTGCCTTTATCGGCCAGTAACCGCCATGATCCCAAACACAGGAGTACGGCCACAACATTACCAAGGCCACTCAACGCAAACAAAAGAGGATAATTATGGATCATATGGAAATACCCACCCATACTGAAACCCACCAAAAACCCGCCATTCATCGCTGCATAATTATACATAAAAGCCGTTTCTCTGCGATGATCGTCTGCTGTAAACAATTCCGTTAACATGCAATTGACACAGGTCACGTTTAAACCACAGCCCGTCAGAAACGCACTTAATCCCCAAAATAAAAACGGTCTTGTCCGGCTGCATTAACAAAACACAACCCAGCACCTGCACCAGCATTCCTGTGCAAAACAACAGGCGGTTACTCAGATAGCGCCCAGCCAGATACCCGCCCATCAGATGCAAGGCGTAATTATAGGCAATAAACACACCGGTTATGGTCGCTGCTTCCAATTTGGACATTCCCAAAACAGAATGCATATACAAAATGAGGGAAGAATACAGCACACTGTAACTCAGCGAGGCAAACATCTGGATAAAAAATAAAGACGCCATCCCCTGTGGCATAGCGGAAAAAGGAGGTTTCACCAGGTTTCTGAGCATCATATGATTCGTCCCTATTGATAGTGTGATCCATTCACCAACCGCAGATACTAGTTTTGAGTGTGCCATCAAGCGACAAAGCTGTCCAGCATCCTGCCGGCATGAATCGCGTCTCTGGTGTATACTGAAGAAATGCACATCAACCCAAACCGAACTATGGGTAAAAAAATCTACTTGACCGCAATTGAGCGCAAAAAAGGGAAATCTTTTATTTCTACCGGTATGGCTGCAAGCCTCAAACATATTGAACCTCAGATGCGCTGTTACCGATTGTTTGCAGAAAAAGACCAGGAGCAAACGCAATTGCTCAGCAAAATCTGCGCACAAACTGTGACGCCCTTAATGCCTATTCAGGATGCCATTGGCAAGTTTCGCAATGCACCGGCGGATCTGCTGGCTGATATCATTGATTTTCTCCATGCAGAACCTGAAGCTCCTGTGCGCTATTTTGAAGGCAGTGACTTTGAAAGTGACAATGATATGACTGAGTTTCAGTTTAACCTGAGCATTGCCGCCCAATTAAACTGCGAAGTCATTCTGGTAATCAGCGCCAATGAGCGTCAGTTCTCGCACCTGGACACCCTCATACGCTCCGCGTTGGAGATCAGCAGAAAAAATCATGCCCGCATTCAGGGTATTATTATCAACATGGTCGCACAAAACCAGGAAGTTGAGGCGGCGGAACATTTTAAAGCCCGTTTTCCCCAACTGAAATCAGTCCAGATCATCCCGCGTTTTGACGCGCTAGCCTATCCTACGGTAGCCGAAGTGGCCCGTATTCTCAAAGCCGAGATTCTGTGTGGTCAGCATGAAATCCGACGACAGATTCACCAATTTACCATTGCCGCTAAAAATCTTAATCATTTTCTTGAATCCCGCGCGAATCGCAAAGACGTATTAATTATTACCCCATCGGATCGCATTGATATTCTGCTCGGCTCACTGCTCGCCGACCAATCCAGCAATTACCCCAAAATAGCCGGCATTGCCCTGACCGGCGGCGAAATGCCAACCGACACAGTACGTCATATCCTTGACGGGCTTGCACACCCCTTTCCGGTATTGCTTACCACAATGCACACGTATGAAACAGCCACCAGCCTATTCACCGCACGCTTTGCGCTGAATGCTCAAGATATGGAAAAAGCGCAGGAAGCCGTGCATCACCTGCAACCCCTCTTAACCCCCTTGATGATGGAATTGCTCGAACAGGATCAAAGTCAGTTGAGCTTGACCCCCGCTCTTTTTCTCAATGATCTGGTCTATCGTGCCAAAATGAAAAAGAAACATATTGTGTTGCCTGAGGGGCATGATCCCCGTATTTTGCAAGCAGCAGATTACTTACTGCAACGCGAGATTGTTGATATTAGCCTTTTGGGTGAGCCAGATACTATTTATCAACTGGCCAAACGCTACAATCTGCCGTTAAAAAATGTACGGATTATTGATGTCGAAAAAAATAGTGAACGCAAGCGCTATGCCAGACAGTACTATCTATTGCGCCAGCATAAAAATATCCAGGAACCTATGGCCCTGGATCGGATGGGTGATGTGAACTATTACGCGGCAATGATGGTATATTGCAATGATGCTGACGGCATGGTTTCAGGCGCCATCCATACTACAGCCGATACGGTGCGTCCTGCCCTGGAAATCATTAAAACCAAAACAGGTGTGCAACGTGTGTCTTCCATCTTTATCATGTGCCTGCCGTCTCGTATCCTGATTTATGGTGATTGCGCCATCAATCCTGAGCCTGACAGCGCTACCCTGGCTGAAATTGCAATCCAGGCCGCCACCATCTCCGCACGTCTTGGCATCCCTCCACGGGTCGCTCTGCTTTCGTATTCCTCAGGAAGATCAGGACAGGGAGCCAGTGTAGACAAAGTCGTCAAAGCTCTGGAAATAGTCAATAGCAACGCGCCTGATTTACTGGCCGAAGGCCCTATCCAATATGATGCCGCTGTCGACCCGGAAGTAGCCGCCAGCAAATTACCGAATTCCAGGCTGGCAGGTGATGCCAATGTGTTAATTTTTCCCGATTTAAATACCGGTAATAATACCTATAAAGCCGTACAGCGTGAAACCGGCGCCCTGGCGATTGGCCCGATTCTTCTCGGCCTGAACAAACCAGTGAATGACTTAAGCCGTGGCTGTAACATACAGGATATTATCAACACCATTTTGATCACTGCCATTCAAGCACAGGAGCCCTAAGTCATGTATTGTTTAACGATTAATGCCGGGAGTTCTTCCATCAAATATCAGCTTTTTCATACGAAGCAGTCCACACTTATCGAGCGCTTTGGCGGGTTGATTGAAAATATTGGCGAGGGTTCCGGCCAATGGCAACACCGGAATGAGCAGAGCGATGACAGCACGCATCAATTTCAGAACCACGAACAGGCTTTTCAAGCGTTGAACAAGCGGATTATGGCTGAATTGCAAGGCATGACACCCGATGTAGTCGGTCATCGGATTGTACACGGTGGCCGGCAATACCGACAGCCTACTATCATCGATCAACAGGTTTTAGCCAGCATCAAAACACTGGCCAGGCTGGCTCCCCTGCACAATCCAGCTAATGCACTCGGCATTGAATGTGCACAACGCGCCTTTCCCGCGTCACAACATGTCGCTGTTTTTGACACCGCTTTTCATGCCCATATGCCTGAAAAAGCCGCCCTTTACCCCATAAATCGTTTCGTGGCGGAAAAAGAACATATTCGCCGCTATGGGTTTCACGGTATCAATCATGCCTATGTCGCCCAGAAAGCCGCGGAATGGTTACAAAAGCCCCTGGAGCAATGTCAGTTGATTAGCCTGCATTTAGGCAATGGGGCCAGCGCCTGTTTGATCAAAGATGGCTACTCACAAGATACCAGCATGGGGATGACGCCACTGGCAGGACTCATGATGGGTACACGCTGCGGGGATATTGATCCGGCCATTCCCCTGTATCTGCTCAAACAAGGATACAGCCCCGAGGCCATCGATCAGCTGCTCAACAAGCAAAGTGGTCTTATCGGTATCAGCGATGATAACGACATGCGCCACCTGTCGGGCCGCGCTGCCGCACAAGACAAACAGGCACAACTGGCCATAGACATGTATTGTTATATCCTGCAAAAAACCATTGGCGCCTACTATAGCCAATGTGAGCAATTGGATGCCTTGATTTTCACCGGTGGCGTGGGAGAAAACTCGGCCTTAATCCGACAAAAGACACTGGCCAACCTGGCACACTTTGGTTTGCTGGTCGATACACAACGCAATACCGCCCACTCAAAAGCGGGTATCCGCTCGATAGGAGGCGGCATACCGGCTATTTTGGTCATACGAGGCAATGAAGAATTAGCCATAGCCAGGGAATGCCTGGCTATGGCACAACAAGAGTCAGGTGTATAGTTGTGCACTGCAAAACTTCATTTTTCCCAGGGTTTTGACTGTCCTTCGCTCTTCCCCCTCTCCCGCGCAATTATTTGTCACGAATGGCCAGATGGGTTCTGGCCGATATTCAACAGGTTTCTATAGACGCCAAAACTTTTTCGGCTGCCAATTGAGTCAAGCGGACTTCCTCAGCGCCATGGGCAGACGAAACAAATCCCGCCTCATACATAGACGGTGCAAAGTAAACCCCTTGTTGCAGCATACCGTGATAAAACTGCTTGAATTGTCGGGCATCGCAACTGGCCACATCCTCATAATTACGAATGGGTTCCTGCCGGCTGAAGTAAAAACCAAACATCCCCCCCAACGCTTGGGTTTTAAAGGGAATGTGAGCGTGATCGGCAACCTCCTGTAAAGCCGCCAGCATTGCCAGAGTGGTTTGCTCCAAACGCTCATAAAAACCCGGCTCTTCCACCAGAGTTAGTGTTGCCAGTCCCGCCGCCATGGCCAGTGGATTGCCGGATAAGGTTCCTGCCTGATAGACTGGGCCGACGGGTGCCAGATAATCCATAATATCAGCCCGGGCGCCCAACGCTCCTACAGGCATCCCGCCACCGATCACTTTACCTAACGTTGTAATGTCAGGAGAAACGCCATATCGCTGCTGGGCACCGCCTAATGCTACCCGGTAGCCACTCATCACTTCATCAAAGATCAACAGGGCCCCATTCGAATCACAGAGTTCACGCAATCCTTGCAAAAAGCCGGGATCCGGTAACACAAATCCCATGTTGCCCGCAACCGGTTCAATAATAATCGCGGCAATATCTCCTCTAAACTGTTCAAAAAGCTGAGCAGTTTGGGTCAGATTATTATAATCAGCCGTTAAAGTATGTTCGGTCACACTGGCAGGAATACCGGGTGTCCCTGGTATTCCCAGAGTCAACAAACCCGAGCCGGCTTTTACCAACAGACTATCACTATGCCCATGATAACAGCCATTATATTTGATAATTTTTTGCTTACCTGTTACCGCGCGTGCCAAACGAATTGCGGTCATCGTAGCCTCAGTACCCGAACTGACCATGCGTACTTTTTCAATACTGGGTACTGTAGCAATAATTTTTTCAGCCAGGCGTACTTCAAGTTCCACAGGCGCCCCGAAGCTCATCCCCTGTTGCAAGACTTCAGTCACGGCACTCAGCACCGCCGGATGTGAGTGGCCAAGAATCAAAGGCCCCCAGGAACCCACATAATCAATGTAACGTTGCTGATCCACATCCGTCAGATAGGCTCCACATCCTTGTTTAAAAAACAAAGGGGTGCCGCCTACCCCTTTAAACGCCCGCACTGGAGAATTGACCCCGCCTGGAATCACTTGTTGTGCACGATGGAATAATTGCTCGGAAACGGACATAGGCCTACTTCTTTCTCATGTAATGTTATCAAATTATACCTGCTGTAAACCGGCAAAGCAAAACGTAAGCCGACAGCCTTGGGCATCCGATGCTCTTTGCTTTTACATTTGCTAAAATCGTGCTAAATTAAGCCCTTTTCAAAGCGAGTACAGGCATATGAAGCGCTATATCTGTGTAATCTGTGGTTTTGTGTATGATGAAGCGGAAGGATGGCCGGAAGACGGTATTGCAGCAGGTACCAAATGGGAGGATGTACCGGAAAACTGGTTCTGCCCAGACTGCGGCGCCGGTAAAGAAGACTTTGAAATGATAGAAATAGACTAAGAGCTTGCTGGTCTCCTTGCATTCTCATCCCCAAGCCTCAAAGGCGATGGCTTCCGCGCAGACAGGAATCTGTGGTGAATCTTGCTACCTGTCGCATGCGGCTATACCAGCGTCAACCGGCCCACAGTCTCAGAAGCGGACGTACGCTGAATGACTGAATACCAGGAGAGCCATAACATGGTCAGCGCAAGAAAAAGACTTCACAGGCAAAACGGGATGATACCCTGGTATTTTTTTTGGTTGACCATCCAGTGAGTACCATAAGCACGTGGTGGGTATGGCTTATTTTTCTTCTGTTCATTCTGGGCATAGTAGCGCTGGATTTGCTTTGTCTGGGCGGTGGAAAACGCCATAAGGTCTCGACGAAAGAGGCATTGCTATGGACTCTGATCTGGATCACACTGGCGCTTTTTTTTAATGCCTCGTTGTGGTTTTATCTGGCGCATCAATATGATACGGTAGTGGCCAATCAAAAATCACTTGAATTTTTAACCGCCTATCTCATCGAAAAATCGCTCTCCGTGGACAATATTTTTGTCTTTGTTATGATTTTCAAATATTTTCATATTCCTTTGGAACATCAACGCCGATTGTTGCTATTCGGGGTCTTGGGCGCCATTGTGATGCGCTTAACCCTGATTCTATTTGGCCTTTGGCTGGTGGAAACGTTTGACTGGATTTTCTATTTTTTTGGTTTGCTGCTTGTAATATCAGCAATAAAAATGCTCACCATTCGCGAACAAAAAGACAATTTGGACCGTAATCTGATTATGCGAGCCACCAATCTCTTTTTTCGCACCACCCATGAAACCGCTCAGGGTGCTTTTTTCATTAAAAAAAATAATCTGCTGTATCTGACGCCCCTTTTTATGGCGCTTATTTTTATCGAAAGCAGCGACTTGATCTTTGCTATTGACAGTATTCCAGCGGTATTTGCCATCACCCGAGACCCCTTTATTGCCTTTACCTCCAATGTGTTTGCTATTTTGGGCCTGAGAGCGCTGTATTTTCTCCTGGCCAATCTGAATCAACAATTTTATGTTTTGAAATATGGTCTGGCGTGTATTTTGATCCTGATCGCCATCAAAATGTTTCTGCATCAAGTGGTCGTCATTCCTGTATTTATTACCCTTCTACTGGTAATGAGCATACTATTATTATCGATAATATTGAGTCTGCTGTTTAAAAAATAATATTCAGGAATGTATGCATGCAGTGAACTTGAAGCACAGGCTTTTTTCGGTCATGATCGCATTAGCCACTGAACCCGCATGCCGATACCGTGGCCACGCCACCCCATGTGACTCATCGTTCCTGCGAGAGACGGCAAACAGTCTCGCAAGCTTGGGTTGGCGTAAGCATGCGGTCCCTGAAGGATACACAAGGACATTTACGTGACTAATTTTTTACTGATTATGTTGGCGTTTGCATTAGTATTGTTAAATGCATTTTTTGTAGCGGCCGAATTTGGTATGGTAAAGCTCCGCCCCACTCGCGTAGCCGCTATCAAACAGCGCTATGGCTTACGCGGTCGTATCCTGTCCCAGGTCCACCAACATCTGGACGCCTATTTATCCGCCTGCCAGTTGGGTATTACCTTTGCTTCCCTCGGTTTGGGTTGGATAGGTGAGCCGGCTTTTGTGCATTTGTTTGAGCCGGTCTTTCAATTTCTGGGCATAGTCTCTCCGGAATTAACCTCCTTCATTGCCTTTTTCATCGCTTTTTCTATCATCTCTTTCCTCCATATCGTGGTCGGAGAATTAATGCCGAAATCCCTTGCCATCCGTCAGTCAGAAAAGATCTCCTTATGGACGGCTGTTCCCTTGTACGGCTTTTACTGGTTCATGTATCCAGTCATTTGGATATTAAACAGCTGTTCCAATTTTCTATTACGCCGGCTGGGGCTTGCGGAAGTCCATGCCGGAGAACATTTGTATTCCACTGATGAAATTATTCTTCTGTTAAACGCCAGTCATCTGCACGGCCAACTGAGCAAAGAAGAGATGGATATCATAGAGCACACCCTCGATTTTGCGGAACTGAAAGTCACCGAGATCATGCGCTATCGGGAAGAAATGGTGATGCTCGATATTCAAACCCCCATCCATCAGACCATGCAAACCATCATGGAGCATCGTTATACACGTTATCCGGTATACGATTCGAGTAAAAAAGAGGTCATTGGGATTATTCATAGTAAGGATATTCTTTCCACACTGTACCAACAAGGCGCAATCAAAGAATTAAACACGCTCATTCGGCCAGTGCTCAAAGTCTCTCGCCGTTTACCGGCTATCGATCTCCTCCGTAAATTTCGTGAAGGCATGCCTCATTTTGCACTTATTTACAGTGGACATGACACCTTAATCGGATTCATTACCCTCGATAACCTGCTGCATGTCCTCATTGGTCGCATCAAAGACGAATTTCACCGTACCCAGGTCGATTGGGTTGTGAATACGGATGGTAGTTTATCGGTAAGAGGCGATTGTTCGATTTATTCTCTGGAACAGGCACTGGGCCGGGATATCGATATTGGGGAAGAAGATATTGAAACCCTGGCCGGTCTCATTTTCCACCAACTCGGCTCTCTGCCCAAAGAAGGCGATCGTATTGTATTTAAGGAATTTGAAGTGATTATTGAAAAGATGTATGTCTCTCGTATTCTCAACGTCACAATTTATCCTAAATAAAGATGCTCAAACCCAGCGCTCCGGTCTTCATATCTTCAATTCATTGATCATGCCTTGTTGTAGAGGACTTAGAGGCTGTCGTCGCGAGATTATTTTCTGACTGGCACGGACGATGAGCTCTCTTCTTTCGCATCAGGCTCTTGTGTATCAGGTTTGAAAAGCGTGTTTTTCGACACACTGGGAGAAGCAACCTTAGAGTGCATGCCTCGCGCACGCTCAATAACCTCAGTTACCACTTCCCTCACTTTGGCTTCATAGTCATCGAACCCTTTATCATCACGAGAATCAGGATAGGGAAGCTTGTCTATTTGTCTTTGTGCCATCTGGTAAAAACGGTTATCCTGAGTTGATCGTCGGTTTATCTCTTTAAACAGATGCTCTGGGAAAGGCATATTCTTTGCGCTTTTAGCAGTACGGCGCAATGGGCTGGTTTCAGGAGTGCATAAAATCCTCTCCAGTTGTATTTTCTCAATTTCAAGAATGCGCTTTGCTATCTCTTTAGATACCACTTTATCTTGCAGTTCCTCAGGAAGCAGTTTGGTAATTCGATCTTTGGTTGTCTCATCCAGACTCGTGATAACTATGAGTTTTAGGCTGGTGCAAGCTGCAAACGCCCGCTCGTCTATCGAGGTAATACCAGCCGGAAGATGGATGGATTCTAGGCTGCTGCATTTATAAAACGCCAAACTGCCAATCGAAGTGATACCCTCCGGAAGATGGATGGATTTTAGGCTGTCACAACATGAAAACACCATACTGCCTATCGAGGTAATTCCAGCCGGAAGATCGATGGATTCTAGGTTTCCGCAGTGTAAAAACGTCCCTTCACCTATCGAGGTAATGCCAGCCGGAAGATGGATGGATTCTAGGCTGCTGCAATTGCAAAACCCCCGCTTGCCTATCGAGGTAAGGCTATCCGGAAGACGGAT
Organism: Legionellaceae bacterium; assembly: GCA_020831865.1. Classification (GTDB taxonomy): domain Bacteria; phylum Pseudomonadota; class Gammaproteobacteria; order Legionellales; family Legionellaceae; genus JAFIFT01. The sequence goes on along the minus strand of JAFIFT010000001.1, from coordinate 244 downwards.
GGATTTTAGGCTGGTACAATCTTCAAACGCCTGCTCGCCTATCGAGGTGATGCCATCCGGAAGATGGATGGATTCGAGGCTGGTGCAGCCTGCAATCGCCAGCTCCCCAATTGAAGTGATACCCTCCGGAAGACGGATAGATTTTAGGTTGGTACAACCATTAAACGCCAAACGGCCAATCGAGGTGATACCCTCCGGAAGATGGATGGATTCGAGGCTGGTGCAGCCTGCAATCGCCAGCTCC
>JAFIFT010000028.1 GCA_020831865.1 Legionellaceae bacterium | reverse complement strand
CGAGGCATTAAAGCAAAATACACCGCTTACTACGCTTCACCTTGGCTTGAATTTCATCGGTGATGACGGCGCAGTAAAAATCGCCGAGGCATTAAAGAAAAATACCACACTCACTACGCTTCACCTTGGCTTGACTAACATTGGTGATGCCGGTACAAAAAAAATTGCCGAGGCATTAAAGCAAAATACAGCGCTTACCGAGATTCACCTTGGCTGGAATAACATCGGATATGACGGCGCAGTAAAAATCGCCGAGGCATTAAAGAAAAATACAACGCTCACTACGCTTCACCTTGACAGTAGTAACATTGGTGATGCCGGTACAAAAAAAATTGCCGAGGCATTAAAGCAAAATACAGCGCTTACCGAGATTCACCTTGGCAGTAATAACATTGGTGCCACCGGCGCAAAAAAAATTGCCGAGGCATTAAAGAAAAATACAACCCTCACTACGCTTCACCTTGGCAGTAATAACATTGGTGCCACTGGCGCAAAAAAAATCGCCGAGGCATTAAAGAAAAATACAACCCTCACTACGATTGACCTTGGCAGTAATCACATCGGCAATGACGGTGCAGTAAAAATCGCCGAGGCATTGAAGAAAAATACAACCCTCACTACGATTGACCTTGGCAGTAATCACATCGGCAATGATGGCGCAGTAAAAATCGCCGAGGCATTGAAGAAAAATACAACGCTTACCGAGATTCACCTTGGCGTTAATAACATCGGTGATGCCGGTGCAGAAAAAATTGCCAGTTTACTAAAACGTAACAAAGCTATTAAAAAATCCTCAGAGCTATTGCTCCAAGCCATCGAAAACACAGGTCATAGAGATACAACAGGGATCTGTGATGAAGAAGCATACGCTGAGCAAATACAAAAGGAAAGTCAGCAAATAGAGAAGCAAATCAGTACATTAAAAGAATGGCATGACCATTCTGTGCAATTAAAACGGGTCACAGAAGCCTGGATCTTAAAAAGAATTAAACTGTTTCAAATTAAAGAAATGCTTCCCAAGCTTCAAGCGCTTCTCCCTGATGCAAAAGAGCTGGTGTGTGAAGTCAGCCAAAATTTTAAAAATAACGAAACAGGGCATTATTCTCCAAAATTTTTAGAGGAAATTATCCTGCATTACTACGGCCAGAAAAACAAGACTGCGGAGGATTTCGAAAACATCATCAATTTCTATCTCAGCCTGCCATTAAATGATGATGACTTAGAGCCCATCTTTATTCATTCCGCTGTCGCTTATTTTTTACCAGAAGATAAGAACCCATGGTTTGGCGCCTCTAGAACAACACTGTTCGATACACTCAACCACACACACATCAATAGCAAGTTCAATGGCAATCAACAAAAACTCTTTGGACACATTCAAAGAAAGTTTTCTTTAGACCAAAACAACCCTGAGGACACAACAGGAAGTCTTACAACATTTTCCTTATTCAGTACCAAAGAGGCGCAAGAAACGCAAAAGGCAGAACATGAGCATAAACCAGCACTTGGGCCGGCTATGCTATTTTTGTAGTACATACCTCCCTGGTGCTAGAGGCAAGTTCTTGTCCAGCTGCGGTGCCCGCACCCGTTTTTCTGAATTATGGCTGCACTGCCATTCATGATAACTCGGCCACCATGAGCCCTCCCGTTTTTCAGCAATTTCAAGCCACTGGTCCGGATCATGATATATCTCGCCCACTTTGCGCTCAAGGATACGATGATATCGCCGCGGATGATCCGGTTCACTGACAATACCAGCATTATGTCCTCCATTGGTTAAGACAAACGTGACAGAGGATTGAACCATCAAATGAATTTTGAAAACCGATCTCCAGGGGGCAACATGATCTTTTTCGGTTCCTGCGGCAAAAACAGGAAGTTGAATATTTTCAATGGTTACCGATTGGTTTTCCAGTTTGAATAAACCACGGGCCAGCTCATTGTTTAAAAGCAGTTTTTCAAGATACTCACTATGCATTTTATAAGGCATACGCGTAGCATCCGCGTTCCAGGCTAATAAATCAATCATACCGCGCCGAACGCCATGCAAATAATCATGCAACATTTTGGACCATATCAGGTCGTAGGAACGTAACATCTGGAAAGCGCCTTTCATCTGTTTGGTATCCAGATAGCCTTGCGACCACATCATTTTTTTCAGGAATGAGACCTCGCTTTCGGTGATAAATAACATTAATTCTCCTGCGTCTGTGAAATCGCCCTGTGCGGCCAGCAGGCTTAAGCTGTTCAACCGTTGGTCCTTGAGTCTCGCCATCATTGAGGCAACCATCATTGCCAGAGTCCCGCCCAGACAATAGCCCATCAAATTAATTTTACATCCAGGCAAGCGAGCGGCTACTGCATCAATTGCGGCCATTGCGCCCTGACGATAATAGTCATCCATGCCCAAATTGCGATCCTGTTGATCTGGATTACGCCATGAGACAATAAACACCGTGTGGCCTTGTTGGACCAGCCATTTTACGAATGAATTATGGGGAGACAAATCAAGAATATAATATTTCATGATCCAGGCAGGCAAAATCAGAATGGGCTCTTTATATACGGTTGCCGTCTGGGCTTGATATTGAATGAGCTCGATAAGATGATTGCTAAAAATGACCCGACCCGGGGTAATGGCCACTTGTTGTCCGGGAATAAAATGCTCCGCACCAGCTGGCATAGCTCCCGTTACATGTTCAAGCATATCTTCGACGGCTAGTTCCATACCCCGTAACAGATTAACGCCGCCTGAACGTAACGTTTCATAAAAAAGCTCCGGATTGGTCAACACAAAATTTGAAGGTGACAGGGCATCAAGCACCTGGCGTATACAAAAAGAAACCGTACGTTCGACATGTTTGGGTAACCCGGGGATATCCGTTGTAGCACGTTGCCACCATTGTTCGGCAAACAAAAAAGTTTCTGCCCCTAAACGCCAGGGTATCTCCTGCCAGATTTCTTTACGAAAACGCACGTCCTCACCACGTGCTACACGAGAATCTGAACATACGCTGCTCTTCATCAGTTCATAACCGTGTAGCATAGGATAGTACGATAATTCCTGCAATATTCCAGGGGCCTGGGCTAATTGGGCCCCCCAGGAAAAAAAGGACGAGCCCAATGCAGCAGGACTCATGCCTGCTGTCATTTGGGCTAAATTAGCCTGAAATACTTGTGTGGTATAAGAAAAGGGATTCTTCCTCCAGTGATCTGTATTTTCTGAGGGGGTGTTTGAGTTTTCGTGCTCCGGCTTATTCATCCTTTTTACCCTTATATCATGGCGCAAGCTCTGCGAAATTTTGTGGTGCTGTTAAAACATTGTAGTTGATATTAAAGAACTCTGCTTTTCTAGTGAAAATCTTAGGCTTTTCATAAATACTGGCTTCCGCACCAGGTTGAGCATTAAGCATGACAAGCGGAGTTTTGATGCGTATAATCACTCCATGTTTTTACGCTGCTAATAGAGCGGTACCGTGAATTTTGGAGTAAAGGTCGTATGAGATGTGTAAGATCCCTGAGTATCCTTTTATTATCCGCCATTCTATTGTCTTCCTGCGCAAGTTGGTGGAAAAAGGACGACGATGATGAGGTCAGTAGTACCTATCGGGGTATGAGCGCCAAACAACTCTTTACCGAAGCAAGTACGGATCTGAAAAACAAGCAATATATCACTGCCTCTAAAAAGCTGGAAGCAATGGAGACCATGTATCCTTTCAGCGACTATGCCGAACAGGCACAATATAATTTAATTTACGCCTATTATCAAAACGAGGAATATCCTGCAGCGGCGGCTACAGCGGAGCGTTTTATTCGTCTTTATCCACGAACCCGTCATGTTGATTATGCCTGGTATATGAAAGGGTTATCCAATTTTCAACAAGTGCGAGGCGTCTTTGCCAAGGCACTCCCCATGGATGAGTCCTGGCGTGATCCGGGCACTCAATCACAAGCCTATGCTGACTTTGGAACCTTTATTCAGAAATTTCCCAATAGCAAATACCGGGATAATGCCCTGCAACGCATGATTTATTTGCGTAATATGTTCGCTCAGCGTGAGTTAAATAATGCCAAGTACTATTATGACCGTAAAATTTATGTTGCAGCAGCCGAGCGCGCCAGTTATTTAATCCGCAATTATCCGCAGGCCCCCAGTGTACAGGAAGCCTTGCGTGTGGTTTACAATGCCAATAAAGCTCTGGGTCTTAACCAGGCAGCAGCCGATGCTCAAAAAGTTTATGAGGCAACGTATCATCAACAGCCTGAAGCCATGCCTGGATAGTGAGTGCAGCAGGCTGGTGAACACCATACGTCTTGTCATGGCCTGTGTGGGCGCATAAGAATGATTAATCAACCCCGCAGGCAGTTTATATCCAAAGGATAATTTTCCGTAAAAACGGGTCAAATACGCCGTCTTTCTCTGATTAAACTGAGTTAGAGCTTTGTTTGCTGCTACAGTCCTGGCTTTCATATTTACTCAGATCCGTACTTAAGGTACTATGTCCACTCTTATTTGACTTAATGGTGAATATATGATCAACAAAATAACAAAAATGGCATTGCCACTTTTACTCATCGGTACACAGGCTCAGGCTGTCAATAACGGCTTATATGCGGGCATTGGCTTGGGATTGCAAAGCTATCTGCCGAAAATCAGTGTTTTTGAAGAAGATCCAAGCGATATTAACCGGCTGACACTGAATAAAGGCAAGTCTGGTTTATCAGGGCATGTGCTGTTAGGTTACAGCCAACCTTTGAATGATAAATTTTCCATTGCAGTACAAGCCGATGGCATGTTTACTGGTATTAAGGCACAGCTTCAGACCAGTAATTTTGATAAAGAGGATAATGAGCTCACCACCAACGTACAGTCCACAAAACTAAAAAACAGTCTGGGACTGAGCTTGAGACCGGCGATGAATCTGAATGCACAAGCAAAAGCGTTTCTCATTATCGGTTATCGCCACTCGCGTACCAATGAGCAATTGCTCAGCACAGAAACCATTGGTTTTAGTCGCAATTTCAGTTATAACGGCGTTGAATATGGTGTGGGTACAGAAGTGAATATGAATCCGTCTCTGGGCTTGCGTCTGGAGCTGAGCCAAACCAGTAATCCGTCCAAATCTATTACAGATCCCGTAACCAATGCTTCTTTCCGCTCTAAATTCAAGGCGAATCAAGCAGTGCTCAGCTTGGTGTATTACCCAAACTGGGCATAACGTGAGCCCTCCACCAGCCCAAATGAGCTGAGGCTGGTGGGGGATGATTGACTTGTGCTGTTATTTTTTTGAATTGAAGCGTAATTTCGCGTATAGAGCGGAAAACTTCGGCTCCAAAAACAAAGACCATGCAAAGTTGACATGGTCTTTTATTTAGCTTATCGGTAATAGCCAGAATCACGCCAGCTTATTCATCGGTGAGGCGGAAATATCGGGTACCAAAGTAGCGCAATAATTTTTTGCGAATGGTACCACGGCTAATACCAAGCATTCTGGCCGCCTGTAGCTGGTTGCCACGTTTCTTTTCCATGACAGCTTGAAGCAGGGGGGGTTCTACTTCCGATAGAATCATATCATAGAGATCATCAATCGCTTTTCCTTTATTTTCGGTAAGAAAACGGTTCACCAACGCATAAACCATTTCTTGAAGTCCTTTTTCTTGCTCAGTAGCGATAGTAGAGGATTGTATTTCTGATACGTTCATTACTAACTTCCTTATTTTAGTTAACACATTAAATCCAAACACTTTCTTTACTTTGAAAGCAAGAATAATTGTACACGAAGAAAAATATATAATCCACAATAAATGCATTTTTTTATGGCAGGGCGACTATCAAGGGGCAGACAGGCGGCCTGGTGTCATCTCTTGCAGCAAGTTTTCAATCAACTGTTGCATACTGTGATCAGCGGAGGCAGCGGACAGTTTTTTTCGTAAAGCCTGCATGTTGGTCATCATTGTTTGTCGATAGCCCTCATCGCGAAAGAGAGTCTGTATGATGTTTACAATTGCTGGTGCATTGCAATTTTCCTGCAATAATTCCGGCATGATTAATTCATCTTGAATAATGTTGGCCAGGCCAAGGTAGGGAATGTTAATAAAGCGTTTTGCCAACATAGCCGTCAACGGCGACGCCTTATAGATAATACAACCGGGAGTCCCCAGCAAGGCGCATTCTAGAGAGGCGGTGCCGGAAGCCACAATCACCGCATCACTGGCAAGAATTAATTCTTGTGCCTGTTGCTCAAATATTTGCAAAGGCAAGGAGTCATTGGGTAAATAGGAAGTGACCGTTTTCAAATCCAATGATTTGGCAAGAGGCATCACAAAACAAATATCGGATCTATCCTTATGTAATTTTTGCATTACAGAGACCAGAACTGGCAGATGATATGCCAGTTCATTCTGGCGGCTGCCGGGTAACAAGGCGATAATTTTTTTATTGTCCGGCAGCTGTAACGACGCTCGGATAGCCATTTTTTTCCTGTTTACTGTTAATCTCTCTACCAAAGGATGGCCAACATAGGATACGGGCACTCCTGCCTGCTGATATATTGCCTTTTCAAAGGGCAGGATAACCGCCATATGATCCACATTTGCTTTAATCCGATGAATGCGTCCGGCTTTCCAGGCCCAAATTTGAGGGCCGATAAAATACAGTATGGGTATAGAGCTATGGCGCTTAATCCATTGCGCCAAACGCAGATTAAAGCCAGGATAATCAACCAGGATAATCAGATCGGGCCGGGTTGTTTTAATGTGGGTTTTGATACATCGAAAAGCTGTTCGGATGACCGCAAAATGCTTGAGCACCTCAATTGCGCCTGTGACCCCGTAGCGTGCCAGATTCATCAATAATTTCATGCCAGCCTTTTCAAGATGCTGGCCGCCAATACCGGAAAATTGCCAGCGGGGATGGGCGGTCTTTAATTGGGAGACAAAATGGGCAGCATGCTGATCACCGGACTCTTCACCTGCAATAATCACAATGTGTTTATCATGTGACATGGCTTTGTTTTTCCAGGTTATGAAGGATGAGGCTGGTGATTTTATGCGCAGTTTCCAAAGCGGCTTTTCCTTCTTGACCGGTAACCTGAGGTTGACTGTCTTCCTCAATACACTGAAGAAAAGCCTTGATTTCTTCCAGAAGAGCATCGCCTTTTTCAAAAACAGACTGATGTCGGATAATTTCCGGTATACCGGGGAACATTTCTCCCGTTCCTCGTTCAAAGACTGCAAATTGTTTGTTTTGATAATCGATAGAAATATAAGAGGAGGGCTGGAAAATACGGGTTTTACGTTCAGTTTTAAAGCTGATACGGCTGGCCGTCACATTCGCCACGCAACCATTTGCAAAACTGATGCGGGCATTGGCAATGTCCGGTGAATGGGTTAGTACCGGAGCACCCTGTGCATCAATACTGATAATCGGACTATTCACGATGGTTTGAATAATATCAATGTCATGGATCATCAAGTCCAATACCACGTTGACATCAGTACCACGCGGATTAAATGGTGCAAGGCGTTGTGATTCGATAAACAGCGGCTGATGAAGATACTGCTCCAATGCGAGCCGAGCGGAATTAAAACGTTCCAGATGCCCAACCTGAAGTTTACGAGCATTTTGATGAGCCAGCTGAATCAACGTTTCAGCCTCAGCGATGGTTTCGGTGATAGGTTTTTCAATCAACACGTGCAGACCGTTCTTCAGGCAATCGGCGGCAATACGATAATGCTGCTGCGTGGTGGCCGCAATGGAAACGGCATCCACCTTGCCAAATAAGGTCCTGTAATCGCTCACCGCCTCAACTTCCAACTCTTGTGCAACCTGCTCGGCGACTGCCAGATTGACATCACAGACCGCAAGGAGATGCGCATTGTCGAGCATTTTATATTTCTGGGCATGAAAGCGTCCAAGATAACCCACCCCAATCACAGCACATTTAATCATAAGTCTTCTTTTGACAATAATACACAATGCGTTATGATCGCATTTATTGTACAACAAATCAATTTATAAAGGGGATAGGGATGCGGGTTGCAGGAGTGGATGAAGCCGGTAGAGGGCCCTTGGCAGGACCGGTTATTGCAGCAGCCGTTATTTTGCGAAAACCGATTGAAGGTGTAACCGATAGCAAAAAACTAAGCGCACGAAAAAGGGAGTATCTTGCAGAGCGTATAAAAAATGAAGCCTTATGTTTCGCCTATGGACGGAGCGAGGTCGACGAAATTGATCGCCTGAATATCCATCAGGCAAGCCTGCTGGCAATGCGCCGAGCTATCTTGCAGCTAAAACCGCAGGCAGAGCAAGTGTTGGTGGATGGCAGTCATTGTCCGCTGATTGATGTTCCCTGTCGGGCGATTATCAAAGGGGATCTAACCGAGCCGGCAATTGCTGCGGCCTCTATATTGGCAAAAGTACTGCGTGATCATGAAATGTTGGATTGGGATAAACAGTTTCCACATTATGGTTTTGCGATCCACAAAGGCTATCCCACAGCACAGCATAAGGCAGCCTTACAAAGCAACGGACCTTGCATTCTGCATCGGAAAAGCTACCGTCCCGTTGCCCAGTGGCTGGAAGCTCACAGCTGACTGATGCCCAGTTCGACTGTCTCCGGTTTTGTCGAGGATTCCGGCTGGAGAGATGAAGACTCAAGACTGAGACTGATACGGCTTTGGCTGTATTGTACTTTAGGAATAAAATCACTATGTTGCTCGAGTCGTACCAGAATTAAAGGACAGCCGCTGCCTGCGGTCAGGCTTTGTTGATAAAAGCCCTGTTTCAATTCCACCGACTCAAGGAGGATCGTTTCTTCCAGTAAGGACAAGTAGGTCGTTGTGGTCTGTTGTAGGTCAGCCAGTAAGGACATCCAGTTCTGGAAAGTGCGTTGTCGTTGCTCAACATCCATATGTCTCCACAGATAAAGCGCAGGAGAGTAGTAGTCCAGTTCCGCCGAATTACCCTGAGTTAAACGCAATTGCTGTATTAACCGGTCTTCGGTCATCTGTTCGGCAAAGTTGCCTGCTTTGGAATCAAGAAACTGAATTTGACGGCTAAGCGCATCTGACAGTTGCTTGGGCAGCATGACCTCCGACTTTAAAAAATTATGTTGAATACGTAAAAACTCTTTTAAAAATCGGCTTTTTAACTCAGGTTTTTCAATGATTTTGCAGAGCTCCAGGCAATTTTCAAGACCATACTGATGAATAGCTGGATGCTGCTCTGTAGCAGCAGTAGACAGGTTATCCATCAAGAAACTCAGCTTAAGGGCGATTCTTGAAAGATATTGGGTAGGGAACTTGTAGGTAATATAGCGGATAGATGTGGTCATAAGCTCTAAATAGCACCTCTAAAAAGCCCTGTCGGGTTTTCAAACATACTACATCAATATCACAGCCATGCCCTATAAATCAAGTTCGCTGGCCAAGGCAAATGTATCTCGACCAAGTTTATACAGTTAAAAATACCTATGTTGCGCACTTTAAGCGTGGAATCGAGCTTCGTTCGCCATCCCAGGTCGTTTGGACACCGTGCATAAAGCACGGTACATTGGCAAAAATCAGATTTTCAGGGTTCTAAATTTGGATGCGGTCACCCTGGTTAGCCGGGCGATTGTGATAATAGCAGGTATTTTTGATGGAGTTCCTCAACCTCAGTTTGTAAGTGCTTGATGTCCTGATCGTTCATAATAATGTCATCAGCCAGTTTGATACGTGTTTGTTCATCAGGCTGGCTTGCCAAGATTGCTTGCGCTTGTTGGGCGTCAATATGGTCGCGTGCTAATAAACGCTGTACCTGGATATATTCTGGCGCCAAAATTAACAAGACCCGTTTGCCAAAGGGATATTTTTCCCGGTTAAAGAGCAGCGGAATTTCAACGATAGAATAGGGACTTGTGGATGCAGCCAGAGCTTCCCCAATCTTTTCCCGAATCAGTGGGTGTAACAGGCGTTCAAGCCACAAGCGCTCCGATGTATCAGAAAAAATAATATCGCGCAATTTTTTTCGACTTAATACGGCAGTGGAAGGATCTATCACTTTTTCACCAAAGTGCGCGATGATTTTGTGATAACTGTCCGTATCCGGTTCCGTTAGGGCTTTGGCAATATGATCCGCATCAATACGCGTAATGCCATGTTGTGCAAAAAGTTTGCCTACCGTAGATTTTCCACTGGCGATAGTTCCGGTCAGAAGGATAGCGTACATAATTATTTTATTTTTTTGCAGGTTAGCATATTAATATAACAGCTATCTGGGTATTTGCTAAATTGTTCACAATAACCCAATGCTCCCGCGGCAGCTTCCAGACGCGCACCATAAGGGCCGCTACGCCATTTTTCGTTGTTTTTTTGATTGTAGGCGGTACAGCGCCAAAAGGAAGCACGGCTGTTTCCAAAGCGAAAGACTTCACAGAGTTCGCGTGAGCTAAAGCATTGCCAAGGATTACGGCTTTCTTTTTTGCATAAGGCATGGGCACTGGCTTGTGCGCTTTTGACATAGGAACTGGTACTTTTCCACGTTTGTCCCATACGGTCAATAGCAAGGCACCGCCAGATCATCGCCTCACTGGCAAAACTCCCCACTGTTATGAGATTGAGTAAAAAAAAGAGTGTATAGCGTTCCACTCGTCTATTACCGATGGAAGAAACTTCCATAGATTATGGTGCAAGCGGAGATGAAATGATAGTATTACGGATATTAATCCACAAACAGATGAATCAATGCGCTATATTTTTTGGTTTTGTATGATATCAGCTCTTTCAGCCTGCCAGGCTCATCAAGAAAAATGGTATTTACAACATCCCCAGGCTTTGCAGGAGGCCTTATCCGCCTGTCCTGAACAAACTCCCCGAGGAATCAGTTGTGAGCATCTGAAAATGCTCGATCGATTCGTCAAGGAACTAGCTGATGAACTGCAGCAGGATCCCCAGGCATTTGGCCAAAAGATTATGCAATTACAAATGAAAATAACACAACTTGAGGCGACATTGCATCGCTCACCAGCTCCACAGGAGCTCAAAGCAGTACAAGTTCAGCTGCACAACCTTAATCAAGAACTGGAACATCATATGTTGGCCGTTCGTCTTTTGGAATCTCCGGGAGGATAAAGCATGCGTATCTTGGTTAGTAACGATGATGGCGTCAATGCACCCGGGATTCGAGCCCTGGCAATGGAAATGGCATCTATTGGAGAGGCCACCGTTGTGGCACCGGATCGTAATCGCAGTGGCGCCAGTAACTCTCTTACCTTAACGCGTCCACTGCATGCCAGGGTCTTGGATAATGGTTACCATAGCGTTGAAGGCACACCAACTGATTGTGTCCATCTGGCCTTAACAGGATATTTGCCCAATACCTTTGATTTGGTGGTGTCTGGTATCAATAATGGGGCTAATCTTGGGGATGATGTGTTATATTCCGGTACGGTGGCAGCCGCCATGGAAGGGCGCAACCTGGGGTTTCCAGCCTTGGCGTTCTCTATGGTGGGTCATAACATTCAAAACTATGATAGTGCCGCCATTATCGCAAGACGACTGGTGCAGCAGATCTGGGAAGACCGGCTGCCATCACAAACCATCTTAAATATTAATATTCCCGACCTGCCTTTGTCTGATATCAAAGGCATTGAAATTACCCGTCTGGGAACACGACACCACGCAGAACCCACCATATCCATGGTGGATCCCAGAGGCCACACGGTATACTGGGTTGGTCCTCCTGGTTTACAAGCCGATTCCGGGCCTGGTACAGATTTCTATGCGGTAGCGAACGGCTATGTGTCGATCACTCCCATCAATCTCGATATGACGCATTACAAAATATTTGAGCCATTGGTGGGATGGGTTAAAAATGTGCGACTTGACGAATGAAAATATTTTCATGGCTGTATGCGCTCATGTTACAGTGGGCCAGACATCAATATGCACCGCGCTATCTGGCTTTCGTCTCTTTTATTGAATCCTTCTTTTTTCCTATTCCACCAGATGTAATGCTGGTGCCTATGAGTTTGGCCAAGCCCCAGCAGGCGCTGAATTTTGCGGGCCTGGCGACCATTTTTTCTGTTTTGGGCGGCATTTTTGGTTACTTGCTGGGACTGTTTGCACTGCAGTGGTTACTGCCTTTGATTATGGCATCCCACTATAAAGTCTACTATCTGCAGGCGGTTGACTGGTTTGGTATCTGGGGTGTATGGGTCATTATGATTGCCGCCGTTGCGCCGATTCCCTACAAGATATTTACCATTACCGCGGGCATGTTAACCATGCCTTTTCTCCCTTTTGTGCTAGCCTCGACCATTGGCCGTGGGCTGCGCTTTTATTTAGTGGCCGTACTGCTGCATTACCAGGGAGCGAGGATAGAAAAATTACTGGCAAAATGTATTGACTGGATTGGCTGGATTTTAGTAGTAATATTAGTACTATTATATTTGTATTATCATTAGCGGGCAGCAGCCTATGATCCGAGCGGCACTGTGCTATCTTGGTTTGTCAGTCTTTACTGTGCTTGGTCTTCTGTCCTGCAGCAGCCGCGATGATCTGGCACCAGTAGCAGAACTACAATGGCAAGCGGGCAATCATCTTACTCCAACACAATACCGGGTGCGACAAGGTGATACGCTCTACGCTATTGCATTTCGCTATGAAAAAGATTACCAGACACTGGCTAAACAAAATGGGCTAACCACTCCCTATGCTTTAAAAACCGGACAGATGATCAATCTGAACGGGCCCCACCAGAGTAAACCATCAGTAGCAGCAACCCAGGTCAAAAAAAAGGCTCCCCCCCCAGCCAGTGCGTCTAAGACCTACCCGCATCCCGCACGTCCATCCACAGCAGCCGTTTTGGCGAAGCGTCAGGATGTTCGGCCTGTAGAAGCCGGCTCCTGGCTATGGCCGGTTGCAGGGAAGGTACTCACCAATTTCAACCCGGCTGCCGGAAAAAAGGGGATTGATATTGCCGGAAAGCCGCAGATGCCCGTGCTGGCAGCGGCAGATGGAACCGTTGCTTATGCCGGCAATGGTTTGCCCGGTTATGGTAATTTACTCATCATTAAACATCCGCAACACTATCTCACGGCGTATGCTCATAACTCCGCTTTAAAAGTAAAAGAAGGGCAAGCCGTGCAAGCAGGGCAACGTATTGCAACCATGGGAACCATACCAGGAGGACAAACAGGGATACATTTTGAGATCAGAAAATCAGGAAAACCTGTTAATCCATTGAAATATTTGAAAAAGAGTTGACAAAGCCCCTGTATTTATTGCAAAAATAGGTATAATACTCATCAAACGCAACTGAGAAAGTCATGGTTAAAAAGCAATCAAACAAAAATGAACCGTTGGATCTGGATGAATCTGTGCTCGAACCTGATCTTGCAGATGATGAAGAAACGGATATCCTGATCGATGAGGATGACGCTGAAGTTGAAGCCGAGGCAGAACCGGATTTTGGCGATACGGACATCTTCCCGACCTACCAGAAGAGCCGTGATCTCACTCGGGTTATGGATGCTACCCAGATATATCTGGGTGAAATTGGTTTTTCCCCTTTACTCAGCGCCGAGGAAGAAGTCTATTTTGCCAAGCTTGCATTAAAAGGGGAGGCTGCTGCCCGCAAGCGTATGATCGAATCAAATTTACGGCTGGTGGTGAAAATTGCCCGCCGTTATATCAATAGGGGTCTCCCGCTTCTCGATTTAATTGAAGAGGGTAATTTAGGTCTCATGAAATCGGTTGAAAAGTTTGATCCTGATCGCGGGTTTCGCTTTTCGACCTATGCTACCTGGTGGATTCGTCAAACTATTGAGCGGGCAATCATGAACCAAACCCGTACCATCCGCCTGCCGATTCATGTGGTGAAAGAACTCAATATTTACTTGCGAGCGGCAAAAAAACTCACCCACACCCTGGATCATGAACCATCAGCGGAAGAAATTGCCGAAATGGTCGATAAGCCGTTGGAAGATGTGGAAAGGATGCTGGGTTTAAATGATAAAGTCACCTCCGTAGATGTCCCTGTTGGTTATGATGATAATAAACTGGTTTTAGATACCATTGCGGATGAGAATAGTATCAATCCCGCTGAACTTTTAACCGATGAAAATCTCCGTGAGCACATTGAGTCTTTACTCGAGCAATTGCCGGAAAACCATCGCGAGGTCATCTCTCGTCGTTTTGGTTTACGGGGCCATGAGAAAGCGACGCTGGAGGATGTAGGTAAAGAAATCGATCTGACCCGCGAAAGAGTCAGGCAGATTCAAGTCGAAGCCCTCAAAAGCCTACGTGTACTGCTGGAAAAAATAGGCCTGTCGCAAGAAGATCTTTTTAATTAACCTGTAACGAACTCACGTCATGCTCAACATAGTGAAGGATCTGCTGAATTTTAGACTCTGGCTGAATCAAATTGAGATCCTTCACTACGTTCACAGGATGACGTACTTGGAAAGTTGCAGTTTTTGAGAAAAACGAATTTATCGTAGTATTTCAATAGCAGAAAGCGGTGTGCTCAGGGCGCTGGAAATCACTAGCTAAAAGCCTTCACTAATTGGGTTGCCAATCCTGTATAAGTATGGGGTGTCAGCTTTAACAGTTGTGCTTTGGCATCTTCCGGGATTGCGAGAGTTGTAATAAAATTCTGCAAACTCTGGGCATCTACTCTCCGTCCCCGGGTTAGTGTTTTAAGCTGTTCATAGGCATCAGCCACACCATAGCGGCGCATCACCGTCTGAACCGCTTCTGCCAGGATCTCCCAATTCGCCTCCAGATCCTGTGCCAATTTCTGCTGATTTATTTCAATCCGATCATTACCTTTAGCAAGTGTATGGAAGGCAATCAATGCATAGGCAAACGCCACGCCAATGTTACGCATTACCGTGGAGTCGGATAAATCCCTTTGCAAGCGAGATTGGGTCAATTTACTGGCAAAATGCGCAAAAAGGGCATTGGAAAGACCTAAATTTCCTTCCGCATTTTCAAAATCAATAGGATTCACCTTATGGGGCATCGTAGATGAGCCCACTTCCTTATCAATGGATTTTTGTTTGAAATACCCTAAGGCAATATATGTCCACATATCTTTAGAGTAATCCAGCAATATATTATTAATTCGCATCATGATGTGTGATACTTCTGCAATGCCATCGTGCGGTTCAATCTGCGTAGTATAGGGATTAAAATCCAGTCCCAGATCCATAATAAATCGGGCAGAATGATCACGCCAATTAATCTCCGGGTAGGCAATACAGTGCGCGTTATAGTTCCCAACGGCACCATTACATTTGGCAGGAATTAATACCTCAGCCAGTTGCTGTAAGGGCCGCTTTAATCTTGCGGCAAAATTCACCAGTTCTTTGCCCATAGTGGTGGGGGTGGCCGGTTGCCCATGGGTACGAGCTAACATGGGTGCATTGCCATATTGTTTGGCTAAAAGGGTAATACCTCCACTGATTTCAGCCAACGTGGGCAGCACCACTTGTGCCAAGGCTTCTTTAATCATTAAGGCATAGGCAATATTATTGGCATCTTCCGAGGTCAGAGCAAAATGCACGAAACCACTGACTTGAGCCAGACGAGGATGTTTTTGCAGCTGGTCGCGCAGAAAGTATTCCACGGCCTTGACATCATGATTGGTTATCTTTTCATGATTTTTCACTGCCAGCGCATGGGATTCATCAAATTGATCCAAAATAGCTTGCAGGAAGCGTTTTTCATCCGGACGAAAAGGGGGGATTTCTTTAATAGCAACATTTGCCGCAATCGATTCCAGCCAACGAATTTCAACCATTAAACGATAATAAATCAGGGCGGATTCACTAAAAAACCGGCTCAATATATTTGTTTTTGAGCTGTATCGACCGTCTATGGGGCTAATTGCATTTAAAGATGTCAGAGTCATTGATTGTTGTCGTTTACCAAGAAAGGCACTATGATAGTAGAAGTCAACGCAAAAGTGAATGAATGTCGTGCATATAATAAATGAAAATGTTTTTTTAGGGTGCTATTATAGCAAAACCGAAAAATATTGGGTTGACCCAAGAGATTCCTCGCTTCGCTCGAAACGACGTGACCCTTTTTAAGGGGGCAGCCGTGCCTTCCCTTCGCGCATTAATTTACATTAGTTTTAATTTAAGATAAAATGTACTTTTTAGGAGCAGACTATTATATGAAGCTTGTAATTAAATTACACTATTGTAAAGGGCTGTGGTTACAAGCGTATCTGTGGTTAGTCGCATGGTGCTCTTGAGGCAGTATACAGAGAACCGCTTAATTAACCTCACAATAAGGAGTGCACTTTTATGCCAAGAAGCAAGCAAGATTTGTTTTGTTTTTTTTCAGGCCTTGCTCATCAAGATATCATAGTTGATGGGTATCAAGAAGATGATGAGCTTAAAATAGTTGTTCTAACTTGTCGAAATATTGGGCAGAGAAAATTATCCAGCGATGATTATATACAATTAGATGGCGTCCTTTTTCAGGTTATGGAAAACAATGACTCTCATTTTAAGGCTCGCAGCACATTTGAGTTGGTCAACAATACATCCGTAAAGAATATCGATCTGGGAAGCAGGCTAACTCTAGGGGTACTAGCAGAAGAGGACTTGTCTCACGAGAGCTTATGGATGCTGCAACCATCCGCTTTAAGCCAAGTAACCTATATGAATTATTCAGCGCTGGACGGTCATAAACATACCTTGAAACTTAACTTCGAAGCACCCGTGAGTCTTGCATCAGTGATTCATCAAGATTGCCATTTAGGACTTGCCGGCTCCAGTTTAACCGCTCGCGAGGTATCCAGTGATAGTCATTTAATAAAATTTTCAATTTATTGTGGGCGAGAAACCAGAGAACAATCACAATTCAACCAAAATCTTAAACCGGGTACACGTGTAAACATCACGGAGCCAGCCGGAATAGAGGACAGAACCAATAAGGTGTAGGTGGTTTTTCCAATTGATTCGTGCAGGCAAGGTCTCTGCGTCCACCTCTACATCGCCTGCCACGAACTCATTTCGGTGAGGTACCTCAGCAGGGTGTGCTGAAAAATCAGCACGAATGCTGGCAAAATAATCCGGATTGCTGGATGCGGTTATCGGGTCAATGATGCCAGCTCAACCAAAATCTTAAACCGGGTACACGGGTAAAAATCACGAAGCCAGCCGGAATAGAGGGCAGAACCAATAAGGTGTAGGTGGTTTTTCCAATTGCTCATCATTGATTCGTGCAGGCAAGGTCTCTGCGTCCACCTCTACATCGCCTGCCACGAACTCATTTCGGTGAGGCACCTCGGCAGGGTGTGCTGAAAAATCAGCACGAATGCTGGCAAAATAGTCCGGATTGCTGGATGCGGTTATCGGGTCAATGATGTCAGCCAAGTTCACACAAATAGAGCCTTGATGAGTCACAAATTTAGCCGTTTCTCCCGTTGCCCCTTTATCCAAAATCATAAAATCATCCATGTGAGGATTTTCACCCGTGGTGACGGTACGATAGGTTCGTTCAAATCTTTGGCGAATAGCGGTTAAGTCCTCTGCATTGAGTGCACGTGATAAGTCAAATGTATCGGCATTCACATTACAAAAATTGCAAAAGGCTCTTTCTACGTCTTCGCCGCTCGTTAAGGCCGTGGATACCACACCAACCAATGCATTACTTAAGTCACTCGATGCATCTAAAATAACACCAAAATTTTTAGCGCTTACCCCTTTGGCTTTACAATACACGTTCAGGTTCGCTAGAAAAAATTGGGTCAGCATCGATAATCGTTCAGTTCGTTCTGCGATAAGTGTTTCTCGGCGCGCTTCGGGTAACTCGGCTGAGATACTTGGTAAATTGTAAAAAGGATGTGTGGGTATCGTTTCCCATACATTAAGGGCACAAGCACCTAATAAAGCATCAACATACTCTTCTCGCGTTGTTTCCCCTTCAAAACTCATAATCGCATCAATCACCTCTTTCGTTGCGGGCGTTCCATCCGTACACCGGGTAAAGTCAATGGCTTCTCCAAAGAGCGCCAAGCTTTGCTCGCCCAGCGCAGCTTGGATAGCGGAAAAACTCGCCGATGCGGGTATTGCACTTAATACTGCTGTTGTAAGCCGGGCACGTGGGTCAGTTGCTGCCACCACGGTCGTAGGAAACGTGCTATGCATGGCATTATACAAGGGTGAGAGCGGGATTCCTGCCGGATTATTTGCTCGGTTCATTAAATACAGGATTCACGACGCGTGATTGGCTGTCCTGAGCACGCGGGCGTAACTGAATGCTGTATAAATTCGATGGCCTTCCAAGAAAAGCCGTCATCGCGTCACCAAAGCTCCAGCGCATAGCTGAAACCGCTTCAATGTAAGCTTCAATTTGAGTCAACCGTTCTTCTTTCGCCACTCGTTGTGCATGACCGGCCTCAAGTAATTCTATATCAAAGGCTAATGCTTTTTTATAAGCTGTTAATTCTCGCAGCGCGTCACTTTCAAAAAATTCCCTCAAAGCCACTGTTGCCTTACACGTATTATCCGTGCTGATTTCTTGGCCACCCACAGCCGGAACCATTAGATGAATTTTATTGGTTGCAGGGTTAATATGGATGTAGCGAGGGGATACTGGCTCAGCAAATGGAATGGTAGGCATGCTTTGGATTTCTTTAAGATTTTATTTGAAGTTAATTATAACACATAATGATTAAATTATGCTGGTTTTGAATAGGCAGTCGATTAACGCAGAATATTTCATTGAACATTAAAAACGTTGGGGGTTAGTGGAGGATCTGATATGTATCCTTTTGAAAAATAAGAGATCATATTGCCGGCATGGTGCGTATAAGCGGAAACCGCTGTCTCACGAAAAGGCTGAGTAAAATTCCATTCGTTCAAATCAAAATAACGAATAGCCGCTTCATTAATACTGCGCCAATAGATACGTAGATTTTTACTATCAAATACCAGGCTGACCTGGCTTGGTGCTTTATCAGCGGGGCTTTGTGCTACATGTGCCAATAGAGCAAAGCTATAGGCCAGGCTATCTTCTTTTGAAATAAAAGCAGGTAATTTTTTTAGCCAGATGGACGCACGAATAAAGCGAGACAGGCTATCCGACATCCCGGGTGTCTCTTTCTCACCACCAAATGCTTTGTAATTTGCTCGCTGCTCGCGTGACCACGCATAGCCATGATTGCTTAACAGTTTATCTTCACTCATGTCTGGCCGGGAAATAATCAGGCTACCATCGAGATACTCCAATATGGCACTATCGCCATGGGTATCGCTCACCAACAAGTGCAGTTTCAAAGGGATAGAGCGATAAACGTCTGCCATGATTCGGATATGTTCACTATCATCAAGTACTTCCTGAACATTACTAAACTTATCCAGGACATATTGCACCCACAAGCCGCTATTGAGGGCAGGGCGCTCAATACGCTGCGTATCATAGTCGCTATTTTGCAATACCAGTGCGGAAGCCACCAGACCTTTTTCATTCATACCATCTGCTGCCGGGCCTCGCGTGCCATGTTTTCCTCCATGCAAAATCAAGCTGCCATAAGTACTTTTCCAGATGAGCGGATGAAAATTATCGCGATCAAGATGGGCGCTGCGCAATTGATTGCGCGGATGCAGCACCACTACGCCCTCCCGGTAGGGCCAGTCCATATTGACCGCGTGCAGGTTAAAATCGTTCCGTTGCAGAATAAACGCGCTACAGGATAGTGCGACCTGAGAGAATGTAAAGAGCAACAAAAATAACCCGCGTTTCATAAAAAACTCTCCCTTGTGGTATCGATCGTTTATATTCAGATAGCTTGTGTGTGGATTTTAAATGACGCTTTCCCCGCATTAAAATAGGGACAGATGATCGACAAGGCCTGCTCCAGCTGTTTGGCTAAAACATAGGGTGGATTCAAAATCCATAAGCCAGTAGCGGTCATACCAGGCTGATTTGGTTGATTTAAGTTAAAGTGAACATGCACGCTATTTTTGCAGGCTATTTTGCGCATTTTCGTATTCAATTGCTCGGTCAGCCAAGGATTCACACAAGGATACCACAGACAGAATACACCGGTACTGAAGCGTTGAAAAGCGTTATCAATCGCTTGGGGGATGGTTTTGTATTCCTCCTTGATTTCATAAGAGGGATCAATAAAAATCAAGCCACGCTTTTCTTTGGGCGGTAGCAGGGCCTGCATACTGGCAATGCCATCCGTCTGATGAATATGCATGCGCCGGTTCTGGAGCGCTACCTGCTGCAAAGCGGCAAATTCCTGTGGATGTAACTCACAACAGTAGAGTCTGTCGATAGGGCGTAAAAGCTGCGCCGCAAATACTGGCGAACCAGGATAATAGCGCAAATGCTTCTGATTATATGGTGCGATAGCGTTTATCCAGGATGAAAAAACAGCGGGTAAATTCTGTCGCTCACGCCAGAGCAGGGCGACGCCTTCTTTATACTCCCCCGTTTTTTGTGCCATAGCATCGTTCAGGTCATAAAGCCCCCGCCCAGCGTGCGTTTCCAGATAAAACAAAGGTTTGTCTTTTTGCGTTAAATAATCACAAATCAAACATAAACTCAGATGTTTAATCACATCAGCGAAATTGCCGGCATGATAGGCATGTTGGTAGCTCAGCATAAAAGCCCAGAAAAAAAGGAAATTATGCCTGTTTCGCCATCAGAGGTAAAGGAAAGAAAAGGCTACCCGCTGATAGTAATTTTACTATACTGTGATAGCGGTTTCGTTCCACAAGAATATCGCCGTATCTAACCTTAAGGAGATAAAACCGATGCAATACCTACATACGATGGTCAGAGTGTCTGATTTGGCACAATCACTGGATTTTTATTGTCATAAACTGGGTTTGATTGAAATCAAGCGAATGGAAAACGAGCAGGGGCGCTATACCTTAGTCTTTTTAGCTGCCCCCGATGATCGCGACCAAGTTGAACAGTCACAGGGGCCTGTGCTGGAGTTAACCTATAATTGGGATCCCGAGACCTATTCCGAAGGACGTCATTTTGGCCACTTAGCCTATCGAGTGGATAATATTTATGAAATCTGTCAACGCTTAAAGGACGCCGGTGTTGTCATTAATCGACCACCGCGAGATGGTTATATGGCTTTTATTCGTTCGCCTGATCATATTTCCGTTGAACTCTTACAAAAAGGTGACGCACTCCCCGAACAAGAGCCCTGGGCATCTGCACCTAATGTGGGACGCTGGTGAAGGGGGTTTGTTACCCCAGCCATGCGCTCAGACACCGCCTAAGCACAATGGCGAGGAGAGGAAGAGAATGACAAGCGTACTGGGTTCCCAACCCCTTAGGTCTGATTATTGTGATAATCAGACTTAGAGGATTGGTTCCTCTCGATACGCACTCCATACTTGAAAATCACCTCATAGCTTCGTTTCTCTGCCACTTACTGTCTTGCCATTCTGATGTTTTGAGCACGGACTATGGGGCTTGAGCTTCGACTGGGATTAATATCCAGCCCGCCTCGCCGTGTATATCTCGCCGTCACGGTTAACTCCGATGGTTTACAAGCGTTTTGAATATCCATATAGATGCGTTCTACACATTGTTCATGAAATTCATTATGGTTACGAAAGGACACGATATATTGTAATAAGGCGCTTTGATCTATTTGACCTCCCGAATAGGAAATTTGGACAGAACCCCAGTCGGGTTGACCAGTGACCAGACAATTGGATTTTAACAAATGTGAATACAGGGTTTCTGTAACCGGTTTCTGGTGATTACTGCAGAGTAGCTCGGGGGCCACATGGAAGGAATCGATTTCTATATCCAGTGCGTCAATACAGGTTCCCTCAAATGTCTCAATACGTTGACTCAAGAGCTCATCCAGTTCGTACACACTTATGAAAACCTCCCCATTTACCGCGTTCTGAATATCGGTGAACAAACGCTGTTGTAACTCTTTCGACGACTCAAGGCGGGTATTGTTAAACGAATTGAGATACAGCTTAAATGATTTTGACTCAATCAAATTGACGGACTGGCAATCGATATCAACGCGAACAATAGCATTTTGCGGTTTCCCTTTAAGATTTAGCCAGGAGACTTCATAAGCATTCCAGGTATCAAAACCGTGAAAAGGCAGCGGATCAGGCACATGAATTTCCGCCCGTTTTCCTTTCCTCGGAATGGGAAATAATAATTGTGGGGCATACTCGGAAATGTAGCTTGTCTTTTTTCCAAGCGGTGAATCCTGTGCTTCTTTACAATGCTCCGTGTTGTCATTCATCTTGTGGCATCCCCAAGTACAGACATATAATGGAATGGGGTCTATTTTCACAAAAAATCATACTCATTACAAATAGTACGTTTCTCTCCAAAGGAGCGGTATTTTTGCTTCACTCAGCGCTCCCCTCCTCCAGCACTGACAAGCGGAAGCGCTTATTTGCCCTTAGTGTCTTTAGTGTCTTTAATGTCTTTAGTGTCCTTAGCGTTTCCATTGTCATCCAGCCCTTTGATATCATCGAGTTGAATATGTACCTCTCTTTGTGGAAACGGAATATTAATGTGATGTTCTCGAAATGCTTTCTCGATAGCGATATTAATTTCATGCAGGACCTGATATTTTTTATTAACATCGCGAATCATACACCAAAGCTCAAATAATAAGGCATTATCGCTAAATTCACGTAAAAACACGGACGGTTGATTACTCTTCGTATTGATGACATCGGTATGTTGCCGTGCAATATCCAACAAGATACTTTGCACCAACTCAATATTACTACCATAGGCAACCCCGATACTGCACTTGATTCGAACGGACTTATTCAAAAACATATAGTTTGTTACTCGTTCAGAAATTAAGCCTGAGTTGGGAATAATGATGTCTTCTTTAGAGGGAGTCACAAGATGCGTGGTGCGGATACGAATTTTTTTGACGAAACCCTCGATACTGTCAACCGCAATGCGATCTCCTGTTT
Source organism: Legionellaceae bacterium (assembly GCA_020831865.1). Taxonomy (GTDB): domain Bacteria; phylum Pseudomonadota; class Gammaproteobacteria; order Legionellales; family Legionellaceae; genus JAFIFT01. The sequence continues at coordinate 56,687 of JAFIFT010000028.1, read as the reverse complement.
TGAACGGTTTTTCCACCAATAAGATTAAACCCGAGACAAAATCATTGACGATTGACTGTAGTCCCAAACCAATTCCGACCGAAAGCGCCCCGGCAACGATGGCCAGGCTGGTAAAACTAAACCCGGCTATCATAAGGCCCAACACAATACCTATCGCACAGCCGGCGTATAATAAAATTGATGCCAGTGCTACTTGGATTTCCTCTTCTTCGTCATTCAACTGTACTCTTTGATTGAAGCGACTGGCGATGTAGCGCGTGGCAAACATAATGATAGAAAACAAGAAGGCGCCTGTCAGCCAGTTGATCGGCACGAGTTGATTTCCGGCGAAGTTAAATCCATGAAAAAACGAATACATAAAATGGTCAAGAAGATAGCTTGCATCTCCGCTTAAATAGGAAAATAATCCGATTAGCATTAAGAAAAAGCTTATTTGAATGAGTAGGTTAAGAAACGCCAAATCTAAATAAGGCGGATCGTTTTGATAATTGAAATAGCGTTTCATCACCTTGCGGGCAAGAGGATCTTCATTAACATAGCGGTATGCCTGCGAGAGGCCACGAAAGAGCACCAATCCCAATGCCAAAATGAGCAGCGACAGAAAAAATATCAACGACATTCGCATGGCTAACACATAAAATCCGATGGTGTCTAAAATCACGACGGCTACCGCGACAAAGCAGATCAAGCGGAAAAGTGATTTGGCGCGTTGAACACTTGCGAACATCCTTCGATGCTTGCGATAGAACTGATATGAAAAATACACCGTCGCCATTAGCGACAAATACATGATGATACTACCATAAAACCAGCGCAATTCTTGATCAGAACCATATAAAAGCAACAAATTTCGACCTAGAATGCGAATACCATAAATGAGAATGACAACCAGCAAAATCGTCTTGAAAAATTTGATATCAAAGCCATACCAGCTTAAACCTCGGCGAATACTCCTTAAGGCTAAGCCTATCTGTATAAACAGCAGCATGGCGACTATAAATAATAATTCGCCAAGGCTGTGGTAATACAGTGAAGCATCCGCTGTTTCCACAAAGGGTTGAAAGCGGCTACCGGATAAAATCAATAAGCCGAGCAATAAAAACATGCATAGCAGCTCTCGCCAGCCCGTCAGCTTTTTACCAAGATATTTTTTTAGCTCAATTTGCATAAAAAATAATACTGCCCAGGATAATAGCCACAGCAAAGCCATATAGAAAGCTACTGTAAAGCCTGATATTGCCACTCCTGTGCTTTTGAGGTTAGGTGGCTCCAAAGCCTGTAATTCAGCAACAACTTGTTGGATACGTCCCACGGGAAACAAGCCGCGTGTGAAGGTGGTTTTTTGGTGGATAGCTACAATTTGCTTTTTATAGTTACTAATTGCCTGTTCAGCTTCAAATAAAAACAATTGACATTGTGCCTGTTCGTCAATCAATTTCTGCTTGTTTGTTCTTAGAAAGTTAGCATCAGCTCGGGAGGCATCTTCCTGTACATCCCCCAGAATAGCTTTGATTTGACCGTCAATGGTTGCGATTTGTGAGGTAGTACGATTGATACAGCTTTGTGCCTGGTCTGATAAATACTGGAGGCGATTGACAAAAGTTGATAGCTGTTCGCTGGATATCGATGACGCTGCAGCCTTGTGGTTAATCCGTTGCAGGATTTTGTTCGCGCTTTCGGTATTGAAAGCGGGCGCTTCATCCGTTACCGGTAAGGCCCGGGCGAGCCCTGAAGTCAGGGCAAAGAAAAAGACATATGTTGAGATCAGCATTACAATACGGTTCATTCCTCTATCCCTGAATGATCTGCTCAGCCTTAATTTAAACTGATGCACTAACTCCTAAAAAATAATATATTTTTCATACTGATAAAATATATCCTGAAGCAATTCCCCTTCGGTATACCCATACGCATTATACTGTTGCACCCCTTCTGGAACCAATACTTGTACCTGATAATAGGTAGATGAGCCTCGTTTCTTCCCACTGGCAGCGTTCACAATGAAACTTGGTGTTAATCTTGATTTTAAACGAATAGTATAGGTGAAATTTTCAATATCCTGATGAACAACGTCAAGGGTCAATTGCATTGGCTTGCTTGACAGGTTTGCCCTGAGACCTTTTTTTTCAAACTCACGGCCGGCTTTTTCCAATGCAGGCCGTACCGTCTCAGTAAGAAAGCGCTTGGCCTGTGTTTTGTTGGGATAGCTAAACAACGACTTTAATATGGAGGGCCAGGAGCGGGCTGGATGGTCATTGGTGCTACAGACAAGCGGCGTATCCTGGCATGTCTTCCCTTTCATTTCTGCCCGTAGACTTTTCAACAAGCTGTAGCCAATGGCAAGGATGACGAACACAAAGGGCAATGCGCTGGTCATGGCGGCCGTTTGCAAGGCAACCAGTCCACCGGCAAACAACAAAAAGATAGCGATCAAGGCGATCATCACCGTCCAGACAACTCGGCGATACCAGTGAGCCTTTATTTTTCCGTCTGAGATAATAATGTCGATGACTAATGCCCCTGAGTCTAAAGAGGTAATAAAAAATACGGTACTGACGATGATCGTTAATGTTGAGGCAATCATGGTCAGGGGCAGCTGTTCATAGAGCTTAAAAGCAGCTATTTCCAATTGCTGAGTGACCGAAGCAGATAATAAACCCGGTGTGAGTTGCTCATAGAACAAAGCCGTATTACCAAAAACCGTCATCCAGATAAAGGTAAAGCCTACCGGAATGAATAAAACACCCAGAATAAAATCCCGAATTGTCCGTCCGCGCGAAATACGAGCGATAAACATGCCAACAAAGGGCGACCAGGATATCCACCAGCCCCAGTAAAACAAAGTCCATGACGCCAGCCAGTCATTGTTTTGCTGGTAAGCATAGAGATTGAAGGTAGCATGCACCAAATTGGAAAGATAGTTGCCAATATTTTGCACTAATAATTGGGGTAATTTTAAGGTTGGTCCCGCAAAAAATACAAAAATCAGCAAGCTCAAAGCCAAAAGAATATTCAATAGACTCAGGCGTCTTATCCCCGCATTCAGACCCAAAAAAACGGAAAAAGAGGCAACTCCGGTAACCACAATAATAATCAATATTTGCATGGTCTCACTATCGGGAAAACCAAAAACATATCGCAAGCCTTCGTTGATTTGCATGACGCCAAGCCCTAAAGAAGTGGCAAGCCCTATCATCGTGGCAATCACCGCCAGCACATCGATGATATCGCCGCAAATGCCATGAGTCCATTTGCCCAGTAGCGGATACAAGGTAGAGCGAATGGTCAAGGGTAAATGGTGACGAAAGCCAAAATAGGCCAGAGCCAGGCCCAGCAATGCATATATCGCCCAAGCATGTATTCCCCAGTGGAAAAAAGTAATGATCATCGCCTGTTGTGCAGCCTGGATTGTAGCAGGCTCACCCAACGGCGGGTGAATATAATGAATCAAGGGTTCTGCAACACTAAAAAAGAGTAGACCGATTCCCATACCCGCACTAAAAAGCATTGCAAACCAGGATAAATAACTATAATCAGGTTCACTGTTATCACTACCCAGTTTTATCAATCCGCAGGGACTGATCGCAAAGAACAAACAAAAACAGATAAATGCTGCCACGGACAACATATACAGCCAGCCAAATTGTTGGATAATATCATCTTGCAATTGGAGAAATACCTGCCTGCTCTGTTCTGGAAACAAGGCAATGGCAAGCATCAGTGTCGATATCAGGATAAGGGTACTAAAAAGTACTCGCTTATTAACCGAGGAGGTAACAGCGCTTTGTTTGGTATGGGGCATGCGTTTTATCTTTTTTTTGTTATGAGGGTATATTTAGCCAGCCAATAAACGGTATGAGAGAAAGCGCGCGGTTATCTTTCACGGCCATTGCCTAAAGGAACAAGACAGGTTGCGCTGATAAGCAACACATATCCCTTTCAAGGGCCGTCAGGCGTACTTCCAGTTGTATGTGGCTCACTATCGTCCGGTTTAAGCGCATCTACTACTGCTTTTATACCCTGTTGTTGTTTTTGTATACCTGCTATTTCTTTGACCTTATCCACAAGATGAATGATACGTCCTTTTGTCATGCTGACGACATGATCAAAGGTTTCTTTCAAGCTCGCGCTTTTTAAAATGGATTCGGTTGCTTCACTGGCAGAGTGAATATTATTGTCACGAATGCCTTTTTCAAACAGGCTGGTACAAACGGAGGAAACCATGGCACAAATAGTGTCATTAAAGAACGATTGCGGGCCTTTGCGAGGCTCCCAATGGGTTAAAGTGGATTCTTTTTCGGTTTTTACATAGGCGTTCATATGTGCCCCGTCTCCTTGTCGATTATCAACAAAGGCCCCGGTAACCATTTGCATGCGTCCTCGCACGCCAATACAGGCAGAAACATTCACCGTGTCATAGCCTTTCTCTGAGTTCGCATTTTTCAGTGCCTGATTTACCACGTTTCTAATAATATGCTCGCGCACATGATGGCCGCCAACACCACTTAAGTCGCAGGGTCCTACCTTTACCAAGGTGCGCCCAACAACCTCTTCGATACTCACGGGAATGCGCTTTAACTTATTGTGGCTGGATGGAATTTTTAAATCAGGGATGGTCATATCCACATCAAAATACCCTATCCTGGCAGGTGATAGCGTGGGATTAATTTCCTTATCAATAATATTTTTTAGCTGCTGCATTTCTGCTGATGCCAGTCGAATCCGATCGCCAATATACATACCATGGCCTTGATCCAATTGCATCTTCTCATTTTTCAGATTATCCGTATCAATGATTTCAAAATCGTCTGCCTCGCTTGAAAAATCATCATCTAATTCAGACATTATTCTCCCCTGTTACTCGATTTTACAGCTCACCCTTATATTATAAGCCATAAGGAGTAGATGTATCGATTTATTACCAACCAATCGATTAAAAAAACACACTGTCATCCTGTTCAATCATTGATAAAATTTGATTTTCCCCTGACATGGATGTGACAATACTTTACTTTTGTTCCAACACAAACCTCTATCACTGCTTCCAGATAAGATCACAAAGCGCTATCTTGTTCTCTTTCTCCCAAGCGCGCGTCAAAGTTAAGGTCTTCTTTGTTTTTATTGTTCTGTGCGGGATTGGTTTGATATTCTGGTAAAATACGAATCAATTCATTGGTTTTAACGATAAGCTGTTTGGCTTCTCTCCGATAACTGCATATTTTATGGTACATTTCATCGCTTTGTTCCCGATACTGCGCAAGACCGCTGACAAGCTCCTGTGCAGTGTCGGCTTGCTGCTGGATGAGATCCACGAAGGCATCCAGCACCAAATCCGATAACACTACGGATTTGTCTCTTGCGATCAAGGTTTGCAAAGTCGCACGCCACTCCTCGCGTTTAGCGTCTATATTGTGGTAACACAAGACACCATTGACCAGCCTGATGAGACTCCGCTCCCCTCCTTCGATCGGCTCTCTTTGCGTAAGGCTTTGCAATGCCTGCTTAACCTGCTCCTGCCAACTGCCAGTAAATTGGATGACATGGCGTTGCGATTCAGAGATTAATTTGAAATGTTGGTATTCCACCGTCTGAAAATTTTTACTCAAGCTGACAACCTGTTGGCGTGTTTCTTCCAGTTCTTCGCGGGTATAGGCGCCTTGTGAGCCTTCGGGTCGGGTGGTATCACCAGATAGCAAATAATCGACAAAAAGCTTTTGTGCATAAGTGATATAGTCATAGGCCTGTTCACGAATCACATCATTGAGGATATTACGCAAGGGTAATTTTATTAGCGTATGAATAAAGCTATGCGGTAGTTTGAGCGCATGCAACAAATCCCGATCATCGAAGCTGAGTTTATAGCGATCGACAATTCGCTTGGCCGTCATGATTCCGTAGGTCGAAAACCATTGGGTTTCATTCAATTCCGTCTCTGATTCGGCCTGTTGTACCACTGCCATAATTTTTTCCTACTGCTAATGATGCGTTTTTATCGCGTTTATTGTAGTATAGCCCTGCTTTTTTTAATTCGCTATAGCACAATGAAAACAGAACTGGATCCCTTACTCGATTTTTTAGGTTGCCGTACACCCGATGCCTGGCTGAAACAGGCCAATGCCAATCTGCCCCTGCTCCTGATTGATCATGCCCACTGCGAACGAAAAGCCGCCTTCAGCGCCTTTAACCTGATTAGCATGGCGCCAGAAAATGCGAACCTGGTGAACGTGATGTCTCCTTTAATTCGCGAGGAGATGCTGCATTTTGAGAAAGTGTTGCAATTGTTACGCATACGAAACATTGCCTTCACAGCCTTGGCCCCCTCTTCCTATGCGGCTACATTACATCGAATGGTACATAAAAAAGATAAGCGTCGACGTCTCGTGGACTTGTTGTTAATAGGCGCCATTATCGAGGCTCGCTCCTGTGAGCGCTTTGCCAGTTTGCTGGATTATCTGCAAGACAGGGAATTATCGCAATTCTACCGAAGCCTGGTGAAAGCGGAAGCGCGCCATTTTTGCCAGTACTTAAGCCTCGTTCAGGACTATGAGCCCGACTATCACGCAAGGCTGTCTGACTTCCTGCAAGAAGAAAACCGTTATATTCATAATGAAGATGCGGTATACCGCTTTCATAGCGGTATACCCTGCACCAATGATGATTAGGGAGACGGTGCCGATGGAGCCTCTTTTGCTTCCGCTTGCGGAGCCTTGTGCACACCTACTTTAAAACCAAAACCTATTTTATCGAGTTGTTCATTGACGTAAGCTACAAAACCGCCCTCAGGAGCATTAAATTTCTCCTGCAATGACCGAGTTTCATCTTCGCTGAGTTCCCTGTCTTTGTCATATATCCCATCCCCTTTGATCACATAACCTTTTTCTAACAGTTGATATTTATAATCTTCTGCATCCCCATTAACGCCCGTTTCCTGATAAATTTTGTCCTCATCCGTTTTATCTAATTTCTTGATGGTATAGATTTTATCATTTGACACAAGAAGATCGTTTTCTCTCATCCACAAGCGATGCATGGATTTTAATTCTTGACTCATGTTGTCAAGTCCCTTTTTAACCTCTGGGTTGCTTTCTATTGAGCTGTCGGCTAATTTAAAAGTCGGAGAAAGCGTCATGTTACCCTCTTGATCCTCGGTAGCAATGGAAAATCCCGGATCTGGCATGTTATCGGGGCGATGCATTACCATGGCGCGCAACTTATCAAGATAACTGGGGCCCGATTTCTTTTTGGTGTAACAGAATTCCAACACGGCTGCTACACTAATATCCGCAAAGGCAACTGCAATTTTCATCATACCGGTGGCCCACTCGATATAAGTCTCCATACCGGCTTTATTTAATTGTTCAATAGTCCTCTGGTTTTTAATCTCTGCCCATAGTTCATTAACTTCCTGTTGAACATCCTGCGCTTTCTTGTTGTCCTGCTCCACAAACCGGTCTTCCTGACGCTTTCTTTGCCAATTAACCATGATGTCGCGTAACTCATTGGTAAGCCTTTTCAGCCTTTCTTCTTCTTGTGTGAGCGCTTTTTTCTCGCGTACGCTTCCGGGTTCAACCACCGAGTTTTCAGACAGGTCAATCGGCTCAATAATTTCAGTTTTCAGATCTTCTGTTGCTGCCATGAAGCTCTCCAGTTACTTGTAAAAAATATAAACCCTTAGGCTTATCATAACACAATATTAAAGGTTTGTCATCCCAGTCACTCAGCACGTAATGACAGTGTAGCGTTTGATTCTCCACTTGCTTATGGAGTGCTGGTTTATGGGTGTGTCCATGAATCAAAGTCTGGCATTGGAATCGTTTTAAATCCTGCAAAATAGAAACAGGGTCTGCCACGCCCAGTTTGATTTGATTGAGTTTATTATTTTCAGAATACTGTCGCACGCCCAGAACCAATTTTTTACGCAATTTTAACGGAAGCGATAAAAAAACGGTGGAAAAAAATGAATTACGCGTTACGCGTCGAAACCACTGATGTGGTTTATCTTTGCTGCAGTAGCGATCACCATGCGATAACAGCAGCTTTTGTTCCTGAAAGCATACTACAGCGGGATCCTCTAATAGGCGGATCTGAAAACGCGATAAAAAAGTAGAACCGACTAAAAAATCCCGGTTACCTTTTATAAAATAAAGCGCAGTACCAGACGCCACTAACAGGGCAAGCGCCTCATAGATGGGCAAAAGCCAATCCTCAGCATAGTCATCACCCGGCCAGGCGTGAAAAAAATCACCTAAGATATAGACAGCACGGGTGTGTGTAACAGCCCATTGACAAAACTGTTGAAACTTGAGCGTTATCGCGGGGGATTGAGGCCCCAAATGAAGATCTGAGATAAAAACCGCTTCTAGCATAACGGTTCAACAATAATCTGTTCTTCCTTTAGGTAAATTTGACAAGGGGTTTTGCAGGGGAGTAATTCATCGCTCAGCTTGTAAAATCCCGCAATTGAAACCAACTCAGCTTCCAGCGACTGACAATAAATCCGCACATTGATGTCACCGGATAACCCGGCCAGCGCCCGACCACGCAACGCGCCATAAATATGAATGTTACCGTCTGCTAATACCTCTGCTCCCGCACTGACCGGAGCAGTAATAATCAGATCACCATTCTTATTCACCACTTGTTGGCCGGAGCGAACCGGTGAAAGGCGGGTTTTACTCGTTGCCACAGGTGATGAGCCAGGCAGCGAAGTTTCCAGTACAGAAATATCTCTGTCATGACGGCTGGAAGCGTTTAAGCAGGCCAGACCCAGGCAGGCTGCCGTTGCAGCCAGAGTTTGATTCTTCGTTTGTACCGCCACGGGTAATAAACCTTTATCTTTGATTGCTGAAATTAAATCAGCCAGGGAAAGCTCATCTGTATCCAGCTCGGTGAAATCAAGGACAATGGGTGCTTGTGCAAAAAGCGTAGGCGCTTTTGCTACAGCGACATCAAGCTGTTGTATGATGTCAGCGATCACATGCGTTGACAATTTCAGCACGGTCAGCGTAAATAAACGCCCTTTCAGGGTAACTGCCTGAGTATTAACGAATTGTGCAGCCATAGTTATTTCTTGATGGTGTCGAATCATTTTATACTAGCATGGCTCCGGGTCGAACTAAATAACTTCAGCACAAAAATATTGGGGTAAAGAGATACGCTGCCGTTTATGCTTCATGGTCTCTGCGTTCTCGCCACGTTTGAATCATATAGTAAAAGACAGGTACCACAAAAAGACTGAGTATGGTCGCAATCAGCATACCACCCATCACCGTGGTGCCCATAGACTGACGACTTACCGCTCCGGCACCGCTGGCAACTACCAAAGGAAAGACGCCCAGTATAAAGGCAAAGGCAGTCATGAGAATCGGGCGCAGTCGCAGACTCGCAGCAGTTAAGGCTGCTTCCCATATCCCTGCTCCTTCATCCCGTTTCACTTTGGCAAACTCCACAATTAAAATCGCATTTTTGGCCGCCAGGCCAATCAGCAGAATCAAACCAATTTGCGCATAGACGTCCAAATCAATAGAACGCAGAAGTAATGCCAGACCGGCGCCCAGCAAAGCCAGCGGCACTACCAAAAGAATCATAAAGGGCATAGCCCAGCTTTCATACAGTGCCGCCAGAAAGAGAAAAACAAAGATGAGACAGAGCATGAAGACCAATGCGGCCATATTACCGGCTAATAACTGCTGATAAGTAATACCGGTCCAGGAAAAATCAAAACCTTGTGGCAGCGTTTTCCGGGCAACTTCCGTCACGGCTCGCATGGCCTGGCCAGAACTATAGCCTTTTGCCGGTTCACCACTGAGCATCGCCGAGCTGTATAAGTTATAATGCGGGATATTAAAGGGGCCATTATCATAACGCAGACTTACCAGGCTACGAAGCGGAACCATCTGTCCGCGATTGCTCTTTACATACAGTTTTTCAATATCAGTGGTGGTAGAGCGTGCGGAAGCCTGTGCTTGCAGCATCACCCGATAGGTTTGTCCAAATCGGGTAAAATTATTCACATAATACGCCCCCAGGTAGGTCTGCAGGGTTGAAAAAATACTACTGATAGACACATTAAGGGCTTTTGCCTTGGTTCGGTCTATGTCTATAAACAGTTGCGGGACATTGGTGCTGAGATTGGAATACATGTTTTCAATTTCCGGGCGCTTATTGGCCTCACTTACGAGGAGATTCGTCACTTTCGCCAACGTATCCACACCGGCATTATTAATATCCATGACTTCCAGCTGAAAACCTCCAACCGAGCCAAGCCCCGGAATTGCCGGAGCATTCATCGCTCCTACAATAGCCTCATCAATCGCTGCAAAGGCTTGATTCACGTCTGTGATAATCGCTTTTACATTTAAATTTGCCGCGGTGCGCTCTGACCAGGGCTTCAGGATAACAAATAAAACGGCCATATCGGGTTGTTGTATGCTGTCAATAATATTGTAACCGTTGATACTGATGATATCGCTGACGCCTTCGGTTTTCCCCAGGATATTTTCTACAGTCTTGACTGTTTTTTCCGTACGGTATAACGAAGAGGCGCCAGGCCCTTTTACCACGACGATGAAATACCCCTGATCTTCTTCCGGTACAAAGCCCGTTGGCAGCACCCAAAAAACCGCCACCGTCGCCAGGGCCAGTATACAAAAGAGCAGCACAATGATGCGGCTGTGTTTCAGGCAATGCGCCACCGCATTTTTATAGCGGAGCAACAGTGTGTCAAACCCACGTTCAAACCAGCGAAACAGGATAAATGAATTTTTTTTGTTGTCCGGCTTTAAGAGCATACCGCATAAAGCCGGACTGAGCGTTAAGGAATTAATGCTTGAAAACCCGACAGAAAAGGCAATCGCCAGAGAAAACTGATTATACAAGCTGCCGGTCATCCCCGGAATAAAGGCAACGGGTACAAACACGGCCATTAGAATCAGTGTGGTGGCGATAATCGGGCTTCTGACTTCTTCGGTAGCTAAAATCGTCGCTTCTTTGATATCAAGAATACCTTCGGCCAATTTTTTTTCCACATTTTCCACCACAACAATGGCATCATCTACGACCAAACCAATAGCCAGTACCAAACCCAACATACTCAAGCCATTAATAGAAAACCCCGATGTCGCAAACAAGGCAAAGGTTCCTATCAGGGATACCGGAATCGCAATGCAGGGTATAAGTGTCGTCCGCCAATTTTGCAAAAACATAAAAACGACAATAAACACCAGAAAAATAGCCTGTAGCAGCGTAACCACGACTTCTTTCAACGACTCGCGCACAAAGTCAGTCGTGTCGTAGGCAATGGTATAACGCAATCCTGCTGGAAACTGGCGGGAGAGTTGTTGCATACTGGCGCGCACTTTATCCGCAATTTGCACTGCATTGGAACCTGGCGATTGAAAAACCGCCAGACTTGCGGTTGCTTTTCCGTTAAATTGGGAGGTTGTCACATAACTGTCAGCCCCCATTTCAACCGTACCCAGATCGCGAATCCGCACCACGCGCCCACTGGATTCTGTTTTGACAATAATATCTGCAAACTGATCTGTGTCTTGTAATTGTCCCAGCGCATTGATCTGATACTGAAAGGCAACGTTGCTCTCTACCGGAGGTTGTCCAATAGTCCCCACTGCTGCTTGTTGATTCTGCTCCTTAATGGCGTCAATGACTTCCTTGGGTGAGATCCCCATGCTGGCCATTTTATCGGGCGCAAGCCAGATGCGAATAGAATATTGCAATAGTCCAAAATTATTGACACTCCCGACCCCGGGGATACGCGCCAAAGCGGGTGTCAGATGAATATCAGCATAATTACCCAAAAACTTTTCGTCAAAGGCTGGATCATCAGATAAAAGATTGACCACCAATACCATGTTGGTCGATACTTTCTGAATATTAACACCACCTTGTAACACCTCGGGAGGAAGCAAGGGATTCGCCATGTTACTATTCGTTAGCACATCCACCGCGCCGATATCAACGTTATACCCCACATCGAAAGTGACGGTAATGACGGAATTACCATTATTGGTACTGACAGATGACATATAAATCATCCCTTCCACACCATTGATATTCCGTTCCAGTGGTGTGGTTACGGTTTTTGATACGACATCAGCACTGGCGCCAATATATTGCGTTGCCACCTGGACTTGGGGAGGAACGATCGAGGGAAACTGGGATACAGGCAGTAAAAAAGCGGCAATTCCACCAACCAATACCATGAGCAGCGCAATGACCATCGCAAAAATAGGCCGATAAACAAAAAAGCGTATCACGCTGCTTCCTTATGCGGTACTGGTGTTACCTTCATGCCAGGTCTGAGACGTTGAACGCCAGAAATAATGATCTGATCACCAGCCTGCAAACCTGATTGGATGATGCTGTCGGTGCCATGCTCTCCCTTGGTTTGTATGACAGCAGTCTGAACCCGATTTTCCGAATCCACAGTATACACCACGCGCTGGGTTTGTTGCTCAATAATCGCAGTAGAGGGAATCAGCAAGCTTGGCACCTTCGGGGACACGATCAATTGCACATTGAGATAAATACCTGGTAATAGAAGGTGTTGTGGATTTTTGAGAGTAGCGCGCATTAAAATAGTAGACGTTCCAACGTCGGCCTGATTGTCAATTAAATCAACCTGTCCATCAAAAACCAGCTCGCTATGGTGCGGAAGGCTCGCTTTCACCTTGAACGGCATCTGATCCTTGTTTTGTAAAAAAAGGCTAAAATCCTCAACACTGGGATTAAAGAGGACATACATGGGATCTAACTCTACCACATTGGCCAACAGGGTATTCTCAGTGCCTCCCACCAGGTTACCAACGTCAACGAGCTTTTGGCCAATCGTACCGTGGATCGGTGAATGCACATAACAATAACTCAGGTTAATTTGTGCCTGCTCTACCTCGGCTCTTTCAAAATCAACATCCGCCTGCGCTTCACTATATTCTGCGCTGACCTGATCAAAGCGCGCTTTGGACACATCCCCTTTCGCCACCAACTGTTGCATCCGTGAAAATTCCACCTTTTGGTATTCCATGGCGGCTATAGCTTTTGCAAGTTTGGCTTTTGCCAACTCCAGTCTGGCTTCAAAAGGTTGGGGTTCGATAATAAAAAGCATCTGATCTTTTTCTACCACTTTACCTTCAACAAAATTCATTTGTTGTAAAAATCCTTTTACGCGCGCCCGGATGCCTACAGCAGCAATTGATTGCGTAAGACCAATATACTCCCTGGTCAGGGGAATCTCTTGTGATTTCAATTGCATTGTTTGCACAGTTGGTGGCGGCGGCGGTTTTTTTTCGCCAGACTGACAAGCCAGCAATGTAGTCAATACTATCCCTGTCAAAAGCACTCTAAGCATGGCCATTCCTCGTTGGCTAATCTATTCTCAGGCCACACCCGACGCCACAAGCGCGGCTGCTGGTCTAAATTCCGGCACAAGCATTTGTATCTCTTCCAATAGTGCCTGTTCTTCATTCAACTCACAATAGTGCTGTATGTTATGCATACTCGCCATCAATCGTTCCCAATCAATATGGCGAAAACGTGCTTTGAATAATTTATCATGGCAGGTTGGGGCTAACGATTCCGATTCGTGAAATAATTCTTCATAAAGTTTCTCACCAGGCCGCAATCCCGTATAGACAATCGGGATATCTTTCTCAGGTTCTTTTCCGGCCAGACGAATCATCTGTTCGGCCAGGTATCTGATTTTGATAGGCTCACCCATATCCAATACGAATATTTCTCCCCCCTCTCCATTAACCATCGCCTGTAAAATGAGTTGGCAGGCTTCTGGTATGGTCATAAAAAAACGTTCTATCTCAGGGTGGGTGACTGTCAGCGGGCCTCCTTGCTGTAATTGCCGGGTAAACAGTGGTACAACGCTTCCAGCAGAACCCAATACATTCCCAAAACGAATCGTGGTAAAACGCGTGGGAACGCGCTGGTTCAGGTTTTGACAATACATTTCTGCGATACGCTTGCTAGACCCCATAATATTGGTAGGATTCACTGCTTTATCGGTTGAAATTAAAATAAAATGCTTCGCACCAACGGCCACGGCTGCTTCCGCCACAATCTGAGTGCCTATAATATTATTTCTGACCGCTACGCGGATTTGATTCTCCAGGAGCGGCACATGTTTATAGGCAGCGGCGTGAAATACCATATCGGGTTGAAAACGCTGAAAACAATCTTCAACCGCTGGGCGGTCTGTGATAGAGATCAGAGCCAGCTCAATCAGGCTGTCAGGATAACGGGTACGTAACTCCAGGTCAATTTGATACAAATTATATTCGGAATGGTCCAGAATCAATATTTTTTCCGGTCGCTGGGCGATGATTTGTCGACAGAGTTCTGCGCCAATAGAACCGCCGCCACCACTCACCGCAATCCGCTTACCCAATAAGGACGCCCCGATACTATCCCAGTCGAGTTTGACCTGATCGCGCCCCAATAAATCTTCAATTTTTACCGCCCGCAGGGCATCAACCGTCACCCGCCCTGAAGCCAATGCCGTCAGGCCAGGCAAGGTTCTGATAGGCAGATTGGTTTTTTCACAATAGGTAATCATACGCCGCATGGCAGAAGAGCTGGCAGAGGCAATGGCAATAAAGATTAATTGAGCCCCCGTTTGCCGGGCAATCTGGCATACATCGCGCACAGGACCGAGAACGCGAATGCCGCGTAAGGATAATCCTTTTTTAGCAGGCATATCATCCAGCAAGGCTACGGCTTTATATTGTTGGCTACGTTGCAAGTCCCGCAGCAAATGCTCTCCGGCTGCACCCGCACCGATCACCAACACCTTTTGCTTTGCTATTCCGGTTCTGCGAAAGGCAGGGTGTTCGACAAAGAGTCTCGCACATAATCGCCCACCACACTGCAGCGCAATGACCAATCCAGGGTATAAAATAAATATCGTCCGCGGAATGCTCTGGCTTAGAGAAAAAAAGTACAGGACAGGAATGGCAAAACACAAGGTCACACACTGCGATTTAATGATATTTATCACATCGTTGATAGAAGAAAAACGCCAAAACCCCCGATACACGCGAAAATAATAGTAGCAAGCAGTACTGATGAAAAAAACGGTTAGCATTGCCATAAAAAAATGGGGGTTTAGAAATGATTGTGGGCGCCCTTCGAGATTAAAGCGAATACCATAAGCCAGATACCATGACAGCAGAAAACCACCCAGATCATAGCTTAAAACTGGCATTTTACGCAGTAATTTACGGGGAAATTCAAACGACTTATGCATAATGGTACCCGTCCCCTGTATTCCATAACAAAGTTTTAAAAACCATCACTGTGCATCCCATATTGCCCTAAAACTGAGCAGAAAAAATAAACTTACATACAGTTGAATCCACCTATCATACGCTAAAATCTGCAGCGGATCATCTATCAATATTTTCTCTGAGAGCACTGCTCTGGTAAATTGCCCCATTCCCAGAGCAACGGGAATAATGCTTAATACAAACCAGAGCGAATGCGCATGCACCTGGATCACATAGCTGGCATATACCAATGGGCATAATAGCGCGGAAACCATAAATCCATAACGCATGCTACGGCGATTATATTTTAACAAAACAGAACGCCCTTCATGCGCTTGCCGCTGCTGAAGCTCGAGCAAACGCTTGCTTAAGGCTAGATAAAAACTTAATAGGGTTGCCGTCAAACCAAGCCAAAAAGACAGGGGTATCCCAACGCCCCAGGTGCCGGCAGCGACCCGCAAAAAAAAGCCGGCACTGATACAGAACACATCCAGCCAGGGTATTTGCTTACCGATGTGATTGTAAAAAAGATTGAGCAGGACATAGCTGCCAATAATGAGCAGTAGATTCAGTGAGACGCTATAGGCCAGTACCCCAGAAAACACCGCGAGGCTGCCCATCATCAATAACGCCCGGCTGGCTGTAATCCGGCCTGATGCCAGAGGGCGTAAACGTTTCAGGGGATGTTGCTGATCTTCGTGAATATCATGCAGATCGTTATAGATGTAGATTGCACTGGAAATGAGCGCGAAAGCCACACAAGCGTATAACACTGCCGCGCTATGCTCAAATTGCTGCGAGTACACTAGTCCACTCAGTACAAACAGGGATTTCAGCCATTGTGTGGGGCGTAATAATTGTAGAGCCGCTGAAAGCATGAATGACCCGGCTGTTAAGATAGGAGTAACTATTCATTAATCAGTCGATTTTGTCAATTCCGGCTATCGATTGCAGCAAACCATATCATGCCAGAGTTGATGTTCCATCCTGATTCGTCACCCAAATCATGCACAGCTCTTTTTCGAGCCGTAGGTGTTTGGTCGGTTGCTCACAAGGAACCGACCTGCATATCAGCCATGATTGAATCCTGTTTCTCATTAGCGTGCAATGGATAGGAACGTCAGATGGCATTCGCTATTCCAAGTGAACTCAGGCATTTTGCTGTTACAATTTACGCATATAGCCTGTTGACCAGCATCAAAAAATATACCTGCCAGATATTTTTCGTTATACTTTGTACGGTCAACATTTCAGGTGGGAAGCACACTGTAGGTATAGCCGAAAAAGGCGCACACAACCCTTGTGACGAGCCAGAAATGATGATCCTCATTGATTACATCCAAAAAAGGCAATATTTATGGCTAGAAATGCAATTTATGCACAATCCGGTGGCGTTACCGCCGTGATAAATGCCTCTGCTTGCGGGGTTATCCAGACAGCGCGGCATTATCCTGAAACTATCGGCAAGGTTTTAGCGGCTAAAAATGGCATTATTGGTGCCTTACAGGAAGAACTGATTGATACATCGCTGGAAAGTGATGCTGCCATTGCTGCCCTTCGTCATACCCCATCGGGCGCTTTTGGTTCCTGCCGTTATAAGCTTAAAAATAATCAAGCGGAATATCAGCGCTTGCTTGACGTATTCAGAGCGCACGACATTGGCTATTTTTTTTATAATGGTGGAGGCGACTCCCAAGATACGGCTCATAAAGTCGCACAACTTGCTCAAGAGCGCCATTATCCCCTGACCTGTATTGGCATTCCCAAAACGGTTGATAATGATCTCCCCTTCACTGATAATTGTCCGGGTTTTGGTTCGGTTGCAAAATATGTGGCTATAGCCACCCTTGAAGCCGGATTTGATGTCGCCTCCATGGCAGCGACCTCTACCAAAGTTTTTATTTTAGAGGTGATGGGGCGTCATGCGGGCTGGATTGCTGCCGCAGCGGGCCTGGCTGCGCAATCGGAGGCTGAACCACCCCACCTGATACTTTTCCCGGAAGTAGTGTTTAATGCCGAAAAAATGTTAACCGAGGTAAAACGTTGTGTTGAACAATACGGCTATTGTGTCATAGTTGCGTCGGAAGGTATCCGCGATGAACAGCATCAATTTATAGCGGAGTCAGGTTTGCGTGATGCGTTTGGTCATGCACAATTAGGCGGAGTCGCTCCCCTGTTGGCGAACCTTGTGAAAGAAAAGTTGGGGTATAAATACCATTGGGCAGTTGCCGATTATTTGCAGCGCTCCGCTCGCCATATCGCCTCCCAGGTTGATCTGGAACAGGCTTATGCGCTGGGAAAAGCAGCGGTAGACATGGCCGTTGCCGGGGAAAATGCGGTCATGCCCATCATTGAGCGCCTCTCGGCAAACCCTTATCAGTGGGGCATTAACAAAGTTACGCTGGCAAGCGTTGCCAACATAGAGAAGAGCTTGCCACCAGACTATATCCGTGCTGATGGTTTTGGCATTACCGCCACCTGTCGGGACTATCTGGCTCCTCTCATCGAAGGGGAAGCGTATCCTCCTTACTCCAAAGGTTTACCGCAATATATTCGTTTGCAAAACACCTTGGTTGCCAAAAAACTTTAGCCAAAGGACGAGGAGTAGCCAGAGCTCTGTGCTGCTCCAATATCTTGCGCCAGCATCCCATTACGAACATCACTTGGACGTTTATGTATTATATATTAAGCGCATGGCGGCAAAAGGCTGGGCTTTACGATGCATCGCCATCATACCGGCGCCCAGTTGCAGCGTAAAATGAAAAGAACTCTGGTATTGAATCTGGGGTAGCAAGAGATAATGGCTATCCTGACGGGCACCATAAAAATTTTGCTCTACTCCTAAGGCCAACCGCTCGGAGATTTCATAAAAGAGTGTCGGATTAAACAGTAATGCTGGAGCCGCCCCCTCCTGCACCGCAATACCCAGCATACTTAATGCCGACCAGTGGTCATTATAACGTTGGCCGATCAGGTATAATCCTGACACTACCCCTCTCTTTTCCTGGCGATCATAGAGGGCTATCAACTGCCAGCCATGGATCATATCAGGCATGGGTGCCCTTGAAAATGTACCTTGCAACGCTATTTTATAGGCTTCAATACCCTCCCGGACGATAGGTAATTCAAACTCAATCCCGTAACCATCGGCGAAGGCATATTCTATTTCAGGGGCATATTCCTGTCGTACTTTGCCGGGGGAAGCGGGAGTCACCCCTAAAACATTCAGCTCCAATTCTCCTTTATGGGCACCCAATGGCCGAACCAGATCAAAAAGTAAAGGTTCTGGCAGCACAATGCCGGAACTAGTCTGGTTAGAGATGGGTGGATGGGCGTGTGAAACCGGACTGCTCAGAAACGCCAACAAAGAGAGCAAAATAAGAGCGCTAATATCATGCCACCCAAGATTATGCCTATGGTGCCTGGCCAAAGCAAAAGCGTTGCTGGATATACAAAAATGGTTGGCCATGCACTATGTATGGTTTTTGCTGGACGGGTTAGAAAGTGTAGCACTGCTTTTGAGATAAGCGCAATCTGTATTAACGCATAAAAAATGGGCCTTATGGCCCACTTTTTGTGGCTCCCCCTGGGCAAAACGAACTAACATCACCCTGAACGTAGAGAAAGATCTCAAGATCCTTCACTATGTTCAGGATGACGTATCTGGGGAGTTACCATAATGCCCGTCTAGTTTTCCTCAGTAGCCCCTACTCGGCAATTACTGGGTACGTAGCGATTGTTAGTCGCGTCTGTTACCTGACAGTTCCAGGTAATCGCCTGTGTGGGCGGAGTTCCAGACGCAAGTACCGTACCTGCTGGAGACTCGGGAGTTAAGGTCAAAACCACGCCCTGCGCCGCATTAGTATAGGTCACGGTAATCACCCCGGTGTCATTGTTAACAGCCATCGATTGCACATTAGGCGTTGCTTGCGCACTGACAAGTGTCTCCGTGCCCACTGCCAGGGGCTGGCCGGCAATCGCATTTTCAGCCACCACAGTTTTTAAGGCACCGGCCATACCCAGTCCCTCAGAAATACGTGCCCGTACCAGATAATCCTGATACGCCGGAATCGCCACCGCGGCCAGAATACCCACAATAGCAACGACAATCATTAACTCGATCAGCGTAAAACCTTTTTGCATCTTACTCATATTGATCTCCCTTATTAGGTATAACGGTTTTAGTCATGCAAGACTAATGCCAAACCTACAAAAATACCAGCTTATTGAAAAATAATAATTATTTGTATTATTATATGCTCTGATACGCAAGAATGTAACCAAAATCGTCAGCCGCTGACAAATATGGTCATCATGTTGCGATAGCCGGTCTCCCTATACCGGCATTACATAGCCTGACACCTATTCCGGGCTTACGTGGTGACATTCCGCCCTCCATGCAAATTTTTCTCCAGAACCAACGCATCCTCACTACCGTTTTTATCATTATAATACGCTTTTTTTTGCGCAGACTGGTAGAAACCCTGTTGTTGATAAAGCTGTATGGCTCTGGTATTACTGATCCGGACTTCCAGTACCACTTTGCGAACGGAGGACAATTTCATAAAGCCATCCAGGACATATTGCAAGAGCGCCTTGCCTAACCCCCTCCCCTGAAATGACGGTGCGATAGTTAAGTTCAGGATGTGGGCCTTGTCATTTTTCAGGCGGCTAATGCAATAACCGGCAATCGTTTTATTCTGATCACGCACAACCTCTATCGTCAGACATTCATAACCCACCAGCATACAATGGTAAAAAATTTTTTCAGACCAGGGAGTCGTATTCGCTATTTGTTCAATGCTAAAGATTTGACAAAGATCCCTGAGTTCCATGGCACGTATACAACTTTTCATGACTCACCTTGTGAAAATAAGCATCAGGATAGCAGTGCGTATGGTATATTGCATATCTTAGATGATGGCCGTTTCCAATGCACTATTCCTAGCTCCATCTGGCTGTAAATCGTGCATTCAGCCAATCGAATACGATGCGCTGGAATTGTCCACTGGCATCTGCCTCGCAATGCGTTCCAGCGCCCATACCACCGTCAAAGACAGCATAACTTTTTTCACAAGTCAGGGCTTCATAAAGCGTATTGCCGCGAGAGGATATCCGATCGCTGGGATTATCGCAAATCAGGGTGGGACACGTGATTTCCTCCACCCGATCGACAAAGGTATAATCCAGCATTTCGCGCAGGTATGCATAGGGTGTATCCACACCATGACAGTTCATACGAGAATGAAAGTAGAATTCCTTCATTTTGTTTTGTGCAAAAAGTTGATAAAAAATATCATTGATTGCTTTCGCTTTGCCTTGTTTCAGTAAAGCCATCAGCTCCGGAGATAATAGGGTATTCAGGGAGCCTGCAATATCCATTTGCCCGGGATCGCAAATCAGACCGGCCAGTCTTTTTTCGCCGCAGGCGCCTCTCGGTGCCAGATATCCACCAAAACTTCGCCCAATCAGCACATATTGATGACTGCCTAGTTCAAATTGGCGATCAAGCCAGTCCAGAACTTGAGCCAGCACATGCTCAAAATCAGGACGCATATACAACTTTTGCCGACGCAGTACCTGTCCTTGTCCGGGTGCATCAAAAATCAGAATATTGTAACCATGCTGGAGTGCTATTGGCACCAGCGGATAACTTTCTTCAACCGTGCTGTCATAACCACCTGGTAAAATCAGGTTTGCCCGTGCGGGTTGTTCGGTTGAAAACCAGTAGCCACCCAGGGTTTGCTGATCATAGGGAATGGCAACTTTGCGCGCGGTCGGGTGCAGACCTTGCAGCGCTCGTTCAAAACACTCTCTAACCTTATCAAAACAGGGGATAATGCGCGGATCTTCACTATTGCCTCGCAGAAAGAACTCGCTGGCACGATAATATTCACAGGCACGCAGGTAGGTGGACGCAGCCGTGAGGTGGTGTTGAGCCTGCCAACTCTGATTCGCCAGTTTCTCAATGTCTTCGGCCATGGCAAACCAGGCCTGGTACCAGCTTTCAAAGTCTTCATCCTGAATTTTGGCAAGGGTAACAAAACACTCACCGACATCGGCACATTGCGCATAGGTTTTGCCAAGTGTTCTTAAAAATTGACCAAAAAACGCATCAGAAAAAACCGGTCTTTTTTGATAGCAATCATAATAATTTGTCATCTGTACCATTCCCTGTATTATCCCCAGGGTAAACGCATCTAAACGAAGCTTGCAAAATGAAAATGTCTGCGTACCGCACCTAAAGCACGGTACGCAGGCAAAAGTGAGACTTTTAGTGTTCAACATTTAGATGCATCTACCCTGGTATCTCAGCCTGTAAATAACCAACGTCCTGATTAGGATAAAATCTGTTTTCTCATTTGCGTCAAAATCGGAATCAGTGCCATTTTAGCTATTTTACTTACAGAGCTCAGAACCCCCCTCCCTCTCCTGTGTTTCCACCCCCAGAGCAACACTGGAATGGCCGTGATAGCCAAAGCCACCCTGTATTCATGCAGGATAGACCTAAGGTAATGTTGGTGTTTCGCCACTTTACTCTGTTGATATTGTAATTTCTTTTCCAGTAGCGCGATTTTTGCGCTCAACTTTTTTCTCTTGTTTATCATCTACAGGATTCTCTTTTTGGGTAAAATACGCTCGTGTTTTCTCAAAACTCATGTTTTTTAAATTAAACATCAAATAGCGCGCTAATCCTAACACCAGTACAACATTTAAGATGAATACCGCGCAGATAGCCGAAAGGGGGCTGGCAAAAGCAGACGCAACCGCATAGCCTGCCAGAAACATGGCCGATAACCACAGGGTTAGCATGACCACAAACAGCATACACAGATTGATAAGCAAAGGGAAAATGCTCAGTCCAGCCAGCCTCGTTTCCAATTGGAGAATCGAAAACAGCGTTTTGACGACCCCTAACCTGTGGGAAACAAGGCCAGCCATTTCTTCCAATAGTTTCATTATTTTTTTAATAATGAAGAGATTAAAAAGCCAATTCCTCCAGCAATCAATACAGAAGCCACTGGATTTTCTCGTACTTTTTTCACCAATTCATCAGAGTATTCTTTAACGCTGTCTTCAGCATCACTCACTTTATGCGTCACATCCTCATAAAGCTCATGTGCTTTTTTCTTGCCTTCCTGCAGCAGATCACTTGCCGCCGCACTCACGTTTGCCTTATTGTTGTCCTTGGTTTTACTTAAAGTAGCCATTTTAATCGTCCTTATTAAAAGTGTCTTAGTCGCGTCATTCAGTATAGTACAAGATTCATAAATATGTGGTCGTTCGATACATTTCAGGTACAAAAAAGCCCATTGCGAGCGATAGCGACAATGGGCTTTTGGTTGATATGATGAGTGATATTACGCCTGGCTTAACAAACGGTTAACGCGTCGAACAAAATCAGCTGGATTATCCAGTTGACCACTCTCCGCTAACAACGCCTGGTCAAAAAGCATATGTACCCACTCGGCAAACAGGGCATCATCTGTAACGGCATGCAATTGCTTAACCAGTTGATGGTCCGGATTCACTTCAAAAACCGGTTTGGACTGGGGAATGTTTTGCCCTGCAGCCTGTAAAATCCGCTGCATTTCCATGCCCATATCCGCTTCATCCGCAACCACACATGCCGGTGAGTCGGTAAGGCGGTGTGTCAACCTGACAGATTTTACTTTGTCTTGCAGAACCTGCTCAATTTGTTTGATCATCGGTTCAAGCGATTTTTCCTGTTTCTCGATATCTTCCTTGTCCTCATCCGTAATCTTGACATCACCTTTGCTCACAGATTGTAAAGATTTACCTTCAAACTCGCTTAAATAACTCACCAGCCACTCGTCTACGCGATCGCTCAGCAGCAGAACTTCATATCCCTTCTTGCGGAAAATCTCCAGATGTGGACTGTGCTTGGCTGCGTTATAGCTGGAAGCTGTGATGTAATAAATTTTATCTTGCCCTTCTTTCATGCGGGAAATGTAGTCGCTAAGCGCAACATTTTGCTCGGCGCTATCACTATGTGTAGAGGCAAAACGGAGCAGCTTGGCAATAGTTTCTTTGTTCGCCGCATCTTCAATGGGGCCTTCTTTTAACACCAACCCAAATTCATCCCAGAATTTCTGATACTTCTCCGCATCATTCTTACACAGTTTTTCCAACATCGACAGGACACGCTTGATTGAGGCGCTGCGTATGGACTCCACCTTCCGGTTATCTTGCAAAATTTCACGAGAGACATTTAATGGCAAATCACTGGCATCAATAATACCTTTTACAAAACGCAGGTATCTGGGCAGGAACTGACTCACATCATCCATAATGAACACACGCTTCACATAAAGCTTCAAACCGTGTTTACTGTCTTGTTGCCACAGATCAAAAGGCGCTTTCGCAGGAATATAGAGCAAACTAATATAATCCTGTTTCCCTTCCACATGGTTATGCGCCCAAGTCAGTGGATCCTGAAAATCATGCGAAATATGTTTGTATAAAGCACAGTAATCATCTGAGGATATGTCACTTTTTTGCTGCGTCCACAGAGCAGTTGCTTTATTCACCGTTTCCATGGTTTCGGCGTCTTTATTTTCGGTGTCTTCTTCTTGCCTCTTTTTCATCAAAATGGGCCAGCAAATATGATCGGAATATTTACTGATCACACTGCGTAAGCGCCAGTCATTTAAATAATCTTCATCCTCTTTTTTCAGATGCAGCGTAATCTCCGTTCCACGAAAATCGACTTTACGTTGCTCAATGCTAAATTCACCATCTCCCGCAGAAGACCAGACCACGCCTTCTTCTTGCGGCGAGCCTGCCCGGCGTGATGTTACGGTAACTTTATCGGCAACGATAAAGGCCGAATAAAATCCTACTCCAAATTGACCAATCAGATGCGAATCTTTGGCCTGATCACCGGTAAGGCTACCCAGGAATTCTTTTGTACCCGATTTGGCGATCGTACCCAAATTGCTGATGATCTCTTCCCGGCTCATGCCAATACCATTGTCGCGCAGGGTGAGTGTTTTCAACTTTTCATTGTAGTCCAGTGTGATTTTTAAGTCTGAATCGTTTTCATACAGACTGCTATCAGACAGCGCCAGAAAACGCAATTTATCCAGGGCATCGGATGCATTGGATATCAGTTCTCTGAGAAAAATTTCTTTATTGGAGTAAAGCGAATGGATAACGAGATGTAGCAACTGTTTCACTTCAGTTTGAAATCCCAGTGTTTGGCTTTCAGACATGGTAACCCTCCCAATGATTAAAAATAGCGAACTGCTCTCCCCTGGGCCTAAAGCAGGATCGATCATGCCGATGTCAGTACCCCTTCTACGAAGCAGATAAGTAAACGCGCAGCACAGTCTTGTGGATATGCCGTTTTACGTGTCTCGTTTGAGAAGTACCAATTCCGATCCGATACGACGGGTAGATACAGCGCCATACGACTTAACGGGAATGTATATGGTGCCATTTGGCGAGATTTCAAGTACTGGCTGGTGAGAATTGGGATTAAGAGCCGTTTCGTGGAGGTGGTGTTGCGCCTGTCATACCAGTTCTGGGTCGATGCATGTAGAGCGTTACTGCTTCCTGGCTCTGTATGACAACTTCTCCCTTACTATTGACGACCTGCGCCGCAATGCTGTGGCTGCCGCGTAACACACCCAGCAAAACAAAACGGGTGGTGGTTTCGGGTTCTCCGACAGGCTGACCATCCAGTAGAATTTGAATCTTATCTCCCGGTTTCAATGCGGGCGTGAGTTCAACACGCACCACGACCCTGCCCTCATTGTCCCGTAAGGTACTTTCATTTTCTGGATCCACAATGTCCAGGGATTGATACAAGGCTTTTTTTTCATCATTGCCATGATCGTCATCCGTTGGGGTTATCGATGCGGGAACTGGGCTATAGGTTTGTAGGGGTGCTAAATGAACCGGTTCCGCCCCTTTTCTCGGTTTGTCAGAAAAGTGTACTACACCATTTTTATCCACCCAACGGTAAATAGCCGCATGCGATGCTACTGTAAGCACTAGTATCCACAACATGCAGAAAGAAGCTTTGATCATTTTTTTCCTGACAGAACGCTTTTGCGACAACACAGAGCCTCGTTCTGGGAAGCAACCGGCTTGAGAACTTCGGTTGCTTCCGTCATCACAGAGATAGAGAGCGCAAAAGCTGTGGCATTTACAAGCTATAGTACAATTGAAATTCAATGGGATGGACCCAACTGCGCACTTGCTGAATTTCTTCTTCACGAACAGCAATATAGCTGGCAATAAAATCCGGACTGAAAACATTGCCCTGGGTCAAAAAGTCCTGATCGGCTTTCAACGCCGCAACCGCTTCTTCCAGTGAAGCCGCAACCGTTGGGACATTCATCAGTTCTTCCGGAGGCAAATCATAGAGATCTTTATCAATGGCATCGCCCGGATTGATTTTGTTCATGATACCATCCACGCCCGCCATCATCATGGCACTAAACGCCAGATAGGGGTTGGCCATGGGGTCAGGGAAACGCACCTCAATCCGCCGTCCTTTGGGATTAGCCACATGCGGGATGCGAATAGAAGCTGAACGATTGCGAGCCGAATAGGCCAGTAAGACTGGTGCTTCAAATCCAGGCACCAAACGTTTATAGCTGACAGTCGTGGGATTGGTAAACGCATTTAAAGCTCGGGCGTGGTGAATAATGCCTCCGATATAGTGCAAGGCGGTTTCCGATAAACCGGCGTAACGGTCTCCACTAAACAGGTTGACGCCATCTTTCACCAGCGACTGGTGGCAATGCATTCCGTTGCCATTATCTCCTATGAGGGGTTTGGGCATAAAAGTGGCCGTCTTGCCGTAATTATGCGCCACATTATGGATGACATATTTAATAATCTGTAGCTCATCCGCTTTTTTAGTCAGGGTATTGAAACGGGTGGCAATCTCACATTGGTTACCGGTTGCTACCTCATGATGATGTGCCTCGGTTGGTATGCCCAAGGCTTCCAGAGTTAAGCACATGGCCGAACGAATATCCTGGGATGAGTCTACCGGTGGTACAGGAAAATAGCCGCCCTTGATGCTGGGCCGGTGCCCAATATTTCCGCCCGGGTAGACTTTTCCAGAATTCCACTGCGCTTCTTCAGAATCCAACTGATAGTAAGACCCCTGCATTTTCGTTTCCCAGCGCGCATCATCGAAAAGAAAAAACTCAGGTTCTGGCCCGAAAAGTGCCTGATCTGCGATACCAGTAGACTGTAGCCAGGCTTCTGCTCGTCGGGAAATAGAGCGCGGATCGCGATCGTAGCCAATATTTGTTTGAGGATCGACCACATCACAGCGCACAAAGACCGTACTGTCCTGGTAAAAAGGATCGGGAAGCACGGTGTCCAGACAAGGGAGAAGTGCGAGATCAGACTGATGTATTTTCTGCCAGCCGCGGATGGATGAACCATCAATCATTTTGCCATTTTCCATAAAATCATCATCAATGGCAGAGACAGGAAGCGTGATATGCTGTTCTTTACCGCGCGGATCGGTAAAACGCAAGTCTACAAATTTCGCATCATGTTCTTTAATCGCTGCCAACAAGGCATTATCAGTCATTATTCTCTCCAAAAGTAATATCGCCCTGTCATATTAGCGTGTTTTTTAAAAAGCTTAAACAGAGCGGTCATTCGCCAGTGAACTTTTTTAGCTGCCGGTATTTACTGATCAAGCATATTCCCATGATAAAGATGATTCCGCAGGCTGAAAAAAGCGCTGGACTTCTTCCGGTGCAATATCCGCAATCCTTGTGTTCGCCCACTGGGGGTGCTTATCTTTGTCAATGACCATCGCCCGTACCCCTTCGTAAAAATCAGGGTGTTGCATGAAGTTTGCCGCCAACCCATAATCCATGTGCAGGCAGTCGGCAAGGCTTAAATGCTGGGCTCGGCGCATTTGTTCAAAGGTCACCAACAGACTCAGCGGGCTGCTACGCTTGAGATCCTCCGCGACTTGTCGGGACCATGCCGTATCAACCTGCGCCAGTCGCTCATGAATCTCAGCTAATGAGTCGGCACAAAAAACAGCATTAATCTGATCAGCATGCTGCTGTATGTCCAGCGGAGCGGTGGGTACGGCAGCCCAGCGACGACAATGTTCCTCAATGGCCAGGGGCGCATCCGTTTTGGCACTCAGTTGCAGAAGGCTGCGCCGAAAGTCGGGCAGTGCCTCCTGCGCAATAACGCCCTTGACCAGGCCAAGGTATTGCGCTTCAAAAGCCGTAAAACGCCGACCGCTTAAGGCGAGATACATGCCAAACGCACCAGGACAACGTGATAACAGATACGAGGCGCCAATATCGGGGAAAAACCCAATGGCGGTTTCCGGCATCGCAAAGAGAGCGTTATCCAAAGCGACCGGATGACTGGCATGCAGGGAAATACCGATTCCTCCCCCCATAGCGATACCATTGATTAGGGCAATCACAGGTTTGTGGTATCGGGCCATATGGTAGTTCAGTCGGTATTCCTCGCGAAAAAACGCCAATTGCTCCGGATGTGCGTCCCTGCCATTGCCATATAAAAAACGGATATCACCCCCGGCACAATAGGCTTTGGGATGCGTCGAGTATACCAGCAGGGCCTGAATATCCCCACGCTCCTCCCATTCCTGTAAACACTGTCTGAATTGACGGATCATATCTAATGTCAGGGCATTTAAAGCCTTGGGACGGTTCAGTTCCAAACAGCCTACAGGACCTTGGATTTCGCATTTTACCTCCTGCTCCATGCCCTATTCCCCTTTAAATTCAGCCTGGCGCTTTTCCAAAAAGGCAGCAACCCCTTCTGCCTTGTCAGCCGTCGCGCAGACCTTGGCAAAATGCACCGCTTCCAGATGCAAGGCATCCTGCAGGGACAGATCATAACCATGATCGATACTTTCCAGTACGGATTGAATGGCTAATGGCGCCATAGCAATAATGTTGGATAAGAAAGAATGGGCTTTATCCAATAACTGCTCAGGCTCCGCCAAGTCGGTTACCAGCCCCCATTGCAGAGCAGTTTCCGCATCAATAAAACGTCCGCTCAAACATAAATCGAGTGCCCGGCCTTTCCCAATCAAACGAGCTAATCTTTGCGTACCGCCATAGCCGGGAATAACCCCAAGTTTCACTTCCGGTTGGCCAAATTTCGCATTAGTGGACGCGATACGAACACTGGCGGCAATTGCCAACTCACACCCCCCACCAAAGGCATAACCATTAACCGCCGCAAGCGAAGGCTTGCCTATCGTTTCCAGCAAGCGAAACACCCGTTGACCTTCCAATGCGAAGTGATAGCCACTTTGGGCATCGCATTGTGCGAGACGTGAAATATCAGCCCCCGCACAAAACGCTTTCCCTTCACCGGTAATCAGCAAGCCTTTGACCTGGCTATCTTTTTTGGCTTGACTAAAACTTTGCCCCAGCGCGTCTAAAACCGTTTCGTTGAGTGCGTTTAATTTGTCTGGTCGGTTCAGGGTTAGCGTTAAAATTCCCTGTGCATCCAGTTCCTGTTTCATGCTGTGCATACGTTAACCTCGTTCAAAATGAATTAATCCAGATAATAATCGGTATCCAGTACCGATTTCGCAATAATTTCACGCATAATTTCATTCGTACCTTCCAGAATCTGGTGTACACGTAAATCACGAAAAATACGTTCGATCTGATAGTCTTGCAGGTAGCCATACCCGCCGTGAATCTGCATGGCTTTATCACAGATAGCAAAGGCAGAATCCGTGGCCATCCGTTTCGCCATGGCACAAAACATCGGTGCTCCGGGATCCTCATCATCCAGTGCTTGTGCCGCACGATAGACCATCAGGCGAGCCGCCTCGTAGTTGCTCAACATGTCGGCAAAATAAAAGCGTAAAGCCTGTATTTGTGATAATGATTTGCCAAACTGCTGTCGTTCCCCCATGTATTGCTGCGACAGACGCAGGCAGCTTAAGGCACCGCCAAGAGAGCAGGCAGCTATATTAATACGACCACCATTCAGAGCATTCAGAGCAATTTTAAACCCCTGCCCCTCTTCACCGACCAAATTACTGGCAGGAACCCGGCAGTTTTCAAAAAAAACCATACTGGTCGGTTGACTACGCCACCCCATTTTATGTTCTAACTTGCCAAAGCTCAGACCCTCGCGGTCTTTTTCCACCAAAATACAACTGATGCCGCGATGGCTATCATCACCGGTGCGCACCATACAAAGGTAAATATCACTGACGGAGCCGCCAGAAATAAAAGCTTTTGCCCCATTGATGATATATTCGTCTCCGTCACGTCTGGCAAAGGTTTTTAAGGAGGCCGCATCGGAGCCTGAGGATGGTTCGGTCAGACAATAACTGGCGATAGCGTCCATACTAGCCAGTTTAGGCCCCCAGTGCTGGCGCAGGGACGCGTCCGCGTAGCGATCAAGAATGGTAGTCACCATATTGTGAATCGATAAGAACGCGCTGGTCGTAGTACAGCCGGTTGCCAGTTGTTCAAAAACCAGAGCAGCATCGAGTCGCCGAAGATTGGTTCCACCGATATCCTCACGCGTGATCATTGCCGCCATACCCAATTTCGCTGCCTCACGCAGCGTGGCAACCGGAAAAAAGGATTGGGCATCCCAGTCCGCCGCAAAAGGGGCCAAATGATCCCGTGCAAAATCAGCAGCCATTTGTCGAATCGCTAAATGTTCTTCTGAAAATGTAAAATCCATATTCTTCCTTTTTTCATTCAGATTATGTCCTGTAAATGCTATTATCTCCCCATTTTCAGGTCGATGTAAAATAATAATAATGGAAATCACTGCCGAACACCCGAATCCATGCCTGGCAGCCAAAACGGTCTTAAAATCCGTTTTTGGCTTTGAAGCCTTTCGCCATACACAGGAACGCATTATTCAAGAGGTCATTAATGGCCATGATACCCTTGTTTTAATGCCAACAGGGGGTGGTAAATCACTCTGTTATCAAATCCCCGCACTGGTACTTGAAGGGGTGGCTCTGGTGGTGTCACCCCTGATTGCCTTAATGGAAGATCAGGTCAGCGCTTTACGCTCCCAGGGCATCAAAGCCGCCTATTACAATTCCAGCCTCTGTGCTGAGGAAGCCCGTTCGGTATTGACACAATTGCACAGAGAAGAGCTGGATTTATTATATATTGCCCCGGAACGCTTGCTTAGCGACCATTTTCTTGCCCGGCTGCATGAATGCCGCCTTGCCCTTTTTGCGATTGATGAGGCGCATTGTGTGTCACAGTGGGGACATGATTTTCGGCCGGAATATGCCGCACTTGGCTGTCTGAAAAAGCAATTCCCGCAGGTGCCCATGATTGCCCTGACTGCAACCGCCGATCAACAAACAAAAAATGATATCATTGCGCAACTCCATTTTCGTCCCAAAGAGTATATTGCCTCTTTTAACCGCCCCAATATTCATTACAAGGTGGTACTGAAAGAAAAACCATTGCTGCAATTGTGTCATTTCCTGGAAGAACAGCGCGGTAGTTCTGGGATTATCTATTGCAGCACCCGTAATGGAGTGGAAAAGCTTACGGAAAAACTGTCCGAGAAAGGCTATTCTTGCGGTGCCTATCATGCTGGGCTACCACAAAGCGAGCGCAAGCGCGTACAATCGCTTTTTCGGCACGATAAAATTGATATCGTCATTGCGACAATTGCGTTTGGTATGGGTATTGATAAACCGAATGTTCGGTTTGTCGTGCATTATGATCTCCCCAAAAGCATTGAAAATTATTACCAGGAAACCGGCCGTGCCGGCAGAGACAGTTTACCGGCCAAAGCATTGATGCTCTATGATCCGGCAGATGCCGGCCGTTTAACCGGTTTTGTCCAAGCCGTACAAAACCTCAATCAACAGCGGATTGAAAAAGCCAAGCTCAATCATATTATTGCCTATGCGGAAGCCAGCCACTGCCGACGCCAAATTCTACTGCAATATTTTGACGAGGCCAGTAACAGCGCTTGCAATTATTGCGATCTCTGTGACCAGCCTCCGGAGCAAGTCGATGCGACCACCGATGCACAAAAATTTCTCTCCTGTATTTATCGTTTGCAGCAAAATTTTGGCATGCATTATGTCATTGAAGTACTGCGCGGTAGCAGTAATGATAAAATCACCCGTAATGGACATAATCGTTTAAGTACCTTTGGAATTGGCAGCGACCACAATGCGGCCTGGTGGAAACATCTGGGCTGGCAGCTGATTCATCGCGGTTATTGTGTTCAGGATTTGGAAAATTTCAACGTGCTGAAATTAACCCAGAAGGCGGTTCGCCTGCTAAAAGGAGAGGAGACCATCAATTTAACCTTACTGATGAATGACTTAAAAAGCCAGGCAAAAAAGAGCCGCACAACGCATCAATACACCACTCATCCTTTATTTGAACGGCTACGAACCTTACGCCGAAAAATCGCTGAAGAAGAAAACAAACCGCCCTTTATGATTTTTTCAGACGCCAGCTTGGTGGATATGGTGGAAAAAAAACCGGCTACTTTAATCGATTTTCTCGATATTTCCGGGGTCGGGCAACATAAAATGCAGCGCTACGGGCAAGCCTTTTTAAATTGCCTGACCGACCATGCTTCCGATTAAGAACAACAGGCTACTTTGCAGGCCATTGCTAGACCTGACGCCTGGCCTCCAGAACATTGGGGATTTGTTCTATTTTACTTAGCAATCGGGAAAGATTTTGCAGTCCATTCACTTCAATCGTTAACCTAATCCAGGCAATGTTATCGTTTTTATCAATGCTGGTCTGTAATTCAAATACTTTGGCCTTTTCATGCGATAAAAGTGACGTGACATCGCGGAGCAAACCACCTCGATCAAAGGCTTTAATGACCACATCAGCCACATAATGATCCTGCGTTTTACTCCCCCAACTCACCTGGATAAAACGTTTTCGCTGATGCTCACCAGCATGTAGAATATTAGAGCAATCCTGCCGGTGAATAGAGACACCCCGCCCCATGGTGATATAACCTATCACCGCATCACCAGGCAAAGGCTGACAACATCGGGCAATGTAGGTCAGTAGATTTCCAACGCCTTCAATGTGCAAATCACCGCCACTGGCTTCGGGTTTGTGCTGCGTCCTCAGTAAGCTTTGCAAATTCTTGTCGGCTGAATCCGCGGGATGCAAACGATGAATGATTTGGCTAAGCTTCAGATCGCCCCGACCCAGAGCTGCCAGCAAATCATCGGTTCGCTTGAATTGATAGGTTTTGGCAATCTCTTCCAGCCCATCACCAGAAATTCCTAAATTTTTGAGTTCCTTATCCAGGATATCTCGCCCTTCCTGCAGATTCTTTTCAAAATCCTGCATCTTAAACCAGTGCAAGACTTTGGCTTTTGCACGGGAAGTTTTAAGGTAGTTCAAATGTGGATTGAGCCAATCGCGTGATGGTCTGGCTTCCTTTGCAGTTAAAATCGTAACTTTATCGCCTGTTCTCAAGAGTGTGGTCAAAGGTACGATGTGATCATTAATTTTGGCACCGCGACAGCGATGACCCACCTGTGAATGCACGTGATAGGCGAAATCCAGTGGCGTTGCCCCCTGGGGCAGATCCAGCACATCGCCCTCCGGAGTAAAAACATATACCCGGTCTTCCAAGAATTCGCTTTCAATCGCTTCTGAGACCCCTTCATTGGCCGCCATCTCACGGTGCCAGGCCATAACACTGCGTAACCATTCAATTTTACGCTCATGACTTTCTTTAGCGTGCGTTGCGCCTTCTTTGTATTTCCAATGCGCGGCTACCCCCATCTCAGCAAAATCATGCATTTCAAACGTGCGAATCTGCACTTCAAAAGCACGTTGCTCCGGCCCCATTACGGCGGTATGTAAGGATTGATAGCCGTTGGGCTTGGGATGATGGATATAATCATCAAACTCAATAGGAATCTGATCCCACAGGGAATGCACCAAACCCAGAACCTGATAACAAGCATCTTTGTCGTCCACCAGCACCCTGACGGCAGTAGCATCATACACCTCGTCCAGCGAGACATTCTTACGCAACATTTTACGATAAATACTGTGGATATGCTTGGCACGCCCATAAACGGCAAAATGTTTGATTCCCAGCTGGGTCAGTTCATGGTTCAGGGTATCGACGATCATATTGACGTAACGATCGCGGTCGAGGCGTTTGGACCGCAAACCCTTTGCGATCGCTTTATAGTCCTCGGGATGGAGATAACGAAAAGCCAGGTCTTCCATTTCCCACTTCAGGGCGCCAATTCCCAGGCGATTCGCCAAGGGGGCGTAAATATTCATCACTTCTGTGGCAACATCCTGGGCCAGAGCTTCCGGCAATTGCCCGGCATTACGCAAGATACATAAGCGTTCCGCCAGCTTGATTAACACCACGCGGACATCATCGACCATGGCAAGCAACATTTTGCGTACATTATCCAACTTCTGCTTATTCTGCTGGTATTTATGTAAAACCTGAAAATGGCCAATGGCACTCATATTTTCAATACCTTTGACCAATTTGGCCACCGGCGCACCCAACTGCTCTTCTACATCATCACAGGACAATTCCGCATAATGGACACTTTCATAGACAATGGCCGCAGCCAGAGTTTCTTGATCCACCTCCAGATCCGCGAGAATATCAGCCATCTGTAAACCCAGTTGCAAGCAGGAAATACCAATATCCGTTGCCTGCTCCCGTCCGGCGAGTTCACTCAGCGTGCAGGCATTGTGTACCAGGCTGACATCGGGCAGGTAGGCTCGGGCATTCAGCTGCAACAACCATTTGTCGACATCAATATTGCCATCCTGCAACCATGCGCCACTATCTTTTACCTTAACCATCGCTATTCCTTTTCAAACAAAGCCATCGACTCCACATGCACGGTATGCGGAAACATATCCATCACGCCTGCTTGGGTAAGCCGATAGCCTTGTTCATTCACTAATATACCTGCGTCTCTGGCCAACGTTGCCGGATTACATGAAACATATACAATGCGTTCTATATTCATCCCGGCTAATTGTTTCACCACCTCCAGCGCACCACTGCGTGGCGGGTCAATGAGGAGTTTGTTAGCGCTGGCCAATTGTTTTTTGGAAAGGCCCTCTTCTTTAAATAAATCCTGATGATAAAATTCAACATTTTCAATCTGATTATGGCGCGCATTCATACGGGCACGTTCGACCATCATCGCACTACCTTCAATACCGATAACAGACTGACTGAACCTGGCGAGAGGCAGTGTAAAATTGCCCAAACCACAAAATAAATCCATGACTACATCCGACTGTTGTAATGCCAGCAAGTCAACCGCTTGTTTGACCATGCGACGGTTAATCTGTGGATTCACCTGGGTAAAATCTGCCGGGTGAAACTGATATTCCACGTTGTAATCCTCTAAAGCATAGCAGATAAAGTCTCGGCCATCCTGAGGATAAAAAAGACTAATGCTGTCATAACCAGCTGGTTGCAGATACATCCGAAAGCCGGTCTTTTGCGCATAGTCTCGCAATAATGCGGCTTCTTGCGGCAATAGATCACGTAAATTTCTAAAAATCAGGGCAATATCACGATCACCGGCTGCCAGTTCGATTTGCGCGATACAGTCTTGTTGGTCAAACTGGTTTAATAACGCTCGAAGCTCAGCCAACCCCTCCCCCACTTCACGGCGTAAAATATGACAACGACTGATATCAGCAATATAACGGGGGTTATTCTTCTCACGAAAACCAATCAAATGACTGTTTTTTCCTTTCACATGCCGCACACTTAAGCGGGCCTTATGACGATAGTTCCACAATGGCCCCTCAATCGGAGCCAGCAGCATAGCCGGCTCACAGTGACCAATGCGTCGTAACATGTCCAGGAGCTGGTGTTGTTTAAAATCAATTTGGGCTTCCGGAGCGAGATGCTGCAATGAACAGCCGCCGCACATCGCGTAATGAGCACAAGCCGGGGTGGTTCGATCAGTGGACGCCTGATGGATTCGTACGGCAATAGCTTCATTGTAATCTTTTTTTTGGTTAACCAGGGTACAATCTACCTGTTCATGGGCCAGCGCCCCCTGGATAAAAGTAACTTTTCCCTCTAGTCTCGCAATACCGCGACCATCATGGCTTAAAGACTCACTGCAAACATCATGGATCAGCCGGTCAATGGCTTGTTTTTTTCGTCTCGGATTAGGCATAAAATTTTGATTTTCCGTTAAAGTATGTATTAATTAAAGAGTAACAGGCAGTACGGATGCTTTCTTTGGCAACATTTCTGCTTGCCAGGTGAAGGCCCGCTGTTATACCAGTTCATTATTCAACGCCGGAGATTATATGATTAAGGATATCACACCCTGTCTATTGTTGTCATTGTTCCTCACCCCGTTCTGCACCTATGCGCAACCCAGCGAACAGGACATTATTCAAAAGGCCTTTGCCCATCAACAACGGGGTTTTGTTGAACTGGAGCATCAGGAATTAGGGGATAAGGTTCGGTTGCAATGGGCTGGCCTTCCGCATCGGGATGCAAACAATGTGCTGACGATGCCCAATGGACTGCAACTCAGCTACGGCGAGATTGTCTATCTCGGCGCGGATTTGGTTGGCGACACCTCCTGCTCCATCTCCACGGTGGCGCCCAAGAAACGCAAACGTTGTTTTCAACGCCAATTTAACGCGCTGGCGGAAGAAAACTCCCCCCACCACTGCCATTCCCCCATCACGCGTATTCCGGTCTACCGGGAATATTTTCAACAATTGGCGATAGATATTGCAAATGCCAATGCTAACGGACAGGATACCGCCTCCTTTTATCAGGAAAACAGCCAAACATTAATCGACACCTTAAATCGCTTAAGTTGCGGTGGTTCAGCCATCAGCCCTTTGTTTCCCTTTGGTCAGTTTATCAAGCTTGCGGAAAGGAACTTTGATCACTTCCCGCCAGACGCGATTACGGCTTATGAAACCGGCCATGGGGCTGCTATCGAAAGCGCTGTGCAAGCCCACCAGTACTACCAGCAAAACGCGCTGGAAGAGGCCGAAAAAAGCCTCCAGATAGCCTATGCGCAAAATGCCTATGCCAATCATTATCTGACCGATGCCATGTCATCGGGCCACATGCGTGTTCCACGCAGAGCTATAGACCAACAGGTATATTTACCGGCGGTACTTAAACTGCTAATCGCCAATCTGATGCACGATGAGGATAATATCGCGGGCTTGAATGTCCACAACCGTTTAGGGCAACATTGGCGGGCCTATGGTGACGGGATGCTGCATCAGGCCGAGGCAGAGCCACACCGCGAAATACTGCTTGATTTGATGCAGATGTCAGCGGATGAGGTTTTTCTGGCCTTTTCTACCGGTCAGGCTCCTGAGGTCTATAAAGAACTGGACTTACTGCCAATCTATGACGAATTATGGCAGAATGGGAACCATGCACCTTTGTTTAAAGTGAAAAAGGGCCGTCTTCTCAAAAGAAAGAGTAATTTTGACCGGGAAGATTTCCGCTATACTCGCTGGTGGAATGCCTTAGTCACCCTGATTGAGTTTCATTGGCACTCATAAGCTGCGGGAGCGCAGGCTCCCAAAGTAGATGCCTATGATATGAGCCGGACTACCGTAGCCGGGTAAAACATTAAGGATTTATTATGTATCAAACTATCATTCATGCAACAGACCTGCGCGAAAATCACTATGTCATGTGTGAACGTGCGGCACAAATCGCGAAAAAATTTTCGGCAAAACTTTTTCTTATGCATGTGATTGAACCACCGTCAACACTACAGCTGGCGCAGGGGTTGGGTTTTGCTGAATTTGACATGCCTGTTCGTGAGGACGCGCTCTCTGTGATGCAGGTCATTGCCGAGAGTCTGAATATTGCCTTTGAACAATTGATTGTCGAAGTTGGTTCCATAAAGCAGCATATACTGGAAACCATTAAAACCCTGGATGCGCAGTTGATTATTATTGGCAAACAATCATCCGATAGCTATTATCATTCCCTGCTGGGATCCACAGCCCATGCCGTCAGCCAACATGCCGGCTGTGATGTTTTAATTTTGCATGAGTAAGCCAGCAGAGTAAGTCCCCTTGGTGGATTCATTACGGAAGTTTCTCCTCCTTATTTCTTACAGGACATAGTTCCGCGCCTTTTTCTGAATACTCACTACCATGGCTCTTTATTACAGCAGCTTATAGCGGTTTGAAACCAGCCGCTATAAGCCTTCTCTTGCTTAGCATGACGCAGCGCTGCGTCTTCATGGCGTACTAAAAGGTCTGAACACACCGAACAACTCGTAGGACGCTCTTAGAGCTGAAGAGGTTATTACCCCCAGGGAAGACCACGTTCCACGCGAAGCTGCTGTTGATGTTGCTCTGCGACGAACCCCAGTATGACGCAGTCACAAATCCGCCAAAATTACAGGGGATTGCAGCGTTGGAGCATAATGCGCTATAGACTGCAGACAGTTCATTTCCTGCCGGAAGATACCAATCGGGGGTGCTGACGCCATCAAGATTTCTACAGCGGTAAGCAGCGCAGTTAGAAGGGCTGCCAGAACAAGCTGCATCAGCGATAATAGCATCGGTATTGGCAATCCCATTATCCAGGCTTGTTGCGCCAGTTATATCTGAAACAACACCTGTCCATGAGCTAAAAAAACCTTGCGCCGCATCAATAACAACTTTACCAGTACCCCCACTTTCCTGAAACACCAATCCTCCTAAATGAGAAAAGGCAATTAAGGTCGTGGGACTGTTAGCAGTATTGCTGCCGCTGACAGTAATCGTGCACGGCGCGTAGGGCGTAGTAGAACTCAGTTCCAATGTACAACTGTCTCCAGGTGCCACACTAATGCAATTACTGTCGTCAACGGATAGATTAGGGCAGGCTGCCATATTGCTGACCGTAATCGCATCGGCATCTACGAGACTGCCGGCATCATTAGTGACCTCTAAAGAAAGCGCCGTTCCTGATACGGTAACGACCCTGCTTTGTTGTACAGGATTAGTGATACTTATTTGCGGTTGGCTGGTCACCGTCACATCCACATTCACCGTATTGGTATTGTCTCCCGCGATGGGAATGGCAGTTGGCCCCTCCTGTATACCTGAAGCAAAGGTAATCGTACAGCTTGCTCCAATCCCCAGAACCGCGCCACAGGTCGTGCTTTGCACACTGATGTTACTGCCGCCTGGAATGGTTGCCGCCACATTCTCTGCCGGCTCTGACGAGGCCATACTGTTGGTTACAGTAACTAATCCATTATTTCCCGTAAAAAAATTTAAAGCAGATGGACTCACTGTAATCGTAGCTCCTGTAGCAGGCTCAGGGGTTATGCGTAAAATATTAGCGCTACTTGGCCGATAACACTGATTCAGGTTCCCCTGTTGACAAACCACGGGACCATCCGTAACCGGACTGCTTAACTGGTTACCACTTATCTGTAAAGACAGAATGCAGGAGCCCTTGCCTGATAGCACAAAAGGATTGCCGCAAATACCCAGACCCGTGGTGATTTGCGTAATACCTCGAACAGGCCGCATGGTTAAGGTGTGTGGCCTGCTGGATTGATTGGTGACCCGGTATTGTACTGTAGCGCTGCCATTGGCAGGCACTGCAATCGTGGTGGCCGTCAGCGGTTCAAAGGTCCACAACGGGGTTCCTGCACAGGCTGTTGCAAGCATAAGCCCGGACCACAAGAACGCCAGTAGTTTCGTCATAAAATTTTTTTTGCCGTTTCTTTGCATGACCTTTGTCCTTATGCGATGTAAGTGAAATTCAATGAAACGCCATTGGTGCGGAGGTGATTAAGGGCTAGCCCCGAATTCATGGCCTGCCCCAAAGCACTGCCCAGCTCGCTTGTGCGCCAGATAAAAAGTCTTCGTCCCAGGCCACGAGCACATCCAGTGCCTCCGCAATTCCTTCAACTTTCACTCCTCTAACCTATCCTAATCATTTCGCGCCTGCGACAGCCTCGCATCAATACCAACGTTACTCAGAGTACTCGCTAAAATAATCATGACCGGACTGATCCCGGAGCAGCGTTACAAATGCCTGATGTTGGCGCTGTTCTTCCTCTGTGGGTTCAATGAGTATCGCCTCTTCAAGATGTAGAGTATTGTCCTCATGTTGCACCCCCAGATGCCTCTCTGTTTCTATCAGCTGATCCATCATGCTGATCTGACCACCCGTCATAGCCAAATAGACAAAGGCTAATATTTCCGCATCCAGTAAGGCGCCGTGCCGCTCACGATTGGAATTATCCACATCGTAACGTTTACAAAGCGCATCCAGACTATTGCGCTGTCCGGGATGTTTTTTTCGTGCCAAATCCAGTGTATCCAATACCCTGCAATGCTGTTCCAGGCTACGGCGCCACTGACAGCGTTTTAACTCGGCGTTTAAAAAACCCATATCAAAGGGCGCGTTATGAATCACCAGTTCCGCACCGTCTACAAACCGAATAAAATCATCGATGATTTCGGAAAAAACCGGTTTATCCGCCAAAAAGCCATTACTGATGCCATGCACCTTAAATGCTCCGTCATCGACCTCTCGTTCAGGATTAATATACACATGGTAATGCTTGCCCGTTAAGGTGCGATCGATCATTTCCACACAACCAATTTCAATCACCCGGTGCCCAAGTTCATGGCCAATACCGGTTGTTTCCGTATCCAGCACGATTTGACGCATTTGATTGCCCCCTACAATAATTCAGCAATAGCCTTATTGGCCAGCGCATCGGCTCT
Source organism: Legionellaceae bacterium (assembly GCA_020831865.1). Classification (GTDB taxonomy): domain Bacteria; phylum Pseudomonadota; class Gammaproteobacteria; order Legionellales; family Legionellaceae; genus JAFIFT01. Next base: position 16,651 of record JAFIFT010000028.1, on the reverse strand, counting down.
TTCATTTTCCGGATGACCGGAATGCCCTTTGACCCAATGCCACTGAATCTGATGTTGCTGGGCCAATCGGTCCAGCGCTTGCCATAAATCCGCATTTTTGACAGGCTCACGTTTGGAGTTCGTCCAGCTTTTCTTCTTCCAGTTCGCCATCCACTGGGTCATACCCTGCCGTAAATATTGAGAATCCGTATACAAGTCCACATCACAACTGCGCGATAAAGACTGCAGTCCCCGAATCGCCGCCATTAATTCCATTCGATTATTCGTGGTATGCGGTTCTGCGCCGCATAATTCCTTTTCATGATCTTTGTAGCGGAGCAAAACCCCCCAGCCACCCGGGCCAGGATTGCCTTTACAGGCACCGTCGGTATACAGCTGAACCTTCATTACCCTACCTCACTCTATCACTCCTCCGAGGGAGCCTGTTCACCTTATTCAGGATAGCGATTGTATCCTTCTCAACCTGTGCTGTATAGCAATTGGGATTGAGATCCTTCACTTTGTGAAGGATGGCGTGTCTGGGGCGTTATGCGTTATTTTTTATGGGTCAACTTAATACCAGCCAATACCGCCAAAACCAGATTCAATAATCGCCCATAGGGAGGATACAGCCAGCTCATGCTGACGAACTTACCCTGTTTGACTATTGGTTTTAATTGACTAAACGTATCAAATCCTTCCTGTCCGTGATAACAACCCATGCCACTGGCCCCTACCCCGCCAAAGGGCAAGTCGTCAATAGCCACATGAGTGACACTGTCGTTAATCGTCAAAGCGCCACTTAAGGTTTCATATTGTAATCGTGCCTGTTCTTTTTTGCTCTCACCAAAATAGTAGACGGCCAAAGGTTTGGGGCGTTCATTGATAAACTCGATCACTTCCGCAAAATCCTCATACGCAACCAAGGGTAGCAAGGGACCAAAAATCTCCTCCTGCATGATTTTCATCTCCGGCTTGACCTTGCAAACCAAGGTTAAAGGAATTTTTCGCTCTTGCGGATCGCGCTCTCCCAGCGAAATCAGCTCTGCCCCTTGCGCTTTCGCATCCGCAAGCAAAGCCTGCAGGCGGGCAAAATGCGCCTCCGACACAATACCCGTATAATTCTCATCCGCAGTATTCCCAGGGTAGGATTGACGAAAAAAACTCAATGCCTGTTGTTGTACTTGCGCCACAAGCGTGTGATGAACCAGTATGTAATCTGGTGCCACGCAGGTTTGCCCGGCATTAAAACATTTCCCCATAAACAAGCGCGACACATAATTCATCCGCACCGTTTTTGAGATCACAGCGGGAGACTTTCCCCCCAACTCCAGAGTCAGAGGCGTAAGATTTGTACTGGCTGCAGCCATGATCTGCTTACCAATAGCGGTGGATCCGGTAAACAGTAAATGATCAAAAGGAAGGCTGGCAAACGCTTTGGAAATATTGACATCACCATTGATAATCTGAATCGATGGATGATAGCGCTTGCTAAAGGGGGTCATTTTTTCTGCCAACAGGCTACCCAGTGCGGGGCTGGCTTCGGACATTTTCAACAGAACCTGGTTACCCGCCGCAATGGCGTAGGCAGCCGGAACGATAGCCAGATACACAGGATAATTCCAAGGCACCATAATACCCACCACCCCTAAGGGTTGCGGAAATAAATGGGCAACGGCAGGCTGGAACAACCACCCCACTTTGCGCTTTCTGGGCTTCGACCAGGATAGACAATGTTTTATACAAAAATCAATCGCCCTTATGCTGGGCAGCAACTCCAGTAAGGCGGTTTCTTTTGGTGCACGCCAGGAAAAGTCACGGTTAACCGCCTCAACCACGGCATCGGCCTCATCCTGTAACAAGCATTTTAAGGCCTGTAAACATTCTATCCGCTGTTGGACAGGAACATATAGGTTGGCTTGCGCCTGCGTTTGCAATTGCCCAAAACACTGTGTCAATGTCGCCGTATCCATTGCATTCTCCCTTTTATAAGGCAAAATCACCACTGTTGACCATGTGTTTTACTATAGCAATATCCGGCGCGAAATATCGGTCGACGGTATAAACCTCGACACGGGCACGCAAGCGATTCACATACGTCATTAGCATCGGTGATGTTTCCAAGGGTTTCCGAAAATCCAGCCCCTGACAGGCCGCCAGTACCTCAATAGCCAGAATAGCACTACAGTTATCAAGCATTTCATGTAAACGCCGAGCGGCTGATGTCGCCATAGAGACATGATCTTCCTGATTGGCTGAGGTCGGAATGCTATCCACACAGTGCGGATGTGCCAGGGCTTTATTATCGCTGGCACAAGAAGCCGCGGTCACATGGGCAATCATGAAACCGGAATGCAACCCCCCATTTTGCACTAAAAAAGCAGGTAACTGGCTAAAATGTTTGTCAATGAGCAGTGCGATGCGCCGTTCCGACAGTGCTCCCATTTCTGCTATCGCCAGAGCCAGATTATCGGCGGCCATTGCCACTATTTCCCCATGAAAATTACCACCAGAGAGAATATCTCCTTCGTCGCTGAAAACCAGCGGGTTATCCGAAACTGCATTCATTTCTGTTTGCAAGGTTTCCCCTACAAATTCCATCTGATGCAAAATAGCGCCCATGACCTGTGGCTGACAGCGTAGGGAATAGGGATCTTGTACCCGTTCACAATGGCGATGGGCATCCCGTATCGCACTGCCCTGCAACAGGCTGCGATACATACTGGCAACTTTTTGCTGTGCGCGAAAGCCGCGCACCTGATGAATTCGATCATCAAAAGGAACGTCACTGCCCTGTGCCGCATCCAGTGACAATGCACCGGCTACCACAGCAGTCGTAAAAAGCGTTTCTGTTTTTAAAAAGGCACTCACAGCAATTGCCGTTGACACCTGAACGCCATTCAGCAGCGCCAACCCTTCCTTAGGCCCAAGTTGCAATGGACGTAAACCCACTGTGGTCAGTGCGTGGCGGGAAGATACGAGGTCTCCCTTAAAACGCACCTCTCCCTCACCAATGAGCGGCAAAGCCATATGAGCCAGCGGCACCAGATCCCCAGAGGCTCCAACAGAACCTTTTGCCGGGATACAGGGCAATATCTCGTGGTTATACAGCGCTATCAGAAAATCGATAACTGCACGGCGCACACCAGAATAACCCTGGGCAAGATTATTAATCTTCAGCAATAGCACAAGCTTTACTATCTCATCCGATAATAAGTTACCTGTACCACAGGCGTGCGATAGCAGAATGTTTTTTTGCAATTGACCCAGAGCCTCATCGGCAATGCATTGATTAGCCAGCGAACCGAAACCCGTATTGATACCATATACTGTTTTTCCTTGCTGAATCACGTTTTGCACGGTGTCGGCAGAACGCTCAATACTGGCAAAGCAGGACTCATCCAGGCTGATAGTATTTCCTGGGGAAAGCAACGCAGGCAAGTCAAGCAGAGTGAGAGCACCCGGCATGATAGTGTGGGGGGTTGCCATGATTATTCTCCCTCCAACATAGGTAACCACAAGTTATTATCCCTGGCGCATTGTTGCGCAAGCGCATAACCCGCATCAGCATGACGCATTACCCCGCTCGCCGGATCATTGTGCAAGACCCGCCGCAAACGCCGATCAGCATCTTCCGTTCCATCAGCCACAATGACCACACCCGCATGCTGGGAAAAGCCCATACCCACGCCACCACCATGGTGGACACTGACCCAGGTCGCCCCACCCGCACAATTTAAGAGCGCATTTAAAATCGGCCAATCGGAGACAGCATCGCTGCCATCAAGCATGGCTTCTGTTTCCCGGTTCGGGCTGGCTACAGAACCGGAGTCCAGGTGATCACGACCAATCACGATAGGGGCTTTGACCTGCCCATTTCGAACCATCGCGTTAAAGGCCAGCCCCAAACGCGCCCGATCCTGTAAGCCCACCCAACAAATGCGAGCCGGCAATCCTTGAAACGCTATTTTATCTCGCGCCATATCCAACCAGCGATGCAGATGCGGGTTATGGGGAATCAATTGTTTTACCATCGCATCCGTGGCATAAATATCCTCTGGATCACCCGACAGGGCTACCCAGCGAAAAGGACCGATACCCTCACAAAAAAGCGGTCTGATATATTCGGGGACAAAACCCGGAATACGAAACGCATCTGTCACGCCATTATCTTTCGCCATTTGACGAATATTATTGCCATAATCAAATACCGGAATACCAAGTTCCTGAAATGCCAGCATTGCCTTAATCTGTATTGCCATAGACGCTTTAGCTGCTCTGACCACTGCCTCCGGATCGCTAAGGCGCATCTTTTGAGCCTGTTCCAGGCTCCAGTCTTTGGGTAAATACCCATGCAGAGGATCATGAGCACTGGTCTGATCCGTAATCAGATCAGGCCGCACACTACGTTCCAACAATAAAGGATAGACACTGGCCGCATTGCCCAATAAACCAACCGACACCGCCTCCTGTTTGCGGCAAGCCTCAGCAATCCAGCCTAGTGCCTGCTCCAGATTATCTGTCTGTCTATCAAGATAGCGCGAATCAATGCGCTTTTGAATGCGTGCGGGATCGCATTCCACAGCCAATACACTGGCACCGGCCATCGTGGCCGCCAACGGTTGTGCCCCGCCCATACCACCCAAACCCGCGGTCAGCACCCATTTGCCTGCCAGACTGCCTTGATAATGTTTTTTCGCGCAGGCCACAAAGGTTTCATAGGTTCCTTGCACGATGCCCTGCGACCCGATGTAAATCCAGCTACCTGCCGTCATTTGTCCATACATCATCAACCCTTTGCGGTCGAGCTCATGAAAATGTTCCCAATGGGCCCAGTGAGGCACCAGATTGGAATTGGCTATCAGTACGCGAGGCGCGTCACGGTGCGTTGGAAAGACACCAACCGGCTTGCCAGACTGGATTAATAAACTTTCGTCCGACCCCAGTTGCTTTAATACCTCGATTATACGGTGCAAGCACTCCCAGTTGCGCGCAGCCTTTCCCAAACCACCATAGACTATTAATTCATCAGGATTTTCAGCAACTTCCGGGTCAAGATTGTTCTGTAGCATACGTAATGCTGCTTCGGTTTGCCAGGATTTCGCCTCCATCTGCGTTCCACGATTCGCCCGTAACCTCATAGTATTTTTCCTGTTCAGGGACATCAGTATCTCCATCTACTCACTCAGTTCACCCGACATCATAACCAAAAAGTAGGCCAAGGCATAGCAAGCTGTGGCGATGAAAAAACACAACTTCAGAAGGGTGCTTGACGCCTTAATGCGGTCGATCCTGAATACATAAAAGACCTGTTTAGTTGACTATCAAAATGCTACACTAAACCTTTTGCATCTCATTGGCGCTGCTTTATGGGTGAAACTCCAAATCGACATCCCGCTTCACTAGGGGTCTTTTGTGCAACAGAAGCCTGGGAGCGTTACGGCTTTTATGTCATACAAACGCTACTGGCTCTGTATTTAACCTCCCGCTTTGGCTGGGAAGATAATCGGGTGTACGCCATGGTGGGCTCTTTTACCGCGCTCACCTATATGTCCCCAATTATCGGCGGCTGGGTCGCCGATTACCTGCTGGGGCAGAAACGTGCCATTCTGCTGGGTCTTGTGGTCTTATTTGCCAGCTATCTCAGCCTGTCACTTTTTCAGGATCCGGCCCTGTTAATTTACGGACTTGCCGGACTCGCGATTGGTACCGGGCTTATCAAACCGAATATTTCCTCTTTGCTCGGCAATCAATACCAAATGAACTCCCCTTACCGCGAACGGGGTTTTACCATATTTTATATGGGTATTACTGTCGGCATTATTTTGGGTACAACCATTCCCAGTCCACTAACCCAACTCTATGGCTGGCAAGTAGCATTTGGCAGTGCTGCGCTCGGTATGATTATGGCATTTCTAACCTTCACAACCGGTATCTATTATTACGACATGGAAGACTACAACCCCTTTGAAACGACCTATTCCAAATGGATGCAGGCGCTGGCTTTGTTAGGCGTGAGCGGTCTGCTTTCATTTACAGTGCTGCAATATCCAGCCCTGGCCAATGCTGTTTTTTTTACCATTTTTATCATTGCCGTAATATACATGTGTTTGACCATTAAAAATGAAGAACGCGCACAAAGTTTATTAACCGTTGTGATTGGTTTGCTCTGTATCGTGTCTATACTTTTTTGGGCCTTCTATTTTCAAATGTTTATGTCGCTGACCCTGTTTATTGCCCGGGTAGCGAATCCACAATTGTTCGGCATTCATTTTCCGGCGCCTTATTATGTTTGTGTCCAAAGCCTGGGGATGCTGGTCTTTGGGTTTATTCTGACCCGTAATCAGAAAAAATTGAATCGCACCGAAAGCGGATTGCGTACCAATAATAAATTCACGCTGTCTATTGTTGTTATCACCTTGGCCTATGCTCTGATTTGCCTGATTAGCTGGTTAACACAGTTTAGTATTTTTCTCCTCTCTCCCCTGTTAATTATTCCTGCGTATTTATTAATATCCATTGCCGAACTGCTGTTATCACCGATAGGACTGGCCGCCATTACCACCTTGTCCGACCGCACTCGTGTGAGCACCATGATGGGGATCTTTTTTGTGTCACTCGGATTGGGCGGGTTTCTTTCCGGCAAGCTGGCCATTCTCACCGCCCTGCCCACGCAACATATGGGACTGATTGAAGTTAAAGTTCACTACGCGCACGGCTTTTTTAAATTATTCACGATCCTGGTCATGGCAAATTTTCTGTCGCTGTTAATCAATTATTTATGCCGCCTGACCTTGCGGCAACATGCGTATTATGCCAAACATTAAAAGATAGAATTGAATACCCGCAAAGCGTCAGTCTCCCTGTGGGAAATACACTGCATCCCACTGTGTCAGGACTGCGGGGATGAATACAAATAACCCACATCAAGCATAGAAAAAGCGGCTGTCCTGACGAAAAACCAACATCCAATTTTGCCCAACGCAAGGTTCTACTCAGACGCCTCTCCATTGCCATGTCTAAAAGAAAATCATGCCTGACAAATCAGAATCTATTGCCACAGTAGGGAAATGCCGATATCCTCTGTCAGTGCAATAGCCATCAAAACCACATTTTTTAGTAGGTTAGGAGTCATCATGCAACAGGCGCATTACAATCATCTCATTTACTTTCACGTCCGTTTTTATTTGTTTGAATTGGCAAAAGAAAGCGCAAATGAGCTACTGAAAAACGCCACTGAATTACATCAGAATATTCTTGTCGCGGAGCAAAGGATCCTGGCTGCTCAACAGCTCGGAATCTCTCCACTGAATGTGCAGGTTTATCGAGAATTGTATGCTCGCTCACTGCTTGGTCGTGAGGCAGCAATCGCACCCAAAATTCAATTTGAGAATGACTACCTCGCCGCCGAGTTAGAATTGCAAGATTACATGGAAACGCAAAGCAAGCCTGTCCAAAAAACAATCGAGCAGATAGTGGTACAGGCAAAAGAGCAGGCTGAAAAAAATTACCAGCGTAATCCTCAACCGGATCAACGGGTAGAGGATTTTAAAAACAGTATGATGCAAGCCTTAAATGAAACCTTTCATTGCAACTTCACCTATAAAGAGCCGCTTTCTAATGGTCTATTTATGCAAATTATGATTCATCCTGCAACACAAGCAGTAGCAACGGTTCTGTTGTTAGCTGGCCTTGCCAGCCTCACCATTGGTATTTGTGCCCTTGCCGGCGTTCTACCCCTGCTGCTGTCCACCAGCGCCATTGCACTAACGGCAGCTGGAGCGGGTGGAACCTTTGTGGGGGTGAGTACATTGGCGGCGAGTTTTTTCCGTCAGCATTCACCGATTGAAATTGCGAATCAGTTAGGGCCAGTTCAATTGCCTCCGGAAGATGCTACCCCTACGCAGGAGCCAGGAGGACATAGTATAAAAATGTAGACCCTATTAATCGTCTACTTTGCCAGAATCATGGTCATGCCTCTGTGGCCATGGGTTTGCAGATATACCCACACTTAAACTATACAGCATTCATCACGATAAATGCTTCTGTGCCTCAGCTATCGCCTGACGCACCGCATCCGCATCTTTGCTGCCAGGCATCACAACAGTTAACAACTGTTCCCAGTATTGAATAGCTTCTGTATAGGATTGGCGTTGATATGCATCAATGGCCAACATAGATAAGGCATCCGGCTGACGCGATTTCTGCTTCAAAACGGCTTGAAAAATAGAACGGATTTCCTGAGTAAACTGCTGCTGATTCGCCTGCCACAGGCTCTGGGCATAATTAACTTGTATCGCAATATCCTGCGGATCAATCTCTCTGGCTCGCGCAAAGGACTGTTGTGCTTTTTGCCAATCTTCCCCACCGGCAGATAAACGTCCCAGCAAGTACCAACCTTTGGCATTATGCGGGTCATGCGATAATTTACGTTCTATCGCTGTCATCAGTTGTTCACGACCCGGATTAGACTGCAACAACGTCATTATTTGCTGCTCTTGCTCCTGGGCATGACGGAAGGCAAGATAGGCAGAGAAACTGCCAAATTGCCAGTACATAGCCATGATCACAGTACTCAGCAGGGGAATCAGAATGGCCAGTCGCCACCATTGGTACCCCAGGGGTTTCAATACCAAAAAAGCGGCCGCCATCATCAGTATCGCTCCTATGAGCAGCGCACTATATTCCATGCCGACGTCCTGATCTTTGACAAGTACGTAAAAAAATAAAACCACCTGACAGCAGAAAAAGCAAAGGGCCTAGCCACAATACATACGTTAAAGGCTTCACAGGAGGCTTAAAAAGAATAAAATCTCCATAGCGATCAGCTAAGTACCCGGTGATCTCCTGGTCACTTTTACCGGCTTGCACCATGTCATAGATTTGGTCACGGAGATCCTTCGCCAAGGGGGCATGTGAGTCCGCAAGATCCTGATTTTGACAGACCAGACAGCGTAGCTCTGCCAGCAAGTGTTTGAATTGCGCCTCTTGTTGCAGCGTCGCAAAGGGATAGAGGGTTTGTGCCTGTTCCTGTGCGTCATCCGTCAAATGGATTGAGGCTTCAGCTGCGCAAACGGTCGCGGGTTGAAAGACCATGTAGAGCAATATGCCGCAAAAAAAGCCGAATATCTCTTTTCGATTATGAATGATCATGCGCTATCCTCGGTACAAATACATCATGCCAACTTTTTTCATCCAAAACACCGGCATGGCGATACACAATATTGCCTTGTTCATTGATTAAAAAACTCTCCGGAGCGCCATAGACCCCCAAATCAATCGCGGTTTGACCCGAGGGATCTCGCAATACCACCTGATAAGGATTACCCCAGGTTTTTAGCCAACTCAAGGCATCGCTGGGCTCATCTTTGTAATTCAAACCATACAACAGCACCCCTTCACGTGCCAAGCGCAATAAAAAAGCCTGCTCCTCAACACAAGCCTCACACCAACTGGCCCACACATTCAGGATAAACCAGTTTTTGGGAAGTTCCTGACGAGTAAAGGTTTTTGCTTCTCCCAACACGGGCAACTCGAAGGCTGGCAGGGGCTTACCCGCCAGGGCGGATGGCAAGTCTTGCGGTTTCAAAGACAGTCCTCGCCAGAAAAATGCCGCCAACAACAGGAACAGGAGTAAAGGAGTTAGTCCGACTATCCATTTTTTCATGAAACCAGCATTGCCTCCTGTGATTGTACCGTCTTGCGGCGGTAATAGCGTGGATCCGCAAGGGCGACCAGCCCCCCAAAAAGCATCAGGAAACCGCCGCCCCAAATCCAGCGCACGAATGGTTTGTAATAGAGACGAATAGACCAGGCATGATGCTGTAGCGGTTCACCCAAGGCCACATAAATATCGCGAAATGCGGTGACATCAATGGCAGAGTCCGTCATCGCCATCCGCGCAACATTATATAGACGTTTTTGAGGATATAAGAACGTAACACGCTCACCCCTGCTTACAGAAATAACCGCTTCGCTCCCCTCATAATTTGGTCCACGCAATTCTTGTTCTTTCACAAACCTAATCTGATAACCAGCAAATATTGTGCTTTGTCCGGGTTGAAGTCGCACATCGGTCATTTTCCCCAGGCTGCTGGATACTGTGATACCGAAAATGCTGATCACCACTCCCAGATGCGCCAGAATCATACCGGTGAAGCCTTGCCCCATCCCCCGCAATCCCCGTTGTTTTATCCGCCAATAACAGGCTATTATCAGGGAAAATAATACCCAGAACGCTAGTAAAATGCCTAAGTTCGCCTGCAGGCTAAACGCATGTCCATGCAGGAAACATACGACTAAGGCACTCAGTATGGCGAGGAAGGCTACCCAACGTAAACGATAGAACAACACTCTGACCCGATCTTGCTTCCATCGGGTATGGATGCCAACACCCATCACGGCAAACAGCGGTAACATTAACGGCACAAAAACACTGTTAAAATAAGGGGCACCCACTGAAAGTTTCCCGAGCCCCAGTCCATCGATGATAAGAGGGTATACGGTTCCCATTAATACCGTCAGCATCACGGTTACCAATAAAATATTATTAAGCAGCAGCGTGCTTTCACGCGATACCAATGCCGGTTTGTCGGCATGTTGCAGACGATGCGCACGCAGAGCAAATAACAATAAAGAGCCGCCAATAGTCAATATCAGGAAAAAAAGAATATACAAACCACGTTGGGGATCAACGGCAAAAGCGTGCACCGAAGTCAAAACACCGGAACGCACGAGAAACGTCCCCACCAGGCTCAGCGAAAACGCAGTAATCGCCAGGAGCAACGTCCAGGCTTTAAATTGTGAGCGATTTTCCGTAACGGCCAGGGAATGCAATAATGCCGTTCCGGCTAACCAGGGCATAAACGAGGCATTTTCAACAGGATCCCAAAACCACCAGCCACCCCAGCCCAATTCACGATAAGCCCACCAACTACCCAAGGTAATGCCCACTGTAAGGCAACACCAGGCAGCCAGTGTCCAGGGTCGCGTCCATTTGGCCCAGCTGCTTTCAATTTTTCCTAACCATAACACTGCAATAGCCATGGCAAAAGCTACAGAAAACCCCACATATCCCATGTACAACATGGGGGGATGAAACAAAAATCCGGGATCTTGCAATAAAGGATTCAAATCGCGCCCCTGCGAATGTACGTCTTGAAATTGCCGTGCAAACGGATTGGAAACCGTTAATAAAAACAGGATAAGCCCGACACTCAGCAAGCCCAGTATGATTAAAACCCTTACACGAAATGGCTGAGGCAATTGCCGACTGGCCCGGCTCACCAATAACATCCAAAAGCTCAACACCGCAACCCAGAGCAACATCGACCCTTCATGCCCGCCCCACACCGCACATATCTTATAAAAGATCGGCAAGGAACGGCTGGAGTTATTGAACACGTATAATACGCTGAAATCATCGCGTACAAAGCATAGGCTTAATATCAACCAGGATAAGGCAATCCCGATAAATTGTCCTGCAACATAATAGTCTGCCCGATTGATCCATGCTTCGTTTTGGCGATATAAGCCAATACCGGGAATTACCACCAGACTTATCGCAAAGATAAATGCTACAACTAAAGCCAGTATGCCAAATTCAGCCAACATAGATTTTCCACTCAGGGTATTTTGTTATCTGCCAAACTACTTTTAACCTCAGGAGGCATATAGTTCTCATCATGTTTGGCCAATACTTCTGAAGCACGGAACTCCCCGTCTTCACTCAAGGTACCAGTTGTCACTATCCCCTGCCCTTCACGAAACAGATCAGGCAGGATACCACTATAATGTACACTGACCGTATGCTTATAATCCGTCAGTTTAAATACAAGCTCCAGACTCTCCGCATCGCGCTCTAGTGAGCCGGGCACTACCATGCCTCCAAGACGGATAAGTCGGTGATACGGCGCCTTTTGGGAGGCTATCTCACTGGGGCTAAAAAATAAATTAATATTTTGCCGCAAGGCATACAGCACTAAAGCCGAAACGATAGATAAAGCAAGAGCAACAAAAAGGATACGGAACAGACGGCGTTGACGAACAGCATTCATCACTGGTGCCTTTTAAACCAATGCTGCAGACGCTGCATTGTTTTTCTTCGCTGCCAGCGAATGCCCAAAAGCTGCATCACTAAAATCACACAAACCAGACCATAGGCCGGCCAGACAAACAGAGAATATTTACCCATAGTTAACCATTCAAACCACTGCGTCATGTTTTTCTCCTGTAAACAGCTCTCTGACCCATCTTTGCTGACGCTCTCGATAAAGCAAGGATAAACGAGCGCGCGCAATGGCAATAAAAGCACAGTATAAGGAAAATCCCAACAGGGTCAATAGCAAAGGATAGAGCATTTCCAGGGCAATTTTGGGTTTACTGAACACGGTGAGTGTGGCCCCCTGATGAAGGCTGTTCCACCAGTAGACTGAATAATGAATAATCGGTAAATCCACCAACCCTACCAGACACAAAATAGCCAGCAACCGCTCTGAACGCTCTGAATCAGGCAGGCTGTTTTTCAGGATAATCATCGCACTATAGAGAAACAAGAGAATTAACTCGGAAGTCAAGCGCGCATCCCATACCCACCAGGTCCCCCACATGGGCTTTCCCCAGATGCTACCGGTTACTAACGCCAAAAAAGCCATACTGGCCCCTACCACGGACAAGATCGGCAGCATTAAACCAGCCAGTTTGATCCGCCAGACCAACAATAAAATCGACAAAAATCCCATGCTGGCATAAATGGCCATCGACATAAACGCGGCAGGAACATGCACATAAATAATACGAAACGCATCACCCTGCTGATAATCGGCTGGCGCGAAAAAAAGCCCCCAGAACATTCCGCCCAGCAAAAAAACAGCAGCCAAAAAGCCAAGCCAGGGCAAGTAGTTGCCCGTTTTCTGGTAAAAATACTTTGGCGACGCCAGTTGGTATAAGAAGGTCCACATGTCCGTGATAAAGCTGCAGAAAAGGCGCTATTGTAGCACAGGCCTCAGACAGAAGGTAGCACAGACTGCTACTCCGCCAGCCCCGATCGAATAATGGCTGCCATCGCGAAGGGCAACAGACTGGCCGCCAGAACCGACATCGCCAAAATTAACGCTAATAACGCCGATGCCTCTTGTCCGGACCGCACTGCCTCAGGCAGGCCGCTCCCCAAAATCATAACCGGGATCACGAGTGGAAACACGATCAGTGCCATCATCACGCCACGTTGTTGTAAACCAACGCCAAAGGTTGCAGCTAACGCGCACAGACACAGCAGTGCGGGTGAGCCAAAGAGAATCGCCAGTATTAAAAAATACAACTGATCCAGGGCGTAATGATAAAAAAGCAATAACAGAGGTGATAGCATAATCAAGGGAACCACCGATAATAACCAGTGCACCAATAACTTAACCTGCACAATCATCACCAATGGCTGTTGGCTGATCAGCCATTGCTCCAGCACCCCATCACTGTATTCTCCCTGCAAAAAATTTTCAGAGGAACGCAGCATGGCCAGTAGCAAAGCCATCCACAGTAAGGCGGGCGCCACATTTTGCAACACCCCAGGATCAGGGGGTAAACTTAAGGGAAATAATAACACGACAACAATAAAGAACAGGACAACATAGAGAATGTGCCGCGGTTGCCGCAGCAGACACAAACATTCGCGGTGCAGATAGCGATGATACATCGAAAGATATTCGTTCACAGCGCATACTCCAAACAAGGATGCAGTGTAGCCGGTAACGCCTGATGCGAGCTCAAAATGACGATACCCTGCGCCTGCAAATGATTGCGGATCAAGCAAGTTAAATACTCAATACCTTTCGTATCCAGCGCGACAAATGGCTCATCCAGCAACCATAAGGGTTTTTTCTCAATTTCCAGACGCAATAATGATGCACGTTTGCGTTGACCTGCCGAGAGCATACCCAGCCAGCGTGCATAGGCATAATCCGCCAGTCCGGCCTGCTCCAATAACAGGGCCAACTGCTCGCACCCCAAACCCGGGTAGCTTCGATAATTTTCAAAAATACTTAACAGACTACATAAGCCGGTTTGGTGTCCAACCATGCTGATATAACCGGAATCAGCGGCAGACTCCGCCGCCCTCCCTCTATGCTCCCAAACAATCTCGCCTGACTGGGGTTCAAGCAAGCCCGCTAACAAACGTAGCAAGGTGGTTTTCCCGGCGCCATTTTCACCCAGAATATGCAACAGTTCACCGGAGCGCACTGAAAAATTAATGGTTTTCAAAATAGCCGTATCCTGGAAGCCAAAGCCCAGATTGCTCACGTTCAGCATGAAAAAGATCCTGTGACAGTCTTTGTGAATCATAGTAAGTCAGGCCATGTACGCCCAACGATCAAGGTTACGGGAAACAGAACCGGCCTCTTGGTCTATTCTGCTCAGCGCTCCCGGAATCAAACCCTATTTTACAGGAGTCGCAGTAAAGTCCAAGTACAATTGTGCTGACTTTCCCAAAAATGAAAACGCCATTATATATTGACATCCCGCCGCAGCAATCTATCATTAGCAGCATTATAATGATTTCGAGGTATATCTATGGATTTTTTATCCCAATACGGTTTGTTTTTAGCGAAAATCGCTACCACCGTTATTGCAATTTTGATTATTGTATCTGCAGTATTGAGTATACGGCGAAAATCACCGCACAAAATACAACTTCACTCTCTCTCGGATGAGTACCGGGAAATGACCCGGCGTCTGGAAAAAGATATTTACGCCAAAAAACTGCCCAGCCGCAAACAAAAAAAACAACTCAAAGCGGAAGAGCAAAAAAAAGCAAATCTGTACGTGCTCGATTTTAATGGCGATATTAAAGCCAGTCAGGCAGACGGCTTACGCCAGGCAGTGACGGCTATTTTATCGATTATACAAGCAAAAGACGAAGTTTTAGTTCGCCTGGAAAGCCCGGGAGGCTCAGTCAATGGGTATGGACTGGCAGCATCCCAATTGCAACGACTGCGGGATAGAAACATTCCCATCACCGTCTGTATCGATAAAATGGCCGCAAGCGGCGGCTATTTAATGGCCTGCGTTGCCCACACGATCACCGCAGCCCCCTTTGCGATTATTGGTTCTATTGGTGTTGTGGCCCAGTTACCCAACTTTCATCGCTGGTTAAAAAAACATAATATTGATGTGGAATTATTAACAGCAGGTGAATACAAACGGACCTTAACGGTTTTTGGCGAAAATACGCCCAAAGACCGAAAAAAATTCCAGGAGGATCTCGAGCAAATTCATACCGCCTTTCGTGATTATGTCAGTGAAAATCGCCAACAAATTAATATTGATGAGGTAGCCACCGGTGAACACTGGCTGGCCTCCGATGCCTTTCGTCTCAAATTGATTGATACACTACAAACCAGTGATGATTGTATTATCGATAAAATGAAAACCTTCAAAGTTTGGCGACTGAGTGTAGATACCCCGACCACCCTTGTAGACAAGATCCTCAAACCGGCAGCGAAACTGCTGCATCCATGGGCTTAAAACAGAATGACAGCAAAAAAAGTAACCAGAAGCTTGTTAAAAAGCATCGTCGATAAAGCGATGCTCTGCCAGGAAGGTAAACCGGCAAACTATATTCCCGAGCTCAATAATACCGATGCGGAGCTTACCGCGCTGGCAGTCTGGTGCCTGGATGATAGCCCGGTGTTCTACAGTAATAAGCCAGATTTGCCAGCCATTACCCTCCAAAGCACGGCCAAGTTAATTCCCTTGATTGGGCTGTTAGAAGAATTTGGGCCCGAGCAAGTCTTTGATTGGGTGGCGGTTGAACCCTCGGGCGATGATTTTGCCTCCATTACCCGTTTGGAACAATTTGGTCCCAAACCCTCCAATCCCATGTTAAATGCCGGGGCCATTACCCTCTGCTCCAAAATTCCCGGCATCGGAGAGCAGCAGTTTGCCTGGCTGGAAAAATGGGTGCAAAAATTGTTTGGTGAACGTTTATCTATTAATCCCCTGGTCTTTGCCTCAGAAAAACGCACCGGCGATCGCAATCGCTCCTTGGCGTATCTGCTCAAGAGCCGGCATAGCATCTGTGATGATGTCAATAGTGTGCTGGATTTGTATTTTACTCTTTGTTCCTATGAGTCCAACCTTGAAAAAATACTCTATTTGCCCAGTCTTCTGGCAAATGGCGGTAAAGATCCTCGCAACAATCAGGCTATTATTTCAAGACAAACGGTTGAAATTACTTTAGCCATTATGGCCACTTGTGGATTATATGATGAGTCTGGAACCCATATGGTACGCTGCGGCATTCCCGCGAAAAGTGGTGTTTCCGGTTATATGATTGCTTCGGTGGCGGGAAAAGCCGGTATTGCGGCTCTGAGCCCCAAAGTCAATCCCAAAGGCAACAGCATCCGAGGAAAAATCATGTTAGAAGATATCGCCCAGCAATTAGGATGGCACTTTGCCAACACTGAACATTAAATGGCTCTGCTGCCCACCGATATCAGTATGCTTCCTTGTCAGGGCAAGATCATACCATATTAACTAAAAAACATTTTAATATTTAACCAGTCAATCAAAAAAATACACGGTCATCCAGAGCGCAGCGAAGGATCTCCTTGAAATGGCGATATGCTTGATTCAGGGGATCCTTCGCTGCGCTCTGGATGACGTCATAATGTTTTAA
>JAFIFT010000022.1 GCA_020831865.1 Legionellaceae bacterium | reverse complement strand
CTTACAACGCTGCCTTGTATCAGGGAGCACTGAAAAGTGTTCTACTAGTGAATCACGCATAATTTTACACCCAAAAGTTAAAATAGGTGTATTTGATCATATTTCGTGACTAATTAATAGTCACTCGTGATCTTGCCCTGGGGGCCCAATCAGGGCAAACGAGAGTGCTCAAAAAATACCATTTAGCACTTTTTGTGCAATAATCGGTTATTGAAAAAAGTGGCTTAACTGGGGTGTACAAATTTGCTTGACCACGTCAAGTGTTCATCCAGAAAACTGTGGTATAGAGGGTGCATTTTCTTTATCGGCTTCCAGGTCTTTCTCTTTATGCGCGGCAAGACCCTTTATCTCTGTTAAACGATCTTTAAAATATTTTGTCACACCTTTTGTATCGGTCGGGCTCATTGGTGATATAAGATTAGGCGGAAGTTGAGCGGTTTTATCTTGATGAGGTGCTTTTTCATCCCCTGTTTGTTTCAGTTCACGTTGAACTTTCGGTAGGTCTTTTTCTATGCGGTCTAGTGTTTTAAGGGCCCGATTAACTGCTTTAGTCGTCTTGGTATCTAAAAATAACCATTTTTTTTCTGATTTAGATGTTTTTAAATGTTCATTCAGTGTCTGTTTCACAGCATCAATACTTTCAATAGATTTTTCATGAATAGGCTCAAGCGATTGTAATGCTGTTTTGACGGTATCCAGCAATGCATCATGTTCTATTTTTGATTGCGATTCTTGTAGATCTATTGTGGATTGTAGATCTGATAATTTTTTAATAGCTGAGGCCAAATCAATTTGCATAGACGTTTCTACGATGGGAGGATAGTTATTTTTTGTTGCCTTGTAAAAATCCTCCAAACTATCCGTTTTATCTGAACGCTCCCAGGCATCCACTGCGCGCTGCGGTAGCATAATCGCACCACTATCATTCTGATTCGCACGCACCCAGTTTTCAGTATTTTGCACGTCTGGCTTCATGAGCACCAAGTCATTCGTAATCGTCATCATCAACTTTTGTTTGCTATGCTCCTTAAACCACTTTTCAGCAGCATTAGATCCATTCACACCGTGTGTAAAACCACTGGCACCATATTTTTTAGACTCTTTTATCGATTTGGTGCTGTTTAAATCAAACGTTTCATTCTCCCCTTCTTTAAAATCTGTTTTCCAGGCACGGCGAGACCCCATAAAAGCGACGACTTTTTGGAATAGAGATGGTACTTGTCCTGCAACCTTTGTAAAAATTAATCGACTTTCAGGCTGTTTTTCCGCCTGTTTCATCATTTTTTTTGAATCTTTACCAGGCAGATACCATTTAGAGAATGTCTCCGGTATGACCAAACCTAAATTGTTCGATGCGTTTGCAGCATCATACACGTGATTTTTTATACCTCCGAGCACCGCACTTTTATTGTGCAAATCTTTTACACCGCTAAATCCTTTATCATTAGCCACGCGAATCATTAATTTTCTCATTTGCGACATTTCACGTGCCACGCCTCCATCAGAAGCTACGACAAAGTTTGTGGTGTTATTCTCATTGGTTTTTAAAAACTCACTGGCTTTTCTTACCGCAGCATCGGCAGCGAACGACTTACCACTACCAGAGGGGCCAGATACAATCACAACAGGCCGCTCTTGCCACTGCTTCCCCTCATAGCCCTTAGATGAAGCCTCAAACACCGCTGTACGGTACTTCTTATCATTTGCCTCTTCTTTTAAAGCGCTTAAATATAACTTCAATCCCTCTTTGCCAAGCAAATTTTCAATAGTGATGGTTGCTTTTTCAGGTTGGGTTGCACGAATATCTGGATTGCCAGTAAATTCAGCAAGGTTGCCTTCTGTTTTTAACTTATCAATATAATTGATAAATTGTTCCCGATGCTCATTTGGATTAGGCTTCTCAACGCATCCCTTATACAGGGCGCTCTTTCCTGCGTCACTGAGTTGGTTGATGGCATTATTTTCTTTACCATAATCCCCAATTTGAGCAATCAATCTGTTACTGTCTTGTAGAGGCACTGGGTTCTCTGTTTTTTTCTTGTACTTTAAGACTAGCACATGGTCTGGTAGTTATCAAAAAGCATCAAAAAAAGAAAGAGTGCATTAAATCAGTCAATCAGTGTATAGCACACAAAAAATCTGGCTAACAGATGTAACGCCATCAACAAAAGAAGGCAAAATCTCAAAAAAAGACAAAAAACAAGTCTGTTTATTTTATTTTTATCTGATAGAATTACTCGGCGTTGAATGTAAATACCACTCACCACGTTTTGTGGATAACTTATTCTGATATTTTTCATTTTAACCTTTTTAATTTAGGATTAATTTGTAAGAGGCTTACAAATTAAGGAATTTACGTGCCTGATGAAAAACGAATGATTATCTTTTTATCCACAAAATCGGTGGATAAGCTTGTGGAAAACATTCTAACAATGCTTGAATACAAGGTCTATTTTAAAGTGCGTGTGATTTTGCCAGTTTGCTCCAGGTACCAAAGCAAGAATAAAAAACGAGGGTGATCATATCATTGCAATGATGTTTTTGGTTTAAAATCATTGAAACCAAAATATGACTAGTCTATTTGCTTATTCATGATGCCCCTCTTTTTTATTATCAATAATAATAACAAATTTAAAGAGGTGTCACCGTTATTTGAATACTACCATTGAATAGCCTTTTTAACTTCTACGGGCCGCTTGGGGCAGTAGTATTATTTTTTGTATGTTCTTCATCTATCACATTTTTTTCAGATTTTGTAACAGTCTGTTGGTATTTCTCTTTTATTTTCTGAAATGCGGCTACGTGCATTTCATTTTTATCTTTGCCAATATTTGCAAAGAACTGCTTTATGCCATCAACAAAGTTCTTCAAACCAGAAAGGACTTTATCAAATACACCTTGATTAGGAATGACGTCAACTATTTTCGACTCTTCAGCTGAGCCGAGAACTATCTGAGCATAATCACCAACTAATCCTGCATGGAAAGCAACTTCATCAGAATCACCATTTTTCAAGCTATGTTGAGTCTTGTTTATTTGACTCAATGTTGAATTGATTGCCGAGACTAACCTACCAACATCATTTAGGAAAATTTGCTCGGATGTTGGTTGCTTTATTGGGTCGTCACAATATTGTGCAAATTCCAAGCCCGCGTTGATGTATGGTTGATCGCGATTATCAAGAAATTCCCCGTCAGCGCCATAAGCCTGAATAGTATAGGCTTTTTCAAGAAATTCGGAAGGTTTTACGGCATAATTGCAAGCAGTTTCTACCCCTGGATTAAGATTATAACCACTGGCATCATCAAAGCCAGCATCGATAGTTTTATAAAGCTCCTTCTTCAATGCCTCCAGATGACCTTGCGCTTCTTTCATATAACCAGCTAATTGTTTTAGGTTGGCTTCGTCTCCTAGCGCCGGTAAATTGATTTTATCTGTTTCTACTTGCATAACAATGCCCTGAATGACCTAACTTACGTTAGGTATAGTCAACAAAACTTAAAATACCTTCACCCGGTTCAATCACCATTTAGTTGTGCCAAAATAGCAATGACAGCAAAAGCAATGAAGGTTATGTCCGTAAAATGTTCTCAGGACCGTAAGCAAAAGGCAGAGAATATGCTGGGTATATTCATATTGGCAACAAATGACCTGACTGACCATCTCGATATGCAGGGTATGCTTGCTCATTATAAATCCCAACAAAAAGTAGAGGGCGGCTTTAGATTCCTGAAAAGGCCCGATTTTCTTGTTTCATTGTTTTTAAAAAATCCTGCACGTATAGATGCGCTTCTCATGGTCATGACACTAATACGTCTATTTTTATTGGCGCGGTCATGTTCTTTGGTTGCGCTCTGTTCTTTTCTTGTCTGTTTTATATTTCATACTACACTTTGTAAGCCTTCCTTTTTTGTCCGCACATAACTTTTTTCTATGCGTTGGAGATGCATCGCTTTGCTCAGCATGACGTGCGTGTACATAAAAATACATTCAAGTTTCACTTACATTGCACTTACGTATTGATGACTGAGAGAGGTTTTTTTATATAAAAAATTGATTTTATTGGCGTCCCGGGCAGGATTCGAACCTGCGACCTGCCCCTTAGGAGGGGGCTGCGCTATCCAGCTGTGCCACCGGGACGTCACCCTGAATTCTACCCACTCAAACATCAAAACACAATTCAAAGTTCGGATGAGGCAATTCACTCACGCTTATTAAAGCCACAGACCGGACGGTTGATTAAAAACACATCGCCTACCAAACCCCAGAGGAATACAAACGATATTCACCCCATGACGTGTTGGAATAAAAATGGGTGACATCAATCTAATGCGCTCACCACAACAGGGTATTCCCAGGGAGGGGTTGGGAATACCCTGTTCGCTAATACGGTTTCACTTCTACCGTGGTTCCAATATCAATAAAGCTTCTATTCAACCATTCTGCTGCGCTGGGTAATACCCGGATACACCCATGGCTGGCATTGTGATTGGGTACATCGTAGGCGGCATGAATGGAATATCCGCCGTGAAAATGCATGCAATAGGGCATTTTGGCGCCACCATTGGTTTCTAAAGGATATTTACTGGAACGGCATTCTTCACCTTTTTTAGAAAAAACACGGAATTTTCCAGTGACTGTTCGGCAAGGTCTACCCACATCCTCACAGTAATCCGCTCCGCCAGAAGCGCGACCTGTTTTCACCCGATTACCCTCGGCATCATAGGCAGCCCAGGCGGTTGCCCTTGGGTCAAAAACAAAAACCTTACGGCCAGTGGCTTCACGTTTTGCAGGAAAAACATGCGTACCTTTACTATCGGAATTGTAATGCATGGTATGGCTGTAACGGCCACCGCCTTGATTCATCACAGAACAGGCAGCCGTCAGGACACATATAGGTGCCAGTATCAGCAGCTTTTTCATCGGAAGTCCCTCCCTTGATTTTTTTATCTACGGTTTTTACTTTTTCTCAAAACCCCGGCGTAACAGTAAGGTATTTACCTAGCTGACCCAGGTTTATTTTTTGGTACCGAATGCTTTTTATCCACTTCCAACTCTCTTGCGACCTGCGTGCGACTCTCCTCTGGCAATAATGCTATAATCGCTTTTCGTAATTGCTCGTCAGAGCATTCAAAACATCCGCCTCTGGGAGGCATGGCATTCATCCCTTCTGCGGTATTGGCCCACATCACATCCAACCCTTGCTGCAACCTCGCCTGCCAGTCCGCCTGTATTCCCTGACGGGGCGCACCCAGAGGAATCTGCGGTTTAGGGGCATGACAGACCGCGCAAAAATGGCCGACAATTTGCGCGCCCTCGTCTGGCTTACCGCGTACGTCCTCTAAAAAGGCCTGTGGATGGTGGCTCGCCGCCCAAAGTACACTTGGGGCAATGATTGCCACTACCAACAATACTGCAAAACGCATGACATCCTCACTTTGGCCTGATTATTGCTTGTATAAAAAATATTAACCTATAGTGTAAGCTTAAACCATGAAATTCTATATATCCATTTTTTACTGTTTATTTTTTAGCATTTCCGCACAAGCTGATAATTTTCAGTCCATTGACTCTATAAAAACAGAAATCGAAGCCCATTTTAAAGCCAATACTCCCGAGTATCATTGGGAAGATATAGACATTCGGGTAGAAAATATTGACCCTCGCCTGCAACTCAAAGAGTGCAGCCAAAATGGATTACAGGTTTTTAATCCCTACTCGACTCCGTTGCTGCAAACCAACACCATCGGTTTGCGCTGCGTTGATCCGCAGGCACATTGGACGCTGTATATCCCCATTAGCATTAACTGGTACAAGGAGGTGGTGGTTGCCAAAACAAGTATCCCCCCCGGAAAAGCTTTAAGCTCGTCACTGTTGCGTTTAGAAAAAATGAACGTAAACCAACTCCGCCATGGTTATTTTACCGATAGCAAAGAACTTGATGGACAGGTGAGCAAATATAGATTAAACGCTGGCAGCGTCATTCACCCCTCAGTTATTACCACTGAAAAAATAATCAAGCGGGGACAACAGGTTGATATTGAAGCTAAGAGCGCTGGTTTCTCGGTGCGCATGCAGGGAGAAGCCATGAATGACGGTTACCTCGGTGATGTCATACGGGTAAAGAACTCGACGTCCAAACGGATAATACAGGCTCGGGTGATCGGCAGTCATTCCGTCAGGGTAAACGTGTAAACTGCATCAGCTATCGAAGGGGATCACTTTGGCGGGTTTGGTTCTCCATCCAGACCCGGCCCCCATAAAAATGATCAAAATCCACATTAAATTGAATAAAATCATCAACAAAGCCTAAAGTTTTTCATGTGGATGCCGACAAGTCAGGATAATAACGAGAGGAGCGCTGCACCATGGTCAATTCTATTCAAAATTCCAACGGCATCAAGCCAACGAGTACCGAGCATAAATCTGCGTCCAAGGCACAGGATCATCCAACTGCCGCATCTCCGGCAGAGGACAAGGTTGACCTGCACGTCCATGAGTTGCGCGAGACGATTCTGACAGCGTCTGAAATTAACCATGCCCGGGTAGCCTTTTTGCAAAAAGAACTGGCCAGTGGTCGTTATCAGATGGATAGTCTGGTAATTGCCGACAAACTACTTGCGGAATTTGATAAAAATCGCTAAGGTCACAGGATAATTGTACCGATCACTGACATTAATGGACTAGACTTATGAATGATAGCCTCGTTAATGCACTCATGGAGTGCTTGCAAAATGAAACTGCGGAACTGGAGCGCTTGTTCGCGTTACTGGAGCAGGAAACAGAAATGCTGTCTGAACGGAAATATGAGCAACTTGAGTCAATCTCCGCACAAAAACAAGCGATAAGTGCATGCTTGGAAAAGCACACCAGCGAGCGATTGCGCTTGCTTGACAGCCAAAGCGCTCCCGAGACAGCAAAAAGTCAACTACATAAAATACTCAGCGCTGCAAGCCAGAAAACACAACAGCAAATCCAGCAGCTCAATGAAAATCTGCAGGCATTGCTACAACGATGCCGCGCTCAGAATACGGTGAATGGGCAGGTGATTTCCGCGAATATGAATCTGCGTCAGGAACTCCTGGACAGCCTCTCCGCCCAAACCAATCCTGAAGTCAGCAAGCGCTATACGGCGACCGGAGCCATCGAAAAAACCTCTGACTCAGGGCACCACCAGGAAGTATAAAAGCCCAACTGAATCGCACACAAGGATAGCCGCAATGAAACTTCAGGGATTCACGTTGATTGAATTAATGGTGGTCATATTCATAGTAGGTATTCTCGTTACCATTGCCTTTCCCAGCTATAATGAATACATTACACGGACACGACGCAGTGACGGCCATACTGCCTTAATGGATTTGGCCAGTCGCTTGGAGCGCTATTATTCTGAGCATAACACCTATGCAACCGCCCGCATCAATAGTGGCAACGCAGTGGACGATGTATTAGGCAGCGATAGGTCAACGCAAGGCTGGTACACCCTCAGTATTACGGAGCAAGGCCCTGCAAACTATACGATACAGGCCACACCACGTAATGCGCAAGAAAGAGCCGATCAGCATTGTGCTAATCTGACCTATAACAGCCTGGGACAAAAAGGCTTTTCAGGCAGTACGGGCAGTTTGGAACAATGTTGGTAACGCGGAAGCAACAATACCGCACATTTTAAGCATAATGCAGCTTTAATTGACAATGCATTTTGCTATAATTATAATAATTTATGGATACCTTAACTATAGAGGCTACATATATGCCTAGAACCCTCCCCGTTACCCCGATTATTGTCGGTCCCTCCCAACTGCAGGAACCATACAAAAAAGCAAACAACAGCTACGATCCGGCAGCCATTGGTCGCTTTGGCTTCAAAACCCCCGGGGATATGCGTAGTTTTCTTCGCTCCGATTCCGGGAAAATCGCCCTGTCGATTATACTGGAACAGGCCATGCAGCAGAAGCAAGATGAACAACGCGAGCAATTGGCTCTCCAGGAGCAACTGCGCCGCCGCCAACAATTGCTGGCCCTGCTTTTAGGCGCTTTTTTACATAAAAAAGCAGCAGCTTCGGAATTAAGACAGGCCATTTCAGAGCAAATCAAACATCTGAAAGAGTTAACGAACAAGCCAAAAGCCAATACCTCGGCGTCCAAAGAGTATTACAGTGCGATGGAGAATAGCTACCGCAGCAGTCTGGATGCCCTTCAGTCAGTGATAGATGAAAAAACCCAGGCGGCAGAGCAACTGGATAAAGACATTGAGCAATTGTTGCAGGAGCAGGAAAGTCTGGAAAGCAAGCATCAAATCTTTGATGACAGCCTGTCTGATATCACTTCCCTGGATCAGCCAGCCCTCGAGCAATTAATTGATGAATCCTCAACAGTATTGGATGATTACATGACGAATATCCAAACACTGCTGGAAGAGGACAAAGTCAGTGAAGCGCAAGAGTTGCTGCAAAAGCATAATGCTCATGTTGCCAAACGGGCTGCGGCTGAAGATATGCTGGCACTAAAAAAAATGAAACCGCTTACGGCGCAGGCATCTGGGCTATCCTCTGATGACATAACCGCAAGTATCCAGACGAATGATAGGCCACAATATTATGACCAGGAGGGGCAAGCAACCCAGGATCCCCTGCAGATTGCCTATATTGTTCCGCAACATTTGCAGCTTGAATTACGCCAGCAAACGCAAATGAATGCGAAAGGTGAAAATGTCCAGACCCTCTATCTCGTCCCTTCCGGTCGCCTCGGGCCAGGAGAGTCCATTGACAATCTGAGTCCGGAAGAAAAAAGTACTGCGCAAAAAACCTTTGACAGACATCAACCACAGATCACATCGGTTTTAAAAACAGTCCAGGATATTAAAGCGAAGGAACGGGCCGCCTTTGAAGCACGCAGCAAGCCCGTGTTACAAGCGGATCAAAAACAACAGGCGGAACTTGCGGAGCTGCAGAATCAAAAGCGGGGGCTGGAATCGGAGCTGGCACAACTGGAAAACCTTATGCAGCCACGGCCCAAACCCAGTCCATCGAAAACCGCAGAAACCACCAATAGTTATCGTCAAGTGCTGCATAGTTTAAAAGTCATGCGATTGAAAGCACCGGAAAAAGAAGAAGTACAACAACTTAAAAAAGAAATACAGGGAATGTGCCCGGAAACTGAAAAGCGGAATATACCCAAGCTAAAAGCCGGCCAGGTCATTAGTAAAGAACAAATGCAGCGGATTCTTTCCTTACTGGGCAGCTCAAGCGGCACACTCACAGAAATCAATCAACCGCGCTTTTCCTCAACGGCTCCATCGCCCTTTTCCACGGTTCCCAAGCCCGGGAAATAACATGTCACCACCGCGAGAATGCTCCGCTGCCCATGGGGTGGCAGAGCAACGCCGATTTCCCTTCAGATGAGTCTCTCTTGCGAGGCGAGAATATTAATAACAAAACATTACCCGTTCATCACCCAGCAAGTCGCGCAAATGCTGTAATAGGTTATCATCCGGATGAACCAGCCATTCTTTACCCAGAGATAGCTCCGCACGGGCACTCTTATTATCGTAGGCAATTTTTACCGGACAGTCTCCCGGACTTGCTTGTAAAATGGCTTTCATTCTGGGCAGCAAAGCGGCATCTTCGTGTTTAAAATCCAGACGCAGGCATTGTGCAAAGCGGCTACGCGCCATAGGCAACGAATAAAAGCCACTAGCGGTCATTCGTATGCCGCCACTGTAATCATCTGCCGACAACTCACCTTCAATCACCAGAATTTCACCATTGTGCAAAAGCTCTTGCGCCTGCTCCAATATTTCTGAAAACACCACAATATCCAAGCGTCCACTGCCATCGTCCACACTGACAATCGCCAGTTTTTTCCCACGCTTGCTGATCAATTTGCGTATCGACATTATCTGCGCACAGAGCCATGTTTTTTTATGAGTGGCCAGGGAAAGGGTTGCGATCGCACTGACCAGACTGCGCAGTTCGTGACGATAGCCTTTGGCCGGATGACCACTTAAATAATAGCCCAAGGTTTCCTTTTCGCCATCGAGCCGGATACGTTCGGGGCAAGAAGGCGCGCTGACATACTGCTCCGCCTGCAATCCATCATCTTCCAACAGGGAAAATAAATCAATCTGCCCGCTTTGAGCGCGGGCCTGTGCTTTTTCCGCAAGCCGCATGGCTTTATCGATAGAAGCCAATAGTATTGCCCTGTCAATCTGCCAATGATCAAAAGAGCCACTTTTCACTAAGGCTTCCAACACTCGACGATTTACTTTCCGACTGTCGACCCGGCGACAAAAGTCGAAGAGATCGCTATAAGGCGCCCGCTGCCGTTCAGTCAGTATGGAATCAATAGCAGACTCACCCACCCCCTTTATCGCACCCAAGCCATAAACAATCTGGTCGCGCTCATTGACGGTAAACTGCCACTGGGACTGATTGATATCAGGCGCACAAACCGTCAATTTCATTTGTTCACATTCATCAATGAAAATCACCACCTTATCCGTATTATCCATATCAGCCGACATCACGGCTGCCATAAAAGCAGCTGGATAATGTGTCTTTAACCAAGCAGTCTGGTAAGATACCAGGGCATAGGCCGCCGAGTGTGATTTATTGAAACCATAACCGGCAAATTTTTCCATCAAATCAAAAATATAGCTTGCGACCTCCGTATCCACTCCTCTGGCACGGGCACCTTCCGTAAAAATTTCCCGCTGCTTGGCCATTTCCTCCGGTTTTTTCTTCCCCATAGCGCGACGAAGCAGATCAGCCGCTCCCAGAGTATAATTAGCCAGAACCTGGGCAATCTGCATCACCTGCTCCTGATACAAAATAACCCCATAGGTCGGCTTTAAGATAGGCTCTAAATCCGGATGGGGATACTCCACGTTGGCGCGCCCATGTTTCCTGTCGATAAAGTCATCCACCATCCCTGATTGGAGAGGACCGGGACGAAAAAGCGCGACCAACGCAATGATTTCTTCGAAGCAATCGGGCTGCAAACGACCGATTAATTCTTTCATTCCCCGGGATTCCAGCTGAAAAACTGCCGTAGTCTGACAAGCTTTTAATAAACGGAAAGTTGTTGGATCATCGGTTGGGATTTGACTAATCGCTAACGATGCTTCTCCTTGCAGCTGACGACGGGCATTTACGGTTTTGATGGCCCAGTCAATGATGGTCAGCGTTCGTAGCCCGAGAAAGTCAAATTTGACCAAACCAACCGCTTCCACATCGTCTTTATCAAATTGACTTACAATTTGACTGGACCCTTGTTCACAATAGATCGCGGTAAAATCTGTCAGATTCGAGGGTGCAATCACGACACCGCCCGCGTGCTTCCCGGCATTACGGGTGATTCCTTCCAGTTTTAAAGCCAGATCCAAATGTTCGCGTACCTCTTCCTCCTCTTCATAGCGACGACGCAGCTCCTCTTCCTGTTCCAGCGCCTTTTTCAGCGTCATTCCTATTTCAAAAGGGATAAGCTTGGCTATTTTATCGACTACGGGATACGGAAGCCCCAGCACCCGCCCTACATCTCGAACAACGGCCTTGGCCGCCATAGTGCCAAATGTGATGATCTGGGAGACACAGTGTCGACCATATTTTTCTGCGACATACTCAATGACCCGATCACGCCCTTCCATACAAAAGTCGATATCGAAATCTGGCATCGATACCCGTTCCGGATTCAAAAAACGCTCAAACAGCAAATCATAGGCCAGCGGATCGAGATCGGTGATGCCCAAGGCATAGGCTACCAATGACCCGGCGCCCGAGCCGCGTCCCGGTCCGACGGGGATGTCGTTTTTCCGTGCCCACTGAATAAAATCCGCAACAATCAGAAAATAACCGGGAAATCCCATCCGATTGATTACCGCCAGTTCTACCGCCAGACGCTCATCATACGGCATACGCCGCTGCGCCAGGCTCTGCTCATCCTCTCCCGGAAACAACTGCTGTAATCGTTGATTCAAACCAAGTTTTGCAAGGCTGGAGAGATAGTCCGCAATCGTTTGTTCAGCCGGTATGGGAAAATCCGGTAAATAATTTTTCCACAGGCTCAACTGCACATTGCAGCGTTGACTAATCAGCACGGTATTGGTCAATGCCGACGGCAAGTCGGCAAACAGGGCCTGCATCTCTTCCGCTGAACGCAAATATTGTTGCTCACTGTACGATTTATCACGAGAGGGGTCTGCCAGCATCCGCCCTTCGCCAATACAGACCCGTGCTTCATGCGCCTCAAAATCCACCGAGTCCATAAAACGAACATCATTGGTAGCGACAACCGGCAAACGGCATTTCGCCGCCAGTTCAACCGCCTTCGCGTTATAATGCGCTTCACCTTCGCGACCACAGCGCTGTAGTTCGATATAAAAGCGCCCGGGAAACGTCGCGTGCCAAAATCGCGCCTGCTCGCGAGCCAAGGTCATATTATCCCGGAGCAACGCCTGTCCTATATCCCCGTCTCTGGCACCTGATAGCGCAATCAAACCCTCACTATGTTCCTGAATCCAGTCGCGCAAAACACGTGGTTTTCCGAGAAACTGTCCTTCCTGGTAGGCTCTGGCAATCAAACGAGTCAGGTTATGGTATCCCTTGTCATTTTGACAGAGTAATACCAAGGAGAAGGACTTCTCACTTTCCATCGACTCCACCCAGGGGATATCCGCGCCAATAATGGGTTTTATCCCATTGTCCAAAGCGGCTTTATAGACTTTAACGGTCGCAAAAAGATTACAATAATCGGTAACGGCCACAGCCGCCATTGCCCGCTCCGGTATCGCTTTCATCAGGGGTTTGACACGGACTAAACCATCCACTAATGAAAATTCGCTGTGGATACGTAAATGGACAAAACGTTGTCGCATTCCTAGACCTCTGCACGGGACAGAGTAGCCAGCAACTTCTGATGTAAGTCATCAAAGCCGCGATTACTCATAATAATAACCGCATCCCCCGGTGCCACCAGGGCATCAAGACGCGCCAATATCGCCTGGGTACTCGTCTCCACAAAAAAATGCTCGGGATGAAAGCGCTTGGAAACGGTGAACACATAATCAGCTGCCTGCAAGGCAATAACGATATCCGCTACCGCTAATGCGTCTTCAACGCGCGCATGGTGTACTCCATGGCGCATGGTGTAGGAGGCAAACTCCAGTACCGCAATCACCCGTTGATGCCGTTGACTTTCTTTCACGGCCCGCAGGGTTTGCTCAATAGCCGTAGGATGGTGGGCAAAGTCATCATAGACACTGACATCTTTGATAACGCCTCGCAATTCCAGGCGCCGTTTTACTGGTGTGAACGCCGCCAGCGCCGCAAGGGCATCGCGCATCGGTAAACCGGTTTGCGCACAGGCGGCCAAGGCAGACAAGGCATTGGCCACATTAAAAGCACCAATAATCGACCAACAGAGGGTGCCGACCAGCGCTCCCTGATGCCACACTTCAAAGGCACTGCCATCCGGCTTTAACAAAACCGCTCCCCAATCGGCCTTGGTATCCAGCGCCATGGACTCCAGCTGGCTGTACACGCCTTTTTGCAGGACGCTTTGCAAGGCGGTATCATCGCGTTGAAACAGCACCTTTCCATTTTGTGGAATCGTGCGAACAAAATAGTGAAACTGTTGTTGGATGGCCGCTAAATCAGGATAAATATCCGCATGATCAAATTCAAGATTATGCAAGATTGCCACCTCCGGTCGATAATGCATCAGCTTGGGGCGTTTATCGAAAAAGGCAGAGTCATATTCATCCGCCTCAATCACAAACCATTTTCCAGCCCCCAGATGCGCGCTGGTCTGCATTCCGGGAGACACCCCTCCTATTAAAAATCCGGGCTCGTAGCCACAGTGGTGCAGAATATGGGTGATCATGGCGGTTGTGCTGGTCTTACCATGTGTACCGGCAACCGCAATCACGCGGTATTTGGGCAAAATATTTTCCGCCAGCCACTGTGGACCGGAAATTACCGTTTTCCGGGCATTTAATGCCGCCTCTAATACTGGAGTGCCGCGCTTTATGGCATTCCCCACAATAACAACATCAGCAGCCAGTACAGCAGCCACATCATGGTATCCTTCAATGAAGGGAATCTGTTTGGCCTGTAGCAAATCACTGACCGGCGGATAGCAGTTTGCATCACAACCGCTCACCGCATAACCGGCTTCACGTGCCAGAATAGCCAGCGCACTCATGAAAGTGCCGCCAATTCCGAGAAAATGCAAGCGCTTATTCATAGCAACATTCCCATAAAACTCGCAAAGACATTCGCAAAAATTAATAAGCCCAAAGTGGCTAACACCCCACTGAGTTGATCAGCATCCATCGCCTTTCGTAAAATAAACATCATAATCACCAGTTGCCAGATGGTTATAACCAGAGATAAAACAGCCAGAGCGATGAGCAAAAAACTGGTGGCTGCCGATGGCATCTCCATCTGCGTCATCTGATCCGGGAACACGATTAATTGAGCCATGATAACCACCAGTGGCAACAATAAAAGATGAATAATGGAATGTACTGCCATCAGGCTGGTTGTCGTCTGGACAAAACGGTTGGCTTTACGCATGGCCGCCAACATCCCACCAACATAAAGGATCGTCCCCAGCAACACAAAGAAACCGGCGCTCAGCGGGTTTTGAATGGTAAATTGCGCGGGCAATTTTTGCAGATTCCATTGAAACTGCACCAGGATATAGTACGAAAGACTAAATATCACCAGCAACAAGGGTGAATAAGGGGTATCAGCCGGCGAACGCCGGAGCATACAGACCTCCCAGTACGGCAGTAATAATGTTTTTAACATAGAACCTCAGCGCTTTCTGTCATCAAGACCAATAGCGATAGTATCGCATTATTAAGACCATAAAAAAACTGCGACACCTCCGCCTGGCCGGCTCATCTTGCTGTTTTTTTTGCCTGACGGGTAATATGCCCCTGTTCGATGACAGGCTGCGACCAGCTGCCAGTGATGACATAACTGTAAGCGCGTACTTTTTCCATTTCCCGGGTTACAATTTTATTGACAATCCAGGTGGCAATTCCGGCGATTGGGCCGCCTGCAATCGTGGCCACCACCGGCAAGGAAGCCGTGATATGCGGTGTGACCTGCAATTTCAAATCGCATTGTTTGGTCAACAGATTCACCTTTCCTTTGAGGGTGGCATGTGCCACAGGTCCATTAACCGTACTTTTTTGCGTCGTGAGCACCGCATCATGTACATTAAAATAACTTTCAATTTTATCAAAGGTATATCCGCGATTAGACAGGTCACTGAAATCCAGACGCAAACGCCTGGGAATCGTTTGTAAACTGAAAATACTCAGCATCTTGCCTAAACCGATTTTTTCTTCCGTTTCTTTGCTCAACTCGCTAATCTGACCATCCTGGAATGCTAGGTAACCCTCGCCACTGACCCGGTTCAACACCGGATCAAAAATGGGCCCTGGCCATTGCGCTTTAACATGCACATACCCCGTCTTGGCTTCTATCAGTTGTGGATAATTCAGACGTTGAAACAGCGTACTCAGATTCGTAACTGATCCTTCGATGTCGAGGGTGCTTTCCGTTCCGCTTGTCCGCGTTTGCCATATTCCATGTGCCTTCAAGGCATATGACGGATTCTCAAGCAGTAACCGCTCCAGACGCCAATTTTTATTCTCGTTTTTGCCAACCAGACTCAGCCGCCCCCAATCATTATGGGCAGACAACAAATGATCGACCCGTAATTCAAGACTTGGAAATTGTGGCGGCAATAATTCCACCCAGGCGGTTGACGAGCGCTGCTCACGGCTTTGCGGGATCTGTAGCTGATTAAAATGCATTTTTACCGCATTGCTTTTGAGATCCCATTGCACATCAGCTTTCATATCTTTTTGTTTTAATTGCATTTTCCAAATATCATCCACTTTACGCGACTGGATAATACTGTTTTGCAGGCGCTGTCCAAACCAGTGTCCTTTCTCAACCATCAGATCGATAAAATCAAGGCGGTTCAGCCAATTCCCCTGGCTGCCAAACCCATTAACCAGATTCCACACAGGCTGCCACTGTCTGTCGTCAAAAACCGCCAAACGGCCCAGTAATTGCAAGCCCTGCTGCACTTGGGTAGACGCTTTCGCCGCCCCCAAACGGATCTCCCCCTTTTCGACTTCCAGGCTGCCATCTTTCCAGTTCAACCACAAATGCGAACCGATACGCTGCTCCCATTGGGTTTGCAACCCAATGCCCTGCGAGCCATTAAACTCAATCTTGCTGGTCAACCGGGTACGTTCCGCGGCAGATTTATGGAATGGAGGTGGCAATTCTATCGCCAGGCCTTTTAGACTGGTTTGCAGCTGCAAACGATGCGTTTCCTGCGGATCGTCACTGATATGCATTTTGGCGACAACATCCGTATTTCCGGACAGTAATTGCCACCAGACCGACGGCCAGTGCTGTTTGAGCTGAGCAATCACCAGTGGAATATTCGCCTCAATCTGCAATGCTTTGTGGGGGGTGAGTAATGTACGCATATGCAGAGCCATGGGAATATGCCACAAAGTCATATCCAGTTGACTATCCAGAATCCCGTGCTGATCAAACTGTATATTGCCGTTCACCCCGGCGAAGGGAAGCGAGACACCATCAAAAGAAATACGTACATTATTGTCTGAAAATTTGGCATCCCCCATAATCACTATGCCTTCCGGCTCAGGATACAAGGGAGCATCAATTTGTAAATCCAAATCAACATTGCCTTCCATCTGGCTGTTGGATAAAAACGGCAAACGCTGTTGCAAAGGCGTTCTCACAATATACTGGCGTATACTGTCGGCTGCGTCCTTGATACGGGCATGTAAGAGCAGGCTTTCCCGGTCTGTGCCTAATTTATCAATCTGCGCGTTTAAGCTGCGCAAGAGCACCTCGCCCATCCGGCCGTGATACGCCGTAATGGTCATCTTGCGTCCGTCTACCCCAACATTGGCACTTAACGCATCAACAGCCGGCCACCCCTCCAGAGGGCTGACCTGCGCATCCTCGACCAGGGTTTCTATCCGAAAACGGCCATCATGCTGCTCATAGGGAAAATCCTGCCATTTTCCTTGCACCACCATTTCCCCGACCAACTTTGGAATATGTTTAATTTCCTGCATAATCCACTGGTATAATTTTGGTTTCAGCCCCTTTTCCGGCAACCAGGGCTTCCAATACTCAACATCGCGCGCTAACAGGTGGGTATGCAAATCCAGTAGGGGATTTCCCTGTGCATTCCACTGTCGAATCGTTCCCTGAGTATTGAGCTCCAAATGCGGATGGCGCAGATTCACATCACGCAGCTGAATATCCCAACCGGTTGCAAAATACTGCCACTGCATATCCGCATTAACGAAATCAAAACGCGTTTCTGGCCAGTCGGGCGAAACAAGGGTGACATTCTCGCTATCCAGACGCAAACGCCCCTGCTGTGGGTCTAATTGCAGAACGCCGCTGAGTCCTTCCAGGGCCGGCCAACCATTCCAGGAAGACCAACCAGCCTGATTAAAACGGGCAAAAACATGGTGCAGCCGATGCGCCGACCAGCGGAGATCCAAATGATGCAGCATCCCGTGCAGATCAAGCCCGGGAATAGCGTCAAGCAAGGTTTTATCTGTATGAAAAGCCTGCAAATATTTCAGACTACTCAGGTCAACATAACGCACATGCAGCTGCATGGCCTGTTGTGCTTTATCGTACACATAGCGGAGCTGATTATTCGGCCAGTTGATCCCATTAAACCGTAAGGCCAGATCATCAAGAGTCAATTGCAACTGCTCGTTGGAGTTTTCCCAATATGCCGTGGTTTGCAGAGACTGAATAAAACTTTGTTGGGGGTATTGATGATGCTCAAATGCCAGGTTATCAAGCTTGAATGTTGCCCGGCCATCCTTGATCGCCCCCGCTTCCACCGTCATCCAAAATTCAGCGGAACCCTGTCCGCTCCGTACCCGATAGTCAGATGACGGTAATAATGCTTGCCATTGCCCCGGGAGAAAATGGCTGACCTGCCAATATAACTGGCCGCTGGACTGCTGATATTGTCCGTTTTTTATCGCCAGTTTTCCCTGCACCTTCATTTGGGTTGGAACGGTTTGCGCCATTTTGGCGTCAGCACTCAGATGGTAAGAACCATCATGATTTTGAATATGCAGGTTCGCATCGGCAAAAGGCATCAGCGTGCCATCCAGAAAATGCAACCGCAGTTGCGCATGCCGCAGCCGAATCTGCTGCTGCTTGAGCAACCACGGCATCAACCACTCGATGGTCTCCGGCTGGTTGAGCTGAAAATTCGAGTCCTGCCGGGAAAGGCCGTCAATCTGCCAGCCATTATCCGTTTGCTGCAAACGAACATTCAGGTTTTCAAGGGATAATATACCGGGCTGTATTTGCCAGTGCCAAAGCGAAAGGGGAAGATCAATGCCCACCAACAATTGACCAATATCGATGAGCTTTTGTTGCCCATGCCGTAGCTGAACTGCTTTGAGCTTGATGACGGGCTCAAACCAGTACCAACCCGTTTCCATCGCCCCAATATGCACTTCCTCTCCGAACAACGCCGACAGGCGTTGTTCTATCCCATGGCGATATTGGCTGACCCAGGGAGTGAGCTCTCGAAATAAACTGAATACTGCCGCGAAAAAAATCGTAGTAAAAGCCAATAAAAGCCATGCGCGTTTGAAGATTTTAGTCACTGTCAGGGTTTTTATTTGCACTAATTGTCCTATTATACCATTGCTTCTGGGCAAACTCATCATTTTCTTTTTGCGCCTGTCGGCCAAGTTGATATTGCTGCTCGCCAAGACGGCGTTCGATAAGCTTTTTGACCGACTCTTCCGCTCTTTTCGCTGCTTGCAGTTTTTGCTGGGCCTGCTGGCGTTGTTTCGCCATTTGTGCCAACTGATGCCCCAACTGATGCAAGGCATGATCTAGTTGTGCAATAAAATCAAGACGGTTTTTCATCTGCGCCAATTGGCATCCTTCTTCCCCCAGGCGGTTTAATTGCAGTACATACTCTTCACGATACTGTTGTAGCTGGGTATGGCGTTGCCGCAGCGAGGCAAACTGCGCCTGGACCGCGTGCAAAGCCCGCAACGCCTGCTGACCATCACGCTCTTTAAGGACCAATAAACGCTCAAGCTGCTGCGGGGGAGATTGGCTCATGCTCTACCCCGGCTGCTGCGCTAACTGCTGAGTCAACGACCTTAGCGCTTCCTCACTCTGGCTAAAGTCAACCGACTCTGACATTTCCTGGGCGATAAAGGCACGCATTGCCGGCCAAAACTCGATAGCTTTATCCAGCAACGGATCGCTCCCTTTCTGATAAGCGCCAAGCGTAATGTAATCCTTGTTCTTATGGTAGACGGATAACAGTTGCTTGAAACGCATCATGGCCTGCATTTGTTCAGCCGTGACAATGTTGGGCATCACACGACTAATGGACGCCTCAATATCAATGGCGGGAAACTGTCCCGACTCAGCCAGAGCACGGTTTAGCACGATATGCCCATCCAAAATAGCCCGGGCGGCATCAGCAATGGGATCCTGCTGATCATCGCCTTCCGTTAGAATGGTATAAAATGCGGTAATCGAACCGCTGCCTTCCTGACCATTACCCGCCCGTTCTACCAGCTGCGGCAAACGTGAAAACACTGAAGGCGGATACCCCTTGGTGGCCGGTGGTTCACCGACCGATAAGGCAATTTCTCGTTGTGCCTGGGCAAAACGGGTCAATGAGTCCATAAGCAATAATACATTTTTCCCTTGAT
Source organism: Legionellaceae bacterium (assembly GCA_020831865.1). Taxonomy (GTDB): domain Bacteria; phylum Pseudomonadota; class Gammaproteobacteria; order Legionellales; family Legionellaceae; genus JAFIFT01. The sequence continues at coordinate 42,002 of JAFIFT010000022.1, read as the reverse complement.
CACGATAATATTCCGCAATGGCGGTAGCAACCATCGCACCGTGCAAGCGCATTAAAGGGCTTTCATCCGCGGGCGCTGCCACCACCACGGCACGTTTTAAGCCTTCAGGCCCCAGATTGTGCTCAATAAATTCACGCACCTCCCGCCCCCGCTCGCCGATAAGACCAATCACCACCACATCGGCTTTGGTATAACGCGTCATCATGCCCAGCAACACCGATTTACCCACCCCGCTACCAGCAAATAACCCCAGGCGCTGGCCTTTTCCGACGGTTAATAAGGCATTGATTGCCCGGACGCCCACATCCAGAGACTGCTCAATCATCGCCCTTTTCAGGGGATTAATCGGTGGGGCAGTTAACGCATAATATTGGCCTCCATCAATTGAACCCAACTCATCCACCGGTGCACCGGAACCATTGAGAATACGCCCCAAAAGTGCGGGGCTGACCCGTACCTGCGCCACCTTCCCAACGGGAATAATGGTCATTCCCGGAGCAATTCCCTCAATGTGGCCAATGGACATTAAGTAAGTCGCTGCCGAGTCAAAACCAACGACTTCCGCCTCGATCCGTTTCGATGGGCTCAGTTCCACCCAGCAACGTGCACCCACCGGTTGATAAAAACCTTTTGCCTCAATCGTTAAACCCACAGCACGGGTGACCTGACCACAGCGCACCAGGCCATCCCCCGTCAATCCCTGTACTTGTTGCAACTGCCGATGGAGCGTCTCCTTGCTTAAAAAACTCATGCCGGGCCATCCCCATCCTCTTCCAGAGAAAAATCGACGCCGCCTAATTCCGTCTGCACCAAATTTTTAATTCGCGTCGCCACTCGTCCATCGATGAGCCCTTGTGGAAAATCCAATTGAAAATCACCGCGCTGCAAACGCTCGTCCACCTGCGCCTGTTGCAAAATCTCCTGTATGGCGCCATCGTCGTGAATATGATCCTGCATCCATTGACTATCCGCCGCACTCAGGCGCAATTGCAGCTTGCCGCCAGCAGAGGGTAATTGTTTTTTGATCGTCTGCCATACGGCCATCAGTTTTTCAGGGCGCAGGCTCAATTCAATACCAATACAATGATGACAAAGGGCTCTCACCGCCAATAACACTTCCTCATCAACCCGTTTGTCGAGCTGTTGCAGAGGAAAAACCAGCTGCTGCAACATCGCTTGCAACTCTTGCTCATATTTCCGGGCGGCTTCCTGCCCCTCCCGCATGCCCTGGGCATATCCTTTCTCCCGAGCTTGGGCATGGAGTTTTGCACGCTCTGCGGCAAGTTCTGCTTCGACATCCACGACCGGTTCCTCGGGCATCGGTTCCACATCGGATGACAGTTCCCAAGGGCTAAAATCATTCGATTGCTTGTCAGCAAACATTGGAGAAAACGTATCCTCTGAACTCATACTGCCAAACTCCTTGTATTCCTATCCTCCGACAACGCTGGATTGTCAATGCAACTCGCCGCCGGGTTATAATGCTTCTCCATTCACCGAAAAGTCATGTGTGGCCAAGCGATATCCTCATACCATGTTAAATCATTTCCTCACCACCTTTGTTACCGAGTGCAATTTTGCCTTCTTCGGCCAATACCCTGGCGGTAGCCAGAATTTCCCGTTGCGCTTTCTCAACATCACTAACCTTGACCGGGCCCTGCATGGCCAAATCATCGCGCAGCAAATCGCCGGCTCTTTTTGACATATTGGCAAATACTTTTTCCTTCACCGGCTCCGTCGCGCCTTTCAGAGCCAATAACAATTGCTCTGAGGTCACATCACGCAACAGGGTTTGTACCGAACGATGATCCATATCTACCAAATTATCAAAAACAAACATTTTATCTTTGATTTTGTCACACAGCTCCTCATCCCAGTCATTAATCTTGTTGATTACATCGGCTTCAATGGCACCTTCCAGAAAATTAATGACATCGGCAACACTCTTAATGCCACCAACGGAAGCGGTTTTCGACACCTTTTGCCCGCTCAGTTGCTTCTCAATCACATGCCCTAATTCAGACAGGGCCTCTGGTTTGACCGTATCAATGGTACACATCCGTAATAACACTTCCGCTCGTTTTTCCGGAGTAAAATATCGCACCACATCCGCAGATTGTTCACTATCGAGATGAATAAGGATTGTGGCAATGATCTGGGGATGTTCATTACGAATCAGATCAGCTATCAAGCGGCCGTCCAACCATTTCAAACGATTAATCCCACTATCTTTGTCTGAATCTAAAATACGGTCTATAAAGGGTAATGCCTTTTCTTCCCCCAAAGCGCTAATTAACACGGTACGCAGATAGTTTTCATTATCCACTGTCAAGCTGGTTTGCTCTTCCACGGCGGTAATAAAATCCGCCAGCACATCATTCATTTTAGCCTTGGACACCGTGTTCATCGTTGAAATGGCCATGCCGACTTTTTGTACCTGTCGAGGCTCCAGATGCTTTAAAACTTCAGCGGCATTTTCTTCGCCCATCCCCAACAACAGGATTGCCGCCCGCTCAATTCCATCCATAACTATCCTTTTTCCACCCAGTTTTTAACCACCTGTGCCACCCTTTTGGGTTCTTTGTTCACCACCTGACGTAACAAAGCAATTTGCCCTTCATAATCTGTAGGTGCGGGTAGTAACTCACTGTTATCCCCCGTAGCATCCGGCAAGGCTTTGGCATCCTCTTTTTCCTTATCGCTCGCCAAATTACGCAACAAGGGTTTGAACAGCCCAAACACTAATAATAAAATAAAACCTGCTGCCATTGATTGTTTAACTATTGACCAAAAACCCTCTTTTTGCCAGAATTTTTCTTCTGTCATGGGATCGATGGGGTCGGGCTTTACAAAGTGACTATTGATCACATTCAAACTGTCACCCCGCTTGGCATCCAAACCAATCGCATCACTGACCAGCAATTTTATCTGTTCCAGCTCTTCTTCGGTCAATGGCTTAATCTCCATTTTCTTGCTTGCCTCATCATAGACCGGCTTGTTATCAACCAGGACCGCCACAGATAAACGTCGAATGGTACCGGGCTGATTGCGCGTGTGGCTAATGGTCTTATCCACCTCATAATTACGCGTACTTTGCTTGCGATAATCGGTAAGCTCAGCTTCCTGTTGTTGATTTGGCCCCTGTACATTTTCGGCCGGACGGCCAGGAACCGCCTGAGCCATGGCCGGTGGTTTATTGCTCAAAGCACCCGGAACCCCCTCGGCATCTTCCTTACTGCTGCGATTTTCTTCCATGAGTTGCTCGGAACGCACCACGCCTTTTTTCGGGTTAAAGCTTTCCTGTGTTTGCTCATGGGAGGTAAAGTCCATATCTACCGATACTCGGGCCTGTGCGCGACCAAATCCCAGCAAAGGGGTAAGAATATCTTGTATTTTTCGGGTATATTGCTGCTCTATGGTTTGACGGTAATCCAGCAGACGCTCTGTCTCGCCAAACAAATGATTGCCTGCTCCCTCACTGAATAATTGCCCGTTCTGATCCACCACCGTCACCCGACTTGCTTTCAAGCTGGGCACACTGGAAGCCACCAGGTTCACAATGGAGGCTATCGTGCGTTTTGGCATGTCATGATTTGAATACACATCGATAAATATAGAGGCACTCGGCTCACGATGATCGCGCACAAACGCAGACTCACGGGGTATGGCCAAATGCACCCGGGCCGATTTAATATCATGGAACTGGCTGATGGTTTTCGCCAATTCCTGTTCCAAAGCCAGCTTGTAGCGGGCGTTTTCCATAAACTGGCTATTGTTAAAGGCATTGGTATTGGATAAAAAATCAAAACTGGCGCCGTGATTTTCCCGGGGCAAACCTTCCTGTGCCAGTTTTAATCGACTTTGTTGCACTGCCTCAGACGGCACTAGAATCAAACCCTGGTTTTGGTCAAACTTAAAGCGAATACCATTCCGTTGCAACACATCCATCATGTCCGCCGCATCACGGTGACTGACTTGCGTGTACACTGGCATATAATTGGGGTCACGTGACCATAACACTACTGCTACGCCAATCGCCACGCTGGCTGCCAGACCCAACATCATTCCCAATTGTCGATAAAATGGCAAGCTCGCCAGCTTTGCGGCTGCGTTTGCTGCATTGTGTGCCAATGCCATGCTTCACTCCTGTGTTCATTTGTACCGCATGGCAACGCTGTTTTCAGCGCGCCCGTCCGGTATTTTCCTTATAATGGCATATTCATAATGTCCTGGTAAGCCTGGACTAATTTATTCCGAACCCGCAAGGTACCTTCAAAAGCCAAATTGGATTTTTGGGTCGCTATCATAACCTCGGAAATACTGACCTTATCATCCCCCAACTCGTACTGTCCACGCAAGCTTTCAGCCTGCTGTGTCAAATCATTGACAGAGCCCAGCGCCTTTTGCATCATTAACGAAAAAGGACTGTTCGTGCCCTGGCTTTCCGCCACGGCACCTTTCGCCTGCAAACTCATCTGCTGCATTTGCTGCGCTAGTGCTATCGTGTTGATTTGTGTCATTTTTCCATCCCCTCACATAATTCCTGCATCCAATCCAGTGCTGCATCTGCCGCGCCATCAGCGCACAACCCCAAATGCAGCGCTTCAATCGTACCTTCTGACGCTAATACCAAAGCACGCTGTATCACATTATCCAACTCTCGGGCGTTCCCGGGCCAGGTATAGGCCAGCAAGGCCGCCTCAGCTGATGGAGCAAGCACAGGTTGTGCGGTTTTTTCCTGGCAATGTTTCGTAATCAAATATCGTGCCAATGGTAAAATATCACCGGTTCTTTCTCGCAATGGACGCCACTGCAAAGGAAACACATTCAATCGAAAATAGAGATCTTCCCGAAAAAAACCAGTTTTAACGGCATCCTGCAGATTACGATTCGTGGTCGCAATCACACGGATATCAAGTGGTATTACCGCCTGTCCTCCCAGTCTTTCCACTTCGCGTTCCTGCAGCACTCGCAGTAATTTTGCCTGTAGGTCGAGGCTCATCTCCGTCACTTCATCTAACAAAATGGTTCCCCCCTGAGCCTGCTCAAATTTTCCGGCACTGGCTTTATAGGCACCGGTAAATGCGCCTTTTTCATACCCAAAAAGGGTGGCTTCCAACATTGGCTCGGGAATGGCGGCACAGTTAATCGCAATAAACGGCTGTTTCGCACGCGAGGAATGATCATGGATATAGCGCGCCAGGACTTCCTTGCCTGTACCACTTTCCCCACTGATCAGTACACTGGCGGAAGACTGGGCAACTTTGGCCGCTATGCGCAACAGCAGTTGACTTTGCCGGTCTGCGACCACCGGCCTGCTGTGATCGGATATCCCCGGTTTACTGTAACGCCCGACTCGCTCCAGCAGAGTTTTCTTATCAAACGGTTTTTGCAGATAATCCACCGCTCCCTCGCGCATCAGGGCAACAGCATCCTCAATACCGGCATAAGCAGTCATCATCAACACGGGCAAGCCGGGGTAGGCTCTCCGTACACGATGTAAAAGCTGCGCACCATTTAACTTGTCCATACGAATATCCGATATCATCAGACTTGGCAACGAGTCTTGCAGGCAGGATAGCGCTTGCTGGCCATTCTCAGCCACGATGCATTCATAACCGGCCTGGTGCAGAATATCCACCAGGGCTTCTTGTAAAACCGGATCATCTTCAACAATGAGTATGGAGTTTTTCATGTGATATGCTCAACCTTAGCTGCCAGTGTTAAACAAACCACCGTTCCTTGACCGTCAATAGAACGTATGCTCAGCTGTCCACCGTGTGCTCTCGCAACGGATTCAACGACCGCCAATCCCAAACCGGTTCCGCGGGCTTTCGTGGTCATAAAAGGGGTTCCCAACTTCGCCAACACTTCCGGAGCTACCCCATGGCCGTCATCCTGTACCTCAATCTGCCAGGAGCCGGCATCCGGCTCAGATAACCTGAGCATAATAGTACGCGCCTTGGCTTGTACCGCATTTTGCAGCACATTATACACCGCCCCTAACAGAGCATCGCAGTTCACCGGGACAACCGTCTGGCTCAGTTCGGCAGCAAACGCGCAGGTTCCAGACCATTGCGCTTGTAAACCGTTCAGTAACTGCCGCAGTTGCTCCACGATATGTTCGGTGGGCATAGGCTCACAGCGCATGTTCTCGCCACGACTAAAGCGCAACAGATCATCAATGTGTCGACCAATACTGGCATGACAGTCCTCGATGCGCTGCAGATAATGCGGCGAACCCCCTGCTCCCGCCAACTCGTCCGCCAGCTGATTACTAAACAGCGTTGCCGAGGCTAAAATATTACGCAACTGATGCGCCAGTTGCGCCGTCATCTGACCCAGTGCCGCCAGACGACTGCGTTGAGCATTAGCCTGCTCATACGCTCGCGACTGGGTGACATCGGTCAAACTGATAATCTGACCAGGGCAATCGGGAATAGCGGCTATAGCCACTTTGACCAGTCGTCCATCTCGCAAGGATACTTCATGCCCATCGTCTGCCCGCGGAGCAAAACAAACCGCAATGACATCTCGCCAAAGCTCCTGGCGCCAGTCTTTTTTGAGCAGAGCCAGAGCGCTGGCATTTAACCATTCCACGACCCCTTCCCCATCTATCAGCACCACACCACAAGGCAGATACTCTAAAATGTGCGCAGGATAAACCATGTTCTGTGTTTGCATCGCCATTTTTCTTATTGGTAGTCACATTCTCCAGATTACAACTCAATATGCAAATAGCGTACCAAGTATTAATTCCCCCAGTTGAAACCTTGAGGAGACATTAAATTCACAGTATCCCGGGCAATCTAAAACGTGCAATAAAAAGGCAAGATGTAGACAAAAAGCCTCATTTTAATTATAATGGCTCTCTTTTTATTGCCCAAATCCCAGGAGAGGTTAATGAATCCAGCCGAAACCAAAATTAAACGGTCGCACAACCCACTGAACCTCAGGTTCTTTGGCCTCGATGCAATCCCCAAAGCGGAAGTGAATTTAGTGCTGGGATGTTTGTTAGGCACGGGAATGGCGGTTGTATCGGCTTCTCCTTCTTCCGCACTGGGGGTATTTGCCTTATCCTTTGTGAATTATATGTTTTACGAAAAGCCGGAACAAAATGAGTTACTGGCGAACTATTATCGAAACGTAGGTGCTAGTGGGCTCAGAAATGGCGGCGGTTCCCCCTATGACAACCCGGAGGTCCAGTCTATTATCAAAGGCTTAACCCACCCTTTTTTCAGAACTTCCCCGGATCAACCGCAAACCAATGTGGAAGTGATAACGAATGCGGCCAGGCTGAGATAGTTTTTTCATTTACTGTGCGCTCAGACCATATTACGCTACCCTGCGTGCCTGTAATATCCGCTGCCAGGAAGGTGCATATTCTCTTTTACCGCTTCCTTTTTTTGAACGCGTATAAACATCGTTCGTAGCCTCAGGAGGTTTAAGTTTTTTCCCTTGAGCCAGGTAATTCTGAATTAAATCGATTCTTGCATGTTGCGTTTGCAAACGTACCGCTGCATTTGGTTGTATTTTGGATATGTGTTCGAAATGCAATTGTGTTTGTAGCGTTCGCATAAACTCCTGCATCTGATTTAGCACTCTGGCAACCATACTCTACCCCCAACAATATGCTCTAGTTATAATTATACAGCACAAATGTTAATCTTTTGTTAAGCGTTACCCTCAGTGAAGAGACCATGGCTGGTCAGAAGCTGGCGCAATTGGCCGGGGGAATTTAGAATCACTCATGGTCTGACTATGCCCCGAGGCAAGAACGAGTGAGACAGCAGCTATTGGGAAAGAAGGGATGATGATAGCGTCGCCATACCGCACTTTCCCTTACAAAGAGCCACAAGATGCTGCTTTGCAAGGGTTATATCTACCAGAGTACAGGCTTCTCAAACAGGCGCAGGCGACGTCAAAGCAGCCGCTTCGTCTTCTATGATACTACCTTTCGCTTTGCGATAGCCGTGCTTGTCAGTATAAAAAGTATCCGGAATAATGGTTGATACTTGTCCTGGCTCAAATTGGAACACATCTTCAGAACTGAGTTTTTCATTAATCAGGGGGAAATGAGTTTTAGCACGAATAGATGCTATCACTTTTTGATTGCAGTTCAGGATGGTTTCACCAGGCCAAATTTGTTGCGCCAATTGTCGTAGCTCGTGTACGCCCTCAATAATAAAATCTTTTCTCCTGTGAAACAACGTCCAACTCGAACTTTTAGTGTTCTGTTTTTCGGCATGCGTCTGGAGTTGCTCATCACTCATGCGTAAATAGCTTACCAATCTCTCGTAAATGAAAACATTCTCATTAAATCGGTCCGGACCGAGTTCATATTTGTTCTGATGCATGAAAACCGTTGCTGTGGCATCTAACCAGCGCTCGGGCGTGAAGCCAGTCTCTTCTTGAGCAGCGCTACTTACCTTATGTAAAGCAACGGCCAACCGAAAAGCTGAAACGATACTGTCCACCGCGGACTGATGGGTTGGTTTCATCTCTTTGCGAGTAAAGTTTGGCCCGCCCGGCTCCATGTTAATGACCCGGGGCAACTCTCCCTTGGGCAGCGTTTTCTTATGCTGGAACAATTGATAAATATCAAGGGCTAAACTATCCATGCGAGTGTCGCTGATTCTTGCCGTATCACCAGCAAAATAAAGGATCTCATTTCTATTTTTGGGACTAATGACCCACCCCATCACCAATGATCGATGCGCATCATACCCATTTCTTCCCGAACGATGGTCGGCAGCTGTGCTACAAAAAGTCACGGGCTCATCTGTTTGAGAGTACAGGGTTATCGCTTCATGCCATTCAAACGCTTTCACATCAGTAAATCCGAGTCCCTCAAAAAAGTCTTTATCTCCCGCTGGTACCAGGACGTGGGGTAAATCTCTGCCTTCGTTTTGCGCTTTTTTTATTAATTGCTTCAGAGAGTCTACATCCACGTGATCACGGTGGTTATGCGAAATTAAAATTACATCAATGTGGGGAAGATCTTGAGCACGAACATTCTTTCCAAAATCTTTGGTCATGGAAGGATAAAAAACCGGAGCCAAATTTCCAAATACCGGATCAGTAAGGATATTCAAGCCTGATGTTTGAATGAGTTGTGTGGCGTGCCCCAGGTTATGCACGGTAAATTGATCTGTTTCTTTGTCGCTCAGGTGATGCTCAGGCCCTTCTTTGAAAAGTTTCTCCAGGCTCAGATGCTCCTGCTGATCAAAGTAGGCTAACGTCATTCCAGCCTTTTTAATAAAAATCCAGGTGAAGAGTATGTTGAATAACAGGGGGCTTGTGGTTAACCAGCGCAGAAAACGTTTTAATTGGGTCTCTATGAAAATTTTTGGATCAATGAGGCGGTCCAGAGTCGCTTCACTGGTCACATAGCGACCGTCTGGCCGTCTTACAGGAGATAAAAATTCGCTCTGGGCACTCTGGTCATTTAGAGTGAGGGTTTCCATAAGCGCAAGCATATTGGACTGTGGCTTGTCTTGCTTTTTAACAAGCCGTCTGTTGGCCATTTTTTTGGAAAGTTGACTTAGATTTTTATCATAAGAACGCGGCATACAGCCCCCTAAGAGCAAAATTAAGATAGTCTGAACGATGAGAATAAAAAAACACCTTCCATGACAAGCTTTTTTTCTCCCAAAAGAGAAATAATTTTACTTTTCAGAGCATTTTTTGTCAATATGACGGGCGCGTGGTGAAAGCGAGCGGCATTTGCCATTATTCTCCTGCTTTTTTAAGACGTCCCCAATCAATCTTTCTCATCTGCATCAGGGCCGGTGTTGTCTTTTCAGGACAGCTCAATATCAGCTCATTCATAGTGTCCGGAAGGATCTGCCAGCTGACTCCGTATTTGTCCTTTAGCCAGCCACATTGCTCTGACTCAGGTACCGCAGATAAGTGCTGCCAGAAGTAGTCGATCTCTTCCTGCGTCTTGCAGCGGACAATGAAGGAGATGGCTTCGTTAAACGTAAAGTCATGAGGCTGGGCAGAATCCATAGCACCAAACTTTTGCGCTGCCAAATTGAAAAAAGCATGCGCTACCGTGCCGTCTTTATCCGGTGCCTGGTTCTGGTATCTAAAGATGTCCTCCACGGTCGAGCCAGAGAATATCGAAGCATAGAAGCTCATGGCTTCCTCCGCCAGACCACAAACCTCGCGGGTGAACATCAGGTGCGGTATTATTTTCTGTTCCAGATGGATATCAGGAAAAAATATGATTTGCCAGGAAACACCATAGCGGTCCTGTACCCATCCATATCTTGGACTGAAAGGATATTCGCCAAGCTCCATCAGTACCGTTCCATCGCGAGACAGTTTTTGCCACAGGTGCTCTACTTCTTCCACTGAGTCGCAAGGTAGGGTGAATGATATCGCTGGATTGGGTCTGAAATAGGGTCCCGCAGAGATGGCCATGAATTCAAAGCCTCTGAGTTTGAAAGCAATGATATCCACCTCCCCTGAAGGGGTGCCCTGTATCTGATAGCGGGAGATAGATTCTGCATCATCAAACACAGAGAGGTAAAATTCTGTTGCCTCAACAGCTTCACGGTCAAACCACAAATGCGGTACTATCTTCTGCATACCTCCCCCATCTTTGTTCTTCTTTCTGTATTAAGATAGTTGCTCTTGCCGTATCCTGCAACCATAGCCTATGTGCCTTTGATCTGCTACGATCACTGGCAGTAATACACCTATCCATTTTTAAAAGTGACCAAGCTTATGACGACTGTACTCCATACCGTGTCCAAGGCGGAGCTATCCGGGAATGTGGCTCTGTGCACATCGCAATGTCTGCAAGCACTGGAAGAAGGCAAAGTGATTTTTTTACCTGAGCATACACCGGCGGTATCGCCACAAATGCGCCCAAAGCTGGAAGCCAATATTTTAGATGGCAAGCACAAAAATCTCAGCTTTGATGTCCAGCGCCAGACAATAGGAGGGTTGAACCCTCTCATGAAAGGACAGACACAAGCGCAATTTCTATTACACTTTATGAATGATTTTGCAAACTATGCCAAAGGCTTGGTCACGCAGATCCTGCCTTTTTATCAAGAGGCTCTGATCTGGGGACGCACCAGCTACCGACCTGCCGAGATTGCCGGGCGCCCCAGTTCCAAACGAAAAGACGATACCCGTTTACACGTGGATGCCTTCCCTGCCAGCCCGGTGCATGGCAAACGGATTCTCCGTGTGTTTAGCAATATTAATTTTGATGGTAAAGCCCGTCTCTGGCATCTTGGCGAAGCCTTTCCTGAGGTATTACAAAGGTTCTATTCCGACATCCCCCCTTACCGTAGAGCTATTGCCCACTTGATGCACTGGCTGAAAGCGACGAAAAGCGTGCGCAGTGCCTATGATCATATCATGTTACAGTTGCATGACCGGATGAAATGCGCTGAGTCGTATCAACAAAACGTTGCCAAAATTGCGGTGGATTTCCCGGCCATGAGTAGCTGGCTGGTCTTTACCGATCAGGTTTCCCATGCTGCACTGGGCGGTCAATACCTCCTGGAGCAAACCTTCTATGTACCCGTTGAAGCCATGGCCAGACCCGAACTATCGCCCTATAGACAAATCCAGAGCTTACAAAACCGTGGAGTTATCACCCACTCTGAGTCTGTTGATAGTGCGCGTGAATGACATAGGCCACACAAGCGGTTAATTTTTTTACCATAGGCAAATGCAAAAACTCATTCGGACCGTGCGCGTTGGAATGGGGGCCCAATACTCCGGTAATCATAAATTGAGCCTCAGGGAATTTCTCTCCCAGCATTGCCATGAAAGGAATGCTTCCCCCCTCTCCCATATACGCCGGGGGTTGCCCAAAAAATTCCTGAGACGCCACGTTGACTGCTAAAGCCAGCCAATCCTGCATGACCGGAGCATGCCAGCCAGCAGCAGCATCTTCCAGCTGAAAATGAACGTTGGCTTGAGCAGGAATATTCTCAGCAAAGGCTTGTACCAGGGCGGCACTTGCTTTTTCAGCACAAACGTTAGGCGGAATGCGCATGGAGAGCTTTAAGGCGGTTAAAGGGCGCAGCACATTACCAGCATCGACCGTAGCCGGTAAACCATCCGCACCCGTGATGGTCAGCGCCGGGCGCCAGGTCCGATTTAGAATCAACTCCGCCTTATCTTCCGTTACAGCGTGCGCCTTGGCATGCAAAGGATACGCGGCCAGCAGCGCCTCACCGAGAATCGCTGCACAGTCTTGCGCTTGCTGCCGCCGTTGTTCCGGTATGGCACCATGCAGGGCTGGCAGTTTGATGTTCCCGCTGTGCTGATCTTCCACCCGCTCAAGCAAAGCCCGGGCAATACGAAAACTGTCTGCGACTATACCGCTGCCATTGCCGGAGTGAATTCCCTCGGTCAGCGTTTCCACCGTCAGTTGACCGACAATATTTCCCCGCAATGACGTGGTCATCCATAGCCGCTCATAATCACCGGCACCAGAGTCCAGGCAAATAACCAAATCAGGCTGGCCAATACGGTGTTGCAAGGCATCGATATAATAGGGCAAGTCGTAACTGCCACTTTCCTCACAGGCTTCAATTAGCAGGACACAGCGCGCATGCGGTAAACCCTGTTCGCGCAAAACATGAATGGCGGTCAGAGAAGCAAACACCGCATAACCATCATCGGCGCCACCTCGCCCATATAGCCTGTCACCCTCCAGTACAGGCTTCCAAGGCCCTAAGCCCTCTCGCCAACCCGTCATTTCAGGCTGCTTGTCCAGATGTCCGTATAATAATACCGTTTCTTCTCCATGGCCGGGAATCTCCATATAGATTAATGGAGTCCGCCCTGGCAGTTGGAGCACATCCAACACCATATCCTGTGGACCATGTTGACGGCACCAATCCGCAATCAGGTTGACCGCTTGCTCCATATAGCCATGCTCTTGCCAATGCTCGTCAAAATGCGGTGATTTATTGGGGATGCTAATGTATTCACATAAAGTTTCCAGAATAGACTCATCCCAAATACGGTTGATCTTATCGCGAATATGCCGGGTATTGATCACGAAGCTGCCCCTTAATAAGGTCAATGATAGTCGTAGTAGCAGACTGAATGGCCAGTGTTTTAATCTTTTCCGCAATAGCTGCTTTCTGCTGGTAAATCAGCTCAATTTGCGCCAGCAAACTGTCTTCGTTCAGACGGGCTTCCGCCAATACCACACTGACTCCTTGTTCCTCAAAATAGCGCGCATTTTCAATTTGATCGCCACGACTGGCTATCGCGGGTAACGGAATCAACAAGTGTGGTTTATGCAGCGCCAGTAATTCATAGAGGGTATTGGCACCCGCCCGAGAAATCACAACATCCGCTGCCGCCAGCAAATGCGGCAGTTCGGTATCGACATATTCAAACTGGCAATAACCCGGGTGATCACGCCAGCTATCATCAACTTTTCCAGGCCCACAAATATGGATAATCTGATACTGTTCCAACAGTCTGGGTAACGCCGCACGGACAACCCGATTCAGACTGGCCGCCCCCTGACTGCCGCCCATAAAAAGCAAACAGGGCTTCATGCCCTTAAAACCACAGGAATCCAGACCCCTGCCTTTAATCCCCTCATCCAGGCCCTGGCGAAGCGGGGTACCACTGATGATGAGCCGCTCGTCATTCTTAAAATATCGACGCGTGCCGGCAAAGGTCAAACATACTTTACGTGCGAAGGGATAACTTAAACGATTGGCCAAACCAGGACTAAAATCCGACTCATGGGCTATCACCGGTATACGCCGCAACCAGGCGGCCACTACAACGGGAAACGCAACAAAACCACCCTTGGAAAACACCAGTGTCGCCTTTTCCTGTCCTAATATACGCCAGGACTGCACAATACCCCATAGCGTTTTGAATGGATCGATAAAATTTTGCCAACTGAAATAACGCCTTAACTTTCCGGAGCTTACAGCATGAAAAGGAATATTAGCCCGTGGGATCATAGCAGCCTCTGGCCCCTGGGCAGAACCAATATAATGTAGCGTCCAGTCTTCTGCCCGCAATGCCGCAATTAAGGCCAGATTGGGATTGACATGCCCCGCCGTGCCCCCCCCGGTAAACACAATCACAGGCCTCATATCCATACTCTCCCACAAGCTCCATCGACACGGCAAACCAGCCTCATAGCGATTCACCTGCTAAAAACAGGCAGGTATCAAGAACGGAATCTGGATTTAAGGACACGGAGTCAATACCCTCCTCCATTAACCAGCGGGCAAAATCCTGGTGATCCGAGGGTCCCTGTCCACAGATTCCTACATATTTACCTGCTTTTTTACAGGCAGCTATTGCCATATGCAATAAGGCTTTCACCGCTTCATCACGCTCATCGAACTGGGCCGCGACTAAGCCGGAATCCCGATCCAGCCCGAGAGTAAGCTGTGTCAGGTCATTGGAACCAATGGAAAACCCGTCAAAATACTCCAAAAACTGTGCCGCCAATAAGGCATTGGAAGGCAATTCGCACATCATAATAATCCGCAGCTTAGCTTGACCTCGCTCGAGGCCATGGTCTTTCAAAACCGCAATCACCTTCGCCGCTTCATTCACGGTGCGGACAAAAGGAATCATCACTTCCACATTATCCAATCCCATCTCCTCTCGCACACGGCGCACCGCCTGGCATTCCAGAGCAAAACAATCGGCAAAATTTGACGACACATAGCGGGAAGCACCGCGAAAACCCAGCATAGGGTTTTCTTCTTTCGGTTCATAAAGATGCCCACCGGCAAGATTGGCATATTCATTGGATTTGAAATCAGACAGACGTACAATCACCGGTTTGGGATAAAAAGCAGCCGCAATCGTCGCGATTCCTTCTTGTAATCGGGTAATATAATAGTCTACCGGTGACGCGTAAGCGGCGGTTTTGTCCGCAATCAGCTGTTTTAAACTGCGATCTTGCAAGTGATCAAATTCCAATAACGCCTTGGGATGAATACCAATCGTATTGGAAATTAAAAACTCAAGCCGCGCCAAACCCACGCCGGCATTCGGTATGGCTTGAAAGGCAAAGGCCCGTTCCGGATTACCGACATTCAACATCACTTTCAGGGGAAGATCCGGCATGGTTTCCACATCCAGCGTGCTGCGTTCAAAGTTCAACAGTCCCTCATAAACAAAACCATCATCGCCTTCTGAACAACTGACCGTCACGCTTTCACCGTCACGAATAGATTGCGTGGCATCACCGCAGCCCACCACCGCCGGGATACCCAATTCGCGGGCAATAATTGCCGCATGACAAGTACGCCCCCCGCGATTGGTTACAATAGCCGCTGCACGTTTCATCACCGGCTCCCAATCCGGATCGGTCATATCAGAGATTAACACATCACCTGGCTGCACCTTGTCCATTTCACTGACATCGCGAACAATACGTGCACGCCCTTTGCCAATCCGCTGGCCAATAGAACGGCCTTCCGCCAAAATGGCTGACTTTTCTTTTAATTGATAGCGCTCCAGCTGCCGTGAATTTTCACGACTCTTCACCGTTTCAGGACGTGCCTGTAAAATATAGAGTTCACCACTCACGCCATCCTTTGCCCACTCGATATCCATAGGACGCTGATAATGCGCTTCAATAATCAGCGCTTGCCGCGCCAACGCTTCCGCTTCCGCATTCGTTAAACAAAAGTGCAACCGTTCTTCCTGGCTGACCGATACTGTTTGCACCGGACTGTCATTTTCCGCTCCGGAAGCATAGATCATCTTCATGGCTTTGGAACCAAGTGTGCGTCGAATCACAGCAGGTTTATCTGCCTGCAACGCAGGCTTATAGACATAGAATTCATCCGGGTTCACCGCCCCCTGCACCACCATTTCTCCCAAACCATAGGAGCCGGTGATCATCACGACCTGGTCAAAGCCTGATTCGGTATCCATGGTAAACATCACCCCGGAAACCGCAATATCACTGCGAATCATCAATTGGATACCTGCTGACAAGGCTACCTCGCGGTGATCAAAACCCTGATGCACACGATAGGCAATGGCACGATCATTAAATAAAGATGCATAGACACGCTTAATTGCCTGCAGAATATGATCAATACCGCTCACATTGAGAAACGTTTCCTGTTGTCCGGCAAACGAGGCATCAGGCAGATCTTCTGCGGTGGCCGAGGAACGTACCGCCACTGAAAATTGCCGATGGCCCACTTCCTGGCACATCTCCTCATAGGCTTTTTTTACCGATTCAACAAAACGCTCGGTAAAGGGCAGGTCCATGATGGACTGACGAATCTTACTCCCACATTCAGACAACTGCTTCACATTCTCAATATCCAGAGCTTGCAACTGCGTGTAGATCTGTTTGTCCAAAGCATTTTGAGCAATAAAATCACGAAAGGCATCCGCAGTTGTCGCAAAACCGCCCGGTACCTTGACCCCCACCTGGGACAAATGACTGATCATTTCACCCAAAGAAGCGTTCTTACCGCCAACCTGAGGTAAATCGTGCATTCCAAGATTTGCCAGTTTGATCGTCTGCTCAGTCACATTAACCCCTTCTTCCATTTACACCAAAAGAACTCATTCTACTGAATAAGACCGATAAAGTGAATAAAGAGAAAGGGGGTGACGATATTTCTCTATGCTTAAGGTACAGGAGTACTCTTCCCCATGCAGTGGAGCAAAATTCCACAATAGCACTGCCCCGGCTCGGAAAATATTTATTGCGAAAAATTTACTTTATATGTGTTTTTTGAGATCATGGCGGCACCAGGACTGTGACCCCGATCGCAATGAACGCTATTTTACAACGTTTGCAAGCTAAACTGCTCCCACTTCCGAGCACCTTTACTGCCTCAGGTCATTGGCATTTTCAACAACAGCTTCGGGCACAGAATGCGGATTTTTTTCGTTCCCTCTTGCCGGAATGCTATGCTTTGAATATTGAATATGAAAGTCTTTGCGCCCGCCTGACAGACAATATTCGACAGACTGGTGATCGAAAGCATCATACTGAGCTGCTGGTCACAGCCCTTATGATGGCAGAATTGCTCGATGTAGTTTCCCAGGATTTTCACTATGTTTTCCGCGATAAAAAACAGCTGCAACATGATAAACATATCTTTTATCGCTGGCTGCAATCTCTGGATTATAGCGTTCCTCAGGAAATAGACACCGCAACACCAGACGGCATCATTCATGGCATCGAGAAAACTATCCGTGAGAAAACCCTGTCCTGGAATATCGCACGCGTCCTCTCGCAACGGGGACGACGTCTCTTGGCTACACTGAGCCTCTATTGTTCCCATACTACGGCCTTTGGACAATGGATACAACGGATTGATCGATTGGCGCATCCCCTCATCGCTCATCTTACCTGGTTGTTTTTTTTACCCCGATTGCTTGCCAATCTGACTTCAGCAGCCAAACACCTGATGCTCGGCTCAGGGATGGCACAAAACGAAAAAAATCTGGGTTATGGGACCCATTTGTATTTGCTGTGCGAACGACACGGTTTTGATGTCGGCATTGATCTGGGCTGGGTAGTAGTAGGGCTGCTGAATTGTTATGTTTTCACCGGCCCCCTGGCGCTTTATCTGTCGATTGGCTTACAGGCTTTTGATATGGCCTTGTTAAGCAGTAAAGCCTACTGTCGATTGGCTCCCCTGCAACAGACCCTGGCGCAATACCGGGAGTTATTGCAAGAGCCTGCTCGCCCAGCCTCGGATACCGCAGAGATTGCGCTACATATAGTCTATCTGCAAAAACGGATTGATTATGAAAGAAAAAAATTATATCTCGGTATCAGCAGTTCCAGTGTTATTTTATTCTCACTCATACTGGCTCTCCCCGCTTTGGCGCTTCATCCACTGCTACCCCTGGCCGGTGCTCTGCTGGCAGTATCCTGTACCCTGGTCTTTTATAGTATCGACGTCCAACTTGGCAAATCGAAACCATCGCCTCAATTGTGCGTGGTAGAGAATACCGCACCTAGCACGCCTCTCCGTCAGCTTGGATTTTTTTCGTCACCAACGCTCATCACTACGGCAAACATAGTGCAAACACCGCTCAGACAAACGACCACCAAAGGACCATCGTAAATAAGGATACGGAACTGTAATCCAGTATCAGCCGAAGACGTCCCATTTTGGTGTCGATTTCTCAGAACCTGAGTCGGTTATCTATATTGACGATTCGGATAGCTCCAGTCGCCTTGTTCAATGGAACGATAAAGGATGTAGAAAGCAACGATCAACAATAGATGGTAAATATCATTATCATAGCGCCATTCAAGCGGTACTTCATACCCAAGCATCGCATTGGCTCCTTTACGCATCATAATCCAGGCTATGTTGGCCAACACAATGGCAATAAAACCCAGGCGCGCCCTGCGGGTAGAATAATAGGCCGCCAGTGAATAAATAAAAATAAGCAGTAAGGCAATCACGATAAAATGGCTCGAATAGTTAAAAATACCCATCGACACCAATGACAAGAGCATCGCAAACACCCGAACCTTGTCTGACATATCGATGGCATAAGTCACACTGTAATTCAGAAAAACCACTGCCAAAGCAATAGCCTGCCAGAGGTATTGCGCATAAGGTGCGGCATGAACATAGTGCACCCATGCCCCAAGCAGGGTAATACCCAATAGGGTCAGAAAGGTAAGTACGATAAACAGAGTATATTTCGGATCGCCCCGCAGATATAAAAAGGCACTCCGCAATACACAGTACACTAAAAAAAGGGACAAAATACCATTGCTGATGGTATTCATTATGATCGCATTCATAAAATGTGTCTCCCTGACAGTTAGTTAGAATGGTATAGACGCAACTGGCCAACACGCCGCAGCAAGCCAAAATAGATACGAAAACCAACGCATGAGCCTTTCCCTACGACGCACCATATCGTGTATAATGATAACCATCAGTCCTCATGAAAAACGGTATCAAAAACCATGAACGCCAAGAGCAAAACACAGGCCACCGCCTCCTGCTTTACCAGCACCAAAAATTTGACCGATCACGCGGTTCGCGCTATTTTTGCCCACATCATCCCGGCCGGAGCAAACATCCCGCAGCAGTCGCTTTTCAATGCCCATAGTTTTGACTCCCCATTAGGGGCGATGCTTGCTATTGCCGATCAAAATGCCCTTTATTTATTGGAGTTTATGGATAAACCACTTTTGCCCGCTACCCTACAAAAATTCGCCAAAAAACACAAGGCTATCCTCGTTGCCGGAGAGAGTCCACCTATTAAACACATTCAGAGGGAGCTTGCAAAATATTTTACCGGGCAATTACTCACTTTTCATACCCCAATCCATCTGTCCGGCAGCGATTTTCAAAGGTCGGTATGGCAAGAATTGCGTGCCATTCCCTATGGCGAAACCCGAAGCTATGCGCAGCAGGCGCAACGCTTACACAAAGCCTCGGCATTCCGGGCCGTCGCCAATGCCAATGGCGCCAATCCACTGGCGATTATTGTCCCCTGTCACCGGGTAATCTGCAGTAATGGCGCTCTGGGTGGCTACAGTGGCGGTATCGATCGCAAACAATGGTTAATTACTCACGAGCGATCAGCGCCGCAAACAGAGCCGCTTTAGCTCCCTCCAGCACCGTATACTGAATTCGACAGGATGTCGGCTGGAAGGGACTCCTTAGCAGACGCGTCATCAGCAGGTGGAAAAAAGTCGTTTTTTCGGCTCCAGGTTTTTTTGGCTGCCAAAGCCTGGTTAAAAATATTCAGCGCAGTACGCTCGGGATCAGTTTCACGATACTCGACAATAGCCCTGAAACTCGCCCCATCCAACCGCATTAATGCTTCAAGATTATTCGGAGTATCCTCAAAACCATCCGATAGTAAGTTCGTAATCGCCTGCAACAAATCATGCGGCTCTTTCCGTTTTGCCTCATACAGGATTTTAAAATAATCCAATGCGTGGGGACTCTCCAACAAGCGAAGCCGGTTCATTTCTTCCATCGCAGTAATCAATTTTTCCTGCTGGCAAACAAACTCGATCCCCGGTTTCATATGCGGTGTTCCAAAACATTTGGCCACAGCAAACATTTGCTCGATACTGGGTTTCTCTTCATCAAGTTCGGCCAGCGCTTCTGCCACTCCAGGTCTGATCAAACGCATGTGCTCCTCACGGATCGTAGAAAATTCCTTTTTAAAGGCTATCAAGTCCTCTTGCAGATTTGTAAAAGCCATATCCTTTCCTTTGTCATGTTATCGATTGGTTCACCAGCATATAAAAAAAAAGCAACCATGAAAAGAGACAAGAGCCGGAATGCCAGGCAATAGTGGCCAGGGTAAACGCATCTGAATTTTGAACACTAAAAAACTCCTTTTGCCTTCCTATCGCACTTTTTGCATGGTATCCAAACGATCTTTGACAAGGTTAGGAGCTGGATTCCGCGCATAAAGCGCGGAACGTAAGCATTTTGATTTTAAAAGGTTCGTTTAGATGCGGTTATCCTGCAATAGTGGCATATTTTTCACCTTTTCCCCCTGTGCGTCTCGTCCCCTCCCTCTCCCACCAGAAAAATCGCCTGAGATCTTTATCTTTAAGGCATGGTCATTTGTGGCTATAATTACATTTTATCCGAATGTGATTCGCCAATGAAATCCTTACTCCTCGCCTCCAGCAATCCAGGTAAACTCCGCGAAATATCGGCTCTTTTAGCTCCTGTGCACGTAATCAGTCAAGCCTCACTGGGTATTTCTCCCATTGCGGAAACCGGGCAAAGCTTTATCGAAAATGCCCTGTTAAAAGCCCGCCACGCCAGCAAAGCGTCTGGCCTGCCTGCCCTGGCGGATGATTCCGGGCTGGTTGTACATGCCTTGGGAGGACAGCCGGGGCTACATTCGGCGCGTTATGCTGGCGAGACGGCCGATGCCCAGTCCAATATTGCTAAATTACTCAATGCACTGGCTGATATTCCGCAAAATCAACGGCAAGCTTGTTTTTACTGTATTATGGTCTTGGTACGCCACGCCGAAGACCCCATGCCGCTCATTGCCAGCGGTCGTATTGACGGGGTGATTTTATCCACCACTCTGGGCAATGAAGGCTTTGGCTACGATCCGGTGTTTTATTTGCCGCAGCAAGGAGCCACGATGGCCCAGTTATCACCAACAGAAAAAAATCGCATCAGCCATCGGGCGCAAGCGCTTCACCACTTAAAAGAGGGACTACTCCATGAGTCACTTTAAACACTACCGCTTTGATGAATTAACCAATGAAATGCTCTATGAGATTTTGCGTCTGCGCGCGGAAGTCTTTATCGTAGAACAAAACATAGCCAAACAAGATTTGGATAAAGTCGACTTGCAAGCGCAGCATGTCGTGCTTATCGATGACCAGACGATTCAAGCCTATGCCCGGGTATTTCATCTTGATAATAACACCCTGTGTTTTGGCCGTGTATTAACCGCACCGGAGCACCGCGACAAGGGTTTGGGCAAGCTTTTAATTCGTGGATTGATGGACTGGTTGCACCAGGACTATTCCGGCCAACACCTGTCGATTGAGTCACAAGCTTATTTGGAAAAATTTTATCAGGAGTTTGGTCTGATCACACAAGGAGAGCCCTACCTTTTGAATGACCTTCCCCATGTTAAGATGACCGCACGTTTATGAATGCATCCTTTCAAGCCCAGTTAGAACGCGCAAGACAATACCAAAATGAAGGCCAGTGGCAACAAGCCATCCAACAATATGAACACTTGTGTACACTGCAGGCAGAAAATGCGCAGGTCTGGCATGAGTTGGCATTGGTGTGGGTACAAAGCAATGCAGTGGCAAAAGCCTTGCCTTGTTTTGAAAAAGCCATTGCTCTGCAACCGCAGGATGCCAACCTTTATAATAATCTCGGCAATGCTCAAAAAAGCTGTCGACAATGGGAGGCTGCCAAAAAAAGCTATGAGCAGGCGCTGTCCTTGCGCCCGGATTATGCGCAAGCCTGGCATAATCTTGCCGTCTTATACATGCAAGAACAACAAGATGAAAAAGCCCTGCGAGCCTGGCAGCGTGCTCTGCATTTACAACCCGATTACCATGATGCCCATTTCAGCCTGGGTCTGCTATTCTTGCGCAAACAACAATTGGCAGCCGCTACCGTCCAATTTGCCAATGTGTTACGCCTGAACCCGGACAATGCGCGAGCCCACTTCTATCTTGGCGTGATTGCCCTGCATGACGACCAACTCGATAAGGCCAAACCACATTTTGAAACGGTACTCACCCATCATCCGGAAGATGTTGAATCGCTGGTTAATTTTGGGGTGCTCTTGCTAAAACAGCAAGAAGCGCAAGAAGCCATTTATTATTTTACCAAAGCACTGGCACTGGATAATCACCATGTGGAAGCCCGTAATAATCTCGCCGCAACGTTCATGCACCATGATCGCTACGAGAATGCCCTGCAACATTATCTTATTTTGCGGCAACAAGAACCCAATAACCAGGAGTACCTCTACAACAGCGGCGTGGCCCAGATGGCTCTGGGGCATCTTGACGAAGCTCAGGCTTGCTTTCACAGGCTGTTGTCCCTTAATCCGAGTCATCATGCCAGTCTGAATAATCTGGCCGCTATTGCGATTCGCCTGAAACAGACAAACGAGGCCATAGAGCTGTTACAACGGGCTCTGGCTCTGCAACCCAATGACCGCATTTCACAACATATGCTTTCTGCCTTGCGTGGTGAGGCTCACGAACAAACCCATTGCCCAGAATACGCACGGAATCTTTTTGACAACTATGCACTCTATTATGATAAGCATTTACGGGAAACCCTCAATTATCGTCTGCCCGAGGAAATACAAAACCTGTTACGCGCACATCAGTGCAACTCACTGGGCAACACACTGGAGCTGGGTTGTGGCAGCGGACTGTGTGGAGCAGTACTACGCCCATTTTGCCAGCATTTAACCGGGGTTGATATCTCCTCAAAAATGCTAAAACAGGCTGCCAGTAAAAATCAGTATGATCAGCTGATTGAACAGGAAATTCTCCAATATTTCGCAGAGTCACAGCAAAAATTTCAGACGATTATAGCCGCGGATGTGATTCCCTATTTTGCTGAACTGGCTCCCCTTTTTACCGCCCTGCAAAAACACCTCACTCCTGGCGGACATCTCATTTTTTCCTGTGAAAAAAACAAAGAAACACCCTGGCTGCTCCAGGAAAACGGACGTTTTTCCCATCAACAACCTTATGTGGAACAACTTGCCAAAGACCATCAGTTTCAACTACGCGAACGACGTGAGGTACACGGACGGGATCAGGATCACAAAGCGATATGGATGGATCTCTATTTTTTTACGGCGAAAAGTGAAGAAACGATACAAGATAATCAAGAGTAAAAAAGCTATACTATATCTGCTTTATAAAACAAAATTATAGCGGAACCCCTATGCTTCGACGCTTTCAGATTCTATATGTCCTCATGAGTATCCTGCTCAGTGTTGTGTTTCTTGTGTTATCTGTGAAGCAGTTCCACGAGCGCAATGTGAAACAACTGACAGAATCAGCAATTGCCGCGCGCAATCAACTGGATTATTTTTTTATAAATCTCATCAAACATGTCCATCAGCTTGAGGAGAAAAGCAAAATTCACTCAGACTGTCATAACCTCAACCCACACCTGCAAGCGTTCAATTTCACACATCCACATATCTCAGGCATTGGCATTCCCCTGGAAGAACAGTACTGTATATCCGTTCCCGGATTGATATTGCCTCCAAGCCTGCCCACGAATACCCTCAGTGGCCCTCTGGTCTCCCCTGCATTTTCTGAACCCTATTATGTGTTTCGCTATCAAAACAAACATCATACCTTTGATATCTACTTACTCGCGACACTGCTGACCGAGCATATCATCCATGCAAGCCCATTCATCAATGCTGCCAATCTCTTCCTGCACGATTCGCTGGTGAGCACTCAAGACCAGGGGGGCGATCACCGGCTGTCTCAGACAGCGAAATTTCCCTGGCTTCAATGGCAACAGGAGATGAATGTACGCTCCAATATTATCAAAAATTTAAACATTCAGGTGAGCAATGACCCCGAGCGCTCCTATCAGGCATTTTGGGTGTATGAACTCATACAAATTAGCTTGTTTTTTTTCGTCCTGCTGTGCCTGTTCCTGCTCTTACACTACTATTTCAGGCACCGATATTCTCTCAAAGCTAACCTGAAGGCAGCCCTGCGCAAAGGTCATTTTTTTCCGCTGTATCAGCCAATTTATGATTGGCGCAAGCCCTGTTTTAGCGCGGTTGAAGTCTTGCTGCGCTGGCAAGATGGGACACATACCATCAACCCGGATACCTTTATTAAAGAAGCGGAAAAAAGTGGTTTAATTGTCCCTATAACCAAAGAACTGATCAAACGATCTTTTACGGAAATGCAACAATGGCTCCACCTTGACAGGTCACACCATATCGCCTTTAACATCAGTCGAATCCATCTTCTCGATACCCAACTCATCGAACTACTGCAAGAGATGTGCAATAAACACACTATTGCAAACGGGCAAGTCATGCTGGAACTGACCGAACGCGAACTGATTGATGATACCGACCATGAGGTGTTGCGACAATTACACAGTATCCGTGATCAAGGCTTTTTATTAGCCATTGATGATTTTGGCACCGGAAATTCCAGCATTCATTACCTGAATCATGTACCCGCCAATTATCTCAAAATTGATATGTTATACACGCAGGCCATTGGTTCCGATGCCATTACAGCAAGGCTTGTTGAGCCCATTATTGCCCTGGCTAAAAAATTACATCTTACCATTATCGCTGAAGGGGTTGAAACCGAAGAGCAGGCACAATTTTTGCGTACCCAGGGCGTGGACTTATTACAGGGTTGGCTCTATGCTAAAGCTATGCCCGGCACAGATTGTCTTGACTTCTTAATATCCGCCCCTCCGACCTAAATACAAGCGGCAAGCCTTTTTACCTGAGATACTCTCGTGACGACAGACTCTAGAGTTGTTTTTCTGCCGGCGGCACTAATAACATATCACAAGGTGCCAACTGTAGTAGACGCTGGGCAACGCTGCCAATCAGGAAGTAATGCAAAGCGCTATACCCTTCCGTACCAAATACCAGCAAATCCATGTTTGATTGACCAGCTAACTTGCCTATGGTATCGGCGGCATAGCCCCCAACCAGCTTTTTCTCAAATTGGGCGGGATTCACACTGCAAACCGCCAAAAATTCATCCATTTTTTGGTGCATATTGTGCAACATCGGATGAATATCTTCGGCAAACCCCTCAATATTGGTTTTGTTTTTTCGCATTTTTTCATACCAGATATCAGCAACGTGTATTAATTGAAATTCTGCTTCCGGAAAATACTGAAAAGCTAATTCCACGATTCGCTGACTGATGAGTGAAAAATCGACCGCAACCATAATGCGCTGATAAGTTTTTTCCGGCTGATGTTTAACTAGCAACAAAGGAATCGGACTATGTTTCGCCATGCGCCCGGCAGTGGTTCCCAGAATGTAATTATTAATATAAAAACTACCGTGCGCACCCAAAACCACTAAATCAGCCGGAGATTTCTCCTTGAGATAGCGCAATAAGCTATCCGTTACCTTACCTTCCAAAATCGTCATGGGTACCACTTGGTCGAAAGGATACTGTTTCATTCGCTCGGCAAACAGCTCGTGCACCGTTTGTTTCTCTGTAGACAGGCTATCATCACTGCCTTCTGTTTCCTCGTGGCTGAATAAGGATCCAAACCAACCCTGTCGAATCACGTGCACCGCCTGCAGCGCGGCTTGACACTCTTTGGCAATCTTAACCGCCCGCTCCAATGCATAATCGGCATGACGTGAAAAATCGGTGGCAACCAGTATCCGACGTAGTGTCATAATGCTCCCTTATTCTTGTCTGCTTATACACATAGTATACTGCACAGGCTCGTATTTTGCCTTGATACCCCGTTTGTATAGCAAGCTTTGTAAATCGGTACGTTAGCGCTAATCAAGCGGGCATAACTTAGCTGTCCTCATCTTCGGAATCCTCACGTCCGCCAATCATCGGCACCCCGTGATAGTACGCGGCGCGACCAATCAGATGAAAAGCCACCGGTGCGGTCGCCAACAGAAATACTATCGCAATGATCACCTCCAGCGTTGCCGTCCAGCTGGCAAAAAACCAGGCTGCCCCCCCCAATAACAAAGCCGCACCCACGGTTCCTGCTTTCGTTGCCGCGTGCATACGCATGTAGATATCCGGCATTTTGAGAATGCCAAGAGCCGCAATAAAAATAAAGGCTGCGCCCGCCAAAACCAAAGCCTCCATAATCCACATTGCCGCGCCCTCCCCTCAAGTCTCTTCACGAGCCCCTTTTTTCTCCAAATAGCGGGCGAAAAAGGTGCTTCCCAAAAACATAATCAGTGCCAATGCGACCACAATATCCAAATAAATCGCATTTTTAACATAAATACTAAACAGGCCAACGGCCGCCATCAGAATATTGGTCAATAAATCAAGGGCAACCACGCTATCTGGCAAACTGGGCCCCAGAATCATCCGTACAAAACAACAGACTCCTGCCAGTATTAATAAAATAAAGGCTAATATCAAAACCATACTCATGAGAAAATCTCCCGAATGGGTCGCTCATAATTGGCCTTCAATTGGCGAATGAAATCCGCTTCCGATTGCAGGTACATAACATGAATTAATAATTTTTTTTTATCCTCGCTGACGTCCAGCGTCAAAGTACCAGGGGTCAATGAAATCAAAATGCCAAGCAAGGTAATTTCATTATCTGAGCTACAGTCCAACGGAACATAAACCAGCCCTGGCTTGGCTTGCAAGCCAGGAGTTAACACATCCCAGGCAACCCGCAGATTAGCTTTGATGATTTCATAAACGATAAAAAGCGTAAAGAAGCATAATAAGCCTATGCGTTTCAAGATATCCATTATTCGTGGCATAACGGACTCCCCTCGTTCTGATGATAGAAACAATGCGTCGCAATCAAACTGTCACCTGCTTTCTGTGCGGCAGTGTACAGGCTTTGCGGAAAAAAACTGATATACAGCGTTAGCATACTGAGCATAATCACCGCCCCATAGCTCAGAAAGCTCTGCTGCATCGGTATCCGGGTTAAGGTATCCCGATTTTCTTCCCAAAACGCATAACGCCATATTTTCATCATGGAATACAAGGTGAAAAAACCTGCCACCAGGATAACCAGCGCACTCCACCAGAAATGCGCGCTGAAGGCGGCCTGTAATACCAGATACTTGGCCCAAAAACCGGACAAAGGCGGCACACCCGCCAATGAGAATGCAGAAATACAAAACAAAACCGCCAACAAAGGTTTATATTGATACAAGCCCCCCATGGCACGCAAATCATTATCCCGATGATAGCGGCTACAAATACCGGCTATCAGGAATAAATTGGTTTTAACCAAAATATGGTGGATGATGTAAAATAGGGCCGCACTGATAGCCAAAGGTGTACCTATAGCCAATGCCAGGGTCATATAACCGATTTGCGAGATAATGTGAAAGGACAAGATGCGGCGAATATGAAAGTCCTGCATGGCACCAAATACCCCGGCCAGCATGCTAACGGCAGATAAGACCAATATCCACAGCAGGATAGGTGAGGACGGAGTCAAAAATAAAAGACTGCTGCGAATAATCGCATAGACCCCTACCTTGGTTAGCAGGCCGGCAAAAATACCGCCGGCCGCCACACTGCTCAAATGATAAGAGGCAGGCAGCCAAAAATAGAACGGAAACAACGCCGATTTCATGGCAAAGGCCATCAATAGCAGGGCAAGAAAAATTTGTACGATGGCTTTACTTCCATCCAGATTTTTTGCCATCACGGCCATATCAAGTGTCCCGGACAACCCATATAAACCCGCTATCGCCAATAACATGATCAGGGTCGCCAGTAAATTCAGCGCAATATAATGCAAGGTGCCATGCAGGCGGTTTTGCTCATAAGATAAGGTCATCATGACAATGGAGGCAATAATCATCACCTCAAACCACACATACAGATTAAACAGATCGGCGGTCATGAAAGCGCCACTGACCCCAGCCACCAGAAACCACATTGCCGGATAAAAGACAGCGGGCTTGCGGATACTGCTATCTCCCACACTGTAACACGCGGTCGCTAATACCACCAACGCACTCACCACTAGCATCAGCACGGAAAAATAATCCAGATAAAAGCGAATCGCCACTCCGGACACATGACTGCCCAGATAATAGGACAAACTGCCCCCCTGAAAAACCAGATAAGAAAGCTTTACCGAAAAAAGCAGATACAGTACAGCTCCTGACAGGTGTGCGCCAAGCTGCCATTTTGGCCGAGAATACAAGAGTAAACACAACACTGCAACCAACAAGCTACTCAACAAAGGGGCAATAGCCCATTCAGTCATGATGCAACCCTCCTTTGAAAACCCGGGGTTTTTCATAAGGGTGCTTGTCTAGCAAATGCCGATCCTTCTGATACAGACTGCGTAGTATCACCAGGGAAAAAGCTATCACGGCAAAGGCAATCACAATGGCGGTTAGAATCATCGCCTGCGGCAGCGGATTAGACAGGTTTGACAGCTCAGCCCCCTCAATAAAAGCGGGCTGGGCAAAGTCGCTTCGGCCTGCCAGAAAAATCACCAGATTAATAGTGGAGGAAAATAAAATCAAACCGTACAACCAGCGCCCCAATTGCGGACTCATCAATAGCCAGACCGCAATGCCCGCCAGCATACCACTCACCAGTGCAATCAGATTCATTGGCTTTTCTCCAGAGCAATCAGGATGGTTAATACTGCGAAACCGACACAAAGATACACACCGATATCAAATAACAAAGGGCTATTCACAAATTCCGGCATCCCTTTTAACCAAACCCCTTTGAGAAAAGTCTGTTGTACCAGCATTCCCCAAATACCACTCAGCACCATCAAAAATAACCCCAGAGCGGCCCACCACAACGATGAAAAAATAATCAGCTTTTGCACCGCCTCAATACCATAAGCAAGTAAATACAAGGCCATGGCTGCCGCTGCCAGTAAACCAGCAATAAAGCCGCCTCCGGGAGCATTATGGCCACGCAGCAAGACCCACAAGGAAAACAGGAGCATAATACGCAACAAATTACGCGCTACGGTCTGTAAAATCAAAGAGTTCATAAGCCTCTCCTCCGTTTAGGCAACAGTCCATAAATACCAACTGCCGCCAGCAAAACGACGATCACTTCACCGAGCGTATCCAATGCGCGAAAATCAACCAATATCACATTGACCACATTACGGCCATGACCAATCAAGAGACTGTGATCAAGAAAGTACTGCCCTAGCTGCGTATCAAACGGTTCCCGCAACAGACCATTGACCATGACAGCAGTCAAAAGACCCACACCCAACGCAATAGCCCCCCTGGTCCAGCGGTGCCAGGTACTTTCGCGGCCAAGATCCGGCCATCGTCCCTGCCCTGATAATGAAAAAACGATAAGAATAATCATCAGACTTTCAATTAAAATTTGGGTCATGGCAACATCCGGCGCCCCCTGGATCACAAAGAAAAAGGCCAGACCCAAGCCAAAAACCCCCAGCGCAATCAAGCCCTTAATAAAACGACACACCCACAATAACATAGCAGCTGAGCCGACCAACCACAGGCTGATGATCGATAGCAAAAAAGGAGAGGAAAGATGGGGGCGCGTCAAAGGATAAGGAGCAAAAAAACTGCCAATAAAGACGAACATAAATACAAACACAATCATGGTATAACGATGGAGATATCCGCTCTGCCAGAAGACCGTCCATCCTTTAGCCACGGTAAGGCATGAATCCATTACTATTTGATAGATCCTTTGCGGCACTAACCAATACAAGATATTCGCTCCGATCAAACGGCGGCGTAAAAAGCGACGTTTTCGATATAACACAACCGCACCCAGCAGGGTGATACCACTCAACAGTAAAGAGGCATTAATCCCTTCATTGGTTGGCAGCAGGCTGACGCTGGACGCTTTTCCCAGAATAACTGCTGCTGCCGGCGACAGGACATAATGATCCAGCCCTTCCGGGAAGACACTTAAAATCATCGTCACAATAGCGACCAGCAAGGCATTTAAGGACATATGAATATTAGCCTCTTTGAGATTACGTCGTCTTGCCTTGCCTTTGAAGGGGATAAATACCAGTTTATAGGCAATAGCTGCCATCATCATATTCGCCAGCACCACAATAGCTGTCATGATGATTGATAAAAAAGTAGGCGCCAGACTGGCTTCGTAGACTAATTCTTTTACATAGAAACCCAGCAGGGGAGGAAGACCGGCCATAGAGCCGGCAGCCACACAAACAGCCAAAAACGTCAGAGGCATCGCTTTATAGACACCACTGACTTTTTTTAAATGACGCGAGCCAGTCTGATGCTGAATATCACCAACGGCCATAAACAAGGTTGCCTTATACAGGGCATGTACCAGAAAAAACGAAACCGAAGCCTTTATAGTCATCGGGTTAGAGCTGCCCAACGTAAACACCAACGATCCCAGAGCCGTCACCGTGGTATACGCCAGCATAAGCTTCATATCCAACTGCTTGAAGGCAGCAAATACGCTGCTTAACATAGTAATACTGCCGATAGTAACCAAAATCAGTCCCCAAGCTTCTGATGCGGCAAAAACCGGATGAAAACGACTCAATAAATAGATGCCCAATTGCACCATGGTTGCGGAGTGCAGATACGCACTGACAGGTGTAGGCGCTGCCATCGCACCTGGCAACCAAAAACTAAAAGGGAATTGTGCGGATTTGGTAAAAGCACCAATTAAAATCAGTGCCAGCATCCATTGAAAGCCCGGTTGTTGCAATAGTTGGGATGATTGGTCATACAAAAGGCTTATCCGGTAGGTTCCGCTCATAATGGCCAAGAGAATGAATCCCGCCAATAAACACAAACCACCCAGCATGGTGATAAACAAAGCATCATTGGCCACTTTTTGTGCCTTGTGGCTTTTATGGTTCAGCGCAATCAGGAAAAACGAACAAAAAGAGGTGATTTCCCAAAAAACAAAAAGGCTGATGATATCATCGGCCAGGACAGCACCGGTCATGCCCAGTAAAAATAAGAAAAGAAAAAGAAAATACCGACGCACATAGTCATGCTCGCCAAAATAGGCTTTGCTGTAGATGACGACCGGAAAACCAATTCCGCTAATCAACAACAGGTAGAGTTGACTCAAACCATCAAGACGGAAGGCAAAAGCGACCTGCATACTGGGAAACCAGTTCCAATCGAGGCTAAATACCTTGCCTTGCCCAATATCAGGAATATGCAGCAACAGCAGGATAAACATGGATGCCGGAAACACACTTAAAAGCCAGCCGGCAACATTCCCCGAAGTCCAGCGCAACACCAGGGGCACCGCCAACATGGCCAGCAGCGGCAACAGCAGGAGAGAAAAAATCAACATCAGTTCGCTGTCTCCTGTAATGCTCTCATGTCAACAGGCCAACATCCCTTTACCATGCAAACTCCACAAACTCGCATCGTTCCAATACGACATTGTACCCATAGCTTATACGGCAATGCAACAAGAGCAGCAAAGGGCCCCCACCGAGGCAGCAGAAGGCCGCTGACGAACCTTGCGTCCTCAGAGGTGGCAAGATGCAAGATGGCCTCAGCCCAGCATAGCCCGATAATCGGCCGCTATATCGCTTGCATTATGCGGGGTGGTAAAGAAAGCGTTTAACTCCCCCTTGGGATTAAACACCATGACGGCACCACTGTGCTGAAAATCATAATTTTCGGAATTTTGATCATCCCCACTGGCCACACGCGTATACACCACACCCATTTCATTGGTCATTTGTTTCACCATCTCCGTATCACCACGCGCTCCAAAAAAATGCTGGTCAAAGGCATGCACATAACTGTTGAGTTTATGCAGACTATCGCGCGCTGGATCAATGGTTATCATCACCACTTTAGGTAAAGGGCTAACTCCTTTATCCGCCAATAATCGATAGGTTTTTCCCAGCTCAGCCATCGTGGTTGGACATAAATAGCCACAATTGGTAAAACCAAAAAACATTAGAGTCCACTGCCCTTGCAAACTGTCATTAGTAAAGGGTTTGCCGTCAGTACCGGTTAATTCAAATGTATTAACCGGACGCGCCGTTTCCAACCAGGTTCCATGAAACGTTGCCGGGTTGACATGTGAACCACGCTGCCAATGCTGCGCAACAAAAATTCCAGCCATCAGGGCGACAAAAGCGACCAAGCCAATAACCGTATAGCGAATATTTTGAATTTGCCTTGCCATTGTTATCCTCACCAATAATGATCAATCAATAAAAGCAGAAAGAGTACCATAAGATACACAATAGAGAAACGAAAGGTTTGCATGGCGATCACCGGTTTTTTATCCCGATACAAACGCCAAGACCATTGCAGAAAGCGCCCGCCCAAAAGCAAGGCGCCAATCACATACAAACCGCCACTCATCCCTACCGCAAAAGGTAATATGGTGACGGCAACCAACAGCACGGTATACAATAAAATGCTTAAGCGGGTAAAAGCCAAACCATGGGTCACCGGTAACATCGGTATTTCCGCATCTTTATAATCTTCATAGCGATATATGGCCAAAGCCCAGAAATGGGGAGGAGTCCAGGTGAAAATAATTAATACCAGCAGCAAGGCTTGCGGATCCAATTGATTGGTCACCGCTGTCCAGCCCAGCAAGGGGGGAGCCGCACCCGCCAGTCCTCCAATGACAATATTCTGAGGGGTAGCCCGTTTTAAGTAACCGGTATAGATCCCGGCGTAACCAATCAGGGTTACAAAGGTTAAAATCGCTGTCAGACTGTTCACACCAAGGCTCAGAATCAGCAGACCCAGCGCACCAATCATCACCGCAAAGCTCAGCGCCTGTAGTGTACTGATACGCCCTTGCGCTATGGGTCGTTTACGGGTACGCGCCATAACCGCGTCTATCCGCCTGTCCACCAGATGATTAATAGCAGCCGCACTACAGGCCGCCAAACCCACCCCCAGCAGTGCAAGAAAAAGTTTGGGCAGTGCCACCCAGCCTGGTACGGCCAGATACATACCGACCAGCATCGTCAGTAACATCAGGGCCACCACTTTGGGTTTACACAGTTCAACATAATCGCGCCATTGCGTCACAACGCCCGGTGCACGCTCAACCAGCATAGGAACTCCTTGTTGTCGGCCAAGCCAGCAAAGCCATTAATACCCCCATTAACAAGGCCGCCACCGCATTATGCGCCACGGCAATGGGAAGGGGCAAAAAATAGACCACGTTCATAATGCCCAAACCGACCTGTGTACTTAATAAAATCAACACAAGCGCACCAGCATAGCGATACCAAAACGACTGCTTTTGATACAGCAAAAACAAAGCCGTACACAATAGCCAGGCACTGGTAACCAAAGCGCCCAGACGGTGGATAAACTGGATGCTGGCACGTAACTCATGTTCCATCAAACCACCCTGATAGTTCGCCCCGACCGGAGAAAACAAATGAAAGCCTTTGCCCAGATGCAGGCTCGGCCACCAACTGCCATTGCATTGGGGAAAACCAACGCAGGAAATTCCGGCATAATTGGCGCTCACCCAGCCTCCAAGAGCAATTTGTACGAATACAATCACCGCGGCTATACGCAGCATCTGCCTAAGAACAGGATGGTGCAGTGGGGGGACAGAAGCCAACTGCATGCGGTAGCGGCTCAGCAGAGAAAAAATTAAAATTCCCCCCAAAAGATGGGCCATCACCACAACCGGTAACAGTTTTAAAGTAACCGTCCACATACCCAGCGCTGCCTGCAAGAGTACCAACCCCATCAGCAAAACCGGAATGCGCCAGGGCAGGTGATGCAGGCCACGCCTGTTCTGCCGCAAGACCTGCCACCCCAGAAAAAAGATGGCGATCGCCAAAGAACCGGCCAGATAGCGATGCGCCATCTCCGTCCAGGCTTTACCAGATTCAATAGGAATATCCGGGTAGGATTGTTGTGCCAAATGCAGTGAGGCCTGGGCAGATGGCAATACCAGATGCCCATAGCATCCAGGCCAATCTGGACAGCCCAGTCCCGCATCAGTCAGCCGGGTATAAGCCCCAAGTGCCACCACCGAAAGTGCCAATACCAGTGTCGCGGAAACCACCTGGCGAAACCTATTGTCTTTCCGCATGATCGCCCCCTTTTTCTTTGGATACACTCAAAAGCTGCTGCAAGTCACGATAAATATCGCCCGGTTTTTGCTGCTCACCATAGGACAGCACCAGATAGTTTTGAGGATTGGCAATAAAAACCGCATTTTCTTGCTGTGCTTGAAAAACCGCTTTGCTATCGGCTTGATTCAAGCGGAGGAAATGAATATCCGTTTCGGCCAGTTTTGCCACCAGTTCCGCTGCGGGTGCCGGAGTATGCTCGGAAAGTAGCCATTGCAAATCAACCTGATAAAGACGACGACCCAAGGCCAGGCGGACTCGCGCCAATTGATCCAGCTCCTGCTGGCACAGCGATTCGCAGGGGGCAGGATGCCAGTAATACAGCTGCCATTTACCATTCCCCACTGCCGTGCTTAAGCGATAGGGAGGGCTGAGCAACTGCCCTTTATTGGTTCTCATGACATTGAGCCACTCCGGATGGTAAAAAAGCCAGCCCGCTAACATCCCCGGCAGTAAAAATAAAACCGCCAGAGTCAGCATGATGAGCATTTTGCGTTTATTTGATTGCATTGTTCTTACGCCTGTTTAACACAATATAAAGGATGATCAACGTCAAGGCCATGGCAAACCATTGCACGGCATAGCCATAGTGACGCTGGGGGCTAAAACGTTGCTCTGGCCATTCACGGACAAAACCGTAGGGGTTCTCCTCAGCCAGGCGCAACAAAAAAGCGGTCGGTGTTTGTTGCAAAAAATCGCGGGTTAGGGCTGGGTCTGCTTGTTCTATAATCAGCAAGTGCGCATTTTTTTTCTCAAGCTGCGGCCCGATATTCCAACTGCGCAGTGCCGGATACCACACCTGCCCTAACACCGTCTGATGTCCTGGCGGCACCAGGATTTCGGGAAAAGTCCGACGAGACGGATCACCGGCAACCCAACCCCGATCAACCAGTATCACTTGCCCATCGTCACTATAAAAGGGGGAGAACACGCGGTAACCAAAACGGTGCTGCCAATGCTGATTATCGAGCAAAATCACTTGCGAACCAAAATACCCTTGCATACTGACCGCCTGGTAGGCCTGAGGCGAGCCCAGAGACGCCAAGGGCACCAGCGCTTGCCTTTGGGCTTCCTGTTGCGCCCGCTGCATTTGCTCCTTCACCTGGCCACGTTGAATCTGCCAGATGCCCAGACGAACAAATAAAGCGACAAAGACTACGGTCAGCAACAGTAAAAACCATTTATTCTGAACTATGCGTACCAACAAAGCGACACCAGGAACCCATCATCTCACGAATGGGCGCGATTGTATCACAATAATGCACAACACGGTAGCGATGCGCAAGGGACAGATCCAGAGTAGATGCATTTAAATTTTGAACACTAAAAGTCTTATTTTTACCTACGTACCGCGCTTTATGCACAGCATCCAAACGAGGATGGCGAGCGGAGCTGGATTCCGCGCATAAAGCGCAGTACGTAGACATTTTGACTTTACAATGCACGTTTAGATGCGTTTACCCTGAAGACAGATATCGGTTCAGGGTTGTTGTGGCGGCAGAATAGCCACACCTATGGTGACCGCCTGGCCAACACCGCGGGCACGGGGGACATGTAAATCAGGTAGGCGTTGCAGAGCAGGATAATCAGCCAGTACCGCTGCCGGTAACTGACTATATTGACGACTGCTGGCATCCCAGACATATTGTTGCTTCCTATCCCATATAAAAATGGCACCCTGGCGACGTAGCTCCCGTTCATCAATCCAGGGGCTGTCTTGCTTATTCCAGCTAAAAAAGGGTTGTACGGGCTGCTGAAAATAAGGGGTAACCAGAGCGACCAAATAATGAGAACCTGCCAGATATGGCAAAGGGCTATGATATTTTTCCTCCCAGAGTTGTTGCAGGCGGGCAGCGATTGCCTGATTGGGCAGAAAAGCATCACTTTCCGGCCGGCCGTACACGCTAAAACTGAGCATCCGTGCACTAAAGAGCACCGTAGAAAGCAACAGCAAACTGAGCGCAAACTGCATCAATTGCCGACGGGTCAGAGGAACAGATATAAAATGAAAGAGCAAGAGACCACTGAGGAAAAAATAGGGGGTCAGCCATCGCGCCGGAAAATGGCCTCCGCTCAGCAGGCACAACCCCAGTGTCAGTATCCAGGGCCCGAGCCCCACAAAGCCTAAAAACTGACGGTCAAACTCGTTAAAGGGACTTTTGCCAGAGCATGAGCGGTAAAATGGCCAGATTAACAACAGAAGCGGCGCAGTATACCCCAGGCTCTTAGCGATTAAATCGAGGGGATAGCGCAAATGCGCCCAAATACCCGGATGAGGGGTATATTCAGCTGGCGTGGAGCTGGCGTAACGAACTGTGATCAGATCGTGGTGATATAACCAGTACCCATGCGGAATGAGCAACACAGCAAACAGACTCAAGGCAAGCCAGATACCAGGCTGTCGGTAGCGGCTGCGCGCCAACGGATTCACCAGACTGAACGCAAACAGCGGCAACAGCATCAGGACGGCCTGATATTTGGTACAAACCGCCAACGCAGCCAGAGCACCACTCAACAACCAATCGCTTTTTTTTTGCCAACGCAGCGCCTTGTAAAAAAACAGACTTAACAAAGCCCAGACAGGCGATTGTAAGCTGTCGGGTGTCAGGTTGAAACTGTTAATATTATAAAAAAGGATACCTTCCAGCAATAAAGCTGCCACCAGGGCTGGAACAGCAGCCAGCATCTGGCGAGCCAACTGCCACACCGCCCAAAACGTCAGAGAAATTGCTAACTGAGCCAGCAGGTATACCGGCCAGCCAGGCCCCCCACCCAGTTGAGAAGCAAGAGCGCACAGCCAGGCTGTGAGAAAAGGATGCTTACTGTAGCCCCACTGCCACTGCAACCCCCAGCTAATGCCTTCCAGCGTGTCGTGTGGCAAGCTGGGCCGCAGTAGCGCCGGTCCTATCGTCCAGAACAGCGTGTGCAGGATAATAAACAGCCAGAAATAATCATGCGTCTGACGATTGATAGCAGCAGTTACATTTTTTTGCTGCTCAGGATATGATAGGGCAATGTTGGGCATGGCAGGCAATTCGATGTCGGTTATAATTTGCGCTGATGATTATGGGCTAAATGCCGGCATTTCTCAAGGCATTCGACAACTGATTCAAAAAGGAGCACTACAGGCAACCAGTTGTATGGTCAATTTCCCCGACTGGCCAGAGTCGGCGCGTGCGCTACGGGCCTTAACCCTGCCTGTGCAAACAGGCTTGCACTTCAATCTGACCGAGGGGTTTTCCTTAAGTCGTCCCAAACGCGTGTTTCCCTCTCTGCACCGACTGATAGCCGCATCCTGCCTGCGCCGTCTCGACAGCGCCTGGATTAAAGCCGAGCTCAGCGCGCAGTTAGAGCACTTCAGCCAGCAGATGGGCCGTTTACCAGACTTCATCGATGGGCATCAGCACGTCCATCAGTTGGCCGGCATTCGTGAACTATTACTGGAATGCTATCAGGAACGTTTTCGTGATTCCGGCCTGTGGCTGCGCGCAACCGCACCCACCGTCATTTTACCGGAGTTTCGCTGGAAAACCCTGGCCTTGCAATATCTGGGCGGCAATAGCTTCCAGCAACAATTACAGAAGCTACACATTCCGCATAATCCGCAATTTGCCGGTATTTATGACTTTAGTTTGCAACGGGATTTCTCTCACTTGTTCAGCCGCTGGCTGGAAACAGCTGTAGATGGTGCGCTCATCATGTGTCACCCCGGGTTGCCTGATACCGCGGTCGATGCCATCAGTGCCAGCCGACAACGGGAATACCACTACCTCGCAAACAAAGCGGCAGAAGCATCCGTCATCGACAGGCCCAATAACGGGACGCGCTAAAAGTATATACGGCCACCCCCAGCAATACCATGATCAAGGCGGTCAGATAAGACAAGGAGGTAAAGTGCAACAACAGATAATACGCTAACTCATTCAACAGACAGGCCGAGACGGCAATCAGAAAATAATGGGGGAAACGCAAACGCTTTTGCTCCGGCAGATTGTGAAAAGTAAAATAGCGATGGCCCAAAAAACTCAGCTGAAAAGCGAACAGGAAGGCGCACAGATTAGCCGATAACGGCAGCCATCCCTGTCGACTGACCAGCCAATATACGACACTGATATGCACCAGCGCCGCCAGCCCCCCCGTCAGCGCAAAATAAAACAATCTAGGAAGCAAGGCTGTCAAAACTGGCTTCCTCATCAATAAGGTAGTGTGGGCGTAACTTCACCTCATCAAAAATCCGGGCAATATACTCCCCCACAATCCCCATGGCAAATAACTGTAATCCACCAAAAAAGGTAATAATAGTCACAATGGTTGCCCAACCAGGCGTTGAAATACCAAACAACAAGGTGCTCAGGATGATCCATAGCGCATAAAGAAAAGCGATACTGGCAGTGGCAATTCCCCCCAAAGCCATGACACGGAGCGGAAAGGCAGTAAAGGAGGTAATACCGGTAATAGCCAAGTCCAGCAGGGAATAAAAATTCCACTGCGAATAGCCACCCGCTCGTGGTTGCACGCTAAAAGGGATGGCGTATTGCTTAAAACCCACCCAACTGTACAAACCTTTCATGAAACGGTTTCGTTCCGGCAGCTGGCGCAGGGCATGGACGGTTTTTTTATCCAGCAAACGAAAATCGCCGGCATTAGGCGGAATATTGATACGAATAATTTTAGACGTCAAACGGTAAAAAACAGCGGTACACCATCTTTTGAAACGCGACTCATCCTGTCGGTTCTGACGCACCCCATACACCATATCATAGCCTTCCTGCCACTTATCGAGAAACGCAGGAATCAAGTCCAATGGATGTTGAAAATCCCCATCCAGAAGGATAACAGCATCACCATTGGCATAATCCAGACCGGCACTTAAGGCCTTCTCCTTGCCAAAATTGCGACTAAAGCGCAAATAGCGTATGGGAAATTGCTCCTTGTATGACCGCAGAATGAGCGCTGTCCTGTCGCTGCTACCATCATCAATGAACAGCATTTCAAAACGATATCCCGTTGCCTGCAGAGTCTGTGCCAATGCCGGTACAAATCGATCGATGACCGCTTCTTCATTGTACACCGGCACCACGCAGGAAATCAGGCAGTCCGACAGCAAAGGCTTCTTCATGGGGAACATCCAAAAATCAAAAACGCTAATTTTGTACGCTTAGCCACAAAATTGTCAATCACTTTCTGCCACAATCCGGCATGATAGCCACTGGATCACAGCAAGTGAAAGCCCGTCCCCTCCTGACGCTCAAGACCAATTCCAGGACAAGCGCGCTACTATGGCATGATCGCGCACCTGACGCGCCCATTGACCACGTCACTGTCCTAAACAATGAATAAAGGCGTTTGTGTCAGCACAAGGCTCCTTGTGCTGACACAAATCAACTGCCAAAACAGCAGTCCCTTTATCGCTTTTAAACAAAAGCATGCTCGCTCATGAATACCATAACATTCATGATTCTGGCTTATCGACTGGCATTATGCCAGCCGGCCATCTGTTTGCCTATACGTACCAAGAGTTCACTTAACAGGGCTTGCCTCTTAAGTGATATCAGCTTCATCTCGACACACAGGCGAATTTCCAGTTTCAATAACTCCATCTCATCTAAAAACACCTGCAAATGCTCCACTCTGTTTTGATGTTTGTTGGCCCGGTAAATACAACGAAGCAAATGAAGGGCATCGCGCTTCATATCCTGACCCAGTGTATATCGATATTCTCTTGGAAAATCACGGGTTATCTCAAACACCTTTAACACTAACTGGTAACTGTCCTTATAAACCGGTAACTCCGTATAGAAAGCCATTCGCCAAAATCCAAATCATTCGTCTTTAAATAAATCATTAGGCAGCTGCGCTGCCTCAAAAGAAAAGGGATAAAGGGGTTAAGGGGTAAAAACCCGGACACACCTAACCCGAGTAAGGCTGTCCTTCTGGAGGACGCTGATCTGGCCGGCAAGGCTGAAGCCATGGAACCAGGCGCCGTTCGCATTGCTCTCCGAAGAACTCCAGTAAAACGTGGTGGCGAAACCGCCTATAGTGCCACGATTTGTATATAGGCAGTTAAGTTGACCCGAGCCTTCGTTATTTACAGCCGGCAGGAACCAACCATCATAGCAGGTATTTCCTCCCTCGCAAGGAGTATTACCCTGCGAATCCACCGCAAAGTCATTACACAGTTGTGCCGCATAAGGTGTGTCGCCATTATCCCCAAGCGCAGTAACAATGGCCGCGGTATTGCTGGCGCCATCGGTAGTACTTGAAGCATCAACCACTGTCCCCAATCCTCCCCATTGAATGAGTGTACCGTTATCGGCCGTGGCGGCAATCAGATTATTGATACCTTCGTTCAGACAAGCAATCGTCCCACCAAAAGCCGGTTGCCCGACTGCGGTGGCCACGTAAGTATAGCCATTAACCAGTGTTGCCCCACCTGCCGGTGTGTCAATGACCACATCCACAGCCCCGACCTCATGGGCGGGAGTGACGCCAGTCACCGTCGTAGAATCGACCACATGAACACTCGTCGCCGCTATCCCGCCAAAGGTGACGCTTGTCGCACCCGTTAACCCGGTTCCAGTTAAGGTAAAACCTGTTCCTCCCGAGCTCGGCCCTGAAGCTGGAACGATCCCGGTTAACGTAATACCTGATTGAATGGCAATGGCTGCCGTCAGCTCATTGGTATTGGTGCCCTGGATGGTGAAATTGGTTTGTGGCACCACCGTGTCGCCTGGCGTGTACGTCAGTGTGCAACTGCCTCCTGGCGGCACATTCGCACAGGTATTCCCTGTCTCAGTGACATTGCCATCCAACGCCGTGCCTGTGAAATTCGAGATGATGTTGGTAGCCGCCAATTGCGTTGACGTGTTGTTAATCGTGAGCTGCCCCGTTTGGCCATTAACCGTGAGTGTTAACGGAGACCCGGTGACGGTAATCACCGCATCCGTTATCGGTGGCGCCTGGGTGATACGCAAAATATTGGCGCTACCTGGCCGATAACACTGATTCAGGCTCCCCTGTTGGCAAACCACGGGGCCATCCGTAACCGGGCCGTTTAACTGACTACCATTTATCTGTAAAGACAGGATGCAGGAATTCTTGCCCCTGAGTACAAAAGGATTGCCGCAAATACCCAGACCCGTGGTGATTTGCGTAATGCCCCGAACGGGCTGCATAGTTAAGGTGTGCGGCTTGCTGGATTGGTTGGTGACCCGGTATTGTACTGTAGCGCTGACATTGGCAGGCACTGCAATCGTGGTGGCCGTCAGCGGTTCAAAGGTCCACAATGGGGTTCCTGCAAAAATGCTTGTCATCATGAACACTGAGCACAAGCAAGCCAGTATCCTCTTCAAAAAAATGTTGTTGCTGTATCGTAGCATGGCCTTTGTCCTTATGCGATGTAAGTGAAATTCAATAAAACGCCATTGGTGCGGAGGTGATTAAGCGCTAGCCCCGAATTCATGGTCTGTCCTAAAGCGCGACCCAGTTCGCTTTTACCCCAATCGGCAAACTCATAACCCACCCCTACCTGCCAGTGTTCATTGAGTGCTTTTTGCACTCCGGCACCCAGCGTGTAGCTAAAAGCGGTTTTCGTGTGGTTTGTAAAGTTGCTATTGGGCAGTGCTTCAAAAATTAAGGGCGTATTCGTAAAATCATGGGCGCGGTTAAAACCAACACCCGCGCTTGCACTCACCCACGGGATAAGCCAGGCACCTCTATCAAGCAACAGCTTGCCTTTTA